>NZ_BQHI01000105.1 GCF_021603585.1 Pseudomonas sputi | reverse complement strand
CAGGGAGTCTGCGCCCTGGCCGCCGTCGAGGATGTTGTTGCCGTCGTTGCCGGTCAGGGTGTTGTTCAGACCGTTGCCAGTGCCGTTGAGGTTGGCCGTGCCGGTAAGCACCAGATTTTCCAGGTTGGCGCCCAGGGTCCAGTTCACCGAAGAACGCACGGTGTCGATTTCGCTGGCCAGGGTGCTGGTTTCGATGATGGTGTCAC
>NZ_BQHI01000104.1 GCF_021603585.1 Pseudomonas sputi | reverse complement strand
TGTCGTGAATGCTCGAACAAGTACTGCCCTTCTCGGCCTCACATGTCGCGCGCAAATCCGAATCATGAATGCTCGAACACGTGCTGCCGTTTTTCGCCTCGCAGTAAGCGCGCTGGTCGCTGTCGTGAATGCTCGAACAAGTACTGCCCTTCTCGGCCTCACATGTCGCGCGCAAATCCGAATCATGAATGCTCGAACACGTGCTGCCGTTTTTCGCCTCGC
>NZ_BQHI01000103.1 GCF_021603585.1 Pseudomonas sputi | reverse complement strand
AGGCGTTGAGCTAACCAATACTAATTGCCCGTGAGGCTTGACCATATAACACCCAAGCAATTTGAGTCGAAAGGCCAGATTGCGGTGTGTGAAGACGCAATGAACCGAAAGTTCGACGTTCACAAGACACCGACAGCTGTCACATACCCAATTTGCTGAAGCGAGGCCAGCCGGCCGCGAGTCAGTACCCGAATTTCTTGACGACCATAGAGCGTTGGAACCACC
>NZ_BQHI01000102.1 GCF_021603585.1 Pseudomonas sputi | reverse complement strand
CAGGGAGTCTGCGCCCTGGCCGCCGTCGAGGATGTTGTTGCCGTCGTTGCCGGTCAGGGTGTTGTTCAGACCGTTGCCAGTGCCGTTGAGGTTGGCCGTGCCGGTAAGCACCAGATTTTCCAGGTTGTCGCCCAGGGTCCAGTTCACTGAAGAACGCACGGTGTCGATTTCGCTGGCCAGGGTGCTGGTTTCGATGATGGTGTCACCGGCGTTGTCGACGATGTAGGTGTCATTGC
>NZ_BQHI01000101.1 GCF_021603585.1 Pseudomonas sputi | reverse complement strand
CTCCACAAGCACCCACACGAATTGCTTGATTCAGTTGTTAAAGAGCGGTTGGTTAAGATCTTTCGTCTCAACCGAGGCGCGCATTCTACAGCAGCCTCATTTGCTGTCAAGTGATTATTTTCAGAAGCTTTCGAAGATTTCTTCAACAACTTCAACCACTTGCGCTTCCGATCTCTCGTTAGCGGGAGGCGAATTCTACAGCGTTACACGCTGCTGTCAACACCTCTTTTTCTCCGCTTTC
>NZ_BQHI01000100.1 GCF_021603585.1 Pseudomonas sputi | reverse complement strand
TGACCAGAGGGCCGTATGGCAAACCCTTCAGCAACATGCTCCAGACACCATCAGCCGGCAGCACTTTCGAGCCCAGCTCACGGCCAGACACATAATCGTAAACAGTCAAAGTGGCGCCCTTCATGCCGCCCGTGCCTCCCACCTCCATGTCGCGGCCGACATCAGTGTCTTTCGGCGGCTCGGTAATGACCGGGGCAACCATCGGCCTGGGGAGCTGGAAAGTGACCGTTTCCTCAGGTGAAGATTGCTGAGCGG
>NZ_BQHI01000099.1 GCF_021603585.1 Pseudomonas sputi | reverse complement strand
CGTAGTAGCCATTGTTGATCCAGCCCTGGTTTGTCTGAGCGTTTCCACCATTCCAGATGGTTTTCGCATAAGACGTGTTGTCATCGTTCGTACCGACCAGGCGCAGCCACACTTTCTGCCCCAGCGCGATAAACGGCCAGACGGAGGCGCGCAAGGTGGCGTTGCCAGTCAGCGCCGAAACGTCCAGCTCCGCGCCATCACCGTTGTTGGCCGCCTGAAGGATCTTCGGCACATTGGAAAGATCCAGCACCAGCG
>NZ_BQHI01000098.1 GCF_021603585.1 Pseudomonas sputi | reverse complement strand
AGAACCTGAAAACACCGGAGCAACAGGTCCGCTTGGAAGATTTGCTGGCGGCTAACCAAGCGTTGATGACGGTCTATTTGATGAAGGCTGAACTCAAAACGCTCTGGGCGCCAAGTACCGCCTGGGGTTGGAGATCAGCCTGGAAGCAATGGCTGCGCCACGCTCATGAAAGCGCGATACCGGCTCTGATCCTGTTCGCCAAACGGCTAAAGGGTTACTGGCGGGGCATCGTCAGTCGGGTTCGCTGGCCGATGC
>NZ_BQHI01000097.1 GCF_021603585.1 Pseudomonas sputi | reverse complement strand
CAACGTGCTGGACGCCGACAAACTGGGAGATGCCGACGGCACGGCGCAAATCGTTGCGAACACCCACAAATTCGAGGTCGGTGACATCCCGATCGTCCGGCTCAAGGGCACGCCGCTTGAAGGGGGGGCGATCAACATCGAGATCATCGGCGCGCCGCTGGGCAATGTGCCGAGCATCCCCGAAATCCCGATTCCCAATGCGGCGTTGCGGCAACTGGCCAAGACCCAGATCGGCCTGTCCTTTCGCCTGAAGAA
>NZ_BQHI01000096.1 GCF_021603585.1 Pseudomonas sputi | reverse complement strand
AGACAGCTAGGAGGTTGGCTTAGAAGCAGCCACCCTTTAAAGAAAGCGTAATAGCTCACTAGTCGAGTCGGCCTGCGCGGAAGATGTAACGGGGCTCAAACCATACACCGAAGCTACGGGTATCACGCAAGTGATGCGGTAGAGGAGCGTTCTGTAAGCCTGTGAAGGTGAGTTGAGAAGCTTGCTGGAGGTATCAGAAGTGCGAATGCTGACATGAGTAACGACAATGGGTGTGAAAAACACCCACGCCGAAAG
>NZ_BQHI01000095.1 GCF_021603585.1 Pseudomonas sputi | reverse complement strand
TCTGAGTTCGGGATGGGATCAGGTGGTTCCAACGCTCTATGGTCGTCAAGAAATTCGGGTACTGACTCGCGGCCGGCTGGCCTCGCTTCAGCAAATTGGGTATGTGACAGCTGTCGGTGTCTTGTGAGCGTCGAACTTTCGGTTCATTGCGTCTTCACACACCGCAATCTGGCCTTTCGACTCAAATTGCTTGGGTGTTATATGGTCAAGCCTCACGGGCAATTAGTATTGGTTAGCTCAACGCCTCACAGCGCT
>NZ_BQHI01000094.1 GCF_021603585.1 Pseudomonas sputi | reverse complement strand
GCGCCTGGTCGGTACGAACGATGACAACACGTCTTATGCGAAAACCATCTGGAATGGTGGAAACGCTCAGACAAACCAGGGCTGGATCAACAATGGCTACTACGACGAATCGGTACCGAAGGCCGGATTGCAGAAGCTCAAGGACGGTTCTGCGTTGAGGATCGAGTTCAAGGCCGGTTTGAATGGCAGCCCGCTCGAAAGCGACGCGGTGACCTTTCCGGTGCGCACTTACACCATCAAGGCCATCGAGGACAT
>NZ_BQHI01000093.1 GCF_021603585.1 Pseudomonas sputi | reverse complement strand
TTCGCGTCGACGAAGCCAATCGACTGCGTCATGACAAGCCGGCCCGAAAGGTCATCAAGCAGGCGCGTTGGCTGCTCCTGCGCAACCCGCAGAACCTGAAAACACCGGAGCAACAGGTCCGCTTGGAGGATTTGCTGGCGGCTAACCAAGCGTTGATGACGGTCTATTTGATGAAGGCTGAACTCAAAACGCTCTGGGCGCCAAGTACCGCCTGGGGCTGGAGATCAGCCTGGAAGCAATGGCTGCGCCACGCTC
>NZ_BQHI01000092.1 GCF_021603585.1 Pseudomonas sputi | reverse complement strand
CTATCGGTCAGTCAGTAGTATTTAGCCTTGGAGGATGGTCCCCCCATATTCAGACAAAGTTTCTCGTGCTCCGTCCTACTCGATTTCATGACTAAGAGACTTTCGCGTACAGGGCTATCACCCACTACGGCCGCACTTTCCAGAGCGTTCCGCTAATCTCAAAGCCACTTAAGGGCTAGTCCCCGTTCGCTCGCCACTACTAAGGGAATCTCGGTTGATTTCTTTTCCTCAGGGTACTTAGATGTTTCAGTTCCC
>NZ_BQHI01000091.1 GCF_021603585.1 Pseudomonas sputi | reverse complement strand
AGACAGCTAGGAGGTTGGCTTAGAAGCAGCCACCCTTTAAAGAAAGCGTAATAGCTCACTAGTCGAGTCGGCCTGCGCGGAAGATGTAACGGGGCTCAAACCATACACCGAAGCTACGGGTATCACGTAAGTGATGCGGTAGAGGAGCGTTCTGTAAGCCTGTGAAGGTGAGTTGAGAAGCTTGCTGGAGGTATCAGAAGTGCGAATGCTGACATGAGTAACGACAATGGGTGTGAAAAACACCCACGCCGAAAG
>NZ_BQHI01000089.1 GCF_021603585.1 Pseudomonas sputi | reverse complement strand
GGTGGTTCCAACGCTCTATGGTCGTCAAGAAATTCGGGTACTGACTCGCGGCCGGCTGGCCTCGCTTCAGCAAATTGGGTATGTGACAGCTGTCGGTGTCTTGTGAACGTCGAACTTTCGGTTCATTTCGTCTTCACACACCGCAATCTGGCCTTTCGACTCAAATTGCTTGGGTGTTATATGGTCAAGCCTCACGGGCAATTAGTATTGGTTAGCTCAACGCCTCACAGCGCTTACACACCCAACCTATCAACG
>NZ_BQHI01000088.1 GCF_021603585.1 Pseudomonas sputi | reverse complement strand
GTGATAAAACCGCGCCGCGTCCCCGGCCAGCGCAACAATCAGCTCCTGCGGCTCATCCCCGAGAAAGATCGCCGCCCGCGACAAGCTGTTGTGAATCGCCGGCCGCTCGACGCTCGGCAATGGAAACCGCGTGCGCCGGTTCTCATGGTCAACCCAGACCACCGCAGCGCCATCGACCTCCAGCCGATGCGCCAGCGAATGGCTCCAGCCGAACCCCAACCCGACATCGATCTCGGCGGCACTGCTGCGGTACAA
>NZ_BQHI01000087.1 GCF_021603585.1 Pseudomonas sputi | reverse complement strand
AATAATCACTTGACAGCAAATGAGGCTGCTGTAGAATGCGCGCCTCGGTTGAGACGAAAGATCTTAACCAACCGCTCTTTAACAACTGAATCAAGCAATTCGTGTGGGTGCTTGTGGAGTCAGACTGGTAGTCAGCAAGATTATCAGCATCACAAGTTACTCCGCGAGAAATCAAAGATGTAACCAACGATTGCTGAGCCAAGTTTAGGGTTTTCTCAAAACCCAAAGATGTTTGAACTGAAGAGTTTGATCATG
>NZ_BQHI01000086.1 GCF_021603585.1 Pseudomonas sputi | reverse complement strand
TGGACAGGGTCACGGTCACTGGCGAGCCAGTTACAGGCGCGCCGACGGTGGCGGTGTAAACAACGTTGCCACCTTCGGCCGCTGTCGCGGACGCGGTCAGCTTCACGGTAGTGGTGTCGATGGTGTCAGTAACGCTGGTCACCGCTGGCGTGGTGCTGGTGACCAGATTCTCGAAGTTGCCACCGCTGGCGTTGGTAATCGTGGCCTGCACGTTGCCGGCGTCTTTGTAGACGTCATCGGCTGGCGCAGGAACGGTTA
>NZ_BQHI01000085.1 GCF_021603585.1 Pseudomonas sputi | reverse complement strand
CGCCAACGTCGAGAACCTGCTCCTGAGCGGTACCGACAATCTCAACGGCACCGGCAACAGTTCGGGCAACCGCATCACAGGCAACGATGGCAACAACATCCTCGACGGTGGCCTCGGTGCCGACACCATGATCGGCGGCCTGGGCAATGACACCTACATCGTCGACAACGCCGGTGACACCATCATCGAAACCAGCACCCTGGCCAGCGAAATCGACACCGTGCGTTCTTCAGTGAACTGGACCCTGGGCGACAACCTGGAAAATC
>NZ_BQHI01000084.1 GCF_021603585.1 Pseudomonas sputi | reverse complement strand
TCGACGATGTAGGTGTCATTGCCCAGGCCGCCGATCAGGGTGTCGGCACCGAGGCCACCGTCGAGGATGTTGTTGCCATCGTTGCCGGTGATGCGGTTGCCCGAACTGTTGCCGGTGCCGTTGAGATCGGCAGTGCCGGTCAGGAACAGGTTCTCGACGTTGGCGGTGAGGGTGTAGTCGATGGAGGCGAAGACCCGGTCGTAGGCGGTCGGCGAGGCATCGGTCTCGATCACCACGTCGCCGACGTTGTCGACGTAGTAGGTATCGACACCG
>NZ_BQHI01000083.1 GCF_021603585.1 Pseudomonas sputi | reverse complement strand
ATCCACCGTATGCGCTTCTTCACTTGACCATATAACCCCAAGCAATCTGGTTATACTGTGAAGACGACATTCGCCGAAAATTCGAATTTCTCAACTAAGAGAACTCACAAATTTTACCTTAGCCTGACCACCACCAGTGAAAGTGGCGCTCAGTCTATCTTTCTATCACATACCCAAATTTTTAAAGAACGAACTAGTCAAAGACTAGAAATCAACATTCACCATCAACGATGGAATGCTCATTTCTAAGCTCTTACTTCAGAAGCAGTAGTGGTG
>NZ_BQHI01000082.1 GCF_021603585.1 Pseudomonas sputi | reverse complement strand
TTACGTCTGGGATGACGCCGGCCGTGTCACGGTGCAGTACGTCGACGGCACGCAAGAGGTTTACGTCCACGACGATACGGCGCGGCTGGTGCGTCAGGTCGCCGCCGACGGTGGTGAACAGCTCAAGGCTTACGACGCGCAGGGCCGATTGGTTGCCGAGCAGGATGCGCTCGGCGCGGTTACCGAGTACCGCTACGACGATGCCGGACGGCTGATCGCGCTGATTCCGCCGGACGATGCGCCGACGTCCTACGAGTACCGCAACGGTTTCCTGCACAGCC
>NZ_BQHI01000081.1 GCF_021603585.1 Pseudomonas sputi | reverse complement strand
GTGACACCATCATCGAAACCAGCACCCTGGCCAGCGAAATCGACACCGTGCGTTCTTCGGTGAACTGGACCCTGGGCGCCAACCTGGAAAATCTGGTGCTTACCGGCACGGCCAACCTCAACGGCACCGGTAACGAGTTGAACAACACCCTGACCGGCAACAGCGGCGCCAACACACTCAACGGCGGTCTGGGCGCAGACACCATGATCGGCGGCGACGGTGTCGATACCTACTACGTCGACAACGTCGGCGACGTGGTGATCGAGACCGATGCCTCGCCGACCGCCTACGACCGGGTCTTCG
>NZ_BQHI01000080.1 GCF_021603585.1 Pseudomonas sputi | reverse complement strand
ATGCGTGGGACGCCGTCGGTCGGCTGATCCAGACCACCTCGCCAAATGGCGCCACCCGCGCCTGGTCCTACAGCGCCTACGGCCAGGTCACCGCCGAACGCGATGAACTGGGGCGCATCACCCGTTACGAGTATGACGACGACCTGCACCTGGTCAGCCGGCGGATCAACTCCGACGGCAGCCGGCTGCAGTACCGTTACGACCATGCGCAGCTGTTGCTGACGGAAATCGAGAACGAGTCCGGCGAAAAGTACCTTCTGGACTACACGCCCACCGGACTGATCCGACAGGAAACCGGCTTCGATGGCC
>NZ_BQHI01000079.1 GCF_021603585.1 Pseudomonas sputi | reverse complement strand
CATCCCGAACTCAGAAGTGAAACGATGCATCGCCGATGGTAGTGTGGGGTTTCCCCATGTGAGAGTAGGTCATCGTCAAGATTAAATTCCGAAACCCCAATTGCGAAAGCAGTTGGGGTTTTGTTTTTAGTAGAAGTCACCGATTTTTGCCGGAGCGTTACTGCCGTAACGAGCTGGTCACAGAATTTCTTGACGACCATAGAGCGTTGGAACCACCTGATCCCATCCCGAACTCAGAAGTGAAACGATGCATCGCCGATGGTAGTGTGGGGTTTCCCCATGTGAGAGTAGGTCATCGTCAAGATTAAA
>NZ_BQHI01000078.1 GCF_021603585.1 Pseudomonas sputi | reverse complement strand
AAAAGAGGTGTTGACAGCAGCGTGTAACGCTGTAGAATTCGCCTCCCGCTAACGAGAGATCGGAAGCGCAAGTGGTTGAAGTTGTTGAAGAAATCTTCGAAAACTTCTGAAAATAATCACTTGACAGTAAATGAGGCTGCTGTAGAATGCGCGCCTCGGTTGAGACGAAAGATCTTAACTAATCGCTCTTTAACAACTGAATCAAGCAATTCGTGTGGGTGCTTGTGGAGTCAGACTGATAGTCAACAAGATTATCAGCATCACAAGTTACTCCGCGAGAAATCAAAGATGTAACCAACGATTGCTGAGC
>NZ_BQHI01000077.1 GCF_021603585.1 Pseudomonas sputi | reverse complement strand
GAGCTATGGCCCCGTATTTCTACAGGCGTTTCCCACACAAAATTGGTGGGTCTGGGCAGATTCGAACTGCCGACCTCACCCTTATCAGGGGTGCGCTCTAACCAACTGAGCTACAGACCCAATTTCGAGCTGCTAAGGCCGACCTCACCCTGCTCCTTACCGCAGAGCATGGGGTGCGCTCTAACCAACCAAGCCACAACCCTTTTGGCTGCTTCTTTCGTCTTCTTCAATGAATCAAGCAATTCGTGTGGGAACTTATGGAGCAGCTGATGTCGTCGATTAAGGAGGTGATCCAGCCGCAGGTTCCCCTACGGCTACCTTGTTACGACTTCA
>NZ_BQHI01000076.1 GCF_021603585.1 Pseudomonas sputi | reverse complement strand
CTCGACCGGCTGATCCGCGTGCGCCACACCCGCGACGATGTGCCGGAAAACTTCGCCCACGACCCGGCCGGCAACCTGCTGCTGCAGGATCGCCCCGGCCCGACACAAATCAAAGGCAATCGCCTGCAGATGCAGGGCGACCGCCATTACGACTACGACGCCTTCGGCAACCTGATCCGCGAACGCCGCGGCCGCGCGCAACAGCTCGTCACAGAATACCGCTACGACAGCCAGCACCGCCTGATCGGCCTGACCCGTCCCGACGGCACCAGCGCCAGCTACCAGTACGACGCCTTCGGCCGGCGCATCCGCAAGACCGTCGACGGCCAGACCACCGAGT
>NZ_BQHI01000075.1 GCF_021603585.1 Pseudomonas sputi | reverse complement strand
CGCTGCAGGATGACGTGTTGGTCGTCGTAGTCGTAACGCTCGCTTTCGCCGACGGCGTTCGACGCCTCGATCAGCCGATGACGGGCATCAAAGCGATAGCTGGCCAGCGTCTGCTCGGTGCGCCAGGTCGACTCCCGAAAAACCTGATAATCGACCGCGACCAGATGCGCCCGCTCGTAGCGCAGCAGCAGCGAACGGCCAGCGCCGTTATCGAGGCGCTCAACGCGATCCAGACGATCACGCGTAATGCGCAACCGGTTGCCGTACGCATCGCTGACAGCCGTCAGACGCCCAGCCCGAAAGTGATAAAACCGCGCCGCGTCCCCGGCCAGCGCAACAATCAGCTCCTGCGGCTCATCCCCGAGAAAGATCGCCGCCCGCGACAAGCTGTTGTGAATCGCCGGCCG
>NZ_BQHI01000074.1 GCF_021603585.1 Pseudomonas sputi | reverse complement strand
CCAACCTCAACGGCACTGGCAACGGTCTGAACAACACCCTGACCGGCAACGACGGCAACAACATCCTCGACGGCGGCCAGGGCGCAGACTCCCTGACCGGTGGCCTCGGCGACGACATCTATGTGATCGACAACGCCAATGACACTGTGCTCGAACTCGCCAACCAGGGCCGTGACCTGATCCGCACTTCTGTCAGCTATACCCTCTCGACCAATGTCGAGGACGGCCAATTGACCGGTTCCGCCGCTATCGACCTGTTCGGCAACAGCCTGAACAACGTCCTCACCGGCAACAGCGGCGCCAACACCCTCAACGGCGGTCTGGGCGCAGACACCATGATCGGCGGCGACGGTGTCGATACCTACTACGTCGACAACGTCGGCGACGTGGTGATCGAGACCGATGCCTCGCCGACCGCCTACGACCGGGTCT
>NZ_BQHI01000073.1 GCF_021603585.1 Pseudomonas sputi | reverse complement strand
ACATCAGTGTCTTTCGGCGGCTCGGTAATGACCGGGGCAACCATCGGCCTGGGGAGCTGGAAAGTGACCGTTTCCTCAGGTGAAGATTGCTGAGCGGCGATCTGGATGGCAGTGATCGTATGGGGAACCTCGGCGGCAAACGGATCAGGGCGCTGGTACGACCAGGTACTGCCTGAAACGACGGCCGGAAACCGGGTGGTGCCGCTGTCGCTGAAGAGCAGTTCGACCACGGCATTCAACCAGCAGGTGCCCGAGAAAACCGGCAACAGGTCGTCTGTCGGCACCGGATGAACGACCGGTTTGTGCGGTGCGATGGTGACGCTGTACGCAACCCAGTCCGACGTCTGCTGCGCCAGTTTCTGAATGATCTGAATTTCTCGCTGGTACGTCGGCCCCCACTCCACGTTGACTTTGCTGGCCCATTGGCCATTGAGGCCCA
>NZ_BQHI01000072.1 GCF_021603585.1 Pseudomonas sputi | reverse complement strand
CGGGGCGATCCTGCAGCAGCAGGTTGCCGGCCGGGTCGTGGGCGAAGTTTTCCGGCACATCGTCGCGGGTGTGGCGCACGCGGATCAGCCGGTCGAGGGCGTCGTAGGTGTAGCTGCGCTGGCCGTGTCGGGTGTCGGCGATGTGCTCGAGATTGCCGTTGGCGCTGTAGGTAAAGTCGCGGCGGTACAGCGCGCTGCGTTGATGGCCTACGGCGTGGGACTTCAAGCGGCCCTGTTCGTCGTAGGCATATTCGCTGAGCAGCAGGCCTTGCTGGCGCTGCTGTTCGCGGCCGTTCTGGTAGACGTGACGGGTGAGCAAGGCGCCGTTGAGGTCGATCGCAGTCAGCGCCCCGCCCTTGGCGTAGTGGTAGTCGAGCTTGCTGTTGTCCGGCAGACGCAGGCGGGTGAGTTGGCCGCAGGCGTCGTAGGTGTAGCGCAGGGTGCCCCAGCCC
>NZ_BQHI01000071.1 GCF_021603585.1 Pseudomonas sputi | reverse complement strand
GGGCTGACCACGTGAGTTCCTTCCCTACAACGGCTTCCGCTATCTTGCCTGCTCCGTTGTCGGTCTCTATCCAGACGCTGACAACATCCCCGTCCTGCTCCCCGAACCCTGAAGCGTGCGAGCCATTACCAACAGGCTCGCCATTCGCAGGTGACTCCCAAATGGGAGGGGCTGGAACAACAACGTAATCCACCCGCTGACTGTCCTTGGAGATATGGCCTTCGAAATGCTGTCGAGCCCGAAGGGTTTTCGCCCCGACCTTCGCCTGTATGACCTTGTCTTTCCAGAAACCCTTCGAATCCGCCATGGTATCGAGTACAGGCTCAGGGTCCCCATTCTGGAAAACCTCGATCCGCGCGTTCGGCATGCTCTTGCCTTCCATCATCGCGGTACGGGTGAGCCTGCCGCCGCTCGTTGGCGTCGTGATTTCCGGTGGCATCACCACCACCGTCACT
>NZ_BQHI01000070.1 GCF_021603585.1 Pseudomonas sputi | reverse complement strand
GCCCCAGTTCATCGCGTTCGGCGGTGACCTGGCCGTAGGCGCTGTAGGACCAGGCGCGGGTGGCGCCATTTGGCGAGGTGGTCTGGATCAGCCGACCGACGGCGTCCCACGCATGACGGGTGACGGCGCCATGTTCGTCCTGCGCAGTAATCCGCCGCCCCTGCAGGTCGTAGGAAAACTTGCGAACCCCACCGTCCGGCAGGCTTTCCTCGACCAGTTGGCCCAGGTCGTTCCACACGAACACATGCCGACCCGAATCCGGATAACGGACCGACAGCAACCGCCCCTGCGCGTCAAAGTGGTAATGGGTGACATGACCGTCCGGATCGACCGCCTCGGTGATATCCCCCTGGGCATTGCGCCGATAGGTCCAAACGGCGTCGCCACGCGAACGGCTGTGCAGGAAACCGTTGCGGTACTCGTAGGACGTCGGCGCATCGTCCGGCGGAATCAGCGCGATCA
>NZ_BQHI01000069.1 GCF_021603585.1 Pseudomonas sputi | reverse complement strand
CGACCTCGAACCGATGGCTCGTTACCGAATCGGAAATCGTCGCACCGCCTGCATCGTCAGTGATGGACTGTCGAATCACGCACCACTGGCCGCCGGGCGTCAGGGACTTGGTAGCAGTACCGGCCCATACGCCGTCGAGGACGGAGATAGACAACCACGTGAGGTCAGGATTGAACCAGCTGCAAACCTGCATGACGCCCGCACGACCTCGTCCGTCGAAAGCAACAGGATTCTCAACAGGCTGCCCCTCCGAGGGGCGATCAACCGCGGGCTCGAATGTCCCCAGATCCAATGACCGACCGGCAGTGGGGTCGGACGCAAAACCATCGCATATGGCTGTCGCCTTCATCTGATAGTTTTGAGCGGAGTACGTTGTCTGTATGCGGGCTGACCACGTGAGTTCCTTCCCTACAACGGCTTCCGCTATCTTGCCTGCTCCGTTGTCGGTCTCTATCCAGACGCTGACAACATCCCCGTCCTGCTCCCCGAACCCTGAAGCGTGC
>NZ_BQHI01000068.1 GCF_021603585.1 Pseudomonas sputi | reverse complement strand
CGGCTGCAGTACCGTTACGACCATGCGCAGCTGTTGCTGACGGAAATCGAGAACGAGTCCGGCGAAAAGTACCTTCTGGACTACACGCCCACCGGACTGATCCGACAGGAAACCGGCTTCGATGGCCGGCGCACCGCCTACGCCTACGACCGCAACGGCCACCTGCTGGAAAAAACCGAGTTCGGCGACGACGGCTCGACGCGGGTCACCACTTACCAGCGCGACAGCGCCGGACGCCTGCTGCTCAAGACCCTGCCGGACGGGGTCGAGGTCAGCTATCGCTATGACCGTTTAGGCCGTTTGGTCGGCGTGGATGACGGCCAGGATCACCCGCTGGCCTTCGAATACGACCTGCAGGACCGGCTGGTGCGCGAGCATCAGGGCTGGGGCACCCTGCGCTACACCTACGACGCCTGCGGCCAACTCACCCGCCTGCGTCTGCCGGACAACAGCAAGCTCGACTACCACTACGCCAAGGGCGGGGCGCTGACTGCGATCGACCTCAAC
>NZ_BQHI01000067.1 GCF_021603585.1 Pseudomonas sputi | reverse complement strand
ATGGTGACGCTGTACGCAACCCAGTCCGACGTCTGCTGCGCCAGTTTCTGAATGATCTGAATTTCTCGCTGGTACGTCGGCCCCCACTCCACGTTGACTTTGCTGGCCCATTGGCCATTGAGGCCCACCCGGGCATCGGGGGCGATCGGCGTCACCTTGTCGCCATCAAAAAAAGACACTACGGCATCGGCGAGCCCCAGGCCGGACAAGGTCGGTTGATACTCATCCGAGGCCTTGATCTCATGGGGCACCGGAAACTGGTAATCAAAGCTGATCAGGCAAATGACTGACTCGATCCAGCCGCCAGCGTTGTTCGGAACCTTCTGTATGGCATGCAAGACATACTGTCCGTAGGCCCAATTGAGCGCGACGATCTCCCAGGCGCCAGCCTGCACGGGGCCCGTCAACGGCGCAGGCACGGGAACAGGGCTGTTGATCACTCTGATTTCCACAGTGGCGCCATCAAGACCTGCACCTGCAAACTTGATCGACCTGCCGGACGGGAAAGTGACGTCGATGTTGGTCAAT
>NZ_BQHI01000066.1 GCF_021603585.1 Pseudomonas sputi | reverse complement strand
CGTGATACCCGTAGCTTCGGTGTATGGTTTGAGCCCCGTTACATCTTCCGCGCAGGCCGACTCGACTAGTGAGCTATTACGCTTTCTTTAAAGGGTGGCTGCTTCTAAGCCAACCTCCTAGCTGTCTAAGCCTTCCCACATCGTTTCCCACTTAACCATAACTTTGGGACCTTAGCTGACGGTCTGGGTTGTTTCCCTTTTCACGACGGACGTTAGCACCCGCCGTGTGTCTCCCATGCTCGGCACTTGTAGGTATTCGGAGTTTGCATCGGTTTGGTAAGTCGGGATGACCCCCTAGCCGAAACAGTGCTCTACCCCCTACAGTGATACATGAGGCGCTACCTAAATAGCTTTCGAGGAGAACCAGCTATCTCCGAGCTTGATTAGCCTTTCACTCCGATCCACAGGTCATCCGCTAACTTTTCAACGGTAGTCGGTTCGGTCCTCCAGTCAGTGTTACCTAACCTTCAACCTGCCCATGGATAGATCGCCCGGTTTCGGGTCTATTCCCAGCGACTAGACGCCCTATTAAGACTCGCTTTCGCTACGCCTCCCCTATTCGGTTAAGCTCGCCACTGAAAATAAGTCGCTGACCCATTATACAAAAGGTACGCAGTCACAGAACAAAGTCTGCTCCCACTGCTTGTACGCATACGGTTTCAGGATCTATTTCACTCCCCTCTCCGGGGTTCTTTTCGCCTTTCCCTCACGGTACTAGTTCACTATCGGTCAGTCAGTAGTATTTAGCCTTGGAGGATGGTCCCCCCATATTCAGACAAAGTTTCTCGTGCTCCGTCCTACTCGATTTCATGACTAAGAGACTTTCGCGTACAGGGCTATCACCCACTA
>NZ_BQHI01000065.1 GCF_021603585.1 Pseudomonas sputi | reverse complement strand
CCGGGAAACATAGAAACAAGAACGCCGATTTGGTTGATGATGTTCGTGCGAGCAAACACATCTAACAAACCGGCGTTCTTATGCGCGATATTAATACTTTCCTTCCTTTTTGGGAGGGCTTTTCTGTCGTTACGATCAAGCCTGAGGGTGATGCCCTCCAGATCGACCTGACACCCCACGCCACCCGATTCCCTTCCTGTGGCGGGTGCCAAAAACCCTGTTCAACGACGCATGAGTATTGCGAGCGAGTCATTCGTGATTTGCCGATTCTCGGTCGTGCAGTGCGCCTGAGCGTTTTGCTCCGACGCGTTGGTTGCCGCGACTGCGGCAAACGCATGGAGGCCGTCAGTTGGCTGGATCGCTATGCGCGCATGACGCGGCGTCTGGCAGAGGCAGTCATTCAAGCCTGTGAACGCCTTCCCACGCTACACGTGGCGCAGATGTTTGGGCTGCATTGGGAGACCGTTCGGTTGCTGGAGCGTCGAGCCTTGCAAGCAGCATTGAGCGTGTTGCCAAAGGCGCAACCGCGACGTTTGGTGATGGACGAGTTCGCATTGTTCAAAGGTCATCGTTATGCCAGCGTTGTTCTGGATGCGGATACGCGACGGGTGCTGTGGATCGGCGAAGGCCGCAGCCGAGCGGCGGTCAGGCCATTTTTCGAAGAGCTGGGGCCAGAGGGGTGCGCCCGAATCGAAGCGGTGGCAATGGACATGAACACCGCTTTTGACCTGGAGGTTCGTCAGCACTGCCCAAAAGCGCGAGTGGTCTATGACCTTTTCCATGTGGTGGCCAAATATGGCCGAGAGGTGATTGATCGGGTTCGCGTCGACGAAGCCAATCGACTGCGTCATGACAAGCCGGCCCGAAAGGTCATCAAGCAGGCGCGTTGGCTGCTCCTGCGCAACCCGCAGAACCTGAAAACACCGGAGCAACAGGTCCGCTTGGA
>NZ_BQHI01000064.1 GCF_021603585.1 Pseudomonas sputi | reverse complement strand
GGCCATCGAAGCCGGTTTCCTGTCGGATCAGTCCGGTGGGCGTGTAGTCCAGAAGGTACTTTTCGCCGGACTCGTTCTCGATTTCCGTCAGCAACAGCTGCGCATGGTCGTAACGGTACTGCAGCCGCGTGCCGTCGGGGTTGATTCGCCGGCTGACCAGGTGCAGGTCGTCGTCATACTCATAACGGGTGATGCGCCCCAGTTCATCGCGTTCGGCGGTGACCTGGCCGTAGGCGCTGTAGGACCAGGCGCGGGTGGCGCCATTTGGCGAGGTGGTCTGGATCAGCCGACCGACGGCGTCCCACGCATGACGGGTGACGGCACCGTGTTCATCCTGTGAAGTAATCCGCCGCCCCTGCAGGTCGTAGGAAAACTTGCGAACCCCACCGTCCGGCAGACTTTCCTCAACCAGTTGGCCCTGGTCGTTCCACACGAACACATGCCGACCCGAATCCGGATAACGGACCGACAGCAACCGCCCCTGCGGGTCGTAGTGGTAATGGGTGACATGACCGTCCGGATCGACCGCTTCGGTGATATCCCCCTGGGCATTGCGCCGATAGGTCCAAACGGCGTCGCCACGCGAACGGCTGTGCAGGAAACCGTTGCGGTACTCGTAGGACGTCGGCGCATCGTCCGGCGGAATCAGCGCGATCAGCCGTCCGGCATCGTCGTAGCGGTACTCGGTAACCGCGCCGAGCGCATCCTGCTCGGCGACCAATCGGCCCTGCGCGTCGTAGGTCTTGAGCTGTTCACCACCGTCGGCGGCGACCTGACGCACCAGCCGCGCCGTATCGTCGTGGACGTAAACCTCTTGCGTGCCGTCGACGTACTGCACCGTGACACGGCCGGCGTCATCCCAGACGTAACGCGTGTCCATCTGCGAAAACGACGCCCAGTGCCGCACGCAACGCGCTGCCTTGCCGGCGCGCTCCCACGCCCAGAAGAAGCTCGCGCCGCCGGCCAGCTGCCGCTGCAGGATGACGTGTTGGTCGTCGTAGTCGTAACGCTCGCTTTCGCCGACGGCGTTCGACGCCTCGATCAGCCGATGACGGGCATCAAAGCGATAGCTGGCCAGCGTCTGCTCGGTGCGCCAGG
>NZ_BQHI01000062.1 GCF_021603585.1 Pseudomonas sputi | reverse complement strand
TGTCTAGTCCTGAAATAGGTTTACACCTGTTTCACCCCAACGCCCGATGCATCGCATCGGGCGTTTTGTATTTCAACGACAGATGCGGACGCTCACGGTTGTAGATCAAGACCGACTCACTCACCATCTTTCTCGCCTGCATTAAGTCCCGTGGTCGCTGGAGCAGAAACTCGGTCTTCAAGATCCCATTGACCCGCTCTGCCAGGGCGTTTTGGTAGCAGTCATAGCCGTCCGTCATCGAACATCTGATGCCGTGTTTCGCATGCAACTCCTGATACATGCCCGCGCAATACTGGCTGCCTCTGTCCGAGTGATGAACCAGTGGTTGTTCGGTCCGACGTTGCTTCACCGCCCGGCGCAGCGCCTGCGCTACCGATTCGGTGTGCAGGCTTTCATGGACGTGATAACCCACGATCTTTCGCGAAAAGGCATCCGTCACCAGGCTCAAATAAGCCACACCTTCCTGAGTAGGTAGATAGGTGATGTCAGCCACCCAAACTTGCTCTGGGCCGCTTGGGACAACTTGGTCAGGGCCAGCCTTGAGTAAGTTTGGATGGCGCCGAAAGCGATGATGGCTGTCAGTCGTCTTGTGGTAAGCGCGTTTGCGAGCCACGAGCAAACGCCTTTCGCGCAAAATTGCAAACAGGCGATCTCGACCCACTTGCAGTTCAAGTCGAGGCTGACAATGCAGCAAGTAATGCAGCTTTCGGGTGCCCAGCCGTGGTTGTCGCTGACGCTTTTGCTGAACGAAATCGGCAACTTGCTGATCCAGAACGAACCGAGCAGCTTCGGCGCGATTGCGCTTGTAGTAAGCCTGTCGGCTTATTCCCATGAACTGGCAAGCCCTGCTGATGCTCAGGTTTTGGATTCGTTTTTGCGCGAGGACTTGCCGGGACGCTTTTTTATGACAGAAAGACCGTAGTCATTTTTCAGCACGTCCACGACCGCCTCGAAAAACTGGGATTTCTGATTGGACAGAGCCAATTGCTCTTCAAGCTCTTTGATACGTTGCTCTGGCGTCAATGGTCGGTTTTTGTCGGGCATAGACCCCATCCTCGGCGAGCCAATGTATGTGCCCGGGCTCCAATCCTGCCGACCGTGCTTGCGTAACCACATCAGAACGGTCGTTTTGCCTTGAATCCCGTAGCGCTCCTGAGCCTCTTTATAACTCAGCTCGCCTCTTTCGACCTGATCCACGACCGACAATTTAAAAGTCAGCGTGTAGTCTCGCTGACTACGCCTTTTAGCCGTTTCCATTACGTCCTCCTGAAAATAGATCAGAAGGTGTAAACCTTATTCAGGACGGGACA
>NZ_BQHI01000061.1 GCF_021603585.1 Pseudomonas sputi | reverse complement strand
GGTTCTTCACGGAATCCCGGGAAACATAGAAACAAGAACGCCGATTTGGTTGATGATGTTCGTGCGAGCAAACACATCTAACAAACCGGCGTTCTTATGCGCGATATTAATACTTTCCTTCCTTTTTGGGAGGGCTTTTCTGTTGTCACCATCAAGCCCGATGGCGATGCGCTACAGATCGACCTGACACCCCACGCCACCCAATTCCCCTCTTGTGGCGGCTGCCAAAAACCGTGCTCAACCACACATGAGTACTGCCAGCGAGTCATCCGCGATCTGCCCATTCTTGGCCGAGCAGTGCGCCTCAGCGTTTTGCTTCGGCGTGTCGGGTGTCGCGACTGTGGCAAACGCATGGAAGCGGTCAGTTGGCTGGACCGCTATGCTCGCATGACGCGCCGCCTGGCCGAGGCGGTCATTCATGCCTGCGAGCGCCTGCCCACAAAACACGTGGCTCAACTGTTCGGGCTGCATTGGGATAGCGTTCGGTTGCTGGAGCGTCGAGCCTTGCAAGCGGCGTTGAGTGTTTTGCCAAAGGCGCAGCCACGGCGCTTGGTCATGGATGAATTCGCGCTGTTCAAAGGTCATCGTTACGCCAGCGTCGTGTTGGACGCCGATACCCGGCGAGTGCTGTGGATCGGCGAAGGTCGCAGCCGTGCAGCGATCAGGCCATTCTTCGAAGAGCTGGGGCCAGAGGGTTGCGCTCGCATCGAAGCGGTGGCGATGGACATGAACACCGCCTTTGACCTGGAGGTTCGTCAGCACTGTCCAAAAGCGCGCGTGGTCTACGACCTCTTCCATGTGGTGGCCAAATATGGCCGAGAGGTGATTGATCGAGTCCGCGTCGACGAAGCGAATCGGCTACGTCATGACAAGCCTGCCCGAAAGGTCATCAAGCAAGCGCGATGGCTATTGCTGCGCAACCCACAGAACCTGAAAACGCCGGAGCAACAGGTGCGTCTGGAGGATCTGCTGGCGGCCAACCAAGCGTTGATGACGGTCTATTTGATGAAGGCTGAACTCAAAACGCTTTGGACACCGAGCACCGCCTGGGGCTGGCGATCAGCCTGGCAGCAATGGCTGCGCCATGCGCATGAAAGCGAAATACCGCCTCTGATCCAGTTTGCCAAACGACTGAAGGGTTACTGGCGGGGCATCGTCAGCCGGGTTCGCTGGCCGATGCATACGGGCCAGCTGGAGGGTATCAACAATCGAATAAAGGTCATCAAGCGGATGGCGTACGGTTACCGGGACAGCGAATTCTTTTTCATGAAGATCAAGAGCGTGTTTCCCGGCAATCCGTGATGAACCAAAAAA
>NZ_BQHI01000060.1 GCF_021603585.1 Pseudomonas sputi | reverse complement strand
GGGACTGTCAGATATTTTGTGTGCGGGCCGGTAACGGCCTGCCGTCAGGCAGGCCGTGCTTTTACCAGGTTGGCCTGATAAATCGATCTCCGTACAGAATCGCAAATTGATTCATCGCACTTTTCCAGTCATGGGCCGCTGAGCCCCAGTTTGCGGTGATATTGCGCAGCCCAAGCCAGATCAGTTTCGTTGCCGCATCGTCGGTCGGGAAGTGACCTCGGGTCTTGATGATCTTGCGCAGTTGAGCGTTGATGCTCTCGATAGCGTTGGTCGTGTAAATCACCTTTCGAATCGCCGGCGGGAACACGAAAAACGGAATAACTCGGTCCCAAGCGCGGCGCCAGGCAGCCACTACCGTCGGATATTGCTTGCCCCAAGACCCGTTTTCAAACGCATCCAGCGCCTGCTCGGCCGCTTCGGCGGTGACTGCCTGATAGATCGGCTTAAGCGCCTTGGCCAGTTCGCGACGCTTGTCCCAGGCCGCGTAATCAAGACTGTTGCGGATCAGATGAACAATGCATGTTTGCAGTGTCGTGTCTGGAAATACGGCGTTGAGCGCTTCTGGCATGCCTTTAAGGCCATCGGTCACTGCAATCAACACGTCTTCGACGCCGCGTGTCTTGAGGTCGTTGAAAACCTTCATCCAGAACTTGGCGCCCTCGGTATTTTCTATCCAGATGCCGAGAATATCGCGTGTTCCGTCAGGTAAAACACCCAGTGCCAGGTAGATCGCCTTGTTGCGAACCAGCCCCTCTTCGCGAATTTTGACCCGCAGAGCATCGAAGAAAATAACCGGATACATCGGCTCCAAAGGCCGCTGTTGCCATGCACCGATCTCTGCCATGACCTCGTCGGTTACAGAGCTGATGAAGTCGGGAGAAACGTCAGTACCGTACTGCTCGGAAAGAAATGCGCGGATCTCTCTGACGGTCATTCCACGGGCATACATGGCGATGATCTTGTCATCGAACCCGGTGTAGCGGCGCTCGTGCTTGGGAATCAGGATGGGAGAAAAACTGCCGTCCCTATCGCGAGGAATATCCAGCCGCAGCGGGCCATCGCCGGTTAGAACCGTCTTGCCGCTTTTGCCATTGCGCTGGTTGGTTTCATTCTCTGGGCGCTGCGCGCCCGGCGGATAGCCCAAGTGATGGCCGAGCTCAGCTCTCAGGGCTCGCTCGATCAAAGCCTTCTTGAACGCCGCAGACGCGTCCTCGATGGCTTCAGCGGTCATCGGTCCATCTGTGAATTGCTCAAGCAGCTCTTTCGGGATTTTTGGCAGCTCTCGCAACGCGGGTTTCTTTTTGGTTGGCATACATGCACCTCTTACTCATGTTATGCCCGAACACAAA
>NZ_BQHI01000059.1 GCF_021603585.1 Pseudomonas sputi | reverse complement strand
CGATCAACATCGAGATCATCGGCGCGCCGCTGGGCAATGTGCCGAGCATCCCCGAAATCCCGATTCCCAATGCGGCGTTGCGGCAACTGGCCAAGACCCAGATCGGCCTGTCCTTTCGCCTGAAGAAAGCCGACGGTTCCGCCGACCTGTCGTCCAAGACCCAGTTCATCAACGTGACTGGCGAAATCAAGCGCCTGCTGGCCCCGGTCGCCCTCGACGCGGCGCAGGGCACCCTTGATCCGAAGCAGGATCCGGTACACATCGAGATTCCCTTCGACAAGTCTTTTGCGGCCGGCCAGGCGATCAAACTGTTCTGGCTCGGCACCCGGCCTGACCTGAGCACCTATCTGCCAACCCTGGCGCTGCGCCCGATTACCAATGGCGATATCGCGGCCGGTCTGCCCTTGCTGATCGACGTCCCAGGCCATCATCTGGCGCCGATCGATGGTGGCACGCTGGAGCTGTATTACCAGTTGCTGATCGAGGACGCGGTGCTGGGTACGATGCACCCGCTCAACGCCACCCACGCCATCCGTGAATCGATCCACGCCGAAAGCCTGAACGTCGGCGAACCGAAAAAGGAACTGCCGGAGCCGGCAGTGGACGGTGTGGTCAACGGCATGTTGCCGCCGGACAAGGCCGGCACCACGCTGACCGTGAACTACCTGAACACGGTCAAGGATGACGAGGTGTTCTGTGTGTGGCTGGGATCGAAAACCGGTCGCTATGAAGACTCGGTGAAACTGTCCTCGTTTACCGCCGGCCAACCGGTGCCATTTCCCATCGCGGCCGAACTGATCAAGGACAACGAGGGTGGCACGGTCGAGGCGTCGTACTCCATCAAATGGGCGGACGGCCGGCCGACCAGTTACTCGGATGCGAACACATTCCGTGTCGGCGTAGAGCTGGACTTGAAAACCCCGAAAATCAAGGAAGCGGCGGATGACAAAACCCTGCTCCCGAATGCCGCAAAGGACACCCTGACCGCTGTGGTGGATTACGTCGACATGGCGCTCGGTGACAAAATCATTGTGACGTGGACAGGTGCTGCAGGCACGCCGGCGGGAGGTTCATACACGGCACCGGAAAAAACCGTCACCGTGCTCGGGCCGCAGGAGGTTCCACTGGCCAACAGCGTGGTGGCTTTCAACCTGAACAAATCAGTGAGCGTGAGCTATACGGTCCAGCGCGGCAGCAGCCTGCCGCAGCCATCGCTTGCGCTTGCGCTGGCAGTGCAGGCGCTGGTGCTGGATCTTTCCAATGTGCCGAAGATCCTTCAGGCGGCCAACAACGGTGATGGCGCGGAGCTGGACGTTTCGGCGCTGACTGGCAACGCCACCTTGCGCGCCTCCGTCTGGCCGTTTAT
>NZ_BQHI01000058.1 GCF_021603585.1 Pseudomonas sputi | reverse complement strand
CTATCGGTCAGTCAGTAGTATTTAGCCTTGGAGGATGGTCCCCCCATATTCAGACAAAGTTTCTCGTGCTCCGTCCTACTCGATTTCATGACTAAGAGACTTTCGCGTACAGGGCTATCACCCACTATGGCCGCACTTTCCAGAGCGTTCCGCTAATCTCAAAGCCACTTAAGGGCTAGTCCCCGTTCGCTCGCCACTACTAAGGGAATCTCGGTTGATTTCTTTTCCTCAGGGTACTTAGATGTTTCAGTTCCCCTGGTTCGCCTCTTGCACCTATGTATTCAGTACAAGATAACCATCTTGTGATGGCTGGGTTCCCCCATTCAGACATCTCCGGATCAAAGTCTGTTTGCCGACTCCCCGAAGCTTTTCGCAGGCTACCACGTCTTTCATCGCCTCTGACTGCCAAGGCATCCACCGTATGCGCTTCTTCACTTGACCATATAACCCCAAGCAATCTGGTTATACTATGAAGACGACATTCGCCGAAAATTCGAATTTCTCAACTAAGAGAACTCACAAATTTTACCTTAGCCTGATCACCACCAGTGAAAGTGGCGTTCAGTCTATCTTTCTATCACATACCCAAATTTTTAAAGAACGAACTAGTCAAAGACTAGAAATCAACATTCACCATCAACGATGGAATGCTCATTTCTAAGCTCTTACTTCAGAAGCAGTAGTGGTGGAGCCAAGCGGGATCGAACCGCTGACCTCCTGCGTGCAAGGCAGGCGCTCTCCCAGCTGAGCTATGGCCCCGTATTTCTACAGGCGTTTCCCACACAAAATTGGTGGGTCTGGGCAGATTCGAACTGCCGACCTCACCCTTATCAGGGGTGCGCTCTAACCAACTGAGCTACAGACCCAATTTCGGGCTGCTTCTTTCGTCTTCTTCAATGAATCAAGCAATTCGTGTGGGAACTTATGGAGCAGCTGATGTCGTCGATTAAGGAGGTGATCCAGCCGCAGGTTCCCCTACGGCTACCTTGTTACGACTTCACCCCAGTCATGAATCACACCGTGGTAACCGTCCTCCCGAAGGTTAGACTAGCTACTTCTGGTGCAACCCACTCCCATGGTGTGACGGGCGGTGTGTACAAGGCCCGGGAACGTATTCACCGCGACATTCTGATTCGCGATTACTAGCGATTCCGACTTCACGCAGTCGAGTTGCAGACTGCGATCCGGACTACGATCGGTTTTATGGGATTAGCTCCACCTCGCGGCTTGGCAACCCTTTGTACCGACCATTGTAGCACGTGTGTAGCCCAGGCCGTAAGGGCCATGATGACTTGACGTCATCCCCACCTTCCTCCGGTTTGTCACCGGCAGTCTCCTTAGAGTGCCCACCATAACGCGCTGGTAACTAAGGACAAGGGTTGCGCTCGTTACGGGACTTAACCCAACATCTCACGACACGAGCTGACGACAGCCATGCAGCACCTGTCTCAATGCTCCCGAAGGCACCAATCCATCTCTGGAAAG
>NZ_BQHI01000057.1 GCF_021603585.1 Pseudomonas sputi | reverse complement strand
GACCATAGAGCGTTGGAACCACCTGATCCCATCCCGAACTCAGAAGTGAAACGATGCATCGCCGATGGTAGTGTGGGGTTTCCCCATGTGAGAGTAGGTCATCGTCAAGATTAAATTCCGAAACCCCTGTTTGCTAATGCAGATAGGGGTTTTGTCGTTTCAGGGAACACCAAAAACCTGTCTCAAACCGCTCGGCGTGCCTTGCTGCTCCGACGAGCCTGCCACTTGCGCCACCAGATGTAGACGCCAGTTCCCGACAATCCTGCAATAAGAACACCCAATACTGCGATCATCACCTGTCCCGTGAAGCCTATGATCCGTCCCCCATGTATCGGCAACTGCAGCCGATAAAACTGCTCTCCCAACGTCCCTTCTCCTGCAATCTCCTGCCCCAATAATCGTCCGTCCGTACCGTGGAAGAACAACCAGGATTTACCGTGGGCCTCGGTGTCATGCTGTCCGAACCCCGCACCGTAGAAGTTGTACTCAAAGCTGTAATACAACTCGCCGATCGCTGCTGTCAGCCCCAACCTTTTTCCCTCCTGCTGTGCCCTTTCGTACGCCTGTTGATAACTCAATCGGGTGATCCCCAGATCTTCGGCAGGCATTCGCCCTCGAGCCTCATACACGCTCGGTTCAATCGGGGAAAACAACGACACCACCGGTTTGAAGACCTGGCTCGGCAGGTTCATCGCCACGCTGCTGACGGCGATCGGCAGCAATAATAACCACAGCCACAAGCCCCCTGCCCGATGGAGATCGAAGTTGAGTCGATAGGCATGCCCGCCTTTGATCTTCCAGGCGCTCGACCACTTCTTCCAGAACGGTTTACCCCGCGGCAATGTCAGCCAGAGGGCGATGAAGCAGTCGATCACCCAAGCTACGGCCACCAACCCCATCAACAGCAAACCCCAGTTACCTGGGAGTGTAAGGTTGTAGTGAAACTCGAGAATGAACGGAACGAAGTTCTCACGCTGGAAACAACACTCGCCCCAGTAACGCTGGCCTTTTTGCTCGCCACTGACCGGATCGAGGTAGAACACCTGATTGCGTTCTTTAAACGGTTCACCCGTCGCCGGATC
Source organism: Pseudomonas sputi (assembly GCF_021603585.1). GTDB lineage: Bacteria > Pseudomonadota > Gammaproteobacteria > Pseudomonadales > Pseudomonadaceae > Aquipseudomonas > Aquipseudomonas sputi. The sequence continues at coordinate 457 of NZ_BQHI01000057.1, read as the reverse complement.
ATTGCGCGGAACCGCCGCCAGTAATGCCGTGTGGCCTGCCTCATTCGGGTACTCCATGTACCAGACCTGCAACTTCGGATGTAACGATTGCACCGCATCCACCAACTCACCTGGCGGTAGACGAGTACCCTCGGCCGACGCTGTGTAAAACTCCGGATTCAACCACTCATCCAGCTCATGATTGAACGCCAGAATGCTCCCGGTGATCCCGGCCAGCAGTAGAAAAACCGCGGTGGCCAACCCGATATACCGGTGCAACAAAACCATAAACGAACGCATGAAAAATTCCCCCCCCAGATACGACAAAGCCAGCCCCGGAAATCTGGGGCTGGCTTTTTTATGGTTCTTCACGGAATCCCGGGAAACATAGAAACAAGAACGCCGATTTGGTTGATGATGTTCGTGCGAGCAAACACATCTAACAAACCGGCGTTCTTATGCGCGATATTAATACTTT
>NZ_BQHI01000056.1 GCF_021603585.1 Pseudomonas sputi | reverse complement strand
CGTCTTCACACACCGCAATCTGGCCTTTCGACTCAAATTGCTTGGGTGTTATATGGTCAAGCCTCACGGGCAATTAGTATTGGTTAGCTCAACGCCTCACAGCGCTTACACACCCAACCTATCAACGTCGTAGTCTTCGACGGCCCTTCAGGGAACTCAAGGTTCCAGTGAGATCTCATCTTGAGGCAAGTTTCCCGCTTAGATGCTTTCAGCGGTTATCTTTCCCGAACATAGCTACCCGGCAATGCCACTGGCGTGACAACCGGAACACCAGAGGTTCGTCCACTCCGGTCCTCTCGTACTAGGAGCAGCCCCTCTCAAATCTCAAACGTCCACGGCAGATAGGGACCGAACTGTCTCACGACGTTCTAAACCCAGCTCGCGTACCACTTTAAATGGCGAACAGCCATACCCTTGGGACCGGCTTCAGCCCCAGGATGTGATGAGCCGACATCGAGGTGCCAAACACCGCCGTCGATATGAACTCTTGGGCGGTATCAGCCTGTTATCCCCGGAGTACCTTTTATCCGTTGAGCGATGGCCCTTCCATACAGAACCACCGGATCACTAAGACCTACTTTCGTACCTGCTCGACGTGTCTGTCTCGCAGTCAAGCGCGCTTTTGCCTTTATACTCTACGACCGATTTCCGACCGGTCTGAGCGCACCTTCGTACTCCTCCGTTACTCTTTAGGAGGAGACCGCCCCAGTCAAACTACCCACCATACACTGTCCTCGATCCGGATAACGGACCTGAGTTAGAACCTCAAAGTTGCCAGGGTGGTATTTCAAGGATGGCTCCACGCGAACTGGCGTCCACGCTTCAAAGCCTCCCACCTATCCTACACAAGCAAATTCAAAGTCCAGTGCAAAGCTATAGTAAAGGTTCACGGGGTCTTTCCGTCTAGCCGCGGATACACTGCATCTTCACAGCGATTTCAATTTCACTGAGTCTCGGGTGGAGACAGCGCCGCCATCGTTACGCCATTCGTGCAGGTCGGAACTTACCCGACAAGGAATTTCGCTACCTTAGGACCGTTATAGTTACGGCCGCCGTTTACCGGGGCTTCGATCAAGAGCTTCGCGTTAGCTAACCCCATCAATTAACCTTCCGGCACCGGGCAGGCGTCACACCCTATACGTCCACTTTCGTGTTTGCAGAGTGCTGTGTTTTTAATAAACAGTCGCAGCGGCCTGGTATCTTCGACCGGCGTGGGCTTACGCAGCAAGTGCTTCACCCTCACCGGCGCACCTTCTCCCGAAGTTACGGTGCCATTTTGCCTAGTTCCTTCACCCGAGTTCTCTCAAGCGCCTTGGTATTCTCTACCCAACCACCTGTGTCGGTTTGGGGTACGGTTCCTGGTTATCTGAAGCTTAGAAGCTTTTCTTGGAAGCATGGCATCAACCACTTCGTCGCCTAAAGGCAACTCGTCATCAGCTCTCGGCCTTGAAACCCCGGATTTACCTAAGATTTCAGCCTACCACCTTAAACTTGGACAACCAACGCCAAGCTGGCCTAGCCTTCTCCGTCCCTCCATCGCAATAACCAGAAGTACAGGAATATTAACCTGTTTTCCATCGACTACGCTTTTCAGCCTCGCCTTAGGGACCGACTAACCCTGCGTCGATTAACGTTGCGCAGGAAACCTTGGTCTTTCGGCGTGGGTGTTTTTCACACCCATTGTCGTTACTCATGTCAGCATTCGCACTTCTGATACCTCCAGCAAGCTTCTCAACTCACCTTCACAGGCTTACAGAACGCTCCTCTACCGCATCACTT
>NZ_BQHI01000055.1 GCF_021603585.1 Pseudomonas sputi | reverse complement strand
CGTCAACGGCGCAGGCACGGGAACAGGGCTGTTGATCACTCTGATTTCCACAGTGGCGCCATCAAGACCTGCACCTGCAAACTTGATCGACCTGCCGGACGGGAAAGTGACGTCGATGTTGGTCAATACGGGAGGACGGATGTCGAAGGATCGGGGGGGGCTGACGTCGGACGGAACATTTTTATCAGTCTGTCGGGCAACCAGCGAACGCCGACCCGGTTCAACCGTCACATCCACACTCCAGTTGTCGCCAGTGACCGGAGCCTCACCGACTTTGACGTCATGGTTCAAGTCAAGGAGTACCTCCATTTTGGCTCCGGCCAACCCGCCAGTGCCGCTTACCCGGAACGTTCTGTTCTGAAGTGAATTGGCCCCAGGGCTGGTGATGACGGGGCGATCTGGCTTGAGCCGCACAAAAACGGGCACCTTTTCGGACCAGTTCACCGCTTCGTCATAAATTTGCATGACATGAAAAACGAATGGGCGGTTGGGTAACGGAACACTCAGCTGAATGCTCCATTGTCTGTCTCTAACAATCCCCGAGCCGTAGAGAACCGTGCCGCTATCCGCTTCGTAGATTTGAATCCGGGCGAGGTCGTGGCCTCTGCCTATAAGGGTTGGCCTGGGCTCGCTGATGACAGCATTTGGTTCTGGAGTGGTGACGACCACAGGGGAGAGAAGGGCGATGGTCAGTGTCGGTGAACGCTCAGAAACATAGATGCCATTGACAACCTGTAATGTCCAGAAGGACATGTAACCCTTCCATTCTTGAATAGTTAGCACCGCTTCCCAGTCACCTTTTTCATTGAGTACTCGACCATAAAAGGCCCTGCTCGCGTCATCGGCATCACGGACAACAATAGATGCCGACATCTCTGCGGCACCTACTCCTCTGATAGTAAATGTTTTGTCCTGCACAACTTTTGGAGGAGCAGGAATGTGAGGGGGTGCAGGCAGGTAATTGAAAACGTGATTCCCCAGAAGTGTTACATCGCCCCCTGCCTGGTCGTACCGCCAGTACCAGGACATCGAGACTAGATAGTTAACCGTCCCTACCCAGCCTTCGTATTCGTGCTTATGCCATTGCCCGTCTTGCCAGCCAATGTCGTCCCACTCCGGGTGCCATTCAGGGTTGCCACCCGCATGCAGGGAAAGATTGCCCTTGTTCCGACCGTTATTGGTAGCCCAATATCGAAACGTATTAAACGTAACACCCCGTCCGTTGTTGTCCCACCTGGCCAGTATGTCGATATAGGCTTTTACACCTGGTGAGTTTTCTCTTGTGGCTTCAATAGTGACTCGTTGTTCAATGCCCCGTTCGCGATCGTTCAATGAGTCGGGTAACTGACTGCTGGCTTCATCGGTGCCCTCTTCAAACTCTTCCATGTTCTGTTCCTCGACTAACCGAATGAAGTCCCGCGCACCTTCAAAGCCGGAACTAGCGACATTGAATGCCCGTACAACCTCAAATGACACCTGACAATTCTGACAGTCCCGACAAGCGGTAACTCTTCCCACACCCCAGTCCGGCAGCGTCCTGCAAGTCGTAACAGCGGGCTACGATCGCTTGTTCCATTGCCTACAAATCCCTCAGAATCCGCCGGCTTGTGCGCCTTGGCGTTGCCCCGTAACTTGATCCCCGTCGCTGTTATCAGCAACCGGGTTTAGTCGCTTCGGGTGGTGGTGAAATCATCGGCCGATGCTCGCTTGCAGGCGCGGAATCGACCTCGAACCGATGGCTCGTTACCGAATCGGAAATCGTCGCACCGCCTGCATCGTCAGTGATGGACTGTCGAATCACGCACCACTGGCCGCCGGGCGTCAGGGACTTGGTAGCAGTACCGGCCC
>NZ_BQHI01000054.1 GCF_021603585.1 Pseudomonas sputi | reverse complement strand
ATGGTGAGTGAGTCGGTCTTGATCTACAACCGTGAGCGTCCGCATCTGTCGTTGAAATACAAAACGCCCGATGCGATGCATCGGGCGTTGGGGTGAAACAGGTGTAAACCTATTTCAGGACTAGACATTCTGTTGAGGTTTTCGTCATGCGTTTAACTCTGCCTGCTCTGGTTCTGGGGCTTCTGGTTGCTCAAGGTGCAATGGCTGGCGACGGTACCGCCGCACTGGGTGGCGGTCTTGGCGGCGCGCTGGGTAACGTGGTTGGCCAGAAAATGGGCGGCAGCAACGGCGCGGCCATTGGCGCTGGCCTGGCCGGCGCGGCTGGCGGTGCGTTGGCAGCGAAGAAGGGGGCCCGCACAAAGGCGGCCATTGGCGGTGGTGTCGGTGCAGCGGGTGGTTCGATCATCGGCAACAGCCTGGGTGGCAAGAACGGCGCGACTATCGGTGCCGGCCTGGGCGGTGCTGCTGGCGGCGCAGTGGGCAGCAACTTGTCCAAGGGGCACAAGCGTCACTGATTGCGAATGCATGTCTGAAAAGGCCCGGCTTTATGCCGGGCCTTTTCGTTGCTGAACGTTTTTCCCGAATTCGCCTCCAATGCCACATAGCCCCCTCCGCGGGCGAACCGTCCCGATCCGGGACCTGTGAGGTCTGTATGCGCTCGACTTTAACTGCAACTGCGTTGGTTATAGGACTGTTCGTGGCTCAAGGCGCCATGGCTGCCGGTGATGGTTCCGCGGCTGTCGGTGGTGGGCTGGGCGGTGTACTGGGCAATGTGGTCGGCGGACAGCTCGGCGGCAGCACCGGTGCTGCGGTGGGTGCTGGTGTTGGCGGTGCGGCCGGCAGTGCCGTCGGAGCGAACAAACGCAATCGTACGGAAGCCGCCATTGGCGGTGGCCTCGGTGCCGCTGGCGGTTCAGTGATCGGCAACAGCCTCGGCGGCTCCACCGGGTCGACCATCGGCGCAGGATTGGGCGGCGCAGCGGGTGGTGCGGTCGGCAACAACCTGGGTGACGATGGCGGCAAATCGCACTCCGGCGGTGGTCACAAGCACAAGAACAAACACAAGAATCGTCATCGTTGAGTGATCGGTTCTACAGAAACCCGGCTTTACGCCGGGTTTTTTGTACCTGCGCGTCATGCGCAGGAACGATTGACGGCCATACTTTTCGAACGTCGTATATCAATGCGATTGACGAGGTGCGCCATGACTCCGGAAACCGAAGGCAAGGAAGAAAAAGGCCCGAGCGGATTGCCGTTTATCAATGATCCGGGAAATGAAGATCCGGGGTCGTTGATGGATGATGCGACGGTTCCGCTTTGGGAGGGTGAGGAAGAGCTTGAGTATGAGGATTTTGATGATGATGAGTGATTGCGCTCCTATAAGTTTTTAGGGCCAGGGGTAAGGCCCCATCAGGTTAATGAATTACTGATACTTTCATCCTTCATAATTAATTTTCAGGATTTTATCCATTCGAGGTAGAAGGAACGTTGGAGCTCTGGGTCGTTTGTCAGATTTTCATCTTCATAGTCAAAAATAAAAACAATGTCGTCTAGGGTCGCTTCTTTACCTAATGAAAGTTCGTAGGCTTTTAGTCCTAGTGACATCTGTGAGGACATGCTTGATGTATGGACATTTAGTTTAGATCCTTTGCAGAAAAACGTAACTTCTGGATTGTCTTTTCTTAATAAGCCGAAGCATTTATAGAAGTCGCTGCCCTCATATGTTTTGTAAGTGTTTTCGAGTTTGATCTTTATGGTTTTTGCGCCACTGTCGCACATCAACTCTACGTCTTTTTTTTCGCCCCGTATGCCTATGCATATGATGAATCTCGAGATCATTTGTCTATTGTCCTGTAGGGATTGGGGATTGAATAACCAAATTCTCTGCCGTCATCGATGATAAGAGTAGCGCCTAGAATGTCTTCCCTCTTTATCTTGCTTGGGATGGCGATTTCTTGTTCTCTGCTAAATCTATAAGCAGATCCCAACTCCTTTTTTAAATCATGTCCTGGAATTCTTTTTAGTGTGTAAAGAAATCCAGGTGTTGTGAAGCCGGATGTCGCGAATTCTTTGCCCATGTCTCTGGAAAGCGATGTACTAATAAAATTGCTTGGAGGATAGTCACTATCAATCGAATGAAGGAGCAAGTCATTGCTGAGTCCCTTGCTTGTAAAACCGTTCTCAAAAATCTCTGTCGGATCTCTTTGGTCTCCACGATACAGGTACCTCTGTTCTATTTTTGGAGCAGGTGGCGAAGGGCGCAGTTCGCCACCATGAGTTTTTTTTGCTGGGTCGACTGTTTCCGCTGGGGCTTTGTTACAGCCATTGCCTCCCGGGCATTCGCTCAACCCCAGCGGATCCACCCACCCCGTCGGATTCGGTACATACCGGTACTGATTCAGCCCACCCGCCAGCTTCACCGGATCCGGTGTCAGGTACCGTCCCACGTCCGGGTCGTAATACCGGTGCCGGTTGTAATGCAGCCCGCTTTCTTCATCGAAATACTGCCCCTGAAACCGTAGTGGCTGGTTCAGGTAGTCCTCGGTCGCGAGCTCCAGCGAGGTGACCTTGCCGTAGGCGCTGTATTTGGCTGACCAGACGATCTCGCCGCTGTAGTCGGTCAGTTCCTGCGGGGTGCCGAGGTGGTCGAGTTGGTAGTAGAACGGGCAGGCGCGTTTCGGGCCTTTGCCGTCGAGCATCGCCAGCGGGCGGAAGGTGCCGGGTTCGTAGATGAAGCTGCGGTGTTGTTCCTTGCTGCTTTCGGCGATCAGGTGGTCGCCTTGCCAGAAGAACTCGGTGGTCTGGCCGTCGACGGTCTTGCGGATGCGCCGGCCGAAGGCGTCGTACTGGTAGCTGGCGCTGGTGCCGTCGGGACGGGTCAGGCCGATCAGGCGGTGCTGGCTGTCGTAGCGGTATTCGGTGACAAGCTGTTGCGCGCGGCCGCGGCGTTCGCGGATCAGGTTGCCGAAGGCGTCGTAGTCGTAATGGCGGTCGCCTTGCATCAGCAGGCGATTGCCTTTGATTTGTGTCGGGCCGGGGCGATCCTGCAGCAGCAGGTTGCCGGCCGGGTCGTGGGCGAAGTTTTCCGGCACATCGTCGCGGGTGTGGCGCACGCGGATCAGCCGGTCGAGGGCGTCGTAGGTGTAGCTGCGCTGGCCGTGGCGGGTGTCGGCGATGTGTTCGAGATTGCCGTTGGCGCTGTAGGTAAAGTCGCGGCGGTACAGCGAGTTGCGCTGATGGCCTACGGCGTGGGACTTCAGGCGGCCCTGTTCGTCGTAAGAGTATTCGCTGAGCAGCAGGCCTTGCTGGCGCTGCTGTTCGCGGCCGTTCTGGTAGACGTGACGGGTGAGCAAGGCGCTGTTGAGGTCGATCGCAGTCAGCGCCCCGCCCTTGGCGTAGTGGTAGTCGAGCTTGCTGTTGTCCGGCAGACGCAGGCGGGTGAGTTGGCCGCAGGCGTCGTAGGTGTAGCGCAGGGTGCCCCAGCCC
>NZ_BQHI01000053.1 GCF_021603585.1 Pseudomonas sputi | reverse complement strand
CGTCAACGGCGCAGGCACGGGAACAGGGCTGTTGATCACTCTGATTTCCACAGTGGCGCCATCAAGACCTGCACCTGCAAACTTGATCGACCTGCCGGACGGGAAAGTGACGTCGATGTTGGTCAATGCGGGAGGACGGATGTCGAAGGATCGGGGCGTGCTGATTTCGGGTGGTGCAGGCTTCACCGTCTGCCGAGCGACCAGCGAGCGACGGCCGGGTTTGACATCCACCTTCACACTCCAGTTATCGCCAGTGACCGGAGCCTCGCCATACTTGGTCGAATGGTCGCCGTCCCGGAGTATTTCAATGTATCCCCCAGCCACCCCCCCGACACCTTCTACGGTGAACTCTGGATCCTGGACAGTGGCCTCCGAAGGCTTGGTGATACGAGGAGGACCCGATATAACAAACGTGCGTCGAACGGGCGCAGGCGAACCGCCGAACCCGTTGTGCGAGGCTTTAACTGTCAATTTAGAACCCTGAGGCGGAGTGATCAACAATTGCCAGTGTCCCCTCTCGCCGGCTGTTGGAGTTCCCAGCGTCCGCCCTGTTTCTTCATCGACTACCGTTACGGTCGATCCTGTTATGGCCTCCCCCGTCAACAAAAACGGCTTTGCCGCAGGCAAAACAGCTCCATCATCTGGGGATTTGAACAATGTCCCGAAATTTTCTCGCCAAGTAACATTTACCGAAACCCGCTGCATCGGATCACGAATCATGGCCGTGATCCAAAAAGTTGGATATGGCATATCTCCGAGATAGTCCTCGACCTGCCAACGACCATTGCTGTCTCTTGGGGGATAAAGTGTCCTGTTAACCTCAACCACCACTTCCGCGGAGGGATTGAGCGGAACAGCCCTTCCGGAAACAATCACTCTGCTGCCCAATAAAGCGTTTGGGGTCGGGAAGTCGAGTTGAAGTATCTGAGCCTTTTCGTCTGGTGGAACAGAACACAAGTTTTCAGTTTCCGGCTCTACACTTTCACTGGGATCGTCTCCAAATACATCCATCATTGCTTCCTCTACGAGAGGTAAAGAACTCGTTCAGTTGTACAGCCGAAGTCTGAGCTATTGAAGGCCAAATCCTGCTCGGTCCGATACCTGTAGAATCTGACAGTCCCGACAAGCGGTAACTCTTCCCACACCCCAGTCCGGCAGCGTCCTGCAAGTCGTAACAGCGGGCTACGATCGCTTGTGCCATTGCCTACAAATCCCTCAGAATCCGCCGGCTTGTGCGCCTTGGCGTTGCCCCGTAACTTGATCCCCGTCGCTGCAATCAGCGGCCGGGTTTAGTCGCCCGGGGTCTTAGTACGTTGCGCATAAGCGTCATCCAGTCGGGTACTCCCTATCCCCGCACTTGATGGTGGCTGTTCGCAGGGCGCCCTCGGGCGCACCGGTACGTACTCCCGGTCGACTAACCTGCTTACAGCCGCCACCCTTTCTCGTTTAGTCGCGAGCCAGAAAGTGGCAACAACGATGAGTACGACTACATGAAAAAACCGACGCCAAATCCACCATTGAACGCCGACCCAACGGACCCGACCGACCAACCCGATCCGGTCTCCCCCTACGCTTCCATCGATTCAAGAAAACTCCACGATGCGGCCCACAAGGCCCTCGACTTCTATCTCAATCCCAGGCCGGAAAAACCACGCAACTCGGTGGATCGCGGTATGCAGATGTTCAAGGTCGACCCCGACATCAACCCGGAAGCGATTGCCATCCAGACCTACGAAACCTTCTCCTCGGTCAACATCCTGCTGCTGGATCTGGCCGACAGCCTGGAGGACAAGCCGCGGCATCTGGCGATGGCGATCTATCAGTTGAGTGAATTGGGGTTGTTGCTGGCGGAAAAGACGCTGGATAACGAGCGGGCAATTGCGATAGACGCATAAACGAGAAAAGGGTCGTCACCCTGGGCAGGTGATGACCCTTTTGTGTGCCTCACGCTGAGGCAGGCAATGGCTGAAAACTGAAGTACTGTTTCAACGCCTCGACCAGTTGCCCGTATTCCGGTGGTGTCCGGTACAAGCTGAAGCCGGCGTCGTAATGCTGAGGGGTCGCGTCTTCGTGGCACCACAGACAGCACGCCGTCAGGTCGATGACCTGCTGACAGCCCTCGCCCAGGGGGATTTTCAGACGCAGCTTGAATTCGGCACCGATCATCATCGGCAACTGGCTGATAAGCATCAAACCGTCTTCGGAGACGTTGCCCAGAAACCCGATGGGTTTATCGGTGATGCTGTTGAACACTCGCAGAAAATACGGCAACTGGTGTCGTTCGATTCGACGGTCGGTAAACATGAACGTATCGCCATGCATGGCCCGATGACCGGGCCGCACTGTGCTTCGGAACGAACCTGCCCGGCAGGTCCGCTCTCCCCGCTCCCGGTGTGGCGCTCGCCACGTACTTCACATGCCGGTCGCAGGTGTTGCGCCGCTTTAGAATCCAGACTCTAAACCGATGTCATTGGACTATAGCTCACCTTGTACAGCCAGCCAGATTTTGTATGACAACCGCCATCAGAAGCGGGTTGGACGTACCACGGCGGCAGCGCTTCGAGTCGGGTAATGGCCCAGGCTCTGCAGGGTTTCCAGACGCGCGCGGGCGCGGTAGGCGTATTCGCTGTTGGGGTATGAGGCGATGATGAACTGATAGGTCTGCGCCGCATCGACGAACATCTTCTGCCGTTCCAGACACTGTCCGCGCATCATCGACACTTCCGGCCACACATAAGGGCGGGCGCGGCTGGCGCGTTCGACCTTGGACAGCTCGAGCATCACCTGCTCGCAATTGCCCCGGTCATAGGCGCTGTAGGCGTTGTTCAGATGATGGTTCATCGACCAACGGGTGCAGCCCGAAGCGGCAAGGACGCTGAGGGCAAGGGCGGCAATGGGCACGAATCGCATGGGGGTTCTCCTGTCTTGTGCTCTGTATCGACCCCTGATCGGAAATCTTCAGGTGCGTTTGTCCCAAAGTTGTCGCGTTCAATAAAGAAAATAGAAAGTAGTGCAAACGAACAATGACTACACCCTTCGAGCATAGTAGCCTTCGCTGGCGCTTGAACCTGAGGAGTCTTTGCATGTCCGTCCGTCGTACCAAAATCGTCGCTACCCTTGGCCCGGCCAGTAACTCGCCGGAAGTTCTCGAACAGCTGATTCTGGCTGGCCTGGACGTCGCCCGTCTGAACTTCTCCCACGGCACCCCCGACGAGCACAAGGCTCGCGCGAAGCTGGTGCGTGACCTGGCTGCCAAGCACGGCCGTTTCGTCGCCCTGCTGGGTGACCTGCAAGGCCCGAAAATCCGTATCGCCAAATTCGCCAACAAGCGCATCGAGCTGAAGATCGGTGACAAGTTCACGTTCTCCACCAGCCATCCGCTGACCGAAGGCAACCAGCAAGTGGTCGGCATCGACTACCCGGATCTGGTGAAAGACTGCGGCGTGGGCGACGAGCTGCTGCTCGACGACGGCCGCGTGGTGATGCGCGTTGAAACCGCCACCGCCACCGAGCTGAACTGCGTCGTGACCATCGGCGGCCCGCTGTCCGACCACAAAGGCATCAACCGTCGCGGTGGCGGCCTGACCGCGCCGGCCCTGACTGAAAAAGACAAGGCCGACATCAAGCTCGCTGCGGAAATGGAAGTCGACTACCTCGCCGTGTCCTTCCCGCGCGACGCCGCCGACATGAACTACGCCCGTCAACTGCGCGACGAAGCCGGCGGCACCGCCTGGCTGGTGGCGAAGATCGAACGCGCCGAAGCCGTGGCCGACGACGAAACCCTCGACGGTCTGATCAAGGCGTCCGACGCGGTAATGGTTGCCCGTGGTGACCTGGGCGTGGAAATCGGCGACGCCGAGCTGGTGGGCATCCAGAAGAAAATCATCCTGCACGCACGCCGCCACAACAAGGCGGTGATCGTGGCGACCCAGATGATGGAGTCCATGATCCAGAACCCGATGCCGACCCGCGCTGAAGTGTCCGACGTGGCCAACGCCGTGCTCGACTACACCGACGCCGTGATGCTGTCTGCCGAATCCGCTGCCGGCGCCTATCCGCTGGAAGCCGTGCAGGCCATGGCGCGCATCTGCGTCGGCGCTGAAAAGCACCCGACCAGCAAGACGTCCAGCCACCGCATCGGCAAGGAATTCGAGCGCTGCGACGAAAGCATCGCGTTGGCGACCATGTACACCGCCAACCACTTCCCGGGCGTCAAGGCGATCATCGCGCTGACCGAAAGCGGCTACACCCCGCTGATCATGTCGCGTATCCGTTCCTCGGTGCCGATCTACTGCTTCACCCCGCACCGCGAAGCCCAGGCCCGCGCGGCGATGTTCCGTGGCGTGTACACCGTGCCGTTCGACCCGGCTTCACTGGCACCGAACGAAGTCAGCCAGAAAGCCATCGACGAGCTGGTCAAGCGCGGCGTGGTGGAGAAAGGCGACTGGGTCATCCTGACCAAGGGCGACAGCTACCACACCACCGGTGGCACCAACGGCATGAAGATCCTGCACGTGGGCGACCCGCAGGTCTGAGTGACCGGTTGCTGAAAACGAAAAGCCCCGCCATGTGAATGGCGGGGCTTTTTTGCTTCAGACTTCCTTGTAAGCCCTGAAAAGTACCGCTCGTCGAAACTGTTATTTCTAACAGTAGCGAAAGATATCTCGCGGAGTGAACGCTAAGCGCTCTTTTACAAAAGGAGCAAAAGAGATGTCGACCTCTTCAAATTCAATTCCCGTATTCAATGGTGAACCCGATTTATCCTTCGCAGACCAAGGCAAATTTACCCTGCCTGTGATTCCGAATACTGTATTCACGAGCATTCTCGGATTAGGCAAAGATGAAAAACATCTTTACCTGGCTGGTTACATTTTTTACCAGCCTTTAAAAAATGACTATGTGTGTTGCCGTCTGAGCCTTGATGGAAAACTTGACACGAGCTTCGGCGACCAAGGATATGCCAGAGGAAACTTCCCTGAAGAGGACGGCGAAACCAATGGCGTGGCTGAACACGTTATTGTTCAAGACATCGACGGGGAGAAAAAAATCCTGCTGATTGGGGAACACAATAACCGGTACCAGCGACCCGCTCTGATTCGCCTGAATTCGGATGGCAGCCCGGATAAAAGTTATGGGAAGGACGGAACGGTCATCATAAAACTTCCTTCTCCCCCCTGCCCGCTCCAGATGCTCCCGGTAGCACAGCCAATATTCCTCAGGCTATCGCCTTGGAGGATGGCAAGGTTATCGTTCTAAAAATGGCGATTGAAGGTACATATGTTATTAGAGTTGACAAAGATGGATCGCTCGACAAAACATTCAATGGCTCAGGCTATCGATTATTCAACGCCCCGAATGGGGGGAACACTTTTTTACGTACCGTTTTAAATACCACGGACGGCAAGTATTTGTTAGGCGGATCCCAATTCGAACCTGGAAAACCGGCTTCAGGGTTGATTATCCGATTACTGACGGACGGAACAGAGGATCCTGACTACGGGGTAAACGGAGTTGTAGAGATTGTAGATGATAGTGCCCAAGAAAGAGGCTTTGGATTTAATACGCTTGCGCCTCAAAACAATAACCGTACGGCCGCGATTGGTCAGGCCTCACGCAGTGTACGGTCAGGCTTGATTACCAGCCGTGAACCCGACGGCAGCCCGAACATTCAATTCAACAAGGCAACCCCACTCGTCACACAGTTGGAGTTTTATCCAACAGCTTGGTCTGCTGGACGAATGTTGCCCAATGGCAAGCTGCAAGTCGCCGGGCAGGCCGATGAACCACTAGGTTCCAATAAAAATCTTGTGGTTGTTCAGCTCCAACCCAACGGCGAATTCGATAACACCTTTGGCATAAACGGTGTCGTGCGTTTCGCTGGCGATGCGGGTGCAATGATGATGCTCAATGAGAACAGGGTGTTTTTCAGCACGCATGAATCTCAGCAGGTCATTCAGTGTGGTCTTGTTCCTTGACCAGGCGAAAGACTGGCTCTCTTGGGCCATCAAACATCCGGGTGAGGTTTCACACCGGACGTTGCCTGAACGTCTTGAACCTGTAGCACTCTTGCTCGGCAGGTGAAGAGGAAAGGGAGTCGAGCGGAGGCCTTTCAAAACAGGCATTCAACAATTCGGTGATGACTTGTTGAATGCCCAAGCCCCCAGGTCGGCTCACTCCCTCTCCTGCGCAGAAGCTGGAACGGGGGGACTGTCAGATATTTTGTGTGCGGGCCGGTAACGGCCTGCCGTCAGGCAGGCCGTGCTTTTACCAGGTTGGCCTGATAAATCGATCTCCGTACAGAATCGCAAATTGATTCATCGCACTTTTCC
>NZ_BQHI01000052.1 GCF_021603585.1 Pseudomonas sputi | reverse complement strand
ATCACATAGATGTCGTCGCCGAGGCCACCGGTCAGGGAGTCTGCGCCCTGGCCGCCGTCGAGGATGTTGTTGCCGTCGTTGCCGGTCAGGGTGTTGTTCAGACCGTTGCCAGTGCCGTTGAGGTTGGTCGTGCCGGTGAGTACCAGATTTTCCAGGTTGGCGCCCAGGGTCCAGTTCACTGAAGAACGCACGGTGTCGATTTCGCTGGCCAGGGTGCTGGTTTCGATGATGGTGTCACTGGCGTTGTCGACGATGTAGGTGTCATTGCCCAGGCCGCCGATCAGGGTGTCGGCACCGAGGCCACCGTCGAGGATGTTGTTGCCATCGTTGCCGGTGATGCGGTTGCCCGAACTGTTGCCGGTGCCGTTGAGATTGTCGGTACCGCTCAGGAGCAGGTTCTCGACGTTGGCGGTGAGGGTGTAGTCGATGGAAGCGAAGACCCGGTCGTAGGCGGTCGGCGAGGCATCGGTCTCGATCACCACGTCGCCGACGTTGTCGACGTAGTAGGTATCGACACCGTCGCCGCCGATCATGGTGTCTGCGCCCAGACCGCCGTTGAGGGTATTGTTGAGCGCATTTCCGAGCAGCGTGTCGTTGAATTGCGATCCTGTGGCGTTTTCGATCTTCGCCCCATAAGCAATCGCCAGCCCGTCATTGATGGCGGTATTGTTGTTGAGGTCAACGAACGCCTTGCCAATCTGACTGTAGCTGCCTTCATTCAGGTTGATGATGACGGAACCAAGCTGGTTGCTACCATCAATCGTGTCATTGCCGCCCGCATCCCAGATGGTTTCGAAAATCGACTGGTTGGCATCCCACTTGTAAACGTTGTCGCCGGTTTGCCACAGCATGTTGGCGCCATACAGGCTCTGTATCGTGATGATGTCCAGAACCATCGGCGTCGTTGGCTGATAGGAGTAGTTACTGTTGTAACTCATCACTGTGAAGTGGACGTCGTCGAGTGACGGATCGAGCAATAGCTTGTTGGTGTTGCTCGCATCGAAAGGATGTTTGAGACCCAGCGCATGACCGATTTCATGAACGAACGTCAGGTAGTCGTAGCTACCTTTGCCCGGATTCGGATCATCTGTTTGTGGCCCGATCCAGACGTCGCCCGCAGTCGGCGTGTCGGCAGGGAAATAAGCCCAGGCTGCCGTTTTGTCATCCATCAACCGGTACGCGCCAAAGCGCAGGTCGCCGACGTTGAACAGGGTATCGGTGGTCAACGTGAAATTCAGGTTGGCGACCGCGCTCCATGCATTGAGCGCGCTGGTCACCGCGGTCTTTTGACCGGCCGTCAACTCATACAGGGCGTTGTATTCATTGTCAGGGCTGTAGTTGGTGATGAAGTACGAGGTCACCGGAGCCATGAAGCTGTAACTGAGGTTGGTCGGCCCTTTAGGCGTCCAGTTGGAACCCAGCCAGAAAGTGCCGGAGATCAGACTGTCGATAATGGCATTGCCAGTCAGGGTAGCGGTGAAGGTGGGGGAATACGTCTTGGGCGTCGGCATGGGATTTCCTGAATGCGCTGCGGCCCTTCCTGAATGCGACCGCTACAAAAAAAGCGATTTTGCACCAGATTTTGTACATTTGACATCATTGGGCCATCATTTTCCGATTGATGGCGTCAAATTACTGACCCGGCGATCTATATCGGCCTGTGGGGTAGAATCCTTAGGGAACGCGTATTGCCGTCTGTCGAGGATTTAAATGTCTGCCCCAAGTCCTGCGCTTCTGCGCGAAACCTTCCCCGTCGGCCCCTTGCAGTGCAACTGCACGATCATCGGCGACCCCATCACCAAAAAAGCCATCGTCGTCGACCCGGGCGGCAACCCTGACCTGATCATGGCGCGCCTCGATGCCCTCGGTCTGAAAGTGGTCAGCATCATCCACACCCACGCGCACCTCGATCACTTCCTGGCTTCCGGCCAGATGAAGGAAAAGACCGGCGCGACCTTGCACCTGCACAAAGAGGATCAATTCCTGTGGGACAACCTCGAGATGCAATGCCAGATGTTCGGCGTGCCTTACACCCCAGTGCCTTCTCCCGATCGCTGGTTGAGCGACGATGAAGAACTGGCCTGCGGC
Source organism: Pseudomonas sputi (assembly GCF_021603585.1). Classification (GTDB taxonomy): domain Bacteria; phylum Pseudomonadota; class Gammaproteobacteria; order Pseudomonadales; family Pseudomonadaceae; genus Aquipseudomonas; species Aquipseudomonas sputi. The sequence continues at coordinate 5,130 of NZ_BQHI01000052.1, read as the reverse complement.
TGCGGCGTGGCGCTGCACACGCCGGGGCATACGCCGGGTTCCATGAGCTTCTGGTTTTCCGAGGCTAAGCTGTTGATAGCCGGCGACACGTTGTTTCGTCGCGGAGTAGGGCGCACGGATTTGTGGGGCGGCGATCAGGCGACCATCGTGCGATCGATCAAGCAGCGGCTGTACACCCTGGATGAAGACGCGACCGTTGTGGCCGGGCATGGTCCGGATACGCGTCTGGGGGATGAAATGCGCGAGAACCCGTTTGTGCGTGCCTAAACATTTTGTCACGGGTGCCCGGCGGAATTTTTGTGCATTGTCATGATCCAACGCCCGCACGGGCCAGTTGCCAATGGCCGCTGCACCACAGAATGCAAAATGTAGGAGCACTCCATGTTCACCACGCGTCGTTTGATTATTGTCGCTACTGCCGTGGCCGTCTTGTCCGGCTGCGCCTCGCCCAACCCGTATGACAATCAGGGGCAGGCCGACGGTGGCTCCCAGGGCATGAGCAAAACCGCCAAGTACGGTGGCCTCGGTGCACTGGCCGGCGCGCTGGCCGGTGCCGCCATCGACCACAACAACCGCGGCAAGGGTGCGCTGATCGGCGCAGCCGTCGTTGGTGCCTCGGCCGCCGGTTACGGCTACTACGCCGACCAGCAGGAGAAAAAACTGCGCGCCAGCATGGCCAACACCGGCGTTGAAGTGCAGCGTCAGGGTGACCAGATCAAGCTGATCATGCCGGGCAACATCACCTTCGCCACCGATTCGGCGAACATCGCTTCCAGCTTCTATCAACCGCTGAACAACCTGGCCAACTCCCTGAAGGAGTTCAATCAGAATCAGATCGAAATCGTCGGCTACACCGACAGCACCGGCAGCCGTCAGCACAACATGGACCTGTCCCAGCGTCGTGCGCAGAGCGTGGCGACCTACCTGACTTCGCAAGGCGTCAGCGGTGCCAACCTGAGCGCCCGCGGTGCCGGCCCGGATAATCCGATCGCCAGCAACGGTGACGTCAACGGCCGGGCGCAGAATCGCCGTGTCGAGGTCAACCTCAAGGCGATCCCGGGCCAGCAGTACGGTGGTCAGCAACAACCGGGCACGGTTCAGCAGTACCCGTAACCGTCAGGTACAAAAAAGCCCCCGGACAAGTGATTGTCCGGGGGCTTTTTGTTGGCGCGAAGGCTGATTACTTCTTCAGGCCGTAATGCTCGTCGAGCATGCCCGGCGAGTTCGGGGTCTTCGGCGCGTAGTCACGCGGTGGTTCCTGATCCCGTGGTGGCGTCAGGCGTTCCCGTGGAGCCTGTGCTGCCTCGGAGTGCAGCGAGGCCAGCAGGCGTTGACGAGTCTGCTCGTCCAGGGCCAGGCGGTTGGCGCCCTCGGCGAGGTGGTCCTGCACTTCCTGATAGCTCTGGGTCAGTTTTTTGACCAGATTGGCGGTGCTGTTGAAGTGGGTCACCACTTCGTTCTGATAACTGTCGAAACGTTCCTGAATATCATCCAGTTGACGCTGCGTGCGGCTGGGTGCGGCGTTCGGCGCAACGCGAGCGATCAGGAAACCGATGGCGACACCCACAACCAGGGCAAGAGTCGGTAACAACCAAACTAAGAGCGAGTGTTCCACGAGTCCTTCCTCTATAAACGGCTTTGCTTTACGTTAACGGCTCGAACCTGCGCTGTATACCGCGATTCACTCGCAATAGACTGGCACAGACAATTTGCTAGACGAGTCGACCCGATTCGAGGTCACGGAGTTCCTTCCTTGCTGATGCGTGAAACCCCTGTAGTGATTGATGGCCCGGTGGGTCAACTTGAGAGCCTGTACCTCGATAACGAGCAGCCACGCGGCGTTGCGTTGATCTGCCACCCCAACCCGGTGCAGGGCGGCACCATGCTCAACAAGGTTGTCTCGACCCTGCAGCGCACCGCGCGCGATGCAGGCCTGATCACCTTGCGCTTCAACTACCGCGGCGTCGGTACCAGCGAAGGCTCCCATGACATGGGTACCGGTGAAGTCGATGACGCCCAGGCCGCTGCTGCATGGCTGTTGGAAAAACACCCGGATCTGCCGCTGACCCTGTTCGGTTTCTCCTTCGGTGGATTTGTTGCAGCAAGTCTCGGCGGCCGTCTCGAAGCTCGAGGCGTGCTCAAGCATCTATTCATGGTCGCGCCGGCGGTGATGCGTCTGGGCGATAAGGATCAACTGCCGCAGCAGGGTGAGCTGACTGTCATCCAGCCGGAAACCGATGAAGTGATCGATCCGCAGCTGGTCTACGACTGGTCTGAAAAACTCCAGCGCCCCCATGAGCTGCTGAAAGTGGCAGAATGCGGACACTTTTTTCATGGCAAGCTGACCGATCTCAAGGATCTGATCCTGCCGCGTCTCTCGAATTGATTGCAGTCTGACAAGCGATTACCCATGACGAACCGTACCCGCATCCTCACCGGCATCACCACCACCGGCACGCCGCACCTGGGCAACTACGCCGGCGCCATCCGCCCGGCGATTCTCGCCAGTCGCGACAGCCATGCCGATTCGTTCTACTTCCTGGCCGACTATCACGCCCTGATCAAGTGCGATGACCCGCTGCGCATCCAGCGCTCGCGTCTGGAAATCGCCGCGACCTGGCTGGCCGGTGGCCTGGATGTGGATCGCGTGACGTTCTACCGTCAGTCCGATATCCCGGAAATCCCCGAGCTGACCTGGCTGCTGACCTGCGTCGCTGCCAAGGGCCTGCTCAACCGCGCCCATGCCTACAAGGCCTCGGTGGACAAGAACGTCGAGACCGGCGAAGACCCGGACGCCGGCATCACCATGGGGTTGTACAGCTATCCGGTACTGATGGCGGCGGACATTCTGATGTTCAACGCGCACAAGGTGCCGGTCGGTCGCGATCAGATCCAGCACGTGGAAATGGCCCGCGACATCGGCCAGCGTTTCAACCACCTGTTTGGCCAGGGCAAGGAATTCTTCACCATGCCCGAAGCGCTGATCGAGGAAAGCGTGGCCACGTTGCCAGGCCTGGACGGTCGCAAGATGTCCAAGAGCTACGACAACACTATCCCGCTGTTCTCCAGCGCCAAGGAAATGAAGGACGCGATCTCGCGCATCGTCACCGACTCCAAAGCTCCAGGCGAAGCCAAGGATCCAGACAACTCGCACCTGTTCACCCTGTTCCAGGCGTTCTCCACGCCAGCGCAGGCTGACGAATTCCGCAGCGAATTGCTGAGCGGTCTGGGTTGGGGCGAGGCGAAGAACCGTCTGTTCCAGTTGCTCGACAACGAGCTGGGCGAATCCCGCGAGCGTTATCACCAGTTGATCGAACGTCCGGCAGATCTGGAAGACATCCTGCAACACGGCGCCAAAAAAGCCCGTGCGGTGGCGACGCCGTTCCTCAACGAGTTGCGCGAAGCGGTTGGTCTGCGTTCGTTCGTCAATCAGGTTCAGGTCGTTGCGACCACCAAGAAAAAAGCCGTGAAAGCTGCACGTTTCGTCAGCTTCCGTGAAGACGACGGCAGCTTCCGTTTCCGTCTGCTGGCGGCCGACGGCGAGCAATTGCTGCTGTCGCGCAACTTCGCCGACGGTAAAACCGCCGGTCAGGTGACCAAGCAGCTGCAATCGGGTCAGGCGCTGGACGTACGCAGCGAAGACCTGAGCTTCAGCGTGTGGCTGGAAGGCGAGCGCGTCGGCGACAGCCCGGCGTTCGCCGACGCAGCGGCGCGGGATGCGGCCGTTGAGGCTTTGCGGATCGCTCTGACACCGGTTCAGGAATAATCAACGGGCCGGCCCGACCAAGGGCCGATTGCCATTCCCACGGGCCATCGCTACAGTGACGGCCCGTTTTTGTTGCCTTGCTAACGAATTATGACGCCCCTAGAACGATATCAAGCTGATCTGAAACGCCCGGACTTCTTCCATGACGCGGCGCAGGAAACTGCCGTGCGTCATCTGCAACGCCTGTACGACGATCTGATCGCGGCCGAGCAGAACAAGCCGGGTTTGCTGGGCAAGCTGTTTGGCAAAAAGGATCAGACGCCGGTCAAGGGCCTGTATTTTTGGGGCGGTGTGGGTCGCGGCAAGACTTACCTGGTGGACACCTTCTTCGAAGCCCTGCCATTCAAGGAAAAGACTCGTACTCACTTTCACCGCTTCATGAAGCGCGTGCACGAAGAGATGAAAACCCTCGGCGGCGAGAAAAACCCGCTGACCATCATCGCCAAGCGTTTTGCGACGGAATCGCGAGTTATCTGCTTCGATGAATTCTTCGTCTCCGACATCACCGACGCCATGATCCTCGGCACGCTGATGGAAGAGCTGTTCAAGAACGGCGTGACCCTGGTCGCCACGTCGAACATCGTGCCGGACGGCCTGTACAAGGACGGCCTGCAACGCGCGCGCTTCCTGCCGGCGATCGCGCTGATCAAGCAGAATACCGAAATCGTCAACGTCGACAGCGGCGTCGACTATCGTCTGCGCCACCTCGAACAAGCGGAGCTGTTCCACTATCCGCTGGACGAAGCGGCTCACGAAAGCCTGCGCAAGAGCTTCCGCGCGCTGACGCCGGAATGCACGGCCGCCGTGGAAAACGATGTGCTGATCATCGAGAACCGCGAAATCCGCGCTCTGCGCACTTGCGACGACGTGGCCTGGTTCGACTTCCGCGAACTGTGCGACGGCCCGCGCAGCCAGAACGATTACATCGAACTGGGCAAGATCTTCCACGCCGTGCTGCTCAGTGGCGTGGAGCAGATGAGTGTCACCACCGACGACATCGCCCGACGCTTCATCAACATGGTCGACGAGTTCTACGACCGTAACGTCAAACTGATCATTTCTGCCGAAGTCGAGTTGAAAGACCTGTACACCGGCGGACGTCTGACGTTCGAGTTCCAGCGTACCCTCAGCCGCCTGCTGGAGATGCAATCCCACGAATTCCTGTCCCGGGCACATAAGCCTTAAGCGGATTCGGCAAACAAAAAGGGCCTGCAGATGCAGGCCCTTTTTTGTGTCTGTGTCCCGTCCTGAATAAGGTTTACACCTTCTGATCTATTTTCAGGAGGACGTAATGGAAACGGCTAAAAGGCGTAGTCAGCGAGACTACACGCTGACTTTTAAATTGTCGGTCGTGGATCAGGTCG
>NZ_BQHI01000051.1 GCF_021603585.1 Pseudomonas sputi | reverse complement strand
TAAAGGCGACGCAACCGCAGACCCGGTTACCGGAATCTGGACCAAAACGGTCTCGGGGTTGGGCATAACCCCGCACAGCTTCACGGCCAAGGCGGTGTATGGTTTGGGGCAGGTCTCGGATCCGTGGGCTCTTACCGTGACGCCTGTTGTCACACAGACCATCGACAAGATTCTGGACAACGCGGGCAAGGAAATCCTGCCAGGCGGAACAACCGTCAGCCCCACCGTGACGGTAAGTGGCAAGGCAAGCAAAGGGCAAAGTATCGAGATCTGGGAAGGAAACGGAGCCACCGCCGTCATCATCGGCACGGCAATCGCAGACCGGACAACCGGCATCTGGGGAAAAACGTTCCCGCTGGCACCAGGCCCTCGCCGCTTGGTCGCGAAACGCTTGTACCCGGGCACCCCTCTCTGGAGCAATGATCGGTTGTTGGCGGTGGTAACGCTCATTAAACCCACCATTACTTCGATACAAACTGCATCAGGGCAGTCGATCCCAGATAATGCGATAACAAGCGATCGGAACGTCACGGTGTTCGGGAAAACCACCGCTTGGCTGGAGAGCCAGCTATTCGATGGTGAGGAACCAAAAGGTAAATCATCGGCAAATGGATCTGGTGAGTGGTCTGTACATGCACTCGATATGGGTAACGGTCGCCACAGTTTCACAATAAGAACAACTGGTGGATCCGACGCGGTTTCAGATCCACATGTAGTGAGAGTCGAACAGTGGCTAATCATTTGGGGAACAGGTGCGTGGTCATATGATGGGCAAGGCAGGATCTTGGAAGAGATAATTGGAGTGAGGGTAAATAACACCACTTTTACCGGTACACTTTCCATTCATCCGGCAACCGTAAATGGAAACGCAACGGGTTCATTCACGGGGGCGGCTGTCAACGGTTGGTATACGATCCCCGCTGGTACCTTTGTTAGACGTATTGCTGGGTGGACATACTTCGAACTTTTCATTGAAAACGGTGCGGTGAAAATTCCGGTAGTAATCGACGCTCTTGCTTATGTCTAGTCCTGAAATAGGTTTACACCTGTTTCACCCCAACGCCAACGATAGTCTATGTTGAATAGTGTTGAAGGTTATGTCCGCAAAGCCACGCAACCTTGCGCCTTTGCCTACGTATCCGCCAGAATCCGCCGGCTTGTGCGCCTTGGGGGCGGGTTCTATTGTTTGGCGGTCGCTGAAAAACAGCGATCGGGTTTAGCGATCCGACTCCATACAGACGCAACAACACCCAATCCCAATTGCAGTCTGCACTTGGCGTAATGGTGGCTGTGCGTGGGAGACCTTCGGGTCTACCCGGGGTTTCTGTGACCCGGATCGCTAACCTGCGTACAGCCGCCACCTTTACTTGTTTAGCGATGAGTCGTGGCGGCTAAATCCAATCACGGAGATTCGCCATGATCAAACCAACGCCAAACCCTCCGGAAGTCGATTCGACTTCCCCCTACGAAACCCTCGATTCCAAGAAATTCCACGAAGCCGCCGAACGCGCCCTCGACCATTACCTCAATCCGCTGCTCCCCCGAAAACCGCTGCTCAAACCCAACACCCGCTACCTCATCGCCCCAGGCATCGCGAGCGAAGAACTGCTGGCCGACGCCTGCGAAACCCTGACCTCGGCCAAGGTCATGGCCAATGACTTCGCCGGGCTGGTGGACGGTCCGCAGCGTCATGTGCTGTTGGGGATTGCGCAGCTGATCATGCTGGGTGAGCTGGCGGTGAATCGGGTGCTGGATAATCTGGAACTGAAGGCGGAGGCGCCGCTGTAAACTGCTCAGTTTCACTGATCGTTCCCACGCTCCGCGTGGGAATACAGCCCGGGACGCTCCGCGTCCCAAAGAGCGGACGCAGAGCGTCCATTGAGGCATTCCCACGCAGAGCGTGGGAACGATCGATAGCGCCCTCAAAAAGAGAGCACACTCATCCAATTTCCCCTCGATCAATCATTGCACTATTCCCTGCAATGATTGATCAAGGGTGGGCCCATGAACGCTGCACAACGCAATGACCAGGCGCAAAACCTCGGCCTGCTGTTCCTGCGGGTCGCCGGCGGACTGTTTCTGCTGTTCGTCCACGGCTTGCCCAAGCTGCTGGACTTCACCGCGCAGCTGCAACAAATCGAAGACCCGTTCCACCTCGGTGCCCACCTCACTTTGATGCTGGCGATCTTCGCCGAAGTCCTCTGCCCACTACTGATCGTCGCCGGGGTGCTGGCGCGTCTGGCGTGCTTGCCTATTCTTTTTGTGCTGCTGGTGGCGCTGCTGCTCGTGCATCCGCAATGGAGTGTGGCCGAGGGACAGTTCGGCTGGTTGCTGTTGATCCTGTTTACCACTGTTCTGATCGCCGGGCCCGGACGGCTGGCGCTCAATGTGCGTTTGCCCGGAGTGCTCCGTTATGCCTGATGCCCAGACCCTGAATAAACCGGGACCCGAAGAAACCGTGACGCTGATCATCAAGCACCGGGTCAAGGCCGGTTTTGAAGCGCCTTACGAAGCCTGGCTGCGCAACATCGTCAGCGTGGCGGGGCGCGAAGAAGGGCACTTGGGTGTGGATGTGATGCGCAGCCAGCAGGGCGGGCTCGCGCTGTTCACCTGCGTGCTGCGTTATTGCTCGACCGACGCGATGCAGCGCTGGCTCGATTCGCCGCAGCGTCAGGCGCTGATCGACGAAGCCGCGCCGATGCTCGCCGACGGCGACCAGACCGAGGTCAATGCGGCCAACGAATTCTGGTTCACGCCGCTGGCCGAGGCCGGCTCACCGCCACCGCGCTGGAAGCAGGCCGTGGTGACGCTGCTGGTGATCCTGCCGCACACCTTGCTGGTGCCGCTGATCTGGGGGCCGCTGCTGCAACTCAATGCGTTCCTGTCCAACTACGTGGTCGCCACGTTCCTGATCACCCTGACCATCGTGCTGTCGGTGGTCTACGTGTTCATGCCGCCCGTGACCCGCCTGTTTGCGCCGTGGCTGGAAGCCGGTCAGTCACACAAACACCTCGAATCCAACGCCAACCCACCGCGCTGAAGCGCTGGGTCCGGGCTTCGTTTCACTTATCTCGAAGGAACTGCGATGAACGCCGATCTGATTCTGTTCAATGGCCAATTTCATACGGTAGACCGCGAAAAACCCCTCGCCAGCGCCGTGGCAATCAAGGACGGGCGCTTCGTCGCCGTCGGTAACGATGCCCAAGCAATGGCCCTCAAGGGCGCCGGCACTCAAGTGGTCGACCTCAAGGGCCGCTGTGTGATTCCCGGCCTCAACGACTCGCACTTGCACCTGATCCGGGGCGGCTTGAACTACAATCTCGAACTGCGCTGGGAAGGTGTGCCGTCGCTGGCCGATGCGCTGCGCATGCTCAAGGATCAGGCCGACCGCACGCCGACCCCGCAATGGGTGCGCGTGGTCGGTGGCTGGAACGAATTCCAGTTCGCCGAAAAACGCATGCCGACCCTCGAAGAAATCAACCAGGCCGCGCCGGACACCCCGGTGTTCATCCTGCACCTGTATGACCGCGCGCTGCTCAACCGCGCGGCATTGCGTGTGGCCGGCTACACCCGCGACACGCCGAACCCGCCGGGCGGTGAGATCGTGCGCGATGCCAACGGCAACCCGACCGGCATGCTGGTGGCGCGGCCGAACGCGATGATTCTGTACTCGACGCTGGCCAAGGGGCCGAAACTGCCGCTGGAATATCAGGTCAACTCGACCCGTCAGTTCATGCGCGAACTCAATCGCCTCGGCCTGACCAGCGCCATCGATGCCGGCGGCGGTTTCCAGAACTACCCGGACGACTATCAAGTGATCGAACAACTGGCCAAAGACGACCAGTTGACCGTGCGCATCGCCTACAACCTGTTCACCCAGAAACCGAAAGAAGAACTGACCGATTTCCAGAACTGGACCGGCAGCGTCAAGTTGCATCAGGGCGATGACTTCCTGCGCCACAACGGCGCCGGGGAAATGCTGGTGTTCTCGGCAGCGGACTTCGAAGACTTCCTCGAACCGCGCCCGGACCTGCCGCAGACCATGGAACAGGAGCTGGAGCCGGTGGTGCGCCACCTGGTCGAGCAGCGCTGGCCGTTCCGTCTGCACGCCACCTACAACGAATCGATCAGCCGCATGCTCGACGTGTTCGAGAAGGTCAACCGCGACATTCCGTTCAATGGTCTGCCGTGGTTCTTCGACCACGCCGAAACCATCACCCCGCAGAACATCGAGCGGGTGAGGGCGCTGGGCGGTGGCATCGCGATTCAGGATCGCATGGCGTTCCAGGGCGAATACTTCGTTGACCGTTACGGCAAACAAGCCGCCGAAGCCACGCCACCGATCAAGCGCATGCTCGCCGAAGGCGTACCGGTCGGCGCCGGCACCGATGCCACCCGTGTTTCCAGCTATAACCCGTGGACTTCGCTGTACTGGATGGTCAGCGGCCGCACCGTGGGCGGTCTGGCGCTGTACGAAGAAGGACTGCCGCGCAGCACCGCGCTGGAGCTGTTCACCCATGGCAGCGCCTGGTTCTCGTCCGAGCAGGGCAAGAAAGGTCAGATCAAGGTCGGGCAACTGGCGGACCTGGCAGCGCTGAGCGCGGACTTCTTCAGCGTCGAAGAAGAAGCGATCAAGTGGATCGAGTCGGTCATGACCGTGGTTGGCGGCAAGATCGTGTACGCCGCTGGCGACTTCGAAGACCTCGGCCCACGTTCGCTGCCGGTGCTGCCGGACTGGTCGCCGGTGGTCAAGGTTCCGGGCCACTGGCGCCCGAATTCGCCCTTGCAGGCCCAGGTGCACCAGTGCAGCGGCCCGTGCGCGGTGCATACCCACAGCCACGAAAAAGCACGGATGTCGAATGCGCCGGTCAGCGATTTTGCCGGTTTCTGGGGCGCGTTCGGTTGCTCCTGCTTCGCGTTCTGATCCTTTTGAAAAAGCGCCGCTCTGCGTGAGCGGCGCTCCCCGCAACATCCATCCATCGAGGAGTTTCACATGAGCAACGTTCCTTACAAGCGCCTGAACAAAGACGATGCCGTTGTGCTGTTGGTCGACCACCAGACCGGTCTGATCTCGCTGGTACAGGATTTCTCGCCGAACGAGTTCAAGAACAACGTGCTGGCACTGGGCGACATCGCCAAGTTCTTCAACCTGCCGACCATCCTCACCACCAGCTTCGATTCCGGCCCGAACGGCCCGATCGTGCCTGAGCTGAAAGAGCAATTCCCGGACGCGCCGTTCATTGCCCGCCCTGGCCAGATCAACGCCTGGGACAACGAAGACTTCGTCAAGGCCATCAAGGCCACCGGCCGCAAGCAACTGATCATCGCCGGTGTGGTGACGGACGTGTGCGTGGCGTTCCCGACCCTGTCGGCCATCGCCGAAGGCTTCGAAGTGTTCGTGGTCACCGACGCTTCCGGCACCTTCAACACCACCGTGCAACAGGCGGCGTGGGCGCGCATGTCGGCGGCTGGTGCACACCTGCTGAACTGGTTCGCTGTGGCCTGCGAGCTGCAGGGTGACTGGCGCAACGACATGGAAGGCCTGGCGAATCTGCTGTCGCAGCGTCTGCCTAACTACCGTAACCTGATCAACAGCTACACCAAGTTCACTGCCAAGTAAGCTTGTAACGAAGAGGCCCGCCAAAATGGCGGGCCTCTTTTTGCCTTCAGAAAAGGGCTCAGCGCTTTTGCAACCAGCCCAGAAATCCACCTTTTTTCACCGGTGCCGGTTTGGTCATCAACGCCAACCGACTGTTCTGCTGCCGCACTGCCTGCAACTTGTTCAACGCCCGACCCACTTCACTGCGCTGTTCCATGCACTGGCGAGTCAGGTTCTTGTCGAGGCGATAAATGATCGAAGACGTCAGCGCGGTAAACGTCGCTTGCGAAGGTGTATCCGCGAGGATGCTCTGTTCCCCCATGACCTCGCTCGGCCCCATGCGCCCGGCCTCGGTGAAACCATTGCCGTCCGGCACGCTGGCGCTGACCACGCCGGTGGCGATCACGAACAGGCTGTCCGGGACTTCCTCCAGATTGAGCACCACCTGCCCGGCGCTGTACTGCTGCGCGACCATCGATTCGGCGAGGCGATCGCGTTCTTCATGGCTCAGCGAGCGGAAGATCTTCACCTCATCGAGCAAGGCGCGGGCGCGGGTCGACGGTTCAATCACACCGTCCGGGTGCCGCGAAATACCGGCCGCTTCGAGATGACGATGGGCGAGGTCAAACAGTTGATTGCGCACCTCGCTTTTCTTGCCCAGCTCGGCGATGAAACCGCTGGCCACGTATTCCGACATTTCTTCGCCGGCCTCCTTGAGCACCGCTTTCGGCGCTGGCGACAACAACAAACTGCTGCTGCCTTGCAGCGTACGGTCGAGGGCGTTGAGCACCCGGCGTGGGCGGATGTGGTTCGGCACCTTGATGCTGATCGACACGCCGTGCAGGTTGATCGGGCGGCTGAGGTTGACGATCTTGGCCTTGGCCGCCACCGAGTTCGGCACCACGGCCAGGGTGCCGGTGCTGGTCAGCAGGTGCGTGGCACGCCAGTTGATGTCGAGCACCTTGCCTTCGACGCCGTCGATGACCACCAGATCATCCACCTGATACGGCTTGGTGGTGTTGAGCACGATGCCGGAAAACACGTCGGCCAAGGTGCTTTGCAGCGCCAGACCAATGACGATCGCCACCACCCCGGAGGTCGCGAGCAGGCCTTTGACCGGCAGATCCAGCACATAACCGGCCGCTGCGACGATGGCCGCCAGAAACACCAGCGCCCCGATGACGTCCTGCAACAGGCGGCCACTGTGGCCGATGCGGCGCATCAGGATCAGGCCGATGACTTCGGTCAGCACCCGCGCGGCGTACAGCCACCAGAGAATCCCCAGCGCCGTCGCCCCGAGCTGCGCCACCGGGTCATCGGCAAACAGCGGCGCTTGCAACGGGCTGACGCCGGCGTTGATGGCCAGCGCGCTGAATGCCAGAAACAGCACCAGCCGCACTCCGACCCTCAGGGCGCGGTGTTTGAACGGCGCGAGATGCCAGAGCAGGGCGTCCAGCGCCAGCAGCAGGGCGCTCCAGGACAGCAGGTGGGCAGAAAAAAGGCTCATGGGATGAACTCCGGCGGGCACAAAAGAAAACGCCACACCCGAAGGTGTGGCGAGGGGTTGCACTCAGTTCAGATGGGTCTTGAGTTCCGCTGCGGCCTGGCGCACGGCGGCTTTGACTTCAGGAATCCCGTTGAGCGGGTTGAGCAGGCCGAAGTCATGAATCATCCCGTTGTAACGCACCGAGGTCACCGCTACACCGGCCGCGTCGAGGTGGCGGGCGTAGCCTTCGCCTTCGTCACGCAGCACGTCGAACTCGGCGGTCTGCACCAGTGCGGCGGGCAGGCCCTTGAGCTGTTCGGCGCTGGCGTTGAGCGGCGAGGCATGGATCTGCGCACGCTCGGCCGGGTTGGTGGTGTAGTTGTCCCAGAACCACTGCATCATGCCCTTGGTCAGGAAGTGGCCCTCGGCGAATTGCTGGTACGAGCCGTTATCGAAGCCGGCGTTGGTCACCGGCCACATCAGCAACTGGAAGCGCAGGGCCGGGGTTTTCTGTTCCTTGGCCATCAACGCCACGACCGCCGCCATGTTGCCGCCGACGCTGTTGCCGGCCACCGCCAGACGCTTGCCGTCGACGCCAATTTGCTTGCCGTGTTCCGCTACCCATTTCGTCGCGGCGTAAGCCTGATTGATCGCGGTCGGGTACTGCGCTTCCGGCGACGGCGTGTAATCGACGTACACCGCCACCGCGCCAGAGCCCACCACCAGATCACGAATCAAGCGCTGGTGCGTCGGGAAGTCCCCCAGTACCCAGCCGCCACCGTGGAAGAACATGAACACCGGCAACTCGCCTTTGACCTTGGCCGGGCGCACCACTTTCAGGTTGATCGTCTGGCCATCGACCTTGATCGCCTTGTCGCTGACTTCGACACCGGACAGGTCAACCTTCACCGAAGCCTGAGCGCCGGTCAGCACCGCACGGGCGTCTTTCGGGCTCAGTTGCTCCAGCGGCTTGCCACCGCCGGCGGCGAGAGCGTCGAGGAAGGCCTGGGTGGTGTGTTCGACGCCAGTGCCTTCGGCGGCGAATGCATTGCCGATGGACAGGGCGAGGAGGGACGCGGCGAGGGTTTTCTTGATGTTCATGGGCAAATCCTTTTTAAGTCGTTTGAGTTTTTGTATGCCTTGGGATCGGGCTGCTGTGGCGCTGGGCTTCAGGCCTCAGCAACACCATGAGCACAGATTAATCAGGTGCCGGAAAGTGAAAAAGCGGCTATAAAGCGTTTAACTGTCAACCAGAGAGTGACAATGAACCCGTTCGAAGACATGCGTATTTTTTGCCAGGTGATGGACTCCGGCAGCTTCACGGCGGCGGCCGATCAGTTGGGCCTGTCCAAGCAGTTCGTCAGCCGTCGCCTGATGCAGCTGGAGGAGCGCCTCGGCGTGCGATTGCTCAATCGATCGACCCGACGCCTGGACGTGACACCACTGGGCCAGAGCTATTACGAATCGGCGCTGCGCCTGCTCGGTGAAGTCGAATCGGTGGAGCAGGGCATCGCCGGGCAGACTGCCGAGCCGCGCGGGGCGATTCGCGTGAGTGCGCCGCTGTCGTTTGCGCTGGCCCATCTGGGCTGCTTGCTGCCGCCGTTTCTGCAGCGCTATCGCCAGGTCACGGTGGAGGTGGACCTGAGCGACCGGCCGGTGGATCTGCTGGGCGAAGGTTACGACCTGGCGCTGCGCATCGGCGTGCTGGAAGACTCGACCCTGATCGCCCGACGCATCGCGTCAATCGAGCGGGTGTACTGCGCCAGTCCTGCGTACCTGGCCGAACGCGGTACGCCGGTCAAACCGGAAGACCTGCTCGGCCACGACTGCCTGCCTTACGGCCACGGGCGTTCGGTGCAGTGGCGGTTCAATGCGGGGCAGGGCAAGCCGCTGCTGGTCAATGTCACCGGGCGGATGCGCGTTAACAACGGTGAGTTGCTGCGGGATGCGGCGGTGGCGGGGATGGGGATTACCTATCTGCCGACGTTCATTGTCGGCGCGGCGCTGAAAGACGGGCGGCTGGTGCCAGTGCTGGATGAGTTCCGACCGGAGCCGTTGACGCTGTCGGCGGTGTATCCGCAGCATCGTCAGGCGTCGCGACCGGTGCAGGCGTTGATCGAGTTTTTGCGGGAGCGGCTGGATCAGACAAAAGGCGTTTTGTAAGCGCTACAAAACCATGTGGGAGCGGGCTTGCTCGCGAAAGCGGCGGATCAGTCAATGCAGGCGTGACGGACCTGACGTTTTCGCGGGCAAGCCCGCTCCCACAGGGGTAGGGCGTTTCAAAGTGATTTAGTTGGCGCGCTTGTCATCGCCAGGCTCGCCGCCAACGTGTACGCCACGGTTATCACCGATTTCGCCAGCGCGGTGTACACCGTGGTCATCACCCATTTCACCGGCGCGATGCACACCGTGGTCATCGCCGACCTCTCCGGACCGATGCACACCATGATCGTCGCCGGGCTCTGAATGCGTGCCGCTACGGCCCGATGACGCCGTGTTGCCGGAATGGCCTGATCCGTGGTCACTGCCGCTGTGGCCACTGTTGCCACCACTGCCACTGCCGCCGTGACCCCCTCCATTGCCACCACTGCCGCTGCCGCCGTGACCACCCCCATTGCCACCGCTGCCACCGCCCCCGCC
>NZ_BQHI01000050.1 GCF_021603585.1 Pseudomonas sputi | reverse complement strand
GAAGGAAAGTATTAATATCGCGCATAAGAACGCCGGTTTGTTAGATGTGTTTGCTCGCACGAACATCATCAACCAAATCGGCGTTCTTGTTTCTATGTTTCCCGGGATTCCGTGAAGAACCTTTTTTATGGCCAACGCTTCAATCAATTAAAAATGCGGGCGATGAACGGTCTGAAACCATCAGGCGTGTGAAAGAACCCAGCAACAACAATGCGTCCGTCACGCTGAAGCGCAATGGCTGTGGCGATATCAATGCTGGGCCCTACTTTGATACGCAGGATGCCATTTTCTTCACCGAAACTGTCATCCGACTTTCCATCGGGCCGGTAGCGTCCAATCAAAACGTCAGCCTCTTCACCGCCCAAAGTATTACCTGCTACCAGAATGTTTCTGTCGGCATCGGTAGTTGTATCCTTCCATTGTGAGCCGTAGGCGTTTTGATCAATTGGCGTGATTTTCGTTTTACCTTCGTTGAAGGCCGGATTGTGGCTACCGTCAGGGCTCAAGTTCTGGATGAGTCCCGCCATCGGCGTTTCGAGTGTCGAACCTACTCCCGTGACATTCCCATTCTGTAGGGCCACCGACAAAATTTGAGTTGGCGGGTTGAAGCTCTTTTCCAGAACAAATCCTGAGTTACCAAAAGCTTCGTCGGAATTTCCGTCAGTTAAAAAGCGGGAGGTCAATGCAACGGAGCGCCCATCCACGTAAGCCGTCCCTGCAAAAATGAATTTGCCATCTGGTTGGATCAGGTGTGTGTTGATATTCGTCGAATACTCGGGGTGTCGAACGATGGTGTATCCATGACCATTGTTAAAACTTGTATCAAGAGTGCTATCTGAATGATGTTTGCTCAAAACTCCCACTGACCGATCGAAGCTGTATTGGTGTTTGCTCACCAGCCAGAAACTACCGTCTTGCATGATGGTAGAGCTGACACCGCTGGAGACATTTCCTTCATTTTTCACGGTATTGGGGGTGCCAGGAGGTGGCCCGTCCAGAGGCAATCGAATGACTGCCGTGCCTCCGTAACCAAAAGTCGTGTCCAGTTTTCCGTCTGGGTAATAGCGAGCGGCCGCAGGCAGACTTGGGCTGTGCTCAGTTTCTTCGAAGATGCCGGTTACCAGAATCCGTCCATCCGACAGCACCGAAGCACTGCCCGCTGACGAGAGAACCCCGTTTTCGAACACCCCCGTGACAACGCCATTTTTACCAAAGCCTGTGTGCGGTGAGCCGTCCGGGTTCAGGCAGATGATGGCGTATTTCCAGCCAAATCTGCCGGTAACCAGGAACTTGCCTTCTGGTGTAATGGTGAGTCCAGAAATGAAGCCGTTAGGATCGTCGGGGTTGGTAGGTAGCGCAATCCCTTTATTGCCAAAAGTCGGGTCGAGACTGCCTGGTTTGAGAATGGATGAAGACATGCTGAAACTCCTGTAATTGGAAAGTTTCCCTCCGCCAACTACGGAGTCGCTGAGTCCTACTACTGAAGCGGGGGTTGTCGAGTAATGATTGCATTCAAAGTGCCCGTCAACTGTCATAACTGACAGTTGACGGGAGCTAAAAAACTCCATCGATTTTTTCAGTTTGTCGTGCGATTCCGGTAGCTGTCGAGTGCTGAGACATCACTCAATGGCCTGGCCAATAAATTACTGAGTGACTGGTCAAACTTTTGCAGCGCCCTAACTTGTACGTTCTGCTGTTCATTAATATCCGCGACGATATCTTCCGAGCGTTTGTAATCCGCCCATAGCGGACTCAAACTTCTGGCGTCCGTTCCTTTGGCCGTCCCGATGTAGTTGAACTTCCCGTCATAAAAATCCGCACTGACATCCGCTCTGACGTCCGAACTGCGCGAAGTAATCAACTGGCTGTGAGTGTCGACGATCGCCACCACGTCCGGGTTGGCCGCCCGCAGGCTCTGCATGTCCGGGTACACCGTGACCGAGCCGAACTGGCGTTGCAGCGAGGCTTTGACCCAATCCACCGCCATGTCCGGTTTCGAGGTGGCGACGTAAGCGTCGTGGATCGGCCGCACCAGCAAACTCTGGCCGAAACCGGTGCCGGCGTTGGCCTGGTAGTTGCGCAAATAGTCACGATTGGCCTGGGTGCTTGGGCTGTAGATGACACCCAGCGAGACACCGGGACCGCTTTTGACCTGGGTGGCGCTGCTGCGTCCCACCGGTTGGGTGAACAGCGTATCGAGGGAGGAAACCGCTTTCGGAGCGGTGGGAACAGAACAGGCTGACAAGGCTAAAACCGATATCGCCAAACTACTGGCAAATGCAAGTTTCATGGTGAGTCTCCCGTGAAGCAACTTCAGTCGGAAAGTCAGGCATGTCGGGGTTGATTAAATAGAACCGGCGACAGCCGCCTCAGACTACTCCCGCCCAACTGAAAACAACCTGACAATTTGCTGAATGACTGTCATGTAATAGTTTTATTGGCTGTAAGCATTTTGGATTAATTGCCGCGAGAAATAAAAACGCGCCAATCAATGTTTTGCGCCTTTCATTTATGGCTGGTTAAACAGCCATCAGTTTTTCAATGGGGTCAATACTTGCTCGTCGGGCGACAGCACCATGAACACCAGCAACTTGGCTGGCTTGCTCTGGCTGGCGTTTTTCGACACCAAATGTTCTGAACCGGCCGGTTCGTACCAATACTGGCCCTTCTTGTAGGTGACCGGTTGCTCGCCCTTGACCTGGGAAACGATCTCGCCTTCGAGCACGTACGCCATCGCGGTGCCGTCGTGTTTGTGGGCGATGGAGGACTGGCCGGGCTTGTAGTCAACTTCGATCATCAGGGCTTTTTTGCCGGGGACGTTTTTCAACATCTGGTCTTGCAGGACCGAGATTTTCTCGGATGCGTCGTGGGCCATGGCGGCGGCAGAAACAGACAGGGCGAGAGAGGCTGCGAAAATGTGCAGGCGTTTCATGGCGGGTTACCTGTGAAGTGGGGGAGTCGGTCTTCACAGTAGTCCGCGAAGTGATGCATTCAAACGGCCAATATTCGGGAAGATCGGGTGACCAATCCTCGATGTTTCAGCGCTTCCAAATACGCCATCGCTGGCAAGCCAGGCTCCTAAAAGGTTTTGTGTCGGTCACAAATCATATGAACGAAAACAGGACCTGTGGGAGCCTGGCTTGCCAGCGATGGCGTCAGTCAGTCAAACGATCGGAAAACTGTTGAAATCCACGCTATTGGCCAGCCGGCTGTCGATCAGGTCGATGAAACCCTGGGCTTCCGGGCGATTGAAATGCGCCTGCATCGCCGCTTCCGACTGCCAGCGGGCGCTGACGGTCCAGCGGTGGCTGTCCTCGGGGCAACGGTCGACCATGTAGGAATCGCAGCCCGGCGTTTCGCGCAGGGTTTCGACGATCTTCTGCAACTGCCTGCCCAGCTCCTCCGATCGGCCGGCGGCAGCCTGCACCTGTACGGTGTTGATCACTTCGTTGGACATTGCTCACACTCCTGAATCAGGCCGGACGAATCCTGCTCATTGAGGGATAACGCTCGTGCAGGATAGGCCTGCACCCCCGGATCACCAATAACCAATCGGCGGTTAATCGTTTAGGCCAATCTACCCAACGACCTGTTGCAGAATGTCGCGCAGACGGTCGAGGGCAATGTCGATGTCCAGCGTCTCGATGGCGCCGAAACCGAAATACATGCCGCTTCGTGCAGGCTGCTGGTAATAGAAGCCATCGATGGCGTACAGACCGACTTCGACCTTTTTCGCCAGTTCGATCACCAGCGGCAAGTCGATCGGCACTTTGCAGAACACCGCCATGTGAAACCCCGCGCTGGGCGGTACGGCTTGCAGCCATGGCGACAGGTCGGTGGCCATGCGCGCCAGGATCCGCTCGCGGCGCTGGGCGTAAATGGTGTGGCAGCGGCGAATGTGCTTGAGCAGACAGCCTTCGGCGATGAACTTGGCCAGCGCCCATTGCGGCAGGGTGGAGGCGTGCAGGTCGGTGAGCTGCTTGGCGCGGATCACCGCTTCGAGAATCGCCGGTGGCAGGATCGCGTAGCCGAGGCGCAGCTCCGGCAGCAGGGTTTTCGAGAAGGTGCCGACGTAGGCGACGATGCCGCGCTGGTCGAGGTTGTGCAGCGAATCGGTTGGCCGGCCCTCGTAGCGGAATTCGCTGTCATAGTCGTCCTCGATGATGATCGCGCCGAGTTCATAAGCCCGTTCGAGCAGGGCTTCGCGCCGCGCCTGACTCATCGGCATGCCCAGCGGAAACTGGTGCGACGGCGTCACGTAGATCAGCCGCGTGCCCTCGGGAATCCGCTCGACCTGAATGCCTTCGGCATCCACCGGCACGCCGACCACCGTCGCCCCATGAGTGCCGAACAGCAGCCGCGCCGGCGGGTAGCCGGGATCTTCCATCGCCACCAGACTGCCGGGGCGGATCAATACGCGGGTGATCAGGTCCAGCGCCTGCTGCGCGCCGTTGCACACCACGATGTCCTCGTCCTGGCAGTTCACGCCACGGGAAAACGCGATGTGCCGGGCAATCGCATTGCGCAGCGCCGGCAGGCCCTCCGGCACGCTGTAGAAACCTTTGGCATTGGCCATCTGCCGCAGCGCATGAGCGACGCAGCGACGCCAGTCATCCTGGGGAAACTGGCCCTTGCTGGTGGCGCCGCCGATGAAGTCGTAGCGCAGCGAGCCTTCAAGCGTCGGATGACGCAGGAACACCGGCAGATTGCGCCAGCTCTCGATCACCTCGGCGCTCGCCAGGTCACTGTGGTTTTGCTTGCGCTCGATGGTCGCCGGGCGCGCGTTGACGTAAGTGCCTTTGCCGATCACCCCGGTGAGGAAGTTCTCATAGGTCAATTGCGCGTAGGTGTCGGAAATGGTCTTGCGCGAGATCCCCAGTTGCTCGGCGAGCAAACGGCTGGGCGGCAACTGGGTGCCAGCGGCCAGACGCCCGGACTCAATGGCGCCGCGCAGTTGCTGGTACAACTGACCGGCCAGATCCTTGCGGCCATTGATCACGACATGCAGTTCCATACCGACGGGGCGCTCCGGGCGATTGAGTGTGCCGGCCAGATTACTCCCGTTTGTTTACGCGGCAGTAGTTGCGTAGAGCAAAAATCTCGAATTGGTCACTTGCCCTTGTGGGAGCGGGCTTGGCTCAGGGAAATGGTCTGCCATTTTTTCGTGGAATTGGGGCTGTAACGTTGCCCAACCAGCGCCTACCGTGAAATCACTCTTCTGCTGCCCGAGGCCCGCCCATGTCCCCGCGTCTGGATTACTACAGCGCATCGCCCAAAGCCATGAAAGCGATGATTGGCCTGGAAGCGCTGACCAGCAACCTGAGCATCGAACCGCCATTGCTGCACCTGATCAAGATCCGCGCCTCGCAACTCAACGGCTGCGCGTTCTGCACCGACATGCACTCGGTGGAGGCGCGGCGGACGGGAGAGAAGGATCGGCGCCTTTATGCCATCGCGGTCTGGCGCGACAGCAGCTTCTTCAGCCTGCGTGAGCGGGCCGCACTGGCGTGGACCGAGGCGGTGACGCTGCTGGCGGAAAGTCATGTGCCGGACGACGTCTATGAGCAGGCGCGGACGCAGTTCAACGAAGGCGAACTGGTGGACCTGACCATGGCCGTCAGCACCATCAACAGCTGGAACCGGTTGGCGGTGAGCTTCCGCCAGATTCCCAGTGACTGAACTCCAGACCTCGATCGTTCCCATGCTCCGCGTGGGAATGCCTCTAGGGACGCTCCGCGTCCAGTGACGCAGAGCGTCACGGCTGCATTCCCACGCAGGAGCGTGGGAACGATCAGGTAAAAGCTAGTTCGGCGGGCGCTGTGGTTTCACCGACGTGCCAAAGGTGTTGCCCATCCGCGTAGCCGTGGCCGCCGGCGTCGCCAGCCCCACCTGATTCGGCGGCCGCTTGTTGACCGGCACATTCATCGCTTCCTGATTCTTCTGCGCAGCCGCCGCGCCGTCGGGGTTGTTGCCCATCTGCTGGCTTAGGCAATCGTAATTCGGCGCCTTGTAACCTCCCACCGTCACTTCAACGCAGCCCAGCGGCTCCTCCGCGTATGCACCGCCCAACACCGCCAGCCACATCCCGCCGAGGGCGACTTTCCAGACTGATTTCATGCCTGCCTCCTGGCCGGCCCGAAGGGGCCGCTCTAGCACAAGAGTCTAGTGCAACGGCGGCGCCGATCCCGTGATGGTTTTTTTGCAGTGGCCGTCACACCAGATTCATAAACAGCCCTCAGGATGACGGTTTTCAGGGGTGCATCAGCCGTGCAGCGAGGCCGTGCCAGGGACGAATTTGCGCGCTCAGCGCTCGTGCGCCAGCTCTGTCTGGGGCTGCTGCTTGGCTTGTTTCTGGGCCGCGCCAGCGCCGACCCGCTGCCGGCGACGATGCGCATGACGCTGCACATCCCGGCCCAGGAGCTGGCCCGCGCCCTCGAACAGTTCAGCCGCGCCACCGGCATGGCGGTGCTGGTCGACAGCCAGTTGAGTCGCGGTCGTCGCTCGTTGGCAGTGGAGGGCGAATTCACCGCCGCCGAAGCGTTGCGCCGGATGCTCGGTGGCAGTGGGTTGATGGCCAAGTACAGCCGCGACGACGCGTTCACCTTGCAGGTGGCGCAAGTCGAGGACGTACCAATGCCGGCGGAGAAACCGACCCCCGCCAGCGCAGCCGTCAACCGCAATTACGCCACAGCGGTGCAGGCCGCGATTGAACGCAACCTGTGCCGTTCGCCGCTGACCCGGCCCGGCAGTTTTCGCGCGGTGTTGCAATTGTGGATCGGCCGCGACGGTGTGGTGCAGCACAACCGGTTGGTTACCACCACCGGCGATGTTCGGCGCGATGCCGCGCTGGTAGACAGTTTTCACACGCTCAGGATCGACCGGCCCACACCCGGCGCATTGCGCCAGCCAGTCACGTTGCTGTTGTTACCCGAATCGTCAGGAAAGCGCATGGAATGCACACAATGGGAAGGAGTTTCCGGGGGATGAAAGACGCCGGACAAAGTTCGATGGTCCAGCTGTTCCTGACGTCCTACGAGGACTTTCGGGTGCGCCTGCGACGCCGTCTCGGCTCGGAGGACCTGGCCAACGACGTGCTGCACGAAACCTACCTGCGGGTCGACCGCATGGAAGCGCCGCCGAACCTGCTGCGGCCCAACGCCTACCTCTATCGCATGGCCCTGAACATCGCCGCCGACCGCCGCCAGGCCGATGCGCGATTGCTCACCGGCAGCGAAGTCGAAGAACTGCTGCAAGTCAGCGACGAAGCGCTGGACCCGATGCGCGTGGTCGGCGGCCAAAAGGAAATCCAGTCCCTGCTCAGCGCCCTCTACGAACTGCCGGCCCGGCGCCGCCGGATCTTCATCGCCGCACGCCTGGAAGAAGCGCCGCACCTGGAAATCTCCCAGCGTTTCGGCATCTCTACGCGCATGGTCGAGAAGGAAATCAAGGCGGCCCTCGGGCACTGCGCGGCCAAACTGGAAAGAAAAGTGTTTCAGCGGTTCGGTCGCGGGGCCGGAAAACCGTCTAGTGAATGAAGCTCCCGATCAACCCGTCGAGTACCTGCGCGTTTGAACATCTTCCGTCTGACACCTGCCGAGCCCGCGCCTGCCGAGCGTCTGCAAAGCGAAGCCCGCGACTGGCTGATCCTGCTGACCTCCGGCCGCGCCACGGTCGCCGACGCCCGAGCGCTGCGCCAGTGGTGCGCGCAAAGCCCCGAACACGCCCGCGCCTTTGAAGAGTGCAAGGCGTTGTGGCACCTGCTGCAACCGGCAGCCGAAGCGACGCAGGCGTCACGCCGGTTTGGACGACGGGCGTTTCTCGGCGGCGCGATTGCGGCGTCAGCGGCGTTTCTGTTGGTGCGCGGCACGATACCGGGCGGGTTCTCCGGGCTCGGCGCCGATTACATCACCGAAGTCGGCCAGCAACGCCGGGTCGAACCGGCCGATGGCCTGAGCCTGGAACTGAACACCCAGACCCGCATCAACCAGCGTTCGGTGGATGAGGGCGTGCAAGGCTTTGAACTGGTCAGCGGCGAAGTCGAAGTGCAGACCGCACGGCTGCCCATGGCGATGCAGGCCGGTGGCGGTTGGCTGCGGGCGAGCAGGGCGCGGTTCAACCTGCGCAACCTCGATCAACAGGTGTGCGTGACGTGCCTTGATGGTGCGGTGGATGTGGAAGTCGAAGGCCGCAGCTTGCGCCTGGAACCAGGCCAGCAACTGACCTATGACGCAAAACAGGTCGGCACCGTGCAAAGCGTCGACACCGCGGCGGTGATGAACTGGCGTCAGCAGGTGCTGGTGTTCAACGGCGCGACCCTCAGCCAGATGATCGACGAGATCAACCGCTACCGGCCGGGGATGTTGCTGCTGCTCAACCGAGAACTCGGCCAGCGCCGCGTACAAGCACGTTTCTCCCTCGACCAACTGGCCGGTGTCGGCGCGTTGATTCGCGATGCCTACGGCGTCAAATGCACCGAGTTGCCGGGCGGCGTCGTCGTCCTCAGCTGATCACTGCAAGGGCCCCATCACCTGCCGGTACTTCTCCGGCCCTTGCGGTGTTTGCCGGGTCAACCGCACCTCCAGCCCCAACGGATCCTCCCGCCGATTCCCGCTCAACTGCCGCCACCCCTTGTCCATCTCCCAAACCCGCACCTGCAAATCACTCACCTCGCCCAACACCGCCACCCCAGCCGTCGGCGCGGGCAACGGATAGCGACTGCGCGCCGGCGCCACCGCGCGATACAACGTGTCCCCTTTGAGCCACCACCGCACCCGCTGCAACGCCCCCGGCTGATCCGCCGCGCTACGAATGATGTCCAGCCGAAACCCCTTGCTGTCACTGCTGCGCACCGTAACGGCAGGAGGGGCCGTCGCCGGTTCATCCTCGGTGCCGACCTTCTTCGGCTCCGTCAGCTCGATCCCGGCGCGCATCTCCACATCCCGCTGCATCTGATTCAGCGCCCGCAACAGGCTGTCACTCTGCTCACCACTGGCCTGCAAATGCTTGTCGGCGCGGGTGACGCTGTCCAGCCCCTTCCAGGCAATCAGGCTGACCACCGCCATCAACAGAATCGCGACCATCACCTCGATCAGCGTAAAACCTTGTTGTCTGTTCATTGCACGCTAATCCGGCCCGAAGCATCGCGCAGCACACTCAACCGATTGAGCCCGTCAGACAGCGTCAACTGCAGCGGCGGATTGATCCACTCGGCGTTCAGTACCACTTTCTGCTTCGGCTCCACCCGCACCGCAAGCTTCGGACTCTGCCAAGGACGCGGCCGCAACTGCGGGTCCTGATCGAAATGATCAAAACCCTTGCCACTGTCGCTACGCCGACTGAACCGAAACCCCTTGCCATCGCTCAACCACGCAATCGGCCGGCCATCGGCCCGAGCCTCAGCCTGGGCAATCTGCAGCAACTGCGCCACGCGCTCGGCGTCCTTGCGCAACAACTGCAACGGATCGGGCTTGATACTCAGACTGATCGCCGCACTGGCGATACCGATGATCACCAGCACCACCATCAACTCGATCAGCGTAAAACCCTGCTGCCTGCACCGGTTCATCGAATGCGCACTCCCTTGCGTCCAGCCCCGTCCCAAAAAGCCATCCTGCACGGCCAACATGTAAGGCGTGTGAAATAAAACCGTGAGAATTGCCGCGTAGTCTGGTCACCGGGACTAAAAGGAGATTCAGCCCATGAGATCCACCGCACGCTTTTCACCCCCCCAACTCATCCAGGCCGCCGCACTGCTGGCCGCCCTGATCGGCATCGCCACCTGGTCATCCCTGCTCCTGACCACCGCCGAATCCCACACCCCGGCCGCCACCCCGCAACTGCTTGCCGCACGCAGCGATAACCCGGCGTTGCAGTGGTTTTCCAACCGCACGGCACCGGTGGAGATCAAGGTCAGCGGCGTGATGGCGGGGAGTCGCGGGGCGGTGGCGATACTCAGCCTCAACGACGGACCGCCGAGGAGCTTTTTGCAGGGGGAGCGGGTGAGTCCTGGGGTGAAGTTGGTGGCGGTGGAGGGAGATGGGGTGGTGATTGAGCAGGGTG
>NZ_BQHI01000049.1 GCF_021603585.1 Pseudomonas sputi | reverse complement strand
TCTGTGAATTGCTCAAGCAGCTCTTTCGGGATTTTTGGCAGCTCTCGCAACGCGGGTTTCTTTTTGGTTGGCATACATGCACCTCTTACTCATGTTATGCCCGAACACAAAATTTCTGACACCCCCTTTGAACAGCCAAGGGAAGTAAATCGTGCATATCGACTTTCGGACAAATAGCGGATGTTGACGGACCGAGCAGTCAATCGAAAATCACCATAGACACGTTATCAACGAATTTGTAACCTCCGAGCATAACTTGCCACTCTATGTTGTTTGCCCATGTCGCTTACTATCGCAACACTCAAACGGTTTATGCGCTAACGTCTAGAGAAGGAACGCTATGCGTCAGATGACTATTAGGGAGGCTTGGTGAGCGAAAAGCGAATTGTGACCATCGGATGCGAGTTGGCATCTGGTAGCGTCAAGCATGTGTCTTTCCGGTCGAAGTCTTCGCTGTTGGACTTCGACATCGTGCTTTTTAAGCCGTTGATCAGCGACTTCTTGATCTACGGGTCCGACTATTTTCAAGGAAAGCCGAGTCTCAGCGATACACAGTCCTTTCAACTGCGGGAATGCTGCGAGCATTGGCGCCGGGAGCTTAAGGAGGCTGTAGCCGCTGGGAAGACCATCCTTGTCTTTCTCCCAGAGCTTACTTCGGTGTACATCGACACTGGCCAGAGAAGCTACTCGGGCACCGGAAGAAATCAGAAGACAACCCGTCATGTCACGGAATATAGCAACTACAACTCAATTCCTGCCGATCTAAAGCCGGTAGTCGCGAACGGTTCGGAAATGAAATTGGCGTCATCTGTGGGGCCACCGCTTGCCGCATTCTGGAATGATTTTCGTGAAATGTTTACCTATCACGTACTACTCACGCCTGAAAAAACAGCAGTCACAATACTTACCAGAACGGGCGATAAGCCAGTTGGGGCGATTTTTCGAAGCAAATCGGCCACTGGCAGTCTTGTGCTGCTCCCGGATGTCGATTTCTATCCTGATGAGTTTGTAACTGAGAAGAATGAGAAGCAGGTTTGGACAAGGAAGGCAACAATTTTTGCGGACCGCTTTGTAGCTGCAGTCGTCCAGTTGGACAAGGCTCTGCGCGCCGAGAGTGATGTCACTGCGGAACCCGCGTGGGCCTCGAGTGACGCATATCTTATGGCACCGGAGCGCAGCTTGCGCGTTGAATTGATGGCCGCCGAGCTCGCTGTCGAAACGGCCCAGCAGGCTAAAGAGGAGCTTGCTGAGCAACTGCGCATTGAAGGTCGTCTTCGGGGCCTGCTTTTTGAGAAGGGTAAACCACTTGAGGAAGCCATTATTGAAGCGCTACGGAAACTCGGCTTCACTGCGGAGCCTTTCAAAGATGCTGGGTCAGAGTTTGATGTAGTCTTCGAGTCGCCTGAGGGACGTCTCATAGGAGAAGCCGAGGGAAAAGACAATAAGGCTGTGAACGTCGATAAGTTGCGACAGCTTCAAATGAACATCCATGAGGATTTGCTGAGAGACTCGGTTGATGCACCGGCAAAGCCAGTTCTATTCGGAAATGCGCACCGGCTATCGCCTCTTGACCAGCGAGCGGATCCGTTCACCGAAAAATGCGTCGCGGCGGCATTGACCATGAACACCGCATTGGTGTTTGCGCCAGATCTTTTTCTCGCTGTACAGAATTACGTCGAGTACCAAGATGCGGATTTTGCGACCGCCTGCCGCCTTGCGATTTTGTTGTCCGTGGGACGTGTAATTTTCCCTGCCCCCCCAGCTGGAAAGATAGCGCAGGAGACTGAGAGTAAAGTGGGTGAAGCATAACAGTTTGTCCAAGTTAAATCCGCTTCGCGGAGTGGCGTAATCCAGGAGTTAATCCCGTTTTTCACCATTTAACTGGCTCCGCCAGACCAATTAGGAGCACTTCTTGAAAATTGAGTTGTTGGTGCTAATACCTGAGTCAGAGTCCTTCTGCACAAGCAAAAAATCATTTGTCGAATTTTTGAAGGTCGATTCTCTATTAGGAATAACTGGGCAAAAAATTTCATACAAAAGAACCCCTAAGGCAAAGGAGCTTGCTGCGGCGAAGTTTCGTATCGAAACTGATTTGATTAAGTCTAAGCAGGAACGTTACTTTACCGTGTTGCTCGAGGCGCTCGATGAGTCCGATATGGATGGCTTTAATGAACTTTGCGACAGAATAAGATCAATTGCGGAAAGAATATCTCCAGGGAAAACAACGATAAATACACTGTGGGATGACGTTGGTCGAGCATATGCGGAGAAATCTTACCCGCTAATTAATGAGGTAGAAAACCTCATGCGGAGATTGATTGCGAAATTTATGCTAATCACAGTGGGTGTAAACTGGTCTAAAGACGCGATTCACCCAGATTTATTTAAGAAAATTGACAATTTTAGTGACGATGACCCGCATGTGAACGACTTGTTCAAGCTCGACTTCATTCACCTGAAGGAGGTTTTGTTTGGAAAGAAGCGGGATATATCAACCGAAGAGCTCGATAGGCTGTTATCAAAAACCCAATTCTCACCAGATGATCGAGATACCATAAAAAAATATCTGCCAAAATCTAACTGGGAAAAATATTTCTCATCAGTTATTGACGAAGAAGGTGGTAGCGTAGATAAGAAATGGGCTCTGCTTTACAAGCTTCGAAATAAGGTCGCGCACAATAGGCATGTCAAGCGAAGCGACTACGAACAAATAAAGGGGCTTTGTGAAAAGCTGAAAGAAATAATAATCAAGGCGTCGACCAAGCTAGGTGAAATTGATATCAATGAAGAGGATAGAGATTTAATTATCTATACATACGGCTCGGACTCACCTGCCGCAATAGAGTATATATCAGAGAGGGTGGTTGCAGATTTTTATGCGAAGCAAGGCTATATCGTACATTTAAATTCATCGCTAAAAGACATTGGCGTTGACTTTGTTGCAGAGCGAAACGACGAACATGTCGGCGTGGAAGTGAAGTCCATATCACTGCAGTACTTGTCTTCGTTTGCTCGTATTATGTTGCGTAAACAGATGCCGCGCCTACAGAATTCCTTAAAGAGGAATAATCTCACTAGGTATCATGTGGTCATGCTTGTTCGAGGTGGAGATGATTTCATACAGGAAGAACGAGTTTTTCGAAATCTTGCCGCGATGTCTGGAGAGTTAGATCATAGAATTGAATTCAAGATTGGACGCCTAGGTGAAGATAATTCGCTCGCAGCAATGCAAGACATTGTCCTTGCTCATAATCTTTGAGCTGGGCGACTTGAGATTTAAAAAAACTGACAGAATTATTTTTAGTAAAAAAGGGGACGGATCTGAATGGCACTTACTTAACAGCTAACCGATTGAGCTGAAAGCAAAAAATGAAGAAGGGCTGGCCTTGGTCTACGGTGATAGTTGCGAACACACACCAGAAAACCAAGGACACAGCCCACATGGATCGTAGACGCCAAATTCTCCAGCATCAACAGCAACGTTTTCGCCGCCATGCTTCGAATTGTGATGCCTATGCTTTTTTCAACCTGCTCACGGCTCCCGAGTTGCTGCAGCGCGTTGAGTCAGCACTGCCAGAGCATCGGGAGCGCTTGTATCCGCCAACGGAAACTCTGTCGATGTTCCTGGCTCAAGCGATGAGTGCCGATCGCTCCTGCCAGAATGCCGTCAACGATTTCTCCATCAAGCGATCCTGTAGCGGCATGAAACCCAATAGCACTCGCACGGGCGCTTTCTGTAAGGCCAGGCAACGCTTGCCGGTAGAAATGGTTTCCATGCTGGTTCGACAGACCGGTTCGTCTATCAGTGATCAGGCACCGCCTTCGTGGCGATGGAAGGGGCGACCTGTACGCCTTGTCGACGGGACAACCGTCTCGATGCCCGATACGGCTGCGAATCAGGAGGCCTATCCGCAATCTCGCGGGCAGAAAGTTGGCCTTGGTTTTCCGTTGTGTCGAGTGGTGGGCCTCGTTTGCCTCTCCAGTGGCGCCGTTTTAGACGCCGCACTTGGACGTTTCCGAGGTAAGGGCGGCGACGAACAGACGCTGCTCAGATCAATGCTCGGCACGTTGAAAACAGGCGACATCTTGTTGGGCGACGCTTACTACGCGACCTATTTTCTGCTGTGCGAGTTGCAGCGACGAGGTATCGATGGCGTGTTCGAACAATATGGCGCCCGACGGCGCAGCACGGACTTTCGTCTGGGCCAAAGTCTCGGTTCGGAAGACCACTTGATCGAATTGAAAAAGCCCGAAAGAAGGCCGCCCTGGATGAGTCAAACACATTACGAACAGGCCCCTGGAAGGCTGATAGTGCGAGAGTTGAAGACTGGCGGAAAAACGTTGGTGACCACCTTGCATTGCCCGAAGCAGACACCCAAAACAGCTCTCAAATCGCTGTACAAGGGGCGATGGCATGTCGAGTTGGACTTGCGAAATCTCAAGGCCACGCTGGGCCTTGGAAGGTTGAGCTGCAAAACCCCGGGCATGGCCGTCAAGGAGTTATGGGTCTATCTGTTGGCCTACAATCTGATCCGAATGCTCATGGCCCAATCGGCTCTCTTAGCGGACTGCTTACCTCGCGAACTGAGCTTCAAACACAGCCTTCAGCTATGGCTGGCGCTACGACAATATGGGAGTCCTGAAGACGAGGATGGTCTGGCGAACTTACTGATGCTGATAGCGCAAAGACGCGTTGGAAATCGACCTGGTCGTATCGAACCGCGAGCCATAAAACGAAGACCTCAGGCCTACCCCTTGCTGACCAAGTCACGTCGGTCAGCGAGGGCTGAGGTCAGGAAAAACGGGCATGCTAAACATGTTAAGTAAGTGCCATTCAGATCCGTCCCCTTTCTACTCGACTTATTCCGCTTTCCCGAATCTCGTTCAGTAAAAAGCCTATACCCAAGCGTCAGTCCCGCGTGTGACGTAGGTCTGCACAAACACGCCCACCTCTGCCGTCATATTCCACCGGTGACACAGAGG
Source organism: Pseudomonas sputi (assembly GCF_021603585.1). Lineage (GTDB taxonomy): Bacteria > Pseudomonadota > Gammaproteobacteria > Pseudomonadales > Pseudomonadaceae > Aquipseudomonas > Aquipseudomonas sputi. The sequence continues at coordinate 6,435 of NZ_BQHI01000049.1, read as the reverse complement.
ACACCGCCCACCAGGTCTGGCGGCGCACTGGTGCGCAGTGTTGTAGCCCACCTGTGGGAGGTACGGGGGCTGGGGCAGCCAGCAGTGGGGGAGCTAGGATCGTCTCCTTAAGTCGATTGTGCGGGCACAGAGCGGTGTGCCCCTGCGTACAAGTCGCATCTATCTGTGCGTAAATGCGACCACCTCACCAGTATTTCTTTGTGACTATAACCGGACCCGATGCAGAGAAGGCTTGGTGGCCCTGCTCGGTTAGTGCATCCTTCAAACAAGAAAACGCTGGTTGCGGGAAACACCTCCGAACCATCAATAAGCCCCTTAACCTTGAGGAGTACGCGTTGGACAATTTGCAGGTCCCCTCCGAAGTACAACCCGAAACCAAGTGTATGTATTGCTGGATATTGAAGCCTGCGAGCGACATGACCTTGGAGCATGCGATTCCTCAGAGCTTGGGCGGTGCACAGTCCCCCCAACGCTACAAAGTCCGAGCGGCATGTCGTAAGTGCAACAGCAGCTTGGGGTTGCACGTCGATGCGAGCTTCGAAAAGTCATGGTTGCCCTCTATCGCCTTGGGTGAGGCCGCCCGACACCTCTCCAAAACAAACGACAAAGTCGTACCTCCCTTGGTGTGCACAGGCATTATCCATCTCGATATCCCGGGGCTACTCGAAACCGAAGTCTGTGAATGGTGGACTGGATCTCAGGCCGAGCACGTTATCCTGATCCGTCCCGTTGACGAAGAACGCTACTGGTACATGGGCGGCAACCCCATCGCTTTAAAGCAGGTATCGGCGAATGCGAGGGCATACTATTTTTTCAATGAAAACGCCGATCCGAATCGCTCATTGTTAGAATTCAAAGAGTCGTTCAAGCGTCGGAAGGTGAGAAAAATCTCAGGCACCACGGTCGACGGGATATCACTGGCTGATTACGGCTTTTCGGCTCCCGACGAGGCTGACTCCACAGCCATTGAATGGATATGGAGCAACGTATTTTCAGGGGGAAACATAGAAGGAGCCGTGCCGTTTAATTCGGAGTTTGATACCCGTTTTATGTGTAAACTCGCATTGGCCGTGGCGTATTGCGAGTTCGGCGAAGGGTATCTCGAAACCGTTTATGCGAAATTACTGCATGCGGGACTATGGCATCGTGGGGAGGGGGAGGCTCCAGATATTCCTGGGGCACGCCCTTCCAACGCGCCAGTCGACGAAACTCTCAAAAATTTCACCTGCGACCCTGGTGCAGTGTCCTTACTGATCATGCCAGCAGGGGAATATTTGCAATTAACCCTTAACATTCATCAAAAACACACCTGGACAATCGCAATCGCGGCAAAGTCTGAATTAACCGCTGAAGAATTTGGGCGTTTCACAGATGGCAAGCTATTGATGCTATCCGGTCCAACTCACTCCTCCTATGAAATCGATTTTCCTGATTACCTATCCCGTCGACTTCATCCCGAAGGGGTGTAAGTAAAAAAGCCCAGTCATGGGGTTTTTTCACATCAGAAGGTGGTTGGTTCGGCGAAGAATCGGATCACGGCCATGAAATCGCGCTGCGGGCCAATTTTGCCGAGTGCCAGCCAACGCCCGTCCGGCAGATGGTCGTGCGTCCTGGCGAACTCGCAGCATTGGAGTTTCTCGACGGCCAGGGTATTGCCCTCGTTCATCAGGTCGATTCGACTTAAGAAAGTTTCGGGTAGATGGTGATTTTGCTGTATTGATTGTCTACGGTGAAATTTGCACTGACTTGCCCACCTATTTTCATTCGATCTGACCAGCCATTTGCATCGGTTTTGTCCAGACCGCTTCACGACCATAACCCCCCATCACATCAGCAGCTTACGCACTATATTTTCTTCTGTGTTCTTCTCAATAGCGATGAAATTCTTCAGAAGGTGCTCGTCCACAGATGCTGTAGTCGGGTGGTTATATCCTTGGTGTGTCCCGGCAGAGAAGAACGCGGGAGATCCGGGCACACAGTCAACAACAGACCTCGCGCTTGCTAAATCCCCGTGATGGGGAACAATTACCGCACTGTAGATCTCGCTGAGCAGTTCCTGAATGCCCGTATTGGCATCGGTAGCAAACCGATGATAAGCGTAATCACCTGGGGCTAAGGCAAGCTTGCCGCCTTTGTAGAACGTAGTAACCAAGCATTGGCCATTGCTGTCGGAGTGGCTAGGATCGCTCCGATAAATGCGAAGAAAAGCGTCTGCGGCAAGCCTTATGAAGGTGTCACTTACTTGAACAATTTTTTTCTTAATATTTTTGTCATTGAAAACTGGTGGCCGATCCCCTGAAGGTACGTAGATGTTTTTAATTTTATTCCTCAGCTTCGTATCCCACGCTAGAATTCTCCAATGATCCGAATCAAAGTGCGACATTAGGAGGTTTAGCTCCTTCAATTTGTCCGTCACAAGGTGTAGATCGTTACTCAATGTAGGGTATTTAGGCCGAAGGACCGGTTTTCCTGCCCCCATATCAAGAAGCATTCCCCACGTGCCGTCGTGAACTATTGAGCACATTCCCTGACCTACATGAAATGACTCTAATACGAAGTCGCCACCGAAATATTTATCCTCCAAGCGCAGATCCAATAAAGCGGTTTGCGGGTTATCCACAATCCATTGTCCGGACGAGATCAGAGATGCTCTTATAGAGGAAAGCGATTGGCTTGGTGGCCTGACGTCCAACCCTGGCTCCTCAACAACTCCGAGCTCTTTTATTTCAAAATATCTAGGTGGATCCTCCGAAAATGTTGAGTAGAGGTAGTTTCGCGCATAATTACTCGGTTCGATGCGTAATGCATACCATCGATTGTGTTGCTCTGGGAGGCTCTCGAAAGCATATATAAAATGCCGAGTATCTCTATTAGGATTTCGTTTGTGAAGAATCTCTGCAAATTTCCAGAGGTCAACATCCACAATAAATGTCTCGACACCCTCATCATGATTCAAAATATTTCGGCTCGCGGCCTCTATACCTATGAATCTTACGCACAAGCCTCCTTGCAAATAATCTTTGCTTGCACGAAACGTATCGACCCTACAATAAAAAAGATTGTCTTCTGTATATTCTTCTGACGGTGCACTTTCCATAGCTGCTTCCATAGCTGCTCTCTTCTAAAATCGTAAGCATTCAAAGACACGTAACCTTGGTGCATTATGTATTGAAATCATTGTGAAATCACTCAGGCATTGGGTCAGCGATCACCAGGCCTATGCCTGCTGATTTCGCAAGATCCCTAGGTCATGCACCGCTGCTCACTACAGCTGGAAGAATACCGCTCTAGGAGCGAGTCCTTGAATTTGGCGTACAACCAGCAACAAAATCATTCTCAGCGCTGGGGAAGATGCCCTTAAGGGGAAAAGGGGACTGGGGAAAAGGGGGCTGATTTTTCCAAAGAATAAATCTGAGAATCATCTGGCCGGCCTCCACACCTCATGGAGGTGCCGCAGTAAGGTCTCGATAAACGTCGCCGTTTAAAAAGACATCTCCAGACACTCTCTCAGGCTACATATCCTTGCGCCGTTGCCTACAGCTACGCCAGAATCCGCCGGCTTGTGCGCTTTGTACCTGGTCTTTATCGTCTACGTGTCGCTGGCAACCCAGCGACCGGGTTTAGCGACCTGACCAGGTATAAGTTCAACGACGCTCCCGTTTGTCGCAGACATTTGCGATAACGATATGGTGGCTGTGCGTGGGAGACCTTCGGGTCTGCCGGGTCTTATACCTCTCGGTTCGCTAACCCGCGTACAGCTGCCACCCTTACTTGTTTAGCGACAGGTGTTGGTGGTTCCACCAGGTATAAAAATGGAGCTTCACCATGATCAAACCAACTCCCAACCCGCCCGAAACCGACTCGGTTTCCCCCTACGAATCCATCGATTCCAGAAAACTCCACGAAGCCGCCGACCGCGCGCTCGACCATTACCTCTGTCCGCCCGGCTCCACGCCGCCCCCACGTAGAGCCCGCGGGATGTATGCCGTGACGGCGGACAACAAAAACGAAGAACTGCTGATTGATGCCAGTGAAACACTCGCTTCGGCCCAAACCATTGCCCAGAACATCGCCAGTCTGGTACCGGCTTCGCAGCGTCGGGCGCTGGTGGGCATTGCGCAGTTGATCATGCTCGGGGAGTTGGCGGTGAATCGGGCGTTGGATAATTTGCAATTGCCGGAGTGATGCGGGGCAGGGCTGGCAGCGATGGCACCTGCGCGGTGTCTGTTGCCTGATATTCCGCTATCGCCAGCAGGCTGGCTCCCACAAGGTTATGGGTTCGTCACGGACATCGTGTTTTGCTTAGGAAGGAGTTGGTCGACCATCACCCTCATGGGTGATGGTCTGGAGCGCTACGGGTGTTAGATATTCGGGGTGTAGGAGAAAGCTTGCGAAGCTTCGGTATCGGTGAACGGTGTGACGCGAGTTTTCTTGTTGAACAGGCCATTGACGATTGAGGCTGGGAACATTTCGATGGCGTTGTTGAACAGTTCGACGTTGCGGTTGTAGATGGTGATGGCCGCGCCGACGTTTTCTTGTTGTTCGGCAATTTCACGCATCATGTTGTTGGCTGCTTCGGATGCTTTAAGGTCAGGGTAGGCCTCGAAAGCGATGCGCAAACCACCCATCACTTCCCTCGACGCGGTTTCAACGTTGGTGAGTGCGTTGCCGTTCGCGCCAGCAGGAAGGGCGTGAATGGCGCTGCGCAGGCCGGTGATTTTTTCGAGGAGGCTGGACTCAAAAACCATGAAATCTGCGAGCACTTTTTGCAGCTGATCGAGAACTTTTGTCTTCTGGCGTTCGTAAACCAGGATGTCCGACCAGGCACGTTGTACCCCGTTATGTCGGGCAATGATGTCGTTGTAGATGCCCAACCCCACCAAGATGATGATTACAGCGATAACAGCGGAGAGGATGAGTGCAATGTCCATGGCTTACTTCTCTTTGCATTTATTGGGGGGAGAGGCGGTAAAGGTAAAGTTGTCATCGTGCAGCTCAGAGAGTGCGTGGCTCCATTGGAGCACAGACTTCAGGCGCGGCAGTTTTACACCCGCAGCAATTTCTGCGTAAAACTCGTTGGGTGAAGCCAGCGAATACTCTGTGCTGAACGCGAGCAGGTCGCTGCTCGCGAAGCTGAGGCAGAACAAGCCATCGTCGGAGAACTCCAGGTTCGGACGATCGAGGATTTCCAATAGCTTCAACAAATGCAGCACTGTCGAAGGCTTGATGAATTTCGCGCAGAGTATCTCGCTCTGACCTGTCAAACAGAACGATTTATTAAAGTCCGGAGAAGCCGTGTCCATCGGCCATGAATAGTCGTTCTCTGATTGGTCATCGGATCTGACCGATATGCCGGTGACCCAGGGAAAGTCGAAGACCAGACTGTACCGGTCGTAGTGGTCATACACCACTCGAGTCTCGGTTCTGGTTTTGCCATCTTTGTCCGTCTCCGTGACTTGCTCCGTCCGTTTGTTGACGTAGTGCAAATGGCGGTAGTGATAAGGGAGATCGCGCAGCTTGCCGGTAAACACGCCCTCTAACGACTCAACCAACTCGCGGCTGTAGTTGCCCCGGCGGTAGTCACCAAATTGCGTATCCAGTTCGTGGAGGGTGCAGTGCGAGTTTTCTTCCAGGAACATCAACCTGTTGTGGAAGTAGGAGGACAGTGCAGCAATTTTGCGGCTGAGCGATGGCAAGCGATCAGCCTTGGATTTCATCCATTTTATGCTCCCAATGGCGAACCCGATGCCTAGCACACCAGTGACCGCGCCGACCAAGCCAGGCTCAATTTGCAGACGGCGAAAAAAAGAAACCACTTGATAGGTGTCGATATAGCAAAAAAGGGCTACAGCGCCCGCTATCAATAGCAGGCCAGTACCAAAAAACCACCATGCGCGTGTGCAATTGAATTTGAGCGGGCCATCGTACGAGGCGAACTCGTAAATCACCTTCAATAGGTCGGCTGTGGATTCAGCGCTGTCAGTACTGGCTTCGTTTACAGCCAGCAACTCGCTAAATCTCGCGTTCTGCGACGTGTTGGGCATGTCAGGTATCCATTGATTCAGCGATGTCCTGTGCCGGAGCAACGGCCCGGATAGAGGATTCGGCGCTATTCATGATCTGTCAGAAGTTTGGAAAAGGAGGGGACGATACCATTTTCATTGCAATGATGGCTTCTGGCCTCTGCTTGAGAGAGATCGTGTGCGACGTTGAAACCTGGGGGGATTTGGGCGGGTAGCGATGGCTTTGCTACCTGACACTTAGCTATTGCTCGTAAGGGAAGAGGGGACTGATTCATTTCAATCGGTTGTCCCGTCCTGAATAAGGTTTACACCTTCTGATCTATTTTCAGGAGGACGTAATGGAAACGGCTAAAAGGCGTAGTCAGCGAGACTACACGCTGACTTTTAAATTGTCGGTCGTGGATCAGGTCGA
>NZ_BQHI01000048.1 GCF_021603585.1 Pseudomonas sputi | reverse complement strand
CGACCTGATCCACGACCGACAATTTAAAAGTCAGCGTGTAGTCTCGCTGACTACGCCTTTTAGCCGTTTCCATTACGTCCTCCTGAAAATAGATCAGAAGGTGTAAACCTTATTCAGGACGGGACAGAAGGAATAAAAAAGGGCGCAGATTGAATGCTGTTGCCGCGGCGATGTCCAGCGTTGCAACGCACTTGGCGCCGATTGGACAGCGAATACGGAAAAGGTTTTATGACGGACAAAAAAAAGCCCGCTGGGGAGACGGGCTGGAGACTTGCTTTCTAACGGATGGCTTCACCCTACTGAGTCGGGTGTGAAAAGTTTGTGAAAAAATCGGACAAAGTCACAAGTCCATGTAGGACGCTTCATCAAAAGGCGCGCATAAAAAACCCCGTTCAATGACGGGGTTTTTCAGGATAGGGATCACTTTCTGGAGCGGGTGGTGACCTTAGGCAGAAACTTCGCCTTCGGCCCCTTGGGTGCCATGGACTTGATCTTGCCGGTCTGCACCGGATCCTCGCCAAAACCGGCCTGATACTCCGTCTGGCCGCAGCGCACGCAATTGTTGAATGAAAATTCAGCCCCATCGTCTTCGATGTACGGATCAGTCATCTCTGCACCCCTTATCAAATGCGGGTTGACACCGGCAAACCCTTTTGCCTGAAAAAATATCGACCTCCAAGGCTTTTGAGACTAGCTGGTCATTCCTGGACTTGTGATTCAGATCGCCCGAAGCCCGACGAATGGCCTACGGAAATTAAACACTTTGAGGAACCGTTGGTCCCACGCGGCTAAAGATTTGTGGCGACCGGCCGCTGCCCTTTTTCCTACGCAATGAATCTCAAGGAGAGAACATGGAAATCAAAGGATTCCCGACACTGCCTGTTGTAAAGCTCACGGATGAACAGATCGCCGCCGGCAAAGCCGGGGCGGAGAAACTCAAGGAAAAGATCGCTTCAGGTGAAATCGTCATCAAGCAGCCGACCGGACCGAGTCCGTTGCAGCCTGTCATCTACCACCCTGACCCGGTCCAGCCAGTTCAACCCGGCGATACCCCGCCTCTCGTCGCGATCGATACGCCGCTGACCTACGATTCGAAAGGCACGGTGCTGCTCAAGCCACAGGGCTGATTGTCAGCAAAGAGCCCATTCCGTTTGAATGGGCTCACAAGCCTCAGCGCAACTTGACCGCCGTGCCGGTCGCAAACACCACCACCATGCCACCCTTCCCTGCCGGCATGCTGATCTCGAAATCCACCCCGACCACCGCATCCGCCTGCAGAGCCCGCGCCCGCTCCTTGATCTCGTCAGTCGCCTGAACACGCGCCTCCTTCAACGCCCGCTCCAGCGTCTGCGAACGCCCACCAAAAAAGTCCCGCATACCGGCGAACATATCGCGAATCACATTCACACCCTGCACCGACTCGGCACTGACGATGTCCAGATACGCCGTAATCTGCCGGCCTTCGATGGAGTGGGTGGTGGAAATGATCATGGGGGTCTTCCTTTTACATGCCGGATAAAACCGCGATTGTAATGCCTTGGCAAAAGGAAAGCCGAAGCGACTCTGTGACCAGAAACCGGACGCCAGAATGCACAAAACCCCTAGCTTCTTGCGAAACCAGGGGTTTTGTTTACATCGAATTTGGCGGTGAAGGAGAGATTCGAACTCTCGATACAGTTTCCTGTATACACACTTTCCAGGCGTGCTCCTTAAGCCACTCGGACACTTCACCGTATCTCTTCAAACATGTTCTGTCTGTCGAGGCGCGCTAATGTAGTCGAAAGCTTTTCTGATGGCAAACTTTTTTTCAGAATTTTCATGCGGTTAAGCGAAAAAGCCGCGACAGCCGTCGAGAGTCCATGGCGATCCGGCCAATCTCGGGTAAACGCGGCCCTTCTATATAGACGCGCAGGCGTCGGGCGCGGGGCGCGTTGCGGCGCATCGGCCGGTAAACGGTGACTGGCGGGTCAGTCACAGTGCTTTACCTGACCGGCGACGGTGGGTAACGTCTGCCCATCTTTCTTATAAGGAATTGCGCCATGAGCGACCTGATTGCCTACCACCTCGAAGACGGTATCGCGACCCTGACCCTGAGCAACGGCAAGGTCAACGCCATTTCCCCGGACGTGATCGCGGCCTTCAACGCGGCGCTGGATCAGGCGGTGGCGGATCGTGCAATCGTGATCATCACCGGCCAGCCGGGTATTCTCTCTGGCGGCTACGACCTGAAAGTGATGACCGCCGGCCCTAAAGAAGCCGTGTCCCTGGTGACTGCCGGTTCGACCCTGGCCCGTCGTCTGTTGTCGCACCCGTTCCCGGTGATCGTTGCTTGCCCGGGGCATGCCGTGGCCAAAGGCGCGTTCATTCTGCTGTCCGCCGATTACCGCATCGGTGTCGACGGCCCGTTCAGTATTGGTCTGAACGAAGTGCAGATCGGCATGACCATGCACCACGCCGGCATCGAGCTGGCCCGTGACCGCCTGCGTCGCTCGGCCTTCCATCGCTCGGTGATCAACGGCGAAATGTTCAATCCGCAAAGCGCAGTGGATGCCGGTTTCCTCGACAAGGTTGTCGCGGCCGAAGAGCTGCAAAGTGCCGCCCTTGCCGCCGCGCGTCAGTTGAAGAAGATCAATATGACCGCGCACAAGAACACCAAGCTCAAGGTACGCAAGGCGCTGCTGGAAACCCTGGACAACGCAATCATTCAGGATCAGGAGCATCTGGGCTGATACCCGGCTTGCACCGATTCAGAAAAGCCCGACCGTCGTGTCGGGCTTTTTCTTACACGCCCAGTTAAAAACTCCGCGGCAGCTCTAGGACGCCTCTGACCAACAAGTCGGAAACATGCGCTTAAACATCGCCCATCTCCGGACTCTATAGCGGCAATTGCCGAAAACAGTGCACATCCGTACACTGCGCCACCTTTTGTCCCGATGGGCCTGAAAATGCTGTTCGTGTTTCGTATGTTGTTGATGGGCCTGCACTTTATTCTGGCGGGAATCCTCGGTGTGATCCTCGGGCTGTGCCGCCCATTCAATCCGGACAACAGTCGCCTGTGTGCCCGTCTCTATGCACTGCCAGCGATGTGCATTTTGCGTCTGCGAGTGAAGTCTGATGTCGGGCCGTTGATGAACAAACCCGACAGCTGCGTGATCGTCGCCAATCATCAGTCCAACTACGACCTGTTCGTGTTCGGCAATGTGGTGCCTCGTCGTACCGTGTGCATCGGCAAAAAGAGCCTGAAGTGGGTGCCGCTGTTCGGGCAGTTGTTCTGGTTGGCGGGCAACGTGTTGATCGATCGTGGGAACGCGCACAAGGCGCGCCAGTCGATGTTGACGACCACCGACACCTTGCAGCACAAAGACACCTCGATCTGGGTCTTCCCGGAAGGCACCCGTAACCTGGGTGAGGAATTGCTGCCATTCAAGAAAGGCGCATTCCAGATGGCCATTGCCGCCGGAGTGCCGATCGTTCCGGTGTGTGTCAGCAGCTACATCAAGCACATGCGCCTGAACCGCTGGCACAGCGGGAAAATTCTCATACGCTCGCTGCCGGCGATTCCTACCGCTGGCCTGACCATGGACGACATGCCCATGCTCATCAACCAGTGTCGCGAACAGATGCGCGAATGCATCGATGCAATGGACCGGCAGCTGCAGGCTGCGTGAAGAAAGAAACCCGCCCCGTGCGGGTTTTCTTTTGCCCGGTGAACTGTACAGATTTCACTGACTCTCAAGCAGCGACACGGCTAAGCTGAAGCCATGCCTCCCCTGCCATCTGCCAAGAAGAAGTGAAACACCACCATGGGTCGAGTTGTTGCTGCTGCGGTTTACAGCGCCGGTAAGAAAGTCACCAATATTTCCCTCGACGAAGGCGCAGCCTGGGCTGCCAAGACCGGCCACTTCGTCTGGATCGGCCTTGAAGAGCCGAATGCCCAGGAACTGTCCAACCTGCAACGCCAGTTCAACCTGCATGAGCTGGCCATCGAAGATGCCCTGGAAAAACACAGCCGGCCGAAGCTGGAAACCTTCGGCGACGCACTATTCATCGTCACCTACTCGCCAGTGCGCGAACACGGGATTCTGCAGTTCATCGAAACTCATATCTTCGCCGGCAAGGGCTACATCATCACCGCCCGTAACGGCCACTCGGCGTCCTACGCCCACGTCCGCCAGCGCTGTGAGGCGCGGCCGCTGTTGCTGGAACACGGGGAAGATTTCGTACTGTATGCGCTGCTGGATTTCGTGATCGAGAACTATCAGCCGGTGGGCGAAGCGATCCATGCCGAGATCGATGAGCTGGAACGCAACGTGTTGTGCAGTGCGTTGAATGAGCACGACATCCAGAAACTCCATGGCCTGCGCCGAGACGTGGTGCGTCTGCGCCGTTACGCCGCTCCCATGGTGGAAATAAGCGAAGAACTGCAGAAACTGAGCTTCCCCTTCATCGACAAAAACATGCGCCCGTACTTTCGCGACGTGCAGATCCACGTGAATCGGCAGATGGAAGACCTGACCACCCTGGCCGACATCGCCAGCCAGACCATCGAGATCGGTGTGTTGCTGGAGGCGTCACGCCAAAGCGTGGTGCAGCGCAAATTCGCGGCATGGGCGGCAATTCTGGCGTTCCCGACGGCGGTGGCCGGGATTTACGGGATGAACTTCCAGAACATGCCGGAGCTGAGCTGGCACTACGGCTATTTCGGCGTGTTGGGTTTTATCACGGTCGGCTGCGTGAGCCTGTGGGCGAGCTTCAAGAAATCGGGCTGGCTATGAGCTGAAAAAACGCCCCCGTGCAGGGCACGAGGGCGTTCGGGTTCAAGCGGCGGTCGGTTTGTGTGCCACGAAGCGCATCATCCACTCCGCCACAGTGGTGCCGTGGTGCTGGTGCTCCAGGCTGGCAACGCCCTTGCTGTACACCTGCTCGCCCAGCGCTTCCTGACGCAGATCCAGCAACGCCCGTGAATAGTCGTGGATGAATTCCGGATGCCCCTGGAAGCACAGCACCTGATCGTTGATGTGGTACGCGGCGAACGGGCAGAAATCACTGGAAGCAATCACCGTGGCGTTCTCCGGCAGCGCCGTGACTTGATCCTGGTGGCTGATCAGCAGCGTCAGCTCTTCACGCAGCGGGCTCATCCACGGTGCCTTGGCCGCCAGTTTGTAGTGGTGAATGCCGACACCCCAACCTTGAGTAGCACGCTCGCTCTTGCCGCCCAGCAACAGCGCCAGCAGTTGATGGCCGAAGCACACGCCGAGCAGTTTGTCGCCGCGCTCATAGCGGGTCAGCAGGTATTGCTTGAGGGTCTGAATCCACGGGTCGGTGCCGAACGAGTCGGCCTTGCTGCCAGTGACCAGGTACGCATCGAAGGCCAGGTCATCACTCGGATAATCGCCCTGCATCACGTTGTACACCGTGAATTCGGCGGCGATCGGCTGTTGCGAGAACAGACGCTGGAACATCTGCCCGTAACCCTGATATTGATCGACCAGTTCCGGACGCAGGATGTCGGTTTCCAGAATGCAGATGCGTAGCGACATAAAAAATACCTGACACGTGATGGGAATAATGCACACCCCAGAGCCTGCCTTGAAACCACCCGGCAAGGCAAGCCCCGAAATGCGTCCCCGCCCCGTTAGAACAGCTCGCCCTTGGCAGCTTTTTCCAGCAGCAACGCTGGCGGTGCGAAACGCTCGCCGTACTGTTCCGCCAGGTACTGCGCCCGCGCGACGAAGTCCTTCACGCCATATTGATTGATGAACTGCAATGCGCCGCCCGTCCATGCCGCAAAACCGATACCGAAGATCGAACCGACGTTGGCGTCCGCCGTCGACGTCAGCACACCCTCCTCGACACAACGCACGGTTTCGATGGCCTGTACGAACAGCAACCGATCACGCACATCCTTCGGCGAAATCTGCCCGTCGGCTTTCTCGAAACGGGTTTTCAGTTCGGGCCACAAATGTTTCTGCCCACCCGCCGGGTACTCATAAAATCCGCCTCCCGCTGCCTTGCCCGGCCGCTTGTATTCGTTGAGCAGCAAGTCAATCACGGCGAACGCCGGGTGCTCAATCAGCGGTTTCCCTTCCGCTTGCAGGTCTTTGGCCGTTTGCTGACGGATATGGCTCATCAGGCTGAGGGAAACTTCGTCAGAGATCGCCAGAGGCCCGATGGGCATGCCGGCCTTGCGTGCTTCGGTCTCGATCATCGGTGCGCTGACACCCTCCCCCAGCATGGCGATGCCTTCATTGGTGAAAGTGCCGAACACCCGCGAAGTGAAGAAGCCGCGGCTGTCATTGACCACAATCGGCGTTTTCTTGATTTGCAGGACGAAATCGAACCCGCGTGCGAGGGTTTCGTCGCTGGTTTGCGCACCTTTGATGATCTCCACCAGCGGCATCTTTTCCACCGGGCTGAAGAAGTGCAGGCCGATGAACTTGCTTTGATCCGGCACTGCGCTCGCCAACCCCGTGATGGGCAAGGTCGAGGTGTTGGAGGCAATCACCGCATCGGCACCAACCACCTGCTGCGCCGCCGCCGAGACCTTGGCCTTGAGTTGGCGATCCTCGAACACCGCCTCGATGATCAGATCGCAACCTGCCAGATCGGCATCGCTTTCGGTCGGGTGGATACGCGCCAGCACCGCTTCACGTTGCTGCGCAGTCATCTGCCCGCGAGCGACTTTCTTGTCCAGCAACGCGGCCGAATGCGCCTTGCCCTTTTCGGCAGCCGCCAGGTTGATGTCCTTGAGCACCACGTCGACCCCGGCCACCGCGCTGACGTAGGCGATTCCCGCCCCCATCATCCCGGCGCCAAGCACGCCCACCCGCTTCGTCGCATAAGGCGCAAAACCCTGCGGCCGCGAACCGCCGGCATTGATTTCATTGAGCTGGAACCAGAACGTGCCGATCAGGTTTTTCGAGACCTGCCCGGTGGTCAATTCAGTGAAGTAGCGGGTTTCGATCAGGTGCGCGGTGTCGAAATCCACCTGCGCGCCTTCCACCGCCGCGCACAGAATCTTCTCCGGTGCCGGCAACGTGCCCTGGGTTCTGGTGCGCAGGATCGACGGCGCAATCGCCACCATCTGCGCGACTTTCGGGTTCGATGGCGTGCCGCCGGGAATCTGATAACCCTTTACATCCCAACGCTGCACGACCGCAGGATTGGCCAGAACCCAGGCTCGCGCCTTGGCCAGCAGCTCATCGCGATCCGCCGCCAGTTCATCGATCAGACCCGCCTGCAACGCTTGCTGCGGACGGACTTTCTTGCCTTCGAGCAGGTACGGCAAAGCCTTTTCGATGCCGAGCATGCGCACCATGCGCACCACGCCACCGCCACCCGGCAACAGGCCGAGGGTCACTTCCGGCAAACCGAGTTGCACCGAAGCATCGTCCAGCGCCACCCGATGGTGACAGGCCAGACAGATTTCCCAGCCGCCACCGAGCGCCGCGCCGTTGATCGCCGCGACCACTGGTTTGCCGAGGGTTTCCAGGGTGCGCAACTGGCCCTTGAGGGTCAGCACCATGTCGTAGAAAGCCTTGGCTTGGGGCTTGCCGACCTTGATCAGTTCATTCAGGTCGCCGCCGGCAAAGAAGGTTTTCTTGGCTGAAGTGATGATCACCCCGGCGATGTCATCTTTTTCCGCCTGCAAACGGGCAACGCTGTCGGCCATGGCCTCGCGATACACCGCGTTCATGGTGTTGGCGCTCTGGCCCGGCATGTCGATGGTCAGGAGGACGATGCCGTCCTGGCCTTTTTCGTAACGAATGGCTTGGGTCATGACAGGATTCCTTGGGGTCAGAGGCGTTCGATGATGGTGGCGATGCCCATGCCGCCGCCGACGCACAGCGTCGCCAGGCCATAGCGCAGACGCCGGGCTTCCAGTTCATCGAGCAAGGTGCCGAGAATCGCGCAACCGGTGGCACCCAGTGGATGCCCCATCGCAATCGAGCCGCCATTGACGTTGACCTTGTCCGGGTCGACGGCCATGTCCTTGATGAATTTCAGCACCACCGAGGCGAACGCCTCGTTGACCTCGAACAGGTCGATGTCTTCCACCCGCAGCCCGGCCTTGGCCAGCGCCTTGCGAGTGGCCGGCGCCGGGCCGGTGAGCATGATGGTCGGGTCGGTGCTGGTGACCGCCGTCGCGACAATCCGCGCCCGCGGTTGCAGGCCCATCGCGCGCCCCTTGGCCTCGGAGCCGATCAGCATCAGCGCCGCGCCATCGACGATCCCCGAGCTGTTGCCTGGCGTGTGCACATGGTTGATCCGCTCGACATGGCTGTAGACCCGCAACGCCGTAGCGTCGAAACCCATCTGGCCGATCATCTCGAAACTCGGCTTGAGCTTGCCCAGGCCTTCAAGGGTCGACTCGGCGCGGATGAACTCATCGTGGTCGAGCAGGATGATGCCGTTCTGGTCCTGCACCGGCACCAACGACTTGTTGAACGCCCCGTCGGCCCGGGCGCGCGCCGCCTTCTGTTGCGAGTGCAGCGCGTAGGCATCGACGTCCTGACGGCTGAAGCCTTCAAGGGTGGCGATCAGGTCGGCACCGACGCCTTGCGGGGTGAAGTGGCTGTGCAGGTTGGTCTGTGGGTCCAGCGCCCAGGCGCCGCCGTCGCTGCCCATCGGCACGCGGGACATGGATTCGACGCCGCCGACCACCACCAGCTCTTCGAACCCGGAGCGCACTTTCATCGCCCCCAGGTTCACCGCTTCCAGCCCGGAAGCGCAGAACCGGTTGATCTGCACACCCGCAACGCTGACGTCCCAATCGGCCACCTGGACGGCGGTCTTGGCGATGTCCGAGCCCTGATCGCCGATCGGCGTGACGCAACCCAGCACCACGTCATCGACCTGGCTGGTGTCCAGCGCCGTGCGCGCCTGCAAAGCGGTCAGCAGCCCGGCCACCAGATTTACCGGTTTGACGCTGTGCAGCGAACCGTCGGCCTTGCCCTTGCCACGGGGCGTGCGTAACGCGTCGAAAATCAAAGCTTGGGTCATGACGTCCTCGAACCTGTGCGGTGAGTGAAATTCGTGTTGTCACTGTTGTCTTCGCAGACCAGGGATTCAATGACCACAGCGCTCAATGACGTTGACGCGCACGCTCAGACGGACGGTCATCCGGGGCTTGGTTAACCGGTTCAGGTGCGCGAGCTGTCTAGCAAAAGGGCGGCAAAGAAGCTGGCAATGGGCCTCATGCCTTTTTAATCGCAAAAGATAGCAAGTACATACGAAATGGATCTAAGCGAAGCGTGACGCGGGCCCTAAGGTGAAGATGTACGTCGTTGTCGTCGGGTTTTGCCGAGGCAGGCGTTCTTCAACAGGAAGTGCAGCGCTTGCCGTCATGGATATGCAGGCAGGCATCAGGAAATAACAAAAAAGGCGGTCAAGCCATGTTCAAACAACCGAAAGTACGGCAAGCAGGGCTCATTCTTTTCGCCACGACGCTGTTGTTGATTCTGCCGAACCTGACCAAGGTCATCGGCTGATTCAAGTTCAAGCGGCAGGTATTGTTTTTCGCCAGTGAAAATGTCATTGGCCCGCTATCCGGGCCAGCGTGGCTGTGCCAACCTTTGCGCACTTCCACGACACTGACGGCGATCACTTGAAAACGCTCATTCTGTTCGGGGCCATGCTGCTGAGCATGCCCCTGTCTGCCGCGCAACTGAACCTGGAGCTGGGCGCGAACAGTCGCACCTGGGAGACCGAGGAGTTGCTCAAGCATCCTCAGGTACAAACCCTCACGATCAAGAATGATGTGTCCTACAAGAAGGACATGACTTATCGCGCCGTGCCGGTTGCCGCACTGCTGACCGGCATCAAACCGGACGATCACCTGCAAGCCGTCGCCCTGGACGGCTTTGCCGCGGAACTGTCCGCCGCGCCGCTGTTGAACAACAAGGGCTCACGCGCCTGGCTGGCCATCGAAGATCCGGCGCAGCCCTGGCCGCCGCTGTCGGAAGGCAAGCACAGCGCCGGCCCGTTCTATCTGGTGTGGACGGATCCGCAAGTCGGCCATATCAGCCCGGAACAATGGCCGTTCGAAGTGACGAGCATCAAGCGCATGGCGCCGGTGGCCGAGCGCTTCCCTGCCCTGTTGCCGGACCCTGCGTTGAAGGCCGATGACCCGGTCAATCAGGGTTTTGCGCTGTTCCAGAAGAACTGCCTGGCCTGTCATCGTCTCAATGGTGCGGGCGATGCGCAGTTCGGGCCGGACCTGAATATTCCGTACAACCCCACCGAGTACTTCGGCGCGGACTTCCTCAAGCGCTACCTCCGCGATCCGCAGAGTCTGCGCCAATGGCCGCAGGCGAAGATGCCGGGGTTTTCCGCCGAGGTGTTGCCGGACGCGGATCTGCAGAAGCTGATCGGGTATTTGCAGCACATGGCCGGGCGCAAGCTTGCGCCCGCCAAGTAATCCAGCAACGCCGCTTACTGCTGCTGCACCGAGATGACGGGGGCTGGTGTCGGCGACACCCGCACCTTCGCGTGCATCTGCTCTGACCCGCCGCCCCGGCGCATGCCGCGCACCGGACAGGCGTCGAGGTAATCCAGCCCCACTGCCAGTTTCAGGTGCCGCTCCGGCCGCGCCAGCTCATTGGTCACGTCAAAGCTGTACCAGGCGTCATCGATCCAGGCCTCGGCCCAGGCGTGACTGGCCAGGTGCTCACAATCCTCGCTGTACAGATAACCCGACACATAACGTGACGGCACCCCGAGACTGCGCGCGCAGGCCAGGAACGCGTGGGCGTGATCCTGGCAAACACCCGCCCGTCCGGCGAATGCCTCGGCAGCGCTGGTGTCGACTTCGGTGGAACCCGGCTTGTAGGTCATGTGTTGATTCAAACCGTGCATCAGATCGATCAACGCATTGCGGTCGCGGCGTTGTTTGCAGGATTTCTCGGCAAACGCCCGCAATGCCTCGTCCGCCTCGGTCAGCCGGGTGAAACGCAGGAACGGCAGCGCCGACTGGCTCTCGTGCTCCGCTTCGCGCAACTCGTCGATATCGACCTGCCCCCGGGCGCCGATGATGATCGCTTCGTGGGGCTCGTCCATGGTCAGCACATGCAGGATGTTGCCGAACGGATCGAGCTGGGCGCGCACCGGGCGCGGCAGGTCGAGCTGCCAGCTCAGCACGTGCTGACGCTCGCTGTCGTGGGGGGTCAGGCGCAGGTACTGGATGCTCGCGCGCACCTGATCTTCGTAGTGATAGGTGGTCTCGTGGCTGATGGAAAGTCTCATGCGGCCTCCAGGTAGGAACTGTGAATGGCGTTGCCCAGCTGGCGCACCAGCGGGATGAATTCAGTGAGCCAGGCGTGCAGGCCTTCCTCGAGGATTTCCTGGATGCCGGTGTAGCGCAGGCGTGCGTCCATTTCCGCCGCCAGACGTTGTGCGGGGCGACCGTTGGCCCCCGGCAACTGGGCCAGGATCTGATCGATCTCTTCGGTGCAGGCCCGCAAGGAACGCGGCACATCGGCGCGCAACAGCAGCAATTCGGCCACATGCCGGGCACCCGGCGCATCGCGATAAATCTCGGTGTAAGCCTCGAACGATGACAAGGCTCGCAACAGGGCACTCCATTGGTAATAGGCGTGAGCGGTGCCGTCGCTGACTGCTTCGGCCTGATCGCCGGCCATTTCGTAACGCGCATCGAGCAGACGCAACGTGTTGTCCGCCCGCTCGATGAACGTACCCAGGCGAATGAAGCGAAACGCATCGTTGCGCATGATCGTGCCGTAGGACGCACCCCGGAACAGGTGCGAACGTTCCTTGATCCACTCGCAGAAACGGCTCATGCCGTAACGGCTGAGGCCCTGATTGGCGATCCCGCGGATCTCCAGCCAGGTGGCGTTGATGTTCTCCCACATGTCGGCGGTGATCCGGCCGCGCACCGCATGGGCGCTGGCCCGCGCCGCACCGAGACAGCTGTAGATGCTCGCCGGGTTGGCCGCGTCGAGGGCGAAGAAGTGCAACAATCGCTCGGCATGCAATTCGCCGTGGCGTTCCAGGTAATCGTCCAGCGTACCGGTGATCAGCAGCGGCATCGCCAGTTCGTGAAGGCCATCGCCACGGCCGTCCTGCGGCATCAGCGACAGCGAATAGCTGACATCGAGCATTCGTGCGAGGTTTTCCGCCCGCTCCAGGTAACGCGACATCCAGTACAGATCCGAGGCAGTTCTACTTAACATGACAGGCTTCCTTCAATCCTCGACCACCCAGGTGTCCTTGGTTCCGCCGCCCTGGGATGAATTCACCACCAGCGAGCCTTCACGCAGAGCGACACGGGTCAAACCGCCGGGTACGACCCGGGTTTCGCGCCCGGACAATACGAACGGGCGCAGGTCGATATGGCGCGGCGCAATGCCGTTTTCGACAAAGGTCGGACAGGTCGACAGCGACAGCGTCGGTTGTGCGATGTACGCGTGGGGCTTGGCCTTGATCCGCTCGCGGAACGCATCGATTTCCGCAGTCGTCGCCGCCGGCCCCACAAGCATCCCGTAACCGCCGGAGCCCTGGGTTTCCTTGACCACCAGATCCGCAAGATTGGCCAGCACGTGGGAAAGTTCAGACGGGTTGCGGCATTGCCAGGTCGGCACGTTTTTCAGGATCGGTTCTTCGTCGAGGTAGAAACGGATCATTTCGGTCACGAACGGGTACACCGATTTGTCGTCCGCCACGCCGGTGCCGATGGCATTGGCCAGCACCACATTGCCGGAGCGATACGACGACAGCAGCCCCGGCACGCCGAGCATCGAATCCGGGCGGAACGCCAGCGGATCGAGGAACGCGTCGTCGAGCCGGCGGTAGATCACGTCCACCGCTTTCGGGCCGTCGGTGGTGCGCATGAAAACCTTGTCATCACGCACGAACAGATCCGCGCCCTCCACCAGCTCCACGCCCATTTCCCGGGCGAGAAACGCATGCTCGAAAAACGCGCTGTTGAACCGCCCCGGGGTCAGCACCACGACACTCGGGTTGTCGATCGGGCTTGAGCTTTTCAAGGTGTCGAGCAGCAAGTTCGGGTAATGGTCGATGGGAGCGATGCGCTGGGCCGCGAACAGCTCGGGGAACAGACGCATCATCATCTTGCGGTCTTCAAGCATGTAGCTCACACCGCTCGGCGTGCGCAGGTTGTCCTCGAGCACGTAATACGTGCCGTCGCCGTCGCGCACCAGATCGACGCCGGAGATGTGCGAATAAATATCGCGGTGCAGATCCAGCCCTTGCATCGCCAACTGGTATTGCTCGTTGGCCAGCACCTGCTCGGCCGGAATGATCCCGGCCTTGATGATGCGTTGCTCGTGGTAAAGGTCGGCGAGGAACATGTTCAACGCCTTGACCCGCTGAATGCAGCCGCGCTCGACAATCCGCCATTCACTGGCGGGAATGCTGCGCGGAATGGTGTCGAAGGGAATCAGGCGCTCTGTCCCTTGCTCGTCCCCGTAGAGCGTGAAAGTGATTCCGGCGCGATGAAACAGCAGATCGGCCTCGCGTCGCCGCTGGGCCAGCAGTTCATCAGGCGTCTCGGCCAGCCAGCGGGCAAACTCCCGGTAATGCGGGCGGATCTGGCCGCCGGCATCGTACATTTCATCAAAATAGGTGCGGATCATGCCGTACTCCTTGTCACTCCGGACCTACAGGCCTTCGCAAGGCCCGTGCCATCGGCATAAACGCTTTGATTTCAATCGGTTGGATATTGACGCCGCATGCACCGCACCATTCCTGTGCGGCAAATGCTCCCACCTGATCGCCCCCGCCTCATTGCGACGCAGTCACGTCGCCTATCACCAGCATAGTCAGAGTTGATTTCACTGCCCGTCGGCGGCTGCGGATAATCCGCGCATCCGCTGCAAAAACATCGCTGACGAAGCACGCAGCCTCACTGCTCCGGCTTGCCCTGGCAGCCCTCCCGGCCTTAACCCTGACCGGTTTCCTCTCCTTGCGGTCTTCCCTTTCAGCCACCTCTTCAGGTGGCTTTTTTTTGGTTCATCACGGATTGCCGGGAAACACGCTCTTGATCTTCATGAAAAAGAATTCGCTGTCCCGGTAACCGTACGCCATCCGCTTGATGACCTTTATTCGATTGTTGATACCCTCCAG
>NZ_BQHI01000047.1 GCF_021603585.1 Pseudomonas sputi | reverse complement strand
GGGGCGGGTGGTGGCGCCGGGCTGTTGGCCGGTTCCGGGAACAGGACGTGGCTCAGGCCGACGATGACGACGGCCAGCAACAGGCCTTTGACCAGCGCGCCGATCACCGCCATCGCCAGTTCGAATGAGGCAAAACCGGCGGCGGAGATCATGGTCATGCCGATCACCAGAAACGTCATGATCAGCACGTTGCCGCCGCGCAAGCCGTAAGTGAACACCAGAAACAGGCCGACACCGATCAGCAGGACGCCACACACCGGGTAATAGCGCAGCAACGGCACCAGCAACAGGCCGAGACTGGTGGTGAGCGCGGCGACCAGCGTCAGCACCAACGCCGTTTTGGCGGGCAATGGCCGGGGCATGCTCGCCAGCAGCAACACCGCTAATACCGGCGACAGAAACGACAGCGGCAAGGCGAGGCCGTAACTGGCGGCAGTGCACAACGCCGTGCCGCAGGCCAGGCGCAGGGCCCGTTGCGCCGGGACGCTGCGTTCAATAGGCATACGACAGCCAGCTCATCAACCAGACAAACATCCGCCCGAGTGGATTGAGCAGATTGCCCTCGCTGGGAAACGCCATGACTTCCGCCTGCCCGCCGGCACGGATCGAACGGCTCTCGAACAGTCGCTTTTTAGCTTCTTCGCTGAACTCGATGATCACCGGAAAACGCTGCGCCGGACGCAGCCAGTCGCGGCTGTTCTGGATCGTTGGCAGGGTGCCGGGCGGTGGAGTCTGGCCGACGCTGACGCCATAGCCAACGCTGCGCACTCGGCCGTCGAGCACTTCGCCGGGCAGGGCGTCGAGGATGATCGACACCGGCGTGCCGGGCTTGATCCGGCCGAGGTTGTTCTCGGTGAGGTCGGCGCTGATCCACACGTCCTGGATCGTGATCAGGGTCATTACCGGACTGCCGGCAGCGGCGAACTGGCCGACGTCGGTACGCAGGTCGGTAATCAGTCCCGCCGAACGCGCGCCGATGCGGGTGTTGGCCAGATCCAGTTCAGCCTTCGCCAGTGTGGCGGCGGCGCTGAGCAGTTTGGCGTTGGTGTCGGTGTTGCCGCCTTCCTGCTCCTGGGCGCGCAGCACTTCGGCCCGGGCGGCGGCGACCTTGCTGACCGCCGCTTCGTGGTTGGCCCGGGACACTTCCAGAAGCCGTACCGAAACGGTGCCCGGATCTTCTTTATACAAGCCTTCAAGCCGCCGATTGTCCTGGCGCGCCTTGAGTTCATTGGCCTGGGCTGCCCGCAACGACGCCTGAGCCGAAGCGATGCCCGCGGTGCTGGCGCCGACCGTGCGCCGGGTGTTTTCCAGATCGGCGCGAGCCCGGTCGACGGCGATCTGCAGTGGCTGCGGATCGAGCTCGAAGAGGATGTCGCCGGCCTGCACGTCCTGATTGTTGCGCACGTTGACCTTGATCACCCGGCCCGCGACTTCCGCCGCCACCGGGATCACGAACGCGCCGACCCGCGCCTGCTGGGTGTAGGGCGTAAAACGGTCGGCCAATAGATACCAGACCAGGCTCAGCACAATCACCAGCAGCACCCAGCGGATGCCTTTTTTCGCCGGATCCGGCGGCGCTTCATCACTCATGGCGGTCTACCTGCGAGGGAATCGGATAGGTCGGTTGGGGCGGCGGGGCGCTCAGCAGATCGCCCCAGTCGGTGCGTTGCTGCATGTGCTGGCGGGTCGCTGAATCAATCTGCGGCCCGGCGCTTTGCCAGCCACCGCCCACGGCGCGGTAAAGCGCGATCAGATTGCTCACGGCGTTGCTGCGGCTGACCAGATAGTTGTCCTGTAGCTCCAGCAATGCACGCTGGGCGTCGAGCACCCGCTGAAAGTCCGAATAGCCTTCGCGATATTGGGTGTTGGCCAGCACCAGCGATCGCCGCGCCGCGCCTTCGGCCTCGCCCAGAATGCGTTCGCGCTCCAGCGCTTTGGTCAGGCCGCTGGCGGCGTCGTCGGCCTCGCGGGCGGCCTGACGGACTTTGTCGCGATAGGCCTCGATCAGTTGCTGCAAGCGCGCATCCTGCACGCGGATGTTGTTGTGGATGCGACCGTAATCGAACAGGTTCCAACGCAGGCTCGGGCCGCCGATCAGGTCAAGGCTGCGCGGGGTGGCGCCGAGGGTGTCGCTGGACCAGACGATACTGCCGAGCAAGGTCAGCGAAGGGTACAGATCGGTCTCGGCCACGCCGACCAGCGCCGACTGCGCGGCAACGTTCAACTCCGCCGCGCGCACGTCGGGACGGCGCAGCAGCAGGTTGGCCGGGACATCCTGCAACACGGCACGATCCACCAGCGGAATCAGCCCCGGTTGTTCCGCCAGAAACGCCGCGCCACCGGGCGGCTGGCCGACCAGCACGGCCAGCGCATTGCGGGTCCGCAGCAATTGGTCTTCGAACGCCGGAATACTGCTCAGGGTGCCGAGGTATTGGGTTCTGGCCTGTTGCAGGTCGAGTTCGGCGGTCTGGCCGCTGCGAAAGAGTTTTTCGGTGATCTCGAAATTGCGCTTTTGCTGAGCGGCGTTTTCCCGGGCGACCCGTAGCCGGGCTTCCGTGGTGCGCAGGGCAAAGTAGGTGTCGGCCACTTGAGCGCGTAGCAAAACGAGGGCGTCTTCGTAGTTGGCCTGGGCGGCGAAGTAGCTGGCGTCGGCGGACTCGATGGCGCGACTGAAGCGACCCCAGAAATCCAGCTCCCAGCCGACATCGAACGCGGCGCTGTGCTGCCAGAAGTGCAGGTCCTGCGGGTTGCTGCCGCCGGACTGGCGGCGGTCGATGTACAGGCTGTCCGCGCTGGCCTGTTGCAGTTGCGGATAGCGACCGCTGTCGGCGATGCCCAATTGCGCGCGGGCTTCGAGGACTCGCAGGCCGGCGATTTTCAGGCTGCTGTTGCGGGCTTCGGCGTCGCTGATCAATCGGTCGAGCACCGGATCGGCAAACACCTGCCACCACTGGCGCAAATCCGGCAGTGTGCCGCGTTCGCTGGCCTGCTCCAATGCTGGACTTTGCCATTGCTTGCTCCAGGCCTCCGCCGGCGGCTGGAACTCCGGGCCCAGCCGCAGGCAGCCGCCAAGGCTCAGCGCACCGAGCAGCAGCAGGTGGCCGGGACGGATCAGCAGGGTTGGCGTTGCAAGCATACCGGGTGGTCCCAGCGGGAAATGTCACTGGAGCATAGACCGCCGATTGCGGGTTGATCGAAGCAATCAGCTGCTACGCTTTTTCAGACGAACGCCAACGAACCTGCTCCGGACAAATAGGTAGGAAACCATGGACACTGCTCAAGAACCGCTTGCCCCCACCAGCGCCAACTGGCGTTTCAAGGTCGGCGTGGCAATCATCTGCCTGATGCTCGGTTCGTGGCTGATGGTGCCGATTGCCGCCGCCCTCGACGTGCCGGGCTCGAAAGTCGCGGCGCTGACCGGGGTGCTGTTCATCAGCAATAAAGTGCTGTTGTTGCTGGTGATCGCGGTGATGGGCAAGGCCGGCTTCGCAGAACTCAAGCGCACGATCGGCCGCTATATCTCCGGCGTGATTCCGACCCCCGTGGCCGAAGTCAGCCCGATGCGCCACAAGATCGGCGTGGTGATGTTCTGCCTGCCGCTGCTATCGTCCTTTCTGGAACCGTATTTCGACAATTTCTTCCCCGGTGTGCGGCCCAATCTCTGGCAGATGCAGGCGCTGGGCGACTTGATGTTCGTCGGCAGCTTTTTCGTACTGGGCGGCAATTTCTGGGACAAGGTGCATGCACTGTTCGTGCGCAAGGCGCGGGTGGTGGCGGAATGATCGCCGATTGAGCATTGGTTTCGATCAGGCGTGCACGAGCGCAATGGCAAACGACACGACGACCATGCAGGCGAAAGCGAAATTGAGGTTCATGGGGTGTTCATCCTGGTCCATTTGAAAGTGAGGCCATTCTGCCGGGGGCGGGTCAAAAGAAAAAATTCGGCTTTGTGATTCCAATGATCGAAGCCATTGATACCCGCGTTGTGTTTGCCGGTTTGCCTGGTTAAGCTCGCACAAACCTGCAATTAAAAGCACAAACAGGCAAAACCATGCACGATCATTCCGTTTCCGAGCTGCCCTCCCTGCGCCGGCAGAAAATCCTTTTGATCCTCGAACGTGACGGCAAGGTCATGGCGTCCGAATTGAGTCAGCATTTTGCGGTGTCCGAAGACACCATCCGCCGCGATCTGGCCGAGCTGGACAACGCCGGGCTGGTGCAGCGGGTGCACGGCGGCGCGTTGCCGAGGCCCAAGGACACCGGCAAGGATTACTTCACCCGGCTCGACGAGATCGACGAGGTGAAGATTCGTCTGGCGCAGTTGGCGGCGCAGCAGGTACGGAGCGGGCAAACAGTGATGTTCGACTCCGGTTCCACCTCGTTGCAGGTGGCGCGCTCGTTGCCCAGGGACATCAGCCTCACGGCAGTCACGGCGTCACCGATGACGGCGATCGCGTTGTCCGAATACCCGGGCATCAAGGTGATTCTGGCGGGCGGGCAACTGAATCCGAAAACCATGTCCGCTGGCGGTCATGAGGCGCTGCGGTTGCTGTCGGGGATCAAGGCTGATCTGGCGATCACCGGGGTTTGCGCGATTCATCCTGAGGTGGGCATCACCTCGCTGCACTTCGATGAAGTGCCGGTCAAGCAGGCGCTGCTCGACTGTGCGGCGCGAGTGATTGCCGTGACCACGGCGGACAAGCTCGGCGCGGTGGAACCGTTTGTGGTGGCGCCGTGCGAGCGCTTGCACACGCTGATTACCGAACGGCATGTGGCGTCGGGGAGTGTCGAGGATTATCGGCGGTTGGGGATTGAGGTGGAGCAGTTGCCCGACTGAGGTTTTGCAGCCAAAAAAGGCCCCATCACTGGCGATGGGGTCCGCTCGATCAGCGCAGTTTTTCCAGCATCTGGTAGTACCACATGCCCGCCGCCAGCATCGGATTCCCCAGCAGATCGCCCATCGGCACGCGAATGTGCGAGCACGCGGCGAACGTGTCGAACTGCTGCATCTGCCCGGTGATCGCCCGGCTCATGATTTCACCCATGATGTGGGTCGTGGCGATGCCGTGGCCGGAGTAGCCCTGGCAATACCAGACGTTGTCCGAGAGCTTGCCCAGTTGCGGGATGCGGTTGATGACGATGCCCATTGCGCAGCTCCACTGGTAATCGATCTTCACCCCTTTGAGCGCCGGGAAGGTCTGCTCGATGCACGGCCGCAGTTCGCCGGCGATGTCCCGTGAGTCCTTGCCGCTGTAGTTGGCGCCGCCGCCGAACAGCAGGCGCCCGTCGGCGGTGAGGCGGTAGTAGTCGAGGACGAAGCGGCAGTCGTAAACGGCGAGGTCTTCGGGGTTGATCTGCTTTGCCAGATCGCCCAGTGGTTCTGTGGTGACGATGCCGCCCATGGCCGGGAAGATCTTGCCCTTGAGCTGGCCCGGCTCGAGCTTGTGGTAGACGTCGCCGGCCAGCAGCACCTGATTGGCGTCGATCCGACCGTGGGCGGTGCGCACGCCGGGACTGTCGCCGTGAATGATCTCCAGCACTTCGCTGTTTTCGAAGATCAGCGCGCCGAGGCTTTCCGCTGCTCGCGCTTCTCCGATGCACAGGTTGAGCGGGTGCAGGTGCATGTTGCGGGTGTTCTTGATCGCGCCGTGATAAAGGTCGCTTTGCAACAGGTCACGCACCTGGCTGCGGTCGAGCAGGCTGACCTCATCGCCCATGCCACGGCGCACGGCTTCGTCGTAATCACTGCGCAAACCGGCCATGTGGCTCGGCTTGTAGGCCGCATGCAAATGGCCGTGCTTGAGGTCGCAATCGATCGCGTATTTCTCGACCCGTTGCTGGATGATTTCGTGCCCACGCCAGCGCAGGTGCCAGATGAAATCGTCGACCTCATCGCCCAAGGTGTTGCGCATCTGTTTGCGCATCGCGCCGTCGCCGGACAGGCTGCCGGTGACCTGACCGCCGTTGCGCCCGGTGGCGCCCCAGCCGATCTTGTGGCTTTCGACGATGGCGACTTTCAGGCCTTTCTCGGTCAGTTCCACGGCCGTGGCGACGCCGGTGAAACCGCCGCCGATGATCACCACATCGACCTGGTGCCGGCCTTGCAGGGTCGGGTAGTCGGTGTCGCGGTTGAGGGTCGCGGTGTAGTAGGAATTGCTGCGTTCGGTCATGTCGGTATCCAAAGTAAAAACAGGGGAGTAGGGATCAGGCTTCGGTCAGGTACCAGCGCCAGTCCTGCTCGCCCACTTCGGCCATGAACTGCCGGTATTCCGCACGTTTCACCGCCAGATACACCCCGAGAAATTCCTGTCCCAGCGCATCCCGTGCCCACACCGAATTCTCCAGTGCCGTGAGCGAAGTCAGCCAATCGGTCGGCAGCAACTCTTTCGCCTGCGCATAACCATTGCCTTGCACCGGCTCGCCTGGATCGATGTTTTCTTTTATCCCGCGATGAATGCCCGCGAGGATTGCCGCCGCTGCCAGATACGGGTTGGCATCGGCGCCGCAGATGCGGTGTTCGATGTGCCGGGTGTTGGCCGGGCCGCCGGGCACGCGCAGGCTGACGGTGCGGTTGTCGACACCCCAGGTCGGCGCCAGTGGCGCGTAGCTGTTGGCCTGGAAGCGGCGGTAGGAGTTGGCGTTGGGGCAGAACAGCAGCAGCGAATCAAGCAACGACGCGAGCATCCCGCCAATTGCCGTGCGCAGCAGCGGGGTGCCCGCCGGATCCTCGGAGGCAAACAGATTGCGCCCCTCGGCATCGGCGAGGCTGACGTGCATGTGCATGCCGGTGCCGGCCAGATGATCGAACGGCTTGGCCATGAATGTCGCCTGCATCCCGTGCTTGTGCGCCACGGCTTTGACCAGCCGCTTGTAACGCACGGCCTGATCCATTGCCTCCAGCGCATCACCGTGTTCGAGGGTGATTTCCACCTGGCCAGGCGCGTATTCCGAGATCGCCGTGCGCGCCGGAATGCCGTGCAGTGTGCAGGCACTGTAGAGGTCGGCGAGGAACGGTTCGATCTGTTCCAGCTCACGCAAACCGTAGACCTGGGTGTGTCGCGGTCGACCGCCGTCGGCATCCAGCGCCGGTTGCGGGCGGCCGTTGTGATCGCGTTTGGCGTCGAGCAGATAGAACTCCAGCTCGCAGGCCATTACCGGGTGGTAACCCTCGGCTTTCAAGCGGTCGATGACCTTGATCAACAGGTGACGCGGGTCGGCGATGCTCGCCGGCATGCCTTGTTCCGGGTGCATGCTGACCTGCACCGCAGCGGTCGGAATCTGCCGCCACGGCAGGCGTACCAGACTGCCTTCCAGCGGGTAGGCGCGGCAGTCGATGTCGCCGACGTCCCACACCAGACCGGAGTTTTCCACGTCTTCGCCCTGCACGGTCAGGCCGAGGATGGTGCTCGGCAGCGGGCGACCGCTTTCGTACACGGCGAGCAGTTCTTCGCGATGCAACAGCTTGCCGCGCGGAACGCCGTTGGCGTCGAGGATGAACAGCTCGATCATGTCGATGTCGGGGTTCTGCTCAAGAAAGTGACGGGCGTCTTCAATGGCTGCGAATTTCATAATCAATCAATCACTCACGATGGCGCCGCACAGGCGCGCAGATTCGGGCCGGACGCAGCTCGGCAAAAGGCGCGGGCGTCCTGGCAGGGATATCGAAAAAAGAGGGGGAACTGTCGCGATTTTTTAACGGCGCGATCAGACGGGCAGGCAGATATCCGGCGGGCGTGCGGAGTGACGCAGCTTGGAACGGCTCAGGGCCATGGGGAGATTGACGATGCGATTCATGCGCGGCCCCTGTGAAGGAGGGCGCACAGTGCAGAGCCGTTCAACGATTCTGATTGTTGGAGTGACGTGCTCATGACGCGTGTTTCCGTTGGCGGAAAACGTCGGCGGCGGGAGTGTCCCGCCAGGCCGGTGTGGCTGGATAGTAAGGGGGAATCCCCGGAGAAGTAAACGCCTGTTTCCGCAGGCGTTGACGTGCACCCCGGTTCAGCGCAACAGGTAAAACCCCAGCCCGACGAGGGCGCAAACGATCAACACCTCGATTACCCCGCGCTTGAAAAAGAACAGGGCGAGGGCGGCTGCCAGGGCCAGCAGGATCGAGAAAACGTCCGGTTGCCCGGCGAATCCATTGGGCCAGAACACGTGCCAGGCAAAGAAACACGCCAGATTGAGGATCACCCCGACCACCGCTGCGGTGATCGCAGTCAGCGGTGCGGTGAACTTCAGTTCATTGTGGGTCGACTCCACCAATGGCCCGCCGGCGAGGATGAACAGGAACGAAGGCAGGAAGGTGAACCAGGTCACCAGCGTCGCGGCCAGCGCGCCGGCGGCAAACGCGTGCTCCGCACCGAATGTCGGTTGCACGTAAGCACCAACGAATCCGACAAACGCCACCACCATGATCAGCGGCCCCGGCGTGGTTTCGCCCAGCGCCAGGCCGTCGATCATCTGCGTCGGGGTCAGCCAGCCGTAATGCCCGACCGCGCCTTGATACACGTAGGGCAGCACGGCATAAGCACCGCCGAACGTCAGCAATGCTGCCTTGGTGAAGAACCAGCCCATCTGCGTGAAAGTGCCATCCCAGCCGAACAACGCGGTCAGCAACGCCATCGGCAGGCACCACAGCAACGCACCCACCAGCACCAGACGCATCACCCTCGGCAGGTTGAACCGCGCATGTTCGGGCGGTGGTGTGTCGTCATCCACCAGCGCCGGGCCGAAGGATTTTTCGCTGCCACGATGGCCGCCGTTGCTGAACCGCTGCGGCGCCCAGCGTCCGCCGAAATAACCGATCAATGCCGCGCCGAACACGATCAGCGGGAACGGCACGTTGAAGGCAAAGATCGCCACGAACGCCGCCCCGGCAATCGCCCACAGCCAGCTGTTCTTCAACGCTCGTGAACCGATGCGATGGGCCGCGTGCAACACGATCGCGG
Organism: Pseudomonas sputi; assembly: GCF_021603585.1. Classification (GTDB taxonomy): domain Bacteria; phylum Pseudomonadota; class Gammaproteobacteria; order Pseudomonadales; family Pseudomonadaceae; genus Aquipseudomonas; species Aquipseudomonas sputi. Next base: position 9,374 of record NZ_BQHI01000047.1, on the reverse strand, counting down.
TCACCGCCGGTTTGATCCCGTAAAACACTCCGGCCACGGCGGGCACATCACCGAACGCGATGTACACCCACGAAAGGGCAATCAGGATCAGCAGCGAAGGCAACACAAACAGCGCCCCGGCCAGCACGCCGCCAGGGGTGCGGTGCAGCAGCCAGCCGATGTAAGTCGCCAGTTGCTGGGCCTCCGGGCCGGGCAGCAACATGCAGTAGTTGAGCGCATGCAGGAAGCGCCGCTCGGAAATCCAGCGCCGGCGCTCCACCAGTTCCTGATGCATGATCGCGATCTGCCCGGCGGGGCCGCCGAAGCCGATGCAACCGAGTTTGAGCCAGAAGGGCCAGGCCTGGCGCAGGCTGATGGGTTGAGGACGGGGCAAGTCCTTTGGCGTTTCGCTCAAGTGTGGCTCCACGTTCGATTCGGCGGGAGGCGCTATCTAATCAGGCTTTTGTTGCATTCGACAGTGCCTCGTCTGACGTCGGTCAGGTTCCAGTGAAACGCCGCCCTCTGATCACTCTCCCGATCGAGCAGTAGCAACGCTGATAAGGGTAGGGGCGGGCGCTGTCGAGGGTAAATGAAACCGCACCGCAGTGGCAGGAGCCTTCAAGGTGCATGACTCGCCTCCGGTTGGGCTTTGTCGATGCGGTTGAGCCTGGAAGAGAGGGGGGGAATGCGCTCGCGAAGAACGCTATCGCGGTCTACGGCTTGGCTACCCGCCACAAATACCACGCCGCCACGGTGCGAAACGGACTCCACGCCAACCCGATCTCGATCATCTGCTTGCGTGTCGGCTGTACCTCCAGCCCTTTCAACCGCCGATAGCCCTCGCGCACGCCAAAGTCATCGGCCGGCAGAATGTCCTGACGCTCCAGGCTATAAATCAGCAACATCTCGACCGTCCAGCGCCCAACCCCGCGCAGGCTGACCAACCGCTCGATCAGCGCCTCATCCCCCATCGCCAGCGCCGAGGCGTAATCCGGCACCACACCGTCCAGGGTCGCCTGGGCAATTCCCTGAATCGTCGCAATCTTGCCCGCCGAAAACCCGCAACTGCGTAGCCGATCAAAGTCGGTAGCCAGAACTTGCTCGGGACGCGGAAACGACTGCCCGGGAAACAACCCCACCAGCCGCCCGACAATCGCATCGCCCGCCTTGGCGTGCAGTTGCTGATAGGCAATCGCCCGCACTAGCGATTCATAGGGATCGCGCGCCGGATGCGGCTGATGCAGGCAGGGGCCGACAGCAGCGATGTGGCGCTGCCAGTCGGTGTCGAGGCTGGCCAGAAATTCGCTGGCCGGTCGATAGGGATCAGGCATGGTTTATGGTCGGTTTGTCAGAAAGCCAGTTGTTGCGTCAGCTGCACCGCTGCGTTTTCCAGCCGGAGCAAAAACGCCTTGCGCGGTTGTCCACCACCATAGCCGGTCAATGAGCCGTCCGCACCGATCACCCGATGGCACGGCACCACGATTGAGAGCCGATTGTGCCCGTTGGCCAGCCCCACCGCGCGGCTGGCGCCGGGTTTGCCCAGCCGTGCGGCGATGGTGCCGTAGGTGCTGGTGTGGCCGTAGGGGATTTGCCGCAGTTCGCTCCAGACCTGCCGGTCAAACTCGCTGCCGGGCAGGTGCAGCGGCACGCTGAATTCGCTCAGCTTGCCGGCGAAATACAGCGCCAGTTCGTTTTCGATCTGCTGCAAATGCGCGTTGTGCCCCGGTGCGACTACATAGCCGTAGCGGTTCTGCAATTCTTCGACTTCGCGGGTCAGCGCCGGACGGTCGAGAAATTCCAGCAGCACCAGCCCGCGTCGCTCGGCCATGGCGATCATCGGCCCCAGCGGCGTGGTCAGGCGAGTGAACAGCAGCGGCTCGCTGGCTGCCGCGCGTCCCGGCGTGATGTGGAACGACTTCTGAAACGCATCGCGAAAACCGCTGAGGGATTCATAGCCGGAGTCGAACGCGGCGTGGTCGATGGACGTGCCTTGCTTGATCCCGCCCAGCGCCATGCCGAGCCGGCGGGTGCGCAGCCATGCATGAAAGGTCATGCCGAAATGCTGCTTGAACCAGCGCCGAAGCTTCAGCGGTTCGATGCCCTCGGCGAGCAATTGCGCATCGCTCCAGCGCACCTCGGGATCGGCGTCGACCGCTTTCAGCAGCCGTTGCACCCAGTCCGGGGCGATGGCCGCGGCGTCCAGCGGTTTGCAGCGCAAACAGGCGCGGTAACCGGCGGACAGGCAGTCGTCGGCGTGGGCGAAGAATTCGACGTTTTCCGGTTTCGGCTTGCGCGCCGTGCAGCTGGGGCGGCAGAAGATCCCGGTGGTTTTCACGGCCGTAAAGAACACGCCTTCATAGGCAGTGTCGCGTTCGAGCATGGCGCGAACCATTTCGGCGTGGGGCGGCAGGACAGCGGTCTGTATGTTCATGGGGCGAGGATAAAACCAGTTATTCGATGGCTCCACCGAAAAATCGATAGTGAATTTTCGGGCCGCTGCACTACAGTGATCGGGTCGCTACAACTCGGGAAATGAAGGTATGCCACCGTTCACGATTCAACACATCGATCACATCGTGCTGCGCGTCGCCGATCTGCAACGCAGCATTGATTTCTACGACCGGGTCTTCGGTGCCGAAGTGGTCAAGCGCAACGAAAAATTCGGTCTGGTGCACCTGCGCGCCGGCACGTCGATGATCGATCTGGTCGATCTCGACGGGGAAATCGGCCGCAAGGGCGGCGCCGCTGCCGGCAGCGAACGGCGCAATGTCGATCACTTCTGCCTGCGCATCGAGCCGTTCGATGAAGCGGCCCTGGTCAGCCATCTGCAAGCCTGTGGCCTGACCGTCGAAAAAGCCGCCACCCGTTTTGGCGCCTAGGGCTACGGCCTGTCGCTGTACTGCTTCGACCCGGACGGCAACCAGGTCGAGCTCAAAGGCCCGTCCGAGGTTTAGGCCCGCTTGGCCATCAACAACACCGAAGCCGCCGCCGACAGCAGCCCCGCGCAGCAACGGTTGAACATCCGTTTGCCGCGTGGCTCGGCGAACCAGCGGCGCATGTGCAGGCCCATGTAGGCGTAGGCGCTGATGGCGATCCATTCCAGCAGCAGGAACAGCACGCCCAGCAGCATGAACTGCGGGGTGATGGCGCGAGCCGGGTCGACGAACTGCGGCAGAAAAGCGGTGAATATAAGAATTGCCTTGGGATTACCTGCTGCCACTAAAAACTCCTGACGCGCCAGGGCCAGAAGCCCGTTCGCGGGCGCCGCTACGGCGTCTTCGCCGGCAGGATCGGCCCGCCACAGCTGCCACGCCAGATACAGCAGATACCCCGCGCCGATGATCTTGATCCCATAGAACAACAGTTCGGACGTTTGCAGCACCACCGCCAGCCCCGCCGCCGCAAGGGCGATCATCCCGGCGAACGCCAGCAACCGACCGACCCCGGCCACGCAGGCGCGACGATAGCCGTAGCGGGTGGCGTTGCTGACCGACAGCAGGTTGTTCGGTCCCGGCGCCATGTTCAAGGCAAAACAGGCGGGCAGAAACAGGGAGAGGGTGACGAGATCCATGGTGCGGGCTCCGGTGGCGGGAGCGTTATTTCTATCATGCGCAGGTGCCGGCCTGAACCGTACAGTCAGGTTGCAGAGTCGCGGTACAGCGATGGACGGGCGCGAATCCGTTCGAACTTTCCGCCGTCTCGTCAACTCTGAATCCTTCACAGGGTGATGAATCCGCCAGAAAAAACCATCTGACGGGTCAGAAAGGCCAATTGCCGTGTAAGCTTTCGCGCCAAGCTTCTCCAATTCCCCCATGGCCCCAGGCGGCCCACTGTACGAGCGACTACATGCAAGCAAAGGCCCGCGAGGTTCATGTACCACCGGTGTTGCAGGATTTGCGCACTGGCACGGCCGAACTGCACATTGCGCTGGAAAAACGCCTTCCTTTCTTCTCCGATACCCTTGATCTGCACGCTTTCGAGCGACTGATGCACGCCTATTACGGCTTCTATCAGCCATTGGAAGCCGCGCTGCAGGACAGCGACGCGATGCCCGCTGATTTCGATCTGACTTCACGCCTCAAGGCGCCGACCCTGCAACGCGATTTGCACGCGTTGGGGGCAAATGGTGGAGATTTTCCGATCTGCCGCCAGTTGCCCGTCATCGAATCCGCCGCCGCCTGTCTGGGCGTGCTGTACGTGCTGGAAGGTGCGACTCTCGGCGGGCAGATCCTGCGTCGCGAGATCGCTACGCGGCTGAATCTCGGCGCGGACAATGGCGCAGCGTTTCTGGATATCTACGGCGCCGCCACCGGCCGGCGCTGGCGCGATTTCATCGAATACCTGGGCAGTCGCCCGATGGACGCCGACGAGCGTGAAGCCGTCGTGGCGGCCGCCCACACTACATTCAGCTGTTTCGAGCACTGGCTCGAAAGCCAGGAGGTTCTGGTATGAACCCGCAAGACAAAGAAGCCTTTGAAGAATTGCTGGCCAACTGCGCCGACGAGCCGATCCGCTTTCCCGGCGCGATCCAGCCTCACGGGTTGCTGTTGACCCTGAGCGAGCCGGACCTTTCGATCATTCAGATCAGCGCCAACGTCGAGACGTTGCTCGCCCGTCCCGCGCAAGAGTTGATCGGCCAGCCACTGCAAAGCCTGATCGGCGATGCCCACGCCGCGCAGGTTCGTGAGGCCTTGCAGCAACCGGCCTTGTCCGATGCGCCGCCGCTGCACTTTCGCCTCAACGGCACCGCGTTCGAAGGTTTGCTGCACCGGCATCAGGATGTGCTGATTCTGGAGCTGGAAATCCACGTCGAAAACTTCCAGCCGCGCAACGTCGCCGGTACCGAAACCCACCTGGGGCGGATGCTCGCGCGTCTGCAAAAGGCTCAGAGCCTGCAGGCGCTGTACGACATCAGCGTCAAGGAAATTCAGGCGATGACCGGTTACGACCGGGTGCTGATCTATCGTTTCGAGGAAGAGGGCCACGGCCAGGTCATCGCCGAAGCGTCCGATCCGTCGATGGAAGTCTTCAACGGCCTTTTTTTCCCGGCCTCCGACATCCCCGAGCAAGCCCGCGAGCTGTACCGCACCAACTGGCTGCGGATCATCCCCAATGCCGACTACCAACCGGTGCCCCTGGTACCCAAGCTGCGCCCGGACACCCAGACCCCGCTGGACCTGAGTTTCGCCACCTTGCGCAGCGTGTCGCCGATTCACTGTCAGTACATGAAGAACATGGGCGTGCTGTCCTCGATGAGCATTTCCCTGCTCAAGGGCGACAAGCTCTGGGGCCTGATCAGTTGTGGTAACCGTCAGCCGCTGCATGTGCCGCACGAGTTGCGCACCGCATGCCAGACCATCGGCCAGGTGCTGTCGCTGCAGATCAGCGCGATGGAAGCGCTGGAGGTCAGCCGCCAACGCGAGGAGAAGGTCGAGGCGCTGGCGCTGCTCAATCAGGCGATGATCGATTCGCCGCAGAACGTCTTCGATGGCCTGGCCAATCAGCCGCAGGTCCTGATGGCACTGGCTAATGCCGGCGGCATCGCGATCATCGAAGACAAGCAATTGCACCGGTACGGCAACTGCCCGGAGCCGGAAGAAATTCGCGCTCTGCACAAATGGTTGCAGGAGCGCGGCGAGCCGGTGTTTGCCAGTCATCACCTGGCCAGTGTCTATCCGCCGGCCGCGCACTATCAGCAGGTTGCCAGCGGCGTGCTTGCCATGAGCCTGCCCAAACCGGTGGACAACGGCGTGCTGTGGTTCCGCCCCGAAGTCAAAGAGAACATCAACTGGAGCGGCGACCCGCGCAAGCCGCTGGACCTGGAAAACTCCGACGCCGGCCTGCGCCTGCGACCGCGTACCTCGTTCGAAATCTGGAAGGTCGAGATGGCCGGGATTTCCACCAAGTGGAGCCACGGCGACCTGTTCGCCGCCAACGACCTGCGTCGCTCGGCCCTGGAAAATGATCTGGCCCGTCAGGTGCGCCGCGAGCAGGAAGCGGTGCGTGCCCGCGATGAGCTGGTGGCGGTGGTGTCCCACGACCTGCGCAACCCGATGACCGTGATCTCGATGCTCTGCGGCATGATGCAAAAAGCCTTCAGCTCGGACGGGCCGCACACTTCGCGGCGCATCTCGACCGCCATTGACACCATGCAGCAAGCCGCCGGACGCATGAATACGCTGCTGGAAGACTTGCTCGACACCTCGAAAATCGACGCCGGCCGCTACACCATCGCGCCGCAGAAACTCGATGTTGCACAGATGTTCGAAGAGGCGCAGTCACTGCTTGCGCCGCTGGCGCTGGACAAGGACATCAGTATCTCGTTCGAGGCCGATCCTGATCTGAGCATCCATGCCGATCCCGAGCGGTTGTTTCAGGTGCTGTCGAATCTGGTTGGCAACGCGATCAAGTTCACGCCGCGCCTGGGCACGGTCGATGTGTATGCCAAATCGGTCGGTGACGACATCGTCTTCACGGTACGCGACAGCGGCGAAGGCATTCCCAAGGATCACTTGCCACACGTGTTCGACCGTTACTGGACGGTGAAAGAAGGCAATCCGACCGGCACCGGGCTGGGTCTGTACATCACGCAGGGTATCGTCGAGGCCCACGGCGGGCAGATCGTCGCCGAGAGCGAGCCGGGGCAGGGCAGCGAATTCCGTTTCACCGTGCCGCGTCTGGACTGAAAACGGATCAGCGCTCGGGTGGCTGCAACATGGCCACCCATTCTGCGGCGAATCGATGGCAGTCGCCGGGCCAGCGTGCTGTCAGCAGTTGGCCGTCGCGTACGACAAATCCCGATTGCGGCTTCTTTGCGCAATCGCGCCTGGCGATCAGCGGCCCGCGTTTGAAGTCGGCTTTGCTGGCCAGCGCGGTTTTCACTTCCGCTTCGACGGTCTGCTTGTAAGTGCGGTAGTAGCGCCCCAGCCAAGCAGCGGTCATCAGCCACGCGGGCCACTCCATGGTGGCCGAGAGCAACGCCGTCACCTTGCGCCCGAACAGCACCGAACGGCCGGTGTCGGGATCGAGCGTCCGGGCCAGTAACAACACACCATGACATACCGCTGCCACGGGTTTTTCGGCCTTGAAAAATTGCAGGGCGATCTGCTGAGCCTGCGTCGATTCCAGCAGCGTGCGCATCCCTTTGGCATGCCCGCCGGGAATCAGCAGACCGTCAAACCGGGTCGTATCGACATCGGCATACGCCAGCGGCTGCTTGAACGCATTGGACTCGATCATCTGCGCGTAACTGTCCAGATCGGCCTTGCGCGTCATCAGCATCGGGCTCAACGGGCCGAAGCCGATTTTCACCAAGCGCGGATCGGCGTGGGCGGGCAAGCCCTGCGGGGTGGCGAAGCGTACTTCGATGCCCGCACTGCGCATTGCCTGCCAGGGCACGCTGCTTTCGGTCGGGTCGTAATCGGTGCTGGGCAACAGAATCAAAATCATCGAGGGCAGACTTCCTGGTCAAATGTGGTCGCATAGCCAGAGCGTAGTGGGTCTGCGCATGCGGGGGTAATTTCCTTCAATACCACCCGGTGTCCGCTGGCTACTGTGAGCGCCTTGTTCCTCGATTTGAAGCAGGTGTGCGATGAGTCTGATTGTGTCGATGGCGGCGTTTGCGTTGGCCGCGTCCATTACCCCCGGGCCGGTGAATATCGTGGCGTTAAGCTCCGGTGCGCAGTTCGGTTTTCGCGCCAGCCAGCGGCATGTGGCCGGGGCGACGCTGGGGTTTGTGCTGTTGCTGGTGTTGATGGGGCTGGGGCTGCACGAACTGCTGGCCCTGTGGCCGTCGCTGACCCGCGTGGTGCAACTGGCCGGGGTGGCATTTTTGTTGTTCATGGCCTGGAAGCTGGCTACCGATGACGGGCAGTTGAATGCCGATCAATCGCGCCGTGCGCCATCGATGCTCTATGGCGCGGTGATGCAATGGCTCAACCCCAAGGCCTGGCTGGCCTGCGTGGCGGGGATGGGCGCGTTTGTCGCCGATGGCGAGGCGCGGCTGGTGTGGCAGTTTGCGGCGGTGTATCTGGTGATCTGCTATCTGTCGGTGGGGTGCTGGGTGTATGCCGGGACGTTCTTGCGCGGCTATCTCGGCAACCCGGCGGGGATGCGCTTGTTCAACCGGGTGATGGCGTTGCTGTTGGCGGTGAGTGCGGGGTATCTGCTTTTGCCCTGAGTCGGGCCACTCGGCTCGCAGATCCGTACACCGTTCGTCTTAAACCCACACCCACCTGTAATTTCTGACAGTAGCCAACCCCGCCAAAGCGCCGCTCAATACCGCCATCACCTGCCACTCGAGCGGAGTTCGCGCCCATGACTGCCAACGATCCCACAGGCTCCACACCGCAGGTACTCAAGGAACTCGAAGTTCCCGGCCGCAACGGTCCGATATCGAAGAACCCGGACGTCTGGGGACTGAACATCGGAGCCTTGATCGAAAATTTCCCGCACGGCCTGTTATGTCGCGCCGGGCCGTGGGGAGTCATGAGCCGGGGCGACAAACTGGTAATCCTCCTGAACGATACGGCGGTGCTCACCAAGACCGTCGAGGCTCATGAAGTCGACACGACGCTGGCGGTGTTTGTGCCCGCCGCCCGTTTCAGCGATGGCCCGTCCAGACTGGCCTACACCGTCACCCGCCAGGGTGGAACGGCCGAACCGTCGGAAGTGATGCAGGTGCGGGTCAAACTCACCCGTCCCGGTGGCCATGACAGCGACGAAGGGCCGGGTCATTCGAAACTGAAAATGACCCTCCCCGAGGAGATTCTCAAGGACGGCATCGACAAGGACAACGTCGCCGCCGGCGTGAAGGTCACCATCGGTCCCTCTGACGACGGGCCAGAGCCTTACCCCAACGCAGCGGCCGGTGACGTGATTCAGGTGACGTGGGGCGGGCGGTTCGTGCTCTACGGACCGCTGACCCAGGATGAGGCCGACGGCAAAGTGCCGGTTGTGGTGCACATCAAAGAGGACGTCATCCGCGAGGCCGGCGACTCGGACAAAACCGGTCTGGCGGTGGCCTTCGAAGTCTATGACGAGGTCCAAAACCGCTCCGAAGACTGGAGTTACGAACAGCGTGTGGTGGTGGCGGTCGACGCCGACAGACTGGATGCGCCGATCTGCAAGCAAGCACTGAACAACGTGCTGGACGCCGACAAACTGGGAGATGCCGACGGCACGGCGCAAATCGTTGCGAACACCCACAAATTCGAGGTCGGTGACATCCCGATCGTCCGGCTCAAGGGCACGCCGCTTGAAGGGGGGCCGATCAACATCGAGATCATCGGCGCGCCGCTGGGCAATGTGCCGAGCATCCCCGAAATCCCGATTCCCAATGCGGCGTTGCGGCAACTGGCCAAGACCCAGATCGGCCTGTCCTTTCGCCTGAAGAA
>NZ_BQHI01000046.1 GCF_021603585.1 Pseudomonas sputi | reverse complement strand
CGCTGGTGCTGGATCTTTCCAATGTGCCGAAGATCCTTCAGGCGGCCAACAACGGTGATGGCGCGGAGCTGGACGTTTCGGCGCTGACTGGCAACGCCACCTTGCGCGCCTCCGTCTGGCCGTTTATTGCGCTGGGGCAGAAAGTGTGGCTGCGCCTGGTCGGTACGAACGATGACAACACGTCTTATGCGAAAACCATCTGGAATGGTGGAAACGCTCAGACAAACCAGGGCTGGATCAACAATGGCTACTACGACGAATCGGTACCGAAGGCCGGACTGCAGAAGCTCAAGGACGGTTCTGCGTTGAGGATCGAGTTCAAGGCCGGTTTGAATGGCAGCCCGCTCGAAAGCGACGCGGTGACCTTTCCGGTGCGCACTTACACCATCAAGGCCATCGAGGACATCAAGCCCGCGATCACCTCGGTCAAGGGCTCGCCCAGCGGGGCCGACATACCTCAGGACGGATTCACCGTGGAAACGGCCGTGACCCTGACGGGCACGGCCAGCAAGGGCCAAGGCGTGAAAATCCTGGACGGCAACACCGATAAAGGCGACGCAACCGCAGACCCGGTTACCGGAATCTGGACCAAAACGGTCTCGGGGTTGGGCATAACCCCGCACAGCTTCACGGCCAAGGCGGTGTATGGTTTGGGGCAGGTCTCGGATCCGTGGACTCTTACCGTGACGCCTGTTGTCACACAGACCATCGACAAGATTCTGGACAACGCGGGCAAGGAAATACGGGAAGGCGAGACAACCGTCAGCCCCACCGTGACAGTGAGCGGGACGGCAAGCAAAGGGCAAAGTATCGAGATCTGGGAAGGAAACGGAGCCACCGCCGTCGTCATCGGCACGGCAATCGCAGACCGGACAACCGGCATCTGGGGAAAAACGTTCCCGCTGGCACCAGGCCCTCGCCGCTTGGTCGCGAAACGCTTGTACCCGGGCACCCCTCTCTGGAGCAATGTGCGCTTGTTGACGGTGGTCGCCCTAGTGAAGCCGACCATCGACAAGATCGAGGACGCCGCTGGTAGAGATATTCCGGAAGGCAGCACGACGACCAGCACTAACGTGAAACTCAAAGGCAAGGCCAGTGTTGGCCAGCAGGTCGAGGTATTCGACGGAACCGGTCCCAGTGCCGAGTCCAAAGGCAAGGCGACCGCTGATGCAAGTGGGGATTGGGAACTATCGATCCCCGTTGCAGAAGGCCCACATCGATTTGCTGCCCAGTCGCTTTACCATCCGAATCCAACGTATTCAAATGTGCGTACGCTGAACGTCTTCCACTCAGCAACCATTCCAGTCGGGAACGAGCCGGGAGGTATCGTAGCCCACCCGGACGGCTCCTTTGTCTATGTGTGTAATTTCAAAGGTGATTCAGTTTCGGTGATTGATACCGCAAGTCAGACGGTTATCAAGACCCTGAGTGTCGGCGGAGAGCCACCATGCATCGCAGTCCACCCGAACGGCCGCTTTCTCTATGTGACTACTTCCTCACCCAGTTCAGTCAAGGTGATCGATACCCTTAGTCAAACGGTTATAACGACTATCACTGTCGGATACACGGCGAGCGGGGTCGCCTTCCATCCTGACGGTTCTCGTGTCTACGTGTGTAATTTGTTCAGTCACTCAGTCTCGGTGATCGATACCCTGAGTCAAAGGGTTATCAAGACAATCACCGGCCTGACAAGTGCATTCAGGATCGCCGTCCACCCGGACGGCTCCCGGATTTACGTGGCTCAGCTAGCAGAGGGTAAAGTCTCGGTGATAGAGACCCTGAATCATACGGTTATCAAAATTATCTACACTGCGCAAAAACCTCGCGAAGTCGCCACCCATCCGGACGGCTCCTGTGTCTACGTGACTGATTACTATGGGGATGCAGTCTTGGTGATTGATACCCGAAGTCTGACGGTTATCAAGGCGATCGGCGTGCGAAGTCCTACAAAGGTCACCTTTCACCCGGACGGCTCCCGTGCCTATGTATGCCTCTATGCTGACAAGCTAGTCGCGGTGATTGATACGCAGAGTCACGCAGTCATCAAGACCGTCAGCGTTGGGCAAGGTCCAAGCGGAATCGCCGTCCATCCGGATGGCATCCGCCTCTATGTCTGTGATGCACCCAGCAGTACAGTCTCAGTTATTCCTGCAGAGTAAATGGGGACGCATTTATTTACCGGCGGCAGAAGTCGTGACCAATAACGTTGACAGTTACCTTCACGACCCGCAGCAATGCGGGCCGTTCTGTTTTTCACCCCCGATACTGCCCCGGCGTAGCCGCCAGATGCTGCTTGAACGCCCGCTGAAAATGCGCCTGATCAGCAAACCCCGCCTCCAGCGCCACATCCGCAATCAACTGCCCGCGCCGCAGACACTCGCGGGCAAACTGAATGCGCTGGTTGACCACAAACGCATGGGGCGTCATGCCGTAATGCTGTTTGAAGGCGCGGATCAGGTAGGACGGTGACAGTTCGGCGGCGGCGCAGATGTCGTCGAGGCTGAGCAGGTCGGTGCAGTGTTGGCGGATGAAGTCGGCGGCGCGTTCGAGTTTGAAGTTCGGTTCGCGCAACGGTTGTTCGATGGGGTTCAGGCGCAGTTGCAGCTCGCTGAAAAACTCCACGGCCGCGCTCTGTTTGCGCAATACGTCTTGCTGTTCGTCGACCAGCACGCCATACAACGCATTCAGGTCGCGAAACAGTCGAGCATCATTCAAATGGGTATCGGAAAATCGCCGAAACTCAAGCTCCGCACTGAATCCCAACTGATGCTGCAGATCCGTCAGCCAAGGCGTTTCCACATACAACATCAAATATGACCACGGCTGATCATCAATCGGATTGCACGCGTGCACGTCCCCCGGATTCATCAGCACCACCGTGCCGGCCGCCACTTCGAACGAGGATTGCTCATGCACATAGGTGCTACGGCCGGCGGTGATCGCGCCGATGGAAAAGTGCGCGTGGGAATGTCGTGAATAGCAGACTTCACGCCCATCGGCGATGCCCCGTGCTTCAATGAAGGGCAGGGCATCGTTGCGCCAGAAGCGCGGGGCTTGTTCGGGGTTCTTGGCGGCAGCGCTCTTCATCGTTGTGGTGTCCGGCAGTCGGGCCTGAGTTTAGCGAGCTTGGACTGCCGTTGGCCAGTCAACGCGATTCGGTGAACTGCAGACGATCGATGAGTACGTCGTTAGCGGGGACTTTGACCCGAGCCGTTGTAAACGTACGTTCAAGGGTGTGATTGAATTCTTTCTCGCCACCCTCACGAGGGGGGACATGAATCTCGGTGATTATTGAGCCATCTTGCGCAAGAAAACTCACAATCAAGCCTTTATCTGCGTTTGTATACCAAAAACTGAAGCTCTTTGGGGCCTGGCTCGGATGGATGTCCACGGTGCCTGAGCGAACGACCAGGACTTGCCCGTTGACGTGCGTACCACTTGAGCTCCTGATGGACATGGGCGCTTCAGTGCCTGGCAAAAGGCTAAAATGTACCCCGTTGCTGGTGAACGTCTGTCCAGGCGCAAAATCCTGTGAGGTCTGATCTTCGAAATCCACTGTAGTGAGGTTGTTCATGGCGGCATACCTTCATATGGAGGAATAGCCATGGTCGAGCAGCCTCAGGACAAAAACACCTGTCATATCTGACAGGTCACGAGGATTCCCGATGGGCGGTTGACTGGGTCAGCGGTTCAGTTCTGGCCGGCGAAGGCCCGCTCGAGTTCGGCGATGTCGAGTTTTTTCATCCCGAACATGGCCTGCATCGCCCGTTGGGCCTTGGTCTGGTCGGGGTCGGTCATCATGTGCATGAACGCCACCGGCACGATCTGCCACGACACGCCGAACTTGTCCTTGAGCCAGCCGCATTGCTGCGCCTCTACCGGCCCGCCGGAACCGAGGTTGCCCCAGAAATGGTCGACCTCTTCCTGGTTCTGGCAATTGACCTGAAACGAAATCGCTTCATTGAACTTGAACACCGGCCCGCCATTGAGCCCGGTGAAGCTCTGGCCGTCGAGTTCGAAACTGACGGTCATCACCGAGCCTTCCGGGCGGCCGTGGAATTCCTGGCCGACCTTGCTGTAGTGGGTGAGGGCGGTGATTTTCGAGTGGTCGAAGATCGAGCAGTAGAACTTCGCCGCCGCTTCCGCCTGATCGTCGAACCATAGGCACGGAGTCAGCTTTTGAAAGCGTTGCATGGCAGTCATCCTCGGCAGGTTGGACACGCTGGATTAATAGCGTAGTCAGTCTGTGGTCGGCTGGCAGCGCAACGGGCCGAATGGTCGGTTGCTGCGAATCAAGCCGAGGCTCCAGGGGGTTACCTGCGACGTTCGGCAATCATCAACAACGACTGTGGCACCGGGCTCTGCGGATGCTGCGGCTCGCGCAGGCCGGTCAACTGAAGGCCGGCCATGTCCAGCGCATTCAGCCAACTGGACAAGGTGCGGAAATACCATGGCATCGGCGACCACTTGCCCTGGAATCCGTCAAAGGTTTCCTCCCGCCAGCCGTCCTGATAATCACCCGCTGCCACCGACCACGGATGCAGCGTCTGGATCACCAGTGCTCCGCCGGGCACGAGCAGGGCGTTCATGGCCGCGAGCAGCGCAATGATGTCCTGATGCAGCAGGGAAAAGTTGGCGCAGATCAAGTCGAAATCGCGGCCGATGTCGACCTTTCCCTCAACCAAATCTTCGTAGCTGGCGACCTCCACGGGCGATGAGCCTGCCTCGCGCGCGGCCTCGACCAGCGTTGCATCACCGTCCACACCCACCGCGTCGAACCCGCGCTCGGCCAGCGCCCGCAACAGCCAGCCTTCGCCGCAACCCAGATCGAGCACGCGCTCCGGCTGGCGTCCCATCACCGCCAGCAACATCGCCTGATCGGTCACCTGCCGGCGGCTCTCGATGGCGCCGCTGCGCACGGCTTCGGTCCAGACCCGGGCGTTGTGGTGCCAGCTCTGGAGGAGGGTGGATTCCGGCGAGGACATGGCGAACTCCAACGTTGCGGGATGCAGGCAAGGATAGGTCAGGTGTAGTCGGCCAGCTGAATCCGGTTGCGACCGCCGCGCTTGGATGCATAGAGCGCGCTGTCACCCTGTTCGATCAACGCCGCGAGACTTGCCGGCGGCTGATCGAACACCTTGGCGCCGATACTCAGGGTGACGGCCTGCGGGGTGGTGTAGGTCTGGGAAGTCATCTGTTGGAACTGCTCGCGCAGTGCACTGCCCAGATCCATGATCCGGGCGTGGGACGCATCGCCCAGCAGCATCACGAATTCGTCGCCGCCCAGGCGTGCCGCCAGTGCGCCTTTGGGCAGTACCGCGCGGACCATTTCGCTGAGGGCGATGAGCAACCGGTCGCCGGCGGTGTGGCCGTACAGGTCGTTGATCAGTTTGAAGTTGTCGATGTCGATCAGCAGCAGCGCGCCGGGGCGGGTGCTGGAGACTTGGTCGAGCAGGCGCGGAGCACGGACTTCCAGAGCGCGGCGGTTGTACAGCGCAGTCAGCGGATCCCGGGCGGCCAGTTCGGCAATCTGCTTTTCCCGGCGGTAGCGCTCGGTGCCGGTCATCGACAGCGCGATCAACATGATCGCCATTGCGCCCTCGACCAGGGAAATCTGAATGATCTCGCCGCGAAGCGACGCGAGATCGATCAGCGTGCCCGGAATCACCGCAATGATCGCCTTGGTGAAATAGAACGCGCCGTGGATCAGCAACACATAACGCAATTGCACCGCGCCGACGCTCAACGATTTGCCGTGCGGGCGCAGCAACAGACTGGCCCGCAGCATCAACGCGGCCACCAGCAGCGAGTTGGCCATCAACATGATCTTCGACCACGACGGATCTTCCGGTAACAGCAGCAACGACAGCCAGAGCAGGAACATCAAGTACCAGGCCCGCGACAACCGCCGCTGGGTAAACCGCGCGACCCCCAGCAGAAACAGCCAGTGCGCGACCACCAGCAAGCCGTTGGCGAACCAGATGCCGATCAATGGATAACCGTTGGCGCGCAGCAGGGCCAGGCTCGAGCCGACGGTGATGGTGGCGAAACCGGCGCTCCAGAACAGCAGGGAAGGTTCGCGGATGCTGCGCCATTCGACCGCCAGATACAGGGCGGCCGCCGCGGCCAGGGCGGTGGAAATGGTCAGCATCGTGAGAGGATCGAGCGCCATGAAAGAGCAGGTCTGCCTGGAGAGTGTTAATGGGCCACGATTGTAAGCGTTCCCCCAGTGGGCTGCTATTTTCACTCACCGGATATTCCATTTTCAGGCGAGGTGTCCCATGGACCGATTGACCGGCGGTTGTCTGTGCGGCGAAGTACGGATCGAGGCGTCAGGGCGACCCTACAGGGTGGGCGTTTGCCATTGTCTTGACTGCCGCAAACACCAGGGCGCGCTGTTCGCTGCATCGGCAATCTTTCCCGAGGCGGCGGTGACGATCAGCGGCGAGACCCATGACTACGCGGGGCGACATTTTTGCCCGCGCTGTGGCTCGTCGGTGTTCGGCCGCAGTGGCGATGAAGTCGAGGTGAGTCTGGGTGCGCTGGATGCACCGGATCAATTCCAGCCCACCTACGAGCTGTGGACGGTGCGTCGCGAGTCGTGGCTGCCGGCCTTTCCATTGGCCAGACACTACGAGCGTGATCGTGAGCGAACGGGGCGAACCGAAGAATAGCCGGGATCAGGCAGGGCGCCTGACCCCGGCCACTATCAGCCGCGAATAAATGCCAGCAGATCCGCGTTGATTGTGGGCGCCTCGGTGGTCGGCATTCCGTGGGGGAAGCCCGGATAGATCTTCAGCGTGCTGTTTTTCAGCAGTTTCGCCGAGGCCACGCCGGCGTTTTCATAAGGCACGATCTGGTCGTCATCGCCGTGCATCACCAGCACCGGGATCGAAATGCTTTTCAGGTCGGCGGTGAAGTCGGTCTGCGAGAAGGCAACGATGCCGTCGTAGTGGGCCTTGGCGCCGCCCATCATGCCTTGGCGCCACCAGTTCGCAATGATCCCTTCCGATGGCGTGGCGCCAGGGCGGTTGTAGCCGTAGAACGGCCCGCTGGGCACGTCGCGATAGAACTGCGCACGATTGGCTGCCAGTTGCGCCTGAAGATCGTCGAACACTGATTTGGGCAGGCCATCGGGGTTGCTCTCGGTTTTCACCATCAGCGGCGGCACGGCGCTGATGATCGCGGCTTTCGATACCCGATCCTCGCCATGCCGGGCGATGTAGTGAATCACTTCGCCGCCACCGGTGGAATGGCCGACATGCACGGCTTTCTGCGTCCCCAGATGATTGACCACCGCCGCCACATCGTCGGCGTAGTGATCCATGTCGTGGCCGTCCCAGACCTGGCTGGAACGCCCGTGACCCCGCCGATCGTGGGCGACAACCCGGAAACCCTGCGCCAGGAAGAACAGCATCTGCGCATCCCAGTCGTCCGCACTCAGCGGCCAGCCGTGGTGGAAGTGAATGACCGGGGCGTCCTTGGGGCCCCAGTCCTTGTAGAAGATTTCGACGCCGTCTTTCGTTGTGACAAATCCCATGTTCGCGACTCCTGGAAAGTGTGAAAGGGCAGGTCTTGCGATGACAAGCGGTATCAACTGTAGGAGCAAACCCGGCACCCTGATCGATGATTTTCCGAACGGTGGCGGATGACCGGTGGTCGCGACGGCTGGTCGTCGGGTCAAAATGCGCTTAGCTGAAAGGGATAAGCCGAGGCGCGCACCGCCAACGATGGCCGTCGCAGCGCCCTTCAGAACACCGTGAGTCTGAGGAAGTCCCCGATGCTGACCTTGAACATCAATGGCAAGGATCAAGAGCTCGATGTCCCCGCGGACATGCCGTTGCTCTGGGTTCTGCGCGATGTCGCGCACCTGACCGGTACCAAATTCGGCTGCGGCATGGCCCAGTGCGGTGCCTGCACCGTACACGTCGATGGCGCACCGCTGCGCTCGTGCATCACGCCGGCCACGGCCGTCGCCCATGGCCAGAAAATCCTCACCATCGAAGGTTTGTCCAGCGACGGTTCGCACCCGGTGCAGCAGGCCTGGGCCGAACTGGACGTGGTGCAGTGCGGTTATTGCCAGTCCGGGCAAATCATGTCCGCCGCCGCATTGCTGGCGAAAATTCCCAAACCCACCGACAGCGATATCGATCAGGCGCTCTCCGGCAACATCTGCCGCTGCGGCACCTATCCAAGAATCCGCGCG
Organism: Pseudomonas sputi; assembly: GCF_021603585.1. Classification (GTDB taxonomy): domain Bacteria; phylum Pseudomonadota; class Gammaproteobacteria; order Pseudomonadales; family Pseudomonadaceae; genus Aquipseudomonas; species Aquipseudomonas sputi. The sequence continues at coordinate 13,028 of NZ_BQHI01000046.1, read as the reverse complement.
GCGGTCAAACGTGCCGCCGACATCGGCTGAGCGGGGGAAGTGAGTGATGAACAGTCCTGTATCCCGTCGTGGATTTCTCAAGGGCAGCGCTGTGCTTGGCGGTGGTCTGGTGGTGGCGTTCGTGGTGCCTGGCGGCAACCGGTTCGCCATGGCGGCCGAGAATGAAGGCAAAGTGTTTGCGCCGAACGCGTTCCTGCGCATCGCGGCGGACAACAGCGTTACTGTGCTGCTCGGCCATTCGGAAATGGGCCAGGGCATTTGGACCGGCCTGACCATGTTGATCGCCGAGGAGCTGGACGCTGATTGGTCGAAAATCCGCGTCGAGCACTCCCCAGCCTCGGCCGCCGATTACGGCATGCCGGCGTTTGGCGGGATGCAGATTACCGGCGGCTCCACTTCAACCTGGATGGAGTTCGACCGCTACCGACTTGCCGGCGCCACGACGCGGCAGATGCTGATCGAGGCTGCGGCCAAGCGCTTCAATGTGGCGCCGTCGACGATCCGCACCGAATCCGGCGTGGTGATTGCCGGCGACAGCCGCGCCACCTACGGCGAACTGGCGGACGCCGCCGGTCAACTGCCGGTGCCGGATCCGAAGTCGATTACCTTCAAGGAAGCCAAGGACTGGAAAGTCATCGGCAAACCCACCAAACGCCTCGACACCCCGGAAAAAATCACCGGTCGCGCCAAATTCGGCATGGACGTGCAGTTCGACGGATTGATGACGGCGATGGTCGCCCGGGCGCCGGTGTTTGGCGCCACGGTGAAATCCTTCGAAGGCGCAGAAGCCCTGGCGATTCCCGGCGTGCACAAAGTGGTGCAGGTGCCGACCGGTGTGGCGGTGGTCGCCGAGCACTACTGGGCGGCGAAACTCGGTCGCGATGCGCTGAAGGTCGATTGGGATCTGGGGCCGAACGCTGATCTGAGCAGTGAAAAATTGTTGGCGAGCTTCCGCAAACTGGCGGCCACACCGGGCACCTCGGCGGCGCAGGTCGGCGATGCCAAGGGTAACTTCGGCAAGGCCGCGAAGAAAATCGACGTCGAATACAGCGTGCCGTACCTGGCCCACGCGCCGATGGAACCGCTCAACTGCACGGTGAAGATCAGCGCCGACAAGTGCGAGATCTGGACCGGTACCCAGTTCCAGACCCTGGATCAGATGGTCGCCGGCAAGATCACCGGGCTCAAACCGGAGCAGGTCGAGATCCACACCGAATTCCTCGGCGGCGGCTTCGGCAGGCGGGCCAACCCGACCTCGGACTTTGTCGCCGAAGCGGTGCAAGTGGCCAAGGCTGCCGCGATGCCGGTGAAAACCGTGTGGTCGCGCGAAGACGATATTCGCGGTGGTTACTACCGCTCGATGTTCCTGCATCAGGCGAAGATCGGCCTCGGCGCCGACGGCCTGCCGCTGGCCTGGCAGCATGTGCTGGTGGGGCAGTCGATCATGGCCGGCACCATGCTCGAGAAAACCATGGTCAAGAACGGCGTCGACCAGACCTCGGTCGAAGGCGTTTCCGACAGCCCGTACATCAAGGGTCTGGCTCATCATCAGGTCGATCTGCATTCGCCGACCACCGGGATCAACGTGCTGTGGCTGCGTTCGGTGGGCCATAGCCACAGCGCATTTGTCATGGAGTCGCTGATTGATGAAATGGCTGCGGTGGCAGGCAAGGATCCGGTGGAATACCGACGAGCGTTGCTCAAGGAGCACGCCCGGCATCTTGGTGTGCTGAATCTGGCGGTGGAGAAAGCCAACTGGAAAGCCCCGCTGCCGGACGGCCATGCGCTGGGCGTGGCGGTGCACGAGTCGTTCGGCAGTTACGTGGCGCAGGTGGCGGAGGTGTCCCAGGACAATCTGGCGATTCGCGTGCATCGCGTGGTCTGCGCGGTGGACTGCGGGATTGCGGTCAACCCGCAGAGCATCGCGGCGCAGATGGAGTCGTGCATCACCTTCGGCCTGGGCATGGCGCTGCACAGCAAACTGACCCTCAAGGACGGCCAAGTCGTGCAGTCCAACTATCACGACTATCAGGTCTTGCGCCTCAATGAAATGCCGGTGGTCGAGGTGCACATCGTGCCGAGCAGCGAGAAACCCGGCGGCATCGGCGAGGCGGGTGTGCCGCCCACGGCGCCGGCGGTGGCCAACGCGGTGTTCGCCCTGACCGGGCAGCGCCTGCGGGAACTGCCGCTGCAACTGTCGGGGGTGTGAGATGAAACGACATCTGTTGTTGGGCACGGTGATGCTGCTTGGGTTGGGCGGTTACGCCTCGGATCTGTTTGCCGACGATCAGGAAGCCTTGAAAGCCTTCGGCACGGTGCAGAAAGTCTTCCAGAGCCCGCGCTGTCAGAACTGTCACATTCCCGGCGATTCGCCGTTGCAATTGGACGCTGGCATTCCTCACGCGATGAGCGTGGTGCGCGGCATGGACGGCAAGGGCGCGGCCGGTTTGCCCTGCGCCACCTGCCACGCCGAAAGCAATCCGCCAGCCAGTTACGGCCCTCATGCGCCACCGGGGGCGCCGCACTGGAGCCTGCCGCCGGCCGCCCACAAAATGGCCTGGATCGGCCTGCCGCCGGATCGGTTGTGCGCCATGATCAAGGACCGCGCCAGCAACGGTGACCGGGATTTTGCCGCGCTGATCAAGCACGTCAGTGAAGACAAACTGGTGCTCTGGGGCTGGAATCCCGGGACCGGGCGCGCGCCGGTGCCAGTGCCGCACGATGTCTTCGTGACCCAGTTCAAGCTTTGGGCCGATGCAGGCGGGCCATGTCCGGTGGCCGGCGGATGAGAGGTTGAGTCATCGCTGATTCGGGCTACGCTCAAGGGCATCGACGACAAAGGAGTGTGTGATGCTGGTTCCCGGCAAACCTGCCAATGAGTCTGTCCGTATTCAAGCGCTGCAGGGTCTGAAACTGCTCGATTCCGCACCGGAAGAGCGCTTCGACCGCCTGACACGTCTGGCCAAGCGGCTGTTCAACGTGCCGATCGCGCTGGTCACGCTGGTGGACAAGGATCGCCAGTGGTTCAAGTCCTGCGTGGGCCTGGGCGTCACTGAAACCCCACGGGATGTCTCGTTCTGCGGCCACGCGATCCTAAAGGACGAACTGCTGCTGGTGCGCGATGCCCGTGAGGACGAGCGTTTTCACGACAATCCGCTGGTGATCGGTGATCCGAACATCCGGTTCTACGCCGGGTATCCGCTGACCGTGCCCAACGGCAACAAGATGGGCACCTTGTGCCTGATCGACACCAAACCTCGCGATCTCGACGATGAGGAGCGTGCCCTGTTGCGCGATCTGGCCGGCATGGCCGAGCAGGAATTGATGGCCGTGCAGATGGCGAGCATGGACGAGCTGACGCTGCTGTCCAACCGTCGCGGCTTCAAGATGCTGGCCCAGCACGCGCTGGATGCCTGCGCACGGCTGGAAAAACCGGCGACGCTGCTGTTTTTCGACCTCAATGATTTCAAGCAGATCAACGACCTTTATGGCCATGCCGAGGGCGACAGTGCGCTCAAAACCTTTGCCGATGTGTTGCGTATCGCCTTTCGCGAGAGCGATGTGGTGGGACGGTTGGGCGGTGATGAATTCGTGGCGTTGCTGACCGGCTCAAGCCATGTCGAAACGACGGCGATCATGGCGCGACTCAAGGAAATCCTCGAAGAGCGCAATGCCACGTTGCACCGCGGCTACGCGATTCGCTTCAGCGTCGGCCAGATCGAATACAAACCGCAGCGCCATGACACCGTGGATAAGTTGCTGGCGGATGCGGATGCAGCGATGTATGAGCATAAGCAGGCGTTGAAGCGTTGCTAGTGCTGACCTCATCGCGAGCAAGCTCGCTCCCACAGGAGGCGTATTTCAACGGATGGGAGCGAGCTTGCTCGCGAAGGCGCTTTCACAGGCGCTGTTATTTGGCAAACAACTGCCCGATATCCTTGAACGCCTTGAACTCCAGCGCATTGCCGCACGGATCAAACAGAAACATCGTCGCCTGTTCGCCCACCAGTCCCTGAAACCGAATCCCCGGTTCGATCACGAACCGCGTGTCCAGTGACTTCAAACGCTCGGCCAACGCATGCCATTGCTCCATGCCCAGCACCACGCCGAAATGCGGCACCGGTACGTCATGGCCGTCCACGGCGTTGGTGTGCGCCGCTTCCTGCGAAGCGCTCTTCGGCGCCAGGTGAATCACCAGTTGATGGCCAAAGAAATTGAAGTCGACCCAGTGATCGCTGGAGCGACCTTCCTCGAGCCCGAACACTTCACGGTAAAAATGCCGGGCGGCGGCGAGGTCGTACACGGGAATGGCCAGATGGAAAGGGCTGAGTGACATGGCGCGATCTCTATCAACAGTTGAGGTGAACCGAGTCTAGCGCTGTGCTTTTCGATTGTGGGAGCGAGCGTGCTCGCGATGACGTTATCAGGCGCACTCGCGGCGTTGATTGACACACCGCGATCACCAGCAGGCTGGTTGCCACAGGAAAAGCGGTGTCAATCAAATCGCAGGCATGAAAAAGCCCGCCAATGATGGGCGGGCTTTTTAACGGCAGCGCGAAGATTACTCTTCGATATTGCCCATGGCGGTGGTGTTGAAGCCGCCGTCCACGTACATGATTTCACCGCTGATGCCCGACGCCAGGTCGGAGCACAGGAAGGCGCCGGCGTTGCCGACTTCTTCGATGGTGACGTTGCGACGCAGCGGGGTTTGCGCTTCGTTGGCGGCCAGCATCTTGCGGAAGTTCTTGATGCCGGAAGCGGCCAGGGTGCGGATCGGACCGGCCGATACGCAGTTGACGCGGGTGCCGTCCGGGCCCAGGGAACCGGCCAGGTAACGCACGCCGGCTTCCAGCGAAGCCTTGGCCATGCCCATCACGTTGTAGTTCGGCATGGTGCGCTCGGCGCCCAGGTAGGACAGGGTCAGCAGGCTGCCGTTGCGGCCTTTCATCATTTCGCGACCGGCTTTGGCCAGGGCCACGAAGCTGTAGGCGCTGATGTCGTGAGCGATGCGGAAACCTTCACGGGTGGTGGCTTCGGTGAAGTCGCCGTCCAGTTGGTCGCCCGGAGCGAAGCCGACGGAGTGCACGATGCAGTCCAGGCCGTCCCACTTCTTGCTCAGTTCTTCGAAGACCTTGGCGATTTCTTCATCGCTGGCCACGTCGCACGGGAAGCACAGCTCAGGGCTCGAACCCCAGCCCTGTGCGAACTCTTCCACACGACCTTTCAGTTTGTCGTTCTGATAAGTGAAGGCAAGCTCAGCGCCCTCGCGATGCATGGCGGCAGCGATGCCGGATGCGATGGACAGCTTGCTGGCGACACCGACGATCAGTACGCGCTTACCGGCGAGAAAACCCATGTGTTGCTCCTCTTTCAGGTTATTGCGCAGTGGCTGGTGCCAGAAAAGCGGCTTCCAGCAACTGCTGTGTATACGGATGTTGGGGGGCGGCAAAGATACTTTGCGCGTCTCCCTGTTCGACCACTTGGCCATGCTTGACCACCATCAGCTGGTGGCTCAGCGCTTTGACGACAGCCAGGTCATGGCTGATGAACAAATACGTCAGGTTGTATTTGGCTTGCAGTGAACGCAACAGCTCCACCACTTGCCGCTGCACCGTCCGGTCGAGGGCCGAAGTCGGCTCGTCCAGAAGGATCAGCGCCGGTTTGAGCACCAGGGCCCGGGCGATGGCAATCCGCTGCCGTTGCCCACCGGAAAATTCATGGGGGTAGCGGTGCCGGGTTTCCGGATCCAGACCTACCTCCTTCAATGCCGCAACAATTGCCGCTTCCTGCTCGGCGGCGGTGCCCATCTTGTGGATCCGCAAGCCTTCGCCAACGATGTCATTCACGCACATCCGCGGGCTCAGGCTGCCGAACGGGTCCTGAAACACCACCTGCATCTCCCGGCGCAGCGGCCGGACTTCGCTCTGCGTCAGGCAGTCCAGCTGCTTGCCTTCAAAACGGATCCCGCCCTGGCTGCCGATCAACCGCAGGATCGCCAGACCCAGGGTGGATTTGCCGGAACCGCTTTCGCCTACAATCCCCAGGGTCTGCCCCTGAGGCAGGCTGAAGTTGATGCCGTTCACTGCCTTGACGTGATCCACCGTGCGCTTGAGCAGGCCTTTCTTGATCGGGAACCAGACTTTCAGATCTTCGACTTCAAGCAGCGGCGCCCCGATTTTATTGCTCGCCGGGCCTCCGCTGGGCTCCGCGCCAAGCAGTTCCCGAGTGTACGGATGCTGCGGCGAACGGAACAGCTCTGCGCACGATGCCTGTTCGACGATGCAACCGCGCTGCATGACACATACACGATGCGCAATTCTTCGCACGAGGTTCAAATCGTGACTGATCAGTAACAGCGCCATGCCCAATCGGGCCTGTAACTCCTTGAGCAGGTCGAGGATTTTCAGCTGAACGGTCACGTCCAGCGCGGTGGTCGGTTCGTCGGCGATCAGCAATTCCGGCTCGTTGGCCAGGGCCATGGCGATCATCACCCGCTGACGCTGGCCGCCGGACAATTCGTGGGGCAGGGCCTTGAGGCGCTTGTGCGGCTCGGGGATGCCGACCATTTCCAGCAACTCCAGCGTGCGCCGGGTCGCGACCTTGCCGGTCAGGCCCTTGTGAATGCCCAGCACCTCGTTGATCTGCTTCTCGATCGAGTGTAGCGGGTTGAGCGAGGTCATCGGCTCCTGAAAGATCATCGCGATCCGGTTGCCGCGAATGTGCCGGATGGTCTTTTCGCTCAGCTCCAGCAGGTTCTGTCCGGAATAATTGATGCTGCCGGCCGGATGCCGCGCCAGCGGGTAGGGCAGCAGGCGCAGGATCGAATGCGCCGTCACCGACTTGCCCGAGCCGCTTTCGCCCACCAGCGCCAGGGTTTCGCCGCGCTTGATGTCGAAACTCACGCCTTCGACCACCCGTTGCACGCGATCACCGATGCCGAATTCGACGGCCAGGTCGCGGATTTCGATCAGATTGTCCTGATTCATGTCACTTCCTCGGGTCGAAGGCATCGCGAGCGGACTCGCCGATGAACACCAGCAAACTCAACATCAGCGCCAATACCGCAAACGCGCTCATGCCCAGCCACGGCGCCTGCAGGTTGGATTTGCCCTGGGCCACCAGTTCACCCAGCGACGGACTGCCGGCCGGCAAGCCGAAACCGAGGAAGTCCAGGGCGGTGAGGGTGCCGATGGCGCCGGTCAGGATGAAGGGCATGAAGGTCATGGTCGACACCATGGCGTTAGGCAGGATGTGGCGGAACATGATCGCGCCGTTCTGCATGCCCAGCGCTCTTGCCGCGCGTACGTATTCGAGGTTGCGCCCGCGCAGGAACTCGGCGCGCACCACGTCCACCAGGCTCATCCACGAGAACAGCAGCATGATCCCCAGCAGCCACCAGAAGTTCGGCTGGACGAAACTGGCAAGAATGATCAGCAGGTACAGCACCGGCAAACCCGACCAGATCTCCAGGAAACGCTGGCCGGCCAGATCGACCCAGCCGCCATAGAAGCCCTGCAAGGCGCCGGCGATCACGCCGATGATCGAGCTGAGCACGGTCAGCGTCAGGGCGAACAGCACCGAGATACGGAAGCCGTAGATCACTCGCGCCAGCACATCGCGGCCCTGATCGTCGGTGCCCAGCAGGTTGTCCGCCGAGGGCGGGGCGGGGGCCGGGACTTTCAGGTCGTAGTTGATGCTCTGGTAACTGAACGGAATCGGCGCCCATAGCACCCATGCGTCCTTGGCCTTGAGCAGTTCGCGGATGTACGGGCTCTTGTAGTTGGCTTCCAGCGGGAATTCGCCGCCGAAGGTGGTTTCCGGGTAGCGCTTGATCGCCGGGAAGTACCAGTTGTTGTCGTAGTGCACCACCAGCGGCTTGTCGTTGGCGATCAGTTCGGCACCGAGGCTCAGGCCGAACAGGATCAGGAACAGCCACAGCGACCACCAGCCACGCTTGTTGGCCTTGAACAGTTCGAAGCGCCGGCGGTTGAGAGGGGACAGGTTCATCTCAATGCTCCCGGCTGGCAAAGTCGATGCGCGGATCGACAAGGGTGTAGGTAAGGTCGCCAATCAGTTTCACCACCAGCCCCAGGAGGGTGAAGATGAACAGGGTGCCGAACACCACCGGGTAATCGCGGTTGATCGCCGCTTCGAAACTCATCAGCCCGAGGCCATCGAGGGAGAAGATCACTTCCACCAGCAGGGAACCTGTGAAGAAGATGCCGATGAACGCCGACGGAAACCCGGCGATCACCAGCAGCATCGCGTTGCGGAATACGTGACCGTAGAGCACGCGGTGACGGGTCAGGCCCTTGGCCTTGGCGGTGACCACGTACTGCTTGTTGATTTCGTCGAGGAAGCTGTTTTTGGTCAGCAGGGTCATGGTCGCGAAGTTGCCGATCACCAGTGCCGTCACCGGCAGCACCAGGTGCCAGAAGTAATCGAGGATCTTGCCGCCCAGGCTCAGCTCATCGAAGTTGTTCGAGGTCAGGCCCCTGAGCGGAAACCAGTCCAGATAACTGCCGCCGGCAAACACCACGATCAGCAGAATCGCAAACAGGAACGCCGGAATCGCATAACCGACGATGATCGCCGAACTGGTCCAGACGTCGAAATGGCTGCCGTGCCGTGTGGCCTTGGCGATCCCCAGCGGGATCGACACCAGGTACATGATCAGTGTGCTCCACAGCCCGAGGGAGATCGACACCGGCATCTTTTCCTTGATCAGGTCGATGACCTTGGCGTCGCGGAAGAAGCTGTCGCCGAAATCCAGCTTCGCGTAGTTCTTGACCATGATCCACAGACGTTCCGGGGCCGACTTGTCGAACCCGTACATCTTCTCGATTTCCTTGATCAACGCCGGGTCCAGGCCCTGCGCGCCGCGATAGGAGGAGCCGGCCACCGACACCTCGGCACCGCCGCCGGCGATGCGGCTGGTGGCGCCTTCGAAGCCTTCGAGCTTGGCGATCATCTGCTCCACCGGCCCGCCGGGCGCGGCCTGAATGATCACGAAGTTGATCAGCAGAATGCCGAACAGGGTCGGGATGATCAGCAGCAGTCGCCGAAAAATGTACGCCAGCATCTGATTACTCCGTGCCCGCAGGGTCGACTTGCAGTTGGGTTTCGACTTCTACCGCAGGTGGAGTATCGGGTTTGACCCACCAGGTGTTAATGCCGATGTCGTACTTGGGGGAGACTTTCGGGTGGCCGATGTGGTTCCAGTACGCCACGCGCCAGGTCTTGATGTGCCAGTTGGGGATCACGTAGTAGCCCCATTGCAGCACACGGTCCAGTGCACGGGCGTGGGCCACCAGGCTTTTGCGCGAATCGGCGTTGATCAGGCTTTCGACCAGTTGATCGACGATCGGGTCTTTCAGGCCCATGGAGTTGCGGCTGCTGGGTTTGTCGGCGGCGGCGCTCATCCAGAACTCGCGCTGCTCGTTGCCCGGCGAGTTGGACTGCGGGAAGCTGCCGACCATCATGTCGAAGTCCCGTGAACGCACGCGATTGACGTATTGCGAGACGTCGACGCGGCGGATCACCAGATCGATGCCGAGGTCGCTGAGGTTGCGCTTGAACGGCAACAGCACGCGCTCGAATTCGGTCTGCGCCAGCAGGAATTCGATGACCACCGGTTTGCCGGTGGCATCGACCATCTTGTCGTCGACGATTTTCCAGCCGGCCTCTTGCAGCAACTGATACGCCTCGCGCTGTTGCGTGCGGATCATGCCGCTGGCGTCGGTTTTCGGATTTTCGAAGGCTTCGCTGAACACCTGCGCCGGCAGCTGGCGGCGGAACGGATCGAGGATTGCCACCTGTTCTGCATCCGGCAGGCCGGTGGCGGCCATTTCCGAGTTTTCAAAGTAACTGCGGGTGCGCGCATAAGCGCCGTTGAACAGTTGCTTGTTGGTCCATTCGAAGTCGAACAGCAGGCCGAGGGCCTGGCGTACCCGCACGTCCTGAAACACCGGACGACGCAGATTGAAGACGAAGCCCTGCATGCCGGTCGGGTTGCTGTTGGCAATCTGCTCCTTGATCAGTCGCCCTTCGGTCACTGCCGGCACGTTGTAGGCATTGGCCCAGTTTTTCGCGGCCATTTCCAGCCAGTAATCGAACTGCCCGGCCTTCAAGGCTTCGAGTGCGACGGTGTTGTCGCGGTAATAGTCGGTGGTCATCACATCGAAGTTGTAGAAGCCGCGATTGACCGGCAAGTCCTTGCCCCAGTAATCCTTGACCCGCTCATAACGCACCGAGCGCCCGGCCTTCACTTGGGTGACCTTGTACGGGCCGCTGCCCAGCGGGATTTCCAGGTTGCCCTTGTTGAAATCACGCTCGGCCCACCAGTGTTTCGGCAGCACCGGCAATTGACCGAGGATCAGCGGCAGTTCGCGGTTATTGGTGTGCTTGAACTTGAACAGCACCTTGAGCGGGTCTTCGGCGATTACCTCCTCAACGTCGGCGTAGTAGCCGCGATACATCGGCGCGCCTTCCGTGGTCAGCGTCTGGAAGCTGAACACCACGTCGTCGGCGCGTATCGGGTGGCCGTCGTGAAACTTCGCTTCGGGGCGCAGGTAGAAGCGTACCCAACTGTTGTCCGGGGCTTTTTCGATCTTGCCGGCGATCAGACCGTATTCGGTGAACGGCTCGTCCAGACCCTGTTTGGCGAGGGTGTCGTAGATCATGCCGATATCATCTGCCGGCACACCCTTGCTGATGAACGGATTGAGGCTGTCGAAACCGCCGAAGCCGGCCTGACGGAAGATCCCGCCCTTGGGCGCGTCGGGGTTCACGTAATCAAAGTGCTTGAAGTCGGCGGGGTATTTCGGCGGCTCGTTGTACAGGGTCACGGCGTGTTGCGGAGCGGCACAGGCCAGCCCGGCGAACAGCAGACCGCTGGCCTGCACGAGCAGGGCGCGGATAGGTTTCATCGATCTTTCTCCGAAGATTTCAGCCACCACGCGCTCAGGCCCAGGGTGTAGGGCGGCGTGGTGACGAAGGCGAACCGGTTGCGGTACGCCAGACGGTGATAATTGAGGTACCAGTTGGGAATGCTGTAGTGCTGCCAGAGCAGCACGCGATCCAGCGCCTTGCCGGCGGCGACCTGTTCATCGCGGGTGCGGGCGGCGAGCAGTTGCTCGAGCAGGTGGTCGACCACCGGGTTGGCGATGCCCGCGTAATTCTTGCTGCCCTTGACCCCGACCTGGCTGGAGTGGAAGTACTGCCACTGTTCCAGTCCGGGGCTGAGGGTCTGGCTGAGGGTCATCAGAATCATGTCGAAATCGAACTGATCCAGACGCTGTTTGTACTGGGCGCGATCCACCGTGCGCAGACGCGCGTCGATGCCGATGCGGTTGAGGTTTTCGATATACGGCTGGAGGATCCGTTCCAGATTCGGATTGACCAGCAGCAGTTCGAAACGCAGCGGCTGGCCGACGGCGTTCTGCAGGCGCTGGCCGTTGAGCTTCCAGCCGGCCTCGGCCAGCAACGCCAAGGCTTTGCGCAGGGTTTCCCGCGGGATGCCGCGGCCGTCGGTCTGCGGCAGCGTGAACGGCTCGGTGAACAGCCGCGCCGGCAGTTGATCCTTGTAGGGTTTTAGCATCAGCCATTCATGGCCGACCGGCAGGCCGACGGCGCTGAATTCGCTGTTGGGGTAGTAGCTGGTGGTGCGCTTGTAGGCGTCGCTGAACAGCGCGCGATTGGTCCATTCGAAGTCGAACATCAGGCCCAGCGCTTCGCGCACCTTGATATCGGCGAAGGCCGGGCGCCGGGTGTTCATGAACAGACCCTGGCTTTGGGTCGGGATCTGGTGCGGGATCTGCGCCTTGATCACGTCGCCACGACGCACGGCCGGAAAGTTGTAGCCGTTGGCCCAATTCTTGGCCTGATGCTCGATATAGATGTCGAACTCGCCGGCCTTGAACGCTTCGAAGGCCACATCGCTGTCGCGGTAGAACTCGACTTCCATGCGATCGACGTTGTACTTGCCGCGATTGACCGGCAGGTCCTTGCCCCAGTAGTCCTTGACCCGCTCGAAAATCAACTGCCGCCCCGGCGTGACCGAGGTGATGCGGTACGGCCCGCTGCCCAGCGGCGGTTCGAAGGTGGTGGCCTTGAAGTCACGGCCCTTCCAGTAATGCTGGGGCAGCACCGGCAATTCGCCCAGACGCAGGATCAGCAACGGATTGCCGCTGCGCTTGAGCACAAACCGGATGCGCTGCGGGTTGAGGATGTCGACCCGCAGCACTTCCTGAAGGGCGGTGCGGTACAGCGGGTGACCTTCCTTGAGCAGCAGGCGATAGGAGAACGCCACGTCGTACGCGGTGATCGGCGTGCCGTCGTGGAAGCGCGCTTGCGGGCGCAGGTTGAACACGACCCAGCTGCGATCTTCGCTGTACTCCACCGACTGGGCGATCAAACCGTAACTGGACGCCGGTTCGTCACCGGACGGCGCGTATTGCCCGGTGCCGACCATCAGCGGCTCGTTCAGCTCGTTGATGCCGTATTGCAGAAAATTCGCCGTGGTGACCGGGCTGGTGCCCTTGAACGTGTAGGGATTGAGCGTATCGAAGGTGCCAAACGCCATCACCCGCAACGTACCGCCCTTGGGCGCTTGCGGGTTGACCCAGTCGAAGTGGGTAAATCTGGCCGGGTACTTGAGCGTGCCGAACTGCGCATAACCGTGGCTTTCGGTGATCGTCGCGCTGACGGGGGAGCTCAAGGCCAGGCTGATCAGGAGCAGGAGGAGGGGACGCTTCAAGTCAGATCCGATCCAGGCGGCTTGGGCTTTGTGGGCCGTACAGTAACAGCTTGTATGGACAGGAAAAAGACAGGGGCTTAATGCGCGGTTAATTGCGGGAGCTGTCTGCGCCAATCTAAGGAAATATCAAAAAATGACAGGCGAAAAAAAGGTTCATCACGGATTGCCGGGAAACACGCTCTTGATCTTCATGAAAAAGAATTCGCTATCCCGGTAACCGTACGCCATCCGTTTGATGACCTTTATTCGATTGTTTATGCCTTCCAGCTGA
>NZ_BQHI01000045.1 GCF_021603585.1 Pseudomonas sputi | reverse complement strand
CCCTCAGCGCGACCGGCACCGTGGCCGAAGGCGGTTCGATCACTTACACCGCGACCCTGACCAACGCCGCTGGCTCGCCAGTGACCGTGACCCTGAGCAACGGTTCGGTGATCACCATCGAAGCCGGAAAAACCACCGGCACCGTGACCGTTCCTGCGCCAGCCGATGACGTCTACAAAGACGCCGGCAACGTGCAGGCCACGATCACTAACGCCACCGGCGGTAACTTCGAAAACCTGGTGACCAGCACCACGCCAGCGGTGACCAGCGTCACCGACACCATCGACACCACCACCGTGAAGCTGACCGCGACCACGACGGCAGCCGAAGGTGGCAACGTCACCTACACCGCCACCGTGGGTGTGCCGGTGACGGGCTCGCCGGTAACCGTGACCCTGGCCAACGGTCAGTCGATCACCATCGAAGTGGGCAAAACCAGCGGCACCGTCACCACCACCGCGCCGAACGACGTGTTGACCGGTCATGCGCCACTGACCAACGCAATCACTGGTGTGAGCGGCGGTAACTACGAAAATCTGGTTGCTGATAAAACCCCGGTTTCGACTACCGTCACCGACACCGTCGACACCACCAACCTGTCCCTCAGCGCGACCGGCACCGTGGCCGAAGGCGGTTCGATCACTTACACCGCGACCCTGACCAACGCCGCTGGCTCGCCAGTGACCGTGACCCTGAGCAACGGTTCGGTGATCACCATCGAAGCCGGAAAAACCACCGGCACCGTGACCGTTCCTGCGCCAGCCGATGACGTCTACAAAGACGCCGGCAATGTTCAGGCCACGATCACTAACGCCACCGGCGGTAACTTCGAAAACCTGGTGACCAGCACCACGCCAGCGGTGACCAGCGTCACCGACACCATCGACACCACCAACCTGTCCCTCAGCGCGACCGGCACCGTGGCCGAGGGCGGTTCGATCACCTACACCGCGACACTGACCAACGCTGCTGGCTCGCCAGTCACCGTGACCTTGTCGAACGGCGCTGTGATAACCATCGAGGCAGGAAAAACCACCGGCACCGTAACCGTTCCTGCGCCAGCCGATGACGTCTACAAAGACGCCGGCAACGTGCAGGCCACGATTACCAACGCCAGCGGTGGCAACTTCGAGAATCTGGTCACCAGCACCACGCCAGCGGTGACCAGCGTCACCGACACCATCGACACCACTACCGTGAAGCTGACCGCGTCCGCGACAGCGGCCGAAGGTGGCAACGTTGTTTACACCGCCACCGTCGGCGCGCCTGTAACTGGCTCGCCAGTGACCGTGACCCTGTCCAACGGTCAATCGATCACCATCGAAGTCGGCAAAACCAGCGGCACCGTCACCACCACCGCGCCGAACGACGTGTTGACCGGTCATGCGCCACTGACCAACGCAATCACCGGTGTGAGCGGCGGTAACTACGAAAATCTGGTTGCTGATAAAACCCCGGTTTCGACTACCGTCACCGACACCGTCGACACCACCAACCTGACCCTCAGCGCCACCAATTCGGTTGCCGAGGGCGGTTCGATCATCTACACCGCGACACTGACCAACGCCGCTGGCTCGCCAGTAACCGTGACCTTGTCCAACGGTTCGGTGATCACCATCGAGGCAGGAAAAACCACCGGCACCGTGACCGTTCCGGCGCCAGCCGATGACGTCTACAAAGACGCCGGCAACGTGCAGGCCACGATTACCAACGCCAGCGGTGGCAACTTCGAGAATCTGGTCACCAGCACCACGCCAGCGGTGACCAGCGTCACCGACACCATCGACACCACCACCGTGAAGCTGACCGCTTCCGAAACAGCCGCTGAAGGTGGCACCGTCACTTACACCGCGACTGTGGGCGCGCCGGTGACTGGCTCGCCAGTGACCGTGAACCTGTCGAATGGCCAGAGCATCACCATCGAAGTGGGTAAAACCACCGGCACCGTGACCACCACCGCGCCAAACGACGCGTTGACCGGTCACACACCGCTGACCAACGCGATCACCGGCGTGAGCGGCGGTAACTACGAAAATCTGGTTGCTGATAAAACCCCGGTTTCGACTACCGTCACCGACACCGTCGACACCACCAACCTGTCCCTCAGCGCGACCGGCACCGTGGCCGAGGGCGGTTCGATCACCTACACCGCGACCCTGACCAACGCCGCTGGCTCGCCAGTGACCGTGACCCTGAGCAACGGTTCGGTGATCACCATCGAAGCCGGCAAGACCACCGGCACCGTAACCGTTCCTGCGCCAGCCGATGACGTCTACAAAGACGCCGGCAACGTACAGGCCACGATTACCAACGCCACGGGCGGCAATTTCGAGAACCTGGTGACCAGCAACACACCAGCGGTAACCAGCGTCACCGATACCGTCGACACCACCACCGTCAGCATCACCGGCAGCACCTCGGTGACCGAAGGCCAGACCGCAACCTACACCGTCAGCCTGACCAACCCGGCGCAGACCGAAGTCACCCTGAAAATCGTCTATAGCGGCACCGCCGCCGACGGTTCGGACTTCACCGGCGTGTACACCGTGAAGATCCCGGCCGGTGCCAGCAGCGCGCAGTTCAACGTTGCGACCATCGACGACAAGATCACCGAAGGCACCGAAAACTTCGTAGTCAAGATCGATTCGGCGACCGGTGGCAACTTCGAAAACCTGGCGGTCAGCAGCACCAATGGCAGCGTCAGCACCTCGATCATCGACAACGATGCACCGCCGGTCATCGACCTCGACGCCAACAACTCCAGCGGCGCAACGGGTGCCGACTACAAGGTGACCTTCACCGAGAACACCCCGGGCGCAGGTGTGTCGATTGCCGACACCGATATCAAGATCACCGACCCGGACAGCACCATGCTGACCGGCGCCACCGTCGTGCTGACCAACCGTCAGGAAGGCGATGCGCTGAACCTGGGCAACAGCGTCAACGGCATCACCATCAATGCCAACAGCACCAACGGCACCGTCACCCTGACCCTGTCGGGCAACGCGACGCTGGCCGACTACATGCAGGCGATCAAGAACATCAGCTTCACCAACAGCAGTGAAGACCCGAGCACCGTGCCACGGATCATCACCGTGACCGTGACCGATGGCGGCAACTACTCCAACACCGCGACCACCACGGTCAACGTGGTGGCGGTCAACGACGCGCCGGTCGCTGCACCGGTCAACGTCACCGGCACCGAAGACACCCCGCTGATCCTCGGCTGGTCGACCTTCGGCGTCAGCGATGTCGACAGCCCGGCCAGCAGCCTGGGCGTGAAAATCACCCAGCTGCCGGGCGAAGGCAAACTGCAGTACTTGGACGGTTCGACCTGGAAAGACGTCGCTAACAACCAGACCTTCAGCAAGGCTGACATCGACGCCGGCAAGCTGCGCTTCCTGCCGGATGCCAACGAGTCGGGTGTGAACGGGTACGGTGGCACTGGCGTTGGCAACAACCAGGCCGACTACGCGCAGATCAAATTCCAGCCAACCGACGGCCAGTTGCTGGGCAACACCGGCACCGTGAAGATCGACATCACCCCGGTGGCGGATGCACCGACCCTGTCGGTGGCCGACAACAGCGTGAAGTCCACCGGGCTGATCAAGGAAGTCTGGACCGGTCTGTCGGGCCTGGGCACCGACGGCAGCGGCGCCAACTCGACCACCCTGAAAAACGTGATCGACGGTGCCGGCAAGCCGAACACCAGCGGTACCGTGAACAACGTGCAGTCCGACGGCAGTGTGACCGCCGGTACTGCGTCGAAGACTTCGGGCCTGATCTATCTGGAAGCCGGCAAGACCTACACTTTCAGCGGCACCGGAGACGACAGCCTGCTGGTGACCATCGGCGGCAAGAGCGTGGCGTCCACGACGTGGGGCGCGGGCGGCAACCTCAACGGTTCGTTCACTCCGACCACCAGCGGCTACTACACCCTGGACATCTACCACCACAACCAGAGCGGCCCGGGCAGCTACGACGTCAACCTGTCGGTCAACGGCAGCACGCCGATCGACCTGAGCAGTGCCGGTGTGCCGATCTACACCGGCGTGCAGGATCTGGTGAATGCCGGCGTGACAGTCTCCGATCTGCACGGCAGCAACGGCGAAGGCTATTACGACGGCTACAAACTCAACACCGGCGCCGAAGGCACCACCGTGAAACTGTCGTCGATCAGCACCGCGCTGACCGATACCGACGGTTCGGAAACCCTGAGCATCAAGATCAGCGGCGCACCGGTCGGTTCGGTGCTCAGCGACGGCGCAGGCCACAGCTTCACCGTGACCGCCACCAGCGGCGACGCCAACGTCACCGGCTGGAACCTCGGCACCCTGACCGTGACCCCGCCGACCTACTACAACGGCCAGTTCAACCTGACCGTGACCTCGACCTCCACCGAACAGGTCGGCGGTTCGGCCAGCACCACCGCGACCATCCCGGTCACCGTGGTCCCGGCGGTGTATAACGCGGCGGTCGCCACTTCGGGTGACGACAACTTCGTCGGCACCGACGGCAACGACATCATGGTTGCCGACATCGGCGGCCTGACCGTGGTGCCGGGCACCAACTACAACATCGCGTTCATGGTCGACAGCTCGGGCAGTATGAGCGCCTCGTCGATCAATGCGGCCAAGGACTCGCTGACATCGGTGTTCAACACCCTCAAGCAGAGCCTGGGCGGCAGCAACTCGGGAACGGTAAACATCTTCCTGGTGGACTTCGACACCCAGGTCAACAAGTCGGTGTCGGTGAACCTCAACGACCCGAACGCACTGACCTTGCTCAAGGCCGTGCTGGACTCGATGTCGTCCGGCGGCGGCACCAACTACGAGGACGTGTTCAAGGCCACGGCGAACTTCTTCCAGAGCGCCGAAGCGCTGGCCAACACCGGGGCGAAGAACCTCACGTACTTCATCACCGACGGCCAGCCGACCTACTACCAAAGCAACGAGCAGACCAACCCGACGCTGTACGGCAACGTGAAGCTCGATGATGTGGTGAAAACCAGCAACTACAAGCTGGGCAACAGCTTCGCCACCTACATCGACAGCACCCACTACCTGAGCATCAACACCTCCGGCGAGGTCGTGTTGCAGACGTACAAGAACGGCTACTGGAACTGGAACAGCCTGGGCACCATCCACGCCCAGGGTGATGGCACCTACGAGATCTCGAGCCTGGCCGGTAGCGGCAGCAGCACCTCGTCGAGCACCACCGACAACTCCGCCGCCGGCTTCGCGCTGCTGAGCGGTCTGTCGAACGTCGAAGCGATCGGCCTCAACAACGGTGTCAGCCTCAACGACCTGAAACCGTACGATTCGGACAAGACGCCACAGACCAACATCGATCCGAAGGACCTGGCCAACTCGATCATCGGTCACACCGAAGCGACGATGCCGGGCAACGACACGGTCAGCGGCGGCGACGGCAACGACATCCTGTTCGGCGACCTGGTGAGCTTCAACGGCATTGCCGGCGAGGGTTATCAGGCGATGCAGGCGTTCGTGGCCAAGGAAACCGGGGTCGACGTCAGCAAAGTCACCACCAGCAACGTGCACCAGTACATCACCGAGCACTACCAGGCGTTCGATGTGTCCGGTGCCCACGACGGCAACGACACACTGCTGGGCGGCGCGGGCAATGACATCCTGTTCGGCTCGGGCGGCAACGACCTGCTCGACGGCGGCAAGGGCAATGACATCCTGCTCGGCGGCACCGGTAACGACACACTGATCGGTGGTCAGGGCAACGACATCCTGATCGGTGGTTCCGGTGCGGACACCTTCGTCTGGAAGGCGGGCGACACCGGCAACGACGTGATCAAGGACTTCAAGGCCAGCGAAGGCGACCGTATCGACCTGCGTGACCTGTTGCAGGGCGAGACCGGCAGCACCATCGACAACTTCCTGAAGATCACCACGGTCGACGGCGTGTCGTCGCTGCAAGTCAGCTCCGGCGGCAAGTTCAACTCGGGCGATGCCGCAGCCGCCACACCGGACGTGACGATCAAACTGGAAGGCAACAACTGGTCCACGGCCAACATTCACAACCTGATTGCCGGCAGTGATCCGACCATCAAGGTCGACCACAACAACAGCTGATGCGTGAACAATGGCCGCCCCACATTGGGCGGCCGTCGCGTTTTCGGCGCTTGAACCGGTGACGATTTCGTCGGCGCACCGCATACTCGCGCGCAGTTGGCTATGCTGCTGACAGCATGACGCTGGTCCATTTCCGAGGGATGCTCAATGTTTTACGTGCAACGCGATGCGCAGGGTCAGTTGATTCGCGTGGAAGCTGCGGCCTACGCCGAGGCCACGGAAACGCTGCCGGCCGACCACCACGAAATCCAGGCCTGGTACGCCAACGAGGCCGTGGAGAACAGCCTCAAACAGCTCAAGCAGAGCGACCTGGAAATGATCCGGGTACTCGACGACCTGATTCAGGTCCTGACCCAGAAAGGCGTGATCCGCGTCACCGACCTGCCACCGGCGGCCCAGGCCAAGCTGATGGACCGGACCCAGGCGCGGGAAGCGCTGGGCGGGTTGAGCCAGTTGATTGATGAGGATGAGGGCGGGTTGATCTGATCTGCCTACAGTCGATCGTTCCCACGCGGAGCGTGGGAACGATCAGTTTGGCGCTGCATTATTTCCAGGGCTTGGGCTCACCGAACAGCTGCCCCTGAACCCCATACAACCCCATCTCGCGAATCACCGACAATTCCCCTTGTGTCTCGACCCGCTCGGCAATCAGCGGCAGATCAATGCTGTGCGCCGCACGCTGGATCGCTTCGATGAACAGACGCTTGTCGCTTTCCTGATCGATCGCCCGGATGTAGCTGCCGTCGATCTTCAGGTACGCCAGCCCCAGCCGGGCCAGGTTGCCGATCATGCTGAACCGCCCGCCGAAGCGCTGCAGGCTGAGGGAGAAACCGAGTTCGCGCAAACGCCGGGTCAACTGCTCCAGCACCGCTTGTTCCGGCAATTGTTCCTCGCCGATTTCCAGGGTCAGGCGCGCACCGAGGTTGGAATGCGCCCGCAGAATCTCGAACACTTTGTTCAACGCCTGCGGATCGGCCAGGGTCGCCGAGGACAGGTTCAGCGCCAGGGATTGTTCATGGCCGGCCATTTGTTCCAGCACCTGCTCAAGCATCAACCGGTCCAGCCGCGCGGTCCAGCCGAAGCGCTCCAGCCACGGCAGGAAGCGTCCGGCGGGAATGGTCTGGCCCTGCTCGTCGAGCAAACGCGACAGCACTTTGTAATGCAGCACCAGTTGCGTGTCCTGCGCCGCCACCACTGGCTGGAAAAACAGCTCGAAACGCCGCTGGTTCAAGGCCTGATCGAGCAAGCGGTGCCAGGCGTGGTGATCATCACCGACGTCCGCCACCAGGCTCTGATCGAGGCACGCCCAGTTCTGCTCGCCCTGCCCTTCGGCCTGGGCCAGCGCCTGATCGCCGAGGCTGAGAACCGCTTGCGGTGAGTCGCCGTGAGCGAACGGCGCCAGACCGATAGAAGCCACGGCTGCCACGTCTGTAGCGCCTGTCGCATGCAGGCTGCTCAACGCACTGTCGAGACTCTGTGCCAGTTGCAGCGCTTCTTCACGGGTCAGCCCCGGCGCCAGCACGGCGAATTCACCGCCGCGAATGCGGGTCACGAGGTTCTGGGTTTCCGGGTATCGGGCGCACTCGCGGGACAGTTGCTCGCCGACCGCTTTCAACAACTCATCGGTGCGTTGACCGCCAAGACGCTGGTTCAGTCCGGCCAGATCCTTGACCCGCAGCAGCAGCAGGTAACCACTGCTGGCCTGCTCCGGGTTGCTCACCCGCGCATTCAGCTGCATCTCGAAATAACGCCGGTTGGCCAGCCCCGTAAGGTTGTCCTGATAAGACTCGGTGCGCAGTTTTTCACTGCGCTCGGCCTGCTCCTGGAACAGCGCCTTGAGCTTCTCGACCATCTGGTTCATCGCCAGCACCACGCGGCGCAGTTCAGGCGTGCGCGGCAGGTCCGGCAGGCTGAGGAATTCGCGGCGGGCGATGGCGTGGGATTGCTTGACCATGTAATCCAGCGGCTTCAATTGCCGACGCAGCAACAGCGCGCCCAGCACTGCGCTCACCGCACCGCAGATCAGCAGCCAGCCCAGGCTGCCCAATGCGCTCTGCCAGAGCTTGGCCAGGGCGAACATCGGGTGGCTGACCACCTCGACCCGCGCGGCCTGCTCCCAGCCACGGCTGACCAGCGCATCGCCACCGGCCGGTTCCAGGCCGATCAGTCTGACGAACCAGTCCGGCACGTTGGTGACCGCTGGAATGCCGTTGCGCTCGACAATGGTCTGGTCAGTCTTCAAATCGACCACGCGGATGCTCGAGTAATAACCGCTGTCGAAGATCGAGCTGACCAGCAGCTCGACCATTGCCGGATCATCGATGTTCGGCGTCAACGACAGCGCCAGCGCCGTGGCCGCATCCTGGGCGTGGGAGCGCAACTGGTTGACGTACTGGGTGCGCGAGCTCTCCAGACTGACCATGAAGCTGCCGGTGAAGGCGACCACCAGGAACAGACAGATAGCGATCAACAGCTGTTTGAACAAAGACATCTGAGCGCGTGCTCCTAGTTAGTCGTCTCGACCGGGAATCCTTCGGCCTGCATTTTCTTCAACACATCCTGCCAGCGTGACAGGCGTTTGGTGTCACCGACCTTCTTGTTGCCCTTGGCGCCCGGCAGGTACAACCCTTCGGCATTGAAAGAGTAGACCGGCAGCAAATCGGTTCGCTCGGCGGCCGGCTTGATCGGGTCGATCAGGCTGTCGAGCACCAGCGGCATGGCGTCAGGGCTGGAATAGTAAGTCAGGACCATGTGCGCGCGATTCTGGCGCAGGGCCTTGACATAGGTGATGCGCAACTTGTCACTGGCCACACCGAGGTGGCGCAGGCTGAAATACTTGGCGATCGCGTAGTCTTCGCAGTCGCCGGCGCCTTTCCACAAGGCTTCGATCGGGGTTTCCCAATAGTCGACCTCGTGCCACAGATCGATGTCTTCGACGTAGCGCATCTGTTTGTTGAAAAACAGGTTCACCACTTTGAGCTTTTCCATCTCGCTGACCTGCTTCTGCGTGGCCAGCAGATTCTGCCAGGCATCGATCCGCTGTTGCCCGGCGCCCAGCGGGCCGTACAACGCCGTGGCCTTGCGGCTGATCGCGGAAAAATCCCAATCGGCATGCAGGCCGCCCAGCATGATGCCGGCCAGCAGCAGCGCGCCGACAAGCCAGCGCGCAATCCGTGGGATCGCGAAACGTACCGCCAATGCAAGGCATCCAGGGTAGAGAGGAAAGCGCTTGATGGTGAAGGTTAGCCCAGCAAAAAACAATGGCACCCTGAGATCATCGCTGGCGCGCTAAACTTCAGATGTGACAGGGTTCTTCTACACGGTTTGACAACCTGTAGAGCAATCACTAGTGTCCTTTGGATCCAAATACCGCAGTCATAGGGTGTGCAGTTGTGACCCAGAAGCCCAAGCCACTCCACAGCATCAAAGTCGACGGCCCGATTCCCGCCCACCTGGCGCGCTCGGTCATCGAGGAAACCTTGCGCGCCGCGATTCTCGACGGCCGCCTGCCCTGCGGCACCGCCGTGCGGCAGCAGGATCTGGCCGACCTGTTCGGTGTCAGCCGCATGCCGGTGCGCGAAGCCTTGCGCCAACTCGAGGCCCAGGGCCTGCTGAATGTCATTGCCCACAAGGGCGCCGTGGTGGCGCCGCTGATCCAGGGCGATGCAACGGAAACCTACGAGCTGCGCATCCTGCTGGAATCCGAAGCGCTGCGCCAGTCGATCCCGCTGCTGACCCCTGCCGATCACGAACGCGCGGCCAGCTACATCGAAGAGCTGGAAATCGAACACGACTACACCGAAATCGGTCGGCTCAACCGTCTGTTTCACATGGCGCTCTACTGCAAGGCGCCCAATGGCCGGCTGTTGCGACTGGTGGAGGACGGCTTGAATGAAGAAGAACGCTTTCTGCGCTTCAATCTCGAAGCGATGGGCCTGGGCAAGCTCTCCCAGGACGACCACCGTGCGTTGTTGCAGGCCGTGAAGGCGCGTGACACCGCGCATGCCGTGACACTGCTGGAGCAGCACCTCAACCGCGGTGTCGAGGTCATCACCCGTTACCTGGCCAGCTCCGCCGGCCAAAGCCGCAAAGTGGCGCACTGACTCCTCCCTCCCGGGTGAGCCTCCACTCACCCGGCGAATAACCCGCTTACAAATCCCCCCCACCGGTCACGGTCATTTGCCGTGGCACATCGACGCCTGCGCTCTAACCTCCCTTCTGCTTTGAACAGCCCGGAATTTGCACCGCAAGGAAGTCATTTTCGACGATAGCCGCGGCGCCGATTTACGCGCACCCTTGAATCGCCAACCCAATATAGAACGGGGACGCGCCGCCCCGGCAGCAGTCCCCGCACCAGGAACCTACGGAAGGAGCCTTGTCACGGGAACAGGAAGAAACGGCGCCGTTACAGCCCGACTTCATCCCCTCATATCAATTCAATTACTTAATTTAAAAGTTACTTCGAGTGAGGCATTCACTCTTGCCGTTCAATTTTGGCCATAAACCGCCGAAAGGAGTAACTACGCCCAAATAAAACTTAACTTATAAGTTTTATCAGGCCCACTCACACTTCAAAAACAGCCAACTAAAAATAATTAAAAATAAACTTGTTAAGTTGTTTTGCGATGTATTAGTTTTTCTTCGCCGAGTTTGGATCCGAAATCACCAACCCGGCACAACCTTGCGCCACGGCCTGGATATCGGCGGTTTGTCCATCCGCTGCTGTACCGGGCCCTTCAGACATTGCCTGTTTTCATCGAAACCGAATGAGGCTGTCGTTCGCCTGGAGAAACGTGTTCAACGTTGTTAGCGATTAACTGAGCAGTCCTTATTCCCTATTAGCCAGAGTCTCGCAACCATGCCAACCAAAGAGCAACTTACACTAAAGAAAGCCCAACTCAGCGTTCACCCGATCTTCTCCGAAATCGATTCATTGGCGACATTGCGCCGGTTCATGGAGTCCCATGTTTTTGCCGTCTGGGACTTCATGTCGCTGACCAAGCGCCTGCAGCAGGAACTGACTTGCACCCGTCTGCCGTGGTTGCCACCGCGCGACCCGCACGCAGCAAGACTGATCAACGAAATCGTGCTCGGGGAAGAATCTGACGATCGGCTGTCACACGGGCATTACAGTCACTTCGAACTGTACCTCGATGCCATGCGCGAAGTCGGTGCGGACACGACGGCGGTGGAGCGCTTCGTGACGCTGCAGCAGGAGGGCGTGAGTTACGACGTCGCCCTGCAAAGCGTCGAGGTCGATCCGGCCGCTGCGCGGTTCGTCCGTGACACGTTGCACACCGCGCTGCATGCGCCGGGGCACAGCGTGGCTGCCGCATTCCTGCACGGCCGCGAGAGCGTGATCCCGACCATGTTCCAGCGCATGCTCGATGCCTGGGGCATCGGCGTCGAACAGGCGCCGACCTTCCGTTACTACCTGGAGCGACACATCGAAGTCGACTCCGAAGACCACGGCCCGGCGGCAGAGCAACTGTTGGATCGACTGGTGGACGGCGATCCGCAGCGCGAAGCCGAGGTCTATGCCAGCGCCATCGCCGCCGTGGAAAGCCGTATTTCCCTGTGGGACGGCTTGCGCCTGAGCATGCGCGAACCGTTGGCGGAGGTGGCCCGATGAACGCCGCCGACTACCAGTCTTTCGCCGACGCCTGGGAAAGCCGCGCGACCATCCGCACCCGGCCGCGCCGCGTGCTGGAGGACGATGCGCGGCTGATCTATCCGCTCAGCCGCCAGCCGTTGGTGCTCAGCGAAACCTTCCTGCGCGAATGCCCGGAGCAGCGTGATTTCGCCCTGGTGCAGACGCTGTACAAATTCATCAACGACGTGGTGATTTTCGAAACCGAAATCGTCGACAAGACCGCCCGCAGCATCGCCAAGAACCGCTTCGCCGTGGCCTTCCCGTTCGCCTGTCGCTACGACGCCATGACCGTCGTCGTGGACGAGGATTATCACGCGCTGGTGGCGATGGACTTCATGCAGCAGACCGTGGCCATGACCGGCATCGAGCCGATCGAACTGCCGAATGAAATCGAACTGAGCCGGGCAATTCCAGCCGCCGTCGAACTGGCCCCGCAACACTTGCGCAGCGCCGTGGAGCTGATCTGCGTGGCCATCGCCGAAAACACCGTGACCGGCGATGTCGCGGCGTTCGCCCGGGACGACACGGTCAAGCCATCGATCAAGGGCCTGATGGCCGACCACTTGCTCGACGAGGGCCGGCACTCGAGTTTCTGGGCGCGGATGGTGCGCATCTACTGGCACACCGCGAGCGACGCGGACCGCGAATGCATTGCGCAGATCCTACCGGTGTTCATCGGCCATTACCTGACCAACGACATCCAGAAGTCCTTCGACCTGCGCCTGATCGACGCCCTGCCGGTCAACGAGGCAACCCGCCGCGCACTGAAAGACGAGATGGCCGGGCTGGCCTTCCCGATCAATCGCCACCACCCGCTGGTGGGCAACATTGTGCGGTTTTTCCACAACAGCTCACTGCTCGACACACCGTGCGTGCAGCACGCCCTGCGCGACTACCTGGTTTGACAAGGAGGCTGACATGAGACGTCTCGACATTTTGCTGAGGGGCCACAGCCAGGCCTTGACCGACCTGGCGCAGGAGCTCGAACAACACGGTCATTCATTGCTGACGGAGATTGCTCCGTCGGTGGATCTGGTGATCGATGACGGCCGTCTTGCGCCGCAGGATTACGGCACCACACCGCAGTTGAACTTGCGCCTGGGCATTGGTGCAACGGGCATCGGCGGACTGCCGGTGCTCGATCTGCTGTGCCTGTGCAACACGGCGCTGCTGAGTCGCGTGCCGATCGCCGACGAGCCTTCCGGCAACGGTCAGGCCCTGCGCCAGCGAACACTGGCGCAGGTGGTGGACGAAGTGGCGCTGCTGGTCAGCCGTTTCTCCCGCGACGCCGAATATTTCCAGCACGCGACAGCGGCCCGTGCGCCGGACTTCGAACAGGTGGAAAACCTGCTGTTTCTCGACAGCCTGGCCTACGTCCATCGCCTGAATGCCACGGCCGATCCGGCCTTGCTGCAACAGGCGCAGATCCCGGTGATCGAGCGGCTGCAACAGAGTCTGATCGAGCACGCGGAACGCCCGGCGCTGCACCTCGCCGAGCAGTCGATCAGCTACCGCCAGTTGCATGATCACAGCCGGGCGATCCAGCAACGGTTGCTGGCCATGCTGGAGACACAACCGCAACCCTGGGTGGTCGGGGTTTGCCTGCCGAAATGCGATGCGCTGTTTGCTTCGATCCTGGCAATTCTCGGCAGCGGCGCGGTGTATCTGCCGCTGGAACCGAGCCATCCGTTTCAGCGCCAGCAGTACATCCTGGAAAACGCCGGAGCGATGGTGTTGCTGCACGACGGCGAACATCCACTGAGCGGTTCGATGCCGGGTCTGGACGTCTGCCGCATCAACCGCACGGACGTCGATCTGTCGCAACCGTTGCTGCGTCACCCGCTCGAGCTCGATGCGCCGTGCATGGCGCTCTACACCTCAGGCACCACCGGGCATCCGAAGGGTGTGCTGCTCAGTCAGGCGAACCTCGCGCACTTCACCGCGTGGTACGCCGATTACGCGCAGTTGCGGGCCGAGAGCCGGGTACTGCAATTCTCGTCGCTGAGTTTTGACTCGTCGCTGATCGACATCTTCCCGACCTTGCTCGAAGGCGCGGAACTGGTGGTGCCCGACGACAACCAGCGGCGCGATCCGCTGCAGCTGGTGGCGCTGATCCGCCGCCGGCAACTGACCCACGCGTTCCTGCCGCCGGCGTTGTTGAGCATCCTGCCGCTGGAGCAACTGCAGAGCGTCGGGCAGATCATGACCGGCGGCGATGTGTGCGAGCCGTTCGTGATCGAGCAACTGACCCGCCAGGGCAAGCTGCACAACCTCTACGGCCCCACCGAAGCCACGGTGCTGATTACCGCGCGGCAACTGCGACCAGGCGACAGCAATCGCTCCCTCGGCGGGCCGATTGCCAACAGTCAGGTGCTGATCCTCGATGACGATCTGCAACCGGTGCCGGAGCAAACGGTGGGCGAACTGTTCATCGTCGGCCCCGGTGTGTGCCTGGGTTACTTGAACAATCCACAGCAGACCGCCGAGCGCTATCTGGATCTGGCGTTGCCGGACGGCCAGCATCTGCGCGCCTACCGCAGCGGCGACATGGCCAAGTGGGGCGAGGAAGGCATCGAGCTGTGTGGCCGCCGCGACAATCAGGTGAAGATTCGCGGTTTCCGGGTCGAGCCGGAGGAAATCGAGCGCTGCCTGCGCGAGAGTCAGCTGTATCGGCAGATCGCCGTAGTGATCGACAGTCAGCGGCGGATTCTGGCGTTCCTCGCCCAGCCGCAATCGGATGCTGCTCGCGAGTCTTTGAAAGCTCACGCGCAGCAGTTTTTGCCCGACTACATGCAACCGGTGGCATGGACAGAACTGCCGAACATGCCATTCGCCGCCAACGGCAAAGTCGACCGAAAAGCCTTGCTGGAATTGCCGGTCAGCGTGCAGGACAGCGGCCCCAAATGCCTGCCCGCCAACGCTGACGAAGCACTGCTGCTGGAGATCTGGGGCGAGTTGCTGGAGCTGCCGACCAGCGATATTTCCACCGACGACAGCTTCTTCAATCTCGGCGGTCACTCGATTCTGCTGTCACGCATGCTCCTGCGTCTGCGGGAGGAATTCGGTCGCAGCATTTCGATCAACCGCTTCATCGAACTGCCGACCATCGCCAAGCTCGCCACGCTGGTGCGCGGCACCGATGACAGCGCAGTGCTCAGCGCCCAGGCGATGACCGACGCGCAGCGACCGCTGGATATCGAGCCGCTGCCGATCAGCCGCATGGGCGATGTGCACAAGGTGATCGTCACCGGCGCCAACAGTTTTGTCGGTGTGCACATCGTCGAGGCGCTGCTGGGGTGGGGCGCCAGCGAGGTGGCGTGCCTGGTGCGCGAAGGCGGCGGGCAAACCGCAGCGCAACGCTTTGCCCAAGCGCTGCGAGAGAACCGGCTGGAGCATCTGGACCTGAGTCGGGTGCGGGTCTATTCGGCGGACATCACCCGGCCGCAACTGGGCCTGGCCGATGAGGATTTCGAGCGACTGGATCGCGAATTCGGCGCGTTGGTGCACAACGCCGCCAACGTCAATCACGTGCTCGATTACGAGTCGCTGGCGGCGGACAACGTCGAGCCGATTTTCGACCTGCTGCGGCTGTGCGAAGGGCGCAGCAAGAAGGTGTTCAACTTCGTCTCGACGCTGTCGGCCTCCAGCACCGTCGACGACGCGGGCCGGGTGCTGGAATTGCCCGCCGCACCGACGCCGCCGATCTACATCCGCAACGGCTACAACCTGTCGAAATGGGTCGGCGAACGCATCCTCGAACGGGCCCGGGAGCGTGGGGTACGGGTCAATCTGTATCGGCCCGGCAACATCAGTTTCAACAGCCTCAGCGGCGTCTGCCAGCCACACAAGAACCGTTTGATGCTGATGCTCAAGGGCTCGATCCAGCTCGGTCAGGTGCCGGCCTTCGCGCTGAATTTCGACCTGATGCCGGTGGACTTCCTCGCCCGCTTCATCGCCTTCCACGCCAGCCGTTATTCGCCCGAACGAGCGGTGTTCAACCTGCACAACCCGGAGCCTCTGAGCTGGGATGCCTACGTCGCGTCGTTCCGCGAAACCGGCAGCGAGTTTGCGCTGGTCAGCGTCGCCGACTGGCAGCAGCAACTGGGCCGGGTCGATGCGGATAACGCGCTGTTCGGCGTGCTCGGTTTCTACCTCAACGGCTTCGAGGAAGACATCGGCGACATCTCCCTGATCGGCCATGCCAACGCCCAGGCCGGCGTGCAGCAGATGGGCGCGCACTACCCGGAAAAATCCCCGGCGCTGCTGCGTCGAGGCTGCGACTACCTGAAAGAAATCAACTTCATCTGAGTCAACCACCAAGGAGCAACACCATGAGCAATCTGCAACCCGACACCCTGATCAAAAACCCTCACGGCTGTCACGTCGTGTCTTCGGTGGAAGTGCCGGTGGACGCCAAACAGGTGTGGGCAGTGGTGGGCAAATTCGACGGCTTCGACCGTTTCATTCCGGCCCTGTCGCACATCGAAATGACCGGCGAAGGCGTGTCTTCGCTGCGCAAGAAGTTCTTCAAGGATGGCAACGTCGTGGTCGAGCAACTCAATTCCCGGGACGACCAGGCGCTGAGCATGACCTGGACCACGATCTACAACACGCTGGGCGTGGCCAATCTGTGGGCGGCGATGAATGTGGAATCGTTGGGCGCGGGCAAGTCGCGGGCGACCTGGACGATCATTGCCGAGCCGGCCAGCGGTGGGCCCGAGGCGCTGCCGGGGTTCAAGGACTTCGTGCAGGGCTTTGCCGATGATGCGATGGGCAATGTGCTGAAGCTGTTTGTGTAAGGCATGAAAAAGCCCGCTGCGGATCACTCCGCAGCGGGCTGTTTTTTGACCGCAAGCGATCAGATCTTGAAGCTGTCGACCAGTTGTTTCAAACGGTTGGCCTGCTGCGACAACGCATCGCAATCCTTCAACGTTTCATTGAGGTTGGCCACGCTCTGCTGGTTCAGCAGGTTGATCTGGTTGACGTCGACGTTGAGGGTTTCCACCACGGCGGTCTGCTCTTCGGTCGCGGCGGCCACCGACTGATTCATGCCATCGATTTCGCCGATGCGCTGGGTCACGCTGACCAGACGCAGACCGGCCTGGTTCGCCACTTCAACGCTCTCTTCGCTGGACGCCTGACTGGCGTTCATGGTGGTCACCGCTTCACGGGAACCGACCTGCAGCGAGGTGATCATTTTGTGGATTTCTTCCGCCGATTCCTGGGTGCGGTGAGCGAGGTTGCGCACCTCGTCCGCCACCACTGCAAAACCGCGTCCGGCTTCACCGGCACGGGCCGCTTCGATGGCCGCGTTGAGCGCCAGCAGGTTGGTCTGCTGGGAGATGCCTTTGATCACATCGAGGATATGACCGATGTTGTCGGTGCTGGCATTCAGGGTTTCGATCTGGGTGCACGACAGGCTGATCTTCTGCGACAGCTCGGTCATGGCTTGAATCGTCTGCTCGACCACCTGACGACCGTCATCGGCCTGCTCGCTCGCGCCGCTGGCGTGTTGCGAAGCATCGGCGGCATTACGGGCAATTTCCTGGGTGGCGGCACCCAGCTGATTGATCGCCGCCGCCACGCTGTTGGTGCGCGCGCTTTGCTCATCGGAACCGATGATCGAGGCGTTGGACGATGCCATCACCCGTTGCGACAGGTCGTGCACGTGGCGAGTCGCCGAAGATACTTCGGAAATCGAGGCGTGAATCCGCTCAACGAACTGGTTGAACGAACTGCCCAGTTCGCCGAACTCGTCCTTGCTTTCCACCACCAGGCGGCGAGTCAGGTCGCCTTCACCCTGGGCGATGTCCTGCATCGCACGGCCCATGGTGATCAGCGGACGCATCAGCACGGTGATCAACAGGCTCAGGAAGACCGCAATCGCACCCACTGCGACGAACATTGCGATCACTGCCGAAGTACGGAACTGGCTGAGCGCGGCGTAGGCCTTGTCGCGGTCGATCGACAGACCGATGTACCACTCGGCATTCGGCAGACCGCTGACCGGAGTGAACGACAGGATGCGTTCCTGGCCGTTGAGCACCACGTTCTGGTTGCCCTTCTCGATGCGCACTCCAGCGTTCGGGTAGATGTCCTTGAGGTTCTTCATCACCTGGTCTTTGTCCGGGCTGACGATCACCTGACCGTCACCGCTGACCAGGAACGCGTGGCCCAGGCCACCGAAGTCCACCGAGTTGATGATCTTCACCAGGGTTTCCAGGCTCAGGTCACCGCCCACTACGCCGAGCAGCTCGCCGTTCTTTTTCACCGGCATGGCGATGGTCACCACCAGACCGCCAACGGCAGCCATGTACGGCGGGGTCAGCATGGTCTGGTCAGCGGCCACGGCCTGTTTGTACCAGGGACGCTGACGCGGGTCGTAGCCGTCCGGCATCTTCGCGTCAGGGCGCTGGGTGAACACACCGTTGGCCTGGCCGACGTAGGTGAACTGGAAGTTCGAGGTGAAGGCCGGTTGATCGACCAGGCCCGGGAAGTCTGCATTCTTGCCTTGATGAGCAACGTTCTGCGCGAGGTTTTCCAGTACCAGAATCCGCCCGCTCATCCAGTTCTGCACACTGCTGGCGGTCAGGTCACCGGCCTGCTGGACCGAGGACTGGAGGTTCTGGCGAATGGTGTTTCGCTGCAGATAGTCGTTGTACAACGTGAACAGCGCGAACGCCAGGACCACGACGCCCGAGGCGGCCAGCAGGATTTTATGGCTGAACTTGAGATTCATTTCAGGGGACTTCTTATGCGAAAAGTGGGGATGCGTTCCGGATGCAACATTCCATGTACAGCGCAGGCAGCGTTCTGACGGCTGCTCTACTTTGGTGCACGCATGTCTCACCAGTCTGTCGGCACGTATCGGAGAAAACTTAGGGCGTTGTGGGAAATGGACGGCATTTGCACCAGATTCCCGCCGAACGGCGTGCCAGAGCGTTCGCTTGTGATTTTTTGATGACCGTTTTGCAGCGCCGGTTGCAAATTCTGTAACCCTTGATGACAATGCGACTAATTATCATTTGTGACGTTCGGGCTGTCGCGTTCATGTCCTCACCTGAGTTTGCAGTACAGGCGCTTTACAGTAGTCATCACGGCTGGCTCAACGGCTGGTTGCGCGCGCGGCTGGGCAATGCCGCCGACGCGGCGGATCTGGCCCAGGACACCTTCGTGCGCCTGCTGCAACGCACCGAGCGCCTGGAACTCAAGGCACCCCGCGCGTTCCTGCGCACGATTGCCCGAGGACTGGTGATCGATCATTGGCGCCGCGAGGAAATCGAACGCGCGTATCTGGAAACCATCGCCCATTTGCCTGAAGCCGAAACCCCGAGTGCCGAATCCCGCGCCTTGGTGATCGAACTGCTTGAGGGCATTGCGCGCATGCTCGAAGGCTTGAAGCCGAAAGTGCGTCAGGCATTTCTGCTGGCTCAGTGCGAAGGTTTGACGCACAAGCAGATCGCCGAGCAGATGGGGCTGTCCCTGCGCTCGGTAGAACGCTACGTCGCCGACGCCCTGTTTCACTGCTATGTATTGCGGTACGAAAGCTGATGCCGGTGGATAACCTCTCACTCGGGCGTCGCGCCGAGCCACCGCAGCAGGTCGTACGACAGGCCATTCACTGGCTCCTGCGTCTGCGCAATAACCATGGCAATCCGCGCCTGAATCACCAGTGCGAACAATGGCGCGCCGAACACCATGATCACGAACTGGCCTGGCAACGGGTGCAATCTCTGCAAGCCGAACTGACCCACAATCTGCGCGCCGTGCCCGGTGCGCAGGTGGCGTTCAACACGCTGGAAAACAGTGCGCAGGGGCTGGGGCGACGTCAGGCATTGAAGCTGTTGTCCAGCGCGCTGCTGATGGGCTCGGCGGGATGGCTGGCCAGCGACACCTCCACCTGGCAACCGTGGAGCGCCGACTACGCCACCGCCACGGGCGAGCGCCGTGGCTTCCAGTTGCCGGACGGCACGCGGGTCGAACTCAATACCGCCAGCAGCGTGGACCTCGATTACACCGCGCAACAACGGCTGATCAAACTGACCCACGGCGAAATCATCGTCACCTGTGGCGGGGCCGATGAAGGTGCGCCATTTGATCGACCGCTGCGGGTGCAGAGTCGTCATGGCAGTTACGAACCATTCAAGGCGCGATTCATTCTGCGCCAGGAAGCGGGTTGCACGCGCCTGAGCGTCACCAGTGGCCGGGTCGCGATTCATTCCGCTGGCAACTCGACGCAGGCCATCGCCGGCCAGAGCTATCTGATCGATCACCATCAGATACGTCCCGCGCCGCCGTTGGACATGGACACCGGTGCCTGGGTCGACGGACTGATCGTGACGCGCAACATGCGGCTGGGCGACTTCCTCAGCGAAGTCAGCCGGTATCGCCAGGGTTTTCTGAACTGTGCGTCGGACATTGCGGATTTGCGCCTCTCCGGCGTGTTCCGTCTTGAGGACACCGACAAACTGCTGGCGATCCTGCCGCAGACCCTGCCGGTGCAAGTGCGCTACCGCACGCGTTGGTGGGTGACGCTGGAGTCGGTGGTCTGAAAGTATTCTGGCGGGTTTTCGCGGCACGTCCGGCTTAGTCAGTAAGCATTTCAACTCAGCCTTCGCGACTGCCTACGGAAACCGACAATGACTGCGCGCGTTACCTGTAAGAACCCTCTGAATTTCTCTGCCGAATCGGGCCTGTTGCGTCACGCCGTTCGGGCGGCGCTGTTTTCTACTGCACTGGGCATTGGCGTGCTGCCGAGCCTGAGCATCGCGGCCAATGCCAGCGAGGTCAGCAGCCACCGCTACAACATCGCCCCCGGACCGCTGGGCGATGCGCTCAACCAGTTCGCGCGTCAGGCTGGCATCACGTTGTCCATGACACCGCAGCAAACCCAGGGCCGGCAGTCACCGGGTGTGCAGGGCGAGTACTCGGCCGATCAGGCCCTGAGCCATTTGCTCGGCGGCTCGGGCCTGGAGGCGATCAGCCAGGACGGCAGCAGCTATGTGTTGCGCTCGGTCGCAGAAACCAAAGCGCTGGCCCTGCCGACCACCGACATCAAAGGCTTCGCCCTCGGCAACGCATTGGGCAGCATGGACGGCTACAACGCGACGCACAGCCAGATTGCCACCAAGACCAGCACCGCTTTGCTGGAAACCTCGCAAAGTGTGTCCGTGGTCACCCGCGAACAAATGGATGACCAGGGCTCGCAAACCGTGTCCGAAGCCATGCGTTACACCCCTGGCGTTCTGACCAACCCTTACGGCGCCACACACCGTTACGACTACGTGGCGATGCGCGGCTTCAACGATGGCTCGGTGGACAACATTTACCTGGACGGCCTCAAGTCGATGGGCGACAGCGGCACCTACAGCACCATGCAGGTCGACCCCTATTTCCTTGAGCGTGTCGATATTCTGAAGGGCCCGTCGTCGGTGCTCTACGGCCGCAGCTCGCCGGGCGGTCTGGTGGCGCTGACCAGCAAGAAGCCGCTGTACGAAGCCTATCACCAGGTACAAGCCACGGTCGGCACTCAGGGCCAGCGCGGTGTCGGTTTTGACTTCAGCGGACCGGTCGATGACGACAAGCGCATCGCCTATCGTCTGATCGGTTTGACGGATCAATCCGACACGCAATTCGACCACAACAAGGAAAAGCGCTTCGCCCTCGCGCCAACCGTTAGCATCGATTTCAGCGAGGACACGTCGCTGACTCTGCAAGCGTATCTGCAACATGATCCCGATGGCGGTTACCACGGCGGCGTGCCGGCCGACGGCACGATTCATCAGCGCAACGGCAATCGCATCTCGCCGCACTTCTTTGAAGGCGAGCCGGGCATCGACGGTTACTCCCGTGATCAGCAGTCGTTCGGTTACCAGTTCGAACACCGCTTCAACGACGTCTTCACCGCGCGACAGAACTTCCGCTACCTCGACTCCAAAGTGAACATGGATCAGGTGTACGCCTATGGCTGGACGTCGCCGACCAGCAACGAACTGAATCGCTACTACACCGGCGGTGACGAGCGCCTGCATGCGTTCATCGTCGACAACATGCTCCAGGCCGAATTTTTTACCGGTGCAACCAAGCACACGGTGCTGATGGGGGCGGATTACCAGCGGCGTAAAACCGTGGTCGACTGGACCAGCGGCGGCCTGGCGCCGATCAACGCGTTCAACCCGGTGTATGGCAATTCCGCTATTACGCCGTACGGCGAGACCAGCTACCTGCGGCGCCTGGAGCAGACCGGCGTTTACCTGCAAGACCTGATCGAGATGGACAAATGGCGCTTCTCGCTGGGACTGCGTCAGGACTGGGTGGAAACCTCCGACGAAAACCGTATCGCCGAAGTGGGCCGTCCGGTCGGGACCGAGATCAACGATCGACGCACCAAGCTCACCGGTCGCGCCGGCGCACTGTATCTGTTCGAGAATGGCCTCGCGCCGTACGTCAGCTATTCCGAATCGTTCAACCCGAATTCCTACGCGGACAGCGCCGGCAATCCGCTCGCACCGACCGACGGCACACAATGGGAAGTGGGCCTGAAGTATCAGCCGCCGGGCACCGACAATCTGTTCACCGCCTCCTTGTTCCGCATCGATCAGGAGAACCTGGCGACCAAACTGCCGCAGGAAAACTTCTATCGCGCTGTAGGCGCTGTCCGCTCCCAGGGTCTGGAACTGGAAGCGCACATGCAGTTGACCGATAACCTGAAAGTCCTCGGCAGCTACACCTTTACCGACATTGAATACTCGAAGTCGATGATCAGCACCTTGAGCACACCGGCCAATGTGATCGAGAACAAGGGCAACTCGCCAACCCAGGCGCCGCGGCACATGGCATCGCTATGGGCGGACTACAAGTTCAACAGTGCTGCGCTCGATGGCCTGCGATTGGGTGGCGGTGTGCGTTATGTCGGCTATAGCTGGGCGGATGCAGAGAACACGATGAAGGTGCCGTCCTACACATTGTTCGACGCATCGATTGGTTATGACCTCGGCAAGGTCGGTTTGAAGGGTGTCGACATACGCCTGAATGCGAACAATCTGACCAACGAATCCTACGTAGCCTCCTGCGCCAGTCTCGACTTCTGCTACATGGGCGAAGAGCGCAACGTCGCCGCCACGGTCAGTTACCAGTTCTAAGCCTTTATCTTGTGCATAAAAAAGGTTCATCACGGATTGCCGGGAAACACGCTCTTGATCTTCATGAAAAAGAATTCGCTATCCCGGTAACCGTACGCCATCCGTTTGATGACCTTTATTCGATTGTTTATGCCTTCCAGC
>NZ_BQHI01000044.1 GCF_021603585.1 Pseudomonas sputi | reverse complement strand
TCTGTGAATTGCTCAAGCAGCTCTTTCGGGATTTTTGGCAGCTCTCGCAACGCGGGTTTCTTTTTGGTTGGCATACATGCACCTCTTACTCATGTTATGCCCGAACACAAAATTTCTGACACCCCCCCGCACACAGCCGCCATAAATCAATTACAGGCAGCAAGAATGCTGGCGGCAATTATGGTCGGACTGACGTTTGAATAACACTCGCTTGCCTGGGTTCTCACACCCAATCACAGAGTTTTCTGCGACAACCAAAGACTAGAGACCGTGCTTCCGACGGACAACCTGAAAACCTTGTGGGAAGGTTCGGTGAATCCAACACATCTTTAAACATCCGAAAATGGAACGCGGAGCGTCCCGGGCTGCATTCCCACGCGGCGCGTGGGAACGATCAAACAGTCCGCAGTTGCTTCCCGCTTCCCGCTTCCCACCACTCAACACGATGAGCGTTAGCTCGAGTAAAGCTCTTGATCTTTTGGCGACGTCGGAAGGCTGAGTGGAGGGATTTATCCGGGGGTGGGAGCGCAGCGACCGTTTGGCGAAGCCAAACACATCGAGAGGAGGTGCAGCGAAGCAAACCGTAGGCGATGCCCCCCGGATGAATCCCGGAGCGAAGGAACCCCGAGCCTCAGCGAGCGGGCCGAACGCAGGAGCAAGCGTTTTTGGTTACTTTTTAGGCGTTTGTAAAAAGTGACCCGCCGTCAGGGCGGAACCCCAAGTGGCCGTTACCGCAGCAACGGATATGTACACAATCAGCCCAGATATACCGAGATAGACGCACCCCCTCAAAAAACGATATTTCCGAACACCCCCAAATCCCCGCTAACCTCAAGGAATAACCACCTAAAGACCCACGGGCCACACATGCAAAGATCCACCCTGAAACCACTCCTGATCACCCTGGCCCTGACCGCCATAACCCCAATCGCCAACGCAGCAACGACCCTGGTGTATTGCTCCGAAGCCAGCCCCGCCGGCTTCGACCCCAGCCAATACACCAGCGGCACCGACTTCGACGCCTCCGCCGAAACCGTCTTCAACCGCCTCACCCAATTCAAACGCGGCGGCACCGAAGTCGAACCCGGTCTGGCAACCCACTGGGACGTCAGCCCGGACGGGCTCCAATACACCTTCCACCTGCGCCAAGGCGTGAAATTCCACACAACGGAATACTTCACCCCGACCCGAACCTTCAACGCCGACGACGTCCTCTTCACCTTCCAGCGCCTGCTCGACCCGGAGAACGCTTTTCGCAAGGCCTACCCCGCGGAATCCCCGTACTTCACCGACATGGGCCTGAACACCACGATCAAATCCGTGGAAAAACTCGACGAAAACACCGTGCGCTTCAACCTGAACAACGTCGACGCCGCCTTCGTGCAAAACCTCGCCATGAGCTTCGCCTCGGTGCAATCGGCCGAATACGCCGCCCAACTGCTGAAGGAAGGCAAAGCCGCCGACCTCAACCAGAAACCGGTCGGCACCGGCCCGTTCGTGTTCAAGCGCTATCAGAAGGACGCGCAGATCCGCTACGCGGCGAACAAGGACTACTGGAAACCCGAGGACGTGAAGCTCGACAACCTGGTGTTCTCGATCACCCCGGACGCCGCTGTACGCCTGCAAAAGCTCAAGACCGGCGAATGCCAGGTCAGCGGCTACCCGCGCCCGGCCGACATCGAAGTGATGGAAAAAGACCCGAATTTGCGGGTGTTGAAGCAGGCCGGTTTCAACCTCGGTTTCCTCGCCTACAACACCACCCATCCGCCGCTGGATCAGCTCAAAGTGCGCCAGGCACTCGATATGGCCATCGACAAACCGGCGATCATCAAGGCGGTTTACCAGAGTGCCGGGCAGTTGGCGCAAAACGCCTTGCCTCCCGCGCAATGGTCGTTCGATCCAGACATTAAAGACGCGCCGCACGACCCTGCAAAAGCCAGGGCGCTACTCAAGGAAGCCGGGGTTGCACCGGGTACAACCATCAACCTCTGGGCCATGACCGTGCAGCGCGCTTCGAACCCGAATGCGCGGATGTCGGCACAAATGATCCAGCAGGATTGGGAGAAGATCGGCATCAAGGCCAACATCGTCAGCTATGAATGGGGTGAGTACATCAAGCGTGCCAAGAACGGCGAACATGACGCGATGATCTACGGCTGGACCGGCGATAACGGCGATCCGGACAACTGGCTGGGGGTGCTTTACAGCTGCGCGGCGGTGAAAGGCAGCAACTACGCCAAGTGGTGCGAACCTGCCTACGACAAGCTGGTGCAGCAGGCCAAGGTATCCACCGATAAATCGCAACGGGTAAAACTGTATCAACAGGCGCAACTGATCCTGAAACAGCAGGTGCCGATCACGCCGATCGCCAACTCCACGGTGTTCCAGCCACTGCGCAAGGAAGTCACCGACTTCAAGATCAGTCCGTTCGGTCTAACCCCCTTCTATGGTGTGGGTATAAATAAGTAACACCCGGCCCCAATCCGGCGCGAATCACGCAGGTAGCGCACCGTTTTGGGGCTTCATTTGCACCGAAAAAACCAGTCGCAAACGGTCAAATGCGTCAGAAGTTATACGGATGCGACATTAAGGTACGTTCGTGCCACGCTTTGACGCCACCAGGCGCTCTGGATCTTGCATTGGGTATGGGCCCTGCATAAGTATCCGCAGGCACGACTCACGAGGTCGTACCTCACAACTAAAAAATGACAACAAATCATGAGGCCAACATGCTTAAACACGCGGTCATTCCGTTTTTAGTCGGCGCAGGCTTGTTAGCCTCCGCACCTTTCGCCACCGCTGCGACTAACCTGGTGTTCTGCTCTGAAGGCAGCCCGGCCGGTTTCGATCCAGGCCAGTACACCACCGGAACCGACTTCGACGCCTCCGCCGAAACCATGTTCAACCGTCTGACCCAGTTCGAGCGTGGCGGTACCGCCGTGATTCCTGGGCTGGCGACCAAGTGGGACATTTCGGATGACGGCCTGACTTACACCTTCCACCTGCGCGAAGGCGTCAAGTTCCACACCACCCCGTATTTCAAGCCGACTCGTGAGTTCAACGCCGACGACGTGCTGTTCACCTTCAATCGCATGATTAACAAGGATGACCCGTTCCGTAAGGCGTACCCGACCGAATTCCCGTACTTCACCGACATGGGGATGGACACCAACATCACCAAGATCGATAAAGTCGACGACCACACTGTCAAGTTCACTCTGAAAGAAGTCGACGCCGCGTTCATCCAGAACATGGCCATGAGCTTCGCGTCGATCCAGTCCGCCGAGTACGCAGCCCAGCTGCTGAAGGAAGGCAAGGCTGCCGACATCAACCAGAAGCCGATCGGCACTGGCCCGTTCGTGTTCAAGAGCTACCAGAAAGACTCCAACATCCGCTACACCGGCAACAAGGATTACTGGAAGCCTGAAGACGTGAAGATCGACAACCTGATCTTCGCCATCACCACCGACCCGTCGGTACGTATCCAGAAGCTGAAAAAGAACGAGTGCCAGGTCACCCTGTTCCCGCGTCCGGCTGATCTGAAAGCGCTGAAAGAAGACAAAGCGCTGAAGATGCCTGACCAGGCTGGCTTCAACCTGGGCTACATCGCCTACAACGTGATGGACAAGATCAAGGGCAGCGACGAGAAAAACCCGCTGGCCGACCTGCGCGTTCGCCAGGCACTGGACATGGCTGTGAACAAACCACAGATCATTGATTCGGTTTACCAGGGCGCCGGCCAACTGGCCGTCAACGCCATGCCGCCGACCCAGTGGTCCTACGACACCACCATCAAGGACGCCAAGTACGATCCTGAGAAAGCCAAAGAGCTGCTCAAGGAAGCCGGCGTCAAGGAAGGCACCGAAATCGTCCTGTGGGCGATGCCGGTGCAGCGTCCGTACAACCCGAACGCCAAGCTGATGGCCGAAATGCTCCAGTCCGACTGGAAGAAGATCGGCCTGAACGTGAAGATTCAAAGCTACGAATGGGGCGAGTACATCAAGCGCTCCAAGGGTGGCGAGAACCAGGCGATGATCATTGGCTGGAGCGGTGACAATGGTGATCCGGACAACTGGCTCAACGTGTTGTTTGGTTGCGACTCCCTGAGCGGCAACAACTTCTCCAAATGGTGCGACAAGAAATTCGACGGCCTCGTGAAAGAAGCCAAGCGCACCACTGACCAGGCCAAGCGCACCGAACTCTACAAAGAGGCGCAGCACGTCCTCAAAGATGCAGTCCCTATGACACCTATCGCTCACTCGACGGTGTATCAACCCATGCGCGCCAACGTGCAGGACTTCAAGATCAGCCCATTCGGCTTGAACTCCTTCTACGGCGTCAGCGTCAGCAAATAAAAAGACAGCGGCGACGTTTTCAGCGTCGCCGCTATTTTTTTGCCGAGAAGTAAGGAATTTGCCTACAGGCTTTTCCAGCCCGTCTGACCGGGATGGTTTAGGACGTGTCGCCTTTTCCTACGAGTCTTTAGGACTCAGCGCATTTACTGCCAGACCCACGGCCCCTACCGTCGGGTTCTGACCAGTGACTGCGTGGGCTTTCGGTTTTGCTGTTCGTTTCGGTTTGAGCTCAATGCAGCCACAACGTCCCTGGACGGGATCGCGGCGCATTGAAAAACACTAAAAAAGAGGGAGCGTCATGCGCCATACCTTGGTTTTTTCCGCATTGCTGGGCGCCGGCCTGTTGGCCGCCACGTCCGCCAGTTTCGCCGCCAGCGACAGCCTGGTGTTCTGCTCAGAAGGCAGTCCGGCCGGTTTCGATACCGCGCAGTACACGACGGCAACCGATAACGACGCCGCCGAACCGCTGTACAACCGGCTGGTCGAGTTCGAAAAAGGCGCGACCAATGTCGTACCGGGCCTCGCAACCAGCTGGGATATTTCCGAGGACGGCCTCAAGTACACCTTTCACCTGCGTGAAGGGGTGAAATTTCATACAACGCCGTACTTCAAACCTACACGCGATTTCAACGCCGACGACGTGCTGTTCACGTTTAACCGCATGCTCGATCCGCAACAGCCTTTCCGTAAGGCTTATCCGACCGAGTTCCCGTATTTCAACGGGATGAGCCTCAACAAGAACATTGCCAAGGTCGAGAAGACCGGGCCGCTGACCGTGCAGTTCACGCTCAACAGCGTCGACGCCGCGTTCATCCAGAACATCGCCATGAGCTTCGCCGCCATCCTGTCCGCCGAGTACGCCGACAAACTGCTGGCCGAAGGCAAGCCGAGCGACATCAACCAGAAGCCGATCGGCACTGGCCCCTTCGTGTTCAAGAGCTACCAGAAAGACTCGAACATCCGTTACACCGGCAACCCGCAGTACTGGGATCCGAGCCGGGTGAAGCTGAAGAACCTGATTTTCGCGATCAATACCGACGCTTCGGTGCGTGTGCAGAAGCTCAAGGCCGGCGAATGCCAGGTCACCCTGCACCCGCGTCCGGCCGATGTGCCGGCACTGAAGAACGACCCGAAACTGCAATTGATCGAGAAGCCAGGTTTCAACCTCGGCTACATCGCCTACAACGTGCGCCACAAGCCGTTCGACCAGCTCGAAGTGCGTCAGGCGCTGGACATGGCGGTGAATAAACAGGGGATTCTCAACGCTGTTTATCAAGGCGCCGGTCAACTGGCCGTCAACGCCATGCCGCCGACCCAATGGTCCTATGACGACACCATCAAGGACGCCGCCTACAACCCGGAAAAAGCCAAAGAGCTGCTCAAGGCTGCCGGCGTCAAGGAAGGCACCGAGATCACCCTGTGGGCGATGCCGGTACAACGTCCGTACAACCCGAACGCCAAACTGATGGCCGAAATGCTCCAGGCCGACTGGGCCAAGATCGGTCTGAAAGTGAAGATCGTCAGCTACGAATGGGGCGAGTACATCAAGCGCACCAAGAATGGCGAACACGACATCAGCCTGATCGGCTGGACCGGTGACAACGGGGATCCGGACAACTGGCTCGGCACGCTCTACAGCTGCGACGCCATCGGCGGCAACAACTACTCCATGTGGTGCGATCCGGCTTACGACAAGCTGATCAAGCAGGCCAAGGTCGTCACCGACCGCGACCAGCGCACCGTGCTCTACAAACAGGCCCAGCAACTGCTCAAGCAGCAAGTGCCGATCACGCCTGTCGCCCACTCGACGGTCAACCAGCCGCTGAGCGCCAAAGTCGAAGGGTTCAAGGTGAGCCCGTTCGGTCGCAACGTGTTTTCGGGTGTCAGCATCGATTAAACAAAAAACCGATTAGCCGCAATGCTGAGGGGGCCGTCTACCCCCTCACGCAAGCGCTTTGCCGAAATTCGCCAATCAGGCCTTTTGCAAACGTTTGCGATGTGTGAACGAGTTCTAAACCAATAACCGGCCAACCCAAAAAAGCCGGCATAAAAAGAAAGTAAAGGAGCTTCACCCATGAAACTTAGCAATACCGCTATATTGGCCCTGGCCATCAGCAGTATCACCGCCACGGCTTACGCGGAAACCCAAAGCCAGGCGTTCACCCCGGTGACCGTCAACGAGAAGAGCGCCCAGGCTGAAGCCACCGGTTTTCTCGAAGGTCAGTCGATCACCGGCTCGACCCGTAACTGGTACGCCAACGAGCAACTGAAGCGCGGCGGCAAATTCACCTACCGCAAGGATGGCGTGGCCACCCCGACCGACCGCCGTATCAACTGGGTGCAAGGCACCATCGTCAAGTACAACTCGGGCTTCACCGAAGGCACCGTCGGTTTCAGCACCGAAGTGGCGGCGTACAACGCCATCGCGCTGGAGCGTGACCGCGAGAACCTGGCGTCCAACAACGGCGGCGCACCGGGCACCCGTCCAGGCGCGGGCAACAACCGTACCCTGACCCGTGAAGGCGGCGAAGCCCAGGGCCAGTGGAGCAAAGTCGGCCTGGCCAACGTCAAGGCGCGCATCTCCAACACCACCCTGACCGCCGGCCGCATGAACTTCAGCAGCCCGCAGGTTGACGTGATCGGCAACCGTCCGCTGCCATCGAGCTTCGAAGGTATCGCGATCCACAGCGAAGAACTGAACAACCTGTCCTTCGACCTGGCCTCGTTCGATCGCGTGTCGCCGCGTACCGAAGAAAGCCTGAGCAAATTCCGCTCCGAATACGGCGCGATCGATGCCGAAGCCGACCATGTTCACACCGGCGGTATCTCGTACCAGCCGTTCGCCAGCCTGACCACCAGCCTGTGGGGCACCCAGGCCGAAGACCTCTGGAACCAGTACTACTTCGGCGCCACCCACGTGCTGGGTGACAGCTCGGTGCTGGCCCTGACCACCGGCCTGAACTACTACAAGACCGTGGACGAAGGTAAGAAAAAACTGGGTGAAATCGACAACGACACTTACTCCCTGTCGTTCGGCCTGACTCACCAGGCGCATACCCTGACTTTCTCCTACCAGGAAGTGAACGGTAACGAGTACTTCGACTACCTGCATGAAACCAACGGCATCTACCTGGCCAACTCCCTGCTG
This sequence comes from Pseudomonas sputi, assembly GCF_021603585.1. GTDB lineage: Bacteria > Pseudomonadota > Gammaproteobacteria > Pseudomonadales > Pseudomonadaceae > Aquipseudomonas > Aquipseudomonas sputi. The sequence continues at coordinate 23,454 of NZ_BQHI01000044.1, read as the reverse complement.
TCGGACTTCAACGGCCCGAACGAGAAATCCTTCCAGGTGGCCTACGGTCTGAACATGGCCGAATATGGCGTGCCAGGCCTGAAGTTCAACATCTACCAGGCCCGCGGCTGGGGCATCGACGGTACTCACTACAAAGGTGGCGGCTACGATGGCGTGCAGTCGATGGACGGCGAGCACCACTACGAATACGGCATCGGTGCCACTTATGCCGTACAGAGCGGTCCGCTGAAAGCGACCACCGTTCGTGCGACCTACACCGCGCACCGCGCCAGCGAAAACCAGGCTGACGGCAGCATCAACGAGTTCCGTCTGGTGACCACCGTTCCATTCAACATCCTGTAAAAACGCCAGCCGACGGCTGACTCAGTGACGAGTTGGCCGTTCGGTTTTTTGTCTTCAACCGATTGCAGAGGGTTCTTGATGAAAATGCTTCCCCTACGTGCGGCCATCGCGGCTGCGTTGCTGAGTGTCGCTGTCGGCGTCTCGGCCAAACCCTTGGTGGTCTGCACCGAAGCCAGTCCGGAAGGCTTCGATATAGTCCAGTACACGACTGCAGTCACAGCCGATGCGGCAGCTGAAACGGTCTTCAACCGTCTGGCGGACTTCAAGCCCGGCACCACCGAAGTGATTCCGGCGCTGGCCGAGTCCTGGGACATCAGCGAAGACGGCCTGACGTACACGTTCCACCTGCGCAAAGGCGTCAAGTTTCACACCACCGAATACTTCAAGCCGACCCGCGACATGAACGCCGACGACGTGGTCTGGAGTTTCCAGCGTCAGCTGGACCCGAATCACCCATGGCACAAGCTGTCGAGCGTGGGCTTCCCGTACTTTGAAAGCATGGGCTTCAAGGAATTGCTCAAAAGCGTCGAGAAAGTCGACGACAACACCGTCAAGTTCACCCTGACCCGCCGCGAAGCGCCGTTCCTGGCCGACATCGCCATGGCGTTCTCCTCGATCTATTCGGCCGAATACGCCGACCAGTTGCTCAAGGCCAACAAGACCGGCGACCTGAACAGCAAACCGGTTGGCACCGGGCCTTTCATCTTCCAGCGCTACAACAAGGACGCTCAGGTGCGCTTCAAGGCCAACCCGGACTATTTCCGCGGCAAGCCGCCGGCCGATGCGCTGATCCTGGCGATTGCCACCGACAACAACGTGCGCCTGCAGAAGCTCAAGGCCAACGAGTGCCAGATCGCGCTGTACCCGAAACCGGATGACATCCCGAGCATCAAGAAAGACAGCAACCTGAAAGTCGACGAACTGGATGCGATGACCGTCTCGTACGTCGCCATGAACACCCAGCACAAGTACATCAGCGACGTGCGGGTGCGCAAGGCGATCGACATCGCGTTCGACAAGGAAGCCTACGTCAACGCTCTGTTCGGCAAAGGCAACGCGACCGTTGCGGTCAACCCGTACCCGCCGACCCTGCTGGGCTACAACCACGACCTGAAAAACCCGCCACGTGACCTCGACAAGGCCCGCGCCCTGCTCAAGGAAGCCGGTGTACCGGACGGCACCACCTTCACCCTGTTCACCCGCAACGGTGGCGGCCCGACCAACCCGAACCCGATGCTCGGCGCGCAGATGATGCAGGCTGACCTGGCCAAAGTCGGGATCAAGATCGACATCCGCGTGATGGAATGGGGCGAGATGCTCAAACGCGCCAAGGCCGGCGAGCACGACATGGTCTCGGCCGGATGGGCGGGCGACAACGGCGACCCGGATAACTTCCTGACGCCTATGCTCAGTTGCGAAGCCGCCAAGAACGGCGAAAACTACGCGCGCTGGTGCAACGAGAAATTCCAGGCCCTGCTCGACGAAGCACGGGCTAAAGTAGATCCGGCCGAACGCGCCAGGCTGTATGAACAAGCCCAGGTGCTGTTCAATCAGGATCAACCGTGGATCAGCATGGCCCACACCCGCATGTTCACCGCAATGCGCAACAACGTAGAGGGTTATCACATCAGCCCTCTGACAACCAATAACTTCGCCACCACCCAGGTGAAGTAGAGAAGAAAACTCCCGGTTTCCCTGACCCCAGGGAAACCGGGCACGCCTAACCGGCTGATGAGGTACCACACACGATGTTTAGTTTTATTGCCCGCCGACTGGGGTTGTTGATCCCCACGTTTTTCGGCATCACCTTGCTGACTTTCGCGTTGATTCGCATGATTCCCGGCGACCCCGTGGAAGTGATGATGGGCGAACGTCGGGTCGACCCCGAAATGCACGCTCAGGCAATGGAACGCCTCGGTCTGAACAAACCGCTGTACGCCCAGTACCTGGACTACGTCGGCAAACTGGCCCACGGCGATCTCGGCGAATCCCTGCGCACCCGTGAGAGCGTATGGACCGAGTTCACCTCCCTCTTCCCGGCGACCCTGGAACTGTCCATGGCCGCCCTGCTGTTCGCCGGCATCCTGGGCCTTCTGGCCGGGGTGATCGCAGCCCTCAAGCGAGGATCCCTGTTCGACCACGGGGTGATGGGCATCTCCCTCGCGGGTTACTCGATGCCGATTTTCTGGTGGGGCCTGATCCTCATCATGTTCTTCTCGGTAAGCCTGGGCTGGACCCCGGTGTCCGGGCGGATCGACCTGCTCTACGACATCGAGCCGCGCACCGGTTTCATGCTGATCGACACCCTGCTGGCCGATGACATGGGCGCCTTCCTCGATGCCCTGCACCACCTGATCCTGCCGGCCATCGTGCTGGGCACCATTCCGCTGGCGGTGATCGCGCGGATGACCCGTTCGTCGATGCTCGAAGTACTGCGTGAAGACTACATCCGTACCGCCAAGGCCAAAGGCCTGTCGCCGTCGCGCGTGGTGTTCGTGCACGGCCTGCGCAACGCGCTGATTCCGGTACTCACTGTTGTCGGTCTGCAAGTCGGCACCCTGCTGGCCGGTGCGGTCCTGACCGAGACCATCTTCTCCTGGCCCGGCATCGGTAAATGGCTGATCGAAGCCATCGGCGCCCGGGACTACCCGGTTGTGCAAAACGGCATCCTGTTAATCGCCTGCCTGGTGATTCTGGTCAACTTCGTGGTGGACATCCTCTACGGCTTTGCCAACCCACGCATCCGTCATCAGCGCTGAGGTCAATACCCATGAGCACTCCAACTTCCTCAGTAGTCACCGCTGCCACCGCCGTGGATCAAAGTCTGCTGTACCCGTCACCGTACAAAGAGTTCTGGCAGGCCTTTGCCAAGAACAAGGGCGCCGTCGCCGGCCTGCTGTTCATGCTGCTGGTGATTTTCTGCGCGATCTTCGCGCCGTGGGTCGCCCCGCATAACCCGAGCGAGCAATACCGCGACTTCCTGCTGACGCCACCGGTGTGGCTCGAAGGCGGGCAGATGCAATTTCTGCTCGGCACCGATGAACTGGGTCGCGACCTGCTGTCGCGTCTGATCCAGGGTTCGCGCCTGTCGCTGCTGATCGGTTTGTCGTCGGTGGTGATGTCGCTGATCCCGGGGATCCTGCTGGGTCTGCTCGCCGGTTTCTTCCCGAAAGTGGTCGGCCCGACCATCATGCGTCTGATGGACATCATGCTGGCCCTGCCGTCGCTGCTGCTGGCCGTGGCGATCGTCGCCATCCTCGGCCCTGGCCTGATCAATACCGTGATCGCGATTGCCGTGGTGTCCTTGCCGTCCTACGTACGTCTGACCCGTGCCGCCGTGATGGGCGAACTGAACCGCGACTACGTGACCGCCGCGCGCCTGGCCGGTGCCGGTCTGCCACGCCTGATGTTCATCACCGTGCTGCCGAACTGCATGGCACCGCTGATCGTTCAGGCGACCCTGAGCTTCTCCTCGGCGATCCTCGATGCCGCCGCCCTGGGCTTCCTCGGCCTTGGCGTCCAGCCGCCAACCCCTGAGTGGGGCACCATGCTGGCTTCGGCCCGCGACTACATCGAACGCGCCTGGTGGGTGGTGAGTCTGCCTGGTTTGACCATTTTGCTCAGCGTGCTGGCAATCAACTTGATGGGCGACGGCCTGCGCGACGCGCTGGACCCGAAACTCAAGAACGCCGCCTGAGGAGATTCCCATGTCACTGTTAGAAATCAAGAATCTCAACGTTCGCTTCGGCGACAAGAATGCCACCCCGGTCGTCGACGGCCTCGACCTGAAAGTCGACAAGGGCGAAGTCCTGGCGATCGTGGGCGAGTCGGGGTCCGGCAAGTCCGTGACCATGATGGCGCTGATGGGCCTGATCGAGCACCCGGGGATCGTCACCGCCGACGCCCTGAGCTTCGACGGCAAGAACATGCTCAAGCTGAACAACCGCCAGCGTCGGCAGATCGTCGGCAAAGACCTGGCGATGGTGTTCCAGGATCCGATGACCGCGCTCAACCCGAGCTACACCGTCGGTTTCCAGATCGAAGAAGTGCTGCGCCTGCACCTGAAAATGTCCGGCAAGCAAGCGCGCAAGCGGGCAATCGAACTGCTGGAAAAAGTCGAAATCCCGGGCGCCGCCAGCCGTATGGACGCCTACCCGCATCAACTGTCCGGCGGTATGAGCCAGCGTGTGGCAATTGCCATGGCAATTGCCGGCGAGCCGAAGCTGCTGATCGCCGACGAGCCGACCACCGCACTCGACGTAACGATTCAGGCGCAGATCATGGACCTGCTGCTGGCGTTGCAGAAAGAGCAGAACATGGGTCTGGTGCTGATCACCCACGACCTCGCCGTCGTGGCCGAAACCGCCCAGCGCGTGTGCGTGATGTACGCCGGTCAAGCCGTTGAAGTCGGTCAGGTGCCGCAACTGTTCGACATCCCGGCCCACCCGTACAGCGAAGCGCTGCTCAAGGCGATTCCGGAACACAGCCAGGGTGCCGAGCGTCTGGCCACCCTGCCGGGCATCGTTCCCGGCCGTTACGACCGCCCGCAAGGCTGCCTGCTGTCGCCGCGCTGCCCGTACGTGCAGGACAGCTGCCGCGCGCAGCGTCCGACCCTTGACCCGAAAAGCCACAGCCTCGCCCGCTGCTTCTATCCGCTGAACCAGGAGGTGGCGTAATGGCCGTCGTACTTACCGCCCGCGACCTGACCCGTCACTACGAAGTCTCCCGTGGTCTGTTCAAGGGCCACGCCACCGTGCGCGCCCTCAACGGCGTGTCGTTCGAGCTGGAAGCCGGCAAGACCCTCGCCGTCGTCGGTGAATCGGGCTGCGGCAAATCCACCCTAGCCCGCGCCCTGACCCTGATCGAGGAGCCGTCATCCGGCTCCCTGAAAATCGCCGGGCAAGAAGTGGCCGGCGCCGACAAGGCTCAGCGCAAGCAACTGCGCAAAGACGTGCAGATGGTGTTCCAGAGCCCATACGCCTCGTTGAACCCACGGCAGAAAATCGGTGATCAACTGGCCGAGCCACTGCTGATCAACACCAACCTGTCGGCCGCCGAACGTCGCGAGAAAGTCCAGGCGATGATGAAGCAGGTCGGCTTGCGTCCCGAGCACTACCAGCGTTATCCGCACATGTTCTCCGGCGGCCAGCGTCAACGTATCGCCCTGGCCCGCGCCATGATGCTGCAACCGAAAGTGCTGGTGGCGGACGAACCGACCTCGGCGCTGGACGTGTCGATCCAGGCGCAGGTGCTGAACCTGTTCATGGACATGCAGCAGGAGTTCAACACCGGTTACGTGTTCATCTCGCACAACCTGGCGGTGGTGCAGCACGTGGCCGATGACGTGATGGTGATGTACCTCGGTCGGCCGGTGGAAATCGGTCCGAAACACGACATCTACGCCCGTCCTCTGCACCCGTACACCCAGGCCCTGTTGTCGGCGACCCCGACCATCCATCCGGATCCGGACAAGCCGAAAATCAAGATCGTCGGCGAGTTGCCCAACCCGCTGAACCCGCCGCCTGGCTGCGCGTTCCACAAGCGCTGCCCGTACGCCACCGCGCGTTGCAGCAGCGAAGAGCCAGCCCTGCGCCAGCTCGACACGCGTCAGGTTGCCTGCCATTACGCCGAGCAGTTCCTCGACGGCGCGGCCTGAAAAAACCCGCCCCGTTTCCCGGGGCGGGTTGTTGATGATGTTGACCAAACCCCTTCTGCCTCGATTGCGCATCAATCGAGACAGAAGGGGTTTTCTTTTGTCTGGTGTTTGCATCGGGCTGACGCCGTGCCATTGGATATTCGGTACCGTGACCGAAAATTCCAGGGCTATCGCGCAACGGTCTAAACAACTGTCAGATGTGACAGGTGCTCGATAGAGAGAGGCAGCTTATGGTTTCACGTACTCAGGACACGTGACGCAGCTTTCAATCTCTCTATTGTTGGATCTGGAGTATCAGGCGATGAACGATGAACAAAAATCGAAAATCGGTAGTGGCGTCCTCGGCCGGGTGATTGGCTCAAAAAGCGAACCACTGGATGGAAAGGGACCGATCGCCGTGACATCTGGCGAGAAGTCGGGCGACACGCAGGTGTTGGAAACCGGCGTCAAGGCCATCGATCTCCTCTGCCCTATCCGCAGGGGCGCCAAGATCGGGTTATTCGGGGGGGCCGGGGTTGGCAAGACTGTATTGATAATGGAACTGATCAATAACGTTGCAAATTCTGGTATGGCAGTAGTGTACGTGCCGGAAACCCCTGCTGACGGTGCACGTATGGCTTCACGCAATGTGGGCGTGGTTCAGACTGAAGAGAGCGCCTCACAGGAAGACTATTTAGATGCAGTCAAGACCGCAGTTAGCGTAGCCACGAACCTACGTGACGAAGGTCGCGACGTTCTGCTGGCAATCGATGACTACTTCCGATTCACCCAGGCCCGTAGCGAACTCTCCAATCTGCTCAGCCGAATACCTTCGGTAACGGGTTACCAGCCGACCCTTGCAACAACCTGGGACAGCATGCGAGAACGGGCGGGATCGATAACTTCTGTACAAGCCATCTCCACATCTGCGGAGGGCTTGAGCGACCCGGGGTCGGCGCCCCCCCTCCATGGCGTCTCGATCTGTCTGTCCTCGAGGCTCGCCTCCGACAATATCTTTCCAGCGGTAGATGCACTGGACTCGACTTCAAGTCTGCTGAACCCGAACGTGGTCGGCAAAGAGCACTACGACATCGCTCGCCGCACTCGAGACTTGCTGGCGCAATACAAATCACTGCAAAACATCATTGCAGTACTGGGTATGGACGAACTATCGGAAGAAGACAAGCAGACAGTTAAACGCGCTCGTAAACTCCGGAATTTTCTGACGCAGCCTCTCTCCACTGCTGAGAGCCTCACTGGAATTACGGGTAAACACGTTTCCCTGAAAGACACCCTTGCTGGCTGCAACAGCATTCTCAACGGTAATTGCGACCACCTGCCGGAACAAGCGTTCTTTCTGGTCGGAAACATAAACGAAGCGCTCGTGAAAGCCAAAACGCTTGCAATACAGCCACGCTGAACACACAGAGAAAACAAAATGGCGAAGCTCCGCGCTTCGCCTTTTCTCAACACGTCCATCTGAAACTCGAATGCGTAGAAATGTGCCCGTCAGCACACTACGTCTGGCTGTCTCCTTCATCCGGATCATCGGAGTCCGGCTCGTCGGTGGTCGAGTCGTCATCGTCGGCGCTGCCCCCCTGGCCCTGATCGCCCGGCTCGGACTCGGACTTGGCCAGCATCAGCGCGCTGTGCCCCACCTGCCCGCTGGACGCCTGGGTATCGTGATCCTCGCACTCGGCCCAGGCCGTCGCGGTGCCGAGAGACAGCATCACCATCACTTTCAACAGCAGCAAAATCCGTAGCAACCTGCTTTTCATAGCCGAGTCCATCCTGTTCCAGGTGAGAAATTCATGCTGACCTGACGCTGATGGAAATCTAGTTCCGATCCGCCGGGTTCACCAGATAGGACGCTGCCCCATGCCCGAAAATGCCATGCGTGGACAGACCGCTTTCGAATAACGCCCATAACCGGATCGGCTAAGCATTTGCGCATTGCGTGGTTCGAATACGGGTGGCCTGATAAATCAGCGGTACTGACAGCGAGGCCAGCACGGCACTCGCCAGCCAGACACTGTGGCCACCAAACTGGCCGTAGAGCTGCCCCCCCAGCACCGGCGACAACAGCGAACTCGCACTCCAGGCCATGAAGAACAGGCCGAAGTAACGGCCGCTTTTTCCGGTTTGTGCATGCTGCATGACCAGCACGTTCAACGGTGGCATGAACAACGCCTCCCCCAGCGTCCAGATGACTGTCGAGAGACAGGCATAAAACAAGCCGGAACCCAGCGGCAACATGCCGAGTCCGACCGCCAGCAGCACACAACCGGCGATCAATGGCCGACGCGCGCCCCAGCGTTCCCCCCAGTGCGACATGGGAATCTGCAGCGCTACCACCAGAATCGCGTTGATCGCGAACTGCCAGCCGATGGCCTCGGTGCTCAAACGGTAATAGTCGCGAAGATAGTTGCCCAAGGTGCTGTAGATCGTGTCGAACGCCATGCCAAGAAGGACGGTCGCCGCCAGCAACCAGAGAAATGGTTTGTCGCGATAGGGAAGGCCCGAACTCGATTGCGCCTGGGGCGCCTCGTCAGCGATCAGCACCGGCCGGCGCCAGGTCGTGCGGATGAACCAGAGCAGCGCCAGCAGCGTGAGCCCGGCACTGATGAAAAACACCCAGCGAAAATCCACCTGTGCCAGAACACCGCCCGCTACACCGGCAGCGGCCATCCCGAGGTTCCGGGCGATGCGACTCAAGGCCTGCGCCCGTGGGCGCTGCGCAACCTCGCAATACTCCATGATCAGTCGCTGATGCAGAGTGCGAATCGCGCCATCGAGAGTGCCGCTGAGCAACAGCAACCCGGCCAGCAACGGCACTTGCGTAACCAGACCCAGCAAGACCAGAACCCACGCAGAGACAAAGAACAGCGCCGCCGTCAGGCGCGCCGTGCGGACGTGGTCACTGAGCCATCCGCCGAGCATCGAGCCGATCAGCAGACCACCGCCATAGGCCGACAGCAGCCAGCCGACGGTTTCAATCGCCAGCCCCAGCTCCTGGCGCAAATACAACGCCATGAACAGCTTGACCATGCTGCTCAGGCGATTAATGAAGAGCAACGCCGCCAGCACCCAGGCCATCAGGCTGAAATAACCATTGGGCCGAAGCAGATAAGCGAGCCTCCCTGTCATTCGATCGCTCCCTTATTGATCGGACCAGATGCACAGCGCCCGACTTGAATGAGTTCGCATACTTAATCAACACGCAAAAAAAACCCACTGTTATATCAGTGGGCTTTCGGGTGTCGCCAATCAGCGCTTAGTGGTGCTCACGGGTCGCACGGAATTTCACGTCCGGCCAGCGCTCTTCCATCAGGGCCAGGTTGACCCGCGTCGGCGCGAGGTAGGTCAGGTGACCGCCGCCGTCCAGTGCCAGGTTTTCCACGGCCTTGTTGGAGAATTCCTCGAGCTTCTTCTTGTCGCTGCATTCGATCCAGCGCGCGGAGTACACGGTAATCGGCTCGTAGGAGCACTCGACCTTGTATTCCTCTTTCAGGCGGCTGGCGACCACATCGAACTGCAGCACACCGACGGCGCCGAGGATGATGTCGTTGCTGCGTTCCGGGAAGAACACCTGGGTCGCCCCTTCTTCAGCTAGCTGCTGCAGGCCCTGGCGCAGTTGCTTGGATTTCAGCGGGTCGCGCAGGCGTACACGGCGGAACAGTTCCGGGGCGAAGTGCGGGATGCCGGTGAAGCCCAGGGTTTCGCCTTCGCTGAAGGTGTCACCGATCTGGATCGTGCCGTGGTTGTGCAGACCGATGATGTCGCCGGCGTACGCTTCTTCCAGTTGTTCACGCTCGGACGAGAAGAACGTCAGGGCGTCGCCGATGCGCACGTCCTTGCCGGTGCGCACGTGGCGCATCTTCATGCCTTTTTCGTACTTGCCGGAGCAGATCCGCATGAAGGCAATACGGTCGCGGTGTTTCGGGTCCATGTTCGCCTGGATCTTGAAGATGAAGCCCGAGAACTTCTCTTCCACCGGCTCCACGGTGCGCTCGTTGGCCACACGCGGCAGCGGACGCGGGGCCCAGTCAACCACGGCGTCGAGCACATGGTCGACTCCGAAGTTGCCCAGTGCGGTACCGAAGAACACCGGGGTCAGTTGCCCGTCGATGAACTCCTGCTGGTTGAACTCGTGGCAGGCGCCCTGCACCAGTTCCAGCTGTTCGAGGAAACGCTCGTACTCGTCGCCCAGGTGTGCGCGGGCTTCGTCGGAGTCGAGCTTCTCGATGATCTTGGTTTCGGTGCGTTCATGACCATGACCGGCGGTGTAGACGATGATGTAGTCGTCCGCCAGGTGGTACACGCCCTTGAAGTCGCGGTAGCAACCGATCGGCCAGGTAATCGGCGCCGCCTTGATCTTCAGGACGGCTTCGATTTCGTCGAGCAGTTCGATCGGGTCGCGGATGTCACGGTCGAGTTTGTTGATGAAGCTGACGATCGGCGTGTCACGCAGACGGCAGACGTCCATCAGGGCAATCGTACGTGGCTCTACACCTTTACCGCCGTCGAGGACCATCAAGGCCGAGTCCACCGCGGTCAGGGTACGGTAGGTGTCTTCGGAGAAGTCTTCGTGGCCCGGGGTGTCGAGCAGGTTGATCATGTGTTCGCGATACGGGAACTGCATGACCGACGTGGTGATCGAGATGCCCCGCTGCTTTTCCATCTCCATCCAGTCGGATGTCGCGTGGCGGTCGGATTTACGGGATTTCACCGTACCGGCCACGGCAATCGCCTTGCCCATCAGCAAGAGCTTTTCGGTGATGGTGGTTTTACCGGCATCGGGGTGGGAAATAATGGCGAAAGTGCGTCTGGCGTTGACTTCATTGACAATTTTACTATCGGACATCGCTTAAAATCTCGATTGTGTACGCTGATATGTACACAGTTAAAAAAGTACCTTTGGCCGATTGCAAAGGCCAACACAGAGAACCGCGCATTGTAACAAATGGCGGCCAGGAGTGCCCGGTACGATGGCATCCCTACCGATGAGCGCAGGATCCATAGGCCAATCCCCCAAGGTAAGCCGCTCTCCGGAGTCCCTAAACCCGCATCACTCCTTCCGAACGCGCCCTAAGCAGCCGATGGACAGGCTGATGGCAAATAGGTAGCTTCGACCTGCCACGCTGAATCCGCAGATAATTTTGCAGTCGTTCACGTCACGCTACCTTCGGGGAGTACGTCGTGTTTGTTGCACACTTAATGAGCTAGAAAATGGCTTGCAGCGCGACAAGGAAGGTTATAGGACATTATTAACACCCAATAGTGGTTGTTGCTCGGGGAGAAACATGAGCGAAAGTTCCTTCAGATCAATTCGGAATGCCACAATTGCTTCTGTGATTGCTGGCATTGTTCTATTGCTAATACCGGATGCCAGGGCATATATCGGAAGATTTTTTTCTTGGGTTTGGTCTGGCTTGGCATGGTGCTGGAATGGCCTCATGTCATCATACGCCTTGCCTGGCTGGGTATGGCTCGTAGTCTTTTTACTTTCTTTTATCGGTGTGGTTAGTATCTTTTTGAGTCTGAGAGGAGAACCAGATAAGCCCGAACACTTTTCCTACGTCGAAGACTCCATGTATGGAACAAAATGGCGCTGGCAATGGGTTTCCAATCAGATATTTAATCTCTGGTGTTATTGCCCAAGGTGTGAAGCTACGCTTGTTTATGACGATAGCTCTTGCCGCAACTATTTGGCCAACATAAAGCAAACAGATTTTATCTGTGAAAACTGCGGCCATTCAGTCGTCGCCTCTATTCCTGGTGGAAATAAGACTTATGCATTAGGAGCAGTAGAGCGTGAAATCGATAGGCGAATTCGGACTGGTGAATACAAAAAGCACTAACGAGCCGCGAACCATTAATTTTTCCGGTGGATTTGTGGAGATTTAATTATGACACGAATCATACGTAAAGTTGATATTGACTCATGGCCGATATCCGACACGCTTAATGAGCGTAAAAATAGACTTCATTCCGTACCAGAAGCCGCGTCCCTACTGGCAACGATTCTCGCCGAAGCTGAAAGTGCGGCTACAAGCCAGACTCTTTCGATCACTTGGGAGGAGTCATGCGCTCAACCAGGATTTTTCCGGACAAATGGACGAATCCCCCTCAGCGAAGATACTTTTGATCTGCTTTTCAACGGACGCTCTGGATATCGCGCACAATACTATCTATCTCCTGAAGAAGGCATACTCTTCAATAGAGATATTGTTGTCGGGCTGTATAAAGCGATTGAAATCTCATACAGAAACGATCCGCTGGACGTGCCTATTGAACTCATCAGAGCATCCCTGATCGCGCCGCACTCAAAAATTTGGATTTATAATGAGAAAGCTGCATTTAATGAAGCAGATAGCGAAGCATTAAACCCTTTACGGTGGGTAGCTAGCGGTAAAACCCGTGGCCGCAAAGCTCCACTGCCGAAACACCTTACTATTGACGTAAAAGGTTCGTTCCTTCATCCCACTAGCCATAAATTGTTCGTTGACGAACTCAAGTTAGATAGGGCTTGGGATTTATTCAACAGCGGATTCACTTGAAGCGCGAAACCATGATTGAAATAGGCACAGGTGGTCAGGAATTAGAGGGGAGTAGTATGAGTATAGTTTTGTGTTCGAATTGCTTTGTTGATCAAGGGTTGCGTCTGGATGCGGAACGTATCGGCGAGGACGTCGAATCGGTCTGTCCAAACTGTATGGATTCAAGTGGGCGTAAATTAACTGCTGATAGGCTGGCAGCGCTAGCCTATCGTTTTTTTGTCTGGGGAACTCTTCATCGCTGCGATTATGGCGCTGCCCCAATCGTGCAATTCAATGAGCATCAAAAAACCAGCATCAACACGTCACCTTGGTTTGAAAAAGATATTGAGTTGATTGGAAAAACTCTTGGTGTGGGCTTCTTCTATTACGGTCCTCGGCTGTGGATGGTAGGTGAAGTGGAGCCGCTGAAGGCGCTTCAAGACGAGAATGGCCGTGCCGAAATCATTCAGAGAGTCATTACGGAATATCCAGAAATGTATTTGAATGATACTCAAATATTTTATCGGATTCGAAAGGGCCCAAAAGCGCCTCACGAGACTGGTGAATACGATGCTCCACCTGAAGAGTTTCTCGGTGATGGGCGATTAGACTCGCCAGGGTTTCCGGTCATGTACGGATCTCAGGACTTGGAAGTTTGCGTACATGAGTGCCGCGTTACAGCGGAGGACGAACTCTACGTTGCCACGCTCTCGCCAAATCGACCGTTGAGGCTTCTCGACATTTCGCGGCTACTCCCGGAAGAGGACGTAACCGAGTTTGAGAGTTTGGATATGTCAGTTCATATGCTTTTCTTGGCCGGAAAGCATTCATATGAAATTTCTAGGGAGATTGCACGCGTAGCGCATGCGGCAGGATTTGATGGCGTTATCTACCCATCGTATTTCAGTTTGCTGCGTACGGGGTCAATGCCCTTTGAAACAACATATGGCATTTCTCATCGTCGGGTCCCACACATGCAGGATTACGAACAAGCAAAATCGATTCCAAATTTTGCACTTTTTGGTAGGCCACTACAGGAAGGCAAGGTTTCCATTAAATGCATAAACAAACTGATACTGAGCCACGTTAGCTACGGGTTCCATTTTGGTCCTGTTGGATATTAACGCTCCCGGAAAGCTATATAGGATAGTCCATGGAAAATTATAACATACCCTCTTACTTGATCTCAGCAGTTGCGGACACGGTTGCAGAGTCGGAGACTCATGCAAGCCTTGATAGCTTGTTCATGTACGCAGATGCGCCTGGAGAGCCGCCAGATGGAAGTAAAGCAGTTAAGGCGCTAGAGTGGTTGCGACGGATAAATAAAGAAAATGGTGTAGATCGGTTGCTTGTCTTGGGGCGCATCATTGAAAAATATATGGAAGAGATAACAGACGAAACTTCCTTTTGGGTGACTCAGGAACAGATCGACGCCAAGAAGAAAAGAGTATCCAATATAAAGAAGGCATTGGAGCGTTCTGGGCTTTCCTACTCCCAAGGCGGTGTTCTGTCTAAGGGTGAAGGTCTTGCAACAAAAACACTTTCTGAACTCATAAAAAACAGAAACATTCAAGCTCTAGACTTCGAGTTTGAGAGAGCCATTAAAAATGTCGAGTCCAGTCCTCGTGAAGCAATTTCAGCCGCCTGCAATATTCTAGAGTCAGTCTTTAAGGTATATATTGAAGAGCACTCTCACCTGAATCTACCTGCCAAGCAGGATCTACAATCTGTTTGGAAGATTGTAAGAGCTGATCTGGGACTGGATGCCTCCATTTTGGAGGAGCGGGATTTGCAAGAGATTGTCAGCGGAATAATGGCAACTGTTAACGGTATCGGAGCATTAAGGACACATGCTAGCTCTGCACATGGAGCAGGAAAGAAACCATACAATATTAAGCCGCGCCATGCGAAGCTAGCAATTCACTCGGCACACACTATTGCCGCATTTGTCCTTGAGACGTGGGATGAGAAAAGCCGAAAGAATGCATCTTAATATACAGCACAAGTCTCCTCATGGAGTTTGTGCTAAAACAGCATTCTATAGAAAAAGTCATGAAAGGTGAGCGTGAATGACGACTTTAAAGTTCTATCTAAGCCTTAGAGAAGAAATACTGAAAAATATTTCCGGCGTTGAAAATTCCCATGAATACTATAGCTGGGATGACACTAGCCCGAACTGGCTTACCAAAAGCCGTCTGGACTCATTGCTGGAGAAATACATTCTAATCGCTAGAAATCTAGGGGTTTATATAGTCACAAGATATGCAAATTGCGACAACCCAAAGCACGAATGGTATCCCACAACAAACCGTTACGGGATTAAAATTCCTTACCAAGATGAACGTTTCGTATGGGCCGGAGAGCAGCTTTATCAAGGTGACAGATTTTCCACATGCCCCTGCTCCCCCAAAAACCAGCCTCACAAAAACTGGGTAATTGACGACATAATTTACGACAAGAAATTTAACGCCGAAGACTGTGAGACTATTGCCCTTATTCTTCAAGACGTAAAAATGGCTGTTGAAAAATCTGGAGATAAAAAGGTTCGCTCCGGAATACGGGAATATCTGCTGAGAGCTGTATTAAGAATTAATGACGCAATATTGCCAAAATCGGTGGATGACTATATTGCAGAAATCCGTGCAGCGCTTTAACAAGAATTACGCCGCTATTACCTCTCCCGATCATGCTCGTCGCCCTTGCGGTGACGCGGCGGCGGGATCGGCTTGGACTTCTCAAGCCCATCACCTTCCCGTTGCTCCTGCTTTCCTTTGCGCAACATGGCGGTGGCGCGATCAAACGCCGCCATCACGTCAGGAAACAAGCTGCGCGGCGTTTGAGCCCTTTCGAATGCTGCCATGACATCAGGAGCCGCGCCCCTGCCCTGAACGCGCTTGCGACCCATCAGGCGATCCAATGACGGTATCACGCCGTCCTTGCCGCGCGCCCGGATGCGTTGCGTCTGCTGCTGGTCGCGCATCAAAGCTGAAAGCTCCCGCTTATCGATTTTTTCCAGCGATTCGCTCTGGCGGTCGAGGCCGAGCGTCTGAAGCTTGAGGCGGAATGCCAGCGTTATGGCCTCTTGCGATTGCTGCGATTTGAGCAAGGTGTGCTGATCGAGATAGAAGCGAATACGCTTCGCATCCTGGTAGTGGTGGAGCTTGTGCCGTAGGAAATTCACGCCACTGACCTTGCCGAGGAATTCAGCCAGGCCTGTGGGGCGGTTTTGATATCGCTCCAGGCGCAGCTTTCGCATGAGCACCAGATGATCCTTGCGCAGACTGTCCCGCTCTGCCCGGTGTTTTGCCTGCTGCGCCAAACGCAGGCAATGCTGCCGGTGTTTAAGTGCTTCACGCTGCTGCTCCAGTACATGCCGTCGCTCCCTCTGCGCATCTTTGAGATCAGCGAGCTTGTCGGCGTAATCCTCCTCGCGGATCGAGTGCTCGACCAACTTCCGGTGGGCAGCAACAAGCTTTTGCGCCTCCTCAGCGGTTGGCAGCGATTCACATGGGAACTCTTTCTCCAGGAACTCACGGATGTCTTTCGTGCGGACGGATTTGTCGTCAATGAGCCGGGGCAGCGCATTCACGTTGCCGTATAGATCGACCAACACATAGGGGCGGTTGCCAGTCGCAAGCATGTAGCCGCGCTCACTCAAAGCCTGGACGAACGAGCGCGCATCGTCGCTCTGCTGCCAAGCCTCGGTGACCTGCCGTTTATGGTCGTCCGTGGACAGCCCCGTTTGCTGCAACTGCGCCCGCTCGTAGAGGGAGAGCTGACCGACGTTGCGGGATTTTTCGTATCCGGCGGGAAGCGTCAGGCCGTGATCTCGGGCAAATCCCCGTGTCACCCGCATCAGCTTGTCGCGGTCAAAGGCCAGATGGACGGCTTTCTGGTTGTCGGCATCAATCCGTGACCAGACCACATGACAATGCTCGCGGCCATCTTTGATATGGAACACCACGGCACGGGGCTGATTTCCGAGACCCAGGGTTTCTTCGGTGCGGCGGATATAGTCCATGTACTGATCGCGGGTCAGCGGCCCCTGCGCGGGATCAGGGTTGATCGACATGCTGTAGAGGTACTTCTGGCACCGGGTCAGTGTTTCGGCCTGCACTTGCCATTCCTTGAAGGCACCATGCAGATCAGCGGCAATGGCTCCTCGCAGATCGGCCACCTCCGCCAGCTCATTGTCGTAGGCGTTCATCAGGTGAGTTGCGAGGTCTTGGCCACTGCCGCGCTGCGAGGAGAAAGGGATCATGGTTCCCTCCCCAGAGCCAGCATGAGATAGCTCCGAATTTCCGCGAGCTCATCCCGGCACTCCTGAAGGAGAAGATTATGGCTGCCCTCATCGGGTGAACCGCAAGCCTGCCCCAGCCGGTCGTTGATACGGGCGGCCTGCGACAGCAGCATGGCAGCCAGTTTACGATCCAGGGATGAGATGGGTCTTGCGCGCGGTATTGCCTGCCCGAACACGGCTTCGGTGATAAAGGCGTTGATCGACTGACCAGAATTCATGACGCGCAAGTGAAACTCATCGCGCAGCCGTTCGGGCGGGCGGTAGGAAATAGGCGCAGGGCGTTTTTTCGATCGTCTGGTCATGCCATCAACATATCGGCTCGATAGACGCTGCCTCCTCTCGGTTTCCACTCAGCTGTCAGCGGCGCGCTACTGGTCGATGGGATTCCAAAGGGAGAGCTGACATCTCCTTTTGGTCGGCACCGGGCCGAATTCCCGGTCGTGGTGTCAGGACGCGAAAGTCCTGATCGAGGGTCGCAAGGGGCTACGAAGTGCCCTTTGCTCGATGGAGTGCAGAGGAGAGCCGAAGTCTCCTCTGATCGTGATGCAACGACGAACCGTTGCGCTGTAATCCCTTAGCAAAAATATTCCCTAGAATATTTGCGCTTAGGGATTCCCAGGGGGGATCGCGGGGGACTGGAAGTCCCCACGCAAGGTGGGCGTGGTAGTACCACGCACACCTTGTGCTCACTTCGTTCGCATCTGGCCCTTGAGTCCAGTGTATGGCTGGGGATATGAATATTTTCTAAAAAAAGCCGACCGATAAATAGGTCTCTCCTTTTCAAGAAATGTCTTTCTGGTCGTCCATAGCACGGCTGTGTATGCATGGATACAAATAAGTCCCGGCTCAAGGCAGACAGCAATGTACTTGTACGGATTGCTTGTGCCGGGATCGAAACGGACCTAAGACGACTGATACGGATTGAAAAAAAAGACGAGCCTTGCGGCCCGTCTTTGTGATGGTCGATCAGTAGCGATTAATCGCTGGGCTGTTCGGTGCTTTCAATCTCGTAAAGCATGAAGTCGGAGACGACCTGCGTACCGGCTAATTTTATGAAGAAAGAACCATCGGCGTTTTTCCAGGCGACACCGATGCGTTCGTACACGGTTTGCTCGCCTGTGCCTTTGCGGATCTTCGCAACGAAGCCGGGTTTTCTGGATTCAGAAGTGGTGGATTTGGTGTTCATGGTTTAGCTCCTTTTCGCTTGCGGCTGGTTTATTCCAGCGACGAGCCCCCTTACAGCCAGAGAGCGACGACGTGTCATGGGCAACACGGGCCTGCACCAGGGCAACGCCCGAACAGGTGCAGGCTTGGGCGCGGGCCGCCCATTGACACGCTGGCAAGGCATCGGCGAACGATGGCTAAGGGTAAAGGCTTATAGCTGGGATAAAGGCAGCCCCGAAAAAGGGAGCGCTTGAACACCCCTTCCACAGCCTGAACTGAACGAGAGGATTTCGAGGTGAAGGCTGCATACAGGCGTATGCAAAGCTCGTGGCAACCACCTTCGGTTGAGGCCAATATCATGAGCGATTTCTTCCAGGAATTTATGCGGGACGTACCGCGTGGCGACTCCACCCGGCCTTTACGAGAACAGAAGGTGCCGCAGGCGCGATGGATGAAGCTCGAAGACATCGCCGCGAGCAACATACTCTCGTATGACCCGCGCAAGCCGGGGAAGAAAGTCCTGATCGGTGCGCTGGGTGATCAGCTTATTGGCATCGAGGATGACCGCCATATTCTCACCGTGGCGGGCTCTCGTTCTGGTAAGTCGGTTGGTCTGATCAGCAACCTGCTGTTCTATCCGGGCAGCGTCCTGGCAACCGACCCCAAGGGCGAGTTGGCGGACATCACGGCAGATAAACGTGCGGCCCTGGGGCAGAAGATTTATGTCGTTGACCCCTTCGGTGTTTCCAGCAAAGCGGCCCCAAAATACCGCGCCTCGTACAACCCCATGAGCCTCCTGAAAACAGGCAGCGAGACGTTTCTTGAGGATGCCGCACTGATTGCCGAGTCGATTGTTGTGCAGTCGGCAGACCAGAAAGACCCGCACTGGGATGAGTCCGCCAAGAACTTTATAGAGGGCGTGATTATTCATGTGGCGACCGCCGAACAGCACTCCTCCAAGCGTCACCTCATCACAGTGCGGGAACTGATAAAGCGCGCACTATGGATGGAGCCGAGCGATGACGAAGACAGCGAGGACGCGCCAGGGAAGCCTCTCCTTTATGAGGAGATGATGGACAACGGATACCGGCTGCAAGACAACCCGGAAACAGAAGACATTGGCAGCTCTGTCATAGCGGCGGCGCTCGATTTCTACGGCAAGAAAGGGGCGGAGCTTTCCGGTGTTCACTCCACTGTGAACCGGCATACGAAGTTTCTCGACTACTCGGCCTTTCGCAAAGTTTTGAAAGAGCATGATTTCGATTTGTCAGAGCTGAAAAGCAATCCGGCAGGCGTCAGCATTTACCTGTGTTTTCCTGCGACACGCATCGAGATCGCCAGGCGCTGGATGCGGATTTTTATCAACCAACTGCTCGACACGATGGAGCGGGAAAAGACGATCCCGCCTGCCCCCGTGCTGGCCTGCCTTGATGAGTTCCCGGTACTGGGCTACATGAAGCAACTCGAAACCGCCTCCGGCCTGATTGCATCGTTCGGCGTGAAACTCTGGGTGATCTTGCAGGACTGGAGCCAGGGTAAGGCGCTATACGGTGAGCGATGGGAAACCTTTGCCGGTAACGCCGGGATCATGCAGTTCTTCGGCAACAATGATCTGGCAACGACCGAATATATTTCCAAGCTGCTCGGGAAAACGCAGGTGGAAGTCGCGCGCACGGGAGAGGTCGCCCAAGATCAGCAGCACAAGGGACTATCGGGCCGGTCCGAAGCCATCGAGCTTTACGACCTGATGACGCCAGATGAAATCAGGCGTCATTTCTCGCGCCACGATCCGCTACAACGTCAGTTGATACTGTGGGCCGGTCGTCACCCGATGATGCTGCAGCGGGTGATCTGGCACCAGAAGGATGGTGCGCTGGCATCTTACCTGTAAGGAGCCAGTGACCACATATGAGTTATAGCTTCAGTTGTGAAGCCTTTGCTGAAATGCTCTGCTGATAATACTACCAAAACCCTGGCCAATCTCACCCATCGAATAGGTGCCGAAGAGGATGTGAATCACTCTAATTAGCTCTTAATGACATACATTTCCACTTTTGCCTTTTGATCCCCCACCATGCCGTGGGCCTCCGTTTTCTTGAAAGGAGACCCACGGCACAAGTCCGAACCCATTGCTACTTCAGATCATGATAAGGCTTAACTTGAACGATTGGCGTACCATTAATTTTCTGAAGCGCACCACTCCAGACTTGAGAATATAATGTCTTCAGATCCATACGATCAGTTGCTGTCAACTTGCTGTCCTCACCATAATTCATGATGCTGAACTTATTATGCTCACCATAGATTACTGATGGCCAAGCGCCTTCCAAGTCTGCCGCAAAAAAATGGCGCAGACCAAAGATGTGACCTACCTCGTGCACCAAAGTCTCAATTTGTTCTTCCCGACTCAATTGAAACATCTTAGGGTAAAGCGTGAGCTTATCTCTGCCACTGCCTGGAAAGAAGGCGCTAGCCAGCACATAACCGGTGTCGTCACTACCATCATCAATCTGATTCATGTAAATTTCAAAATCGTACGCATCCGTGTCTTCACGAAACATAACCGGTGCAGAATCCTCCCAGGCAAAGACGGCTTCGGCAAATAGAGTACGAATCGCCGACTTCGCTTTGTCTGGAGTCTGGAAATACCTCATTGACCCCTCATGAAATCGATAATGTAGTGTTCTATTTATCTCCCACAGTGGAATGAAACCATCCGATGCATCCAGGACGATTTCAACTGGCTTGCGGTTATCTGGCGTTCGATAACCACGTTTCTCCGTACAACAGAGTATGGACAGTCCTTTCCCATAACGATGCATTTCCAACTGCGCAGGTAAAAAAGGATTTGATTCGTTACTTGGCTTTAACCAGTCACTAGGAATATCACTTGAGCTGTCCAACTTTTTTGGCACCAGAGTTGATATTTTCATAGAACACCCTTCCTGAATTAAGCAACTTAAAAGTCAGCACTCACCACGCTAATTACAATCTCTCAACTTACATTAAGCTTCCCATCTAATGGAGCTAGTCTGCGCTTTTCGCCTCAAATTTATTTTTAAGGGCATCCTTGACAATCGGACCCAGAGCATCAGTGACGGCTTTGATTTCCGCTTTGGCTTTTACGTCAACTCCGGCCAAAGAGCCAGATTCGACTACCGAAAACTTGATATATATATCACCAACTGAATAATACTGCAGGGGCTGGGAGTAATTGGCGAGCCCTTTACTTACATCCAGCCGCACAGGAGACGCATTCACTCCAGCATTGGCGACGCTTACACCACCTACGCTGACCGCATCCGCCGCACTCTCAACTTTCTCGCCATCCTTAAATGACAGGACTGCTAATCCGATTGACAAGCCAACTTTTCCTCTTCCATCACTTTCCTCTTTAGTTATAGCCAAACTAGTTTTCGACACAACTGCAAGCGGCGTAAATTGCATCGCTGAGACTTTGTCGCCTCCAGAATTAAAATCTCGGTTCGCTAGCAATACTGCCATGTAGGCATTGAATGGGTTTTGGCGATCATAGCGTACAAGTGCATAGCAACTGTGCTGCTGCCATGCAGCCGGGGTACCGAACCAAGTTGCGCTCCATGTTCGCATCGATTTTTCCTGTATTTCCTCCACTTTCGAGTTTGCAGCATCCACAGCTAGATCCCAAGCCACACCGCCCAGCGCCGTAAGTACCCCAGCGCCTAAGGTCGCCATTGTTTTAGGAGGGGAGACCCCACAGGTCTTTATATCATCCTGCAGATTCTTTTTTCCGAACCAGGCTTCCCAAAGCGAGATACCCTTACCATCAGTTTTGAGTAGTGTATCGGTAACGGGTATGACAGCTGTCAGCTCTTGCTCCGCGCTAGCAGCCTCAGTTGTAGGAGTAGCGATGATTTTCAAAGTTTGACAACCGCTCAGCAATACAACAGACATCATCATGAATGAGATACGCATGTCCATCTTCCTGACTAGCGCCGAACGGCGTTATGCCACTCCGCTTATGCGGTATAGCTCAACTGATTGAAGATGGAGGCTACTGCCATAGAAAAAATTGCTCTATAGCTGCAAAAAAAACGCTCTAGCCACAACAAACAAGACACCTACGTGGGTATATCGCATTGAACATGCAATCGAAATTTTTGCTACCAAAGCTTATTAAGTATTTCCCCACCACAGCCTATGCAGGCAAGTCATATTAGGAGAGACGAGTCTAGGAAAATCATCATCCGCAAGCAAGGCATCCGCAAACTCATCAGGCGACATATTGTCTATTCATCATCACTTGGCGCACAAAGTTTGGACATTAAATTTCCTTCATACGCTTGCCGCACCTCTTTTTTCTGAAGAAGTAGGCCTACTGCGTAATCCTTGCCCCACTCATAGGCCAAGTCAGACGCAAGGCGTCCTTTGTTGTCCTTGAGCAGGTAATCGCATTTGCCGCTATTCACCAGCAACCGGATACAAGGCCGGAAACCTGTGGCCGCCGCGTAGTGAAGTGCAGTCATCCCGAATTTGTCCCTGGCATTCACGTCAATGCCCAGAAGGAGATCAAGTTCAACCTCACGCACATCGCCAGCCTTCACTTTCTGGAAGAACTCTTCCTGCCGCATGAGGCCGCTTGCCTGGCGGAGCCGGGCGTCTTCTTCGCGCTCCTCAGGAGTCATCCGCATATCGCCATGACGGACATTTAACTCTTCAGACAAATCTATCGGACCGTAGCCGTAGGCTTTCTTTACGGATTCGATAGGGGAAAGCGTCTGCGCCGGTTCTTTATTCTTCTCAGTCTCACTCATGTCGTGGCTCCTTCAGAGGAGACAGGAATAAACCTGTACACGTTGGGAAGAACGGCGGGCTCTGCGTAATAAACATCACGCGCCCATCTGTCTCTGCCGGTCGCAACACCGTTGCGCATCAAGAAGAAGCCGTTTTCAGTAAAGTCGCCATGCAGCTCGCCTGCCTGCACATAGGTCATGCGTCCGCCCGGCACGATACCATCGAGAAATATGTGCAGGATTTTCATGGGCGTTATGGGGAAGCCATAGCCTTTTCTGCGCGTGGTCTTTATGAACTCGCTGTCTTTGGCTTTCTTGCGGTATTTGAGGGCGTCATTCCTCATGCGCGCGGCCACGTTTTCAGCCTGCACGGCTTCCTCGACGCGCAGGAACCCGCCTGCCTTATCAGGAGTGAGGGTGAGTGTGATGGTGCGTGATTCCTTCGCACCCGGTTCATCAGGGAACTTGAAGGTAAACGTCCCCTTGAACGCGGACACAATATCGCCAGAGCCGGTGTAATCGTTGGCGAAGAACTCGTGCAAGGCGAGAAATGCGGCCAGATCCTGCTTTTCCTCCTGGAAAGTTTCGGGATCAAGCAGGCCTTCATCCAGGAGGAACCTTAAAACGTCCCGCAGGCGGCCAATGCCCAAGGACTTGTTGATGTTTTCGGCAAAGCGACGCAGGGCTTCTGACTTGAAGAGA
>NZ_BQHI01000043.1 GCF_021603585.1 Pseudomonas sputi | reverse complement strand
AAAAGGAAGGAAAGTATTAATATCGCGCATAAGAACGCCGGTTTGTTAGATGTGTTTGCTCGCACGAACATCATCAACCAAATCGGCGTTCTTGTTTCTATGTTTCCCGGGATTCCGTGAAGAACCAGAAAAAAGCGCCTGTAACGGCGCTTTTTTCGTTGTGGCATCGACCGCTTACTGAACGGTCGGGGTCTCGCCGGATTCCTGCATGCGCTGCAGCTCTTGCGCGTACAGGGCGTCGAAGTTCACCGGGGCCAGCATCAGGGCCGGGAACGAACCACGGGTCACCAGGCTGTCCAGGGTTTCGCGCGCGTACGGGAACAGGATGTTCGGGCAGAACGCACCCAGGGTGTGGCTCATCGAAGCCGCGTCCAGGTTCTTGATCAGGAAGATACCGGCCTGTTGCACTTCAGCGATGAAGGCCACTTCTTCACCGTTTTTCACGGTGACGGACAGGGTCAGCACGACTTCGTAGAAATCACCTTCCAGGGCTTTCTGGCGGGTGTTCAGATCCAGAGCGACCGCCGGGTCCCACTGCTGGCGGAAGATCGCCGGGCTTTTCGGGGCTTCGAAGGACAGGTCGCGTACGTAGATGCGCTGCAAGGAGAATTGCGGTGCGGTTTCTTCTTCGCTGGCTGCAGTGTTCTGTTGGTCAGTCATCTCAGATCCTTTCTGATCTTGGGTCTTTTAGGGGGCTTTACGTGTCAGCAGGTCAGGCCTTGAGCAGCGCGTCGAGCTTGCCGGCGCGCTCCAGGGCATACAAATCATCACATCCGCCGACATGGGTGTCGCCGATCCAGATCTGCGGCACGGACGTGCGTCCGGCCTTCTGGGCCATGGCGGCGCGCACCTGCGGCTTGCCATCGACCTTGATCTCTTCGAAGGCCACGCCTTTGTTCGCGAGCAGGTACTTGGCGCGCGAGCAGTAAGGGCAGTAATCGCTGGAGTAGACGATGACGTCGCTCATGTCACTTCACCAACGGCAGGTTGTCGCCTTTCCAGCTGGAAATCCCGCCGGACAGCTTGGCGGCGGTGAAGCCGGCCTTCATCAGCTCGCGGGCGTGGGTACCGGCGGTCTGGCCCAGGGCGTCGACCAGAATGATGGTCTTGGCCTTGTGCTTTTCCAGCTCGCCGATACGGGCGGCCAGTTTGTCCTGGGGAATGTTCACCGCGCCAACGATGTGACCGGCGGCGTAGTCCTTGCTCGGACGGATGTCCACCACCACGCCGGCTTCCTTGTTGACCAGTGCGGTCAGCTCGCCCGTGCTCAGGCTTTTACCGCCGCCCTGCACCGTATGCGCCAGCAGCAAAGCCAGCAGTACGACGAAGATACCGACAAGAATGTAGTGGTTAGTGGCAAATTCAATCAGGTGAGCAACCATCGAAGGAGGTTCCAGGGCGTTAAAATGTCGGCCAGTATACACAGCCACTATGGTCGGCCAAACCCCGTCCGGCGGTGACGCCGCCGGAACTTCGCTTTAAACTCCAACTCCCTTTTCCATCGCCCCCTTCTTAATCAGCCACGAGTGGATTCCATGACTACCACGCCTAAACCTTTGGTCCTGATGATTCTCGACGGCTTCGGTCACAGCGACAGCCCCGAATCCAACGCCGTCTATGCGGCCAAAAAGCCTGTGCTGGATCGCCTGTGGGCCACCGTGCCGAACGGCTTGGTCTCGGGCAGCGGCATGGACGTCGGCCTGCCGGACGGCCAGATGGGCAACTCTGAAGTCGGCCACATGAACCTCGGCGCCGGGCGCGTGGTGTATCAGGACTTCACCCGTGTGACCAAAGCGATCCGCGACGGCGAGTTCTTCGAGAACCCGACCATCTGCGCTGCCGTGGACAAGGCTGTGGCCGCCGGCAAGGCCGTGCATTTCATGGGCCTGCTGTCGGACGGCGGGGTTCACAGCCACCAGGATCACTTGATCGCCATGGCCGAACTGGCCTTCAAGCGCGGCGCCGAAAAAATCTACCTGCACGCCTTCCTCGACGGCCGTGACACGCCGCCGAAAAGCGCTGCCTCGTCGATCGAACTGCTCGACGCGACCTTCCAGGCTCTCGGCAAGGGCCGCATCGCCAGCCTGATCGGCCGCTACTACGCCATGGACCGCGACAACCGTTGGGATCGCGTGGCTCAGGCCTATAACCTGATCGTCGACGGCAAGGGCGAATTCAACGCCGCCACCGCCCAGGAAGGTCTGGAAGCCGCTTACGCCCGTGGCGAGAGCGACGAATTCGTCAAGGCGACCAGCATCGGTGAGCCGGTGACAGTCGAAGACGGCGACGCCGTGGTGTTCATGAACTTCCGCGCCGACCGCGCCCGCGAGCTGAGCCGTGTGTTTGTCGAAGACGGTTTCAAAGAGTTCGAACGCGCACGCCAGCCAAACGTGCAGTACGTGGGCCTGACTCAATATGCCGCCAGCATTCCGGCTCCCGCAGCCTTTGCCCCGGGCAGCCTGGAAAACGTGCTCGGCGACTACCTGGCGAAAAACGGCAAGACCCAGCTGCGTATCGCTGAAACCGAGAAATACGCCCACGTGACCTTCTTCTTCTCCGGCGGTCGCGAAGAACCGTTCCCGGGCGAAGAGCGCATCCTGATCCCGTCGCCGAAAGTCGCTACCTACGACTTGCAGCCGGAAATGAGCGCGCCGGAAGTCACCGATCGCATCGTCGAGGCCATCGAGAACCAGCGCTACGACGTGATCGTGGTCAACTACGCCAACGGCGACATGGTCGGCCATAGCGGCGTGTTCGAAGCCGCCGTGAAAGCCGTGGAGTGCCTGGATACCTGCGTGGGACGTATCGTCGATGCCCTGGAAAAAGTCGGCGGCGAAGCACTGATCACCGCCGACCACGGCAACGTCGAGCAGATGGCCGACGAATCCACCGGACAGGCGCATACCGCGCACACCACCGAGCCGGTGCCGTTCATCTATGTCGGCAAGCGCGACCTGAAAGTCCGCGAAGGCGGCGTGCTGGCGGACGTGGCGCCGACCATGCTGAAACTGCTGGGCCTGGAAAAACCGGCGGAAATGACGGGCACTTCGATTCTGGTCTGATATCAAAAACGCCCTGTAATCAGCCTGAAACGGCTTTTTATGACGAACGCCTCAAAGCAGTTGGCTTTGAGGCGTTTTTTTTGCCGCGTCGGGCGGGCATACTAGGCCGTCCCTTACCCTGGTGCCGCCCGCCTCTATGCTTCGCGTCCTGATCGCCCTCGCTCTGACATGCCTGCTCCAACCGGCCTTCGCGGATGAGCGCGCGCAAACCCAACAGCAACTGGACGCCACGCGCCAGGACATTGCCGAGCTGAAAAAACTGCTGGGCAAGCTCCAGGAAGAAAGGTCCGGAGTGCAAAAGGAGCTCAAGGGCACCGAAACCGAGATGGGCAAGCTCGAGAAGCAGGTCGAAGCCCTGCAGAAAGAGCTCAAGAAGAGCGAATCCGAGCTGCAGCGGCTCGATGCGGAGAAAAAAAAACTTCAGAGCGCGCGCACTGAACAGCAAAGACTGATTGCCATCCAGGCCCGCGCCGCCTACCAGAACGGTCGCCAGGAATACCTCAAGCTGCTGCTCAACCAGCAGAATCCCGAGAAATTCGCCCGCACCCTCACCTATTACGACTACCTGAGCCAGGCTCGCCTGGAGCAGTTGAAAAGCTTCAACGAAACCCTGCGCCAGCTGGCCAGTGTCGAAAAGGACATCGGCTTGCAGCAGGCGCAGCTGCTGGCGCAGCAAAGCGATCTCGACACTCAGCGCGAAGCGCTCGACAAGGTCCGCAAGGAGCGCCAGCAGGCCCTTGCCAAACTCAATGACGACGTGAAAGCCCGGGACCAGAAACTGGCCGCCCGCGAGCAGGATCAGGCAGACCTGTCTAAAGTCCTTAAAACCATTGAAGAAACCCTGGCCCGCCAGGCTCGTGAGGCCGAAGAAGCGCGACAGAAAGCGCTCATCGCCCAGCAGGAAGCCGAAAAAAAGCGCTTGCGTGAGGCCGAGGCGCAAAACTCCGACGCCCCACGCAAACCGGTCAGATCGACGTCCGGCGCCCTGGTGTCCAGCGGCGGTGAGACCTTCGGCGGCCCTTTTGCATCAAGTCGGGGAAAACTTCCATGGCCGGTTGATGGTCGACTGCTGGCACGCTTCGGCGAAACCCGTGGCGACGATGCCCGCACCAAGTGGGACGGCGTGATGATCAGCGCCTCCGCCGGCAGTCAGGTACATGCTGTACACGGCGGGCGCGTGGTGTTCGCCGATTGGCTGCGCGGTGCCGGGCTGCTGGTGATCCTTGACCACGGCAACGGTTTTCTGAGTCTGTACGGTCACAACCAGACGCTACTGAAGTCGGCCGGTGACGTGGTAAAAGCCGGTGAGTCCATCTCCACTGTGGGTAACAGTGGCGGCCAGAACACACCAGCGCTGTATTTCGCAATTCGTCAGCAGGGTCACCCGAGTGATCCGGCGCAATGGTGCCGCGCGCAAGGATAGGCGTTGAGTCACCAACTTTAGGAGTTCGTTCGACATGCTGCATTTGTCCCGCCTTACCTCGCTGGCCCTGACGATCGCCCTGGTGATCGGCGCGCCTCTGGCGTTCGCCGCTCAACCGGCCCCGACCGTCGCTCCGGCAGGTACTGCCGCGACTTCCAAGGCGCCGTTGCCGCTGGAGGAGCTGCGCACCTTTGCCGAGGTCATGGACCGGATCAAGGCCGCCTATGTCGAGCCGGTGGACGACAAGACCCTGCTGGAGAATGCGATCAAGGGCATGCTCAGCAACCTCGATCCGCACTCCGCCTACCTCGGCCCTGAAGACTTCGCCGAGCTGCAGGAAAGCACCAGCGGTGAGTTCGGCGGCCTGGGCATCGAAGTCGGCGCCGAAGACGGCTTCATCAAGGTCGTTTCGCCAATCGACGATACACCAGCATCGAAGGCCGGCATCCAGGCCGGCGACTTCATCGTCAAGATCAACGGCGCGCCAACCCGCGGCCAGACCATGACCGAAGCCGTGGACAAGATGCGCGGCAAGATCGGCCAGAAAATCACCCTGACCCTGGTGCGCGATGGCGGCACGCCGTTCGACGTGACCCTGGCCCGCGCCGTGATTCAGGTGAAGAGCGTCAAGGCGCAACTGCTTGAATCGGGCTACGGCCTGATCCGCATCACCCAGTTCCAGGTCAAGACCGGCGAAGAGGTCTCCAGGGCCCTGGCCAAGCTGCGCAAGGACAATGGCAAGAAGCTCAAAGGCATCATCCTCGACCTGCGCAACAACCCGGGCGGCGTATTGCAGGCAGCGGTCGAAGTGGTCGACCACTTCATCACCAAAGGCCTGATCGTCTACACCAAGGGCCGGATCGCCAACTCCGAACTGCGCTTCTCTGCCACCGGCAAGGACGAAAGCGAAGCCGTGCCGATGGTTGTGCTGATCAATGGTGGCAGCGCCTCGGCCTCGGAAATCGTCGCCGGCGCCCTGCAGGATCAGAAACGCGCCGTGGTCATGGGCACCACCAGTTTCGGCAAGGGCTCGGTGCAGACCGTGCTGCCGCTGAACAACGATCGCGCGCTGAAGATCACCACGGCGCTGTACTTCACGCCGAACGGCCGCTCGATCCAGGCCCAGGGCATCGTCCCGGACATCGAAGTACGTCGGGCCAAGATCACCAACGAGGCGGACAGCGACTACTTCAAGGAAGCCGACCTGCAGGGTCACCTGGGCAACGGCAACGGCGGCGCGGACAGACCGACCGGCTCTGGCGCCAAACCGAAAGCCATGCCGCAGGACGACGACTACCAGTTGGCACAGGCCCTGAGCCTGCTCAAAGGCCTGAGCATCACCTCCGGCCGTTGAGGATGTCGTTGCGCTTCCTCTTCGCCCTGCTGTGCTGTCTGGCGGGTGCTGCTCACGCAGAACCTGCCAGACCAACACCTCAAAAAGCCTATCTGACACTGATCATCGACGACCTGGGCCAGAACCTGCCCCGGGACCGTCGCGTGCTGGCCCTCCCCGGGCCGGTCACCACCGCGATCATGCCCGACACCCCGCACGCCACCGAATTCGCCCGCGAAGCCCATCGTGCCGGCAAGATCGTCATCCTGCACATGCCGATGGACCCGGCCACCGGCCCGTTCGCCTGGCACCCCGAACTGCCCGTCGAAGAACTCGAAAAACGGCTGAATGCCGCGTTCAAAATGGTCCCTTACACCGCCGGCATCAACAACCACATGGGCAGCCGCATGACCGCACAACCGCTGGCGATGGCGTGGTTGATGGGAGAGCTGCAGCGCCGCCACAAGTTCTTCGTCGACAGCCGCACCAGCGCCCGGACCGTCGCCGCGCAGCAAGCGCAGAAGATCGATCTGGCAAGTGTTTCGCGGGATGTATTTCTCGATGACGAGCGGACCGAAGAGGCGATCTTCACTCAGTTGCAGACGGCGATCAGCCTGGCCCGCAAGCAGGGTTCGGCGGTGATGATCGGCCATCCGTATCCACAAACGCTGGCGGTGCTGGAGCGTGAGTTGCCCAAACTGAAAGCCCAGGGCATCGAGTGGATCGACATCAGACAGATGATCAGCGTGCGCAGCAATCGTGCCACGGCCGCTCATGGCAAAGACGGAATCTATCGGTAACAACCTGTCACGAAGCTATAGATAGATACTGCAAGCCCCCTTCCTCCAACCCGGATATTGAGACCCGTCGCGGCGACATTGAGCCGCTTTTCTATCGGGATCAATCATGAACACCCTAGACAATCTCAAATTGCCCACTCGGCAAATGGAACCCATCACGGTTGAAAACCTGCTGATCAACTTCACCACGGAGTTTCACAGGATCTGGGACAACGCTGGCTCAAAGTCAAAACCTGGCAGCTTCTGGCGCCCGACACCGGCGCCTGACCTGCTTCCCGGCTATTTTCCTCTGGGCGATCTCGTCGTCTCCGGACGAGACAGCGTCAACGAAAAACGGGTGGTGGCCGTCGTTCGCGAGGGCGATCCGCAAAATGCAGGAACCGGTAAGGGCCAGGCACTCAGCCGGCCCGACGACTATCAACGGGTCTGGAGTGATACAGGCTCGCGGGCCAACGGTGACTGCTCCGTCTGGCGGCCGATTCCGCCCGAAGGCTACGTAGCCCTGGGACTGGTGTGCTCGAACGACAACAGCAAACCCTCCTTCAACGCCGTTCGTTGTGTAAGGGCCGATCTGGTGGTCGCCAGCAGCGCCAGCGCCCTGATCTGGAGTGATCTGGGCAGCGGAGCCAAGCACGATTTCAGCACCTGGAGCATCAAGCCACCGACCGCACCTGCCGGCGAAATCTACTTTGCCCCCGGGACCTTTATCGGCGCCAACGGTTACAGCCGACCCATGGCGTCGAACACCGCGTACGCCCTGCGGATGCCGATCCCGCTTCAGGTCGAGACACCCCCCACCGCCCCGGTACTCAGCGGACAGGATGCCTCCGCCGCCCTGACGCCATCCAGGGTCACACAGGTGGTCAGGCTGCCGTGGTTCGCGGTCAGCGACCCGGAAATGACGAGTCTTGCGCAACTTCAGGCCTCACCGTTTTACCACCTGGAAAGAGCAGATCGTTATTTGCTCCTCGGCCAGGGACAAAACAGCACGGACACGCACCAAGCGTTCAAGTGGAAGGCAAACCGTACTCAGTCCTACGAAATGTTGCGCAAGTTCACACGCAACACGGGTATCGACATCGGCAGCCAATGGTCGTCGGCAATGTCCGCTTCGCGGTCAGCCATCACCTGCTCCGCCAGGCTGGGTGACAGCTTCTGCAATACCGAATCCGCACCCTATGAATGGGTGAACTCCGCCGAGTCTGAAGTTATCGCCCTGGTTGCGAGAAAACGGTTTGCGGCGGTTTATCTGATGCAAAGCGACTACCGGCTGCTGCGTGCAGATGGCTCGGTCGTGGAAGGCCATCTCAGTTATACCGATATGGATAGCCTGCATCTGAGTGACTACCCGATCGAACCGGAACCGGCGAAGGAAGCGCAGGCAGAACCCGAGAAACAGACCCCACCTGAACCAGACAACGAGCCTGAAAAACAACCGGTTCCGGCGCCTCGTACAGAGTTGCAAGCACCGGCAGAATCACCGGTGATTACAGATACCGCCCCATGATCTCATCGACCACACCGTCCTTGCGCATCTGATCGAGTGCAGCCTGAAGCCTGGCAACGGTTTCATCCGATACGTCCTTGTTCAGGGCCAGATACAGCTCGGCGCTGTTGAAACGAAGCACGGTTTTCAACCCGGTCACACCGTCCTGCCGCGCCAGATAGCGCCCGGCAGGATCGCCTGTGGCCCACAGGTCGATCTGGCCGCTGACGAGTTTTTTGGCGTTGTCCTGATCGCGCAGCACCACCACCGGCTTCAGACCCTGCTTGGTCAACGTTTCGGCAATCGCATCGCCCTTGTAGGCGCCAATCTTGTACTTGCGCGCATCATTGAGGGTTTCCAGAGTGATCTTGCTGTCGGCCCTGGCCAGCATGACCCAGTCGTCCGGGCCGATCGGGCCGACCCACCTGAAGAGTTTTTCGCGATCCGGCAGGCGCGCCATGACGAATGCACCGTATCCGGGGTTTTCCAGCGCCAGCTTGTAGACCCGCTCCCAGGGGAAACGCAGGGTCAGGCTGTAGGTGATGCCGGCACGCTTGAACATCTCGCGCACGATGTCCGTGGCGATGCCGTTGATGTTTTCGTCCTGGGCGAAATTCTTGCCGTTCTTCGCCATGTTGTACGGCGGGAAGTTTTCAGTGAGGAGCACCAGATCGGTGTCGGGACTTTCTTCGGCGTGGCCGGTGTTGATCAACAACACGGAGGCACTGGCGAGGGCGAGAAGCAGGCGTTTGATCATGTCGGGCTACCGAAATCCATGGCGTGCCCAAGAGTGCCTTGGGTACGCCATGCTGTCCACTGGCGTTATGACTTCATACCGATCAGGTCTTTCATTCCTGGAAAACCAAGCCTTGGGTAGTACATAACTACCACCGCGCCGCTCTTGACCTCTGGCTTATTGGCGTTATCCAGCACCACCGCTGTGCTTTGACCAATAACCCCAAGAGCGTTAACGATGTATTCAATCCAATTACTGTTGTTCAGCACATTAGGACTCTTCTTTTCCTCCTGCATCGCGGCCAATCACGACTACGGCGAAGGCGTTAAGGGTCTGTTACCTGCAATCCCCCTGGATAACCGCGATGGCTCGCGCGATCACTGGCAGGGTATCGGTCGCCTGACGACCGGCCACACTTGCACCGCTACCTTGCTTGATACGCTGGAAACAACAGGCGTCCAGCGCCCTCCGGCTTATGTTCTGACTGCTGGCCATTGCATCAACTTGTCCAACGGCCAGATCATGCAAAACCAACCCATACAAGGAACCATGACATTTAATTACTTTGGCGATGCCGAAAAACATAAAACCTACAACCTGAAAAACGTGAAATGGCGCAGCATGCAAGGTGTCGACATCGCCATCGTCCAACTTGATGTCAGCCTGAAAACACTTATGGAGGACGGGATAAAACCTCTGAAACTGGCCACAGGCACACCAGCCCTCAATTCGGAGGTTCTGGTTGTGGGAGCGCCACAGTATCGAACGCTGGAAATGACAGCCTGCACACTTAAATCCGCTCCGGACATCATTGAAGGGGACTGGGTGTGGCGTAACAACTTCAAGACTCGCTGCAAGAGTATTAAAGGAGGTGTCTCAGGGGCACCGCTGCTTGATCGCTACACCAATGAAATCATCGGTGTCGTGGGCACTGGTAACGAGCATCCGCCCGCAGTTCCTTGCGACCTGAACGAACCCTGTATACCAACGAGAAAAGGTTACTCTGCAATCGAAGGGGATCTTTACGGAAGTCTCGTACCGCACCTGAGAAGCTGCTTCCGGTCTGGCTTTCTATTTGAAAATCACTGCGAACTCTATCCGACATTCAATGTAGAAACAGACAGGCTAACCTCCGCCAAATACAAGAAAATCAAGATATCGGAAAGCGGCCATGCCATAGCACCGACTTGGGATTACCGGTTCTCGATCGACACAGCGTTCTATCGTCACAAGACAGTACGCGTGGCAAAACAATGCGAAAACCCCTTGCACTATTCCGCCGCGATCAGTTCCGAAAACGCCATCATCAATACCAAGATAGGTTCCAGAACCGGGCGCTATTTCCTTTGCATCATTGGCACAAACTCTTCCAGGGCAGAGTTGCCGCCAGGACTATTACGAAATGCCTTGTCGCTGCCTATCGTTCTGATTGAGGACGAAATCGTTCAGCGTCCTGATCTCAGCCTGAAAAAAAGACCCGCCTATATTGGGGAGGCTTCTGAAGGGGCAAGCACAATGTACGCCTATAAAGTCGCTCCATCCGGCAGCACTGACTGTCAAGCCCCCGATGGATTCAGCCCAACGTCGGAGTATATGGAAGTCTATCGTCTCAAAAAGGATTTGCCTGCCACGCTATGCAGTGTTGCGTATGACCGATCAGATGACAGGTCAGAGATCAGGGTTGACCAGTTCAACACGCTTTAACTCACCAGACCTGCAGCCCCTTTGAAGCTACAACTCCAAAGGGGACGCTTGCTAGCGCATCACGATGCCGCGGTGTGCCATGTAGGCCTTGGCTTCCTGCACGGTGTATTCGCCGAAATGGAAAATACTCGCCGCCAGCACGGCACTGGCATGGCCTTCAAGAATGCCGTCAGCCAGATGCTGCAGGTTGCCGACGCCACCGGAAGCGATCACCGGAATGCCCAGCGCATCGCTGATGGCACGGGTCACGCCGAGGTCGAAGCCGTTTTTCATGCCGTCCTGATCCATGCTGGTCAGGAGGATTTCACCGGCACCCAGGCCTTCCATTTTTTTCGCCCACTCGACCGCGTCGAGGCCGGTCGGCTTGCGGCCACCGTGGGTGAAGATTTCCCAGCGCGGGGTCTCGCCCGGGCCGGACACTTTCTTCGCGTCGATGGCAACGACGATGCACTGCGAACCGAAATGCTGAGCCGCTTCGCCGACGAATTCCGGGTTGAACACGGCAGCGGTGTTGATCGACACCTTGTCCGCACCGGCGTTGAGCAGGTTGCGGATGTCCTGCACGGTACGCACGCCGCCGCCGACGGTCAGCGGGATGAACACCTGGCTGGCCATGCGCTCGACGGTGTGCAGCGTGGTGTCACGGCCATCGACGCTGGCGGTGATGTCGAGAAAGGTAATCTCGTCGGCACCCTGTTCGTCGTAACGACGGGCGATTTCCACCGGGTCGCCGGCGTCACGGATGTTTTCGAACTTCACACCTTTGACGACCCGGCCGTTGTCCACGTCCAGGCAAGGGATGATGCGTTTGGCCAGCGCCATGGTCAGTCCTCAGCCTTGGTACGAATCGCAGAAAGCTTGCGCTTCGGCGACGTCGAGAGTGCCTTCGTAAATCGCCCGGCCGGTGATGGCGCCGATGATGCCCGGCGCCTTGGCGTCGAGCAGCGACTTGATGTCACCCAGATTGTGAATGCCGCCGGAAGCGATTACCGGGATCTTCGTGGCAGCCGCCAGCGCGGCGGTGAACGGCACGTTGCAGCCCTGCATCATGCCGTCTTTGGCGATGTCGGTATAAACGATCGAGGACACACCGTCGGCTTCGAACTGTTTGGCCAGATCGATGACCTGCACGGTGCTGATTTCAGCCCAGCCATCGGTGGCGACAAAACCGTCTTTTGCATCGAGGCCGACAATGATCTTGCCCGGGAACGCGCGGCAGGCCTCAGCGACGAATGCCGGATCCTTCACCGCTTTGGTGCCGATGATCACGTAGCTGACGCCCGCCTTGACGTAGTGCTCGATGGTTTCCAGCGAACGAATGCCGCCGCCGATCTGGATCGGCAGGGTCGGGTAGCGCTTGGCAATCGCGGTGACCACCTCACCATTGACCGGCTGGCCTTCGAAAGCGCCGTTCAGGTCAACCAGATGCAGACGACGGCAACCGCCCTCCACCCACTTGGCAGCCATGCTCACCGGGTCATCGGAGAACACTGTGGAATCTTCCATGCGGCCCTGGCGCAGACGTACGCAGGCACCGTCTTTGAGATCGATAGCGGGAATAATCAGCATCTGGCAAACCTTCAAAATTGAATGTTCAGCTTGGCTCGGAAATCAGTTTTTCTCGAGCGCCCACAGGTCGCTTTCGATGCTTTCAAACCGCTCCTTGAGGTGGGTCTGCACATCGAAAATCGCCCTGTTGTAATAGTGCGGAGCAATTTCGCGGGTAAACAGCTCAAGAATTTCCGCCGCTTCGAACGAACCCAGATCCAGTTCGAAACGATCCTCCATGAACCGCTGAATCTTGCGGTTGGCCTCGCTCTCCTGCTCGGGAGTAAGGGTCAGGATCGGCGGTTTGGACTTCTTGACGGCCATTTACCAGCGACCGTCCCACGCCGCGAAGTTCTGCAGCAGTTGCAGGCCATGGGTATGGCTCTTCTCCGGGTGGAACTGCACGGCGAAACGCGAACCTTCGGCCAGCGCCGCGGCGAAATCGACGCCGTAATGACCGCTGCCGACCACCTGCCGCGCATTGGCGGCAGCGATGTAGAAGCTGTGCACGAAGTAGAAACGCGCCATGTCCGGAATGTCATGCCACAACGGGTGGCTGACCTTCTGCTTTACCTCGTTCCAGCCCATGTGCGGGACTTTCAGGTGCTCGCCGTCTTCGTGCAGGTCTTTGCCGAAGAACTTCACCGCGCCCGGGAACAGGCCGATGCAGTCGACACCCTCGTTCTCTTCGCTGCTGTCGAGCAAGGCTTGCATGCCGACGCAGATGCCGAGGAACGGACGGTCCTGGCTGACCTCACGCACCAGCGAATCGAAACCGAGGCGACGGATCTCCGCCATGCAATCGCGAATCGCACCGACGCCGGGGAAAACCACGCGGTCGGCTTCGCGGATCACTGCCGCATCGCTGGTGATCAGCACCTTGCCGGCACCGACGTGCTCGAGAGCCTTGGCCACCGAGTGCAGGTTGCCCATGCCGTAGTCGATAACTGCAACCGTCTGCATTACAGGACGCCTTTGGTCGAAGGCATCTGGCCGGCCATGCGCTCGTCCAGCTCGACGGCCATGCGCAGTGCGCGGCCGAAAGCCTTGAACACGGTTTCGATCTGGTGGTGGGTGTTGGTGCCACGCAGGTTGTCGATGTGCAGGCTGACCAGCGCGTGGTTGACGAAGCCCTGGAAGAATTCCTGGAACAGGTCGACGTCGAAGCCGCCAACAGTGGCGCGGGTGTAAGGTACGTGCATCTGCAGGCCCGGACGGCCGGAGAAGTCGATCACCACGCGCGACAGCGCTTCATCGAGCGGCACGTAGGCGTGGCCGTAGCGACGGATGCCTTTCTTGTCGCCAATGGCTTGCGCGAAGGCCTGGCCGAGGGTGATACCGACGTCTTCCACCGTGTGGTGGTCGTCGATATGCAGATCGCCCTTGCATTGGATATCCAGGTCGATCAACCCGTGACGGGCGATCTGATCCAGCATGTGCTCAAGAAAAGGAACACCGATATCGAATCGGGCCTTTCCGGTGCCATCAAGGTTGATCGAGGCTTTGATCTGGGTTTCCAGAGTGTCGCGCTCGACAGACGCCTTACGTTCGGCCATCACCAGCTCCGCAAAATCATTGGGCGAAAAAGGCAGCCATTATAGGGGCGCGGGGCCGAAACAGAAACACGAGAGGTGGAATGACTGACGGATAGAACCCCATGCTGTCGGGGATAGACATGTCCATACAAGCATTGAAGTGCGCTGATCGCTCCCACGCTCTGCGTGGGAGTGCAGCCCCGGACGCTCAGCGTCCACTTCGAATATGACGCGCAGCGTCACAGGGAGACATTCCCACGCAGAGCGTGGGAACGATCAGGTGTAAACGAACTTAGTGGAACAGAACCGCCGTCTTCTGCAGGGTCACCCACACACCCCACGCCAACGGAATCCCCACCACCAGCCACGCAGCGATCGCCAATGGCTTGCTGCCCGGCGCGGCTTTCCACTCCAGCACGGTGCTGGCGTCAGCACCCTTGTCGTGGCCCAGCGCCTGTTCGGCGGCCAGTTCGGCGTCGGTCATGAAGTACTTGTCCGCCACCGGACGCACCAGCAGGTTGCACAGGAAACCCAGCACCAGCAGGCCGGCAAGGATGTACAAGGTGATGTCGTAAGCGGCGGCGCGTTCAACGCCGATGCTCAACTGATACTCACGCAGGTAGTTCACCAGCACCGGACCCAGCACGCCAGCAGCAGCCCAGGCCGTCAGCAGGCGGCCGTGGATCGCGCCCACCATCTGCGTACCGAACAGGTCCGCCAGATACGCCGGAACGGTGGCGAAACCACCGCCATACATCGACAGAATGATGCAGAACGCCGCCACGAACAGCGCAACGTTGCCCAGGTGACCGAGGTTCGGGATCAGCGCGTACAGCGCAAAACCCAGTGCAAAGAACACGAAGTAAGTGTTCTTGCGGCCCAGGTAGTCCGAGAACGAAGCCCAGAAGAAACGACCGCCGATGTTGAACAGGCTCAGCAGACCGGTAAAACCGGCTGCAATCGCAGCGATGGAAGCCAGTTGACCGGCATCCAGCTGACCGAACGGCAGATCATTACCCAGCAACTTGCCGCCGAACACTTCCTGCAACAGCGGCGAAGCCATGCCGAGGATGCCGATACCGGCAGACACGTTCAGGCACAGCACCAGCCACACCAGACGGAATTGCGGAGTTTTCCACGCCACATTCACATGAACGTGACGGTGAGTGATCATCGCGTTCGACGCTTTCTTCGCCGGCGCGGTCCAGCCTTCAGGCTTCCAGCCGGTTGGCGGTACGCGGTAAGCCAGCGCGCCACCGATCATGAACACGAAGTAGATCGCGGCCATGGCCACGAAGCTCTGCCACACGCCGACACCGGTTGGCGAAGCGAAATGGCTCATCAGCGCGGTCGCCAGTGGCGCACCGACCATCGCACCACCGCCGAAGCCCATGATCGCCATGCCGGTTGCCATGCCGCGCTTGTCCGGGAACCACTTGATCAGGGTCGACACCGGCGAGATGTAGCCCAGGCCCAGACCGATACCGCCGATCACGCCGGAACCGATCCACATCAGCCAGATCTGGTGGGTATAGATCCCCAGTGCGGAAATCAGCAGACCGCCACACCAGCACAGTGCCGATACAACGCCGGCCTTGCGTGGTCCTGCGTGTTCGAGCCAGCCACCCCAGATCGCTGCCGAGCAGCCGAGGAAGATGAAGAACAAGGTGTAGATCCAGCCGAGCATGGAGATCGGCCAGTCGCATTGCGACGAGAAGACTTGTGCGATGAAGCTCATGTCCGGTGCGCAAGCCACCGGAGCGGTCACGCCCAGCGCCTTGGACAGCGGCAACCAGAACACCGAGAAGCCGTAGGCCATGCCGATGCACAGGTGAATGGCCAGAGCGGCCGGTGGGACCAGCCAACGGTTGAAACCGGGCTTGGCGATGATGCGTTCCTTGGACAGGAACCCGGGCTGATCGGCTTTGAAGCCGTCCGCCGTAATGGTCGTGCTCATTGTGTATCCCCCAATTATTAGTATGGTTCGCCAGCCACTGCCCACCCCGGCCTTTATGCACGCAGGCATGACCGTTTTTTGCGGGTGAAGCTCCTTGAAAGCGCGACGTTAAGTCGCAGATGGGCGGACGAACGGGCGAAGGTTACCATTTGCACGTGACAGAAAAACCAAACTGATATCACCTTTTTTGAGTCATCTGATCACATGACGCCGGGGAACCCCGATGCCGATCGTTGTCGAAGCGCTGTACAGCAAGGGTCGGCAGGCTGACGGGACACCTCAACAGCGAGGGTTGATGCAGCGCTATACTCCCCGGCTAAATCACGAATTCGACTACTTACAAGGACTCGCCCATGAAAGCGTTCGGCAAAATCCTGGGTCTGGTACTTCTCGGGCTGTTGCTGATCATTGTGGCGGCGGGCTTCGCCCTGACCCACCTGTTTGATCCCAACGACTACAAAGACGAGATCCGCCAGATTGCCCGCGACAAGGCCCACATCGAGCTGACGCTCAATGGCGACATCGGCTGGAGCCTGTTCCCGTGGCTCGGTCTGGAACTGCACGAGGCCAGCGTCGCGACCCTGGCCAAACCTGCCGAGCCGTTCGCCGACCTGCAGATGCTCGGCCTGTCCGTGCGTGTGCTGCCGCTGCTGCGCCGCGAGGTGCAAATGAGCGACGTGCGCGTCGAAGGCCTGAACCTGCGTCTGAACCGTGACAAAAATGGCCACGGCAACTGGGAAGACATCGGCAAGGTGCCGGCGCCCGCTGGAAGCACACCGCCAGCGACCGCCGCAGAAGCCTCTCCAGCAACACCAGCCCCGGTGGAAAAACCGGCCCAGCCGATCCGCCTCGACATCGACAGCCTGACTGTCAACAACGCCCGCGTGGAATACAACGACGAGCTGACCGGCAAGCAATTCAGCGCCGAAAGCATCCAGCTGAGCACCGGCGCGGTTCACGATTCGACCAACATCCCGGTCAAAGCCACCGCGTTCCTCGGCACCAACCAGCCTGTGCTGCGGGTGCGTACCGAGCTCAATGGCGAGCTGCGCTTCGAGCGCGCCCTGCAACGCTACAAGTTCGAAGACCTGAAGCTTTCCGGCGAAGTCGCCGGCGATCCGTTGCAGGGCAAGACCGTGACCTTCGCCGCCCAAGGGCAATTGTTGCTGGACAAGGCCGCCAACGTCGCCGAATGGACCGGCATCAAGCTCTCGGTCAATCAGCTGCGTGCCCTCGGCGAGCTGAAAGCCAATGACCTGGACAAGACGCCACAGATCAGCGGCGGGATTTCCATCGCTCAGTTCGACCTGGCGAAATTCGTCGAGAGCATCGGCCAGACTTTGCCGGCCATGGCTGAAGGCAGCCTGAGCAAGGTTGAACTGGTCAGCCGGGTCGCCGCCACGCCAACCAGCCTGGCGCTGGACAACATCAACCTGAAACTCGACGACAGCAGCTTCAGCGGCCGCATCGCCGTCGAAGATTTCGCCAAGCAATCGCTGCGGGCGATCCTCAAGGCCGACACCTTTAACGTCGACCGCTACCTGCCGCCGAAATCGGAAAAAGCCAGCAACGCCACCCAGGTCCGCCAGGCCGAAGTCGCCAGCACCGAGGCCGATGCGATGGCCGGGGCCGGCAGCACGCCGCTGCCGGAAAAACCGAGCAAAAGCGCCTGGAGCACCGAACGCCTGTTCCCTGTTGAGCGCCTGAGCAAACTCGACGTGAACGCTGACCTGACCTTCGGCCAACTGACCCTCGACAAGCTGCCGATCCAGAACGCCGCTCTCAAGGCCAACGGCCAGGGCGGCCTGCTGACCCTGGAGAACTTGCGCGGCGAACTGTACAACGGCGATTTTGAAGCCAAGGGCACGCTGGATGTGCGCCAGACAGCGCCGGTGCTGAACCTGCAAACCCGGATCAACCGGGTGCCAGTGGAGAAAATCCTCGAAAGCCAGGGCAAGAGTCCGCCGGTCAAGGGTCTGGTCAACCTCACCAGCACCGTCACCGGCAGCGGCAACAGCCAGCAGGCGCTGATCGAAACCCTCAACGGCAACGCCAGTTTCGTGATCAACAACGGCGTGCTGCTCAACGCCAACCTTGAGCAACAATTGTGCAAGGGCATCGCCACCCTCAACCGTAAATCCCTGAGCGGTGAGCCGCGGGGCAAGGACACGCCATTCCAGGAGCTCAAGGGCAATCTGACCTTCCGTAACGGCGTGGCCAGCAACCCGGACCTGAAAGTGCGCATCCCCGGCATGACCGTCAACGGTGACGGCGATATCGACCTCAAGGTGCTGGGGATGGACTATCGCGTCGGCATCATCGTCGAAGGCGACACCAGCGCCATGCCGGATCCGGCCTGCCAGGTCGGTGAAAAATTCGTCGGCATCGAATGGCCGCTGCGCTGCCGTGGCCCGCTGGAGCTGGGCGCCAAGGCCTGCCGTTTGGACAACGAGCGCATGGGCCAGGTCGCGAGCAAACTGGCCGGCGACAAGATCAGCGAAAAAATCGACGAAAAACTGGGCGACAAAGTCAGCCCGGAACTGAAAAACGCATTGAAGGGGCTGTTCAAGCGATGAGAGCGGAGCAGTTTTCCACGGCGGTGCTGGAATGGTTCGACCGCCACGGCCGCCATGATTTGCCCTGGCAACAGAACATCAACCCGTACCGGGTGTGGGTGTCCGAGATCATGTTGCAGCAGACGCAGGTCAGCACCGTGCTCAATTACTTCGACCGGTTCATGGCCGCCCTGCCGACGGTCGAGGCCCTGGCCGCAGCGCCGGAGGACGAAGTGCTGCACCTGTGGACGGGCCTGGGTTACTACACCCGGGCGCGCAATCTGCAGAAGACCGCGAAGATCGTCGTCAGCCAGTACGGTGGCGAGTTTCCCCGAGATGTCGAGAAGCTCACCGAGCTGCCGGGCATCGGCCTGTCCACTGCTGGCGCGATTGCCAGCATCAGCATGGGCCTGCGCGCACCGATCCTCGACGGCAACGTCAAACGGGTGCTGGCGCGCTTTACCGCGCAGGAGGGCTACCCCGGCGAGCCGAAGGTGGCCAAACAGCTGTGGGCCAACGCCGAGCGCTTCACGCCGCTGGATCGGGTCAACGCCTACACCCAGGCGATGATGGACCTGGGCGCCACGCTCTGCACCCGCAGCAAACCGAGCTGCCTGCTGTGTCCGCTGAAAAAGGGCTGCGAAGCGCACATGCTCGGCCTGGAGACACGCTACCCGATCCCCAAGCCACGCAAGGCCATCCCGCAGAAACGCACGCTGATGCCGCTGCTGGCCAACGAGGACGGCGCGATTCTGCTTTATCGCCGCCCGTCCAGCGGATTGTGGGGCGGTTTGTGGAGCCTGCCGGAACTCGACGACCTCGACGACCTGCAACACCTCGCCGCGCAGCACGCGCTGGAACTGGGCGAGCAGCAGGTGCTGCCGAGCCTTGTCCACACCTTCAGCCACTTCCAGCTGTCCATCGAACCCTGGCTGGTTCAGGTACAGGAAGTCGGCGGTCACGTGGCCGAGGCCGACTGGCTCTGGTATAACCTCGCCACCCCGCCGCGCCTGGGCCTCGCCGCCCCGGTCAAGACCTTGCTCGAACGCGCGGCCGCCGTCTTGAATGCAGGAGAGTCGACATGACCCGCACCGTAATGTGCCGCAAGTACAAAGAACAACTCGAAGGTCTGGAGCGCCCACCTTACCCGGGCGCCAAGGGCCAGGATATTTTCGAACACGTCTCGGCCAAGGCCTGGGCCGACTGGCAGAAACACCAGACCCTGCTGATCAACGAAAAACGCCTGAACATGATGAACGCCGAAGACCGCAAATTTCTTCAGGGCGAAATGGACAAGTACTTCTCCGGCGAGGAATACGCCCAGGCCGAAGGCTACGTTCCACCTGCTGAGTAAACCTGCAAAATCGGGAGTCGGAGCGTAAGCGACGGAATTAATTTAAGAAATTTTAAAAAAGTCGTTGACGTAAATCCGAAAAACCCTTTTAATGCGCCCCGTTGCCCAGATAGCTCAGTCGGTAGAGCAGGGGATTGAAAATCCCCGTGTCGGCGGTTCGATTCCGTCTCTGGGCACCAAATACC
This sequence comes from Pseudomonas sputi, assembly GCF_021603585.1. Classification (GTDB taxonomy): domain Bacteria; phylum Pseudomonadota; class Gammaproteobacteria; order Pseudomonadales; family Pseudomonadaceae; genus Aquipseudomonas; species Aquipseudomonas sputi. The sequence continues at coordinate 11,408 of NZ_BQHI01000043.1, read as the reverse complement.
GAAAACCCTGAATCGCAAGATTCAGGGTTTTTTTATGCCCGCGATTTGATGACGGCCCGAGTCCGCCCTTCTTGCAGGCCGCAATTCGCGCTACGTTGCCCAGCCCTTACGGAAGAGGGTCATCCCCGCGATGAACCAGAAAAGAACCCGCGTCCCCCTGCCCCATCCCAAGCCACCGGTGAAACGTACCAACTGGTTGATGATCGCTCTCGGCCTGATGTTGATCCTGTGTGTCGGCCTGATCGCCTATGAAACCGTGGACGGCCTGATTCAAGGACGCATCGGCAACATGGCACGCGGCAAACGCTTCGCCGTGTATTCGCTGGCCGCACAACCCGTGAATTTCTGGTTCGCCGTTGCCGCGCATGGCCTCCTCGCCCTCTTCCTGTCGGCCGCCGCGTGGGTATTGATCTGGCTGGGCCGCACGGCAACGGTCGCGCCATCCCGGCGCGACCGGCAACGTCCCTAGCTGTTGTCGTTCCAGTGGAACACCAGATTGCGCGCAGCACCGCCGCCTACTTCCGTCACATCCCGACGCGTTTCACTCTTGCGGGTGGCGACGACCGTGTACTTGCCTGGCGGGGTGGGTTTTAGAACGATTGGGAGTTGTTTTGAATGCGAAAAAGACTACACAAGTTTTTCCCAGCCAATTCATGACGCACTGCGTCACGAATTGGCGACCCCCTAATCGAACCGCCAATCCGGTACGCACTGCATACCCAATCATTGCGCTGCATCCCGCATGAAGTTCATTCTCGACCCGTCCTAGCCAGGCTCGGAACTCATGAACCTACAAAGTGCGCCACCTCCACCTGGCCAAGCATCCGACATTGAAAGCGAGCCCTTCCAAGCGCCCGCCGCCGACGGCTATCTGCTCGGCGGCTTCACCTGGCGTCACGCCTCGCCCGATCCACAGCGCCCAGTGGTGATCATCAACGCCGCCACGTCCGTGCGCTGCCGCCACTATTCACGCTTCGCGACGTACCTGTTCGCCAATGACTTCGACGTGATCATTTACGACTACCGAGGCATTGGCGAATCGCGGCCGAAGTCGATGAGGCATTTGCAGGCTTCGTGGACAGATTGGGGCGTGCTGGATTTCGAGGCGATGCTCAAACGCGCGCAACAGGAGTTTCCCGGTCAGCCGATCGATGTGGTCGGGCACAGCTTCGGTGGCTGCGCAGCAGGCCTGGGGGCTTGCGGACATCTAATCCGACGACTGGTGACGGTCGGCGCGCAGTACGCTTACTGGCGCGATTACGCGCCCGAGCACCGCTGGCGGATGTTCGGTAAATGGCACCTGCTGATGCCGCTGGTCACGTTGTTCTGTGGCTACTTTCCGGGCAAGCGACTTGGCTGGCTGGAAGACACGCCCGCCGGCGTAGTGCGCGACTGGAGCACACCTGCCGCACGTTATGAGCGGCGTCCGAGCGGTAGAACGATCCGCAACCTGCCCTTCGCCAACGTCCGGGCCAAAGCCCTGGCAATCAGCATCAGCGACGATCCCTACGGCACGATTCCCGCCATCGAACGCCTGCTGGCTTACTTCCATAACGCGCAAAAGACCCACCTGCGAATCGAGCCGCAGGACATCGGCGAACAGCAAGTCGGACATTTCGCCTTTTTTCGCAGCGCATACCAAGCCACACTATGGCCCATCGCTCTGACCTGGCTGCAGACCGGCGAACTGGCCTGCGACACACCGGGGCGCGAAATCCCACGCAGCCAAGCCCTTTAACGCACCACGGAACACACACCATGGCTTCCGCCAACAAGCAGCAAAAACGCGCCGCCCGGGCCAAGACCAAGGCCAAGCAGAACCGCACCAAACGTGCGGAAGCGCCGGTCGAGCTGGACCCGAATGACGACCGCATCGATTTCGAATCGGTGGACCTCACCGAACTGTTCAAGAAAATGATCGACGCCGAGAAGATCAGCCAGCAGGCCCTCTGCACCGCGTTCCTCGAAGACCCGCTGCTTGAGCTGGTGTACGAGCAGGAAGGCGAAGAAGGCGCGATGGATTTCATCCTCGCCGCGCTGATCGAGTACCGCCAGTGGTCCACCGAGACCGACGAGGCTGGCGCCCTGGCGTGGATCGAATCGCCGGATTTCCAGAAAGACTATGTGGCCGCGTCCGACGCAATCGCCGCGCAAACCCAACAGAAAAACTGAGTTCCCATGGCATCCCTGAACAAACAGCAGAAACGCGCCAAACGCGCCAAGGCCAAAGCCAAGCAGATCCGCATGGTCGGTCGCAAACCTCTGGTGCAGGACGATGACCTCGGTCACCTGGCCGAGCCGATCCCGGAATACACCTTGGCGATGTTCAGCAAGATGCGCGACGCCGAAGCCGTCAGCCGCAATGAAATGCTGCTGACGCTGCTGCGTGAACTGGCGTTCATCATCGTCGACCATCCTGAACTGCTGGACATGGAAAACGCCGAGAACGAAGGCATGGCCGCCACTCACCTGGCCGCCGACATGCTGATCGACTACCGCATGTGGGCCGATGGCATGGATCGCGAAACCGCCCAGGCCTGGCTGAGCGAGCCGGAGTTCATCAGCGATTTCGGGATTGCGCTGGACACCTACGGTCAGTCGGTGGACGCGCAGGAAGAGAAGAGCGAGTAAGCCGCTCGCCGTAACAAAAACGGCCGCTTGTCATCACTGACAGCGGCCGTTTTGCGTAACACGTTGCGGATCAGTTCAGAACTGCCGCACCACGGTTTTCCGCCTTGCGACGGCGAGCTACCAACAGGCCGGTCGCCACAACCACCAGACTCAGCAGGCCGGTCGCGAGGATTTCCACGCGGTGGGCGTCCTGGAACAGCATGATGGTCAGGGCCGCCACGATGAACACGATCACCGCGTAGGTCAGGCCCGGGAACAGCCACATGCTGAAGACGATTTTCTCGCCGCGAGCCATGCGCTGTTTACGCATGCGCAGTTGCGAAATCGCGATCACCAGGTACACCAGCAGCGCGATCGCGCCGGAACTCGCCAGCAGGAACTCGAACACCGCAGCCGGGGCCACGTAGTTGGCGAAAGTGCACAGGAACGCCGCGCCGGTGGACAGCATTACCGCCCAGTAAGGGGTGCCGCTCTTGTTGGTACGGGTCGACATGGCCGGGGCATCGCCGCGCTTGCCGAGGGAGAACAGCATGCGCGAAGAGGTGTACAGCGCCGAGTTCAGGCAACTGGTCACAGCCACCAGAACCACGATGTCGACGATCATCTTGGCGTTCGGAATGCCCATGCGCTCAAGCACAGTCTGGTAGGAGCCGAGGCTGGCCAGAACCGGGTCGTTCCATGGCACCAGGGCCACGACGATGAAGATCGACACGAGGTAGAACAGGCCGATCCGCCAGATCACCGAATTGGTGGCCTTGGAAATCTGCTTGCCCGGGTTCTTCGATTCCGCGGCCGCGATGGTCACGATCTCGGTGCCCATGAAGGAGAACATGGTGGTCAGGATCGCGCCCAGCACCGCGCCCATGCCGTTCGGCAGGAAGCCCTGGGTGTCGAAGATGTGCGACACGCCGCTGACCTGGCTGTTCGGCAGGAAGCCGAAAATGGCCGCGACGCCAAGAATGATGAAACCGATGATCGCCACGACTTTGAGCAGGGCGAACCAGAATTCGAACTCACCGTAGTTTTTCACGCTGAACAGGTTGGTCACGGTCAGCAGCAGGGTAATGATCAGCGCGAAGGCCCAGATCTCCACACTCGGGAACCAGGCGTGCAGGATAGTCGCGGCGGCGTTGGCCTCCAGCGGAATCACCAAGACCCAGAACCACCAGTACAACCAGCCGATGGTGAAACCGGCCCAATGGCCGATGGCGCGGTCGGCGTAAGTCGAGAACGAGCCGGTGTCAGGCGAGGCAACCGCCATTTCGCCGAGCATGCGCATCACCAGCACAACCAGCGCGCCAGCAGCGGCGTAAGCCAGCAGAACGGCTGGGCCGGCGGCGGCGATGGCGTGGCCGGAGCCTACGAACAGACCTGCACCGATCACCCCGGCGATCGACAGCATGGTCACATGACGCGGTTTGAGCCCCTGTTCGAGGCCATTGGAGCTTTGGGTACTGCTCATTGGAACTACCTTTGCGAGGAAAGCGATTGCGTCCGGCCCGTCTGGCGTTCCTTCTCGTAAAAAGAATCCAACGGGGCGTTCCTTATTCTGCACGCAATAATTGCGCCAAAATGTTTCAAGCTCTTTTGTCCCGCGGCCTTCAGCGCGACCGGACAGTCATCGCAAGTCCTTGAGAATAATGGCCTTTCGCCAAAGCGTTACCCTGCGACCCACTTTCCAAGCGAGTCGGCGCACCAGAAACACACTTAAAAAGTGCGGGATGCACAATAAAAGGGCGAATGAGGAACGTTCGGCCGGATAGCGCTTCCAACACCCCGCCAAAGGTGGCAACATCGCGCCTTTTTTTACGCGACACCCACGGGAATCCACGTTCAAACGCCCGTTCGGTTGTTGATGGGGCGACAGTCTGCTGCGCCGATGCGACAACCTGCCACACGCCATCCGTTTACCGCCCGTAGCGCTGTTGGCTGCCATTGAAACGCTATGCTAGCTTGGCCGCCTCGCCAGGAAGGCCAACCAACAGCAGGAGCGCAACATATATGAGGAACGCACATGGCTGAGGCCACGCCCGCGCTTGAAATCCGCAACCTGCACAAACGCTACGGACAGCTTGAGGTGCTCAAAGGCATCTCGCTGACCGCCCGCGACGGCGATGTGATCTCGATCCTGGGTTCCTCCGGTTCCGGCAAGTCCACATTCCTGCGTTGCATCAACCTGTTGGAAAACCCGCACCAGGGCCAGATCCTGGTGGCCGGTGAAGAACTCAAGCTCAAGGCCGCCAAGAATGGCGAACTGGTTGCCGCCGACGGCAAGCAGATCAATCGCCTGCGCTCCGAGATTGGTTTTGTGTTTCAAAACTTTAATCTGTGGCCGCACATGAGCGTGCTCGACAACATCATCGAAGCCCCGCGCCGCGTGCTCGGCCAGAGCAAGGCCGAAGCCATCGAAGTCGCCGAAGCGCTGCTGGCCAAGGTCGGCATCGCCGACAAACGCCACGCCTACCCGGCGCAACTGTCCGGCGGCCAGCAACAGCGCGCGGCGATTGCCCGCACGCTGGCGATGCAGCCCAAGGTGATCCTGTTCGACGAGCCCACCTCTGCCCTTGACCCGGAAATGGTCCAGGAAGTACTTAATGTCATCCGCGCATTGGCCGAAGAAGGCCGGACCATGCTGCTCGTCACCCACGAAATGGGCTTTGCCCGTCAGGTCTCCAGCGAAGTGGTGTTCCTCCACCAGGGCCTGGTAGAAGAGCAAGGATCGCCACAGCAGGTGTTCGAAAACCCGCTTTCGGCGCGCTGCAAACAATTCATGTCCAGCAACCGCTAACGGAGCTACCCGCATGCAGAACTACAAAAAGGTCTTCCTGGCCGCCGCCGTCACCCTCGCGTTCAGCGCCGGTGCCATGGCCGAGACCCTGAAGATGGGCATCGAAGCGGCTTACCCGCCGTTCAACAACAAAGACGCCAGCGGCAACGTCGTCGGCTTCGACAAAGACATCGGCGACGCCCTGTGCGCCAAGATGAAAGTTGAATGCTCCGTCGTCACCTCGGACTGGGACGGCATCATCCCGGCCCTGAACGCCAAGAAGTTCGATTTCCTGATCTCCTCGATGTCGATCACCGACGAGCGCAAGCAAGCGGTGGACTTCACCGACCCGTATTACTCCAACAAGCTGCAATTCATCGCGCCGAAGGATAAAGAGTTCAAGACCGACAAGGACTCCCTGAAAGGCAAAGTGATCGGCGCCCAGCGCGCGACCCTCGCCGGTACGTTCATGGAAGACAACATGCCGGACGTCGAAGTGAAACTCTACGACACCCAGGAAAACGCCTACCTGGACCTGACCTCCGGTCGTCTGGACGGCATCCTCGCCGACAAATACGTCAACTACGAGTGGCTGAAAAGCGACGCCGGCAAAGCCTATGAATTCAAGGGCGACCCGGTGGAAGAAAGCGACAAGATCGGTATCGCTGTACGTAAAGGCGACCCGATCCGCGAGAAGCTGAACGCTGCGCTGAAGGAAATCGTTGCCGACGGCACCTACAAGAAGATCAACGACAAGTACTTCCCGTTCAGCATCTACTGATCCTGACCTGCCGGATCGGTGCCGCCACATGACGGCGCCGATCCCCGGCCTTGCCTGCCGCGATTTGAAAAGAAATCCATGATTATCGACCTCTACGGATTCGGCCCGGCGCTCTTCGCCGGCGCGCTGATGACCGTCAAACTGGCACTCTCGGCCCTGTGCCTGGGGCTGGTGCTCGGTCTGCTCGGCGCCTTGGCCAAGACTTCCCCGTACAAGCCGCTGCAATGGCTTGGCGGAACCTATTCGACCCTGGTGCGCGGCGTCCCGGAATTGCTCTGGGTGCTGTTGATCTACTTCGGTACGGTCAACGCCATGCGCGCGCTCGGTGAGTTCCTCGGCAATCCCGAACTGGAACTCAGCGCCTTCGCCGCCGGCGTCATCGCGCTGGGCCTGTGCTTCGGCGCCTACGCCACGGAAGTGTTTCGGGGCGCGATCCTCGCCATTCCCAAAGGCCACCGTGAGGCCGGCGTGGCCCTGGGCCTGTCGAAATGGCGGATCTTCACCAGACTGATCATGCCGCAGATGTGGCGCATCGCCCTGCCCGGCCTGGGCAATCTGTTCATGATCCTGATGAAAGACACCGCGCTGGTGTCGGTCATTGGCCTGGAAGAAATCATGCGCCACGCGCAGATCGGCGTGACGGTGTCCAAGCAGCCCTTCACCTTCTATATGGTGGCGGCGCTCATGTACCTATGCCTGACCGTGCTGGCGATGATCGGCATGCACCTGCTGGAAAAACGCGCCGCACGCGGCTTCGCGAGGAGCGCTCAATGAATTGGGAAGTCATCATCAAGTGGTTGCCGAAACTGGCCCAGGGCGCGACGCTGACCCTGGAGCTGGTGGCCATCGCCGTGATCGCCGGCTTGCTGCTGGCGATTCCGCTAGGCATCGCCCGCTCTTCGAAGCTGTGGTACGTGCGCGCTTTACCCTACGCCTACATCTTCTTTTTCCGTGGCACGCCGTTGCTGGTTCAGTTGTTCCTGGTCTACTACGGACTGGCGCAGTTCGACGCGGTGCGTAACAGCTCGATGTGGCCGTACCTGCGCGATCCGTTCTGGTGCGCCACCGCGACCATGACCCTGCACACCGCGGCGTACATCGCCGAAATCCTGCGCGGCGCGATCCAGGCGATACCGCCAGGCGAGATCGAAGCGGCGCGGGCGCTGGGCATGTCCCGGCCCAAAGCGCTGTTCTACATCATCCTGCCGCGTGCCGCGCGCATCGGCCTGCCGGCCTACAGCAACGAAGTGATCCTGATGCTCAAGGCCAGCGCCCTGGCCAGCACCGTGACCTTGCTGGAACTGACCGGCATGGCGCGCACGATCATTGCCCGCACTTACTTGCCGGTCGAGATCTTCTTCGCCGCCGGTGTGTTCTATCTGGTGATGGCTTACGTGCTGGTTCGCGGCTTCAAGCTGCTGGAACGCTGGCTGCGCGTCGATGCGTGCCAGGGACGCTGATTCTTCTGACGTGCTGACGGGCGAGGCCTTACTCGCTCGTTTCACGGTACTGGATGCATTTCTCACATCGCATCAAGCGCTGTGGAAGCCTCGCCCGTTCACTCATCTGCAACTGCCATGGGAAGCGTCCTACCCGGAACTGGCCTCGTGGCTACGCGGGCGGTCGCTGGACGATGCGGAAAATGCCCACAACCAACCTGCCGAACTTATAGATGCGCCAGAGCCCTTTGCTTCATTGGCGGCGTTGTCGCTTGAACTGAGTGCGGTGGGTGAATTACCTGCGCGTGATCTGGAAGCCGCCGGTCATCGCCTGAATGTCGATGTGCCGGGCCGCAAATGGCAGCAAATCGAAGCCTTCGCCAGCCGCTTGTCGTTTGCCGAGCAGCCGAAGCACTGGCTGGACTGGTGCTCGGGCAAAGGCCATTTGGGTCGGCGTCTGCTGGGTGCCGATCATCAACTCACCTGCCTGGAATTCGATCCGGCGCTGGTCGCCAGCGGCCAGGCGCTGAGTCAGCGTCATCACTTGCATGCGCTGCATGTCGAGCAGGATGTGCTCGCGGCGAATACCGCTTTATTGCTGAACGCCGACCACACGCCTGTCGCCCTGCACGCTTGTGGCGATCTGCATGTGCGGCTGATGCAACTGGCAAGCGCCGCTGGCTGTCGGCAATTGGCGATTGCACCGTGCTGCTACAACCGGATCAGTCGCACTGAGCATCAGGCGTTGTCCTTCGCAGCATCGGGCTCCGCCCTACGGTTGTCGCTGGAAGATCTGTCCCTGCCGATGAGCGAAACCGTCACCGCCGGCGCCCGCGTCCGACGTCAACGCGACACCTCCATGGCCCGTCGACTGGCCTTTGATCTTTTGCAACGGCAAGTGCGTGGCGTCGACGAATACTTGCCGACACCGTCTCTGCCCAGTGCCTGGCTGGACAAACCGTTCGCCGATTACTGCCGCGATCTGGCAGCGTTGAAAGAGTTATCCACAATCGGCGCGCCAGATTGGGTAGCACTGGAAGCCGCCGGCTGGCAGCGGTTAGCCGAAGTCCGCAACCTGGAACTGCTGCGTGGACTGTTCCGACGGCCGCTGGAGCTTTGGCTGAATCTGGATCGGGCACTTTTCCTCACCGAACAGGGATACGTCGTACGTCTCGGTACCTTCTGCGAGACGCCACTCACACCGCGCAATTTCCTGCTGCTGGCCGAACGGGTTTAATCTTTCACAGCCTGTGGATAACTCTGTTGATGGAATTATCGTGGATCCAATATCTACGGTCGTTTCAGGCCGTTAACAGCACTGGTCATTTTTTGTTCACACGAATAAAAAACCAGCAAAACAGGGATTTAAGACTCAAATGAGAACCCGTCCACAAAAACCTGCCTAAGCGCCCCCTCTTCAAAGCCTGTTGTGCATAAGCCCCAGACCAAAAGGACATAACCGCCGAATCGCGGACGCCGGCAACGGCCAATTGCGCCCGCCATCCGCCCTTGCTATACAGACCTACGCCGTACAGGTAGCGCGCACCCGAACAAGAAAAATCTGACCGACAGGAAGCGACCGTGACGTTCATTTCTTACGCACAGAATTTCGAGGACGTTCGCCTTTGGCGCGCCCTGCAGTATGTTGAAAACGGTTTTTATATCGACGTCGGCGCCAATGACCCGATCCACGACTCGGTCACCAAGGCCTTTTATGATCGCGGCTGGCAGGGCATCAACGTCGAACCGATGCAGAACTACTACGACGCCCTCCGCCAGCATCGCCCCCGCGACACCACGCTGCAATGCGTGGCCAGCGACCAGCCGGGCGAACTGACTTTCTACGGCATTCCCGACACCGGCCTGTCCACCGCTGACCCGGTCGTTGCGCAAGAACGCAAAAACCTCGGCATGGACGTGCAAAGCCTCACCGTCAACGCACGCACACTGACCTCGATCTGCGAAGAACACGCCGCCGAGCGGCCGATCCACTTCTTGAAAATCGACGTCGAGGGCCACGAAGAAACCGTCCTGCGCGGCATGGACCTCAGCCGCTTCCGCCCCTGGATCATCCTCATTGAAACCCCATGGGAGCGCGACCACACCTGGGAGCACCTGGTGACCGACGCCGGCTACACCAACGTCCTGTTCGACGGCCTCAACAGCTTCTTCCTGGCCAACGAACACATCAACCTCAAACCCGCGTTCGACCTGCCACCGTGCAACCTCGACAACTTCCAGCTGTGCAAAGGCCACAACCTCGCCCACCCGGTAAACCCGGCCCTGGAAACCGCCCTGCAACGCGCCGAACAAGCCGAAGCCCAACTGCGCGCCCTGCAAAACAGCCGCACCTGGCGCGCGGTACAAAAACTGCGCAACGTCCTGCGCCGGGCGTGATTCGCGGAGGGCGCAAAAATAGTCTGAATTCAGGGGTTTACAGAAGCACCCGAGTCGCTATAATCGTCGCCCACACGCCGGTATAGCTCAGATGGTAGAGCAACTGACTTGTAATCAGTAGGTCCCGGGTTCGATTCCTGGTGCCGGCACCATACAAAACAAAGCCCCTGCAGAAATGCAGGGGCTTTGTTGTTTCTGGAGGGTGTGTTTTCCACTCCAAATGAAAAGCCCCCGACAGCCATCACTATCGGGGGCTTTTCTTCAACCTTACGCGGCCTCAACCGAAAGCAAAATCCGGCGCCCAAGCTGCTGCAATGCACGCTCGACATTCTCTATCTTGGAGTGGTGCAGGAAATCAACTAACCGATCTACCTGGGGTCGTTGCACACCCAAGCGTCGTGCCAGTTCAGCTTTGCTTATCCCAGACTCCAAAAGCGTATTCCAGAGCCCAACCTTTGCCGCAGTCAGTATAGGCAGACGCAATACCGCGTCACCTTCCTGCTCCCCCGCATCACCTGTCGGAATCAACCGGCGATCATCAACGTAAATCGACAATGCCGTTTCCATCGCATCAATGGCGCCGTCGAGTGCTTCCTCGAGGGTATCGCCAGCGGCGTGCATCTCTGGAATTTCTGCGCAGGACAACCAGACACTGCTCGGCTCCTCGTGGACTTCCAACGCATATTCGAACATCACGTTTCCTCTCATGGGGTACAGCTGGGCCTCAATCCTTGAGGCCCAGCTGTTTGATTATCGATTTTCTCAACCCTTCGCCCATCTCCTTGGCTCCGTGGTCGGGAAAGACAGTTGATCTGCCATTCAAGGAGACCTTGAAATGGCTGCCCTTGCCGGTTTGAAACTCAACGCCTTGGGCTTTCAACCATCGCCGAAACTCGCTGTACTTCATGTGCATCACTCGCTGTTTCGGTAGAGCGAATGTGCAACATATCTGTTGCGCATGCAACATAACTGTAGCACCGCACATCTGGAACACCGCTAGCCTCCGCCACCACCTGGCCACGATTGCGCTCCCCCCTCCCCCACGCTACCGTCAAACCCGTCGCTGCCAATTCAGCGACCGGGCCTGAGAACCCGCGTAAGATGCAGGCGCACCAGCGCCCCAACCCACGTTTGCCGGCGCTTTTTTATGCCTGCATTTCCGTGCAATGGCGGCTGTGCGTGGGAGGTCTTAGGGCCTGCCGGGTTCCTGTATCTCCGGTTTCTCAGCCTGCGCATAGCTGCCACCCTTTCGCCTGAGAACGAAGTGGGGACTGTCAGATATTTTGTGTGCGGGCCGGTAACGGCCTGCCGTCAGGCAGGCCGTGCTTTTACCAGGTTGGCCTGATAAATCGATCTCCGTACAGAATCGCAAATTGATTCATCGCACTTTTCC
>NZ_BQHI01000042.1 GCF_021603585.1 Pseudomonas sputi | reverse complement strand
TCTTTTTCTCCGCTTTCGACCGAGAAGATCGAACCGTTGAAAGCGCCGTAACAATCCGGCATTTCCAACTTCTTCCAGGCCTCGATGATCTGAAGCAATCCGCTTTCGAAACCTACTTAACTCATTGAATATCAAGGAGTTTTCCGTTTCGACTGCGCCGGAAGTGGGGCGAATTATAGAGACTCAGAATCTGCCGTCAACCCTTATTTTCACAAATCTGTCATATCGGTCAAAAAAGCCCTAAAACACGAAGGCCGACCTTAAAAGGTCGGCCTTCATTGCACTGCCCTTCTACTTACAAGCTAGGGAATGCGAACTGCGAAGCCTCATGGCTCGCACGCTGTGGCCAGCGCTGGGTGATCGCCTTGCGACGGGTATAGAAACGCACACCATCCGGACCATAGGCATGCAGGTCGCCGAACAGCGAGCGCTTCCAGCCACCGAAGCTGTGATAAGCCACCGGCACCGGCAATGGAACGTTGACGCCAACCATGCCGACTTCGATCTCGTCGCAAAACAGGCGCGCCGCTTCACCATCACGGGTGAAGATGCAGGTGCCGTTGCCATATTCGTGATCGTTGATCAGCTGCATTGCCTCTTCCAGGCTGTTTACCCGGACGACGCACAGCACCGGTCCGAAGATCTCTTCTTTATAGATGCGCATTTCAGGAGTGACGTTGTCGAACAGGCAGCCCCCCAGGAAGAAACCTTCTTCGTGACCGGCGACGCTCAGACCACGACCGTCGACCACCAGGGTCGCACCCGCCGCCACGCCGTCTTCGACGTAACCGCTGACCTTGTCGCGCGCCTGACCGGTAACCAGCGGCCCCATGTCCAGACCGCAAGAGGTGCCGGCACCAATTTTCAGCGCCTTGATCTGTGGAACCAGTTTGGCCACCAGTGCGTCCGCTACCTGATCACCCACACACACGGCCACCGAGATCGCCATGCAGCGCTCGCCGCAGGAACCGTAAGCCGCGCCCATCAGTGCGCTGACGGCATTGTCCAGATCCGCATCCGGCATCAGCACCGCGTGGTTCTTCGCGCCACCGAGTGCCTGAACGCGTTTGCCGCGCTTGGTGCCTTCGGCATAGATGTATTCGGCAATCGGCGTCGAGCCCACGAAACTCAGCGCTTTGACTTCCGGCGCTTCGATCAGCGCGTCCACCGCAGTCTTGTCACCGTGCACCACACTCAGCACACCTTTCGGCAGGCCGGCTTCCAGCAACAGTTGCGCGATCAGCAAGGTCGAGCTCGGATCACGCTCGGAGGGTTTGAGGATAAAGCAGTTGCCGCAGACGATCGCCAGTGGATACATCCACAGCGGCACCATCGCCGGGAAGTTGAACGGGGTGATGCCGGCCACCACACCCAGCGGCTGGAAGTCCGACCAGGCATCGATGTTCGGGCCGACGTTGCGGCTGTACTCGCCCTTGAGGATTTCCGGCGCCGCGCAGGCGAACTCGACGTTCTCGATACCGCGCTTCAGTTCACCGGCAGCGTCTTCCAGGGTCTTGCCGTGTTCTTCGCTGATCAATTGCGCGATGCGTGCTTCGTTCTGCTCCAGCAGTTGCTTGAAACGGAACATCACCTGGGCACGCTTGGCCGGTGGCGTGTTGCGCCAGGCCGGGAACGCCGCCTTGGCGGCATCAATGGCGTGCTGGATGGTTTCGCGGCTGGCCAGCGGCAGCTTGTGGATAGCCTGACCGGTAGACGGGTTGAACACATCGACCGCACGACCGTTCTCGGTCACCAGTTCGCCATTGATCAAATGCGGGATAACGCTCATCGGATAACTCCTGAATTCTTGTGCGCAGACGCCCGCAAGGGGCGCCTGCTGTTTGCGTATCTATATAGAAGGAAAAATCAGTCGAGCTTGTTCAGCACTTCGCCGACCGCGTCGAACAGACGATCAAGGTCTTGCGGCTTGCTGTTGAAGGTTGGGCCGAACTGCAGGGTGTCGCCGCCGAAGCGCACGTAGAACCCGGCCTTCCACAACGCCATGCCGGCCTCGAACGGACGCACGATGGCGTCGCCGTCACGGCCCGCGATCTGGATCGCACCGGCCAGGCCGAAGTTACGAATGTCGATGACGTTCTTCGCGCCTTTCAGGCCATGCAGGGCATTTTCGAAATGCGGGGCGACCTCGGCCACGCTCTGTACCAGGTTTTCCTTTTGCAGCAGGTCGAGTGCCGCCAAACCAGCGGCGCAGGCCACCGGGTGCGCCGAGTAGGTGTAGCCGTGCGGGAATTCCACGGCGTATTCCGGGGTCGGCTGGTTCATGAAGGTCTGGTAGATCTCGGAGCTGGCAATCACCGCGCCCATCGGGATCGCGCCGTTGGTGACTTGCTTGGCGATGCACATCAGGTCCGGGGTCACGCCGAACGTGGTGGCGCCGAACATGGTGCCGGTACGGCCGAACCCGGTGATCACTTCGTCGAATACCAGCAGGATATTGTGCTGATCGCAGATTTCCCGCAGACGCTTGAGGTAGCCCTGCGGCGGAACCAGCACGCCAGCGGAGCCGGCCATCGGCTCAACGAAGACCGCAGCAATGTTCGAAGCATCGTGCAGCTCGATCAGCTTCAGCAGTTCATCGGCCAGGGCGATACCACCCTGCTCCGGCATGCCACGGGAGAACGCATTGCTCGCCAGCAGAGTGTGCGGCAGGTGATCGACATCCATCATCGCCTGACCGAACAGCTTGCGGTTGCCGTTGACGCCGCCGAGGCTGGTGCCAGCGATGTTCACACCGTGATAGCCACGGGCGCGGCCGATCATCTTGGTCTTGGTCGACTGGCCTTTCAGGCGCCAGTAGGCGCGGACCATTTTCACCGCGGTATCGGCGCACTCGGAACCGGAGTCGGTGAAGAACACATGATTCAGATTGCCCGGCGTCAGTTCGGTGATTTTCTCCGCCAGCTGGAACGACAGCGGATGGCCGTACTGGAAGCCCGGCGAGTAATCGAGGGTGCCCAACTGTTTGGCCACCGCTTCCTGGATTTCCTTGCGGGTATGCCCGGCGCCGCAGGTCCACAGACCGGACAGCGAGTCGTACACCTTGCGGCCTTTGTCGTCGATCAGCCAGCTGCCTTCGGCGCCGACGATCAGGCGCGGGTCGCGCTGAAAGTTGCGGTTGGCGGTGTACGGCATCCAGTGCGCGTCCAGCTTCAGTTGACTGGCCAGTGGCGACGGCGCGTTTTCAGGCATGTTCATCGGGCAAAACCTCGCAGGGCAATAAGCTTCAGAGAGATAGAAAGCGTTGTTGCAGCTAAATTGCCACGCGGATAAAGTCGGTGAAATTCAACTCTTCTAACCTTCAGTTAGAACTTCGCTAAACAAAGAGCACAACAGCATGAGCAGCCGCCGCCCCGATCCACTGGCCCAGGTCAGTGACTTTGACATTCGCCTGCTGCGGATTTTTCGCAGCGTGGTGGAGTGCGGTGGCTTCTCGGCGGCAGAAACCGTGCTCGGCATCGGTCGCTCGGCGATCAGCCAGCAGATGAGCGATCTGGAGCAGCGCCTCGGTTTGCGTCTGTGCCAACGCGGGCGTGCCGGTTTCTCCCTGACCGAAGAAGGCCGCGAGGTCTATCAGTCGGCGTTGCAGCTTCTAAGTGCGCTGGAAAGTTTTCGCACCGAGGTCAACGGCCTGCACCAGCACCTGCGTGGTGAACTGATCATCGGCCTGACCGACAACCTCGTCACCCTGCCCCACATGCGCATCACCCACGCACTGGCGCAATTGAAGGAGCGCGGGCCGGACGTGCAGATCCAGATCCGCATGATCGCCCCCAACGAAGTCGAACAAGGCGTGCTCGACGGGCGCCTGCATGTCGGCGTGGTGCCGCAGGCCAGTGCGTTGTCAGGACTGGAATATCAGCCGCTGTACAGCGAACGCTCGCTGCTTTATTGCGCGGTCGGCCATCCGCTGTTTTATGTCGACGATAAACAGCTGGATGACGAACGCCTGAACAGTCAGGACGCCATCGCGCCGACCTTCCGTTTGCCGGCGGAGATCCAGGCGCACTATCAGGCGCTCAATTGCACCGCCAGCGCTTCCGACCGGGAAGGCATGGCATTTCTGATTCTGACCGGGCGTTACATCGGCTACTTGCCGGATCATTACGCCAGTCTCTGGGTACAGCAAGGTCGCTTGCGCGCGCTCAAGGCCAGTACCCGCTTTTACGATTTGAGCCTCGCTTCGGTCACCCGCAAGGGTCGCCGCCCTCATCTGGTGCTGGAAAGTTTTCTCGAAAGCCTGGCCGCCACCCGCTGACGAGCGGGGTTTTATTCGCCCGGGGCTTGTCCCACGCCGATGGTTGCGCTATCAACGCAACTGGTTGCACCCCACAGACCAACCCGGAAGTGCCTATGACCTTTGAAGTCCCCGCTCATGGCGGCAAACCCGCCAGCCGCATTCGTCAGAAGAACGAAGAGACCATCATCAAAGCCGCCGAGGACGAGTTCGCCCGTCACGGGTACAAAGGCACCAGCATGAACACCATCGCCACCAAGGCCGGGCTGCCCAAGGCGAACCTGCATTACTACTTCACCAACAAGCTCGGGTTGTACGTGGCAGTGCTGAGCAACATCCTGCAATTGTGGGACAGCACCTTCAACTCACTCACGGCCGAGGACGATCCCGCCGAAGCGCTGACCCGTTACATCCGCGCCAAAATGGAATTCTCCCGTCGCCAGCCGCAAGCGTCGCGGATCTTTGCGATGGAAGTGATCAGCGGCGGCGAATGCCTGACCGAATATTTCAACCAGGATTACCGCGCCTGGTTCCAGGGCCGCGCCGCGGTATTCCAGGCCTGGATAGACGCAGGCAAGATGGACCCGGTCGACCCGGTCCACCTGATCTTCCTGTTGTGGGGCAGCACCCAGCACTACGCCGACTTCGCCACCCAGATCTGCCGAGTGACCGGTCGCAGCAAATTGACCAAACAAGACATGGAAGACGCCGGCAACAACCTGATCCGCATCATCCTCAAAGGCTGCGGCCTCACTCCTTCCATATAAGTCGTCTATGCCATTCACCCTCAGCGGCTTTTGCGAATTCCGCGAAGAGATTCGCAAAAGCCGTTTCATCACCTTCGCCGCGCCGATCGGCAGCCCTGCCGAGGCGCAAGCCTTCATCGAACAGCACAGCGACTTGAACGCCTCGCACAATTGCTGGGCGTGGAAACTCGGCGAGCAGTACCGCAGCAACGACGACGGCGAACCCGGCGGCACTGCCGGGCGGCCGATTCTCGCGGCCATCGAAGCCCAGGACTGCGATCAGGTCGCGGTGCTGGTAATCCGCTGGTACGGCGGCATTCAACTGGGCACGGGCGGCCTGGCCCGGGCCTATGGCGGCGGCGCCAACAAATGCCTGCAGGCAGCGCCGAAGATCGAGTTGATCAGCCGCGTGCCGGTGCGTTGCGCCTGCGCCTTTGGCGAACTGGCACTGGTGAAACTGCGGGTCGCGGATCTGGGCGGATTGGTGGTCGAGGAAACCTTCACCGCCAACGGTGTCGAGTTGCAACTGGCCGTGGGCGAAGCGCAGCTTGAGTTGTTGCAGAATCAGCTGGCCGATCTGAGCCGTGGACGGATCCTGCTGCAGCGTTGAACCCTCGCCATGTTTTGGGGCGCGAGACCTTTTGGCTTCTGCCCGTGACTTGCCCACATCCGCTGTGCACCCGGCTGTGGATAACCTGAGCACAGGATGCTGTAACCCTTCTGTCACGTGGCTTTGCGGGATTTGTTCACTTTTCGTCCAACCCGCGAACGCAGCGAACAAATTTTCGTAAAAACAATTGCTTAGTGCTGTTTATCGCCTTTAGAAGAAAGCCCGGCAGTGCTTATGCCCCGGATTTTGTCTTGCACACAAATACTGTGGAGCAACCTGTGGATAAGCCGTTCATGGCTGGCGCAGTCGCAGGTTCTGCATGGCTTGGGCGCGGTTGCTCGTTTTTTGATCAGCCAGGTGCGGGCGAAACTGGAGCCTGATCAACGGCTTTGCCCTCAAGTGGTGCCGTGCGGGCAGTCGGATTCGATTCGCGGGCTCTACGTCACAGGCTGGTAGACGGCGGCTATCCGCGTTCCTGACTCAATGGCCAGGAAATTGCTTTATCCACAGGCACAACTCCAAGCAACCCGAGCCTGTCATGCCAAACCCCACGCCCACACCGCGCCTGCAACTGCGCCACATCAGCAAACGTTATCCCGGTTGCCTCGCCAATGACGCCATCGACCTGACCATCGCCCCCGGTGAAATCCACGCGCTGCTCGGTGAAAACGGTGCAGGTAAAAGCACCTTGATGAAGATCATCTACGGCGTCACCCAGGCCGATTCGGGTGAGATGCTGTGGCAGGGCCAACCAGTGACCATGCGCAACCCGGCCCAGGCACGGCAGTTGGGCATCGGCATGGTGTTCCAGCATTTCTCGCTGTTCGAGACCCTGAGCGTGGCGCAGAACATCGCACTGGCGATGGGCGCAGCAGCGGGTTCGCCGAAACAGCTTGAGGCGAAAATCCGTGACGTGTCCCGCCGATATGGCATGGCGCTGGAACCTCAGCGACTTGTGCACAGCCTGTCGATTGGCGAGCGGCAACGGGTCGAGATTGTTCGTTGCCTGATGCAGGACATACGCCTGCTGATTCTCGACGAACCGACCTCGGTGCTCACGCCGCAGGAAGCCGACGAGTTGTTCATCACCCTGCGCCGGCTCGCGGCCGAAGGCTGCAGCATTCTGTTCATCAGCCACAAACTCGCTGAGGTGCGCGCCTTGTGCCACAGCGCCACGGTGCTGCGCGGCGGGCAGGTGGCCGGGCATTGCGTGCCGGCCGACTGCACCGACCGGCAACTGGCGCAATTGATGGTGGGCGACGCTGCGACCTTGATCGGCGAGTTTGCGAAGGTCACCGGTGGCGCGGCGTTTCTGCAGGTCAGCAAATTGAACTGGCACAACCCGGATCCGTTCGGTTGCTCGCTGAGTAACATCGATCTGCAGGTGCGCAGCGGTGAAATCGTCGGCATCGCCGGGGTGGCGGGCAACGGGCAGGACGAGCTGCTGGCATTGCTTAGCGGCGAGCAGACACTGCCCCGCGAGGCAGCGCAAACCATCCGTTTCCGCGAACACGCCGTCGCCGATCAGCGCCCGGATGCCCGACGCAAACTCGGCCTGGCGTTCGTCCCCGCCGAACGCCTCGGGCATGGCGCGGTGCCGGACATGAGCCTGGCGGACAACGCCCTGCTCACCGCCTTTCAACAAGGCCTGGTCAGCCACGGTTTGATCGAGCGCGGTAAGGTCGAAGCCCTCGCCCAAACGATCATCCAGCGCTTCGGCGTGAAAACCCCGGACACCCAGACCGCCGCCCGCAGCCTGTCCGGCGGCAACCTGCAGAAGTTCATCCTCGGCCGGGAAATCCTCCAGCAACCGAAACTGCTGATCGCCGCGCACCCGACCTGGGGCGTGGACGTCGGCGCGGCGGCCACCATCCACCGGGCGCTGATTGCCCTGCGCGATGCCGGGGCGGCGATTCTGGTGATCTCCGAAGACCTCGACGAACTGTTCCAGATCAGCGACCGCCTCGGTGCGCTGTGCGGCGGGCGCCTGTCGGCGTTGCAGGACACGGCGCTGACCCGCCTCAGCGACGTCGGCGGCTGGATGGCCGGCCAGTTCGACACCCCTCAATCACAACCGGCCACGGTTTAACGGAGTTTCCCCATGTTGCTTTCCCTCGAACCCCGTGGCCGGCAATCGCGCCTGATGCTGTGGTGCTCGCCGGTGCTGGCGGCGGTGCTGACACTGGTCTGCGGCTCCCTGCTGTTCATCGCCCTCGGTCACGACCCGCTGAAAACCCTGCACACCTTGCTGATCGCCCCGGTCAGCGACCTGTATGGCGTCTCCGAACTGCTGGTCAAAACCCTGCCGATCCTGCTGTGTGCACTGGGCCTCGCAGTGGCCTATCAGGCGCGGATCTGGAACATCGGCGCCGAAGGCCAGTTGCTGCTCGGCGCCCTGGCCGGCAGTGCGCTGGCGGTGAACATCATTGATCTGCAAAACCGCTGGGCGCTGGTGCTGATCCTGCTCACCGGCACCCTCGCCGGCGCTGCCTGGGCCGGGCTCACCGCCTGGTTGCGTACACGCTTCAATGCCAACGAAATCCTTACCAGCATCATGCTCAACTACATCGCGCTGAACCTGTTGCTGTTCTGCGTGCATGGGCCGCTGAAAGATCCGGCCGGGTTCAACTTTCCCGAGTCGGCAATGTTCAGCGATGCCAGCCGCCTGCCGCTGTTGATGGAGGACGGACGGGCACACATCGGCGTGTATTTCGCCTTGCTCGCATTGGTCGCGGTGTGGGTATTGCTGCAAAAAAGCTTCGTCGGTTTCCAGATCAAGGTGCTGGGCCTGGACAAGCGTGCGGCAGGTTTTGTCGGGTTTCGCGAGAAACGTCTGATCTGGCTCGCACTGCTGATCAGCGGAGGGTTGGCGGGACTTGCCGGTGTCTGCGAAGTCACCGGGCCGATCGGCCAACTGGTGCCGCAGGTCTCGCCGGGCTATGGCTACGCGGCGATCACCGTGGCGTTTCTCGGCCGGCTCAATCCGATCGGCATTCTGTTTTCCAGCCTGTTGATGGCGCTGCTGTACATCGGTGGCGAGAGCGCGCAGATGACGCTGAATCTGCCACAGGCAATCACTCAGTTATTCCAGGGAATGATGCTGTTTTTCCTGCTGGCCTGTGACGTGCTGATCCTCTATCGGCCACGCCTGAACCTGCGCTGGACGCGCCGCACTTCTACCACCGCCGTAACCGCCGGAGCGCTGTGATGGATATCGATCTGCTGAGCAATATTTTCTACGCCATGGTGCGCTGCGGAACGCCACTGCTGTTGGTGGCGCTGGGTGAACTGATCTGCGAGAAGAGCGGCGTGCTCAACCTCGGGCAGGAAGGCATGATGCTGTTTGGCGCGGTGATCGGATTCATCGTCGCGTTCAACAGCGGCAACCTGTGGCTGGGCGTTGTGCTGGCGATGCTCGCCGGGATGTTGCTGTCGTCGCTGTTTGCGCTGGTGGCGCTGGTGTTCAACGCCAATCAGGTGGCGACCGGACTGGCGCTGACGATTTTCGGCGTGGGCCTGTCGACCTTTGTCGGCGCGGCGTGGGTTGGCAAACCGCTGGCGGGTTTCGAGCCGTTGGCGATTCCCTACCTGAGCGAAATCCCGCTGATCGGCCGCATGCTGTTTGCTCAGGATCTGCTGGTGTACCTGTCGTTCGCGCTGTTTGCGCTGGTGGCGTGGGTGATCGTGAAAAGCCGTGTCGGGCTGATCATTCAAGCGGTCGGTGAAAATCCGGACGCAGCCAGTGCCATGGGTTTGCCGGTGCTGACCGTGCGCACTCTGGCGGTGCTGTTCGGCGGCGCGATGGCCGGACTGGCCGGGGCCTATCTGTCGCTGGCGTATACGCCGATGTGGGCGGAGAACATGACGGCCGGACGCGGCTGGATTGCCCTGGCGCTGGTGGTGTTCGCCAGTTGGCGGGTGTGGCGGTTGCTGCTCGGTGCCTATCTGTTCGGACTCGCCAGCATCCTGCACTTGGTAGCGCAGGGGTTGGGGCTGGCGATTCCTTCGAGTCTGCTGGCGATGCTGCCGTATGTCGCGACGATTCTGGTGCTGGTGTTGCTGTCGCGGGATGCGCTGCGCACGCGATTGTATGCGCCGGTATCACTGGGGCAGCCGTGGCAGGCCGGGCATTAAGCCGTTACGGCTCGCGACAGCGGCCGAACCGGCAACGCCTGGGCAATGCCCCACGCCAGTTCGAGTAGCAGGAAACCCACCACCAGCGAACTGGCGCCGTGGGCCAGGGCATACGTCATCCACGCGGCGAACAGAAACCGCGTCACCGCGTCATAGCGCCCATAAACCGGCTGCGGATCACGAATCCGCAGCACCGCCCACAAGCACACCACCGAACCGAACAAATTGGCTATCAACAGGTGTGCAGGTTCGAACGGCGGCAGCTCGCCGGGCAGGTTTAGCGCCTGACTCAGCGCCGTCAACACCCCGTGCAACACAGCAAAACTCCACGGCGTGACAAACGCCGCCGTCACGATCAAGTCATACCAGGCACTGCCGCGCACCACCTGCCGATACTGCGTTGAAGTCCACATCATCCTTGCTCCGAAAATTCAGGGAGCAATCACGGTAAAGCCTGGAGTATCCTCCAGGGTCAAACACTTTCGAGACCTGCAAGATGCGCATCGGTGAGTTGGCCCGGGCCTGCGATGTCAGCCGTGACACGCTGCGTTTTTACGAGGAGCGCGGATTGATCGCGGCGCAACGCAGCGCCAACGGTTATCGCGACTATCCACCGGAGATGGTGCAACTGGTGCTCTACATCAAAACGGCGCAGCGTCTGGGCTTTTCCCTTGGCGAGATCGGCAGCAGCGTTGGCGCGCTGTGGCAATCGCCAAACCCCGACACCACCGTCACGCAACTGCTGCAAGACAAACTCAAGCTGGTCGAAACCCGCATCGCCGAACTCGGCGAGCTGCGCCACGAATTGCAGCATCGGCTCGGTCAACGCTGTCCATTGAACCCGTGATCTTTCAACCTTCAAGGAAAGCCCGTCATGTCCGCACTCAATCCTGCCAAGCACGCACTGATCATCGGCGCCTCCCGGGGCCTGGGCCTGGGACTGGTGAAAACCCTGCTGGCCGACGGCTGGCAAGTCACCGCTACGGTTCGCAACCCTTCGAACGCCGAGGCGCTGAAAGCACTGGGCAACGTGCAGATCGAAAAGCTCGACATGGATGACCAGCAAGCAGTGATCGCTCTGAGCCAGAAACTCAAGGGCGAGACCTTCGACCTGCTGTTCGTCAACGCCGGGGTCAAAGGCCCTGAAGTCCAGACGCCGGGCGGCGCGACGCTGGCGGAAGTCGGTCAACTGTTCTTCACCAACGCGGTGGCGCCGATCAATCTGGCCCAGCGCTTTGTCGGGCAGATTCGCGACGGCAGCGGCGTGCTGGCGTTCATGAGTTCGGTGCTGGGCAGCGTGACCATGCCCGACGCGCCGGAACTGGCGCTGTACAAGGCGAGCAAAGCGGCGCTGAACTCGATGACCAACAGCTTCGTCACTCAGTTGGGCGAGCAGAAACTTACGGTGCTGTCGCTGCATCCGGGTTGGGTGAAAACCGACATGGGCGGCGAAGGCGCCGACATCGACGTAGAGACCAGCACCCGTGGCCTGGTGGATCAGGTGGACGCGTTTGCCGGCAAGGGCGGCCATCACTTCGTGAACTACAAGGGTGAAACCATTCCCTGGTAATCACTGGACCCTGTGGGGGCTGGCTCCCACAGGGTTATCCCGGTGTCTGGTCGGGTTGGGCTTGCCCGTCGCAACATTTTGTTCGAAACTCCGCACCTCGCCCCTCGCGGCGACCCTGGATCAGCAGACAGGGCAACACTGAGCTGGCAACCCTGAACCCCACTTTCAGAGGAGCCGGCCACAATGCCTGCGACCCGTATCTGGTTAAAAAATCCCCTCGCCATTTTCACGGCCAACGGCCTCGATGCCCGTGGCGGTCTGGTGCTGCAAGACGGTGTGATCACCGAAGTGCTCGGCGCCGACCAGCAACCTTCCGCGCCATGCAATGAAGTGTTCGACGCCCGTGAACACGTGATCCTGCCGGGCCTGATCAACACCCATCACCACTTCTATCAGACCCTGACCCGCGCCTGGGCGCCGGTGGTCAACCAGCCGTTGTTCCCGTGGCTGAAAACCCTGTACCCGGTCTGGGCGCGCCTGACGCCTGAAAAACTCGCCCTCGCCAGCAAAGTCGCGCTGGCCGAGTTGCTGTTGTCGGGCTGCACCACCGCTGCCGATCACCATTACCTGTTCCCGGATGGCCTGGAAAACGCCATCGACGTGCAAGTCGAAACCGTGCGCGAACTGGGCATGCGCGCCATGCTCACCCGTGGCTCGATGAGCCTCGGCGAGAAAGACGGCGGCCTGCCGCCGCAGCAGACCGTGCAGGAAGGCCAGGTGATTCTCGACGACAGTCAGCGCCTGATCCACGAGTACCACGAACGTGGCGACGGCGCGCAGATCCAGATCGCTCTGGCGCCGTGCTCGCCGTTCTCGGTGACCCCGCAAATCATGTCCGCCAGCGCCGAACTGGCGCACAAACTCGATGTGCGCCTGCACACCCACCTCGCCGAAACCCTCGACGAAGAAGACTTCTGCCTGCAACGCTTCGGCCTGCGCACGGTGGATTATCTGGACAGCGTCGGCTGGCTCGGCCCGCGCACCTGGCTGGCCCACGGCATCCATTTCAACCCCGACGAAATCGCCCGTCTCGGCGCGGCGGGCACCGGTATCTGCCATTGCCCGAGTTCGAACATGCGCTTGGCGTCCGGCATCTGCCCGAGCATCGAACTGACCGATGCCGGCGCGTTGTTCGGTCTCGGCGTGGATGGCTCGGCGTCCAACGATGCGTCGAACATGATCCTCGAAGCACGTCAGGCCCTGTACATCCAGCGCCTGCGTTATGGCGCCGAAAAGATCACCCCGGAACGTGTACTGGGCTGGGCGACCAAGGGCTCGGCAAGCCTGTTGGGCCGCAGCGACATCGGTGAGCTGGCGGTGGGCAAGCAGGCGGATCTGGCGTTGTTCAAGCTCGATGAGCTGCGCTTCTCCGGCAGCCATGACCCGATCTCGGCGTTGCTGCTGTGCGGCGCGGACCGGGCGGATCGCGTGATGGTCGGCGGCAAGTGGCGCGTGATTGACGGACAGGTTGAAGGACTGGATCTCAAAGGCTTGATTGCCGATCACAGTCAGGCGGCTCGGCAGTTGATCGCCGGTACCTGATCACCCCTCTGATCGTTCCCACGCTCCGCGTGGGAACGATCGGTCAGCGATGGTCGCTCTCAAAGTCCGAGCAGCGACAACATGATGAACGTCGCAAACAGCACAAAATGGGTCATGCCCTCAATGGCATTGGTCTCGCCGTCATTGAGATTGATCGCGCTGACAATCAGCGTGATGAAGATCATGACCGTCTGCACCGGCGTCATCGCCATCTGAAACGGCTGCCCCGTGTAGAGCGCCATCGCCTCCATCACCGGCACCGTCAGGATCACCGTCGACAACGAAGCGCCCATCGCAATGTTGACCACCGACTGCATGCGGTTGGCCAACGCCGCGCGCAACGCGGTCAGGATTTCCGGCGCAGCGGAAATCGCCGCCACCAGAATCGCCGTGATCACCGGCGGAGCCCCCGTCCCTTCCAGGCCCAGATCGAGGGTCTTGGACATCACTTCGGCCAGTGCGCCGATCACCACCACACCGAACACCAGAATGCCGATCGACAGCGCCAGGCTGACCGGTTTCGGCGCTTGTTCCGCCGGCTCTTTCTTGCGGCGTTTGTCCGGGTAGCTGTAGCTGAAAAAGTAACTGTGCGGCCCGACCTGCATGCGCAGGAACAACGCATAAAGCACCACCATCGCGCCGATGGTGAACGCCGAATAAATTTTCCAGTTGGCCTCGGGAATGAACTCCGGCACCACCATCGACACGCCCATGGCGGTGAGGATCATCACGCTGTAACTGCGGGCCGAATCGTCGTTGTAGGACTGCTCGCCATGCTTGATCCCGCCCATCAGCGCAGCGAGGCCGAGGATGCCGTTGATGTCGAGCATGACCGCTGAATAGATCGTGTCGCGCACCAGCGTCGGCGAGGCTTCGTTGCTCATCATGATCGCCAGGATCACCACTTCCACCAGCACGGCGGCGAGGGTCAGGATCATCGTGCCGTACGGGTCGCCGACTTTTTCTGCGAGCAATTCAGCCTGGTGGGCGACGCGCATCGAGGCGGCGACGATGAAGGCGATCAGCAGCAGCCCGGCGGTCAGCGCGACGAACTGGCCACTGTGCAGCAGCCAGTGCTCCAGCGGATACGCGACACAAGCGGCGATGACGGCCAACAGCAGAAAGCTTTCTTGCTTGAGGATGGTGAACATGACAGGCCTTTTTTGCCGAAGAGTGCGAATGAGCTACTGACTGCGGGACGGCGCTAACGTTTCGTTACACCTTAGCGCACCACGGAATGGCAACCGGTTCGGCAGGTGCACTTTATTGGCCTTGACCTGCCTCATCGCGGGCAAGCTCGTTCCCACTGGGATCGCGGTGTTTTCGTAGGAGCGAGCTTGCTCGCGAAGGCCTCGCCGTGATTTCGACTCGATTTGTTGTCCGCTTGGTCAGCCTTTTGCATTGCCCTCCCCACACACAACAAAAGGGAGTTCGCGTTCATGCAAAAACGTCCACTGCAAACACTGCTGTGCATCGCCATGGGCCTTGGCCTCAGCCTGAGCGCCAGTGCCGCCGATCCACTGAAAGTCGGCTTCGTCTACATCGGCCCCATCGGCGACCATGGCTGGACGTATCAGCATGAACAGGGGCGCAAGGCGCTGGCGGAAAAACTCGGCACGCAGATCACCACCAATTATGTGGAGAACGTCGCCGAAGGCGCCGATGCCGAGCGGGTGATCCGCAACATGGCCAAGGACAATTACGACCTGATCTTCACCACCTCTTTCGGCTACATGAACCCGACGGTGAAAGTCGCCAAACAGTTTCCCAAGGTGACCTTCGAACACGCCACCGGCTACAAGCAGGACAAGAACCTCGGCACCTATCTGGCGCGTACCTATGAGGGCCGCTACGTCGGTGGCTTCCTCGCAGCGAAGATGACCAAGAGCAAAAAAATCGGCTACGTCGCCTCGTTCCCGATCCCGGAAGTGATCCGTGACATCAACGCCATTCAACTGGCCCTGAACAAATACAACCCCGGCACCGAGATCAAAGTGGTGTGGGTCAACTCGTGGTTCGATCCGGGCAAGGAAGCCGACGCCGCCAATGCGCTGATCGATCAGGGCGTGGACGTGGTGTTCCAGCACACCGACAGCCCGGCGCCGATCCAGGCCGCCGAACGACGTGGTGTCTATGCCGTGGGCTACGCTTCGGACATGGCGCACTTCGGCCCGAAAGCGGTGCTGACCTCAATCGTCAACGACTGGGCGCCGCACTACATCCAGGCGACCCAGAGCGTGATCGACCACAACTGGAAATCCCAGGACTACTGGGGCGGGTTGAAGGAAGGCACGGTCGAATTGCCGATCAGCGATCTGGTGCCGGCACCGGTGAAGGCCGAAGCCGAGCAGATCATCGCCGACATCAAGAGCGGTGCCCTGCAACCGTTCACCGGACCGATCAAGGATCAGGCCGGCGTCGAGAAAATCCCGGCCGGGGTCAGTGCCACCAACGCAGAACTGGCGTCGATGAATTACTACGTCGAAGGCATGAAGGCCGAGATGCCGAAGTAATCCACCTGACGCCGACCTGACCCTGATCGTTCCCACGCTCTGCGTGGGAATGCCTCAATAGGCGCTCTGTGTCCGCTTTCGGAAGGGACGCGGAGCGTCCCGGGCTGCATTCCCACGCAGACGGTTCGACGCCTCGACGTGAGAACGATCGATAAAGAGCATTCGAAATGAACCGACTTCCAATCATCGACATCAGCCCTCTCTACTCCAACGACCAGAACGCCTGGCCCGCCGTTGCCGAACAGATCGACCACGCCTGCCGCGAATGGGGCTTCTTCTACATCAAGGGTCACCCGATTTCTGCGCAGCGCATCGAATCCCTGCTCGATCAGGCGAAGCGCTTCTTTGCGCAACCGGCAGAAGAAAAACTCAAGATCGACATCACACAGACCCGTCATCACCGCGGCTACGGCGCTATCGCTACCGAACAACTGGATCCGGACAAACCCAGCGACCTCAAGGAAACCTTCGACATGGGCCTGCACCTGCCGGCCGATCATCCGGAGGTGCTGGCAGAAAAACCCTTGCGCGGCCCCAACCGTCATCCGGCCATCCCAGGCTGGGAGGCGCTGATGGAGCAGCACTACCTCGACATGCAGGCCCTCGCGCAAACCCTGTTGCGGGCCATGGCGCTGGCGCTGGGCATCGAGCGCGACTTCTTCGACACGCGGTTCAACGAGCCGGTCAGCGTATTGCGAATGATCCATTACCCGCCGCGCCACACCGCCAGTTCCGCCGAACAGCAAGGTGCCGGCGCGCACACCGATTACGGCTGCATCACCCTGCTTTATCAGGACAGCGCCGGCGGCCTGCAGGTGAAGAACGTCAATGGCGATTGGATCGACGCCCCCCCCATCGACGGCACGTTCGTGGTCAACCTCGGCGACATGATGGCGCGCTGGAGCAACGACCGTTATCGCTCGACCCCGCACCGGGTGATCAGCCCGCTTGGCGTGGATCGCTATTCGATGCCGTTCTTCGCCGAACCGCATCCGGACACCCGCATCGAATGCCTGCCCGGTTGCCAGGACGCACAGCATCCGGCGAAATATCCGACCACCACCTGCGCCGAATTCCTGCTGTCGCGCTTTGCCGATACCTACGCCTATCGACGGGAGCAGGAAGCGGTGTGACGGATCGGTTGGTCAGGTTTTGCCAATTGTTTCGGCGGGCATCTGTAGAATGCTCGCCAATGCACCTGATGAGAAAAGAATATGTACGACTGGCTCAACGCCCTGCCCAAGGCCGAACTGCACCTGCACCTCGAAGGCTCGCTGGAACCCGAGCTGCTGTTCGCCCTGGCCGAACGCAACAAGATCGCCCTGCCGTGGAGTGACGTCGAAACCCTGCGCAAGGCTTACGCCTTCAACAACCTGCAGGAATTTCTCGACCTGTATTACCAGGGCGCCGACGTGCTGCGCACCTCCCAGGACTTCTACGACCTGACCTGGGCCTACCTGCTGCGCTGCAAAGAACAGAACGTGATCCACACCGAACCGTTCTTCGACCCGCAGACCCACACCGACCGTGGCATCCCGTTTGAAGTGGTGCTCAACGGGATCGCCGCTGCGCTGAAGGATGGCGAGCAGCAACTGGGCATCACCAGCGGCCTGATCCTGAGTTTCCTGCGTCACCTGAGCGAAGACGAAGCACAGAAAACCCTCGACCAGGCGCTGCCGTTCCGCGATGCGTTTGTCGCGGTAGGTCTGGACAGTTCCGAAATGGGTCATCCGCCGAGCAAGTTCCAGCGCGTTTTCGACCGTGCCCGTCACGAAGGCTTCCTGACGGTCGCCCACGCCGGTGAAGAAGGCCCGCCGGAGTACATCTGGGAAGCCATCGACCTGCTGAAAATCCAGCGCATCGACCATGGCGTGCGCGCCATCGAAGATGAGCGCCTGATGCAGCGGATCATCGACGAGCAGATCCCGCTGACCGTGTGCCCGCTGTCGAACACCAAGCTCTGCGTGTTCGATCACATGTCGCAGCACAACATTCTCGACATGCTCGAGCGTGGCGTGAAGGTCACGGTGAACTCTGATGACCCGGCGTACTTCGGCGGTTATGTCACCGAAAACTTCCATGCGCTGCACACCCATCTGGGCATGACCCAGGATCAGGCCAAGCGCCTGGCGCAGAACAGCCTGGATGCACGGTTGGTAAAACCGTAACAGCACAAAGCCGTTCGAACACCCCCGTGTTCGAACGGCTTTCAGGATTCAGCGCACAACCGCTTGCGTCAGCTCTTCCAGTGTTTTGCCCCGGGTCTCCATCCCGAACAGCCACACCACCCCCGCCGCAATCGCAAAACACACTGCCCCCAGTGCAAACACCCCGCCCTGCCCCGTGATCGGGAACACCAGCCCGGTGACCAGTGGCCCGAGCAACGACCCCACGCGCCCGATGGCCGAGGCAAACCCAGAGCCCGTCGCCCGCGCCGAGGTCGGGTACAGTTCAGGTGTGTAGGTGTAGAGCACCGCCCACATGCCGAACAGAAAAAACTGCATCAACAGCCCCGTGCCGATCAGCAGCGCCACGTTGCCGCCGAACACTGCGCTCTGCCCGTACAGAAACGCCATCACCCCGCCGCCGAGCAACGTGACGATACACACCGGCTTGCGTCCCCAGCGCTCGACCAGCCACGCCGCCATCAGGAACCCGGGAATCCCACCGAGGGAAATCAGCACCGTGTAATACACCGACTGAGTCACGGCAAAACCCGACTGTTGCAACAACGCACTGAGCCACGAGGTCAGGCCGTAGAAGCCGAGCAGCGCGAAAAACCACAGGCTCCAGATCATCGTGGTGCGCTGGCGATACTGCGGCGACCAGATCTGTTTGAGCGCTGAAAGGAAATGGCCGGGCGGGGTCACGCTCCGTGGCAGGCGAACCGGCTCCGGCAATGCGGCGCCGCCGAGCGATGCCTGTACCCGCGCTTCAATCCCGCGCAATACCTTGTCCGCCGCTTCATGCTTGCCAGCCTGCTCCAGCCAGCGCGGCGACTCGGGAATGAAAAAGCGGATCGCCAGCACGAACACCGCCGGCACCGCCAGCACCAGAAAAATGTCGCGCCAGCCAATCAACGGCAGCAGGAAATACGACAGCACGCCAGCCGCGACGAAACCCAGAGGCCAGAAACCATCCATCAAGGCGATGTAACGGCCCCGACGCTGGGCAGGAATCAACTCCGACAACATCGACTGGGCAATCGGAAACTCCATGCCCATGCCGATGCCCAGCAGGATGCGAAACAGCGTCAGGCTCTCGACCGTCTGCGCCGTCGAGCACAGGTAACTGGCCAGCCCCCACAAGACAATGCTCCACTGGAACACCGGCTTGCGACCCAATCGATCAGCCAGCAATCCTGACAGCGACGCTCCCACCACCATGCCGAAGAAACTCGAACTGGCCAGCAAACCAGCCTCGGCACTGCTCAGGCCGAACTCGGCTTTGATCGAGCCGAGCAGGAAGGTCATCATCGCCAGATCCATGGAGTCGAAGAAAAACGCCAGGGCAATGATGATGAATATGATCCGGTGATAACCGCTGACTGGCAGACGCTCCAGTCGATCTGCCGCACTGAAGTTTCCCGTGTCCATGCCGCCTCCTCAATCCGAAAAAATCACCGGTTCGAGTGTGCGCGATAGCGGTTGCGCGCCTGTGCCAGATGCGACTTTTTCGCAGCCGTCGGCGACGCCAGGTACCACCTGGTTGGCAAAAATGCTCTACAACGCCATTTCCAACTCGGTTTCACAGGCAAATCGATGAATTTCCCGCTGGCCGGCCGCCGTCAGTTGCAGGGCGCGAGAATCATTGGGCAGCACCAGCCAGCCCGACTGCATGAACAGCTGCAACAGCGCCGCTCCCAGCGAGCCTCCCATGTGCGGACGACGCTCGCTCCAGTCCGGGCAGGCACACGCCACCTGGGCATTGCGGTGGGCCAGCGCCTGGATGTAGACCCCGCGCCCGGCCAGTTGTGTCGAGCCTTTGTGCGTCACGACCACCCGGTTTTCAAGCTGCTCGATCCAGCCGGCGTCGAGCAGCCGCTGGTACAGATCGGCAGCCAGCGTTCCCCCGAGATGGTCGTCGCAAAACCGCGCGCGCAGCAGTGACGAAGGGGCCGCCTGGGGTCTGACGACCGGAGAGGCACGCTTGAACACTTCGGGGATTTCTCGCGGGGCGCTGGCCAGGGTGGCACTGGCCAGCGCTTCGATGGCCACGCCGATTTCAGGAGCCGCCAGACGAAAGAAACGTTTGCGTCCGCGCGCCTCGACCTTCAACAGACCGCCAGCGGACAAGCGCCCCAGATGCGCACTGGCTGACGAAGGCGAAAGCCCGGCCAACAACGCCAGCTCCTCGGTCTGCCGCGCCGAGCCATCCATCAACGCCCACATCATCGCGCTGCGTTTGGGATCGGCCAGCAACGTGGCGATCTGGCTGATGCAAGGTGCATGTTCCATGTATTCACTCCCTGTTGAATCGTATCGTCTACTGCTCATAGACATCTTGACCAGTAATCAGTCGTCAGCCAAGGCGCGCAAAATGCCTTGAGCCGAGGCACTTTGCGCGCCGCAGCGAGGAAACCGCAGTACTGTCGCGACCCTCGTTCCTGCCCCGCAGGTTCCGGTCTGATCGTTCTCTTGCCGGCCTGTCGGTGCGGTCTTCAGGCGGTCGCTAGTATAAGCGGGTTGCTCGCTGCGTCCTGCGCCGGAGGAGACGTGGCTGGTGATTGTTCCTGAGAGAAATTTCGCTATTTACCTGCGACTAATGGTCAGACTCCTGAAAAACGGGAAATCGGCTACTCAATTCAGCGCAACGGCTGGCGAGCATTTCCCTCAGAAGGTTCACCGGCTTACTCAATTGTGCGCGATGGGCGCACAGCAGATTCAGCGGAGCGCGTTCGCAGAGCAACTCCGGCAGCAGCACTTTCAGCCGTCCCGCCAGCACATCACCGGCCACATCAAGCCACGATTTGTAGGCGATGCCGGCGCCCGCCACCGCCCACAGGCGCACCACATCGGCGTCATCACTGAAGCGGTCGCCACTGACCGTGAGGCTGACCTCGCGCTTGCCGTCATGAAAACTCCAATGGTCATGCACCCGGCCACCGAGCATGTACAGCAGGCAGTTGTGCTGCGCGAGCTGTTCCAGATGCAGCGGCTCGCCGTGCCGGACCAGGTAGTCAGGAGATGCGCACAACACCCGTCGGTTGTGCGGGGCAATCGGCAATGCCACCAGACTGGAATCTTCCGGTTCGCCATAGCGCAAGGCGATGTCCACCGGCTGGCGAAACAGATCGGCGATGCGGTCACCCAGCAACAGGCGCACGGTCAGCTTCGGATGCTCGCGCTGAAAGTCGTCGAGCCAAGGCAACAGCAGGTTGCGGCCAAAATCCGAAGGCGCCGACAGCTGCAGAATGCCGCTGACCTGGTCCTGCCCGCTGGCCAGCAGACGGCGGCCTTCATCCAGGTTGCTCAAGGCAGCGCGGGCGTATTCAAGAAACCCTTCACCTTCGGCCGTCAGCCGCAGACTGCGAGTGGAACGCGCCAACAACCGCGCGCCGAGTTGCTGCTCGATTCGCTTGAGCGCCGCACTGGCCACAGCAGCGGACAGGTCCATCACCCGCGCCGCCGCCGACAGGCTGCCCAGATCCGCCGCCCGGACAAACAACTGCAAGTCATCGAAACGCAGCATCCTCAGCCTCGATTATCAAAAAAACATTGAAAGAGACTGCTCTTTTAGCCGGTTTTATCTCCGGCAGAAATAGCCAATCATGCCTTCCATCGAATTCATCCCGTCCCGGAGTCGAACATGTCCCAGCCCTTCACCGCCATCGCCACCCTGATCGCCCGACCTGGCCAGCAGGACGCGCTCGAACAGCACCTGCGCGCCCTGATCGAACCGACCCGCGCCGAAGCCGGTTGCGGTCAGTACGAACTGCACCAGGACCTGGCCAATCCACTGGCCTTCTACATGATCGAACAGTGGGCCAGCGACGAAGCGCTGCAGGCCCACGATGCCAGCGCGCATATCCAGCATTTCCGCAGCCAGGCCGAGGCGTTCCTCGAACACTTCGAACTCAAGCGCCTGCGCGTCATCGCCTGAAGCCTTCCTTTATTCACTTTCGGAGACCTCCATGAAAGCCATCGCCTATTACGCCTCGCTCCCGATCAGCGACGAAAAATCCCTGCAAGACATCGAACTGCCGGAACCGGTGCCCGGCCCGCGCGACCTGCTGGTGGAAGTCAAAGCGATTTCGGTCAACCCGGTCGACACCAAGGTTCGCCAGAACGTCGCGCCGGAAGGCGGCGCCGCCAAGGTGCTGGGCTGGGACGTGGCCGGTGTGGTCAAGGCTGTCGGTAGTGAAGTGACCCTGTTCAAGGCCGGCGACAAAGTGTTCTACGCCGGCTCCATCGCCCGGGCCGGTGGCAACAGCGAATTGCACGTCGTCGATGAGCGGATCGTCGGGCACATGCCGAAAACCCTCGGCTTCGCCGAAGCCGCCGCCTTGCCGCTGACCGCGATCACGGCCTGGGAGCTGTTGTTCGAACGCCTGCAAATTCGCGAAGGCAACACTGAGGAAGGCCAGAGCCTGCTGATCGTCGGCGCGGCCGGCGGCGTCGGTTCGATCCTCACCCAACTGGCCAGCCAGTTGACCGGGCTCAAAGTGATCGGCACCGCCTCCCGCCCGGAAACCCGCGACTGGGTGACCGAGCTGGGCGCCGATCGGGTGATTGATCACAGTCAGCCGTTGAGCGAAGAACTGAAGCGCGCCGGTATGGCCCACGTGACCCACGTCGCCAGCCTGACCCAGACCGACCAGCACCTGGACCAACTGGTCGAGGCTCTGGCGCCGCAAGGCAAACTGGCGCTGATCGACGATCCGAAGTCGCTGGACGTGACCAAACTCAAGCGCAAGAGCCTGTCGCTGCACTGGGAATTCAT
The DNA here is from genome assembly GCF_021603585.1 of Pseudomonas sputi. Lineage (GTDB taxonomy): Bacteria > Pseudomonadota > Gammaproteobacteria > Pseudomonadales > Pseudomonadaceae > Aquipseudomonas > Aquipseudomonas sputi. Next base: position 10,139 of record NZ_BQHI01000042.1, on the reverse strand, counting down.
GTACACCCGCTCGCTGTTCGAAACGCCGGACATGATCGAGCAGCACAAACTGCTGAACCGGGTGGCCGGGCTGATCGACAGCGGTACATTGAAAACCACGGTCGGCGAGCACTTCGGCACGATCAACGCGAGCAACCTGCGCCGCGCCCATGAATTGCTGGAAAGCGGCAAGGCCAAGGGGAAAATTGTTTTAGAAGGTTTCTAAAACACGCAAGACCGCAGCCTTCGCCAGCGCCAAAAATGTCTGGCTCGGGGCTGCGGTGTTTTTTTTGCCGTCAGTCAGATGCTTGACCCTTGTCACAATTGCGATCGTATTCAGGACTACAATCGAGTCCTCTGCGATGCAATCTTTTACGTACGGGAGGTCAGCAATGAAGATCCTGATAAAAGAAGTGGCAAAGTCCCAGTGGCAAGTTCGTCTTGACCAGCACGCCGTGACCTTCCGCAGCGAGGCCGAAGCTCGCGCCTTCACTCGCACCCTCGAAGCGCGTATTTGCGCGCCCCATCAGATTCCCGACCTCGGCCAGCAACGCGCTGTCGGCTGAGGTATTTCGTTTCTAGACTTCAGCCTGCGCCTTTGCGAGCGCCCGGGCATTCTGGATGCGCCGGGTGAGCAATGCAGCGCTCACCACCAGCAACCCGCACAGGCTGATGACCATGGCCATCGGCACGGCGGAGCCATCGTGTAATACCCCGACCAGCGCCGACGCGCCGGCGGCGACGCTGAATTGCAGGCTGCCAAGCAACGCCGAAGCACTGCCGGCTCGACCGCCCTGCCCGTTCATCGCACACGCCGCCGCATTGGGGCTGATGCAGCCAAGGCTGGCCACGCAGACGAACAACGGAATCAGCAATGGCCACAGTGCCTCGGTGTGCAAGGCGCTGACCGCGAGCAGTGTCAGCCCGGCGCCCAGGTAAACCCAGACCGCCCGTGACAGCAGAAAGGCCGGACCGCGCTTGGCCAGCAGGCGCGCATTGACCTGCGCCACCAGAATGAACCCGGCCGCGTTGGTGCCGAACAGCCAGCCGAAATGCTCGGCCGGCACGCCGTACAGTTTGATGAAGATGAACGGGGAGCCGGCGATGTAGGCAAACATCCCGGCGATGGCGATGCCGCCGGTCAGGGCATGGCCCATGTACACCGGATCGGCCAGCAGCCGACCATACTGACGCAGGGCGCCGGACAACGGCTGGCGCGGAACATGCGCCGGCAGACTTTCCGGCAGGCCGACGGCCACTGCCAGTCCGGCCAGGGCACTGAATCCGGTCAGTACCAGGAAGATCGACTGCCAGCCCGTGGTGTTGACCAGCAGGCCGCCGAGCATCGGCGCCAGAATCGGTGCGAGCCCCATCACCAGCATCAGCTGCGAAAAGACTTTCGCCGAACCCACCGCATCGCATTTGTCGCTGACCACCGCCCGGGCAATCACCATTCCCGCACAACCGCCCAGCGCCTGAACCAGCCGGGCGCCAATCAGCCATTCCAGGTTCGGTGCATAGGCGCAGGCCACGGACGCCAGCGTGAACAGTGTCAGGCCAATGAGCAACGGAACCCGCCGGCCGAAGCGATCCGCCACCGGCCCGTAAGCCAGTTGGCCGATGGACAGGCCGAAGAAGTAAGCCGACAGCGTCAGCTGGACGTGTTTCTCATCGGTGCCGAACGCCAGCGCCATGGTGGGAAACGCGGGTAGATAGAAGTCGATCGCCAACGGACCGAAAGCGGTCAGGGCACCGAGAATCAAAAGGGTACGGAAGTTCATCAGGCGTCCAGGTCCGGCAGGCAGTGGGGTGGGCACTTTGGTAGAAAGTGCAGCCCGACAGTCTAGCCGGGCGAGGACGCCTTGAACATTCCGATAGCTCGCTAACTATTAAAAAAGATCAGGCGAGTTTGATGACGTAACCCTCTTCGCTGATCGCTTCGATGACCTGCTCGGCGCTCAGCGCACTTTCGACGCCGACTTCCTTCGCCGCCAGATCGACCCGCACGCTGGCGGCCGGATCCTTGCTCTGCACCGCCTGGGTGACGGCTTTGACACAGTGACCGCAAGACATGCCTTCAACAGTGAACACTTGCATGGAATGACTCCTTTGAGTGAGGTTGCCGGCAGTTTCGAGCTTGCCACGATGGCAAGGTCAAGTTCTGCAAAAAACTGCCGGGCTGGCAATCGGCGCCACGCTCGGCCAAGCTGCACGCATCAATGACATGAATTCAGGAGATTCAGCCATGCGCTGGTCAGCTTTCAGCCTGTTTGGCTTTCTCAGCCTCTTTGCCGCGATTCCTTCGGTGCATGCCGCCGGGGAAGATTATGGGGTGCTGATCATTTCCCGAGAGCGCCTGGAAGTGGCGACCTCCTGCGAAATCGGCGTGTACATCCAGGATCAACTGTCGGCGCGCCTGTTCCAGGAGCAAAGCACGTCGTTCAACCTGCCGCCGGGCAATGTCTCGCTGCGCCTGAAACTGCTGCCGGGACAGATGCCGGGTTGCAACCCGGGCATGCTCGCGCCGGGCTCGCAGGAGATCAAAGTGCGTGCCGGCGACATCCTGAAATTCCGCATCGCAATGAACCAGGAAGGCATGTACCTCAAGCCGACCGGCCTCGGCTATTGAGGCACGCTTGTTCCCACGCTCTGCGTGGGGACGATCGGGCGAGTGGGGCGGCGGGTAGCGAAAACGAGCACTTGACCTTGCCAGCATGGCAAGGTTGATCCTGTAGGCATCTTCTACAGGGAGTACGACCGATGTCCGATTCCATCACCTTCGATCTGCCCATCAGCGGCATGACCTGCGCCAGTTGTGCCGGTCGTGTCGAGCGGGCGTTGAGCAAAGTCAGCGGCGCCAGTGCCGTCAGCGTCAACCTCGCCACCGAACAGGCCCGGGTGCAGGCCCCCGGCGACAGCCTGCCGGCGCTGATGGCGGCAGTCGAGCGCGCCGGTTACAGCGTGCCGCAGCAAACCGTGGAATTGAACATCGACGGCATGACCTGTGCCTCCTGCGTCGGTCGCGTCGAGCGCGCCCTGAACAAGGTTGCGGGGGTGAAAAGCGTCAGCGTCAACCTCGCCAATGAGCGCGCTCATCTCGAATTGCTCGGCGCTGTAGACCCACAGATCCTGATCGCCGCCGTGAGCAAGGCCGGTTATTCGGCCAGCCTCTTCGAAGCCGAACACCCGCAAACCGACAATCGCCAGCAACGCCTGAACCATGAGCGCTGGGCGCTGATCTGCGCCATCACCCTCGCCTTGCCGCTGGTGCTGCCGATGCTGCTGCAACCGTTCGGCATACACTGGATGCTGCCGGCCTGGGCGCAATTCGCCCTCGCGACCCCGGTGCAATTCATTTTCGGCGCACGTTTTTATGTGGCCGCGTGGAAAGCCGTACGCGCAGGCGCCGGCAACATGGATTTGCTGGTAGCCCTGGGCACGAGCGCCGGTTATGGCCTGAGTCTCTACGAATGGGCGACTGCTGACGGGCGCATGCCGCATTTGTATTTCGAGGCCTCGGCAGTGGTCATCGCGCTGGTGCTGCTCGGCAAATACCTTGAAAGCCGCGCCAAGCATCAGACCGCCAGCGCCATCCGCGCACTGGAAGCGTTGCGGCCGGAGCGGGCGATTCAAGTCATCGATGGCCGCGAACAGGATGTCGCCATCAGTGCCCTGCGCCTTGGCGATCTTGTATTGGTCAAACCCGGTGAACGCTTCCCGGTGGACGGCGAAGTGCTGGAAGGCCAGAGCCACGCCGATGAAGCGCTGATCAGCGGCGAAAGCCTGCCAGTGCCCAAACAGCCGGGCGACAAGGTCACCGGCGGAGCGATCAACGGCGAAGGCCGCTTGCTGGTGAGCACCACGGCGCTTGGCGCAGAGAGTGTGCTGGCACGGATCATTCGCTTGGTGGAAGACGCCCAGGCCGCGAAAGCGCCGATCCAGAAACTGGTGGATAAAGTCAGTCAGGTGTTCGTACCGACCGTATTGCTGCTGGCCCTGGCCACGCTGATTGGCTGGTGGCTGTACGGCGCGCCGCTGGAAACCGCGCTGATCAATGCCGTCGCGGTGCTGGTGATCGCCTGCCCATGCGCACTCGGCCTGGCGACACCGACCGCAATCATGGCCGGCACTGGCGTGGCGGCGCGGCACGGGATTCTGATCAAGGACGCCGAAGCACTGGAACGTGCCCATCAAGTCAGCGCCGTGGTGTTCGACAAGACTGGCACCCTGACTTCCGGCACGCCGCGCATCGCACATTTGAGTGCGATCGACGGTGACGAAAACGCCCTGCTGACAGCAGCCGGTGCGCTGCAACGCGGCAGTGAGCATCCGCTGGCCAAAGCGGTGCTGGATGCCTGTGCCGAACGCCATCTGAACGTGCCCGATGTCAGCGACAGCCAATCCCTGACCGGACGCGGTATCGCCGGCAGCCTCGACGGCCGGCGCCTGGCCCTGGGCAACCGGCGCTTGCTGGAAGAAAGCGGTCTGAACGCCGCAACCCTGAGCGAATCGGCCAAGGCCTGGGAAACCGAAGGCCGCACGCTGTCCTGGCTGATCGAGCAAAGTCCGGAACCCCGCGTGCTCGGGCTGTTCGCCTTCGGCGACACCCTCAAGCCCGGCGCGCTGCACGCGGTGCAACAACTGGCGGCCCAGCACATCCACAGCCACCTGTTGACCGGCGACAACCGCGGCAGCGCCCGAGTGGTTGCCGAAGCGCTGGGCATCGAGAACGTCCACGCCGAAGTGCTGCCGGCGGAAAAGGCTGCCACCGTCGCCGAGCTGAAGAAAACCGGAGTCGTGGCCATGGTCGGCGACGGCATCAACGACGCCCCGGCGCTGGCGGCGGCCGACATCGGCATCGCCATGGGCGGCGGCACCGACGTGGCCATGCACGCCGCCGGCATCACCCTGATGCGCGGCGACCCCCGGCTGGTGCCGGCTGCTCTGGAGATCAGCCGCAAGACCTACGCGAAGATCCGCCAGAACCTGTTCTGGGCCTTCGTCTACAACCTGATCGGCATTCCGCTGGCGGCGTTCGGCTTCCTCAATCCGGTGCTGGCCGGCGCGGCGATGGCCCTGTCGAGCGTCAGCGTGGTCAGCAATGCGCTACTGTTGAAAACCTGGAAACCCAAGGATCTGGAGGACAACCGATGAACATCGGCCAAGCGGCCCGCCACAGCGGCCTGAGCGCGAAGATGATCCGGTATTACGAATCGATCGGCCTGCTAAAGGCCGCCCATCGCACCGACAGCGGTTATCGCGTCTACGGCGACGATGATCTGCACACGCTGGCGTTCATCAAGCGTTCGCGGGACCTGGGCTTTTCACTGGAGGAAGTCGGCAAGCTGCTGACCCTCTGGCAGGATCGCCAGCGCGCCAGCGCCGATGTGAAGGCCCTGGCCCGCCAGCACATCGACGAGCTGAATCAGAAGATTCGCGAACTGGGCGAACTGCGCGACACCCTGCAGGATCTGGTGGAACACTGCCACGGCGACCATCGCCCGGACTGCCCGATCCTCAAGGAACTGGCGTCGGGCTGCTGCGCGCATCCCGCCCGCGTCTGAGCAGCAGGACCTTCATCGACAGCACAGTGGCAAGAGGAATGCCGTGGAACAACAGCACCACGGCACCCGGCGCCCACCAGTCATAGAACGGTGCGGCGATCAGCATGCCGACGCCGAATCCGGTCATCTGCAACAACGTCAGAAAGCTGAAGATCGGCAGGCGCAAAGGCTCCGGCTCCCGCTGCAGACGAGACATCAAGCCGACTTCCGAGAAGCCGTCGCCCAACCCGGCCGGCAGCGAAAAGAGCAACAGACCGACAACGCTGTGCTGCTGGAACATCAGGATAAAACCGCAGGACATCAACAACACGCCGCCGAAGTAGCGCCGTTCCAGATGAATGTTGTCGGCGCCGTTCAGACGACTGGCGATCCGCGCGCCGAGCAGTTTGCCGATGGCCCACACCGCGAGCATCAGGCCCAGCGTGGTGCTGGCCGAGTCCGGTGTCAGCAGTTTGGAAATGATCGGAAAGCCGACGTTGTGCGCAGCGCTGCCAAGGGTGTCGGCCATGGTCACCGCCAGCATCGCGGCCACCACCGGGGCACTGCGCAGGCCCTGCAGCAAGGCTGCCCATTCGCTGCGCTCAGCGCTGGATTCGTTGACGGGTTCCGGTGCGCTGAAGCGCAGCGGCGCAATCAACAGCGCCGCCAACAGATAGGTCAGCGCATTCAGCGCGAACACCGTTTCAAAACCAAATCCCGCGACCAGCAACCCGGACACCAGACTGCCGCCGACCATCGCCATGGACGAGGCGGACGTGATCCACGCATTGGTCTTGAGCAACTGCGCCGGCTCGATCAAGCGCGGCAACTGACTGTTGAGGCCAATGGCGAACATCGAATTGCCAAAGCCCAGGCCGAACGCAATCAGCGGCAGCCACAACGCCTGCTGACTGACCGGGACGATCAGCAACAATCCGAGCACAGCAGCACGCAGCAGATCGAAGGCAATCAACGGCAAACGACCGCTGCATCGACGATAAAACGCGGTGCCGATCAGGCTGGCGAAAATCCCGCCACCCACCCGACTGGCCAGGAAGATCCCCACGCTCATCGCGCTGTTGCTCAGCAGATAGACATAAGTGGCCAGCGCAACCATGTTCAGGAACGCGCCGAAATCGGAAATCAGCCGGGCCGTGATGATCAGCCGGGCATTGCGGGAAGTGGTGATCACTATCAATCCTTGAATGTGTAAAACCCGGCCGAAGCCGGGTTTTCTTTTTCAGGTGCTCACTGCATCCACGGTGGCGGAGGCGGTTCGTCGGACTTGCCCTTGGGCTCGTCGTCCGCCGCACGGATGGCTTGCTTGCGCTCCTCATCCAGACGCGCCGCTTCGATCTCGCGCAGCACCCCGCCGACATCGGCCAGGTCCTCGGGATCGTCAAACTCGCCGGTCAGCACGCTGGCCGGGTGCAACGTACCCGCTTCGTACAACGCCCACATTTCCTTGGCGTATTTGGTCTTCTTCAACTCTGGGGCGAACCGGCCGAAGTACGACGCCATGTTGCCTACGTCACGCTCGAGCATGCTGAACGCGTGGTTGTTGCCGGCGGCGTCCACCGCTTGCGGCAGATCAATGATGACCGGCCCGGTCGGCGTCAGCAGCACGTTGAACTCCGAGAGGTCACCGTGCACCAGACCGGTACACAGCATCAGCACGATCTGCGAAATCAGGAACGCGTGATATTCGCGGGCCTGGTCCGGCTCCAGCACCACGTCGTTCAGACGCGGCGCGGCATCGCCGTATTCATCGGCCACCAGTTCCATCAGCAGCACGCCTTCGAGGAAGTCGTACGGCTTGGGCACGCGCACCCCGGCGTTGGCCAGGCGGAACAGCGCCGCGACTTCGGCGTTCTGCCAGGCGTCTTCGGCTTCCTTGCGCCCGAACTTGGAGCCCTTGGCCATCGCCCGGGCCTGTCGGCTGTTGCGAACCTTGCGGCCTTCCTGATACTCGGCTGCCTGGCGGAAACTGCGTTTGTTCGCCTCCTTGTAGACCTTTGCGCAACGTAACTGATTACCGCAGCGCACCACATAAACAGCTGCTTCTTTGCCACTCATGAGTGGACGCAGCACTTCGTCGACCAGACCGTCCTCGATCAGGGGTTCAATGCGTTTTGGAGTCTTCATCAGCTTTTATTGTGGGTCCTTTATTACCAAACACGCGAATGTCATTCGTTATACGGCAATCCTCGCATCACGGGGAGGGGTTGCCGACCTGTGAACCTGTGGATACACACACTGTGCCGGATAAACCGGGCCGACCGGAGCCTCGTTGGCGACCGCTGCGAATCATAGCCGAGGCTGTCGAAGTTGTTGGCGACAGGACTTGAGGGCATTTGCGACAGAATCTGACATCCAGCCGCACGCGACTCGTAAGAATTTTCTCTTCCGGCCTCAATTTCCCCTTCACGCAGCCGAATTCCTCAGAGACAGAGGGATTTGTCCGACAATCGTTCCAACAAAAACTTTCGATGCCGCACTCAAGGAAACGGGTGAAAAACAACGTTTTTCGGCTGCCAATTACCGCGAGTCATCTGCACTGCGTGGGCCTACAAGAAAATCTGGAGCGCGGATGAACATCAAACAGAAGTTGACCTGGGCGTTTGCAATCATCGCCTGCTTGCCCGTGGTGCTGGTCGCCACGCTGGTGGTACTGAACCTGCGCAGCGATGCCCGGGACGATTTTGTCGACAGCAGCGGGCGCGAGATCCGTCAGGTCAGCAATGCCATGCAGCTTTTCTTTGACGGTATCAGCCAGAACGTCGAGTACCTGGCGACGCAACCGCTGATCAAGAACACCGACGACAGCCTCAAGACCTACATGAGCGCCAACGCCGAAAGCATTCCGCAGGGCGAGATGGACAAGAAGGTCTTCGCCTTTCTGCAGGACCTGGGCAACAGTCACCCGGCCTACGCCTACGCAATCGTCGGCACCGCTGCCGGCGGCTACGTCTCCTGGCCCGACGATCCCAAGCTGAACAACTACGACCCGCGTCAGCGCCCGTGGTACAAGGCCGCGCAGGCCAAACCCGGCAAGCCGCTGCGCACCGCCGCCTATTACTGGGCACAGGACGATGCGACTTACGTCAGCACTGTGCGCACCATCGATAACAAGTTGGGCAGCAACGGCGGCGTAGTCAGTATCGACGTCACCCTCAAGCAGCTCACCGAGATCGTCAAACAGATCAAGCTGGGCGAAAGCGGCTACCTGATGCTGCTGGAAAACAGCGGCACGGTGCTGGTCGATCCCAAGCAGCCCGAGCACAACTTCAAGCCGCTCGACAGCCTCGGCGAGGGCTACGCGCAACTGGCCAAGGCCGGCAAAGGGCTGGTGGAAGTCGAGCTCAACGGCGAGCGCTACATGGCCAACGTCTGGCCGTCGGAGCAACTGGGCTGGACGTTCATCGGCCTGATCAAACAGAACGACGTAATGAGTTCGGCCACTAAACTCACCTGGCTGATCGCAATCATCGCGGCCGTGCTGGCGGTGATCTTCGCGGTGGTCGGCGCCAGCTTCGCCAGCCTCATCGTGCGGCCGATCCGCAGCGTGGCCAGCGGTCTGGAAGGCATCGCCCAGGGCGAAGGCGACCTGACCAAGAACCTCGACATCCGTGGCAGCGACGAAACCGCGCAACTGGCCAACTGGTTCAACCAGTTCCTCACCGCGATCCGCAGCCTGATCCAGCACATCGGCGGCGCGGCCGGGAAAATCCTCGCCACTTCGCAGAGTTCGACCCGGGTCTCCGGCGACATGGCCGAAGCGGCCGGACGCCAGCGCGAAGCGGTGGACATGGTCTCGACCGCGTTCCACGAAATGGTTGCCACCGCCAACGAAGTCGCCCGCTCGTGCAGCCAGGCGGCCGAGTCGGCCGACAGCGGCCAGCGCCAGGCCCGCGAAGGTCAGCAGCAGATCGATGCGGCGGTGCACAGCGTCGATCAACTGAGCCAGGAACTGGAGCAGTCGGCGCAGTCGATGCAACAACTGGAACGCGACAGCAACGACATCCAGTCGATCCTCGGCACCATCCGTTCCATCGCCGAACAGACCAACCTGCTGGCGCTCAACGCGGCCATCGAGGCGGCGCGTGCCGGCGAGCAAGGCCGAGGTTTTGCGGTGGTGGCCGATGAGGTGCGCGCACTGGCCAAACGCACGGCGGATTCGACGGCGGAAATCGACGGGCTGCTGGGCAACCTCGCCAAACGCACCAGCGCGGTGACCCAGCAGATGCGCGCCAGTCTCGACGTGTCCCAGCAATCGGTGGCACGCATCGGCGAGGCACGGGAAAGCTTCGGTCAAATCCGAGAGTCGGTGGATGTGATTCGCGACATGAACACGCAGATTGCGACGGCGGCGGAAGAGCAGCATCAGGTGGCTGAAGACATCAATCGGCACATCAGCCAGATTCATGGGGATGCGCAGCTGGTGGCGGAACTGGCGAATTCGGCGCGGCTGGATTCGCAGAGTCTGGCGGGGTTGTCGAATGAGCTGGATGGGTTGGTACGCAGGTTCCGTACCTGAGTGACCTTCGCAATCCCCTCTCCTTTGGGGAGAGGGGAGTCTTGCTTTTTCAGCGCTCGACGATCGCCGTCACACCCTGC
>NZ_BQHI01000041.1 GCF_021603585.1 Pseudomonas sputi | reverse complement strand
CTGACTCCACAAGCACCCACACGAATTGCTTGATTCAGTTGTTAAAGAGCGGTTGGTTAAGATCTTTCGTCTCAACCGAGGCGCGCATTCTACAGCAGCCTCATTTGCTGTCAAGTGATTATTTTCATTTAAATTCAATCACTTGCGCTAGAAGCGACTCAAGTTGCTCGCTAGCGGGAGGCGAATAATACAGGATCAAAACAGGTGGTCAACCCCCGCGTGAAAATTCTTTTGATCGCGCCTGCGAAAACTACCAAGCTCTGTACCGGCTATATAAAGAAGCAATCACCCAATCACCCCCGCATAGATCGCTCGATCAACATTCCCCCCAGACAGAATCACGCCGACCGTTTCCCCCTCCCTCCCTTCACGCTCCTGCATCAACGCCGCCAACGCGGACGCGCCCGCGCCTTCAGCAAGGTTATGGGTATCGGTGTAATACACGCGCATGGCTTCGGCGATTTCGCTTTCGCTGACCGAGACAATCCTCGCCGCACCCTCCTTATAGATGTCGAACGCCTCGGCAATCGGCTTGCGCACGGCCAGGCCGTCGGCAAAGGTATTGGCTGACGCAGTTTCACAGATCGCTTTTGCTTCGAACGACAGCTTGGCGGCCATCGCTTCCGTGGACACCACTCCCACCACCTCGGTGCTCAGGCCCAACGCATCACGGGCAGCGATCACGCCGCAGATCCCTGAACCACAGCCGATGGGAACGTAGACGGTGTCCAGATCCGGCACTGCACTGAACAGTTCCAGCGCATAGGTCGCAACCCCCTTGACCAGCTCGGTATGGAACGGCGGCACCAGGTACAGGTCATGTTCATGCGCCAGACGAGCCGCCTCCTCACGAGCTTCATCGAAATCACGCCCGAACTCGACCACCTCACCGCCAAACCCGCGCATGGCGTTGTTCTTTTCCAGCGAGTTGCCCTGCGGCACCACGATCAATGCCCTCAGCCCCACTGCACTGGCTGCCAGCGCAAGACTTTGGCCATGATTGCCACGCGTTGCAGAAACGATGCCTTTGACATTCGGGTGCTCACGGCGCAGCCAGTGCATGAAGGTAATGCCACCGCGCACTTTGAACGCTCCGGTCGGTGTGTGATTTTCGTGTTTGACCCAAACCGTGCATCCCAACCGCTCGGCCAGCAAAGGCCAGCGATACTGGGCGGTGGCCGGCATCACCTGGTAAACCTGGCGGGCTGCGTGTTCGATATCATCGCGACTGAGTGTATGCATGAGCGTCTCCTTGGCTTTGTCCCAATCTAGGCACGCAGGCGTCACGTCGGCTTTCAAAAAACCGACCTGACTTTTATGCCACCCCTTCACTACTATGACGCCCATGAGCCATCGAAACCGTCAGCACCCCACACCCCTTGCGGAACCGGTCCGTCGTATCGAGGCAGGTTCGTGGACGATCGAGTTGCTGCCCGGCGCAGCTTACTCGGCACGCTACGTGGCGACCCAGTCAGCCATTGGCTTTGCCTTCGACAGCCAACGCGGGCTGCATGCCATCGGCACTGACCGGATACGTCCCTTCGACGCGATGCCCAATGGCCTGGCGTTCGTCCCGGTCGGCTGTGATGTGTTGTCCGAGTCCCCCGTGGGCGGTGAATACCTGCGATTAATCCGTACCAAAGGTGTTGCGCTGGCCGGTGATCGGCCATTCAACAATCGCATCGACCCGCAAGCCATTCTCCTCGCCCAGCGAATGCGCAGCGCGCTCTTGCAGCCCAAATGGGACGATGACTGGGAAACCTGGGCGATGGCGCTGGCTGAACGAGCGGCAGCTCAAGATGTGCCAGTGCCCTGCGGCTCGATCACCGACAGCCGAATGCGACGGCTGGATGAGTTCATTGACGCAAGTCTCAACGGCCCGCTCGATGTTCTGTCGATGGCACAACTACTCGAATTGTCCGAAGGCTATTTCACTCGTGCCTTCAAACAAGCCACAGGCAAAAGCCCCCATAGCTATCTGATCGACCGGCGCCTGGCCAAGGCTCGGGCGATGATATGCGATGGAAAAACGGCCTTGTCGCAGATCGCCCTGGCCTGCGGCTTCAACTCACAGGCGCACATGACCAGTGCTTTCAAACAGCGTATTGGCGTAAGCCCGGCGCAATTGCGCACAGCCACGCACCAAAGCGCCAATGCCGACAACCAGCATTCGACGCAATGACTTACGTCCCCTCTTGCCCCTGATCCAGAGAACCCTACTCAAACCATCGGCCGTGTTCTGCATTACCGATTGCACGCTATTCATGCAGGCTGCACGAGCCCCCTCGCCTCTGCAATTTTCATCCGCCCGCCAGTGGCATTCAAACGCCTTTCTATGGTGTCCTTTCAGTCAGGAGCCCGTTGTTCCCTCACAGGCTCACAACATTCCAGCCATTAACCGAAGAGGTTCGTTTCATGAGCAATCCGTCTTACGTACCACCCAAGGTCTGGAAACACAGTGCGCCTTCCGGTGGCCAGTTCGCCAGTATCAATCGCCCGATTGCCGGGCCGACCCATGAAAAAGAACTGCCCGTCGGCAAGCACCCGCTGCAGCTTTACTCGCTGGCCACGCCCAATGGTGTGAAGGTAACCATTCTGCTCGAAGAGTTACTGGCGCTTGGCTACACCGACGCTGAATACGATGCCTGGCTGATCCGCATCAACGAAGGAGACCAGTTCTCCAGCGGTTTTGTCGGGATCAACCCCAACTCGAAAATTCCGGCGCTGGTGGACCGCAGCGTGGAGCCGGGCATTCGCGTGTTCGAATCCGGATCGATCCTGCTGTATCTGGCGCAAAAATTCGGCGCCTTCCTGCCCTCCGATCCGGCGGGTCGCACCGAAACCCTGAATTGGCTGTTCTGGCAAATGGGTGCAGCGCCCTACCTGGGCGGCGGTTTCGGGCACTTCTATGCGTATGCGCCGGAAAAACTTGAATACCCGATCAACCGATTCACCATGGAAACCAAGCGTCAGCTGGATGTACTCGATCGCCGCCTGAGCGAAAGCCCCTACCTTGCAGGCAACGACTACACCATCGCCGACATCGCGGTCTGGCCGTGGTACGGGCAACTGGTGCGCGACAACGTGTACTCCGCCGCCGAGTTTCTTTCCGCCCATGAATACACCCACGTGCAGCGCTGGGCGCAAGAGATTGCCGAACGTCCTGCGGTGATGCGTGGCCAGCGCGTCAACCGGACGTGGGGCGATGAGGCGAGCCAGGTTGCGGAGCGACATCAGGCGAGCGATCTCGATTGACATTGGCCTGATCCGATTCAGCGCCTGTAGCCTTCGGCATCAGGCGCTGTGTCTGATAAATCGCTCCCACCGCCCCACGGACCGCTACGCTTTATTTCCAGGTGTCAGCGGCCCAATGATGCAAGTGCGACACCCGAGCTCGAACAACAACGGAGGGTCGTCCACCCGCATGAACATTCTTTACGACGAACGGGTCGACGGCGCCTTGCCAGGCGTTGACAAGGCCGCGCTTCTGCAAGCCCTGCAGCACCAGTGGCCAGACCTGGAAGTGCTGCATCAGTGCGAAGAATTGAAACCGTACGAGTGCGATGGCCTCTCGGCCTACCGCACCACCCCGCTGCTGGTGGTGCTGCCACGGCACATCGATGAAGCTCAGGGTGTGTTGCGGATCTGCCACGAACGGCGGGTGCCGGTGGTCGCCCGAGGCGCCGGGACCGGTTTGTCCGGCGGTGCCCTGCCGCTGGAGAAAGGCGTGTTGCTGGTGATGGCGCGTTTTAACAACGTCCTGCACATCGATCCCGCCGCCCGTACAGCAAGGGTTCAGCCTGGCGTGCGCAATCTGGCGATCTCCCAGGCTGCCGCGCCGTTCGGGCTGTATTACGCGCCTGACCCTTCCTCGCAAATCGCCTGCTCGATCGGCGGCAACGTGGCGGAGAACGCCGGCGGCGTGCACTGCCTCAAGTACGGCCTGACCGTGCACAACCTGCTCGAGCTCGAGATTCTCACTGTCGATGGCGAACGCCTGACGCTGGGCTCGCAGGCACTGGATTCGCCCGGTTTCGACCTGCTGGCGCTGTTCACCGGTTCCGAAGGCCTGCTCGGGGTCATCACCGAAGTCACGGTCAAACTCTTGCCCAAACCGCAGACGGCCAAAGTGCTGCTGGCGGCGTTCGACTCCGTGGAAAAGGCCGGCCGCGCAGTGGCCGACATCATCGCGGCCGGCATCATTCCCGGTGGCCTGGAGATGATGGACAACCTGGCAATCCGCGCCGCCGAAGACTTCATCCACGCCGGTTATCCGGTGGACGCCGAGGCGATTCTGCTCTGCGAGCTCGATGGCGTTGAAGCCGATGTGCACGATGACTGCGCGCGGGTCCGACAAGTGCTCGAACACGCCGGCGCCACCGAACTGCGTCAGGCCCGGGACGAAGCCGAACGCGTGCGATTCTGGGCCGGGCGCAAGAATGCCTTCCCCGCCGTGGGGCGGTTGTCGCCGGACTATTACTGCATGGACGGCACCATCCCGCGCCGCGAGTTGCCCGGCGTTCTGCATGCGATCGCACAGCTTTCAGCCGAATACGGCTTGCGGGTCGCCAACGTATTCCATGCCGGCGACGGCAACATGCATCCGCTAATACTGTTCGACGCCAACCGACCCGGCGAGCTGGAGCGTGCCGAAGCGCTGGGCGGCAAGATCCTCGAGCTGTGCGTGAAGGTCGGCGGCAGCATCACCGGCGAACATGGCGTGGGTCGGGAAAAAATCAACCAGATGTGCGCACAGTTCAACAGCGATGAGCTGACCCTGTTCCACGCCGTCAAAGCCGCGTTCGATCCCGGCGGACTGCTCAACCCCGGCAAAAACATTCCGACCCTGCATCGCTGCGCCGAATTCGGCGCCCTGCACGTGCACCACGGGCAATTGCCCTTCCCCGAGCTGGAGCGGTTCTGATGGGTGAAACGAAGGATTTCGATGATAGCGCCGCGCTGCTCGAACAGGTCAACCGGGCACTGGAAAACGCCACGCCGCTGCGCATTCAAGGAGCCAACAGCAAGGCGTTTCTCGGACGCATCGTCGGTGGGGAAATTCTCGACACCCGCGCCCATCGGGGCATCGTCAGCTACGACCCGACAGAGCTGGTGATCACCGCGCGCTGCGGCACTCCACTGGTAGAACTGTTGGCCGTGCTGGACGCCTCGCAACAGATGCTGGCGTGCGAGCCACCGGCTTTCGCCGACGATGCCACGGTCGGCGGCATGGTCGCCAGTGGCCTGTCCGGGCCACGTCGGCCCTGGTCGGGATCGGTGCGCGACTTCGTGCTGGGTACGCGGATCATCACCGGCCATGGCAAACACCTGCGCTTCGGCGGCGAAGTCATGAAGAACGTCGCCGGCTACGACTTGTCGCGTCTGATGGCCGGCAGTTATGGCTCGCTGGGTGTCATCACCGAAGTCTCGCTCAAGGTGCTGCCCAAACCGCGAGCGTGCCAGAGCATCAGCCTGGAAATGACCGGCGAACAAGCCCTGCTGCGTCTGGCCGAATGGGGCCAGCAGCCGTTGCCGATCAGTGCTGCGTGTCACACTGGCCGGCAACTGCACTTGCGTCTTGAGGGTGGCGAAGGCTCAGTGGCGGCTGCCCATGATCGCCTGGGTGGCGAGCTGATCGACCGTTCGTTCTGGGCCGATCTCAACGAGCAGCGCCTGGGCTTCTTCGATGACGATCAACCGCTCTGGCGCCTGTCCGTGCCGCTGAACACCCCGCCGCTGAACCTGCCCGGCCAGCAGTGGCTCGACTGGGGCGGAGCGCAACGCTGGCTCAAGTCCACGGCCGAAGCTGCGGTCATTCGCAAAGCGGTCGGCGACGTCGGCGGGCATGCGACCTGTTACAGCCACGGCCTGATCGACCAGCCATTCCAGCCACTGGCGCCCGCCCTGCTTCACTATCACCGCCAACTCAAACGACAACTCGACCCCCGGGGCATTTTCAACCCCGGGCTTCTGTACGCGGAGCTTTGAGCCATGCAGACCACCCTCAGCCCGCAAGCCCGACAACTGCCCCGCGCCGAAGAGGCCGAAAGCATCCTGCGCACGTGCGTGCATTGCGGATTCTGCAATGCGACCTGCCCGACTTATCAATTGCTCGGCGATGAACTGGACGGCCCGCGCGGGCGCATCTACTTGATCAAGCAAGTGCTCGAAGGCAACGAAGTTACGGCAAAAACCCAGCAGCATCTGGATCGCTGCCTGTCGTGTCGCAACTGTGAAACCACCTGCCCTTCCGGCGTGGACTATCACAACCTGCTCGACATCGGCCGGGCGGTGGTGGACGCCGCCGTCCCGCGGCCGCTCGGGCAGCGTCTGTTGCGTGAAGGACTTCGATGCATCGTGCCCGATCCACGGTTGTTCAAAGGGCTGATCAACGCCGGCCAGACGTTTCGGGCGCTACTACCCCATACCCTGCAAGACAAACTGCCACGCAACGTGGCGCTACCTGCCCCGCGCCCCGCCATCCATCATGCGCGGCAAGTGCTGATGCTTGAGGGTTGCGTGCAGCCGGGATTGTCCCCCAACACCAATGCCGCAGCGGCGCGGGTGCTGGATCGTCTGGGCATCAGCGTGATTCCTGCCCGCGAGGCTGGCTGTTGCGGCGCGGTGGATTATCACCTCGACGCCCAGACCACCGGCCTTGAGCGCGCTCGCCACAACATTGATGCGTGGTGGCCGGCCATCGAACAGGGTGCCGAGGCGATCGTACAGACCGCCAGCGGTTGCGGTGCGTTCATCAAGGATTACGGGCATTTGCTTCGCGCCGACCCAGCCTATGCCGAAAAGGCCAAAGCCGTCAGCGCGCTGGCAAAAGATCTGGTTGAGGTGCTGCGCGAAGAGCCGCTCGAATCCTTCGGCATCCACGCCAATCAACGTGTGGCTTTCCATTGTCCCTGCACCTTGCAACACGCGCAGAAACTCGGCGGTGCGGTGGAGTCGGTGCTGACACGACTGGGCTTCGACCTGACTGCCGTCCCCGACGCTCATCTGTGCTGCGGCTCGGCGGGTACTTACTCGATCACCCAACCGGCGCTGGCCAGGTCACTGCGCGACAACAAACTCGATGCGCTGGAGAGTGGTCATCCCGAGATCATCGCCACCGCCAACATCGGCTGCCAGATACACCTCGACGGCGCCGGCCGCACGCCCGTCAGGCACTGGATCGAGCTGGTGGGAATCACTGGGGCACCCGGTCGGTGATGCGGTCCTGCAGGAAGTCGACAGGCTCTGCACACGCCTGATCGGCAGCCTGCATCAACCGGTGATGTTCGACAAGGCGGCTTTCGCGCGTCGCTTGCAGGCCACGGGGCGCCTTTGACAAGTCAATCGGCGCCCGTTTTCGCTTCATCCGCTCACCCTCGTCTCGTTGCGGGTAAACATGTTGCCCGCATCGCGCACCAACTGTCGCCACTCGGTGTTGCTGATGAGCCCCTGTTCCAGCATGTCGTCGGCCCCCTTGAGCAAATCATCGTAGTGGTCCTGCGGATCGAACTGTCCCTGCGGTTGTGTCGCCAGCTTGCGCCAGGCCGACAGTGACTCTTTCTTGCGCTGATCGTACATTTCGAATGTCTCGCGAAGATGACATCCGGTAGAGCCGTCATTCCTCTGCGTCGTTCTACGCACTCGACGAATGGAAGCCGACCGGGTGGCACAAGTGAACCTGTACACCGCGCTGGGCGGTGGCTGGAGCCCGGTCGAGTCGCCACCGCCAGCACCTTGAGTCATGTTTTCTTACACCTTTTGTCGCCTGTTCCGACATTGACAGGTGATCAAAAACCGACCTGCCGGATCATTTTGGTATCATGCGCCGCTTTTACGGTTAACCCGCCCGCCTGTCCTGCCGACTGGCGGGCTCCAAAGGGCGGTATGAAATGACGGCTTTGTTGACTCGCCGCAAGGTGCTTGCGGGAATGGGCGTACTCGGTCTCGGCCTGCTCGCCGGCTGCGACACCCGCGGCGAACTGTCGTACAAGTACGGCAAGGATCTGAGCGACAAGATCCTCGGACGCACCTTCAAACTGAAGGACACCGAAGGCAACACCGTGACGTTGTCGAGTTTTCGCGGCCTGATGCCGATGATCTTCTTCGGCTTCACCCAGTGTCCGGCGATCTGCCCGACGACCCTGGCCCGCGCCGCAAAAATCAAGAAGCTGATGGGCAAGGACGGCGACATCCTGCAAGTGGTGTTCATCACCCTCGACCCGGAACGCGACACACCGGAAATCCTCGACGCCTACGTCAAGACCTTCGATCCAAGCTTCGTCGCGCTGTACGGCACCCTCGAAGAAACCAAGGCCACCGCCAAGGAATTCGACGTGTTCTACGAAAAAGTCCCGGCCGGCGACACCTATACCCTTTCCCACACCGCCACCAGCTATGTCTACGACACCCGGGGCACGTTGCGTGTGGGTCTGTCTCAATCGCTTTCTGCACAAGAGTGCACGGAAGATTTGCTTACCGTCATGGAGGTCTGCTGATGAACCCTTTTCTGAACCACATCAAACGCGCCGCACTGGGCCTGTCCCTGCTGGGCCTGGCGTTCCAGGCATCGGCGCAGACCAAGGTCGACGACGCCTGGGTGCGTGCGACCGTGCCGAACCAGTCGGCCAGCGGCGCGTTCATGACCGTTACCGCCGACAGCGACAGCAAGCTGCTCAGCGTTGCCTCGCCGGCGGCCAAGGACGTGCAGATTCATGAGATGACCATGAAGAACGACGTGATGAGCATGGGCCCGGTGAAATCGGTCGACCTGCCCGCCGGCAAAGCCGTCAACTTCGACCCGAATGGCTACCACGTGATGCTGATGGGCCTGACCGCTCAGTTGAAGGAAGGCGACAGCGTGCCGCTGACCCTGACCGTCGAAAACGCCAAGGGCGAAAAGGAAACCGTTGAAGTCAAGGCGCCGGTCAAGGCGCTGACCATGGAAGGCCACGATCACAGCAAGATGCATTGATCGACTGATCGAGCCGGCCTGCCCGCACCATGCGGGCAGGCCGGCGCTGTTTCAAACCAGCTTCACCTCAGCCTGGATGTTATTGCGCGTCGCCTTCGAGTACGGGCACACCTGATGCGCCGCTTCCACCAGTTTCTGCGCCGCTGCGCGCTCCATCCCCGGCAGACTCACATTGAGTCGGGCCTGTAGCAGATACCCGCCCGCATTGGTGCCCAGGTCCACCTCGGCATCCACCGCCACGTCGGCGGGCAGACTGATTTTCTCCTGCGCCGCCACCGCTTTCATCGCGCCGATGAAACACGCCGACCAGCCTGCCGCAAACAATTGTTCCGGATTGGTCCCGCCGCCACTGGAGCCGGGCGACGACAGTTTTACATCGAGGATCCCGTCGGAACTGCGCGATGCACCGTCACGCCCACCGGTGGTGTGGGTTTTCGCGGTATAGAGGACTTTTTCGATCTGACTCATGGCGTTCTCCTGAATGAAATACAGCAGATTGTCCACTCGGCGCCTCCCGTCGCAGCTTGAGGTGCGCCACCCGTTTCACACAGCCCTCTCACTATAGACGCGGGTTTGCCGGTCACCCGGCAAGAGGACGGGCGGATTGCTCAGTAATGACGACTGCTCAACTCCCCGCCCCACCATGCGCCTCTTCAAAGAAATAATCCTTCCAGCTATCCGCCTTGTTTTTCAGCACACCCAGCTCCTGCAATTTCTCTGCATAGATAAAGGTGCGCTGCGGCACCACGGTGAAATCGATTTCCGGGGCGGTGACGATTTTCTCCACCAGCGCCAGCGGCAACTTCGAGTGTTCAACCCGAATGTAAGCCTGAGCCGCCGCAGGCTTGTCGGCTTTAATAATTTTCTCGGCCTCAGTCAGTGCGTCGTAGAACGCCTTGTAGGTTTTCGGGTTTTCGTCGTGGAATTTTTCCGTGGTGTAGAGCACGTTGAACGTAGCCTGGCCGCCGAGCACGTCGTAGGAACTCAGCACCTTATGCACGTTGGGATTCTGCAACGCCTGATACTGGAACGGCGGGCTGGAGAAATGCGCGTTGATTTCCGAGCCGCCGGCGATCAATGCGGCCGTGGCATCCGGGTGCGGCAGGCTGACGGAGATGTCGTCGAATTTCTTGTACTGGTCATTGCCGAATTCCTTGGCCGTTTCGATCTGCAGCGTGCGTGACTGGAAGCCCACGCCCGCTGCCGGCACGGCGATGCGATCCTTGTCGCTGAAGTCCTTGAGGGTTTTCACGTTCGGGTTATTGGTCAGCAGATAATTGGGCATCGAACCCAGCGAAGCGATGGCTTTGACGTTCTGCTTGCCCTTGGTGCGATCCCACACGGTGAGCATCGGCGGCACGCCGGCCGAGACCACGTCCAGCGATCCGGTGAGCAGCGCTTCGTTCATGGCGGTGGCGCCGGAAATGCTGTTCCAGTCGACCTTGATGTTCAGGCCCTGGGCCTTGCCGTGCTTCTCGATCAAGTGCTGATCGCGCACCACATCCAGAATCAGATAACCAATGCCGAATTGTTGGGCGATGCTGATTTTGCCTTCAGCCTGAGCGGTGTTGCCGAGCAGTGCACCAGCCAGCGAAGCCACCAGCAGCGTCAGTGCAGAACGTTTGAACGGTAGGGCCATGACAACCTCGCAGTGATTTACCGGGAAATCTGTGAGGCCGGACTTTATCGCTATAAAAAACGAAATTTAAATACCGTTATCACATATTGATATCACTGGAAAACCAGCTTCGAAAAACTGATGAACAGGCTGATACCGACGTTCAAGGCGTACGCTGGTTGAACCGGGTTCTAAGACCGTCGGCGTTCAATGACAGGCGCTTCGCGGTTTCCACGAACGGGGTGACGGTCAGGCTGTACAGCGTCAGATAACGCGTGCGGTCCTGCTCGCCCGTGCCGAAGCGCAAGGCTTCGGGCTTTGAGGTGGTGACGTACAGCGTGCCGAACAGCCAGTCCCACAGTGACAGATTGATCGCGAAATTCTTGTTGAAATGGCGCGGTGCGTCGCTGTGATGAATCTGGTGCTGGGCCGGGCTGCTGAGCACATGCTCGACCGCCGGCCCGAACGACAGCCAGACATGGCTGTGCCGCAGATTGGAGCCCAGGCTGTTGATGATCAGCGCCAGCCAGGTCACGCCGAACAGCGTGTAGCGGCTGACCTCGCCGCCGCAGGCATACCAGACCGCCCCGGCAAACGCGCCGAGGCCGGCGGTGATGACGATTCGTTCAACGATCGATTCGGCAATGTGAATCCGGCTGGCGGTGGCCGGCACCAGCACCGGCGCCGAATGATGAACCTTGTGAAATTCCCACAGATAGCGGGAATGGAAGGCGCGGTGAATCCAGTAATGCAGAAAATCCCTGAACAGGAACACGCCCAGTCCGTAGAACAACGCGATCAACGGGTGTTCCGGCACTTGCTCGCGCGCGCCCCACAGCTGAGTGAAAAACTGTGCGTAGTCGCCCGAACGCAGAATATGCGGGTCGACGAGGCCGACCACGGGCAACACCAGCGTCACCCGAAGAATCGCCTTGATGAAGTAATAACGGTAATCCAGCCAGGCCGAACGATGCCCGTGAACACGACCGCCGCCGACAAATCGCCAGAAGGATCGGGCTTGCGTCAGGTGCCGGGATTTTCGGTGGCGATAAAGGCCGTATGCCACGCCGTAGGATGTGAGCAGAAACACCACACCGAGGCGGCCGTTCAAATCGAACAGGCCAAGGAACCGTTCGGTGACCGGATCGATCACCCAGCGGCTGAGCTGCGCGTAAAGTTGCGCGAGTAAATCCACGACGAACGACTCCATCAAGGGTCGCGCATTGTAAATCGCACTGGTTCGCAAATGCAGCACGAACGGATCAAAGGCCGCTTAAACAGCCTGAAACAATAAAACCGCCGCCGCACTCAGGCCGGAAAACCGCCAAGACGGTCGCCGATCAAGGCCCCGCCCCTTGCGGATGGATCACAGCGTTCTTCGGGACCGGATGACCCAACCGTTTAAAAAGGCGATCAGACAGCCGACGCTTGGTATCATCGCCCACACTTTTATGACGTTTTAATGGCTGGAAGGTCTTTTTTTGTGAGTGCTCTTTTTCAACGGGTTCGGCGCCTGGATGCCCGCCTTCTTTCTCTGGTTTTTCTGGTACTGATCGTGCCGGTCTGTCTGCGGACGGCACTCGGCTGGTCGAGCCTGTTCGGCTATCTGTCGGATCTGGCCATCGGCAGTCTGCTGGTGGTGGTGTTGCACCGCCGTCCCTGGTGGCTGGCGCTGCCGGTGCTGCTGTTCTGGGGATTGCTGGCGGTGGCGACTGCGGAACTGGTCAGCGCGGTCGGTCGCCTGCCGACCGTGGCAGACCTGCATTACCTGATCGACCCACAGTTCGTGGAAAACTCCACCGGCGGCGGCTTCGCCCATCCCGGCGTGGCTGCTGCATTGCTGATGGCTCTGGTCCTGTGGCTGCTGAGTCACTGGACTCGACGCGCGAAGACGGCCCCCGCTCTGCCCCGTGCAGCCTGGGCGACGCCGGTGCTGCTGTTCTCCGCGTACTGGGGCGCGCAACACCTGGACCCGAGCGATGCCGATCCGTGGCGCCTGTACAACCTGCCGCATCAGTTGTTGGCCGCGCAGTTCGCCGACGCACAGATGCAGGCTGAAGAATGGCTGGAAGGCGATACTCCGGTAGCTCCCCCACCGATGGCCGGTCTCACCGATCTGGATCTGAACGGGCGTCCGTTGCTGGCAGCCAAGGGCCAGGCGCGCAATGTGCTGATCGTCGCCCTCGAAGGCATTCCCGGCGCCTACATCGCCGCCAATCGCCGGGCCATCGGCAGCCATTATCAGGAAGACCTGATGCCCCACCTCAGTCGCTGGGCCGAGCGCGGCATGAACACCCCGGATTACGTGCTGCACACCCACCAGACCATTCGCGGTCTGTACGCCATGCTCTGCGGCGATTACGACAAGCTCGACAACGGCACGCCCAAAGGCGTGGAAATGCTGACCCAGCACGAGCGCAATCAGGCCTGCCTGCCGGCCCAGTTGCGCCAGCACGGTTTTGCCACTCATTACCTGCAAGGCGCAGGGCTGCGGTTCATGGCCAAAGACAAGATCATGCCGCACATCGGTTTTAACGCGACCCATGGCCTGGAATGGTTCACCAACGCCAATTACCTGGAATTCCCGTGGGGCAAGGACGACAAGGCGTTCTTCGAAGGTGCGCTGAAATACGTCGGCGAACTGAAAAAACAGAAGCAGCCGTGGATGCTGACCCTGCTGACCGTCGGCACCCACCAGCCCTACTCCGCGCCAGAGGACTACCTGCAACGCTACGACACGCCGAAGCAGGCCGCCGTCGGCTATCTGGACGATGCACTGGAACAGTTTCTCAGCGGCCTCGAACGCCAGGGCGTGCTGAAAGACACGCTGGTGGTGATCACCTCGGACGAATCCCACGGCATCGACGGCGTACGCCTCGCGTCGTCCTGGGGCTTCAACCTGACCCTCGCACCGGAGCAGGCGCAACTGCCGCGCCTGAACGCCGGGATCTACGGTCACGTCGATCTGAGCGCGTCGATTCTGGATTACTTCGACTTTCCGGTGCCTTCCGCCCTCAGCGGTCGCTCGCTGTTTCGCGATTACGATTCGGGCCGTGAAATCATGTCATTCACCAACGGCAAGCTGCGCTATCACGACGGTCGCGGCCTCCTGACCGAGTGCGACATGCCACGCCGCTGCCGCAATTACGCCAGCAATGGATTCATCGCCGAAAGCGCCACGTTCAAGGGCAACGCCAGCGGCCAGAATGCCCGGGACATCGCCGCCCGCGCTTCGGCCCTGGACCTGTCGCTGCTGCGTACCCCGCTCAATCAGCGCTATCAGTTCGGCAGTACCAACGTCATCCCGCTCCAGGCGCAGATCAAGGACGACTGGGCCGACAACCTGATCGGCGCGCAATACCTGGAAATGCCCAAGGGCTCCCATACCCGCGTACGCCTGACCGTACGTTCGGTCGATCCGCAGCAGGCGGCGTACATTCAGCTCAAGGCCAAGGAGTTCGAACAGGACGTGCAACTGGGCCTGCCGACCGAGATGGTCGCCACGGCGGATCAGCCGCTGGAGATGGATTTCAGTTTCGACAACCCGCAACCGCGCAAGGCGTTCTCGTTCCACTTGTTGGGGTACGGCCTGGGCGCGGTGGAAGTCAGTGACTTCAGCGTGATCACCGAACTGCCGGGGCAACAGGATCTGCTGGACGAGATCCCGGAAGAAGACACCGCTCAATCGAGTTGAGGTCGACGCCAGCGTCGCAACGACGCTGGCGTCCATCCGGCGTCAGCGATCAGAACGTGGTGCGCAGTCCGACCTGAATGCTGCGCCCTTGTGCCGGCGCAATATCCCGCAGGATCGAGCTGGCGTAACGCACGGTCTGGTTGGTCAGGTTCTCGGCATTGACGAAGGCCAGCCATTTGCTCTGGCCAACATCAAAGTGATAACCCACATTGGCCCCCAGCGTGGTGTAGCCGTCGGTGCTGCTTTCGTTGTCTGGCACCCGGTGTTGGGAACTGGCGTGTTCCACATCGATCCGCGCCTGCCAGCGATCCAGCTCCCACAACAACCCCGTGTTCAACCGCAGCGGTGCGATGCGCGGCAAGTCCTGGCCGTTGTCGAGGTTCTTGGCCCGGGTGTAATCGCCCGACAGCTCCAGCGCAAACTTGCCGTAGGCGTTTTCGCCGAGGGTCCAGCGATCCTGTGCTTCGATGCCGCTGAAGCGCGCCCGCACGCCGGAGTAGGTGTATTCAGGAATGCCGTCGGCGTCCTCCTCGCCTTCGTCGTTGAGCGTGCGCCCGGTCCCGAGCAGGCCGATGTAGTTGGAGAAATGGCTATAGAAGACGCCGACGCTGCCCTTGTGGGTGCCGTTGTCAAAACGCAGCGCCAGGTCACTGGAGACGGCTTTTTCTTTCGACAGCCCCGCGTCCCCGACTTCATAAGTGCCGGTGGCGACGTGGGCGCCGTTGGCGTAAAGCTCATAGAACGTCGGCGCCCGTTCGGTGTAGCCCAGCGTAGCGGCGACCGACCAGACCGGCGTCAGCGTGTACACCGCGCCGGATGACAGGCTAGCAGCGGTGAAGCTGCTGGAGCGATCGGCATTGGCGAAGCGCTCGTTGCCTTTGGCGTCCGGGTCGACCGTGGTGTGTTCAAGACGTCCACCGAGGGTGAACAGCAGACGATCCGTGGCTTGCAGCTCTTCGAGAATAAACAGTGCGCCGGCGTCGGTATCGGTGTGCGGCACGAACGCTTCCTCGCCCAGCGCCGAGAACTCGTTGCGACTGACCTGCGCGCCAATCACCCCGTTGAACGGGCCCAGCGGCTGATGCCGGGCTTCAACCCGCGCCTCGTAGCCCTTGTTCTTGAACGTGGTGCCGACCTCGCCGACCTCGATTTCGCGGTGCTGGTAATCGGTGTAGCCAGCGTCGAACTTCACCGAGCTGAACGGGCCGTCGAGGTTGCGGATTTCCGAGGCGAACGCGTAGTGCTCCTGCTCCATGCGGATGCGCACATCGTCTTCGGCCGGCGAGCCGTAGTTGGAATCGTAATTGCTGTATGACAGCCCCGCGTAACCGTCATCCCAGGTGTACGACCCGCCCACCGCACCGCCGTCCTGGCGACCGTCGCTGTTGGCCAGCCGATGCTTCTTCGAGTCGCCATCGTCGTTCGCCCGCTCACGGCCGGTTTTGGCGTAGCCGGGGATTTTCAGGTCATTGAACTCGCGGGCGCTGGCGTCCAGGTGCAAGGCGAACTGACCGTTACCGGCTTCAAGCTTGCCGGCGCTGCTGCGGGTGGTGTCGGCGCCGCCGTAGCGCAACTCACCGGCACCGTGAATACCTTCGATGGCTTCGGTCGGGATGCGGTTGTCGAAGGTGTTGACCACTCCGCCGATGGCGCTGCCGCCGTACAGCAAGGCCGCCGGACCACGGACGATTTCAATGCGTTCGACATTGACCGGATCCAGCGGCACCGCGTGATCGTAGGACAGCGACGAGGCGTCCAGCGCGCCAACACCGTTGCGCAGAATGCGGATGCGATCGCCGTCCTGCCCGCGAATGATCGGGCGACTGGCACCCGGGCCGAAGTAGGACGACGACACACCCGGCTGCTTGTTCAGGGTTTCGCCGAGGCTGCCCTTTTGCTGCAGCGTCAGGCTGTCGCCGCTCAACACGGTCGAGGGCGAGGCCAGGGTCTGACTGCCCAGCGGATTGCCGGTGATGACTTGCGGTTGCAGTTCCAGCGGGTCGGCGGCAAATGCGGGCGAAGCGATCAGCAGCGCCGAGGCCATGAGTGTCAGGCGGGGTTGGAAGGCGGGGAAACGGGAAGGCATTTCAGGAATCCGTCAGGCAGAAAAGTGAGGATCGATGCCAGCGCTACACAGGGTGTATTACCGGCACCGATCAGATGAAATCATTTTTATGTTATACAATAACATTTCTAATGACCATCACGTTTCTTCCACAAAATTGCAAACCATCGCTCAAGCACGGGCGTTTCAGCGCCCTGCCCGGCGCCGGCACCCAACACTTCGCGTAAGAGACTGCGCCTATCAGGCACCAATAGTCGGCCTATTAGCTGACTCGCCAAGTCGGGTCTAGCCTTACTACTCCGAAGTCGGCACGAGCCGGCCGCAGAAGACCTGATAAGGACCCGAACATGGCAAATGAATCGAAATGCCCGTTCAATCACGCCGCCGGCGGTGGCACGACGAACCGCGATTGGTGGCCGAATCAACTGAACCTGAAAATCCTGAGTCAGCACTCGCCCGCATCCGATCCGATGGGCAAGGACTTCGACTACGCCAAGGCTTTCAAAAGCCTGGATTTCCAGGCCCTCAAACAAGATCTGACGGCGCTGATGACCGACTCCCAGGAGTGGTGGCCAGCGGACTTCGGCCACTACGGCCCGCTCTTCATCCGCATGGCCTGGCACAGCGCCGGCACCTATCGCACCGCTGACGGCCGTGGTGGCGCAGGCTCCGGCCAGCAACGCTTCGCCCCGCTCAACAGCTGGCCGGACAACGTCAGCCTCGACAAGGCCCGTCGCCTGCTGTGGCCGATCAAACAGAAATACGGCCGCAACATTTCCTGGGCCGACCTGATCGTGCTCACCGGCAACGTCGCGCTGGAATCGATGGGTTTCAAAACCTTCGGTTTCTCCGGCGGCCGCGCGGATGTCTGGGAACCGGACGAAGACGTGTACTGGGGCTCGGAAAACAAATGGCTGGGCGGCGATAACCGCTACGGCAAGGATCCGGAATCCATGCAGCCGCCGGGCGACGGCACCCTGGTGGCCGAACCCGCCGAGCACGGCAATGAGGAAAGCCGCACCAATCAGGGCGAACGCAATCTCGAGAACCCGCTGGCCGCGGTGCAGATGGGCCTGATCTACGTGAACCCGGAAGGCCCCGAAGGCAATCCCGACCCGGTGGCCTCGGCCAAGGATATCCGCGAAACCTTCGGCCGCATGGCCATGAACGACGAGGAAACCGTCGCTCTGATCGCCGGTGGACATGCCTTCGGCAAGACCCACGGCGCAGGCCCCGCCGATAACGTTGGCCCGGAACCGGAAGCCGCCGGCCTCGAAGAACAAGGCCTGGGCTGGAAAAACAGCTTCGGCACCGGCAAGGGTGCCGACACCATCACCAGCGGCCTGGAAGTGACCTGGACCACCACTCCTACGAAGTGGAGCAACAACTATCTGGAAAATCTGTTCGGCTTCGAATGGGAACTGACCAAGAGCCCGGCCGGTGCCCATCAGTGGAAACCGAAAAACGGCGCGGGTGCCGGCACCATTCCCCACGCCCACGACCCGAACAAACGCATCGACCCGACCATGCTCACCTCCGACCTGGCCCTGCGTTTCGACCCGGCCTACGAGAAGATTTCGCGGCGTTTCCTGGCCAATCCCGATCAACTGGCCGATGCCTTCGCTCGGGCCTGGTACAAGCTGATCCACCGCGACATGGGCCCGTTGTCACGCTACCTCGGCCCGGAATTGCCCCAGGAAGAATTGCTCTGGCAAGACCCGATTCCCGAGGTCACACATCCACTGGTGGACGACAGCGATATCAGGGCGCTGAAAGGAAAAGTGCTGGCGTCCGGGCTGTCCGTCTCGGAACTGGTTTCCACCGCCTGGGCGGCCGCATCGACCTTCCGGGGTTCGGACAAGCGCGGCGGCGCCAATGGCGGGCGTCTGCGTCTGGCGCCGCAGAGATTCTGGCAGGCCAACCAGCCGGAGCAACTGGACAAGGTGCTGAAAGTTCTTGAAGGCATTCAGAACGAGTTCAACGCCGGTGCGACAGGCAAGCAAGTCTCGCTGGCGGATCTGATCGTGCTGGCCGGTAATGCCGGGGTCGAGCAAGCGGCGCAAAATGCCGGGCACACAGTGACCGTTCCGTTCAATCCGGGGCGCACCGATGCAACTCAGGAGCAAACCGACGTCGAATCGTTTGGCTTCCTCGAGCCGCACACCGACGGCTTCCGCAATTACGCCGCCAACACGTACCGCGTGCCGGCCGAAGCGTTACTGATCGACAAGGCGCAACTGCTGACCCTTTCCGCCCCGGAAATGACCGTACTGATCGGCGGCCTGCGTGTGCTGGACACCAACGTCGGCAAAACCCGACACGGGGTATTCACTGACAAACCCGGCACCCTGACCAACGACTTCTTCCGCAACCTGCTGGACATGGGCGTGGAATGGAAACCAACGTCCAAGACCGAGTTCGAAGGTCGCGACCGTAAAACCGGCAGCGTGAAATGGACGGCGACCCGGGTCGATCTGGTGTTCGGCTCCAACGCGGTACTGCGGGCGCTGGCCGAGGTGTATGCCAGCTCCGATGCAAAGGAACAGTTCGTCAACGACTTCGTTGCAGCGTGGGCGAAGGTGATGGATCTGGACCGGTTTGATCTGCGCCAATAAGCCTTTTTCATCCCCCCACAAAAACGCCGCTCATCGAGCGGCGTTTTCTATTGCCCTGAAACAGCGTCAGGCAAGGCTTTTGCTGACCACTTCATACACATCGCTGGACAACTGACCGGACGCGAGAATCCGCTCCAGCTCCGCCTTCATCAGCGCCTGACGAGCGCTGTCGTACTTGCGCCAGCGGGTCAGCGGCGCCAGTTGGCGCGAAGCGATCTGCGGGTTGAAGCCGTTCAGCTCGATCACCAGATCCGCGAGGAAACGATAGCCCGAGCCATCCGCCGCGTGGAAGTTGATCAGGTTCTGCCCGGCAAAGGCGCCGACCAGGGCACGCACCTTGTTCGGGTTCTTGATGTTGAACGCCGGGTGCTGCATCAGCGCTTTCACGCGCTCCAGTCCGCCCGGCAAGGTGCTGCCGGCCTGCACGCTGAACCACTGATCCATGACCAGCGGATTGTCCTTGAAGTGCTCGGCGAAACTGGCCAGAGCCTTGGCTTTCTGCTCGTCGAACGGCGAGTTGACCAGCACCGCCAGCGCGGTCAGGCGCTCGGTCATGTTGTCGCAGCTGTCGAACTGTTCCAGGGTTGCCGCCAGCACTTGCGGCTTGCCGCTGAGCATCAGGTACGACAGCGCGATGTTCTGCAACGCGCGACGGGCGAAATGCTCGGCTTCGGCCACGTACGGGGTTTGCTTCGACAGGTCGCGGTTGGCCTGATAACGCAGCCACAGCGCTTCGAACAGGTTGTCCGCCAGTTGCTGACGGGCGAACTCGCGGGCGGTGTGGATCGCGTCCACGTCAGCGATTTCGCTGATTTCAGTCAGGTACGCCTCACTTGGCAGCGAGAGCATTTCCGCGACCATCGCCTGATCCAGCGTCTCGTCCGACAGCACAGTGCGCAGGGCCGAAACCAGACGCGGATCGAGCACCAGGCTTTCGCCCTTCTGCTGCTGGCCGATCAACTCTTGCAGCACCTGCACCGACAGTTGCTGGCCGGCATCCCAACGATTGAAACCGTCGGTGTCGTGCTGCATCAGGAACATCAGCTGATCGCGGTTGTACGGGAAGCTCAGTTTCACCGGCGCCGAGAAGCCGCGCAGCAAGGACGGCAGCGGCTGTTCGGCGATGTCGACGAAGGTAAAGGTCTGCTCGGCTTCGGTTACCGAGATCACTCGAGTGGTGCCTTGAGCTGCGCTTTCACCGGCCAGACGCAGGGCGATTTCGTTGCCTTGGCTGTCGAGCAGGCCCAGTTCCACCGGGATCACGAATGGCAGCTTTTCAACCTTGTCCGGAGTTTCCGGGCAGCTCTGGCGGAAGGTCAGGCTGTAGGTTTTCGCAGCGGCGTCGTAAGACTCGCTCACCGCCAGACGCGGCGTGCCGGCCTGACTGTACCAGCGCTTGAACTGGGTCAGGTCGACGCCGTTGGCATCTTCCATGGCCTTGATGAAGTCGTCGCAGGTCACGGCCTGGCCGTCGTGGCGTTCGAAGTACAGGTCGCTGCCCTTGCGGAAGCCTTCGGCGCCCAGCAGGGTGTGGATCATGCCGACCACTTCCGAGCCCTTTTCGTACACGGTCAGGGTGTAGAAGTTGGAAATCTCGATGAAGCTGTCCGGGCGCACGGCGTGGGCCATGGGACCGGCATCTTCGGCGAACTGGTGGGTACGCAGGTACGCCACGTCTTGAATGCGCTTGACCGTGGCCGAGTTCATGTCAGCGGAGAAACCGGCATCGCGGAACACCGTGAAGCCTTCCTTGAGCGACAGCTGGAACCAGTCGCGGCAGGTCACGCGGTTGCCCGACCAGTTGTGGAAGTACTCGTGGGCAACAATCGCTTCGACCCGCTGGTGCGCGGCGTCGGTGGCGGTTTCGGCGCGGGCCAGCACGGCGCTGGAGTTGAAGATGTTGAGGCCCTTGTTCTCCATCGCACCCATGTTGAAGTCGTTCACGGCAACGATCATGAAGATGTCCAGATCGTACTCGCGACCATAGACCTCTTCGTCCCAGCGCATCGATTTCTTCAGGCTGTTCATGGCGTGCTGGCACTTGTCGATGTTTTCCGGCTCGACGTAGATGCGCAGCGCCACATTGCGGTTGGTCATGGTGGTGAAGGAGTCTTCAACGCACCACAAGTCACCGGCCACCAGCGCGAACAGGTACGCCGGCTTCATGAACGGGTCTTCCCAGGTCGCCCAGTGCCGGCCGTCTTCGCCGGGGCCGCTGGCGATCGGGTTGCCGTTGGACAGCAGCACCGGATAGCTGTGCTGCTCGGCGACCACGGTGGTGGTGAACTTGCTCATCACGTCCGGGCGGTCGAGGTAATAGGTGATCTTGCGAAAGCCTTCGGCCTCGCACTGGGTGCAGAACATCGTGCCGGACTTGTACAGGCCTTCCAGCGCGGTGTTGGTTTCCGGATGAATCTTGACGCTGGTGTCGACCGTGAAGGTTTCGCTGGCCGGTTGCAGGGTCAGGTGATTCTCCGTCAGCTGGTAGTCGGCGGCGCTCAGTTCCTGGTCGGCCAGGGTCACCGAGAGCAGTTCCAGCTGCTGGCCATCGAGCACCAGCGGCGGCAGGCCCGGGCCACGGGCCGGGTTGCGGCGCATCACCAGTTGCGCGTGGACCAGACTGTGGTCCTCGAACAACTCGAAGGTCAGGTGTGTTTCGTCGATCAGGTACTCGGGCGCCTGATAGTCCTTCAGGTAAATCATCTTCGGTTGTTCGGTGCGCATGCTGAAGTCCTTATTGATGCACGGCGAGCTGATAGGCCGTGTATTTGCGAATGTTGATCACGCCGGTGTCGAAGATCAGGTACTGGCCCTTGATCCCCAGCAGCGTGCCTTCGGCAATCGGGTTCTTGTCCAGGTTGAAGCTGACGATCTTGGCCGGGTACTGCTCGACCGGGTAGCGGATTTCCAGCGGCTCGACATCGGCGATGGTCTGAATGGCCTGCAGGCCGAATCGCTCCTGCAAACCCTGCAGACCTTCGGCGCAGCTTTCGAACAATTGATCGCGCACCTGCGCCAGATCCACCGCCGCCGCGTCGCCCTTGAGCAAGGCGCGCCAGTTGGTCTTGTCCGCCACTTGGCTGCGGAACAGGTCTTCGACGAAGCCCGACTGTTGGCGCGTGGACACGCGAATGATCGGCAAGGCCTGACTGGCGCCCTGATCGAGCCAGCGGGTAGGCAACTGGGTCGCGCGAGTGATGCCGACCTTGATCCCGGACGAATTGGCCAGATAGACGATGTGGTCGGTCATGCAGAACGTCTCGCCCCACTCCGGCTCACGGCAGGTGCCGGCCTCGAAATGGCAGCGCTCCGGGCTCATGATGCACACGTCGCACTGGGCCAGTTTGGTCATGCACGGGTAGCAGTAACCCTGACTGAAACTGGTCTTGGTCTTGCGCCCGCAATGGGTGCAGTGGATCGCCCCCAGGTATTCCAGACGCACCGTGCTGCCGATCAACGGGTTGACCGGCACCTCGACGTCATCCAGACGAAACGCATATTGCACGTTCGGCCCGTCCAGGCGCGCCGACATTTTGCTGATTGCACCGCGGCCGATCTCGATCAATGGAGGGCGTCCGACTTGAACAGGATGTTCGGCACTTCGATCGACTTCGACGCACATTCCTGCGGCCCCATGTAACCGGTGCGCTCTTCCTCGGGCAGGTTCTGCATTTCCCAGGCGATCATCGCCTGCAACGACAGCTCGCGCTGTTCGGCGGTGAGCTTGCCACCGTCGGACCATTTGCCGATCTCTACGGCCAGTTTCAGGCTCTGGTAGATGTCCGGTGTGATGTTTTTGATCAATTCGTTAAAAGAGGACATCAGGGTCTCCGTGCTCTTCAATTCAAAAAATTCAGGCGGCCAGTTTACGGCGGTTGTACAAACCGCCCAACAAACCGGTCAAGCAGCCGATGAGTAACCCGCTGACGTGAGCGGCGTTGGCGATTTCGCCGAAGCCGATCATCGAGATCAGTCCCGACATGCAGATCACCAGCCACACCAGCATCATCACCAGCACGCCGCGCGGCAGGCGATAGGCCGGGTTCGGCGCCAGCAGCTGGAAGATCCAGCAGTGGCCGAGCAGGCCATAGAGCACGCCGGACAAACCGCCGAACAGGCTCGGGCCGCTCCACGCGAATTGCGCATAGTTGGAAACCAGGCCGAACAGCAATGTCAGGCCGATCAGGTTGATGCTGCCCTGGCGCGACTCGATGCGCCGCCCCAGCTCCCAGTACCACATGCCGTTCATGGCCAGGTGCAGGATGCCGAAATGAATCAGCATCGGCGTGAACAGGCGCCACCACTGCCCCGCCGCCAGGCTGTCGGCCAGCGGTGTGAAGTGGATGTAGTCGCCGACCACCCGGAAATCGAGGAAGGTCAGCCAGCGCATCGTCTCGAGGTTATCGCCAAGGAAGGTCAACCCGCCGACGATCAGGCTCAACAGCAGAATGAACCCGGTGGCCCTGGCGTGTTTCAGTTGCTCGGCGAAGCTCGGACGCTTGAACGTCGGCGCCGCTGGAATTTCCAGTTGCTGATCGGGATCGCCCGCCGGGAAACGCTCGTACAGCGAGCGCACGTCATCACTGATTTCCGACGGCACCCACAACACCTGCTCGCCCGCCTCTTCACTGACGCGATGGGGCACTTGCATGCGTTGCAGCAGTTTGACGAAACCACTCAGGTCCGCCGCCAACGGCACGCGCAGGACAGCTATGGCACTCATCGCAGCACCTCCGGCCGCTCGACGTCGACCCAGACAAATTTATGCGGATCGAGGCGGGTTTCCTGATCCAGACGATAGGCCACCAGTTTGCCGTACAGCACCGCGCTGTAATCCAGGCACGCGAGGTTCGGGCGGATCGGCGCCGGTTTGCCGCTGCGCCAGTAGTGGCCGACGAACAGCAACGGCTCATCGACGCCGTAGCGCAGCAGGGAATTCTTTTCGCTGGAGGTCAGCGGTTTCTGCGCCACCGGCTCCGGCAGTGCGTCGGGCTGGAACACGATGTCGCCGTAGGTCTGCGGATCGTCTTCCCAGAACTTGGTGCGGAA
Source organism: Pseudomonas sputi (assembly GCF_021603585.1). Lineage (GTDB taxonomy): Bacteria > Pseudomonadota > Gammaproteobacteria > Pseudomonadales > Pseudomonadaceae > Aquipseudomonas > Aquipseudomonas sputi. Next base: position 13,658 of record NZ_BQHI01000041.1, on the reverse strand, counting down.
AAACGAACGCACCAGGCCATCGCCGCTGGTCATGGTCAGGCCATCCGGCAGGCGCATGTCGGTGCCGCGCAGCAGGCGATCGAACACGGTACAGGCGAAACTGCCCGGTACCGCCGAGGCCTGGAGGAAGTGCTCATCGATGCAGCCATCGGGGAACAGCGCGCGCAGCGGCTCGATCAGGCCGGCATCCCAGCAGGCATGCACCACGCGGAAGCGTCCGGCGTCGACGAACAGTGGCAGTTGGTAGAACCACTGCTGGAAGTCGTGCCAGTCGCCCGGATGGTCTTCGAACTGGGTCAGGGTTTCCTGCAGCAGACGGGCATGGCGCGGCGTGTGTTCACGGACGAACTGCTTGCCGCTGCCAGGAGGCGCCGGGGTGCTCCAGCCGAGCGCGTTGAATTCGTGGTTGCCCATGATGCACAACGCCTGACCGGCCTCGACCATGTCGTGGACGATATGCAGCGCCTCGCGAATCCGCGGGCCGCGGTCGATGATGTCGCCGACGAACACGGCCATGCGCGACGGATGCCGCCACACCCCGCCCTGCTTGTGGTAACCGAGACGGTCCAGCAGGTGTTCCAGGGTCAGGGCGCATCCGTGCACGTCACCAATCAGGTCATAACTGCGCGCGGGATCGAGCATCAGTCGCCTCCACCACCCAACTTGCTGCCCCAGCCGAGCTTGGTCCGGCAGACTTCGTAGTAGTTGTGGTCGAGCGGATGGATCAGCCGCAGCTTCTGCGCTTTCTTGCTGACGGTGATGGTGTCGCCCGGCGCGCAGGTGAAGTGGTTCTGCCCGTCGCAGGAGACCTGCGGGTAAATCTGCATATCTTTGGACACGACGATTTTCAGCTCACTGTTGCCATCGACCACGATCGGTCTGCCCGACAAGGTATGGGGGTACATCGGCACAATCACAATAGCGTCGAGCTTGGGATGCATGATCGGGCCGCCGGCAGACAGCGCGTACGCGGTGGAACCGGTCGGAGTGGCGACGATCAGGCCGTCGGCCTTCTGGCTGCAGACGAACTGGCCGTCGATGTACAGCTCGAACTCGATCATCCGCGTCGATTTGCCCGGGTGCAGCACCACGTCGTTCAGCGCATCGCCCTGGCCGATGGCCTCGGCGTGGCGACGGACTTCAGCCTGCAGCAGGAAGCGGTTTTCCACCAGATAATGGCCGTCGAGCACTTCCGCGACCTTGATTTCCAGCTCGTCGGGGCGGATGTCGGTGAGAAAGCCGAGGCTGCCACGGTTGATCCCGAGCACCGGAATATTGTGCTTGGCCAGTGCCCGCGCCGCGCCGAGCAGGCTGCCGTCACCGCCGACCACGATGACCATGTCGCAGACTTCGCCGAGCATCTTGCGCGACGAAGTTTGCAGGCCATGGCCCGGCAGGACTTCGGCGATGGTGTCTTCGAGAATCACATGCAGGTGACGATCGAGCAGGAAGCGTTTCAGTCGGCGGACGGTATCCAGCACCTGGGAGCTGCCCAGGCGACCGATGATGCCGATATTACGAAATTGCTCCATGGGACTCCTGCGGGGGACTGAGACGGCGAAAAGCACGATTATGGGCGAAAGCGCCGGATAGACAAAATCCTTTCAGCCCCGAGGCTGCGCCGGTGTTTGAGGCTATGCTCGCAAGATGATCCTATTTCCCGATTTGCTGCAGTTGCCCCACCAGTTACGCCATCCCGAGGTGCGTGATCTGGCGTGGGTGATCCTCGCCCCGCCGATGCTCGCCGCTACCCCGTGGCCGCAGCGTCATCCGCTGGCGGGCAGCGACTGGGTCAGCGACCCCGAGCGGCTGGAACACTGGTTGCGCCAGCTCGACCGCGACAGTTACGGCTTGCTGCACTGGCTGTCCCAGGCCCGCACCCGGCGCCTGGGTCTGTATTACGAGCGGTTGTGGCAATTTGCGGTGGAACACGCGCCGGGCATCGAACTGATCGCCGCCAACCTGCCGATCCGCCGCGAAGGCCACACCCTCGGCGAGCTGGACATGCTGCTGCGCGACCGCGACGGCGTGCATCACCTGGAACTGGCGATCAAGCTCTATCTCGGCCCGCAGAACGGCGACGGCCATGATCCGGCGTCATGGCTGGGACCGGGCTGTCATGATCGCCTGGATCGCAAACTGGCGCATTTGAGCGAGCATCAACTGCCGATCTCCGCTCGCCCGGAAAGCCGCGAAGTGCTGGCGACGCTGGATGTCGAATCGTTCAGTGCGCAACTGTGGCTTGGCGGGTATCTGTTGTATCCGTGGCCCGGTCGATCGGTGCCGCCCAGCGGCGCCCACCCGCAGCATTTGCGCGGCAGTTGGCTGCATCAGAAAGACTGGCCGGCATTTGTCGCCCAGCGCCCGGCCGGACGCTGGCAACCCCTGCCCCGCCACGCCTGGCTGGCGCCGGCGCACTATCCGGTGGATCAGACCTGGAGCAACGGCCACTTGCAGGCCTGGCTCGATGAACTCGAACCCCTGGCCCCGGCGCAACTGATGGTGCGTCTGACCGAAAATGCCCGGGGCGAGTGGGAAGAAGCCGAGCGGCTGTTTCTGGTGTCGGACCTGTGGCCGAACGTGCCGGGACAGAATTAAACCGACAACCGCACAGCCAGCGCGGCCAGCGTTACCAGCAACACCGGCACCGTCAGCACGATCCCGACCCTGAAGTAATACCCCCAGCCAATCCGGATGTTCTTGCGTTCCAGCACATGCAGCCAGAGCAAGGTCGCGAGACTGCCGATCGGGGTGATTTTCGGGCCCAGGTCGCTGCCGATCACGTTGGCATAGATCATCGCTTCCTTCACCACACCGCTGGCCTGGCTGGCATCGATCGACAGCAGGCCGACCAGCACCGTCGGCAGGTTGTTCATGATCGACGACAACAAAGCCGTCAGCACCCCGGTGCCCATGGCCGCGCCCCACACGCCGTAACCGGCGAACACGTCGAGCCACCCGGCCAGATAATCGGTGAGCCCGGCATTGCGCAGTCCGTAGACCACCAGGTACATGCCCAAGGAGAAAATCACGATCTGCCACGGCGCCTCTTTCATCACCTTGCGCGTGGAGATTTTGTGCCCGCGCGCGGCAATCGCCAGCAACAGCGCCGCGCACACCGCCGAGATCGCACTGATCGGAATCCCCAGCGGCTCCAGCGCGAAACAGCCGATCAGCAGAATCAGCAACACCACCCAACCGGCGTAGAACGTGGCCTTGTCGTGAATGGCTGTTTCCGGGTGTTCAAGCTGTTCCGGGTCGTAGGCCTTGGGGATGTCGCGGCGGAAGAACCACAGCAACATGCCCAGCGTGGCCGCGACGCTGACGAAGTTGACCGGCACCATCACCGCCGCATACCGGTTGAAACCGATGTGGAAGAAGTCGGCCGAGACGATGTTCACCAGGTTCGACACCACCAGCGGCAGACTCGCGGTGTCGGCAATGAACCCCGCGCCCATGACGAACGCCAGGGTCGCCGCCGGAGAAAAACGCAGGGCCAGCAGCATGGAAATCACGATAGGCGTGAGAATCAGTGCCGCGCCATCATTGGCGAACAGCGCCGACACCAGCGCACCCAGCAGCACCATGAAGGCAAACAGCTTGCGCCCGCTGCCCCGCCCCCACCGCGCCACATGCAGGGCGGCCCAGGCGAAAAACCCGGCTTCGTCGAGCAACAGACTGATGATGATCAGCGCCACGAACGTGCCGGTGGCGTTCCAGATGATTTGCCACACCAGCGGGATGTCGCTCAGGTGCACCACGCCGAAAATCAGCGCGACGATGGCGCCGAACGTTGCACTCCAGCCGACCCCGAGGCCTTTGGGTTGCCAGATCACCAGGGTAATGGTCAGCAGGAAAATCAGTGACGCAGCGAGCATTCGCGACAGCCTTCAATAGGAGGGAAAAATTCAGACCACAAAAAACCTGTGGGAGCTGACTCCCACAGGTTCGTTATCTTGTCAGAAAAGTTGCCGGATCACTTCTTGTGCTGCGCCACCCACTCACCAAAGGCGTTGATGAAGCTTTGCAGGAACGGCTTTACCGACTCGTTCAGCTTGCCCGCGTCATCGAACGCCGTGCCCGCGCCGCCCAGGTAGGCTTCCGGCTGCTGCATGCACGGCACATTGAGGAAAACAAAGGACTGACGCAGATGCTGGTTGGCGCCAAAACCGCCGATGGCACCCGGCGAAACGCTGATCACCGCCCCCGGCTTGCCGCTCCAGACGCTTTTGCCATACGGCCGGGAGCCGACGTCGATGGCATTCTTCAAAGGCGCCGGCACCGAGCGGTTGTACTCCGGGGTGACAAACAGCAGAGCGTCGGATGAACCCACTTTCTGACGGAAAGTGCTGTAGGCTGCCGGCGGTGAATCGCCGTCGATGTCTTCGTTGTAGAGTGGCAGCTCGCCAATTTCGACAATGTTCAGCTTGAGATTGGCCGGTGCCAGTTCCGCCAGCGCCAGGGCGACCTTGCGGTTGATGGACGCCTTGCGCAGGCTGCCGACCACTACGGCGACGTTATAGACATTGCTCATTGGAAGACTCTCGACTGTGCGTGGGAGAAGCCAGTAGTTATAGATGATCCGGCGACGATTCCACCAGATGCCGAAGGTTATTTCCCGCGTCTGGAATATTTTTTCCCTGTAGGAAAACTTACCAAGCTCGATGACGGTCTACCAAGCCGCAAATCAAGCGTTTTATCTCCAGAGGTTCTAAGCAGATGGCAGCAGTACTCGTCGGTCAGTTCCATGCAAGAGATGCGGAAGGCCGCGTTTATTCCGTGCATGAGTTCCAGGAATCCAACCCGTCGGCAGACGGTTTTACCGGCACGGAGCCCGTTACCACCTACAAACTGGCGATTGGCGACCGCGTCAACAAAATCGACGACAACGAGTTTCTGCTGGTTCAGTCGGGCATCACCCTGATCCGCGAAGCCGAGCCATCGGTCGCTTCATAACCGATCGTTATGAGCAGAAGTCATCCGCGCCGAGTTGGGGTAGGATTCAGCCACTGACCCCAACGGCCGGACATGGACTTCACGCATGCGTTTACGTCATATCGAAGTGATTCAGGCGCTTTTGCAGACCGGTCACATCGGCACCGCCGCCGAATGGCTGCAACTACCGGCGCCCGAGGTCGAGGAGCGTTTGCGCGAAGCCGAGAGTCAGCTCGGTTTCATGCTGTTCGCCAGCGTACGCGGACGACTTCAGCCGACCCCGGAGGCCCGGGCGCTGCAAGTCGAGATCGGCCACATCTATGAAGCGCTGGAGCCGGTGCAACGGCTGGCCAGCAGTCTCAAACAATACCTCGCCCCGCCCCTGCGGATCATCGGCACCCCACCGCTGGCCCAGCAACTGCTGCCGCAAAGCCTCGCCGCCCTGCGCCGGCGCCTGCCCGACGTACCCTGCACCCTGCTCAGCGAACCGACCCGCGACATCGTCCGACATCTACTGCTGCGCGACAGTGACCTGGGCCTGAGCCTGCACGATCCACAACACCCCGACATTCATTGCCAGCCGCTGGCCCAGGGCAAGTTGCAATTGCTCGCGCCCCACGGCTGGCTGCAACCGAAGCAGAAATACATTTCCCTGCAGGATCTGGCCGGCCAGGCGATGGTCGGTCTCGAAGGCCAGGACCCGCTGAGCCCGGCCCTGGAAAACAAACTTCAGGCGCTGCGCCCCGCACCGACCGTCCAGACCCGGGTGCAGACCCACCAGATGATGCGCAGCATGGTCGAGGCCGGCGAAGGCCTGGCGATCGTCGACCCGTTCACCGCCCTCGGTGCACGGGCGACCGGACTCGACGTCTGCCCGTTGTCGCCGGCAGTGCCGATCAGCCTCTATGCCCTGACTTTCAGACACGCCACGCCGTCCGCGGCGATTCAGACGCTGCTCGGGATCGTCACGGAACAAGCCGAGGCGATGCTGGCGAACTGATCGGGTTCTCCAGCGGGTTATCGAACAATCGATACCAGAACAGCGCCACTTCGGCGGTGTTCGGATCGATGCCGCGATAACGCAGGTGGTCGATGCCGCCGACCACATACCCGCAACGCTCATACAGACGACAGGCGCCGAGGTTGTTGTTCTGGGTTTCGAGCATGATCCCCGGCAGCTTTTTCTTGCGGCTCCAGAACTGCGCCACATCCAGCAAGGCCTTGGCCACACCATGGCGCCGCGCCGGAGCGTGCACCGCCAGTTCATCGATATGGGCGAACCCGTTCCAGTTGGTGCTGATCACCAGGTGACCGACCGGCTCGTCTTCCAGATACGCCATGAAAATCGCGCTGTCGGCAGCATCGCGAAAACTGCTGAACTCCTCCGGATCGATGCCGTAGCACTTGCGATACGGCACGATGGGCGTCACAGCCCACTGCGCCACGGGTTTGCCGATTTCGGCCGCGCCGTAGGCGGCCACTTCGAAACTGAAATCGCTGCCCCAGATATACGCGGCAAAACCGTCGTCGGCGACCCGCACCGACAACCCTGGGTATTTCGGATTCATGACCGGTTGCATACTCGGAAAAGCCCTCATTCCTTGACGCAATCGACGGTGTATTGCCGTCCATTGCCCTCATCTTCGTGTTGCAGACCGTGCACATCGACCACGAACCCCGGAAACGTTGCATCGAACGTGCGGGCAAACCTGAGGTATTCGATGATCGAGCGCGTGGATTCGGTAAAGCGTTCGCCCGGCATGATCAGCGGAATGCCCGGCGGGTACGGCACCAGCATCACCGCCGCCACCCGGCCTTCCAGCGCGTCGATTGGCACCGCCTCGACTTCGCCGCGCACCAGCTGATCGTAGGCGTGGGCCGGTTTCATCGCAATTTCCGGCAGCACCGTGTACATGCGCTTGAGGTGTTTGGCGGTGGCGTTGCTGCGGTAGCAGGCGTGGAGTTGATCGCACAGATCGCGCAGGCCCATGCCGCGATAGCGCACAGGATCTTCCTGGGCGACACATTTCAGGCAGGTGTCGAGACTGACGTTGGCGTCGTAGCTGCGCTTGAACTCCAGCAGTTCGGTGAGCAGCGTGCTCCACTTGCCCTTGGTGATGCCCATGGAGAACAGCACCAGAAATGAATACAGGCCGGTTTTCTCCACCACCAGCCCGCGCTCCCAGAGGAAACGGCTGACCACTGCCGCCGGAATACCCTTGTCACTTAAGGCGCCGCCAGCGGTCAGGCCCGGCATGACCAAAGTGACCTTGATCGGATCGAGCAGTACGTAGTCGTCGCCGACCTCGCCGAAACCGTGCCAGTCCGCGTCGGGTTGCAGCAGCCAGTCCTCGGTCTGCACCCGGTCGATGCCCTCCACACCCGGCGGCTGCCAGATCGAGAACCACCAGTCGTCAGCGGCGATGTGCTGGCGCAGATTGGCCAGGGCCCGGCGAAAGCTCAGGGCTTCATCGAAAGTTTCCTGCAGCAGCGAACGCCCGGCCGGTCCTTCCATCATCGCCGACGCCACGTCCAGCGAGGCGATGATGCTGTACTGCGGCGACGTCGAGATGTGCATCATGAAGGCTTCGTTGAACCGGTCGCGATCCAGTTGCCGCGCGCCACCATCCTGCACATGAATCATCGAAGCCTGACTGAACGCCGCCAACAGTTTGTGGGTGGAATGGGTGGTAAACACCAGCGGACTGTCCTCGCTGCGCGAGGTGGCCATGCCGTAGCGGCCGGCAAAAAATTCGTGAAACGCCGCGTAGGCGTACCAGGCTTCGTCGAAATGCAGGACTTCGACGCTGTTGCCCAGGCTCTGCTTGATCAGTTCGGCGTTGTAACAGAGGCCGTCGTAGGTGGAGTTGGTGATCACCGCCAGTTTGACTTTCGGTTCGCGGCCCTTGGTCAACGGGCTGGCATCGATCTTGGCCTGGATCGATTCGCGACTGAATTCACTGAGCGGAATCGGGCCGATGATGCCCAGTTCGTTGCGCTCCGGGCACAGATACAGCGCAATCGCGCCGGTCATGATGATCGCGTGCAACACCGACTTGTGGCAGTTGCGGTCCACCAGCACCAGATCATCGCGGCCAACCATCGAGTGCCAGACGATCTTGTTGGCGGTCGAGGTGCCATTGATCACGAAAAAGGTGTGATCGGCGCCGAAATTGCGCGCGGCCCTCGCTTCTGCCTCGGCCAGCGGCCCGGTGTGATCGAGCAGCGACCCCAGCTCCGGCACCGAAACCGACAGGTCCGAGCGCAGGGTGTTTTCCCCAAAGAACTGGTGAAACGCCTGCCCCACCGGACTCTTGTGATACGCCACCCCGCCGCCATGCCCCGGGGTGTGCCAGGAATAATTGGAATCGGCGGTGTGCTGCACCAGCGCCTTGAAGAATGGCGGCAGCAGGCCGTCCAGGTACTTGCGCGCCGCCCGCGCCACCTGCCGGGCGAGAAACGGCACCGTGTCTTCGAACAGGTAGAGAATGCCGCGCAACTGGTTGAGCTCGGCCATGGCATCGGCCGGGGCGTTTTCCAGGGTGACTTGCTCACCAAGGGCAAAGATCGGCAGATCCGGCGCCCGTACCCGGGCCAGACCGATCAGTTCGGCCATGTTCTGCAACAGATGGGAGTTGGTGCTGGCATCTTCGGCGGCGATCAGCATGCACGCCAGACCATGGTGGGTCGACGCCACGAGCCGGCCTTCGGTGTAGTCCGTGGCCGAAACGATACTGAAACCTTCCAGCTCCAGCTCTCGGGCGATACCGCGAATGCGTTCACCGGCAACCGTGTCGGCCTTGATGTCGCGGTGGACGATCAACACCGGGAACTTCAAATCTTTGTACATGAGGCTCAGTGTCCTGAGGCGGCGGAGAGTGATCTGCCAATGTCCTCAGGGTAGAGGGTCGGAGCGGATGTGGCGAGGGTGGCCAGTTGTCAGTACTGCCAAAAAAAGGATCGTCCGAACACGGACTGGGTGTGCGGACGATCCTTCTGTGCCTTACGCCTGGGCTTCGGCTTCCAGCAGCTGAGTCCACAGCGCTGGCGCGCCGGCCGACTTGGCGATGATTTCCAGGCGCACCTGATGTTCGGCCAGCTCGGCTTCAGTGGCGCGAATGATCCGCCCCGGTTTGCGATCCGCCGGCAGACGGCGGATTTCGGTGGCCGAGTTGTCCGCGCCCTCGCCCGTGCCATTGCCGTCGGAGGCGTTGCCGGCCAGCGAAAGGCTGGTCTGGCCACCGGTCATGGTCAGGTAGACGTCGGCGAGAATCTCCGAGTCGAGCAACGCGCCGTGCAGCTCACGGCCGGAGTTGTCGACGCCGTAGCGTTTGCACAGGGCATCGAGGCTGTTGCGCTGACCCGGGTGACGTTCCCGGGCCATCATCAGGGTGTCGAGGATCGTGCAGTGCTGCGTGATGTCCGCGCGATCCTGCTGGCCCATCAGGGCGAATTCGTTGTTGATGAAGCCGACGTCGAACGCCGCGTTATGGATGATCAGCTGCGCGCCGTTGATGAACTCGAAGAACTCGTCGGCCACTTCGGCGAAGCGCGGCTTGCCGACCAGGAATTCGTTGGTGATGCCGTGAACGGCGATCGCGCCTTCGTCACTCTCGCGATCCGGTTGCAGGTACACGTGAAAGTGCCGGCCCGTCAGGCGTCGACCGATCAGCTCGACACAACCGATTTCGATAATCCGGTGGCCGTCGGTCACCGGCATGCCGGTGGTTTCGGTATCGAGTACAACGGATCTGGTGGCCATCAGTGTTCAGCTCTCAACGGGGTCAATCGTACAAAAGCGGCGATGTTAACACGCTCGCCGGGAGTGTTTCAGTCGCAAGGACTCAGCTCTGCTTGTAACCGCGAACTTCATCCACCCCTCGGTTGGCCAACTGGTCAGCCCGCTCGTTGCCGTGGTGGCCGATGTGGCCGCGAACCCATTTCCAGGTGACCTGGTGGCGGTTGACCTGCTCGTCGAGCGCCTTCCACAGGTCCGCGTTTTTGACTGGCTCCTTGGCAGCGGTTTTCCAGCCGCGCTTTTTCCAGTTGGCCATCCACTCGTTGATGCCTTTCATCACGTATTGCGAGTCGGTCACCAGCAGCACTTCGCACGGACGCTTGAGGGCTTCCAGGCCGCGAATCGCGCCGAGCAGCTCCATGCGGTTGTTGGTGGTGTTGGCTTCGCCGCCCCACAGTTCCTTTTCGACGCCCTTGCACACCAGCAAGGCGCCCCAGCCGCCCGGGCCGGGGTTGCCCTTGCAGGCGCCGTCAGTGAACAGTTCTACGCTATCGACGCTTTCGCTCATGCCAATCTATCCAGAAAAATGCGTGGCCTCGCCGATCACGGATCGACAATGACCGAGGCCGGGATACACCCGGCCACAAATAAAAGAAGGTTTACGGTTCGATACGCCGACGATTGACCTTGGCCATCGGCAGCGGGATCAGCTTGCCCATCGGCTCGCGACGTTCCTGACGCACCGGACGCAGACCGACCACGATCTTGCGCGCGACCAGTAAATAGAAGCCGCCGCCCGACAGTTGCCAGTCGCCGGCCTTGCGTTCCCAGCCGGCCAGGCGGGCCTGCCACTTGGGTGACGCGAGCGGCGGACGATAGCACCCGAAGCGGCGTTTCTCCAGCGCAAAGCCCAGCAGGTTGAGCCAGTCCGCCACCCGTGACGGCGAGATGCAGCGCGCCCGACGCAAGGCGTCATGGGCGAACACATGGCGCAGTCCCCAGGTGCTCCAGGGGTTGATGCCGACGATCAGCAGATGCCCGCCGGGGCGCACGCTGCTGGCCGCTTCGCGCAGAAGACCATGGGGCGACAGGCAGAAATCCAGGCCATGCTGCAACACCACCACGTCGGCGGCGTGCTCGCTCAACGGCCAGGCCTGTTCTTCGCAGACGATCTCCACGCCCGGCAACGGCGCGCCGAGCCGCACATTGCGCTGCACCTGCGGCGCCGACGGCGGTGTTTCGGCGGACGGGCCGTAATGCACCAGATAGCCGCCGAAGAACCGCCCCAGCTCGTCTTCGAGCATGCGCCGTTCTTCATCCAGCAGAAATTGCCCGAGGGGGCCGGACAGCCATTCACGGGCGGCCCCGATCAGGGCCAGCCAGTCAGGATCGGCCTGAGCGAACGCTTTATCGATCATTGCATTCTCCAACACGCCAGGAACCTCTAAGATGCGCCAATGTTACCCGCTTGGCGAATTCGACGATGATACAGATCAGTGCCCTGCCCGCCTTCACCGACAACTACATCTGGTTGTTACAGGATCATGCCACCCAGCGATGCGCGGTGGTCGATCCGGGGGATGCCGCCCCCGTGCAGGCGTGGCTCGACGCGCATCCGGGCTGGGTGCTGGGCGACATCCTCATCACTCACCATCACCACGACCATGTCGGCGGCGTCGAGACGCTGAAAAAGGCCACCGGCGCCACGGTCTACGGACCGGCCAGCGAAAACATTCCGGGGCGGGACGTGGCCCTCAAGGACAACGACACGGTGCGCGTGCTCGGCTGGGACTTCAACGTCCATGCCGTGCCCGGCCACACCCTGGGACACATCGCCTACTACCATCACGGCCTGCTGTTCTGTGGCGACACCCTGTTCGCTGCCGGCTGCGGCCGTCTGTTCGAAGGCACGCCGCAACAGATGCACCAGTCGTTGAGCCGACTGGCGGCGCTGCCCGAGGACACGTTGGTCTACTGCACCCACGAATACACCCTGAGCAATCTGAAATTCGCCGCCGCCGTGGAGCCGGACAACCGGGACATTGCCGCCCGTCTGGAAAAAGTCAGCCAGCAACGTGCAAGCGGCGTCATGACCCTGCCCTCGACCCTCGCCCTGGAAAAACTCACAAACCCGTTTTTGCGCACCGGTGAAATATTAGTTACACAAAAAGTGGACGAACGGAACGGCCCTCAAAACCGGGCGCCGAGTGAGGTTTTTGCAGCTCTGAGGGCATGGAAAGATACGTTCTGAGCGGCTCGCCGCCTGGTACAAAAATTCTGAATGGTTGACCGCAGGGGGTGCGCTTTCTAGAATCGCCCGACATTTTTGCCCGGAACTTACTTCCAGCCAATGTCGTCATCCATACGTAAGTCCGTCAATTCAGATGCATTGACCCGCCTGGCGCAAGTCATCGCGGTGGCTGTGTCCGCCACGCTGGCGGGCTGTTCCAGCCATGCTCCGCAGACTGAAGCGACGCATACGCCGAACATGGCTGCGCGAGCCAAGCAGAAGCCCATCTGGTTGTCGGAAAAGCCCAGCCCGCAGGTGCCTCAGGACATCTGGGAGCGCATGCGCAACGGTTTCCAGCTGCAAGAAGGTCTGGGCGTGAACCCGCGCATCGAGCAACAGCGCCTGTGGTTCGCCAGTAACCCGTCCTTTCTCGAAAACGCCGGCGAACGCGGCAGTCTCTACATTCATTACATCGTCGAGCGCCTCGAAGAACGCAACATGCCGCTGGAACTGGCGCTGCTGCCGGTCATCGAAAGTGCCTACAACCCGATGGCCTATTCCCGCGCCAACGCAGTGGGCCTCTGGCAGTTCATCCCGTCCACCGGGCGCTACTTCAACCTGCGCCAGACCCGTTTCTACGATGGCCGTCGCGACATTACCGCCTCGACCACGGCCGCAATGGACTACCTGACCCGCCTGCACGACATGTTCAACGGTGACTGGCTGCTGGCACTGGCCGCGTACAACGCCGGTGAAGGCACGGTCAGCCGCGCCATCGAGCGCAACGAAAAGCTCGGCCTGCCGACCGATTACTGGAACCTGCCGCTGCCGGCGGAAACCCAGGCTTATGTGCCGAAACTGCTGGCGCTCTCGCAAGTGGTCCTGACACCTGAAGCCTATGGCGTGAACCTCAACCCGATCGCCAACGAACCGTATTTCCAGGTCGTCGAAATCAACCAGCGCATGGACCTGTCCAAGGTTGCAGCGGTGGCCAACATCGACGAAGACGAGCTGTTCCAGCTCAACCCGGCGTTCAAGCAGCGCACTACCATCGACGGCCCGCAGCACCTGCTGGTGCCGACCTCCAAGGCACAGTTGCTGACCGCCAGCCTGCAGACCATGCGTCCTGAAGAGCTGATCAGCCCGCGTTCGCTCAAACCGGTATTCGAAGGCGCCGATCCGAGCGAAATCGCCCAGGCCAAGCGCGCCTATCGGGTCAAGCGCGGCGACAACCTCGGTTCCATCGCCAAGGCCAACAAGGTCGCGGTCAAGGACCTGCAACGCTGGAACAAACTGACCGGAAACAACCTCAAGGTGGGCCAGACCCTGGTCATGCAGGACACCACCAAACGCAAGCCGGCGCGTAACAGTGGCGGTCGCATCAATACGGTCATCGCGGCCAACAGCAAGACCAGCAGCAAGACCAGAGAAAAGGACGACGGTAAACAGACCCAGTACAAAGTCAAACGCGGCGACACGCTGTACGTGGTGGCCAAGCGTTTCAACGTCGAAATGCAGCACCTCAAGCGCTGGAACCCGAGCGCCGGCAAGGCGCTCAAGCCTGGGCAGATGCTCACGGTCTACCAGCCGCACTGACAAGGAGCCCCTGAAATTCAGGGGCTTTTTTTTGGTTCTTCACGGAATCCCGGGAAACATAGAAACAAGAACGCCGATTTGGTTGATGATGTTCGTGCGAGCAAACACATCTAACAAACCGGCGTTCTTATGCGCGATATTAATACTTTCCTTCCTTTT
>NZ_BQHI01000040.1 GCF_021603585.1 Pseudomonas sputi | reverse complement strand
GTACGCATTGGTGACCCCACCGCCGCCACCGCCACCGGCCGCCGCGTTGCCGGTCACCGTGACGTTGCTCAACGTGAGGATACCGGCGTTGAAAATCCCGCCGCCCATGGCGCCGGTTGCGCCGTAACCACCATTACCGCCGTTGCCCGAGACCAGGCCTCGCGTGATCACCAGACCATCCAGTGTCACCGTACTGCCGGAGGTGATTTCGACCACCCGCGTCCGGTATTGGCCATCGAGCGTGACGTCGGCGACCCCGTCGTTGTTCAGGTCGCCATCAACCGTGATGTTCTTGTTGATCAGCAATTCCGAGGTGAGCTGCACCGTCATGCCGGAACTGAAGGTCACGATGTCGCCGTTCTGCGCCGAAGCAATGGCCGCGCGCAGCGAACCGACTCCGGTGTTGGCATTGTTGGTGGCGGTCCAGGTGGCCAGGCCCCACTGGTATTCACTCATCGCCTGGGTCGACAGCACGTTGGCGCTTTCGATGTTGCCGGTGGCGATCTCCAGATCCCAGTCGCCGCCCACGCCGGTGCGGTTGCTGGAGGCGGCCACGTCGCGCCCGGTCAACTGCGCCAGCGAGTCGACGAAGCTCAGCCCACGCTCACCCTCGGCGGTGTAGCAGCCGTAAATCAGGATGTCGCCACCGACGTTCATGTCCTTGCCGATTTCCGCCAGGATCGCACTGCGCTGTGCGACGTTGTCGGCCGACAGATAATTGTTGCCCAGCCACAGGTCACCGGCATTGCCGTGGGCGATGATCTGCACCGAGCTCACGCCCTGATGCTGGTCGAGATAATCGGCGATCTGCTGCAACCCATCCTTGCCTGCATCGAGCCTGACCACTTGCGTGCCGGGGGCCACGCCTTTGACCAGGCTGTCGGCATCCTTGACCCGGGAATCGACGAACACCACGCTCTGCCCCGGCACCGCGACAGGGCTGGCAGCGGGGGTGGCATCGGCCTGGCCGTGAGTGTCCTTGCTGGCGCTCGGGTGGTCGGCGGCCGGCGCTTTCGCGGCATCGGCGGTGGCATGGCTGTCAGCCTGGGCGGCGGTGTCGGCCACGGTGGCCGCGACGGCGCCGTCGAACAGCATGCGCGGCTCCAGCGACATGATCATGGGCGCCGCCAGCGTCCGTTGGCCTTCGGTAACCCGCGACTTTTGCTTGCTCCACCACATGTTGCTCACCCGGACTCGAACACAGTTGTTGACGCATCAATGAAAAACGCCGCGATCAGCTGATCGCGGCGTCGGACTTCATACGAATGACATTGGCAGCGCTGGCTGAGCCATCGAGCCAGAAGGACAAATCGGCGTATTGATTGAACAGGTCCGGCGGCAGAATCGTGCGCCGCGACTGCAAGGCGACCTTCGGCTTGACCTTGTGCAGGCCGGCCACGCCCAGGGCCTGATCGAACTCTGGCGCGTCATAGGCCAGATGCTCAAAATCGTGCTCGAACCAGGGTTCGCCGATGAAGTCGTAGACCAATCGCAGCACCCGCTCCGGGGCCTGGGTCAGCAGGTCGTAATCGACGATCAGCAGCGAATCGGCGTGCTCGCCGTAATAGGCTTCCTTCAGCGCCGCCCAGGCAAAACCCACCAGGCGGTTGCGCTGGGCCAGGGTTTCGCAGCGGCTGTAGACGGTGTTGCGCTCGACCGCATCGCCGAACAACTTGGTGTTTTCGAAAGGATTGGCGCGGTACAGCCGCTCGAGGCTGTCCATCACCCAGGCGACGTTGCGCACACAGGCAATGACCTTGGCTTGAGGGAACAGGTCGTTGATGGCCGGCAGGCGCGCAGACCACTGGCGGTTGGTGTCGAACACCACCGGTTTGTCGGCCTTGTCGGCGTAGTAGGAATCGAACAGGCCGCGCAACAGGCGGCGGCGCATGTCAATGTCGATCACCGCGCCGAATTCGCTGCCGGCACTGCATTGTTCAAGGACACCGGAGAACAGCGCGCCGACCGGACTGGTCATGCCGGCATGAAAGCGCGGGTTCTGCAAAAGGATTGCAGAAAGGAGGGTTGAACCTGAGCGCGGCAGGCCGGAGATAAAGTGGAACTGCTGCAATCCCTTCACCGTATTTGTAAGTCCTTTTGTCTGATGAGCGTAATCCAACAATACCCATTCGACTAGTAGTGTTTTGATATCAAAATAGAGCAAAACGAATTATAAAAATCATTTTTTATCGCGAATAAATTGGTGAAGCGTTTAAGTCATTTCAACTTCGCCCCGTCAGCCGGTATCAACGAAAAAAGTCGCGCTTTCGCCCCGCCGGCGTGGGTCTGATCACGCAACTGCCAGGCCGCAGGCAGGGGCACGAATGGATCGGGTACATCCACGTCCAGATCGCCGATCAACCAGACTCGGGGGCTGTCCCCGGGCAAATCCTCCAGCCGATCCAGATAGACGTCATCGGCCACCAGCGTGCCGAATCCGTAGCGGTTGGGACGCGTGGAACGACCATCGGCAGCAGGCGGGGTATACAACCGCACCTGAGCGTTGGTGCGGTTGTAGTAGACGTAACTCAGATACCAGAGCATATCGCTGGTGACGATCCGGTCGCCGCTGGTGAAGTGGCGGTTGACGTAATCGACCATGACGTTGAACTGGTCGTTGCGGTCGACCGTGGCGTTGGTCTTTATCCCGACCATCTCGACCCCGACCAGCGACAGCAGCACCGCCATCGCCAATAGGCGCACGCTGCTGTAGAGGCGGTCGATGGCCAGCGCCGCCAGCATCGGCAACCCCAGCGCGTAGGCGGTCAGGTAGCGCTCGATGAACACTGGCGTAATGAAGGACACGGCGAACACCAGCAACAGCGGCACGCCGGTATACACCGCCAGCAGCACGCTGCCATGGTTCACGCTGCGATCACGGGCAACGGCGACCCCCGCCAGCACCAGCAAAGCCAGCGGCACACCGCCGAACAGCAGCAACGGGAGATGTCCCCCCTCGTCCTGAACCAACCAGAGCCAGATCATCGACGGCAGCGAAGACAGGGTCACCGGATCTTCCCAACCCACATCGCCACCGGCCTTGAGGGCATCCATGTGTTGCAGCAGGCCAATCAGGCTCGGCAACCAGGGCAGGTAGAGCACGACGACGGCCAGGTTGGCCAGCCACCAATCCTTGCGCTGGAGATGCTTCAGGCGATAACCCGGCAACAGGCGGATCAGGCCCAGATACAGCCAATGGCTCAGCACCGCCAGCACGGCGAAATAGTGGGTGTACAGCGCCGCCGACATCAGCAGCGCATAGATCAGCAGATAGCGGTGACGCTGCGGTCGCCTGATCCACTTGACCAGCACCAGGGTCGCGCCGATCAGCAGCAAGCCAAGCAACGCGTACATGCGCACTTCCTGGCTGTAGCGCACCGCCGTCGGCAACAGCGCCAGCAACACCCCGGCGATGATTGCCGCGCGGCGAGTGGCCAGGCGGTCGACCAGGCTCACGCCGAGCCCGACCGTGGCGATGCCGGCCAGTGCACTGAAACCGCGAATGGCCAGGAGGCCGTCGCCGAACACGCCGATCCAGCCGTGCAGCAGCATGAAATACAGCGGCGGATGCACGTCGAACCCGGCGTGCGTCCAGATCCCGCCCAGCGAATAGCGCGCCAGCAGCAGGCTCGAACCCTCATCGCCCCAGATCGCGGCGGCGGTCAGGTCATAAAAGCGCACCACGGTGGCCAGCAAAAGGATCGGTATCAACCAGTGCTCGCGCGCCCAGCGCAACAGGCGCCGGACACCGGCATTCGGTGCGGCGAACGGGTCCTGGGTATCCCCCAGCGGCGTCTCGCGAAGGACCTCCATCAACCTCCCCTCAGCGTTTTTGCGAACATAATCGCGTCATCAACTGCCAACACTGTAGGCCAGCACCGAAGTCGACGCGCGGCCACGACGACGTCCGGCAAGTCCGTCGATCCGGGTCTACGCTACGGCTTGGCGTGACCTGCCCGCGCAAAAGGAAGGAGTCAGCACAACGTTTCGACCGGCCCGCCCACAAGGGCGACCGCGCGGCGCGCCGACCACACAACAGAAGGATGAGGAACCATGGAAGTCTTTATGGGTACGATTCAGCCGTTCGCCTTCAACTTTGCCCCCAATGGCTGGGCCTTGTGCAACGGGCAAACCCTGGGCATCTCGCAATACCAGGCGTTGTTCGCCTTGCTGGGCACTTACTACGGCGGCAACGGTACAACCAACTTTCTCCTGCCCAACCTGCAAGGTCGCGTGCCCGTCGCACAAGGCAACGGACTGGGCCTGACGCCGCGCGTCATCGGTCAGGTGTACGGCACCGAAAATGTCACCGCCACCATCGCCAACATGCCCAACCACACCCACGCGATGACCGGCCTGACGGCCAACACGGCCCTTTCGCTGGCAGTACCCGCCAGCAATCCGGCAACCGTGCCGACCGCCACCAACTCGTACCTCGGCGCGTCCGGCGGCGGCCCTGGTTCGGCGAACATTTACTCCGACGCCCAGGGCGCCACACCGGTGCCGCTCAAGGGTGTGACCACCACCGTCACCGGAGACATTTCCTCCACCGGTGGCAGTCAGCCAATGCAGGTCTTGAACCCGGCCCTGGTTGTCAACTTCAGCATTGCCCTGAACGGCCTGTTCCCGTCGCGCAACTGAGCAGACGCCGGGGGCTTCACGGCCCCCGGCCATTCCTTTTTTTCACTGGAGTCAGACCATGCTGCAAGCGGTTCAGATCCACCACGTCCAGGCGTTGCTGGGACAGCAACGCACGCTGTACCTGCCCGATGGCACGGCCTTGCCGATTCAGATCGAATACCTCGATGAGGTTCCCGCGGCGAAAACCCGCTACAGCGAACGCATGCCCTTCTGCCTCGAATTCAATAGCCTGGTGCCGACCGAGTTCGTCGACGGTTTATGCGCGCTGGAACTGCCGGAACTCGGCCGGGTGGAGGACATCTTCGTGTCGCGGGTGCCTGCGATGGGGCGGGATCCGCAGTTGGGTTATTTCTGTATTTCCTTCAACTGATTCGCCGTGGTGTAAAACCACGTAGGACATATCAGTAGGATTTATTCGTAACCCTTGTAGGCCTGGTTTTTAAACCCATTCGCTTGGGAAACGTCCGACATAAATTCGCTGGCCATCTTGTTAGCGTTGTTCCGAATCTGTCACAGGACAAGGAACAACGGATGTTCAATGCCAATGCTCGTTTGCGCCTCCATACCGACGACCTCGATCACGATCTGCAGGTGCTGTCCTTCACCGGCACCGAATCCATCAGCCAGCCTTATTGCTTCAACGTCAAACTGGTCAGCTCGAGACCGGATATCGATCTGCACGACCTCATGCACCGGCAGGCTTTTCTGGCCTTCGATGACAACGGGCATGGCGTTCATGGACAGATCCAGCACATTGGCCGGGGCGTTATCGGGCACCGGTTGACCCAATACGATCTGACCCTCGCGCCATGCCTGACAAACCTGGGCCATCGTTTCAATCAGCGGATTTTTCAGCACCTGAGCATTGCGCAAATCATCGGGCAGATTCTTCAGGAACATGGCATCCACGCCGATGGCTATCTGTTTCAGATCGGCCAGGCCCTGCCGGATCGCGAATATTGCGTGCAATACAACGAGTCCGATCTGCATTTCATCCAGCGCCTTTGCCAGGAAGACGGCCTGCACTATCACTTTCGCCACAGCCTCGACAGGCATCTGCTGGTGTTTGGCGACGACCAGACCGTGTTTCCCAGGCTTGCCCGGCCAACAACGTTCAAACCGCGCAACGCGATGGTGCCCGAGCGGCGGGTGATCCACCGTTTCGACTGCGGGCTCAATACCCGTGCCCATCGTGTCAGTCGGCGCGCCTACCATTTCAAAAAGGCGCGCACAGTGCTGGAATCCGACGCCCGGATCCCGGACGAACACCGCCAGCCTGATCTGGAGGACTACGGGTATCCGGGCCGAGTCCTTGACCGGGAGCACGGCAGACTGCTGGCCCGACGCGCCCTGGAGCGCCATCGCAGCGATCAGCGCGTGGGCACAGGCGACAGCGACGAGCCGGCGCTGGTATCAGGGCACTTCCTGTCGTTGTCCGGTCACCCCGAACCGGCATTGAACGACCTCTGGCTGCTGACCGAAATCCGTCACGAAGGCAAACAGCCTCAAGTGCTTGAGGAAAGCGGCAGCGACATTGCCGTGAGTGATGAAAGCGACTTCGTCCAGGGCTATCGCAACCATTTCCAAGCCACGCCGTGGGAGGCGATCTATCGCCCGCCATTGCGCTACGACAAACCTTCCATCGGCTGCACCCAGACCGCGATGGTCACCGGTCCGGAAGGCGAAGACATCCATTGCGACGCGTACGGCCGGGTCAAGGTGCAGTTTTTCTGGGACCGCGAAGGCCGGCACAACGACAAGAGCAGTTGCTGGTTGCGAACCACCACGAACTGGGCCGGAAACGCCCATGGCAGCGTGATCATTCCGCGCGTGGGCATGGAGGTGCTGGTGACGTTTCTCGACGGCGACCCCGATCATCCGGTGATCAGCGGTTGCCTGGCCAACAGCGCCAACCCGGTGCCCTATGAATTGCCGGCGCACAAGACCCGCAGCGTGTTCCGGTCCCGCAGTTCGCCCGACAGCAGCGGTTTCAATGAATTGATGATCGAGGATCGTGCCGGTCAGGAGCTGATCTATCTGCGCGCCCAGCGTGATCTGCAGCAGAAGATCGAGCACGACAGTCACCTGGAGGTCGGCAACGAACGTCGGGAAAGCATCCGTGGCAACAGCGTCAGCGTGCTGCACGCAGAAGAACACCGCACCCTCACCGGTCATCGCAAGACCCATCTCAAGGCCAGCGATCATCTGCACGTCAGCGACAGCAGTCACACCCGGATCGGGCAATCACTGACGATGGAAGTCGGGCGGCAGCTCTGTTTCAGTGCCGGGGATCATTTGGTGCTGGAGGCCGGAAAGAGCATCAGCCTGAAAGTCGGCGGCGAGCATTTCGTGCTCGATCACGGCGGTCTTTTCGGGAGCAGCGACCTGCTGATCGGCGGCGTGCCCATACCTTTTTTGCGCGCCCGATTGTTGCAGCCCGAAGGCATTGAAGACTTGTCGGCGCCCGCGCCCTTGCCGCCACTGGTGGCGCCCTCACAACAGGCATTGATGGCCACCAGCAAAACCCTGGGTGCGGATTTCTGCCCGATTTGCGAAGCCTGCCGCGCGGGCGAGTGCGCCATCGCGGAGGCCGCTGCATGATCGACTCGGTTGTACAACGCTGGCTGATCGAACAGCACCATGCCGATCGTCTCCTGTGCCTGGTGCTCGACTCGCAAAACGAACGCGACATGCGCCAGCGCTGGCTGAAGAGCAGCCGTTACGAGCAGTACGCCAGTGTCTACGGTGAAACCGTGGTCGCCGAACTGGCCGACACCGGACCATTCCTGTTCACCTTCGACCAGCCCGACGACCGTCGCCTCGACGCCCTGCTCGACAGACCTGACAGCCACTGGGGATGGCTCGCCAGCCTGGGCCAGGGCGAGCTCAAGACGTGGGTCAGGCACTGGCAGGAACGGTTGATCGTCGGCGCCCGCCCGCATCAGGCGCTGTACCGTTTCCACGACAACCGGGTCCTGGCCCGAGCGCTGGAGCATCTGCCGCCCGAGGCGCTACCGGCGTATCTCGGGCCGGCGATCAGTGTGTGTTACTGGCAGGGTTCGCGCTGGCAGAGCACCGACAACCCGACGCCCGGCATTTATCCGCTGCCGGACTCGCCGCCCTGGCTGCACCTGCCGATGCCCGAAGAACCCGCCATGGAAATCCGGCTGGCCAACGCCCACCGCTTTCTGCTGGCCGAACATGTACAGGCCTACGCCGGGCTGGCGGGCTCGCAGGATCCGCATATCTGGCTACGTGAGCGTCTGACACAGGCCCAAGCCTGGGGCTGGCTGGCACCGGAGCGGCTGGAGTTTCTGCTGATCCAGAGCCTACACACCCCGACCCTCGCGCCTCATTGGCAACCCCGACCGGACGAAACGCCGGATGAACATTTTGATCGGGTTTATCTGCTTTCGAAGAGCTGGAGCGGGGAGATGCCTTCATGAAGATTCAGCTCAAGTGCATCGTCCTGATCGGCGCCTTCGCGGCACTGGGGGGCTGCCAGGGCAAACCGCCCAACACCTTCAAATTCACAGCCGATCTACCACCGGGGTTTGCCTATAACGCTATCGTCGAATACACCCCCGTCAAAGGCGAAACATGCAGCGTATCGGATCGCAGAAAAACTGTCTCAGCACACAATCAGAAGTGGCGTGAAAGGTATGAACCGACCTTTGAAATCCCTATCCGCCGGACGATCAGCGGTTGTCCGATGGCGATACGCAGAATCAGCCTGGATATCAATTCGACCTATGGGAAATCTCGCGGCGACTTCAGTGCAGACAGTGCCGTAGTAGCCGTTCTTACCGATATCGAGGAACGCTACAAAAGCAGATTCGACAGCCGGGGAGAAAGCACCTTCCATGGCCAATGCCAGTGGCTCTTTCGTACCTCCGGCAAGCCGAGAATCCTGCGAAAAATACTCGACTGCAAGGAAACCGATGCTCTGGGCACACCGGAGCCGGGTCGCCCATTTGCGGCATACACCCACGATCAACTTCCGGGTAAAACCGTGAAGATGAAGATCACGTTAGCAAGGGAAGAACAACCTTACTTCAGAGACACATGGGTGAAGTTTCCAAACGGTTGGAAACGATGCTTGGGTGACAACTTTGAGGATCAATACGCCTTCTGTTACGGCAACTACACCGACTTCAGCACATTCAAAATGCCTGATGGCCGAGTCTGCACCATTTATCCGGGCTGTACGGAATAAGGAGGTTTCGCCATGACATCAATTCAAAAGGAGCTGCAATCTCCAACACTGACCTCCCCGATGATTGGACTCGCGCTGCGCAGTGCGACTCTGGTTGTTTGCCTTGCCCTCATCGCTGGGTGCAAAACCCAACCGGCAAATACATTCACTTTCACGGCAGAGCTACCGCCAGGGTTCGCCTATGAAGCCCTCGCAGAGTATGAGCCGATCAATAGTAGTGAAACCTGCAGAGCCATAGACCTCCGCAAAACAGCCAACAGATTCAACAGAAACTGGCGAGAAAAGTACGAGCCTGTTTCCGAAATTGTCATCCGAAAGACCATCAATGGCTGCCCGATGGTAATACGTCGAATTGATCTGGATATCAGAGCCGCCTATGGGAAGGACTGGAGCGACATCAGCGCTGAGAGTGCCGCTGTTGTTATACGGCCTGAATTGGAGGATCGCTACAAAGGCACTTTCAACGATCAAGGTTTAAGCGTTTTCTACGGCGAATGTCAGTGGCTTTTTCGTACTTCAGGCAAGCCACGAATTCTAAGAAAACTACTCGACTGTAAAGAAACCGATGCTCTGGGTAAGCCAGAGCCGGGCCGCCCGTTTGCGGCATACACCCACGATCAACTTCCGGGCAAAACCGTGAAGATGAAAATCTGGCTGGTGGAGGAAGAACGGCCAGGATGGAAGGACACATGGGTGAAGGTGCCGAATGGCTGGAAGCGATGCCTGGGCGATGGATATGACGATCAGCATGCCTATTGCAACGGCAATTACACCGACTTCAGCACATTCAAAATGCCTGATGGCCGCATCTGCAGCATTTACCCCGCCTGCACCGAATAAGGAGCGTTCAACATGTCATCTCTTGAGAAAGAACTTCAATCTTCACTGGGTAGCCGCATGCTGTCTTGCCCGGAAAGCGGAAGATGGACCAGTTTTCAGCTGATCGATGAGTCTGGCTCAGGAGCGCCGTATGCCGGGCTCGCGTATATCGCAACGGATTCAGAAGGGATGAAATACACCGGGCATCTGGATCCCGCAGGCATCGGTAAAGTGGAGAGCCATTTTGCCGGGCCGATTGCCCTTTTATTCAGCCAGGAATATGAAGGAACAGAGAAACTCTACAAGGATTTGCAGACAAGAATTCACTACCCTCTCCCAATCACAGACCTTCAGGTACGCGCCGAAAAAACTTCTTATCTGAACCTGAATGCCACACGCACACGGGAACGACCTGAGATCGCAGACGGCGCAGACTACTTTCAAGTCGAAGTCCGTCACCTGGTCAGATATGCCTCGCATCTGCCACCCGAGGTGTATCGCGATTACCCTCTCGACTCCGGCTGTGCAGCCATCATGCGCGAACACGGCAAACTGGGTGTCGCTCTGATGCCACAACGTCACACTGTCCTTGAAGTGCGCCCGCTACGCGCGTTGCGACCGATGTTATCCACAGCTTCGCAATTCTGTGCACTCAACCTGTACCAGCTCTCATTGATGGCAACCTTGAGCTACTGCCCCTTCGGTCAGAAGCCAGAAAGTGCTCCCATCAAAGAAAATCGAGTGACCTTTCCTTTGCAACCCAGCGTAGGCAATTGGTTTGGCGACGCCTTGGCCAAGTCCGACGAACTATGGAAAGTCGACTCGAATCAAATCAAAGCCTATTACCCTCTGTACGAAGACGTGCCGTATTCCAAACGCCTGGAAATCGTTCCATTCGACTCGGATCTGTACGAAGTGAATGACCCGAAGAGGATCGAGTCGCAAGAGCATCCAGCCAAGGTTCACTTCCTTGATGACAGAAGCGAAGGAAATGAGGCTACCGACACCCAAGCCTTCATCACCCACAACGACGAACTGATCCTGATCGCCGTTCGCGGCACCGCCGAGATCGTCGCCGATGGGTTACGCGATGCCGATGCCTTGCAGGTGCCGTTTGCGGAAGGCGAAGGCCAGGTACATCGAGGTTTCTATAAAGCGGCCAAAAAAGCTGCCGCATTCGCCGTCAATTACCTCGAAAAGTTCTACACCGGCCAAACACTCCTGATCTGCGGCCACAGCCTCGGTGGCGCAATCACGCTGCTGCTGGCCGAAATGCTCCGCCGTAGGCCTGAGGGCTACAAAATCCAGCTCTACACCTACGGCGCCCCCCGCGCCGGCGACGCGGATTTCGTCAGGGGCGCAGCCGATCTCGTGCATCACCGCATGGTCAACCACAACGACCCGGTGCCCAGTGTGCCCGGCAGCTGGATGAACACCAAGGCCGATATCTACGGCGCCGGTGCGGCGCTGACCTTCGTGAATGTGCCGCTCGGCCTGTCGGTGTTCGTCGCGGGCATCACCAACTGGACCGGGGAAGCCTACGACCACCACGGCCGTTTGCGACACGCCATGCCGGTGGAGTTCGGCCGCCAGCAGGTGTCGTCAATCCTCTGGGAGCCGGGCTGCGACACCATCACCCAGCACGCAGCCTGCGACGTGGCGATCCGGCAGCGGCACGGCCTGCCGGATCGGCCGACGTTGCTCAAGCAGATCTTCGACGCCGGGCACCATTCGATGACCGGGGCGTACATCCCGGCGTGCTGGGCGGTGTTGCGGCGTTGGCAGGAGGCACAGGAGTCAAACCGCACGCTGGTTACCGAGCGAGAATTCGCGCTGGTTGAGACAGCGCTGCAGCGCATCACCGATCAGTTGCGCCGCCAGCGCAGCAATTTGCCGGGAAGGCCGGACAGCTATGTGCGCAGCCGGAAAAACATCGTCGAAGCGCTCAATCATGAAATCGAGAACATCCGCACGACCCGCGAACGGCTGGCCGTTCTGCGGCACCGGCGCCTGACGACCACGGATGTTTATGGATCGCTGGCAGAACAACCGGAACGCCTGGCCGAAAGCCTGCCGCGCTGGCAGCTACACCGGGAAAACCAGGCAGAAGAACAGCTCGCCATGGCACCTGACGCCGCCGAGGATGACCCGCTGCTGGTAACGCTTTACGGCCACAGGATCGGCGCGCCGCACACTTTCGACATCGACTCGATCATCTGACTCAAGCCTGTGGATACCACACCAGCCGCTCCGCCGCCGGGTTGCGCTCCTCCACGGCAAACCCCAGCGCCAGGTAATGTTGGCGCGCATGGGGGTTGTTGGCCCAGACCACCGTCGCCACCGGGCAGCGCACTTGCTGCGCAGCTTTTTGCACACCTTGCAGCACGGTTCGTCCGTAGCCCTTGCCTCGGGCCTGGGGAATGAAGGCGAGGTACAACACGCGAATTTCATTGACGCCGAAATCAGTGCTGAGTGCACCGATGGCCGTGCCGAGCTTTTCCACGATGTAGTGCATGGCATTCGGATGGTTTTCCCCCATGCCCTGCTCCTGCACCTGAAACTGCTGGGCAACGATTTGCTGCACCTGTTCCTGCTCGCCATCGATCCATTGCAGATCCGGCCGCGCCGATTGATACAGGCTGTGCAGAAACGGCCCGTCCGTCGCCCGCGAAGGCCGCACCACCAATCCGTCCGCCGCCAGGTTGTCCGTCATCTTCATACTCCCTAGAAACCGCTTTCCCTGACTCCCAGCGCCGCCATCCGGCGCCAGGCCACGCCGAGCACCGATTCGCCGCTGCCCTGCAATACCACCACGCCGCGCAACGGTTGCACCGGGGTCGCTGCCTGATCCAGCGTAGTCAAACGCACGCCGTATTGCGCCTGCACCGGTTCCGCCCGTTGCTGCTGATCGCGGCGCACGGCAATCGGGCCGTGGTGATCGGACGTCAGCGCTTCCTGATCGACATAGGCCACACCGTTGGTGTCGATTTCATTGAGTTGCACCGCGATGGCGGCATGCATCGGGTCGTCGGCGATAAACCGCCCGGTGGCGCCGGGTTTGACTCGCCACAGTTCGGCTTCCGCCAGATAACCGCGCAGTCGTGTGCCGTCCTCGACCACCCGCGCCAGTGCATCCTTGCTCGACAGCCAGCGGCCCGGCGTCAGGTTCGGCAGCAGGTCACGCACGGTGCCGGCATGGGGGGCGCGTAACTGCAGGCGTTCGCGCTGGGCGGTCAGGCCACGATATTCCGCCACCGCTTCGGCCAGACGCTGCTCGACGATGCCGGCGTCGGCAGCGGTTTCACTACGGCCGGCCTGACGGCGCATCAGCAATTGCTGGATGCGGATTTCCCGGCGGACGATGGCCTGCCGCGAATCGAGGTCCGGCGATTCCAGTTCGATCAGCACGTCGCCCTGAGCCACGGTCTGACCATCCGCGACCTTCACGGCTCTGACCCGCGCCGCCGTCGGTGCGTGCAAGGCGCTGGCGCGACCGCCCTCGAGCATCGTCGGCAACTCGACCGAGCTGCGCCACGGCACGATCAGCACCAGCAACAGGCCGAGTACCGCCAGGCTGCTGAGTAATACGCGGGGGCCGTGAGCCTGTTCGCGGCGGCTCCACCACTGGCGCCACTCACTCATGATCGGCAGAAAAATGAACCACACCAGTTCCACCAGCATCAGGAAGATCCCCAACACCTTGAAGAACAGGTGATAGACCGCCAGTGCGATCCCGAAAAACAACGCCGCACGCCATAACCACGAGCCATACCCCCAGATCAGCAAACGCCGCTGCATCGTCGGCGACCAAGGCTCCGGCGCCGGCGCGCCATAACCGAACAGAAATTCCCGCAGCCGCCAGCGACACAGAGCAAAGGCCCGGCCCTGCAAGTTGTCGACCTCCCAGAAGTCGCTGAGCAGAAAGTAGCCATCGAAACGCATGAACGGGTTGAGATTGACCACCAGCGTGGTGATCCAGGTCGCACTGGCGAGCATGAACGCCGCGGTGCGACCGGGCCCGTCCGGCAGGAGCGACCAGACCAGCAGCGCCAGGCTCGCCAACAGCAACTCCGCCAGCACACCGCCAGCACCGATCAGCAGTCGCGCACGTCGGTCGTTGACCCGCCAGGCATCGCTGACATCGGTGTAGAACATCGGCAGCAAGACCATGAACGCCACGCCCATGCTCTGCACCCGACACCCGGCGCGTTTGGCCATGAACGCATGGCCGAACTCGTGACAGAGCTTGGCGAAGAACAGCGCGACGCCGAACGCAATGGCGCCACCGAGGCTGAACAGGTGCGGAAAGGTGCCGACGAACCGCTGCCAGTCCCGTGACACCAGAAACACCCCGAGCGCCAGCGTCGCCGGCAGACCGTAGCGCAACACCCTCGGCCCGAAGCGCTCCAGCCACGGCCATGCCCGATTGAGAAACGCGTCCGGGCGCCACAGCGGAATGCGGAAGAACAGGTATTGATGCAGCAGGATTTTCCACAGGCTCTGACGTTGCACGAGGGCCTTAAGCCGATAACTGGCGCGTTGCTGTTCGTCGAGGGCGCTGATCAGATCGTGCCCGCGCAGGAACTCCAGCAGTTGCGCCAGCTCGTTGCCATCCAGGGGCAAACCCGGTTCGCGGTTGGCGGCGCGCAGCACTTGCTCGGGATCGCCCAGCGACCAGTGGCGCAACAGGCGCATGGCCGCCGCGCCGAGCTTGAAATAGCGTCCGCGCACCGGGTCGGCCAGGGTCCAGCGCGGCGAACCGTCCAGCGCCGGCGCCGCGGGCGACAGTTGCAGGTCGGCACGCAGGCTCGGCAGAGTCATTTACAGACCTACGCTCTGACGCAGCCCGGCGAGTGGACGCCGCAGCAGGTACAAGGCCAGCGGCGCGCGGTCGCCGAATATTTTGGCGGTGCCGCGCAGGCCGATACGCGGCGGGGCGTCGGCGAAATTGGCGTCCAGCCGATAGGCCAATTGCCCGCCGGCGGTGGGCTGCGCCTCGTAGGCCGAACGCTCAAGAGTGGCGAGGTGGCGGTGCAGCGGATCGCTGTCGAGAAACAGCGCGACTTCGGCACCCGGTTCCAGCGAGATCGCGTCGCCCACGGCCAGTTCAATGCGCAGTTCGGCCTGACTCGGGTCGGCGATTTCCATGAGACGTTCGCCGGTCTGCACCGGTTTGCCGGTCCAACGCTCGGCATCGGCGAACACCGCAATGCCGTCACGCTCGGCGCGCACTTCGCTGCGGTTGAGCAGTTCGCGGGCGTAATCGCGTTCGGCGCGTTTCTGTTCGGCACGGGCGGCCAGCAGGTCGACCCGGGAGCTGGATTCGGCGTCGACGAACGAGCGCTGGGAATTGGCTTTGAGTTCCGCTTCGGCGACCCCGAGCGCACGCTCGGCGACATCGGCCTGAGCCTTCAGCGTCGTGCTTTCGAAACGCAGCAAGAGGTCGCCGGTTTTCACGCTCTGGTTGGGCTTGACCAGGAACTCGGCGATCACCCCGTCCAGCGGCGCGGCGACAACGCGCCCGCCCTGGGGCACCACTTCGGCGGGCGCCAGTACCGACTGGCGCACCGGGATCAACAGCCCGAGCATCAAAACGGCAACCAGTGCCACCTGGCGTTTGCGGGTCCAGCGCAACCGCCACGGCTTGCGTGGTTGCAATGCCAGCCAGGCGTGGCTGTAGGTGTCGCCCAGTTGCGACAGCAGCACTTGTTCGGACGGATTCCACGGCAGATCACGGGCCAGCCACAAACCGCCGAACACCTGACCCTGACGATCAATCAACGGCAGCCAGAACACTTGCATGGCCGACAGACTGCGCCAGTCGGACTGAATCGATTCGCCGACCATTTCCGGCGTGATCACCCGCGCCTGTTTCAGCACATCCTGCTTGAACAGTTGCGCCACGGCCTGTTCGACGAACGCCACGAACGGCGCATTCGGCTCCACTGCGCTGACCCCGGTCACCGCCTGCACCTTGCCGGCGATCAGCAGTGCCGCGTGGCGAAAACCGAACAGCGACTGGCCGTCATTGACCAGGCTGTACGCCAGTTGCGAACTGTCCTGGGCGGCGCGGGTCTGCCGTTCGAGATCGAGAAACCGCGCGAACACTTGCTCGGCGGCGCCGCTCACCGGGGCGTTCACTTAAGCTCCGCAAAACGCGCGGTGCCGCTCATGCCAGCGAGCAAGCCTTTGGCTTCGGGCAGTGTTGCGACCAGCAACAGGGTCTGGCTGCCTTCATCGATTCGCGCACCGAGGCGTTTGACCGTGGCATCGATCGGCTGACCGGTTTCATCGGGCACGAAGCTGAAGGTCTGGCCGGGTTTGAGCTTCGCCATCCAGCGCGACGGCACCAGCAGATGGATTTCCAGGGTGCAGTTGTCGACCACGTCGAGCAGCGGCGCACCGGCCGGCACGCTTTCATAACGCTTGACCTTGCGCTCGACCACTTGCCCATCGAAGGGCGCGACCACGCTGCAGCGTTTGACCTGGACTTGATAAACCTGAGATTGCGCCTGGGTCTCGCTGACCTTGGCTTCGGCCCGGGCCACTTCGAAACGCCCGACGGAATTGAGCGCCGCCAGTTGCCGGTTGTGCGCCAGCTCTTCACTGGCGCCACGGCTGGCGGCCTGCGCGGCATTCAACTGGGCCTGATAGGCCGAACAATCGAAACGCGCCAGAGTGTCGCCCTTCTTGAACGACTCGCCCTCGCTGAACGGCAACTCGACAATCCGCCCCGACAGCTCGCTGGCCAGCGTCGCCTGATCCCGCGCCCGCAACACACCGCGCGCCTCACTGCTGGGGGATGCATTCGCAGCCCCGCCGTTATCCAGCAGCGGATCGTCTGGCGCAGGCGTTTGCGCCTGAACTGCACACGTTACAAAGGTCAATCCGACAACCCAACCACGAAAACGCCGCATAACCGTTACTCCCTGACGGATGTTCGGAGTCTACGACAGCGGCGATTAGCGTCAAGCGAAAGGCCATCATTCGGGTGTGAGAATCAACGCTGCGCCATCTCCCCCACCGGATACACCGACTCCCATCCCCCACCCAGCGCCCGGTACAGCCCGACCATCGCCAGTGAAACGCCGGTGGAGCTTTCCACCCACTGTTCCTGGGTGGCGAGCAGTGCGCCTTGCACGGTGAGGACGTTGACGAAGTCGACCACGCCTTCGACGTATCGCTGTTGCGCAGTGCGCAGGGCGATCTGGTTCTGGCGTACGGCTTCGGCGAGGCTGTCGCGGCGGCGCTGGCTGGCGTTGTAGGCGGTCAGCTGGTCGTCGATTTCGTGCCAGGCGCGCAGCACGGTCTGTTGATAACCGATCGCCGCTTCCTGCTGCTGGGCTTCGCGCAGTTGCAGCACGCCGCGCAAGCGGCCGCCGTCGAACAGCGGCAGGCTGAATTGCGGGCCGATGCCAAAAGCGCGAGAGCCCCAGGAACCGAAATCGCTGAGCTGCATGGCTTGCGAGCCGAGGTTGCCGGACAGGGTGATGCGCGGATAGAAATCGCCCTTGGCCACGCCGATGTTGGCGGTGGCGGCATGCAACCGGGCTTCGGCCTGGCGGATGTCCGGGCGACGCTCTGCCAGCTGCGACGGCAGGCCGATGGCGACGGTCAGCGGTGACTGCGGCACCGGGGCATCTGTGGATAACGCTTTGGCCAGAGCCTGTGGCGGTTCGCCCATCAACAGGCTGATGGCGTTGATCAGTTGCGCCTGACGCTGCTCCAGTGCTGGCAACCGCGATTCGATGGCCGCCACTTGCGCGGCCGCTTCGGCGACGTCGAGATCCGTGGCCACCCCATCGTTGAGGCGCAGTTGTGAAAGTTTCAGGCTGTGCCGTGCGACATCGAGGTTCTGTTCGGTCACTGCGCGGGTGTTCTGCACGCCACGCAGCTGGATGTAGTTCTGCGCGGTGTCCGCGAGTACCGCCAACAGCACGCCGCGACGGTCGTTTTCTGCGACTTCGAGATTGGCATCGGCGGCTTCGGTTTCCCGGCGCACCCGGCCCCAGAAGTCCAGCTCCCAAGAGGCGGAAAAACCGGCATCCCACAGATTGAAGGCAGAATCGCCATTGTGCCCGGACGGGTCGTTCAACCCTTCGCCGCTGTTGCGTTTGCGGGCGTAGCTGCCGGTGGCGGCGGTCGTCGGGTAACGGTCGGCGCTGATCACCTGACGGGCAGCGCGGCTTTGTTGCAGACGGCTGCTGGCCAGTTGCAGGTCGAGGTTGCTGCGCAGGGCGCGTTGGGTCAGCGCCGAGAGTTGCGCGTCGTGAAAGACTTCCCACCAGCGCTCGTTCAAGGGTTCGCTGACGGCTTGGCTGACGGCGGTTTTCGAGGGTTTTGCCCACTCGGCAATCTGCGTGGCTTCGGGCTTCTGAAAGTCCGGGCCGACGGTGCAGGCCGCCAACGCCGACAGACTCAGGACCACTGTCATGGACTGAAGGCGCTTCATCGCTGCGTCACCTCACGCATCGACGTCGCCGAGCTCTGGGTATCAATGCTCGCCTCCACCGACATCCCCACCCGCAGCCGTTCGGCCAGCGGCTGGCCCGGATCCAGCAGGACCTTCACCGGAATTCGCTGCACAACTTTGGTGAAGTTGCCGGTGGCGTTGTCCGGTTTGACCGCCGCAAAGGTCACCCCGGTGGCCGGGGCAATGCTCTCGACGCGGCCGGTGAGGGCTTCGCCGCCGAGGCTGTCGACCCGCACAACCACGTCTTGCCCCGGCTGCACGTCGGTGAGCTGGGTTTCCTGGAAGTTGGCGACCACATAGGCCTGCTTCAGCGGCACCACCGCCAGCAGTTTGCTGCCCGGCGTCACATAGGCGCCGACCCGCACGGCGCGCTCGCCGATCATGCCGTCCTGAGGCGCGGTGATGCGCGTGTAGGACAGCTCGAAACTGGCGATTTCCAGCGCGGCCTGTGCGTGTTTCAAACTGCCTTCGGCGGCATCGCGCTGCGCCGTCAGAATCTCGACCTGTTTGCGTTCTGCGGCCAGTTTTGCCGTAGCCGTGTCCAGCCGCGCAGAGGCCTGATCGATCCGGGTGCGCGCCTGCTGGGCGTTCTGCACGGTGCCGGCACCGACGCCGGCCAGGTGGTTGTAGCGGTTCAATTCCTGCTGGGCGAAGGCCATTTCAGCCTTGGCCGAAACCACCGACGCCTGCGCCTGAGCGATCACCGAGGTCTGGCGCTCCAGCGTGGCCTTGGCATTCTGCAATTGAGCGCGGGCGACCAGGGTTTGCGCATCGGCGGCCTCGGCGGCGGCGCGCAGGTCGCGGTCATCGATCAGCGCCAGCAACTGTCCGGCCTTGACTTGCTGATTGTCTTCCACCAGCACCTCTTTGATGAACCCCGCCACACGCGGCACCACCAAAGTGAAGTCGGCAGAAACGAACGCATCGTTAGTGTTCTGCTGGGTACGCTTGCCGAACAGGCCGGGCATCGCCAGATACACCAGCACACCGACCGCCAGTGCAGCGGCCACGGCCACCGCGAGTTTTTGCTTTGCTTGAGTCGTCATAAAAAACCTTCTGTTCCAGTCAGGTCGGCGCGCGCGGCGGAAAAATCCGCGTCGGCAGCCAGAAAATCAGCAGGATCAGCGCCACCGCGACGCCGGCCATGCACAGATAAAGATCCGAAGAGGTCAGCACCACCGCCTGTTCGTGCAGGCGATGGGCGAGGCCGGGGTCATTGCTCGAAGCCAGTGGCGAGTTGCCGAGGCGATCGACCAGCATGGTCGAGTGAAAATGCAGGCGCGAAGTGGTCAGCGCCTCGATGGCTCCGGTGGCAACCACCGCCGCCAGGCCTTTCACGGTGTTGAACCAGGCCGAGGCGAATGGCCCGTCCTGCGGCTGGATGCTGCCGGTCGACAGCATCAGCAGCGGCAACACCGCCATCGGCTGGCCGAAAATCTGCAGCCATTGCAGGACGTAGAAATCGTCGCGAATCCATTCCGAGGTCAGCTGCGAGCCGCCCAGGCACGACAGCGTCAGCATGCTCAAACCAATCCCGAGCACCCAGCGGCAATCGACCCAACGCAGGTTGCACAGCGCGGCCACCAGCGGCAGCGCGATCAACTGCGGCAACGCCGCGATCAGCATGATCGGCGCAGTCTGTACCGGCCGGTAACCCTGCACCTGAGCCAGATAACTTGATGGAATCAGCACCACCGCCAGCAGTACTACCAGCACCCCGGCCAACGTCATCAGCGCGAACGACAGGTTGCGGATGCCGAGCATCTGCAACTTGAAAAACGGAATCGGCTGCGACCATTCATTGATCAGAAACGCCACCAGCAACAGCGAACCGGCGCCGAGCAAAGCGCAGATCAGATTCGACTCAAACCAGTCCAGGCGATTGCCCTGCAGCAGGCCGATCACCAGCATGCAGATCGCCGGAAAGCCCAGCAGCAGGCCTTTCCAGTTGAACGACTTGAGGCGTTCCAGACGCAGCGGGTCCTGCGGCAACCCGTACGCAACAGCGGCCATGGCGATCAGGCACGGCACGATGATTTGCCAGAACGTCCACTGCCAGCCGACGTATTCAGTCCACAACCCGGCCAGCGGCGTTCCGAGACCTGGGCCAAACGTGGCGGTCAGGGCGTAACCGGCGAGGCCGTACAGTTTGATATTGGCCGGCAGGAATCGCAGCGCAACGGTCATCAACATCGGCGGTAACGCGCCGCCGGCCAGGCCTTGCAGGATGCGCATCAGCAGCAGGCTTTCGTAGTTCGGGGCGAACGGACAGAGCACCCCGAGCAGGGTGAACACGCCGATGGCGCACAGG
Organism: Pseudomonas sputi; assembly: GCF_021603585.1. Classification (GTDB taxonomy): domain Bacteria; phylum Pseudomonadota; class Gammaproteobacteria; order Pseudomonadales; family Pseudomonadaceae; genus Aquipseudomonas; species Aquipseudomonas sputi. The sequence continues at coordinate 18,253 of NZ_BQHI01000040.1, read as the reverse complement.
GTGAAGCGACGCAGGGAAAAGGTCACCGAGCACCACGGCGCGAACGCCATGGCCGCCACCGAGGTCGCGGTGTAGCCGGCGACCAGCCAGGTGCCTTCGTCGTAGCCGATGCTCAGGGCGCCGCGAATATCGGCCAGGGCGACCTTGGTGACCATCTCGTTGAGACCCGACACCAGCACCGCCAGCAGCACACCGACCAGACCGATGATGATCCGCGCCCCGAACACCGGTGGCGCAGCTGCCATCGGAGCGGCAGCGGCGATCGGCGTCGTGACCGTCAGGGATGTCATGCAAGCAAACTCCGGAGGGAACAATACCGGAGCATCTTAGTCAGGCTTACGAATGACGAAAATTGACTTGTTGGCAGCTTATAGTTGCACCAGACGCAATCCTCAGGGTTGCGCCGCCAGCCAGGTTTCGTCGCAGCAGGTCTTGAGGGTTTCGCGCAGCCAGCGGTGGGCCGGATCCTTGTCGAAACGCGGGTGCCAGGCCTGGGTCAGCATCAGCATCGGCAACGGGACCGGCAGGTTGAACGAGCGCAGCTTCAAGCCCAGCCGCCGCACGCTGAGCAACGCTTCCTTGGGCACCGGCAGAATCAGGTCAGAGTCCGGCAGGGCGAACATCGCCGCATGGAAACTCGGCGCAATCACCGCCACTCGCCGTTCCAGGCCCAGGGCATTCAGCGCGGTGTCGATGGGGCCACGGGCGATGCCCCGGCGGGACATGCTGATGTGGGAAAAACCGGCATAGCGCTCGGCGGTGATCTCGCCATCCAGCAGCGGATGATCCTCGCGCACCAGACCGACAAAGTGGGTGGAAAACAGGTTCTGCACTTTGACTTCCGGCGTCACCGGCCGGGTGTTGCTCACGCTCAGATCAATCCGTCCCTCGCGCAGCGCCTCATCGTCGCCGTCACCCTCGGGGACGAAGCGCAGTTCGCAGTGCGGCGCTTGTTGATCGAGGGTGTCGAACAGCTTGCCGCCGTACACGCCGACGAAAAAATCGTTGGCGCGAATACTGAAGCGCCGGCGCAATGTGCCCAGTTCCACGGCATCCGCCGAGCGAAACAGCAGCGCCGCCTGCTCGACCACATCCCGCACCTGCTCGCGCAGCGCCAGGGCCTTGGGCGTCGGCACCAGTCCCCGGCCGGCACGCACCAGAATCGGATCGCCAATGGCTTCGCGAATCCGCGTCAGCGTGCGGCTCATGGCCGCCGAACTGAGGTTCATCCGCCGTGCGGCGCCGACCACGCTGCCCTCGTCGAGCAAGGCGTCGAGGGCGACCAACAGGTTCATGTCCGGGAGTTGCATGCTGAGCACTCGTGACCGATCAGGATTGATTCGCACGCAATGCTAGCAGATCAGAAAATCAGCGCTGCATCCCCCAGCGCTTCACCGTCACCCGCTCCAGTGTGTCGAACACCAGGTTCTCCACCAGCAAACCGATGAGGATCACCACCGCCAGACCGGCAAACACCTTGTCGGTGTACAGCTCGTTGCGGTTCTGGAAGATGTACCAGCCCAGGCCACCCTTGCCGCTGGTGGCGCCGAACACCAGTTCGGCGGCGATCAGGGTACGCCAGGCGAAAGCCCAGCCGATTTTCAGCCCGGCGAGGATTGATGGCAGCGCCGCCGGAATCAGGATGAACAGCACGAAACGCATGCCCTTCAAGCCGTAGTTGCGCCCGGCCATGCGCAGGGTCTCCGAGACCCCGAGAAACCCGGCATAGGTGTTCAGCGCCAGGGCCCACAGCACCGAATGCACCAGCACGAAAATCAGGCTGTTCTGGCCCAGCCCGAACCACAGCAACGCCAGCGGCAACAGGGCAATCGCCGGCAGCGGGTTGAACATCGAGGTCAGCGTACCGAGCAAGTCCCGACCAACCTGCGTCGAAACCGCCAGCGTGGTCAGGGCGAAGGCCAGGACGATGCCGATCAGGTAGCCCTTGAGCAGCACCACCAGCGAGATCCACACCTTGCCCAGCAGTTCACCGCTGAGCAGGCCGTCATACAGCGCGTGACTGGTCTGCAAGAAACTCGGCAACAGCAGGTCGTTGTTCTGCACCCGGGCCACAACCTCCCAGAGCACTGCGAGCAAAATCAGGATCACGCTTTTGCGCAGCCAGCCCTGTTGCCACAGACGCTGGCCCAGCGGCAACTCGCGCTCCACCGGGACGCTGGTCAGCGGTTGCAGATCGTTTTCGAATTCTTGACGTACGGATGATGAATGGCTCATCGGGCAATCCTCGAGGCGGCTCAATAAGCGATGCGGATATCAGTGAAATCCAGTTCGCGCTCGGTTTCCGGCGACTGCCCTTCATCGAACAACAACCGATGAATGCGCCTTGCCGACTCTTGAAACGCCACGCTGCCAAGGCTGTGCAAATCGTATTGATGACTGTGCACTTCCGCCCTCACGCGGCCCGGATGCGGGGACAACAGCAGGATCCGATTGCCGACCACCAGCGCTTCTTCAATCGAGTGGGTGACGAACAACAGGGTGAAACGCACCTCCTCCCAGAGCAGCAGCAATTCCTCCTGCATCTTGCGCCGGGTCAGGGCATCCAGCGCGGCGAACGGCTCGTCCATCAACAGGATTTTCGGCTGCATCGCCAGCGCCCGGGCAATCGCCACCCGCGCTTTCATGCCGCCAGACAGGGTGTGCGGATAGGCATCGGCAAACGCTGCCAGGCCGACCTTTTCCAGGTAATGCAGCGCACGCTCTTCGGCTTCTTTTTTCTTCAAGGTGCGCGAGGCCAACAGCGGAAACATCACGTTCTGTTTGACGGTTTTCCACGGCGGCAGTTGATCGAACTCCTGAAACACCACGATCCGGTCCGGCCCCGGCGCATCGACGCGCTGGCCTTGCAGACGGATCTCGCCCTCGCACGGCGCGATGAACCCGGCGACGGCTTTGAGCAACGTGGACTTTCCGCAGCCGGACGGGCCGAGCAGCACGAAGCGATCCTGTTGATCAACTTCGAAACTGACCTGGTGGGTAGCACGCACAACGCGCTGCGGCGTGCGGTATTCGAGGCTGACCTGATCGACCGCCAGCAGCGCTTGCGCGGTGGCAATCGGGTGGCTGGCCGCGTGGCCTTGCAATGGGGCGTTCATGTCGATCAGCTCCCTTGCAGCGGTTTGGCGTCCTGGAAGAAATAGTCTTTCCACGATTCGGGTTTGTTCTTGATCGCGCCGACGCGGTAGAGGAATTCGGCGAGCGGGTAGGTGTTTTTCGGCGTGACGCTGAATTCGAACTGCGGGTTATCGATGATTTTCAGCAAGGCGGCGCGGTCGATCCTGGCCTTGGTCACGCGGATGTAAGTGTCCGCCGCCGCGCCTTTATCGTTCTGCGCAAATTGCGCGGCTTCGGTCAGGGCTTCGACAAACGCCTTGTAGGTTTTCGGGTTCTCGTTGCGGAATTTCTCGGTGGCGAACAGCACGGTCGGCGAGTTCGGGCCGAGCACGTCATAGGAGTTGAGCACCACGTGCACGTTCGGATTTTCCAGCGCCTGATCCTGGAACGGCGGGTTGGAGAAATGCCCGGTCAGCTCGGTGCCGCCGGCAATCAGCGCAGCGGTGGCATCCGGGTGCGGAACGGCGATGGTGTACTTGTCGAGGCGATTGAATTCCTTGTCGCCCCACTGCTTGGCCGCCGCGTATTGCAGGAAACGCGACTGCACCGAAACGCCCACCGCCGGCACCGCAATGCGGTCCTTCTCGGTGAAGTCAGCGATGGTTTTAACCTTGGGATTGTTGCTGACCAGGTAGTACGGGAAGTTGCCGAGCGAGGCCACGGCCTTGACGTTCTGCTTGCCGTGGGTGCGATCCCAGATCGTCAGCAGCGGCCCGACGCCGGCGCCGGCAATGTCGATGGAGCCGGAAAGCAGCGCATCGTTGACGGCCGCGCCGCCGGACAACTGGGTCCAGTCGACCTTGATGTCGAGGCCTTCCTGCTTGCCGTACTTCTCGATCAGTCCCTGATCGCGCACCACGTTGAGCAACAGATAGACAATGCCGAACTGTTCGGCGATGCGGATTTCACCTTCGGCGTGAGCCACGGTCGGTGCCACCAGGCTGCCGGCGATCAGGCTGAAACCGAGGCCGATGGCCGCCGCCAGCGGCGCGAATGGAAGACGTTTGGACATGTTCGGATCTCCGGCAAATCAGAAAGGCGCGTCGCCCTGGATGGTGGTGCGATACAGCTTGCGGCGCAGGTGCGCAGGGCAACCGGCGGCAAGGTGAATCAGCGAGCGGTTGTCCCAGAACACCAGATCGTGGGGCTGCCATTGATGGCGATAGATGTTCTGCGGCAGCACGCTGTGGGCGTAGAGCTCGTCGAGCAGCTGTTTGCTCTCGTCCTCCGGCAGGCCGACGATGCGGGTGGTGAAGCCTTCGCTGACGAACAACGCCTTGCGGCCGTTTTCCGGATGAGTGCGGACCACCGGGTGCACAACCTCGGCGACCTGAGCCAGTTGCTCCGGGGTCAAGGTTGGGCGCCAGTTGCCTTCGAATTTGGTTTCGCTGTAACGCGCGGTGTAGGAATGCGCAGCCGAGCGGCCTTCGACCGCTTTGCGCAGCGCGTCGGGCAGGCTGTCCCAGGCCTTGTGCATGTCGGCGAACAGGGTGTCGCCGCCTTCAGACGGCAGCTCCTGGGCGTGCAACATCGAGCCGAGGCTCGGCAGCTCTTTATAGGAGAGATCCGAGTGCCAGAATTTGCCGGCATCACCGAGGCCGATGTTCTGGCCGTTCTCGACGATGTTGGAAACGATGAGGATTTCCGGGTGATCGGCCAGCAAAAACTGCTTGAGCACGTGGATCTGCAACGGGCCGAAGCGGCGGCTGAAATCGATCTGCTGTTGCGGGGTGATGCGTTGGTCGCGGAACACCACGACGTGGTGATCGAGGTGCGCGCGGTGAATGCGGGCGAAGTCTTCATCGTTGACCGGACGGGTCAGATCGAGGCCGATGATTTCGGCGCCGACGGCACCGCTGAACGAGCGGATTTCGAAGGTTTGCGGCGCGGCAGTCGCGGCGCTTGGGGTAGCAGTAGCTGCGGACATCAATCAATCTCCCACGCACGGCGCGTTCAAGGGCGCGCGCGTCGATCAGAAACTCACGCTGGATTGCGTGTGGGTTCGTGTCGTGCGGCGCGCCGATTGGTCGGCAGGTACGCAGGAGGCTGACTTTATAGCTATAAGAATTTGAAATTAAATACCGTTAACGCATAACGATATGGCAATTGATTAGGAATGGACTGGATGGTGAGTGACCATTTGTGTCACTTCTGGACGGAATGTGTTGTTCCGACAGACGCCTCCGCGAGTCCCGCGAAGGCGTCCGTGTAGATTTACCGCTCGTGCAACGCCTCGGCCCGAGCGCGGATGATCGGCTTGAGCAAATAGCTCAGCACGGTCTTCTTGCCGGTGATGATGTCCACCGACGCCACCATCCCCGGGATGATCAGCAATGGCTTCTCGTCGGTGCCGAGATGGCTGCGCTCGGTGCGCAGCTTGATCACGTAGTAGGTGGTTTTCTTGTCTTCGTCGGTGATGGTGTCGGCGCCGATCTGTTCCAGTTTGGCCTTCAGGCCACCGTAGATGGTGTAGTCATACGCGGTGAATTTCACCGTGGCTTCCTGGCCCGGATGCAGGAACGCGATGTCCTGCGGGCGAATCTTCGCTTCGACCAGCAGGGTGTCATCCAGCGGCACGATTTCCAGCAGGTCGCTGCCCGGCTGGATCACGCCGCCGATGGTGTTGACCAGCATCTTGTTGACGATACCCCGCACCGGCGAGGTGACGAGCGTCCGGCTGACCCGGTCTTCCAGGGCCTTGCCGGTGGCCTGGGCCTTGTTCAGGTCAGTGCGCGCCTCGTTCAGCTGAGTGAGGGCTTCGCTGCGGAATTTGCCGCGGGTCTCGTCGATCTTGCGTTGGACTTCCTTGATCGCCGATTCAGCGCGCGGGATCGCCAGGGTGGTGGCGTCGAGCTGACCACGGGTTTCCACTTCGGCACGCTTGAGTCGCAGCACTTCCACCGGCGACACCGCGCCCTGGGCCACCAGCGGCTCGGACATGTTGATTTCCTGGCGTTGCAGGCCGAGTTGCTGGCGGTACTGCGCCTGCTTTGAGGTGAACTCGCGCAGCTCTTGCTGGCGCTGGATCAGTTGTTCCTGCAAACCACCAATTTCGTCGTGCAGTTGCTGACGACGGCTGATGTACAACGATTCTTCACTCTTGGCCTGACCCGGCACGGCTTTGAGCACGTCCTCGGGGAAATTCAGCGGCCGGTCATCGACCTCGGCGCTCAGGCGCTCGACCCGCAGCAGCATCGACAGGCGATCCGCTTCGGTTTCGCCGACGTTGGACGCGAATCGCGTGTCATCCAGCCGTACCAGCGGTGCGCCGGCCTCGACGATCTGGCCTTCCTTGACGAACAGTTCGGAGACGATCCCGCCCTCGAGGTTCTGGATTTTCTGGATCTTCGACGAGGGAATCGCCTTGCCGTCACCCTTGGTCACTTCGTCGATGACGGCGAAGTTGGCCCACAGCATCAGGAACACGAAGAAGCCGATGATTGCCCAGATCGTCAGTCGCACCACACGCGGCGCGTCCTCGATCAAGGCCTTGTTGACCTCCGGCAGCGGCTGGCCCTGCAGCGAGGCCGAGCCTTTGAAGTAGCGGCGGATCGAATCCTTGAAACCCGACTTAAGCAACACTGATCTGCCCCTTCTTCAACGCTTCCATGACGGCCGCTTTCGGGCCGTCGGCGAGGATCTGCCCACGGTCGACCACCAGCAGGCGATCGACCAGCGACAGCAGCGATGCCCGGTGCGTCACCAGGACCACGGTCTTGTTTTCCACCACCGCCGCGAGGCGCTGCTTGAGGCGTTCTTCGCCGGTGTTGTCCATGGCGCTGGTCGGTTCGTCGAGCAACAGGATCGGCGGGTTGAGCAACAGCGCCCGGGCCAGGGCGACGTTCTGGCGCTGACCGCCGGACAGGTTCTGCCCGCGCTCGCCGACTTGCAGCTCATAGCCCTGCGGGTGCAGGCGGGCGAATTCGTGGACGCCCGCCAGTTCAGCCGCCTGCAGCACCAGCTCGTCCTCGACGTAACGGGCGCCGGAAATCAGGTTGTCGCGCAGGGTGCCGGCCAGCAGTTGGATATCCTGCGGCACATAGCCGATGTTGTAGCGCAGCTCGCTGACGTCGATCTGGCGGATATCGACACCGTCCACCAGCAACGCGCCGTCGTCCGGCTGATAGAGGCCGACCAGCAATTTCGCCAGCGAACTTTTGCCGGAACCGCTGCGGCCGATGATGCCGATCTTCTCGCCGGGACGGATTACCAGGTTGATGTTCTTCAGCGCCGGGTTCTGTTGTTCCGGGTAGGTGAAGCTGAGCTGGCGGCATTCGATGGCGCCTTGCAGGACCTTGCGGCTCAGCGGGCGCTCTTCGAAATTGCGCTCCTGAGGCAACTCCATCATCTGGTCGACCGAAGTCATGGTCACCCGCGCCTGCTGGTAACGGGTCAACAGACCGGACAGCGACGCCAGCGGGCTGAGGGCGCGGCCACTGAGCATGTAGCAGGCGATCAGGCCGCCCATGCTCAGGTTGCCGGCGATGATCTGGTACACGCCGAAGACGATCATGATCACCCCGGCCAGTTGCTGGATCAGCAGGGTGATGTTCATCGCCAGGCCGGAGAGCATTTTCACCCGCAACTCGAGGCGGCTGAGGGTGCCGATGGTCTGCTCCCACTGATACTGGCGTTCACTTTCGGCGTTGTTGACCTTCACCGCGTCGAGGCCGGCGAGGGTTTCGATCAGGCTCGACTGACGCTCGGCGCCCAGCGCCATGGTGCGCTCCATGGTCGCCACCAACGGCTTCTGCAACGCATAGCCGATCAGCAGCGCAATAGGAAAGGCCAGCACCGGAATCCACACCAGATGCCCGCCGAGTATCGCGATGACAATGAAGATCAGGAGGGTGAACGGCAGGTCGATCAGGCTGGTCAGGGTCAGCGAGGCGAGGAAGTCGCGCAGGCTCTGGAACTCGTGGATGTTCTGGGCAAAGCTGCCGACCCGTGCCGGGCGGTATTTCATGGCCATGCCGACGATGCGTTCGAACAGCGTGGCGGAGATGATCAGGTCGGTTTTCTTGCCGGCCAGATCCAGGCACAGGCTGCGCAGACTCTTGAGGATCAGGTCGAACAGGTAGGCGCCGGTGATGCCCAGCGCGAGCACCCACAGGGTCGCTTCGGCCTGGTTCGGCACCACGCGGTCGTAGACGTTCATCACGAACAGCGGCGCGGCCATGGCGATGATGTTGATCAGGAAACTGGCGGCGATCGCATCGGCATACAGCCAGCGCGAACGCTTGAGGGTGTCGCGAAACCACGAGCGCGCACGCGGGATCAGCGTGCCGTGGTTGACGTCGAATTTGTGCTGGGGCTGAGCGAAGAACACTTTGCCGGTGTAGTCGTCGGCCAGCAACTCGCGGCTGACCAGGGATTCGCCGCCGTCGGTTTCGCTGAGCAGCACCCGTGCTTCGTTCTCGCCCTGCCAGCCGAGCAGGACCGCACTGCGGCCATCCTTGAGCAGCAGCAGCGCCGGCATGGCAATCGCCGGAATTTCTTCGAGCTTGCGCTGCAGCACCCGCCCTTGCAGCCCGGCGCGCGCCGCCGCACGGGGCAGCAGCTCGACACTCAGGCGTTGTTTGGGCAGCGGCAGGCCGGTGGTCAGCATCGCCGCGCTGGCAGGTTTCTGGTGGAGCATGCAAAGAGCGAGCAGACCATCCAGTAACGGATCGTCGTGCAACGCGCGTGGATCATGACTGAGATGAACTCGACTGACTTCTGATTCCACGCTCGACACTCTTTAGCAGTTGAAAAGGGACAACTCAATTCATCCCAGGCAGCTGGACCTTGGGCTTCACGTCGTTCTGCACAACGGATGCCAAGGGTGCGACCACTCCCTGGCTCTTGAGCAATTCGCCCATGGTCGCCTTGATTCGGTACTGAGTAAATAACTGAATGTTTTTGATTTCAGCCAGACGCCGCGAGGCGGTGAACAACTCGTTTTCACTGTCGAGCAAATCCAGCAGGGTGCGTTCGCCGAGGCTGAACTGGCGCTGGTAAGCAGTGCGCACCGAAGTGCTGTGATCAACGTACTGCTGAGCGATCGGCACCTGGGCGTTGGCGTTGTTCAGGGCGTTCCAGGCCAGGCCCAGTTCTTCATTCAACTGACGCAGGGCGTTGTTGCGGATGTCCAGCGCCTGGTTCGACAGGTAGGACTTGGATTCCAGATCCGCCTTGTTGCTGCCGCCCGAATACAGGTTGAAGCGCATGCGCAACATGGCCTGCCATTCGTTGTTGTGCCCGTTCTGGCCGTCGAGGTCGTTGTCGGCAGTGCGGCCCAGCTCGGCGTCGAAGCGCGGGTAGAAGGTCGACTTGGCGGTCTCGTACTGCTTTTCGGCAGCAGCGATGTCGGACTCGGCCGAGCGCAGGATCGGGCTGTTTTCCAGCATCTGCTGGCGGGCTTCATTCAGGTTGGCCGGCATCATCGCCATGAACGGCGCCGGACGCTCCAGTTGATCGGGCATCTGGCCGACGGCGCTGAGGAAGTTGGTTTCCGAGTCGGCGAGGTTGGTCTGCTCGGTGATCAGGTTGTTGCGGGCCTGGGCCATCCGCGCTTCGGCCTGATCGAGGTCGGCACCGCTGCCGACGCCGCGCTGCGTGCGCAGCTGGATCTGGTCGTAGATACGCTGGTGGCTCTTGAGGTTTTCTTCGGCCAGACGCACGAATTCGCGACGGGTCAGCACGTCCAGGTAAACCTGGGCCACAGTCAGCGCAGTGCGCTCGGAAGTGCCGAGCAAGGAATAGGCGCGTGAGTTGACGGTGGCTTGTTGACGCCCGACTTCGCTGGACGTCGCAAAACCGTCAAAAACCATTTGCGACAGACGCAAACTTGACTCGCTGCGATTCAGGGTTTCCCAGTGATTGCCGCCACCATTGGCGCGGGTGGTCACGCTGTCGGTGCCTTCACGGCCATAACCGCCCAGCAGATCGACCTTGGGCAGGTATCCACCTTTTGCAGCCTTTAACTGATAATCAGCGGCCAGCCGACTGTTGACCCCTGCCTGGATTTCCGGATGGACATCCAGCGCCTGCTGCATGGCTTCTGGTAAGGATTGTGCTTGTACGAAAGAGGCGGCGAGAGCGAAGGGTAGAGCCTTGAGCAGATGCGAACGCATGGTAAAGATTTCCCAGAACTTCTTGTCTTGAATCACAGCAAATTGTTGAGCTGCGTCGGAAGATGGCAACCGGAATGACCGTATGTCGGAAAGTTTAAAACCGGAACTGGATCACACGCTGAAGGGCAGGTCGCCGCATAAATATCAATGTGACATTACTGGGACGATTGTTTAGGATGGCACCCAGAAGGTCAATAGTTTGGCATAAAGTTAATAGCGAAAGAATCTAGCCAAAATATTGACGAATAGTAGCGTCAAGCTTGTTTCACCTTTTTTTAAAGTACGTCCAGACTGAATCGGCGCAGACAGCCATCAGGTCTATGGAAGTCAACTGAACGTGACACCCGGAGAGTCTTCAATGAGCAGTGTTGTTGCCATCGTCAAAAGCATTGTCGGTCAGGTTTTCGTGGTGTCCCCAGAGGGCGTCCGTCGCGTACTCGTTGAAGGCGACCGGCTGTTTGCCGGCGATCAGGTCGATACCGGCGTTTCCGGCGCCGTGTCCCTGGAACTGGCCGATGGCCGCACGATCGATCTGGGCCGCGACACTCAGTGGAGCGCCGATACCCCGGATTCCAGCACCGACCTGGCCGAAGCCACCGCGCAAGCCGCGCCGTCGGTAGAAGAACTGCAACAAGCCATCGCCGCTGGCGTCGACCCGACCACCGCCCTTGAAGCCACCGCTGCCGGCCCGAGCGCCGCAGGGACTGGCGGCGCCGCCGGTGGCGGTCACAGCTTCGTGATGCTCGATGCGACTGCAGGCCGTGTCGACCCGACCATCGGCTTCCCGACCGCGGGCATCAACGCTGCCGGCCAGGCCGCGCAGAACATCACCGGTGGCCAGACCACCGATACCACCGCCAACGCCCTGCGCGAATCGACCCTGAGCCTCAGCGCCACGCCGAGCATCACTGAAGCCGGCGGCGTGCTGGTGTACACCGCGACCCTGACCCAAGCGCCGCTGACCGACCTGACCATCACCCTGTCCAACGGCGCGGTGATCGTGATTCCGGCCGGTTCCACCACCGGCACCGTCAACGTGCCACTGGCACCCAACGACACTGTTTATAACGACCCGACCCAGATCGACGTGACGGTCACCGGCACCACCGGCGGCAACGGCATCACCGTGACCCCGCCGACCACCCCGGCCACGACCCAGGTCACCGACACCATCGACACCACCACCGTCACCCTGACGGCGGGCAACAGCGTCACCGAAGGCGGTCAGATCACCTACACCGCCACGCTGACCAACCCGGCACAGACGCCGGTGACCGTGACCCTGTCCAACGGTTCGACCATCACCATTGGCGCCGGCCAGACCACCGGCACCGTCAACGTGCCGACCGCACCGAATGACGTCTACAACAACGGCAGCACCGTCACCACCACCATCACCGGTGCCACCGGCGGCAACTTCGAAAACCTGGTGCCGAACCCGACGCCGGCCGTGACCAACATTGTCGATTCGGTTGACACCACCAACCTGACCCTTACCGCCACCGGCACTGTGGTCGAAGGTGGCCAGATTACCTACACCGCAACCCTGACCAACCCGGCCCAGACGCCGGTGACCGTCACCCTGTCGAACGGTTCGACCATCACCATCGGCGCCGGCCAAACCACCGGCAGCGTCAACGTGCCGACCGCACCGAATGACGTTTACAACAACGGCGGCACCGTCAGCACCACGATTACCGGCGCCACCGGCGGCAACTTCGAGAATCTGGTGCCGAACACGACACCAGCGACCACCACCGTCACCGACTCCATCGACACCACCAACCTGTCGCTGAGCGCCACCGGTTCCGTGGCCGAAGGCGGTTCGATCGTTTACACCGCGACCCTGACCAATCCGGCCGGTACGCCAGTGACCGTGACGTTGAGCAATGGCTCCGTCATCACCATCGAAGCCGGCAAAACCACCGGCACCGTGACCGTCCCGGCGCCTGCCGATGACGTTTACAAAGACGCCGGAAAAGTCGAAGTCACCATCAAGGACGCCACCGGCGGCAACTTCGAGAACCTGGTGCCAAGCACTGTTCCGGCCGTGACCGAAGTGACCGATACCGTCGACACCACCACGGTGAAACTCACCGCGACCGAATCGGCAGCTGAAGGCGGCACCGTCACTTATACCGCCACCGTCGGCGCACCAGTGACTGGCTCGCCGGTCACCGTGGCGCTGGCCAACGGTCAATCGATCACCATCGAAGTCGGCAAAACCACCGGCACGGTGACCACCACCGCACCGAACGACGCATTGGCCGGCAACGTCCCGCTGACCAACGCGATCACCGGCGTGAGCGGCGGCAACTACGAAAACCTCGTGGCTGACAAAACCCCGGTCAGCACCACCGTGACCGACACCGTCGACACCACCGACCTGACGCTGACTGCGACCGGCACCGTGGCCGAAGGTGGCTCGATCACCTACACCGCGTCCCTGACCAATCCGGCCGGCACCCCAGTGACTGTGACCTTGAGCAATGGCTCGGTCATCACCATCGAGGCCGGTAAAACCACGGGCACCGTGACCGTTCCGGCGCCTGCCGATGACGTCTATAAAGACGCCGGCAAAGTCGAAGTGACCATCAAGGACGCCACCGGCGGCAACTTCGAGAATCTGGTGCCAAGCACTGTTCCCGCTGTCACCGACGTGACCGATACCGTCGACACCACCACGGTCAAACTGACCGCGACCGAGTCGGCGGCCGAAGGTGGCACCGTTACTTACACCGCCACCGTCGGCGCACCAGTGACTGGCTCGCCGGTCACCGTGACCCTGGCTAACGGCCAGAGCATCACGATTGAAGTGGGCAAGACCACCGGCACGGTGACCACCACCGCACCGAATGACGCATTGGCCGGCAACGCACCGCTGACCAACGCGATCACCGGCGTGAGCGGCGGCAACTACGAAAATCTGGTCGCCGACAAGACTCCGGTTTCGACCACCGTCACCGACACAGTCGACACCACCAACCTGACCCTGAGCGCTACCGATGCCGTGGCCGAGGGCGGCTCGATCATCTACACCGCGACCCTGACCAATCCGGCCGGCACTCCGGTCACCGTGACCCTGTCGAACGGTGCAGTCATCACCATCGAAGCCGGCAAGACCACCGGCACCGTGACCGTTCCGGCCCCGGCCGATGACGTCTACAAGGATGCCGGCAAAGTCGAAGCGACCATTACCGGCGCAACCGGCGGCAACTTCGAAAACCTGGTGCCAAGCACTGTGCCGGCCGTGACCCAGGTCACCGACACCATCGACACTTCGACCGTCAAACTGGCCGCGACCGAATCGGCTGCTGAAGGCGGGACCGTTACTTACACCGCGACGGTGGGCGCCCCGGTAACCGGCTCGCCTGTGGTTGTGACCCTGGCCAATGGTCAGTCGATCACCATCGAAGTCGGCAAAACCAGCGGCACCGTCACCACCACCGCACCGAATGACGTACTGGCCGGCCATGCACCGCTGACCAACTCGATCACCGGTGTGAGCGGCGGCAACTACGAAAACCTCGTGGCCGACAAAACCCCGGTCAGCACCACTGTCACCGACACCGTCGACACCACCAACCTGACCCTCAACGCGACAGGTTCCGTGGCCGAAGGCGGCTCCATCGTTTACACCGCCACCCTGACCCATCCGGCTGGCACGCCAGTGACCGTGACCCTGAGCAATGGCTCCGTCATCACCATCGAAGCCGGCAAAACCACTGGCACCGTGACCGTTCCGGCACCTGCCGATGACGTTTACAAAGACGCCGGCAAAGTCGAAGTGACCATCAAGGATGCAACCGGTGGCAACTTCGAGAATCTGGTGCCAAGCACTGTTCCGGCCGTCACCGAAGTGACCGACACCGTCGACACCACCGACCTGACGCTGACTGCGACCGGCACCGTGGCCGAAGGTGGCTCGATCACCTACACCGCGACCCTGACCAACCCGGCTGGCACCCCGGTGACCGTGACGTTGAGCAACGGCTCCGTCATCACCATCGAAGCTGGCAAAACTACCGGCACCGTGACCGTTCCGGCGCCTGCCGATGACGTTTACAAAGACGCCGGCAAAGTCGAAGTCACCATCAAGGATGCAACCGGTGGCAACTTCGAAAACCTGGTGCCGAGCACTGTTCCGGCCGTTACCGAAGTGACTGACACAATCGACACCACCACGGTCAAACTGACCGCGACCGAGTCAGCCGCTGAAGGCGGCACCGTCACTTACACCGCCACCGTTGGCGCGCCAGTCACCGGCTCGCCTGTGACCGTGACCCTGGCCAACGGTCAGTCGATCACCATCGAGGTCGGCATAACTACCGGCACTATCACTACTACTGCGCCGAACGACGCGTTGAACGGTCACACCCCGCTGACCAACTCGATCACGGGCGTGTCTGGCGGCAACTACGAAAACCTCGTAGCCGACAAAACGCCGGTCAGCACCACCGTGACCGACACCGTCGACACCACCAACCTGACCCTGAGCGCCACGCCGGACGTCAACGAAGGTGGCCAGATCACCTACACCGCGACCCTGACCAACGCCGCCGGCACCCCGGTGACCGTAACGTTGAGCAACGGCGCCGTGATCACCATCGAGGCCGGCAAAACCTCCGGCACCGTGACCGTCGATGCACCGAAGGACGACGTCTACAAGGACGCCGGCAAAGTCGAGACGACCATTTCGAACACCACCGGTGGTAACTTCGAAAACCTGGTCACCAGCACCGCTCCGGCGGTCACCACCGTCAATGACACCATCGACACGTCCACCGTCTCGCTGACCGCCACCGCCAACGTCGCCGAAGGCGAAACCGTGGTCTACACCGCGACTGTGACGGCGCCAGTGACCGGTTCGCCGGTCGTCGTGACCCTGTCCAACGGCCAGACCATCACCATCGCCGTCGGCGAGACCACCGGCACCGTGAACTTCGTCGCACCGAACAGCCCGCTGGCGGGCGGCAGCTCGCTGAGCGTGACCATCGACAAAGCCACCGGTGGCAACTACGAAAATCTGGCGGTCGACAGCAAACCGGCAAATACCTCGGTTTCGGACACCGTCGACACGACCAACCTGAACCTGACGGCCACCGATTCGGTGGCCGAGGGCGGTTCGATCACTTACACCGCGACCCTGACCAACCCGGCGGGTACGCCGGTGACCGTGACCCTGTCGAACGGCGCTGTCATCACCATCGAGGCCGGCAAAACCACCGGCACCGTGACCGTCGATGCGCCGAAGGACGACGTTTACAAAGATGCGGGCAAAGTCGAGGTAACCATTTCGACCGCCACTGGCGGTGGCTTTGAGAACCTGGTGCCGAGCACCGTTCCAGCCGTGACCAACGTCACCGACACCATCGACACCACCACGGTCAAACTCACCGCGACCGATTCGGCGGCTGAAGGCGGCACTGTCACCTACACCGCGACTGTGGGCGCGCCGGTGACTGGCTCGCCAGTGACCGTGAACCTGTCGAATGGCCAGAGCATCACCATCGAAGTGGGTAAAACCACCGGCACAGTGACCACCACCGCGCCGAACGATGCGCTCAACGGCCATGCGCCGTTGACCAACGCGATCACCGGTGTGAGCGGCGGTAACTACGAAAATCTTGTGGCCGACAAGACCCCGGTCAGCACCACCGTGACCGACACCGTCGACACCACCAACCTGACCCTGAGCGCCACGCCGGAAGTCAACGAAGGTGGCCAGATCACCTACACCGCGACCCTGACCAACGCCGCCGGCACCCCGGTGACCGTAACGTTGAGCAACGGCGCCGTGATCACCATCGAGGCCGGCAAAACCTCCGGCACCGTGACCGTCGATGCACCGAAGGATGACGTCTACAAGGACGCCGGCAAAGTCGAAACGACCATTTCGACCGCCACCGGTGGCAACTTCGAGAATCTGGTGCCAAGCACGGTTCCGGCCGTGACCGAAGTCACCGACACCATCGACACCACCACGGTGAAACTGACCGCGACTGAAGCGGCAGCTGAAGGCGGCACCGTCACCTACACCGCGACCGTGGGTGCACCTGTAACCGGTTCGCCCGTCACCGTGACGCTGTCCAACGGTCAATCGATCACCATCGAGGTGGGCAAGACCACCGGCACCGTCACCACCACTGCGCCAAACGATGCGCTCAACGGTCATGCGCCACTGACCAACGCGATCACCGGCGTGAGCGGCGGTAACTACGAGAGTCTGGTGGCCGACAAGACGCCGGTCAGCACTACCGTGACCGACACCGTCGACACCACCAATCTGTCGCTGACCGCGACGGGCACCGTGGCCGAAGGTGGCTCGATCACCTATACCGCGACCTTGACCAACCCTGCCGGCACCCCGCTGACCGTGACCCTGTCGAACGGCGCAATCATCACCATCGAAGCCGGTAAAACCACCGGCACCGTGACCGTTCCAGCACCTGCCGATGACGTCTACAAGGACGCCGGTAAAGTCGAAGTGACCATCAAGGATGCAACCGGTGGCAACTTCGAGAACCTGGTTCCGAGCACTGTTCCAGCAGTAACGGAAGTCACCGACACCATCGACACGACGACCGTGAAGCTGACCGCTTCCGAAACGGCCGCTGAAGGTGGCACCGTCACTTACACCGCGACTGTTGGCGCGCCAGTGACCGGGTCGCCTGTGACTGTGACCTTGGCCAATGGTCAGTCGATCACCATCGAAGTCGGCAAGACCTCTGGCACTGTCACCACCACCGCGCCGAACGACGTGTTGACCGGTCATGCGCCACTGACCAACGCGATCACCGGCGTGAGCGGCGGTAACTACGAAAATCTGGTTGCTGATAAAACCCCGGTTTCGACTACCGTCACCGACACCGTCGACACCACCAACCTGACCCTCAGCGCCACCAATTCGGTTGCCGAGGGCGGTTCGATCATCTACACCGCGACACTGACCAACGCCGCTGGCTCGCCAGTAACCGTGACCTTGTCCAACGGCGCCGTGATCACCATCGAAGCGGGCAAAACCACCGGCACCGTGACCGTTCCTGCGCCGGCCGATGACGTCTACAAAGACGCCGGCAATGTGCAGGCCACGATCACCAATGCCACCGGTGGCAACTTCGAGAATCTGGTACCAAGCACTGTTCCTGCCGTGACCCAGGTCACTGACACCATCGACACCACCACGGTCAAACTGACCGCGACCGAGTCGGCGGCTGAAGGCGGCACTGTCACCTACACCGCGACTGTGGGCGCGCCGGTGACTGGCTCGCCAGTGACCGTGAACCTGTCGAATGGCCAGAGCATCACCATCGAAGTGGGTAAAACCACCGGCACCGTGACCACCACCGCGCCGAACGATGCGCTCAACGGCCATGCGCCGTTGACCAACGCGATCACCAACGTGACGGGCGGCAACTACGAAAATCTGGTGGCCGACAAGACGCCGGTCAGCACCACCGTGACCGACACCGTCGACACGACCAATCTGTCCCTCAGCGCTACCAATTCGGTCGCCGAGGGTGGTTCGATCACCTACACCGCGACTTTGACCAACGCTGCGAGCACTCCGGTAACCGTGACCTTGAGCAACGGCGCCGTGATCACCATCGAGGCCGGTAAAACCACCGGCACCGTAACCGTTCCTGCGCCAGCCGATGACGTCTACAAAGACGCCGGCAACGTGCAGGCCACGATCACTAACGCCACCGGCGGTAACTTCGAAAACCTGGTGACCAGCACCACACCAGCGGTGACCAGCGTCACCGACACCATCGACACCACTACTGTGAAGCTGACCGCGTCCGCGACAGCGGCCGAAGGTGGCAACGTTGTTTACACCGCCACCGTCGGCGCGCCTGTAACTGGCTCGCCAGTGACCGTGACCCTGGCCAACGGTCAGTCGATCACCATCGAAGTGGGCAAAACCAGCGGCACCGTCACCACCACCGCGCCGAACGACGTGTTGACCGGTCATGCGCCACTGACCAACGCAATCACTGGTG
>NZ_BQHI01000039.1 GCF_021603585.1 Pseudomonas sputi | reverse complement strand
TGGTGAGTGAGTCGGTCTTGATCTACAACCGTGAGCGTCCGCATCTGTCGTTGAAATACAAAACGCCCGATGCGATGCATCGGGCGTTGGGGTGAAACAGGTGTAAACCTATTTCAGGACTAGACACTGGTCGGATCGTCAGGCAGCTTGCTGGAACTGCTGCCGGTACTGGTTCGGCGACAGTTCGGTGTGCTGGCGGAACAGGCGTGCGAAGAAGCTCGCATCGTCGTAGCCGACTTCGTAGCTGATGGTCTTGATGCTCTTGCGACTGCCGGAGAGCAAGCCCTTGGCAGTCTCGATGCGCAGCCGTTGCAGATAGTGCAGCGGCTTGTCGCCGGTGGCCGTCTGGAAGCGGCGCATGAAGTTGCGGATGCTCATGCCGTGCTCGCGGGCCACGTCTTCGAAGCGGAACTTGTCGGCGAAATGCTCTTCGAGCCAGTGCTGAATCTGCAGGATGATCACGTCCTGGTGCAGCTTCTGGCCGCCGAAGCCGATGCGTCCCGGGGCGTAGCTGCGCTGCACTTCATAGAGAATGTCGCGGGCCACCGCCTGGGCCACGTTGGCGCCGCAGAAGCGTTCGATCAGATAAATGTAGAGATCGCAGGCGGAGGTGGTACCGCCGGCGCAATACAGGTTGTCGGCGTCGGTCAGGTGCTTGTCCTGATTGAGATAGACCTGCGGAAAACGCTCGGCGAAGGCATTGAAGAAGCGCCAGTAGGTGGTCGCTTCCTTGCCGTTGAGCAATCCGGCCTCGGCGAGCCAGAACACCCCGGTGGCCTCGCCGCAGAGCACGGCGCCCCGGGCATGCTGTTCGCGTAGCCACGGCAGGATCTGTGGATAACGCTGGCACAGCGTATCGAAATCGTCCCAGAAGGCCGGGAGGATGATGACGTCGGCGTTTTCCAGGCCGCCGTCCACCGGCATGATCACGTCACTGAAGCTGTTCACCGGTTTGCCGTCGGGGCTGACCAGGCGGGTTTCGAACGCCGGAGTCAGGCCGTGGCCCAGTTGTTTGCCGTAACGCAGGCTGGCCAGATGGAAGAAATCCTTGGCTTGCATGAGGGTGGAAGCGAAAACCCGGTCGATCGCCAGGATGCTGACGCGCCGCAAGGGCGTGGAGACTTGCTTGGACATAATTCAACTTTTGTTTTTATAAGGGAAAGTGGTCACCAGACGGCTGGATCGTCTTATTTTTTGTCGGATGTGTCCAGTGTCCTGTATCGGAAGCGAGGCTTAGTCTCTGAAGGTCTGATCCCTCCAACAATAAAGAAAAGGTGACGCATGATTCCCAGAACCTTGTTCAGCTCCGAGCACGAATTGTTCCGCGACAGCGTACGAACATTCCTCGAAAAAGAGGCCGTGCCGTTTCACGGGCAATGGGAAAAGCAAGGCTACATCGACCGCAAACTGTGGAACAAGGCGGGGGAGGCGGGGATGCTCTGCTCGCATTTACCGGAGGAATATGGCGGGCTGGGGGCGGACTTTCTCTACAGTGCGGTGGTCATCGAGGAAGTGGGGCGGTTGGGTCTGACCGGCATCGGTTTCTCGCTGCATTCGGACATCGTTGCACCGTACATCCTGCATTACGGCAGTGAGGCGCTGAAGCAGAAATACCTGCCGAAACTGGTCTCCGGAGAGATGGTCACCGCGATCGCCATGACCGAACCGGGCGCCGGTTCCGACCTGCAAGGGGTCAAGACCACGGCGGTGCTGGATGGCGACGACTATGTGATCAACGGTTCGAAAACTTTTATCACCAATGGCTTCCTGGCGGATCTGGTGATCGTCGTCGCCAAGACCGATCCCAAAGCTGGCGCCAAAGGCACCAGCCTGTTTCTGGTGGAGGCGAACACGCCGGGCTTCGACAAGGGCAAACGCCTGGAGAAGGTCGGAATGAAGGCGCAGGACACGTCGGAATTGTTCTTCCAGGACGTGCGCGTACCGAAGGAAAACCTCTTGGGTCAGGCCGGGGCGGGATTTGCCTATCTGATGCAGGAGCTGCCGCAGGAACGTTTGACCGTGGCGATTGGCGGTCTGGCTTCAGCCGAGGCGGCGCTGCAGTGGACGCTGGATTACACCCGCGAGCGCAAGGCGTTCGGCAAGTCGATTGCCGACTTCCAGAATACCCGCTTCAAACTGGCGGAAATGGCCACCGAGATACAGATCGGCCGGGTGTTCGTCGATCGGTGCCTGGAGCTGCACCTGCAAGGCAAACTCGACGTGCCGACAGCGGCGATGGCGAAGTATTGGGGAACCGATCTGCAATGCAAGGTGCTCGATGAGTGCGTGCAACTGCATGGTGGCTACGGTTTCATGTGGGAATACCCGGTGGCCCGGGCCTGGGCGGATGCGCGGGTGCAGCGGATCTATGCGGGCACCAATGAAATCATGAAGGAGATCATTGCGCGGTCGCTGTAATGCAGCGTGATCGTTCCCACGCGGGTGGGAACGATCATCGTCCTGGATTACGGCGCCGGATTCGGGTGATCCTTGTGAATCGCTTCGATTCCTTCCAGCACTTCCTTCGACAGTTTCAGCTCGTAACTGGCAATGTTGCTGTCCAGTTGCTCCAGCGTCGTCGCCCCGATGATGTTGCTGGTGACGAACGGTTGCTGGTTCACAAACGCCAGGGCCATTTGCGCCGGATCCAGGCCGTGTTCACGGGCCAGTGCCACATAACGGCTGCACGCCGCTTCCGATTGCGGGTTGAAGTAGCGACTGAAGCGGCTGTAGAGGCTCAGGCGGCCTTTCGGTGGACGCGCCCCGCCTTCGTACTTGCCCGACAGGAAACCGAACGCCAGCGGCGAATAGGCGAGCAGGCCGCATTGTTCGCGGATGGCGATTTCCGCCAGACCGATCTCGAAACTGCGATTGAGCAGGTTGTACGGGTTCTGGATCGACACTGCGCGAGGCCAGCCACGGGCTTCGGCCAGGGCGAGAAAACGCATGGTGCCCCACGGGGTCTCGTTGGACAGACCGATGTGACGGATCTTGCCCGCCTTCACTTGCTCATCGAGTGCTTCGAGGGTGTCTTCAAGCGGCGTCAGGTTGGCTTCGGTCTGGTGTTTGTAGCCCAGCTGTCCGAAAAAGTTGGTGCTGCGCTCCGGCCAGTGCAACTGGTAGAGATCGATGTAGTCGGTCTGCAGGCGCTGGAGGCTGGCGTCCACGGCCTCGGTGATGTGCTGGCGGTTGTGGCGCAGGTTCTTGTCGCGGATGTAGTCGATGGTGTTGCCGGGGCCGGCGATCTTGCTGGCGAGGATCCAGTCGGCGCGATCGCCGCGGCTCTTGAAGTAATTGCCGATATAGCGCTCGGTGGTGGCGTAGGTTTCGGCTTTCGGTGGCACCGGGTACATCTCGGCGGTGTCGAGGAAATTGATCCCGGCCTCTTTTGCCCGTTCGATCTGGGCGAAGGCTTCAGCTTCAGTGTTTTGCTCGCCCCAGGTCATGGTGCCGAGGCAGATTGCACTCACGTTAAGGTCGGTACGGCCTAGCTGGCGATAGTCCATCGGGTGCTCCTTGGGCAAAACAAGCATAAAAGCAGGTTGAAATTTTTTTCGCAATCTGCATAATTGCCGACCTCTTTCTGCAGTGGAAGTGATGCCCCGCCGCCGAAGAATCTTGCCGTTGAACGGACGCGCCGACCCGAGCCCCCGAAAGCGTCTGTATCCGGCTGCCTTTGACTTGTCAAAGTACGCACTATTCAGTAAGATCCGCCGTCTTATTTACAGGCGGCCCCTGAGGCTATAAAGAATGAAAACTTTTACTGCTAAACCGGAAACAGTAAAGCGCGACTGGTTTGTCGTCGACGCTGCTGGTCAGACCCTGGGTCGTCTGGCCACCGAAATCGCGAGCCGTCTGCGTGGCAAGCACAAGCCTGAGTACACTCCTCACGTTGACACCGGCGACTACATCGTCGTGATCAACGCCGAGCAGATCCGTGTTACCGGCGCTAAAACCACTGACAAAATGTACTACTCCCACTCCGGTTTCCCGGGCGGTATCAAGTCGATCAACTTTGAAAAACTGATCGCCAAGGCCCCTGAGCGCGTGATCGAGACCGCGGTTAAAGGCATGCTGCCTAAAAACCCGCTGGGTCGCGACATGTACCGTAAGCTGAAAGTCTATGCGGGCGCTGCACACCCTCATACTGCTCAGCAGCCCCAAGAACTGAAGATTTAACGGAATAGTTCATTATGTCGGCGACTCAAAATTACGGCACTGGCCGTCGCAAGACCGCAACCGCACGCGTTTTCCTGCGTCCGGGTACTGGTAACATCTCCATCAACAACCGCTCCCTGGACACGTTCTTCGGTCGCGAAACTGCCCGCATGGTAGTTCGTCAGCCGCTGGAACTGACTGAGACTGTCGAGAAATTCGACATCTACGTCACCGTCATCGGTGGTGGTGTAAGTGGTCAGGCTGGCGCAATCCGCCACGGCATCACTCGCGCTCTGATGGACTACGACGAAACCCTGCGCAGCGCTCTGCGCAAAGCTGGCTTCGTTACCCGCGACGCCCGTGAAGTTGAACGTAAGAAAGTTGGTCTGCGTAAAGCGCGTAAGCGTCCGCAGTACTCGAAGCGTTAATTTCGCTTCCACGTTCAAAAAGAACGCCCGATTCCTCACGGAACCGGGCGTTTTTTTATGCGTGCGATTTCTTGAATAATTGCGCTGTGACAACTTGCCACATTCGTAGACCCCCTATACTACAAGGCTTGAGGGCCAGCCCTCCGGGTAATTACCTTGTCAGAATTGGGGGTTTTCATTACCATTCGGCAAAATTTTTATAAGTACATAGTTTCAATTTAGTAGACGCCTGATTTAACAGGCCACAAAGCTGATGGGAGAGGACTGAATGAGCAATGACGGCGTGAATGCAGGCCGGCGTCGCTTCTTGGTAGCAGCCACATCCGTGGTGGGTGCTGCAGGAGCGGTGGGGGCTGCGGTCCCGTTCGTGGGGTCATGGTTTCCCAGTGCCAAGGCGAAAGCCGCCGGGGCACCGGTGAAAGTGAATGTCAGCAAAATCGAGCCAGGACAGCAGATGATTGCTGAATGGCGCGGCCAGCCGGTGTTCATTGTCCGCCGTACCGAGGAAATCCTGGGGAATCTCAAAAAGATCGAAGGCCAGCTCTCCGATCCGACCTCCAAAAACTCCACGCAACCCCCTTATGTCGACCCTGAAGTGCGTTCGATCAAGCCGGAAATCCTGCTGCTGATCGGGATCTGCACTCACCTGGGTTGCTCACCGACCTTCCGTCCCGAAGTGGCACCCGCAGATCTGGGCAAAGACTGGGTAGGCGGTTATTTCTGCCCTTGCCACGGTTCTCACTACGATCTGGCTGGCCGCGTCTACAAGTCGCAACCTGCGCCTTTGAACCTGCCAGTACCCCCGCATTCCTATGAGACCGATGACCTGATTGTCATTGGCGTCGATACGGAGAAAGCGTGATGAGCAAGTTCATGGATTGGGTTGATGCGCGCTTCCCCGCCACCAAGATGTGGGAAGACCATCTCAGCAAGTATTACGCTCCAAAAAACTTCAACTTCTTCTACTTCTTCGGCTCGCTGGCGCTGCTCGTTCTGGTCAACCAGATCGTCACCGGTGTCTGGCTGACCATGAGCTACACCCCATCGGCGGAAGAGGCCTTCGCTTCCGTCGAATACATCATGCGCGACGTCGAGTACGGTTCGATCTTGCGCCTGCTGCACTCCACCGGCGCTTCGGCGTTCTTCATCGTGGTCTATCTGCACATGTTCCGTGGCCTGCTCTACGGTTCGTACCAGAAACCGCGTGAGCTGGTGTGGGTCTTCGGCATGCTGATCTATCTGGCGCTGATGGCCGAAGCCTTCATGGGGTACCTGCTGCCGTGGGGTCAGATGTCCTACTGGGGCGCCCAGGTGATCATCTCGCTGTTCGGTGCGATCCCGGTCATCGGCAACGACCTGACCCAATGGATTCGTGGTGACTACCTGATTTCCGGGATCACCCTGAACCGCTTCTTCGCCCTGCACGTGGTCGCGCTGCCGATCGTGATTCTCGGTCTGGTGGTGCTGCACATCCTGGCGTTGCACGAAGTCGGCTCGAACAACCCGGACGGCGTGGACATCAAGAAGCACAAAGACGAAAACGGTGTGCCGCTGGACGGTATCGCTTTCCACCCGTACTACACCGTGAAAGATATCGTCGGTGTGGTGGTGTTCCTGTTTATCTTCTGCTTCATTGTGTTCTTCTTCCCGGAAATGGGCGGATACTTCCTCGAAAAGCCTAACTTCGAGCAAGCCAACCCGTTCAAGACTCCTGAGCACATTGCGCCGGTCTGGTACTTCACACCGTTCTACGCGATCCTGCGTGCGGTCCCTGACAAGCTCATGGGCGTTATCGCCATGGGGGCGGCGATTGCGGTGCTGTTCGTCCTGCCGTGGCTCGACCGCAGCCCGGTCAAGTCGATGCGCTACAAAGGCTGGATGAGCAAGATCTGGCTGGTGGTGTTCTGCATTTCGTTCGTGATTCTCGGCATTCTGGGCGTTCTGGCCCCGACGCCAGGCCGTACGCTGCTGTCGCAGGTCTGCACCTTCCTGTACTTCGCTTACTTCATTCTGATGCCGTTCTACACCAGGCTCGAGAAGACCAAACCGGTTCCGGAAAGGGTGACTGGCTGATGAAAAAGTTATTTTGTGCTCTGATTTTTGCTGCTCTGCCAGTGCTGTCTTTCGCGGCCGAACACGGCGGTCCGGAACTGGAAAAGGTCGACATCGACGTTTCTGACAAGGCTGCCCTGCAGGATGGTGCCCGCACCTTCGCCAACTATTGCATGGGTTGCCACAGTGCCAAGTTCCAGCGTTACGAGCGTGTGGCCGATGACCTCGGCATTCCGCACGAACTGATGCTGGAAAAACTGGTGTTCACCGGCGCCAAGATCGGTGATCACATGAACATCGGCATGCAGCCGGCTGACGCCAAGACCTGGTTCGGTGCAGCGCCGCCGGACCTGACGCTGGTGGCTCGTGTCCGTGGCACCGACTGGCTCTACGGTTACCTCAAGTCGTTCTACGAAGATCCTGCGCGTCCGTGGGGCGTGAACAACAAGGTCTTCCCGAACGTCGGCATGCCTAACGTGCTGGTCGGCCTGCAAGGCCGGCAGGTCGTGGGTTGCAAGCAGGTACAGATCGTCGAAGACGGCAAGAAACAATATGACCCGCTGACCGGCACGCCTCTGACTCATGAAGCGTGTGATCAGTTAACCATCGTGCCGAAAACCGGAACCCTCAACGAAGAGCAGTTCGATGAGAAGGTCAAGAATCTGGTAACCTTCCTGGCTTACTCGGCTAACCCGGTTAAGCTGCAACATCAGCGCATCGGTACTTATGTCTTGCTGTACCTGGCGTTCTTCTTTGTGTTCGCCTACCTGCTCAAGCGTGAATACTGGAAAGACGTGCACTGATAACGCTTCAAGCAATTGCTGTTAATCGCGCGCGCCCAAGGGCGCCTCTGAAGCGCAACGTCTGGTTCGCCAGCCGTTGCGGGAGGCGCCCTCTGGGCGCGCGCGTTTTTCCGGCTCCGACTATTTCAACAAGCGAGGAGGATCGCCATGGGCGTGACCAATCGGTTGGCCTGTTACTCCGACCCCGCCGACCACTATTCCCACCGAGTGCGCATCGTGCTTGCAGAGAAGGGTGTCAGCGCCGAAATCATTTTTGTGGAGGCTGGTCGTCAGCCGCCTAAACTGATTGAAGTGAACCCTTACGGCAGTCTGCCCACGCTGGTCGATCGTGACCTGGCATTGTGGGAGTCGACCGTGGTGATGGAGTATCTGGATGAGCGTTACCCGCATCCGCCATTGATGCCTGTGTACCCGGTGGCGCGTGCCAACAGCCGTCTGCTGATTCATCGCATTCAGCGCGACTGGTGTGGTCTGGTGGATCTGATTCTGGATTCGCGCACCAAGGAAGCGGCTCGCGCCGTGGCGCGCAAGGAATTACGCGAAAGCCTGACGGGTGTGTCGCCGCTGTTTGCCGACAAGCCGTTTTTCCTCAGCGAGGAACAAAGTCTGGTGGATTGCTGCCTATTGCCAATACTCTGGCGTTTGCCGATTCTGGGTATAGAACTGCCGCGGCCGGCCAAGCCGCTGCTTGATTATATGGAGCGTCAGTTTGCGCGTGAGGCTTTCCAGGCGAGTCTGTCTGGTGTCGAACGCGACATGCGCTAAGGCTTAAGGAGCCGCTATGAACTCCAGTCGACCTTATCTGGTCCGCGCGCTCTACGAGTGGATTGTGGATAACGATTGCACCCCGCACATGCTGGTCAATTCCGAGTACCCGGCAGTGCAGGTGCCACAGGGATTTGCCAGTGACGGGCAGATTGTCCTGAACATTTCGCCAAGTGCCGTGCGGCATTTGCACATGGACAACGACGTGGTGACCTTCGAAGGTCGCTTCGGCGGCGTCCCGCACAGCCTGTACGTGCCGATTGCTGCAATTCTGGGGATCTATGCCCGGGAGAACGGGCAGGGCATGGTGTTCGATCTGGAGTCGCCGATGGATGACGAAGACGAGATCGAACAGGATGACGATGTTCCGCCACCGGACAGCGAGCCGCCGCGCCCAAGCGGCCGGCCAAGTCTTAAAGTGGTGAAGTAATAAAAAAGGCGATCCGGTTGGATCGCCTTTTTTATGCCTGCATTTTGCGGGTCAGTCGATGTATTCGAACAGCTTCACAATCTTCTGCACGCCGGAAACGCCCTGCACCAGATTGGTCGCCTGGGCGGCTTCCTGTCTGGTCAGCAGGCCCAGCAGGTAAACGATGCCGTTCTCGGTCACGACCTTGATGCGCGAGCCGGGAATGCTGGCGTCGGTGAGCATCTGGGTCTTGATCTTGGTGGTCAGCCAGGCGTCGTTCTGGCGGGCCAGTAGCGAGGAGGGTTGCAGCACTTGCAGTTCGTTGTGGACTTTCTTCACGCGCTGAACGTTGGCGGCGGCCTGTTCGGCTTTCTCCTTGAGGTCTGCGCGCGGGGTCTGGCCGGCCAGTAGCACGACGCCGTTGAAGCTGGTGACGACGATGTGCGAGTCGTTGTCGAGGGCTGGATCGGCCTTGGCCACGTTAACGCCAACTTTGGTTTCGATCAGCGAGTCATCGATCTTGCTGCCGAAAGTGCGGGTGCCGCGGTCGTCTTCGATCGGCGCTTCACGGCTGGCATTCACCACCGAGGTGCAGCCGCTGATACCGAGGCACAGGGTCAAGGCCAAAAGGCCAAGGCGATTAGGGGTCATTCTTCACTCCCGAACAGTTGGCTGTCGATCAGATCGCAAAGGCAATGGATCGCCAGCAAGTGGACTTCCTGAATACGTGCGGTGACGTTGGCCGGTACGCGAATCTCGACGTCTTCGGGCAGCAGTAGCGAAGCCATGCCACCGCCATCGCGTCCGGTCAATGCTACGACAATCATTTCGCGATCATGTGCGGCCTGGATCGCCTGAATAATGTTCGCCGAGTTGCCGCTGGTCGAAATCGCCAGCAACACGTCCCCCGGCTGGCCGAGTGCGCGGATCTGCTTGGAGAACACTTCGTTGTAGCTGTAGTCGTTGGCGATCGAAGTGATGGTCGAGCTGTCGGTGGTCAGCGCGATCGCCGGCAGGCTGGGGCGCTCGCGCTCGAAACGGTTGAGCAGTTCCGAGGAGAAGTGCTGGGCATCGCCAGCCGAGCCGCCGTTGCCGCACGAGAGCATTTTCCCCTCGTTGAGCAGGGCGTTGACCATCACCTGGCTGGCTTGCTCGATGTGCGGTGCAAGTACGTCCATCGCCTGTTGCTTGGTGTCGATGCTGGCCTGGAAAAGCTGGCGAATTCGGGATTGCATGTCCATCTGTGTGACCTTAATTAGCGCGGCTGTCCGGCACGTGAATGTGCAGCCCGCAAAGCAAAGAGCAAAAATATTGAGTGAAAGTGTCCGGGGCGGAGCAGGCGGTCAACTGTCGAACGCATTCTGCAACCAGTTCAGCTGACCTTGGTGGCTGTCGATGGCCACCACGTCGAAGCGGCAGGGGGAATTGGCCCAACGCGACTCGCGCTGAAGAAAATACTGTGCGGCGAAAATCAGTTTCTGCCGTTTGCGCCCATCGATGCTGTCGAGTGCGCCACCCCATTGAGTGTTCTTTCGGTAACGGACTTCGACGAATACTACTGTATCGCCATCAAGCATGACCAGATCAAGCTCACCGCGTTTGCATAACCAGTTCTGCGCCAGCAGGCGCAGACCCTGGTGTTGCAGATGCTCGAGCGCCTGGCGCTCGGCATCCTTGCCGCTTTGCAGGTGTGAGCTGTCGGGCATCAGCGTGGAGTGTCCGGCAGGCGCTGGATCTGACCGCTGACGAACTGTGCCCATGGCAACTGACGCACAACGCGCTGGGACTGGGTCATGCTCAGGCTGCCCGATTGACCTTCGATGCGGCTGTCCGGCAGTGCCTTCAATTGATCTAGGCGGGGTGCCAGGCGATAGGCGTCGACGCCCATTGCATACAGGCGACCCAGGCTGCCGGCGGCTTGCGGCCATTGCGCGGTGACCTGCTGACGCAGTGGATCGCTGGTTTCCAGCAGCCACGGAGTTTCGCAGAAGCGCACACCGTTCATGTCGTTGTACTGATTGATGTCACCGCTGGCGCTGAATACGTGGGAGGTCGCGTAGACCGGCACGTCACCGGCGTACTGGAAGTTCAGGGTCGGCTTGATCTGCTGTGCCTGTTGCGGTGTGGCGGCGAGAAAGATGAATTCGATGTCCTGGCGACGCGAAGGCTGGGCCGCAACGTTAGTGCCGACGGCATTCTGCAGGCTCTTGGCGCGGGCTTCGCTCTGACGCAACTGGAACATGTCGGCGATCTGCTGGGCCAGTTGCACCGGTTGATCGACACGCTCGGTGGCGACGATGCTGCCGCCGTTGGCTTGCCAGTCCTGGCTGAAGGCGCGCAGCACACGGTCGCCCCATTCGCCTTTCGGCACCATGACGGCGGCGCGGTGCAGGCCGTCGGCGCGGGCGCGGCGGGAGACTTCGCGGGCCTCGTCTTCAGCGGCCAGACCGAACTGGAACAGCTGTGCCGGGCCTTGATCGCCTTCGCTGTAGTTCAGGGCGAGGGTGGTAATCGGCAGTTGCGGACGAGTGCTCAACTGTTTGACCAGCGGCTTTTCCAGCGGGCCGACGACCAGTTGCACGCCTTCGGCCTGGGCCTTGCGGTAGAACTCGTCAAGGTTGGTCAGTTTCGAGCTGTCATAGAACTCGATGGCCGGTGGTTTCTGGCCGGCTTGCTGAGCCTGATAGTGCGCGGCCATGAAACCGTCACGCAGGGCCCTGCCGACCGAGGCCAACTGGCCGTCCTGCGGCAGCAGCAGGGCGATCTTGCTCAGGGGCTGGCTGGCCAGTTCCTTGAGTTTGGTCAGAGGCAGCGGCAGATTGATCGCGGCCGGGTGCTTCGAATGCTGGTTGCGCCAGTTGTCGATGGCTGCTTGCTGCTGTTCCAGTGTTCCGGCGGTTTTTACCGCCAGGGCCAGGCTCATCCAGCCACCGAGGTCATCGGTGGTGTTCGCTTGCAGCTGATCGGCCGGCAGCGACGCAATCAGGGTCCAGATCGCTTCGTGGTTCTTGCTGGCGGCTTCGCCTTCCAGCATCGGCGCGATGAAGATGCGCTCGCGGGCGGCCGCCAGGGTTTGGCCGTCGGCTTCAAGGGCGCGGGCGTGAACGGTGCCGGCGCGAACTTGCAGCGGTACCGACATTTCGCTCAGTCGTTGCAGGCTTGGATGGCTCAAGGCGGTCAGCGCGGCTTTCGGCTGGTTGCGGGTCATGGCCAGTTCAGCAGACAGCGTGCTGGCGAATGCCTGCTGGCCTGGCTGGAGTTGTTCCATCGGCACCTGTTGCAGGATTTGCGCGGACTGTCCGGCATTGCCCTGGCGGTAAGCCATGTCTGCCGCACTCAGGCGCAGCAGCGCAGCCTTGTCCGGCGACTTGGCCTGAGTGGCCTGTTCGAGCAGTTGCTCGATGGTGGCATCCGGGGTCCGTGGAAGTTCGCCAAGGCTGGAAGAAGGGGAGCTGGCGCAGGCCGCCAGCAAGGCAGCGAGGCAGAGGGCAGTGAACAGCCGCAGGCAAGCGATCATGTAAGTGTTCCTGATACTCGATCAAATTAGCGTCGAATTGTACCCAAGCACTGGCCGGGGCGCGATGTTACTGGCGTGAAACCGTCAATTTAGCTGATACAAAGAGTGCGCAGCCTCACAATGGTGCGACAAACCTTGTCAGGCCCGGACGCTTCGTCCGGCGCGCGACGCGCTACAATGGCGGCTTTTACCGATCATGAGGTGTGCGCTTTGACTGCTCCAGGTCCTTTGAATTCCGCTGCGGGCTCGCTTTATGTGGTGGCGACGCCCATTGGCAACCTGGATGACATCAGCGCCCGGGCGTTGAAGATTCTGCGCGAGGTGGCGCTGATCGCCGCCGAAGATACGCGCCATTCCCAGCGCCTGATGCAGCATTTCGGCATTGCCACGCCGCTGGCAGCCTGTCATGAGCACAACGAGCGGGACGAAGGCAGTCGATTCATCACCCGTCTTCTGGCAGGTGACAACGTCGCGCTGATTTCCGACGCCGGTACGCCGCTGATTTCCGATCCCGGTTATCACCTGGTGCGTCAGGCGCGTGCTGCGGGGATCAATGTGGTGCCGGTGCCAGGTGCGTGCGCGTTGATCGCGGCGTTGTCGGCTGCCGGTCTGCCGTCCGACCGCTTTATCTTCGAGGGTTTTCTGCCTGCGAAGGCGGTGGGGCGCAAGGCGCGTCTGGAGGCGATCAAGGAAGAACCGCGCACGCTGATTTTCTACGAGGCGCCGCATCGCATTCTGGAATGCCTGCAGGATATGGAGGCGGTGTTCGGCGCTGATCGTCCTGCATTGCTCGCTCGTGAAATCACCAAGACCTTTGAAACACTCAAGGGATTGCCGCTGAGCGAGTTGCGGGCATTCGTCGAGGCCGACAGCAATCAGCAGCGTGGCGAATGCGTTGTGGTGGTGGCGGGCTGGACCGCGCCGGAATCCGAAGACGCCGTCAGCAGCGAGGCGATCCGCATCCTCAATCTTTTGCTGGAAGAGATGCCGCTCAAGCGCGCGGCGGCTCTGGCGGCGCAAATCACCGGCGAGCGCAAAAACGTGCTGTATCAGGTGGCGCTGGAGCAGCAAAAAGACGCGTAACCCGTCGCGCAGACCGGCTTGCGGGCTATTAGCGCTTGTTCTTCGGCCGCTCTGCCGTTAACCTGCGCGGCGGAGAGTCGATCGGACAGTCGCTGCCCTCTATGAAAATTAGGGGGGGGAGGAAAGTCCGGGCTCCATAGGGCGAAGTGCCAGGTAATGCCTGGGAGGCGTGAGCCTACGGAAAGTGCCACAGAAAATAACCGCCTAAGCGCTTCGGCGCCGGTAAGGGTGAAAAGGTGCGGTAAGAGCGCACCGCACGTCTGGCAACAGTTCGTGGCTAGGTAAACCCCACTTGGAGCAAGACCAAATAGGGTCCCAAGGCGTGGCCCGCGCTGGGACCGGGTAGGTTGCTAAAGATGTCCAGTGATGGCCATCGTAGACGAATGACTGTTCAAGACAGAACCCGGCTTACAGATCGACTCTCCACCTTTTTCTTTTCCCTGCTTGAATTTAAGGCGACAGGGCTGTTTATTATCAGCAGGCCTGCGCTGGAAACCCGGCAGCGGCAAACGCAGTAATAGCCATTTCCCACCTTGCTTCAATCAACAGCAGAAGCGCTTTTGTAATACCGAAAAAATCTTACTCTTAACAAATTACTTTAACTTTCGAGCGCAGCTTTCAGTGCTGTCTCAAGTTATTGGATAAAAGCATCCGCCAGATTCTCGTTGCTCCTCCTTTTATGCTCCTAAATCTCCGTTCTGTAAGGGTTTTCCTTTAATCCGCGCCTTGACGGTGTGGTGGGCGCATTCCTATAGTGTGCGCAAGTGGCGGAAAGTGGCATGAAGTGGGTTTTTTGAGCTCAAAACGATAAAAATTGGAGAAACGCAGACGTGTTTCGCGGAGCTAACGCTATCAGTCTCGACGCAAAGGGCCGTCTCGCCATGCCGAGCCGGTACCGTGACGAGCTCGATTCGCGCAGTTCCGGCCAGTTGATCGTGACCATCGACGCCGTTGATCCGTGTTTGTGTGTCTACCCGCTCGATGAGTGGGAAATTATTGAAACCAAGTTGCGCGCGCTTCCTTCGCTTCGCGAAGAGAACCGTCGTCTGCAACGTTTATTGATTGGTAATGCCGTTGACCTTGAGCTCGACGGCAGTGGTCGTTTCCTGGTGCCGCCGCGCCTGCGCGAATACGCAAAGCTCGATAAGCGCGCGATGCTGGTGGGCCAACTGAACAAGTTCCAACTGTGGGACGAAGATGCCTGGAACGCGGTTTCTGCCGCTGACCTGGCTGCCATACAACAACCGGGCGCCATGCCTGACGAACTGCGTGATCTGATCCTGTGACTATTGATAGCGGCTTTAACCACATCACCGTACTGCTTGACGAAGCCGTCGAGGCTCTCGCCGTACGTCCTGATGGCTGCTATCTGGACGGCACGTTCGGTCGTGGCGGGCACAGTCGGTTGATCCTGAGCAAGCTCGGGCCGGACGGTCGGCTCATCGGATTCGACAAGGATCCTCAAGCGATTGCTACCGGGCAAACGCTAGCGGCCGAAGACGGCCGCTTTGTCGTTGTGCAGCGCAGCTTTGCCGAGCTCGGCTCGGTGGTTGCCGAACAGGGTCTGACAGGCAAGGTCAGCGGCATTCTGCTGGATCTGGGCGTGTCTTCGCCGCAGCTCGATGATGCCGAGCGCGGCTTCAGCTTCCTCAATGACGGCCCGCTGGACATGCGCATGGATCCGTCCCGTGGGATCAGTGCCGCCGAGTTCGTCAACACCGCGCCGGTGGAAGAAATCGCCCGTGTCTTCAAGGAATACGGAGAAGAACGTTTCTCCGGTCGCATGGCCCGTGCCGTGGCCGAGCGTCGTGACATCACGCCGTTCGAGCGCACCGCCGATCTGGCCGAAGTCCTGAAAGTCGCCAACCCGGCGTGGGAAAAGGGCAAGAACCCGGCGACCCGCGCATTCCAGGGCCTGCGCATTCACGTCAACAACGAGCTGGGCGATCTGGAAGCGGGCCTCGAAGCTGCGCTCGAATGCCTGGAAGTGGGCGGCCGTCTGGTCGTGATCAGCTTCCACTCGCTGGAAGACCGTATCGTCAAACTGTTCATGCGCAAGCTGGTGAAAGGCGAAGCCGACAACCTGCCGCGCAACCTGCCGGTTCGTCACGTTGCGTTCGAACCGAAAATCAAAATCCATGGCAAAGCGCAGACGGCCTCCGACGCCGAACTCAAAGCCAACCCGCGTTCCCGGAGCGCCGTCATGCGCGTCGCGGAGAAGCTGCGGTGAGCAAGCTTTTCGCCAAGCCACTGCCCGGCGGCAGCTTTTTCATGCTGCTGCTGTTCATCGGCGTGCTCGTATCGGCCATCGGTGTGTCTTACAGCGCCCACTGGAACCGGCAGTTGCTCAACACCCTGTACAGCGAATTGAGCGTGCGCGACAAGGCGCAGGCCGAGTGGGGGCGCCTGATCCTGGAGCAAAGTACCTGGACCGCCCACAGCCGGATCGAAGTGCTGGCCACCGAGCAACTCAAGATGCACATCCCCGGCGCGGCTGACGTGAAGATGGTGGCGCCATGATGAAACTCGAAGGGGCACTCTTCCCGTGGCGCTTCCGTCTGGTGGTCGGTCTGCTGGGTATGATGGTGGCCGCGATCTGCTGGCGCATCATCGACTTGCAAGTGGTCGATCGCGACTTCCTCAAAGGTCAGGGCGACGCGCGCAGTGTTCGTCACATTCCGATTCCGGCGCACCGTGGCCTGATCACCGACCGAAACGGCGAACCGCTGGCCGTCAGTACGCCGGTGACCACGCTGTGGGCCAACCCCAAGGAAATGCAGGCTGCCAAAGAAAAGTGGCCAGCACTGGCCGCCGCGCTGGGGCAGGATCCGAAAGCCCTGGCCGAACGTCTCGAAGCCCAGGCCACCAAAGAATTCATTTATCTGGTGCGCGGGTTGACCCCCGAGCAGGGCCAGGCCGTGCTCGATCTGAAAGTCCCGGGCGTCTACGGCATCGAAGAGTTCCGCCGGTTCTACCCGGCCGGTGAAGTCACCGCGCACATGGTCGGGTTCACCGACATCGATGACCACGGTCGTGAAGGCGTCGAACTGGCCTACGATGAATGGCTGGCCGGCGTGCCCGGCAAGCGGCAAGTCATCAAGGATCGGCGCGGTCGGCTGATCAAGGATGTCCAGGTCACCAAAAACGCCAAGGCCGGCAAGCCCTTGGCGTTGTCGATTGACCTGCGTCTGCAATATCTGGCCAACCGCGAACTGCGCAACGCGATCATCGAGAACGGCGCCAAGGCCGGCAGTCTGGTGATCATGGACGTGAAGACCGGTGAGATCCTCGCCATGGTCAATCAGCCGACCTACAACCCGAACAACCGTCGCAACCTGCAGCCGGCGATGATGCGTAACCGGGCGATGATCGACGTGTTCGAACCCGGTTCGACCATGAAGGCGATCTCGATGAGCGCCGCGATCGAAACCGGCCGCTGGAAACCGAGTGACACCGTCGAGGTGTATCCAGGCTCCCTGCAGATCGGCAAGTACACCATCAAGGACGTTTCCAGGACCGAAGGTCCGGTACTCGACCTGACCGGCATTCTGATCAATTCCAGTAACGTCGGCATGAGTAAAATCGCGTTCGATATCGGCGGCGAAACCATTTTCCGCCTCGCCCAGAAAGTCGGTCTCGGCCAGGACACCGGTCTCGGCTTCCCGGGCGAACGTGTCGGCAACCTGCCGAATTACCGCGAGTGGCGCAAGGCCGAGACCGCGACGCTGTCGTACGGCTACGGTATTTCGGTGACCGCGATCCAGCTGGTGCATGCGTTCTCGGCGCTGGCCAACAACGGTCGCCTCGCGCCGCTGACGCTGATCAAAACCGACAAGGCGCCGCAGACCACCCAGGTGCTGCCGGAGGCCGTCGCGAAAACCATGCAAGGCATGCTGCAACAAGTGATCGAAGCCCCGCGCGGCGTGTTCCGTGCGCAGGTGCCGGCGTATCACGTGGGCGGCAAGTCCGGTACCGCGCGTAAAACATCGGTCGGCACCAAGGGCTACGCCGAAAACTCTTACCGTTCGCTGTTCGCCGGGTTCGGCCCGATGAGCGATCCACGTTATGCAATCGTCGTGGTGATCGATGAGCCGACCAAGGCCGGTTACTTCGGTGGTCTGGTCTCGGCGCCGGTGTTCAGCCGTGTGATGTCGGGCACTCTGCGCCTGATGAACGTCACCCCGGACAACCTGCCGACCACACAACAGGCCAACGCCACCCCGGCCGTTCCGCTGAAAGCCAATGGAGGGCGCGGCTGATGTCTCTGAGTCTGAACAAGATTTTTCCCCACGCCGGCCACGATCTGTTGATCCGTGAACTGGCACTCGACAGTCGCAATGTACGCGCGGGTGACCTGTTCCTCGCGGTGCCGGGCGGCAAGTTCGACGGGCGTGCGCACATTGCTGATGCCCTGCAGCGCGGTGCTGCTGCCGTGGCCTATGAAGTGGAAGGCGCCACCGTGCTGCCGATCACCGAAGTGCCGCTGATTCCTGTGAAAGGTCTGGCAGCACAGCTGTCGGACATCGCCGGGCGTTTTTACGGTGAGCCGAGTCATCACCTGAACCTGATCGGCGTGACCGGCACCAACGGCAAGACCAGCGTAACCCAATTGGTGGCGCAGGCCCTGGATCTGCTCGGCCAGCATTGCGGCATCGTCGGCACCCTTGGCTCAGGTTTCCATGGCGCGCTGCAAAGCGGCCTGCACACCACGCCGAATCCGATTGCCATGCAAGCGACCCTGGGCGACCTGAAAAAGGCCGGTGCCAAAGCCGTGGCCATGGAGGTTTCGTCCCACGGTCTGGATCAGGGGCGGGTGACCGCGCTGGCATTCGATGTAGCGGTGATGACCAACCTGTCCCGCGATCACCTGGATTACCACGGCACGATGGAGGCCTACGCCGAAGCGAAGGCCAGGCTGTTTGCCTGGAATGACCTGAAGTGCCGTGTCGTTAATCTCGACGACGATTTCGGCCGGCAACTGGCCGCTGAAAAGCGTGAGTCGCGGCTGATCACTTACAGCCTGCTCGACAGCAGCGCCTACCTCTATGTGCGTGAGGCGCAGTTCGACGACGAAGGCGTGCGCGCCACGCTGGTGACTCCGCAGGGCGAGCGCCATCTGCGCAGCACGCTGCTCGGTCGTTTCAACCTGAGCAACGTACTGGCCGCTGTCGGCGCCTTGCTCGGTCTGGACTATGCCCTCGACGAAATCCTCAAGGTGCTGCCGAAGCTCGAAGGCCCGGCCGGACGCATGCAGCGTCTCGGCGGCGGCACTCAGCCGCTGGTGGTGGTCGATTACGCCCACACCCCGGACGCGCTGGAAAAAGTTCTGACCGCGTTGCGCCCGCACGTCAAAGGTCAACTGCTGTGCCTGTTCGGCTGCGGCGGTGATCGTGATCGCGGCAAGCGTCCGTTGATGGCCGAAGTGGTCGAGCGTCTGGCCGACCGCGTGCTGGTCACCGACGACAATCCGCGCACCGAAGACCCGGCGGTGATTTTCGATGACATCCGCGCCGGTTTCACGGCCGTGGACAAGGTGACGTTCGTGGCCGGTCGCGGCCAGGCCATCGCACAACTGATTGCCGGCGCTTCGGCCGACGACGTGATTGTTCTGGCTGGCAAAGGTCACGAGGACTATCAGGAAATCAACGGCGAGCGTCACGCATTCTCTGATCTGGTCGAGGCTGATCACGCCCTGACCGCGTGGGAGGTGGCCCATGCTTAAGGCCCTGAAACTCAGCGAATTGACCAACGCGCTCGATGCCCGTCTGATCAGCGCCGACGCCACTTTTGACGGCGTGAGCATCGACAGCCGCGCGATCAAGGCTGGTCAGCTGTTTACCGCTCTGACCGGCCCGCGTTTCGACGGTCATGACTATCTGAATGAAGTTGCTGCCAAAGGCGCCGTTGCGGCGCTGGTCGAGCGCGAAGTCGCCGACAGCACGTTGCCGCAATTGCTGGTCAAGGACACCCGCCAGGCCCTCGGCCAGTTGGGTGCGTTGAACCGGGCCGCGTTCACCAAACCGGTCGCAGCAGTCACCGGTTCCAGTGGCAAGACCACGGTCAAGGAAATGCTCGCGAGCATCTTGCGTACGCGCGGTCCGGTGCTGGCGACCCGTGGCAACCTGAATAACGATCTGGGTGCACCGCTGACCCTGCTCGAACTGGCCCCGGAACATACGGCGGCCGTGATCGAGCTGGGCGCCTCGCGTCTGGGTGAAATCGCCTACACCGTGGGGCTGACCAGGCCGCATGTGGCGATCCTGAACAATGCCGGCACAGCACACGTCGGTGAGTTCGGCGGCCCGGAAAAAATCGTCGAAGCCAAGGGCGAGATCATCGACGGGTTGGCGACCGATGGTGTCGCCGTGCTCAATCTTGATGACAAGGCCTTCGGCATCTGGAAGATTCGCGCCGGCGCCCGCAAGGTGCTGACCTTTGCCCTGAGCAACACGCAGGCGGATTTTTACGCCAGCGACCTGGCCACCGATGCCCGTGGCTGCCCGGCGTTCAACCTGCACAGTCCTGAAGGTGTGGAACGGGTTCAACTGAACCTGCTCGGCACCCATAACGTCGCCAACGCCATGGCCGCCGCCGCTGCCGCTCACGCCTTGGGCGTGTCGCTGTTCGGCATTGCCACCGGGCTTGGCGCGGTACAACCGGTCAAGGGTCGCACCGTCGCGCAACTGGCGAAAAACGGCATGCGCGTGATCGATGACACTTACAACGCGAACCCCACCTCGATGTGCGCGGCCGTTGATATACTCGCCGGCTTTTCCGGCCGCACCGTTCTGGTGCTCGGGGATATCGGCGAGTTGGGCGACTGGGCGGAGCAGGGGCACCGCGACGTCGGCGAATACGCCCGGGGCAAGGTATCCGCGCTTTACGCCGTCGGGCCGAACATGGTCCACGCCGTGAACGCATTCGGTAACGAGGCGCAGCACTTCGGCACCCAAGCCGAACTGATCCAGGCCCTCGGTGCCGAGCAGGACACAAACACCACCATTTTGATCAAGGGTTCGCGCAGCGCAGCGATGGAAAACATCGTTGCGGCCCTGTGCGGGTCCAGTCTGGAGAAACATTAATGCTGCTGCTGCTAGCGGAGTATCTGCAACAGTTCTACAAAGGCTTCGCGGTCTTCCAGTACCTGACCCTGCGCGGGATCCTCGGTGTGCTGACCGCGCTGGTCTTGTCGCTGTGCTACGGCCCGTGGATGATCCGCACCCTGCAGAACCGTCAGATCGGCCAGTCCGTTCGTAACGACGGCCCGCAATCGCACCTGTCCAAATCCGGTACGCCGACCATGGGCGGCGCGCTGATCCTGTCTTCGATCGGTGTCAGCACACTGCTGTGGGCTGACCTGAGCAACCGCTACGTGTGGGTCGTGTTGCTGGTGACCCTGCTGTTCGGCGCCATCGGCTGGGTCGACGACTACCGCAAGGTGATCGAGAAGAACTCCCGTGGTCTGCCGAGTCGCTGGAAATATTTCTGGCAGTCGGTGTTCGGCCTCGGTGCGGCGATCTTCCTTTATATGACTGCCAGCACGCCGGTGGAAACCACCCTGATCCTGCCGATGCTCAAGGACTACAGCATTCCGCTGGGCGCCGGCTTCATCGTCCTGACTTACTTCGTGATCGTCGGTTCGAGCAACGCGGTCAACCTGACCGATGGCCTCGACGGTCTGGCGATCATGCCGACAGTGATGGTCGGCGGTGGCCTGGGCATTTTCTGCTACCTCTCGGGTAACGTGAAATTCGCGGAATACCTGCTGATCCCGTACGTACCGGGCGCAGGCGAGCTGATCGTGTTCTGCGGCGCGCTGATCGGTGCCGGCCTGGGCTTCCTGTGGTTCAACACCTACCCGGCGCAAGTCTTCATGGGCGACGTCGGCGCACTGGCGCTGGGCGCCGCCCTGGGCACCATCGCGGTGATCGTCCGTCAGGAAATCGTCCTGTTCATCATGGGCGGCGTGTTCGTGATGGAGACCCTGTCAGTCGTCATTCAGGTTGCGTCCTTTAAGCTGACCGGTCGCCGTGTGTTCCGCATGGCGCCGATCCATCACCACTTTGAACTCAAGGGCTGGCCCGAGCCACGCGTGATCGTCCGTTTCTGGATCATCACCGTGATTCTCGTGCTGATCGGCCTTGCCACCCTGAAGCTGAGGTAGAACGAGTGTCTCTGATCGCTTCTGACCACTTCCGCATCGTTGTCGGCCTCGGCAAGAGCGGCATGTCCCTGGTTCGCTTCCTGGCGAACCGGGGCGTGGCGTTTGCTGTGGCCGACACGCGGGAAAATCCACCGGAACTGGCCACGCTCCAGCGTGACTATCCGCACGTGGAAGTGCGTTGTG
This sequence comes from Pseudomonas sputi, assembly GCF_021603585.1. GTDB lineage: Bacteria > Pseudomonadota > Gammaproteobacteria > Pseudomonadales > Pseudomonadaceae > Aquipseudomonas > Aquipseudomonas sputi. The sequence goes on along the minus strand of NZ_BQHI01000039.1, from coordinate 20,038 downwards.
GCGAGCTGGACGTCGAATTCCTGTGCCGTGCCGACGAGCTCTACGTGAGCCCCGGCCTGGCGCTGGCGACCCCGGCCCTGCAAGCCGCCGCGGCCCGTGGCGTGAAGCTGTCCGGCGACATCGAGCTGTTCGCGCGTAACGCGAAGGCGCCGATCGTGGCTATCAGCGGTTCCAACGCAAAAAGCACCGTCACCACGCTGGTCGGCGAGATGGCGGCTGCGGCCGGCAAGCGCGTGGCAGTAGGCGGCAACCTCGGTACGCCGGCGCTGGATCTGCTCAGCGATGACGTCGAGCTGTACGTGATGGAGCTGTCAAGCTTCCAGCTGGAAACCACCGACCAGCTCAACGCCGAAGTGGCGACCGTGCTCAACATCAGCGAAGACCACATGGATCGCTACAGCGGTCTGCCGGCCTACCACCTGGCCAAGCACCGGATCTTCCGGGGGGCGAAGCAGTTCGTGGTCAACCGCCAGGACGCCTTGACCCGGCCACTGATGGGCGAGGGCCAGCCGTGCTGGACCTTCGGTCTGACCCAACCCGATTTCAAGGCCTTCGGTCTGCGCGAAGAGAATGGCGAGAAATACCTGGCCTTCGAATTCCAGAACCTGATGCCGGTGCGCGAATTGAAGATTCGCGGTGCCCACAACCAGTCCAACGCCCTGGCAGCGCTGGCGCTCGGCCACGCGGTCGGGCTGCCGTTCGACGCCATGCTGGCGGCCCTGCGCACCTTCGCCGGTCTGGAACACCGTTGCCAGTGGGTACGTGATCTGGACGGCGTCGGGTATTACAACGATTCCAAGGCCACCAACGTTGGCGCCGCACTGGCCGCCATCGAAGGCCTGGGTGCGGACATCGATGGCAAGGTCGTGCTGATCGCCGGTGGCGACGGCAAGGGTGCCGACTTCAAGGACCTGCGCGATCCGGTGGCGGCCCATTGCCGCGCCGTGATTCTGATGGGCCGCGACTCCGACAGGATCGGCGACGCGATCGGCGATGCCGTTCCGCTGATTCGCGCGACCACGCTGGTCGACGCGGTCGCCCAATGCCGCGCCGCCGCCCAACCGGGCGACGTGGTGCTGCTGTCGCCGGCCTGCGCCAGTTTCGACATGTTCAAGAACTACGAAGACCGTGGTCACCAGTTCGTCCGCACCGTGGGGGATCTGGCATGAACTTGAGAAACATCATCAAGCCATACCCGTCGCCGCTCATCACCGGGCGCGGGATCGACCTCGACTTCCCGATGCTCGCCGGTTGCCTGGCGTTGCTCGGTCTGGGCCTGATCATGATCGCCTCGGCCTCCACCGAAGTGGCGGCCGTGCAGTCGGGCAGCCCGCTGTATTACATGATTCGTCACCTGATCTACGTGGTGTTGGGCCTGGGCGCCTGCATCGTCACGATGATGATCCCGATCGCCACCTGGCAGCGCCTGGGCTGGATGATGCTGATCGGTGCGTTCGGCCTGCTGGTGATGGTGATCATCCCGGGGATCGGCCGTGAGGTGAACGGTTCGATGCGCTGGATCGGTTTCAGCTTCTTCAACGTTCAGCCGTCCGAGATCGCCAAGGTGTTCGTGGTGATCTACCTCGCCGGTTACCTGGTGCGCCGCCAGAAAGAAGTGCGCGAGAGCTGGATGGGCTTCTTCAAACCGTTCATTGTGCTGTTGCCGATGGCCGGCCTGTTGCTGATGGAGCCGGACTTCGGCGCCACCGTCGTGATGATGGGCGCGGCGGCGGCGATGCTGTTTCTCGGCGGGGTCGGGCTGTTCCGCTTCTCGCTGATGGTGGTGCTGGCCGTCGGTGCGGTGGTGTTGCTGATTCAGATGCAGCCGTACCGGATGGCGCGTCTGACCAACTTCGCCGACCCGTGGGCCGATCAGTTCGGCGCCGGTTATCAATTATCCCAGGCCTTGATCGCGTTCGGTCGCGGCGAATGGCTGGGCGTTGGCCTGGGCAACAGCGTGCAGAAGCAGTTCTACCTGCCGGAAGCGCACACCGACTTCGTGTTCTCGGTGCTGGCCGAAGAGCTCGGCGCCGTCGGCTCGCTGTGCACCGTGGCGTTGTTCGTGTTCGTGTGTATTCGCGGCATGTACATCGGTTTGTGGGCCGAGAAGGCCAAACAGTTTTTTGCCGCTTATGTTGCCTACGGCCTGTCGTTCCTGTGGATCGGCCAGTTCCTGATCAACATCGGCGTGAACGTCGGCCTGTTGCCGACCAAGGGCCTGACCTTGCCGTTCCTCAGTTATGGCGGCAGCTCCCTGGTGATCTGCTGCGCCTGTCTTGGCCTGTTGCTGAGGATCGAGTGGGAGAGCCGGACCCACCTGGGCAGTGAAGAGATGGAATTCCATGAGAGCGACTTCGCCGAGGAGCCGAACCATGGGCGCTAACGTATTGATCATGGCCGGCGGTACCGGTGGCCACGTGTTCCCGGCGCTGGCCTGTGCCCGCGAATTCCAGGCGCGCGGCTACACCGTGCACTGGCTCGGCACGCCGCGCGGGATCGAAAACGACCTGGTGCCGGCGGCGGGTCTTGAATTGCACCGCATCAACGCCACGGGCCTGCGTGGCAAGGGCAAACTGTCGCTGCTCAAGGCGCCGTTCATGCTGCTGAAATCGGTGTGGCAGGCGCGGGCGATCATTCGCCGGTTGCGTCCGGTGTGCGTGGTCGGCTTCGGCGGCTATGTGACCGGCCCCGGTGGTCTCGCCGCCAAACTGGCCGGCGTGCCGGTGATCGTTCATGAGCAGAACGCCGTGGCCGGCACCGCCAATCGGTTGCTGGTGCCGTTCGCCGCCCGGGTGTGTGAAGCCTTCCCCGACACCTTTACCCTGTCGGACAGCCGCCGTACCACCGGTAACCCGGTGCGCAGCGAGCTGTTCCTCGAAACACCGCGCCCGGCCCTGGCCGGACGCAAGGCGCGTTTGCTGATCCTGGGCGGAAGCCTGGGCGCAGAGCCGTTGAACAAGTTGCTGCCTGAAGCCCTGGCACAAGTCGCTGTCGACTTGCGTCCGGAAGTGTTTCATCAGGCGGGCAGAAACCACGATGAAGTGACTGCAGAGCGCTACCGCGCCGCCGGCGTGGATGCGCAGGTGCAGCCGTTCATCAAAGACATGGCCCAGGCCTATGGCTGGGCTGACCTGGTGGTGTGTCGCGCCGGCGCATTGACCATCAGCGAACTGGCCGCCGCCGGTCTGCCCTCGATGCTGGTGCCCTTGCCCCACGCGATCGACGATCACCAGACCCGCAACGCCGATTATTTGGCCCGCGAAGGCGCTGCCTTCCTGATGCCGCAAAGAACGACTGGCGCCGCGGACCTTGCCGCGCGCCTGACAGAGGTCTTGATGCAACCGCAACGACTTGAACAAATGGCCCAAGCGGCCCGCCGTCTGGCGAAACCCGAAGCCACCCGTAGCGTGGTCGATACCTGTCTGGAGGTGGCCCATGGTTGAGAATCAGAAAGCCATGCCGCAACCGGAAATGCGCCGTATCCGTCGCATCCACTTCGTCGGGATCGGCGGCGTGGGCATGTGCGGTATTGCCGAAGTGCTGCTGAACCTGGGCTATGAAGTGTCCGGTTCGGACCTGAAAGCTTCGCCGGTGACCGAGCGCCTGGAATCCTTCGGAGCGCAGATCTTCATCGGCCACCGTGCCGAGAACGCCGCGGCTGCCGACGTGCTGGTGGTGTCGAGCGCCGTCAACACCTCCAACCCGGAAGTCGCGACCGCGCTGGAACGCCGCATCCCGGTGGTGCCGCGTGCCGAAATGCTCGCCGAACTGATGCGCTACCGCCACGGCATCGCCGTCGCCGGTACCCATGGCAAAACCACCACCACCAGCCTGATCGCTTCGGTGTTCGCGGCCGGTGGCCTGGATCCGACCTTCGTCATCGGTGGCCGTCTGAATGCTGCGGGCACCAATGCCCAACTCGGCACCAGCCGTTACCTGATCGCCGAAGCCGATGAAAGCGACGCCAGCTTCCTGCACCTGCAACCGCTGGTGGCTGTGGTCACCAACATCGACGCCGACCACATGGCGACCTACGACGGCGACTTCAACAAACTGAAGAAAACCTTCGTCGAATTCCTGCACAACCTGCCGTTCTACGGTCTGGCGGTGATGTGCCTGGACGATCCGGTGGTGCGTGAAATCCTGCCGCAGGTCAAACGCCCGGTCGTCACCTACGGTTTCAGCGAAGAAGCCGACGTGCGCGCGATCAATGTTCGCCAGCAAGGCATGCAGACCTTCTTCACCGTGCTGCGGCCTGATCGCGAGCCGCTGGATGTGTCCGTGAACATGCCGGGCAACCACAACGTGCTCAATTCCCTGGCGACCATCTGCATCGCTACCGACGAAGGCGTCAGCGACGAAGCCATCGTCCAGGGCCTGTCCGGGTTCCAGGGTGTGGGCCGACGCTTCCAGGTCTACGGCGAACTGCCGGTGGACGGCGGCAACGTGATGCTGGTCGACGACTACGGTCACCACCCGACCGAAGTCGCAGCCGTGATCAAAGCCGTGCGCGGTGGCTGGCCGGAGCGCCGTCTGGTGATGGTCTACCAGCCGCACCGCTACAGCCGCACCCGCGACCTGTACGACGATTTCGTCAATGTACTGGCCGATGCCAACGTACTGCTGCTGATGGAAGTCTATCCGGCGGGCGAAGAGCCGATCCCGGGCGCCGACAGTCGCAAGCTGTGCAACAGCATCCGCCAGCGCGGTCAGCTCGACCCGATCTACATCGAGCGCGGCGTTGATCTGGCGCCACTGGTCAAGCCGCTGCTGCGTGCCGGCGACATTCTGCTGTGCCAGGGCGCCGGTGATATCGGCGGTCTCGCACCGAAACTGTTGAAAAGCGAGTTGTTCGCCGGTGCCGTGGCGGCATCGGTCGAGGGGAAGTTGAAATGACTGCTGCCTACGCCAATCTGTTCTCCACCATCGCCCCGAAGGATTTCGGTCGTGTGGCCGTGCTGTTCGGTGGCCTGAGTGCCGAGCGTGAAGTCTCGCTGAAGTCCGGCAACGCGGTGCTGACTGCGCTGCAAAGCGCGGGCGTGGACGCGTTCGGCATCGACGTCGGCGCCGATATCCTGCAGCGCCTGCTGAGCGAAAAGATCGACCGTGCGTTCATCATCCTCCACGGTCGCGGCGGTGAAGACGGCAGCATGCAAGGCCTGCTCGAAGTGGCCGGCATTCCGTACACCGGCAGTGGCATCCTGGCTTCGGCACTGGCGATGGACAAGTTGCGCACCAAGCAGGTCTGGCACACGTTAGGGATTCCGACACCGCGTCACGCCGTGCTGCGCAGCGAGGCTGATTGTATTTCGGCAGCGACGGAACTGGGCTTCCCTTTGATCGTCAAACCGGCGCATGAAGGTTCAAGTATCGGGATGGCCAAAGTGAGTTCTGCGTCCGAGTTGATCGACGCATGGAAAGCGGCCAGTACCTACGATTCGCAAGTGTTGGTCGAGCAATGGATCCACGGTCCCGAGTTCACCATCGCCACCCTGCGTGACCAGGTGTTGCCTCCTATCGCCCTGGGTACGCCACACACGTTCTACGACTACGACGCCAAGTACATCGCCAACGATACCCAGTATCGGATTCCGTGCGGGCTCGATGCCGCCAAGGAAAAAGAACTCATGGACCTCACGGCGCAAGCCTGTGAGGCGCTGGGTATTGCCGGTTGGGGGCGGGCGGACGTGATGCAGGACGCCGACGGCAAATTCTGGTTCCTGGAAGTCAACACCGCCCCCGGCATGACCGATCACAGCCTGGTACCGATGGCGGCGAAAGCGGCCGGGCTGGATTTCCAGCAACTGGTCCTGGCCATTCTGGCCGCCAGTGTCGATGCCGATGGCAAGAAAGAGGCGCGAGGTTAAGACCATGCAAGGCGCTCATCTCAGACATCAGTCACCCGCACCCGGCCGCAAGCCGGTGCCGCGGGGTGCCAGCCGAATGGTGGCCAAAGAGCCGATGTCCGCGCGCCTGCCGAAAGCCAACTTCGGCTTTCTGAAAAGTCTGTTCTGGCCGGTGCTGCTGGTGGCCCTGGGGTTTGGCACTTACGAAGGCGCGCAGCGTCTGCTGCCGTACGCCGACCGGCCGATCACCAAGATCGCCGTGCAGGGCGACCTGAGTTACATCAGCCAGCAGGCGGTGCAGCAGCGGATCGCCCCGTTTGTGGCATCGAGCTTCTTCACCATCGACCTGGCGAGCATGCGCACCGAGCTTGAGCAGATGCCGTGGATCGCTCACGCCGAAGTACGTCGGGTGTGGCCGGACCAGGTGGTGATCCGCCTCGAAGAACAACTGCCGGTGGCCCGTTGGGGCGATGAGTCGTTGCTCAACAACCAGGGCCAGGCGTTCACGCCCAAGGAACTGGCGAACTACGAACACCTGCCGCAGCTGTTCGGCCCGCAGCGGGCCCAGCAGCAAGTGATGCAGCAATACCAGGTGCTGAGCCAGATGCTCCGGCCATTGGGCTTCTCGATTGCGCGGCTCGAACTGCGTGAACGTGGCAGTTGGTTCCTGACCACGGGTGCCGGCAGTTCCGGCCCCGGCATCGAGCTGCTGCTGGGACGCGGCAACCTGGTGGAAAAGATGCGCCGCTTTATTGCCATCTATGACAAGACGCTCAAAGAACAGATTACGAACATTGCGCGCATCGATCTGCGCTATGCCAACGGCCTCGCCGTTGGCTGGCGGGAACCCGTAGCGCCGACGACAGCCCAACCCGCTGTCGCAAAGAATTAAGAAGAGGCAGGACCCATGGCAAACGTGCAAAGCGGCAAAATGATCGTCGGTCTCGATATCGGCACCTCCAAGGTGGTGGCGCTGGTCGGCGAGGTTGCGGACGACGGCTCGCTGGAAATCGTCGGGATCGGCACTCATCCGTCCCGCGGCCTGAAGAAAGGCGTGGTGGTCAACATCGAGTCCACCGTGCAATCGATCCAGCGCGCGATCGAAGAAGCCCAACTGATGGCGGGCTGCCGCATTCACTCGGCGTTCGTCGGCGTGGCGGGCAATCACATTCGCAGTCTGAACTCCCACGGCATCGTGGCGATTCGTGATCGCGAAGTCAGCTCGGCTGACCTGGAGCGCGTACTCGACGCCGCCCAGGCTGTGGCGATCCCGGCCGACCAGCGTGTGCTGCACACCCTGCCGCAGGATTACGTGATCGATAACCAGGAAGGCGTGCGCGAGCCGCTGGGCATGTCCGGCGTGCGTCTGGAAGCCAAGGTTCACGTGGTCACCTGCGCGGTCAACGCCGCACAGAACATTGAAAAATGCGTGCGTCGCTGCGGTCTGGAAATCGACGACATCATTCTCGAGCAACTGGCCTCGGCGTACTCGGTACTGACCGACGACGAAAAAGAGCTGGGCGTGTGCCTGGTCGACATCGGTGGCGGCACCACCGACATCGCGATCTTCACCGAAGGTGCGATTCGCCACACGGCGGTGATCCCGATCGCGGGTGACCAGGTGACCAACGACATCGCCATGGCATTGCGCACCCCGACCCAGTACGCCGAAGAGATCAAGATCCGCTATGCCTGCGCCCTGGCCAAACTGGCCGGTGCGGGCGAGACCATCAAGGTGCCGAGCGTCGGCGACCGTCCGCCGCGCGAACTGTCCCGTCAGGCCCTGGCTGAAGTGGTCGAGCCGCGTTACGACGAACTGTTCACCCTGATCCAGGCCGAGCTGCGTCGCAGCGGCTACGAAGACCTGATCCCGGCCGGCATCGTGCTGACCGGTGGTACCTCGAAGATGGAAGGCGCCACGGAACTGGCCGAGGAAATCTTCCACATGCCGGTCCGCCTGGGCGTGCCGCATGGCGTGAAAGGTCTGGATGACGTCGTACGCAACCCGATTTATTCCACTGGCGTCGGCCTGTTGATGTACGGCCTGCAAAAGCAGTCCGACGGGATCTCGTTCTCGGGCATCGGCAGCCGCGACAGCTACAGCAACGAAGAGCCGCAGGCGCCGTTGCTTGACCGTTTGAAGAAGTGGGTTCAAGGCAACTTCTAAAGCTTTACCGCAGTACCGCAACAAACAGCAGTAGGCGAAAAAACTAGAGAATGTAAGGAGAGGGAAAATGTTCGAACTCGTAGACAACATCCCCGCAAGCCCGGTAATCAAAGTTATCGGTGTTGGCGGTGGCGGCGGCAACGCTGTCAATCACATGGTCAAGAGCAACATCGAAGGCGTGGAATTCATCTGCGCCAACACCGATGCTCAAGCGCTGAAAAACATCGGCGCGCGCACCATTCTGCAACTCGGCACCGGCGTGACCAAAGGCCTGGGCGCCGGCGCCAACCCGGAAGTCGGCCGTCAGGCTGCGCTGGAAGATCGCGAGCGCATCGCTGAAGTGCTGGCTGGCACCAACATGGTGTTCATCACCACCGGCATGGGCGGCGGTACCGGTACCGGTGCTGCGCCGATCATCGCCGAAGTGGCCAAGGAAATGGGCATCCTGACCGTTGCGGTCGTGACCCGTCCGTTCCCGTTCGAAGGTCGCAAGCGTATGCAGATCGCCGACGAAGGCATCCGCATGCTCTCGGAAAGCGTCGACTCGCTGATCACCATTCCGAACGAAAAACTGCTGACCATCCTCGGCAAGGACGCCAGCCTGCTGTCGGCTTTCGCCAAGGCTGACGATGTACTGGCCGGTGCCGTTCGCGGTATCTCCGACATCATCAAGCGTCCGGGCATGATCAACGTCGACTTCGCCGACGTACGCACCGTGATGAGCGAAATGGGCATGGCGATGATGGGCACTGGCTGCGCCAGCGGTCCGAACCGTGCGCGTGAAGCGACCGAAGCGGCCATCCGCAACCCGCTGCTGGAAGACGTGAACCTGCAAGGCGCACGCGGCATCCTGGTGAACATCACTGCCGGTCCTGACCTGTCCCTGGGTGAGTACTCCGACGTGGGTTCGATCATCGAAGCCTTTGCTTCCGAGCACGCGATGGTCAAGGTCGGTACCGTTATCGATCCGGACATGCGCGACGAACTGCATGTGACTGTGGTTGCCACCGGTCTGGGCGCGAAAATCGAGAAGCCTGTGAAGGTCATCGACAACACTGTTCACACCTCGATGGCGCCTGCTCAAGTGCAGCAACCGGCACCCGCTCGTCAGGAACAGCCTGCGGTGAACTACCGTGACCTGGACCGTCCGACCGTCATGCGCAACCAGGCTCAGGCCGGTGCTGCGACTGCCACGAAGATGAATCCGCAAGATGACCTGGACTACCTGGACATCCCGGCTTTCCTGCGTCGTCAGGCCGATTGATGAGATGTATCAGGGGTATTCAGGTGATTGGTGTTCAGCAAAGGCTCGGTCTGCTATCATCGCCAGCCTTTGTTGATACCAGTTCGCAATTTGCGCTGAAGCGGCCCATGCCATGATTAAACAACGCACACTGAAAAATATTATCCGTGCCACCGGTGTAGGTCTGCACTCCGGGGAGAAGGTTTACCTGACCCTCAAGCCTGCACCTGTCGACACCGGGATCGTCTTTCGTCGTGCCGATCTCGATCCGGTTGTCGAGATACCGGCTCGCGCGGCCAACGTCGGCGAGACAACCATGTCGACGACGCTGGTCAACGGTGACGTGAAGGTAGACACGGTGGAGCACCTGCTCTCGGCCATGGCTGGCCTGGGCATCGATAACGCCTACGTCGAGCTCTCCGCGTCTGAAGTCCCGATCATGGATGGCAGCGCAGGACCTTTCGTATTCCTGATTCAATCGGCTGGCCTGGAAGAGCAGGACGCCGCCAAGAAATTCATCCGCATCCTGCGTGAAGTGACAGTGGAAGACGGCGACAAGCGCGCCACTTTCGTCCCTTTCGAAGGGTTCAAGGTGAGCTTCGAGATCGATTTCGATCACCCGGTTTTCCGGGACCGCACCCAAAGTGCAAGCGTGGATTTTTCCAGCACTTCGTTTGTTAAAGAAGTCAGCCGCGCCCGTACTTTCGGTTTCATGAGTGACATCGAGTACCTGCGCAAGCACAACCTCGCACTCGGCGGCAGCGTGGAAAACGCGATCGTGGTCGATGCCGATGGCGTACTGAACGAAGACGGCCTTCGCTATGAAGACGAATTCGTGAAGCACAAGATCCTCGATGCGATTGGCGACCTGTACCTGCTGGGCAACAGCCTGATTGGTGAGTTCAAGGGCTTCAAGTCCGGCCACGCACTGAACAACCAGCTGCTGCGCAAGTTGATTGAGCAGAAAGATGCCTGGGAAGTCGTGACGTTCGAAGACGCCAGCACTGCACCGATCTCTTACATGCGCCCGGTTGCGGCGGTGTAAGTAAAGAACCTCTCTAGTTTTTTGAAGGCCACCTTTGGGTGGCCTTTTTTTATGCCTGTTCTCAAGCCACGACGACTCGGTTTCGCCCGGCTTCCTTGGCCTGATACAACGCCCTGTCCGCCGCAAACAACAGCTGTTCCAGGCTGATTTCGCTCGCTGGCGTCCAGGTGCCGATGCCGACGCTCACCGTCATCGGTGACGGGTCTTCATTCAAGGTCGGCAGTTGCTCCACCGCTGCACGAATGTGCTCGGCGATCTGCTGCGCCCCGGCACTGTCGGTTTCTGCAAGGATCACCGAAAACTCCTCCCCACCATAACGGGCCACCAGATCCGCCGGGCGCCGCACATTGGCGGTGATTACCCGCGCCAGCTCACGCAACGCCTGATCCCCGGCCTGATGCCCGTGGCGATCGTTGAAGGCCTTGAAGTGGTCGGCGTCGATCATCAGCAATGACAGGGGTTGGCCCGAGCGTTGTGCGCGAAACCACTCGTGACGCAACGACTGATCGAGCATCCGCCGGTTGGCGACCCCGGTCAGGGCATCGGTCGCCGCGAGTTGTGCCAGTTCGCGTTCGGCCCGCTGGCGCAGGCGCAGCTCCCGGGCCAGCAGCCAGGTCAGCCACAGCAGCCCGGCACACAGCACGCCGGTGGCGCCGCTGATCAGGATCGCCGTGCGTCGCCACGCGCCGAACACCTCCTCACTGGACAGGGCAACGATCACCGTCAGCGGCAGATTGCCGACCCGCGAATAGGTGTACAGCCGTTGCTGATAATCCATGCTCGAGATGCTGTTGAAACTGCCGCTGCCGTTGCTGTCGCGCAGGATCTGCACCACATTGGGCCGGGCGGCAAAGCTCTTGCCGATCGAATCGCGTTGCAGATAAGGCTTCTGCGCCAGCAGGATGCCGTCGTTGTTGATGATGTTGAGGGTGCTGTCGATGCCGATGTCGAGGCTGTTGAACAACTGATCGAAGTAATCGAGTTTCATCGATGCCACGGCCACCCCCAGGAATTCACCGGTGTCCGAAGATATGCGCCGACTGAAACTGATTATCCACTGGTTCGCGTCATCGCAGTCGCAACGGGGTTTGAACGGACGGCTGATAAACATGCCGGTATCGCGGTTGAAGGCGTGGGCGAGGAAGTAGTCGCGGTCGGCGAAATTGCCCGGCAGCGGCTCGATTCGCGAAGAGTCGGCGATCACGTCGCCATGCTTGTCGAGCAACAGGATGTCGCCCTTGAAGCGCGCTGTGGTGGAGCGGTCGAACAACGCCAGATGGCGGATCTGCGGCGACACGTTTTTCAGGTCGTCACGCTGGGCGGCGGCGATCAGCCCTTGCAGCGTCAGGTCATACAGTTCGACGGTGCGCAGTACATCGGCATCGATCAACTGGGCGATGGTGGTGGCGCTACGGGTCGCCGATTCCTGGGCGTTGGCGCGTTCACGGATCAGCAGGAACGTGACGATGCACACAATCGTGATCACGCTCAACAGGCTGCCTGAGATCAGCAGCAGCTCGGAGCGTCCGGTCGTGCCGGGAACGGTGGGGGGGCGGCTCGCGATCATGGTTCGGTTTTCGGTTGGAGGTTCTTTTAAGCGTAGTTGTACCCGCTCGCTGCCACAGGCAAGAAAAAGGCCAGCACATCGGCTGGCCTTTCTACTGTAGCGGCGATCTTAGAAGACGTTGATCGGGTAGTCGATGATCACACGGTATTCATCGGTGTCCGTATCCAGCGCGCCGTAACCGTTGCCGCCGCGGTTGGTCGCCCATTGCAGGCGTACCGCGAGGTCTTTGGCCGGACCGCTTTGCACCCTGTAATTGAGGTCGATGTCGCGTTCCCAGTGCTTGGCGTCGCGACCCTCGGCGCTGTACCACGAGGCGTAACCCTTGCTGTGCGGATCGACCTTGGTCAGGTCCAGCGTACCGCGCGAGTAGGACACCGCCGAGGTCAGGCCCGGCAGGCCCAGCCCGGCGAAGTCGTACGCGTACTTGAGTTTCCACGAACGCTCGTTCGGGCCGTTGAAGTCCGAGTACTGCTGGGAGTTATCGAGGTAGACGCTGTCGCCCTGGCTGATGTAGTCGAACGGCGTGTTGCCGTTGACCCGCTGGTACGCGGCGGTGACGCTGTGACTGCCGACGCCGACGGTGAAATGCAGGCTGTAGGTGTTGTTGTCGATGTTGCCCAGCAGCGCGTCGCCGGTGTCCTGCGTGTGATAGAAGTGCAGGCCCGGGTTGAGGGTCACCAGGTTATTCAGCGCCCAGGTGTACTCGAGGTCGTAGTAGTACTGGTTCCAGATGTCCTTCAGCTCGGAAGCGTACAGGCTGCTGGTCAGGCCTTCGACGCCGCTCCAGGCCACGCCGGCCCAGTTCAGGTGCTGGCTCTTGTCGCCCTCGGCAAGGCTGCCGTAAGAGGTGCCGATGCGTTTGTGGCCGCTCTGGTTATAGGGCTTGGTGAAACTGGCCTGGCCGCCTTCGATCATCCAGCCGTCGAAGCTGTGGTTGCTCAGGCTCAGACCGCGAAAGGTCTGCGGCAGCATGCGCGTCTCGCCACCGGCGATCACCGGGTTGGCGAGAAACAGGTCACCGGCCTTCAACTCGGTATCGAACGCACGCATTTTCAGGGTGCCGCCCGCCGTGGAGAACGAGCCCGGCGCTTTGCCGCTGCCGTCACTGACCGGCAGGATACTGGAGTTGTCCGTGCCGCCACCGCCGTCGAGTTTCAAACCGAGCATGGCGTGGGCATCGATGCCGAAGCCGATCGTACCTTCGGTGTAGCCCGACTCGAATTTGCCGAGCAACCCCTGGCCCCACTCGATGTTGTCATCCGTCTGCTGCAGACGGTTGCGGTTCATGTAGTAGTTGCGGGCGTTGAGGTTGAGGCTCGCGCCGTCGACGAAACCTTGCTGCTCGGATTCGGCGGCGTGGGCGGCGGGGGCAATCGTTGCGGCAATTGCAATGAACAGCGGGGTGAAGCGAACTGGGTAACGCACGTGCGGTAAAGCTCCTTGGGTCAACTGACACTTCAATGTCTTGAGGTGCGGGATGTTTCCAGTTGTTAAAGACGTACCAGACAGCTTTCAGACCACAACGAAAAAAGGCCGCTGAAAATCAGCGGCCTGCAAGGACGACGGTTGAACGGGAAGAGCCAAACAACCGCGTCGAGGGAAACGGAGTGGTGCGTGCCTCAGCTGTCGGCCCCGGATTCGGACTGCGCTTGGGAAAGGCCGGCCTGCGGGGCTTGCGTGGCGTCTTTGGCCTTGGCCATCACTTCTGCCTGATGCTGTTCATACGCCTGAGCCCGGGCTGCGTTTTGCGCCACGAACGTCTGGGATTCTTCAGCCATCGCCATTGGCGACAGGATCAATGAGGACAGAACGAAAGCGCTGGCAATACCCATACTGTTGGACATCTTGAAAACCTTCTTGCTTGGCAAGTGCTGTTTGGTGCGGGCAAAGATAAGGTTGCCGGGCGTTGGGAAACAGCGTGATTTTCATAAATGACTGTTGCGGGAATGGCAATGATCCCTGACCTCAGACCGGAAGGTGGATGCCAAAGGTGTTCATCCCGCGATCACTGCGCACAAACACATCGCCGCCATGCATCAGCGCAATCGCCTTGACGATCGCCAGTCCCAAACCGTGATTGTTGCCGCTGTTGCTGCGCGACGCATCGACCCGGTAGAAGCGTTCGAACAAACGCGGCAAATGCTCGCTGGCAATCGGCGAACCGGGGTTGGCCACGCCGATACTCACCTGATGCTCTTCGACCGCGATCTGCACTTCGATCACTTGTCCCGGCGCGGTATGTTGCACCGCGTTGCTCAGCAGATTGATCAGTGCCCGGCGCAGATGAGCGATCTCGATCTGCACCTGCGCATCGCCGCTTACCCGAACCTGGACTTGCGCGTCTTCGAGGATGAAGTCGAGGTATTCGAGGGTGGTTGCCACTTCATCGGCCAGCGAGGTCGAGGTCAGTTTGGTGGCCTTGCTGCCCTGGTCGGCACTGGCCAGAAACAGCATGTCGTTGATGATCGAACGCAGGCGTTCCAGCTCTTCGAGGTTGGATTGCAGCACTTCGAAATAATGCTCGGCGGAGCGTCCGCGAGTGAGGGCGACCTGGGTCTGGCCGATCAGGTTGGTCAACGGCGAGCGCAGCTCATGGGCGACGTCGGCGTTGAACGATTCCAGCCGCGAGTACGCCTGTTCGACCCGCTCCAGCGTCGAGTTGAACGAGTCGACGAACTGCTCCAGTTCCGGCGGCAACGGCGACAGCCGCAGACGCCCGGCCCGCAACGGCGGGGCCAGACGCTGGGCTTCGTGGGACAGTTTGATCAGCGGTTTGAGGCCGATCCGCGCCACCCAGTAACCCAATGCCGAGGCCAGCAGCACGCCGATCACCGCCAGGCTGACCAGCGCGATCAGCAACTGATGCTGGGTCTGGTGAAAGGTCTCGGTATCGATGCCGATCATGAAGCGCAGCGGAGGGCGTTGATCCTTGGCCGGCAGTTCGGTCAGCAGCACTTTGAGCGGATAAGGATGGTCGGGCAGTTGCAGGTCGCGCATGCCCAGCGGGCCTTGGGCGAACGCGCGGATCAAGGCATCCGGCTCGCCGAACTCGTAGCCCGGATCGCCGCTGACCACCCAGAAACGGATGCGCTTGTCTTCTTCGCCGAGCAGCTTGAGCTTGGCGTTGATCTTCACCCAATGCTCGGGTGTGCCATACCGATTGAGCGCGGATTCGAGCACGCTGTAACGCGCATCGAGCTCTGCTTCCGGCAACAGGCCGAGGCCTTTATCCACTTGTTGATACAGCGCGCCGCCGATCAACAGGAACACCAGCAGCGCCACCAGCGTGAACATCCCGCTCAAGCGCAGCGCGATAGAGTTACTGGACACCACGGCTCTCCAGCACATAACCCATGCCCCGGATCGTGTGCAGCAGCTTCTCGTCGAACGGCCCGTCGAGCTTGGTTCGCAGGCGCTTGATCGCGACTTCGACCACGTTGGCGTCGCTGTCGAAATTGATGTCCCAGACCATCTCGGCAATCGCGGTTTTCGAGAGGATTTCGCCTTGGCGCCGGGCCAGGACGCTGAGCAGCGAAAACTCCTTCGCGGTCAGATCCAGCCGGGTGCCGGCGCGGGTGGCCTTGCGGCTGATCAGATCGATCCACAGGTCGGCGATGCTCACTTGCACCGGTTCATGGCCGCCACTGCGCCGGGTCAGCGCTTGCAGGCGCGCCACCAGTTCGAGGAAGGAAAACGGTTTGCCGAGGTAATCGTCGGCGCCATCGCGCAGGCCTCGGATCCGGTCTTCGACCCGTTCGCGGGCGGTGAGCATGATCACCGGCGTCTGCTTGCGCGCACGCAATGCGCGCAGTACGCCGAAGCCGTCGAGGCCCGGCAGCATCACGTCGAGGACGATCACCGCGTAGTCGCTTTCCAGCGCCAGATGCAGGCCCTCGACGCCGTCGCGGGCCCGATCCACGTTGTAACCCTGTTCCGTCAGGCCGCGGTGCAGGTAGTCCGCGGTTTTCTCTTCGTCTTCGATAATCAGAACGCGCATGACCCGCCTCAGTCTGTCGTTGCCAGCGCCGCGATGGGCGCAGGTTTGGGCTTGTGGAACAGCCGCTCAAGCCACAAGTATATGACCGGCGTGGTGAACAGCGTCAGCATCTGGCTGACCAGCAGGCCGCCCACCACAGCGATCCCCAGTGGCTGGCGCAGTTCGGCGCCGGTGCCGTAACCGAGCATCAGCGGCAGGGCGCCAAGCAGCGCGGCGAGGGTGGTCATGATGATCGGCCGGAACCGCGTGATACACGCCTCGAAAATTGCATCCTGCGGCGACAGCCCGCGATGGCGCTGCGCTTCCAGGGCGAAGTCGATCATCAGAATACCGTTCTTCTTCACGATACCGATCAGCAGCACCAACCCGATCAACGCCATGATCGAAAAGTCCTGCCCGCAGATCCACAGCATGATCACCGCACCCAGCCCCGCCGCCGGCAAGGTCGAAATGATCGTCAGCGGATGGACGAAGCTCTCGTAGAGCACGCCAAGGATGATGTACACCGCCACCAGCGCCGCCAGAATCAGCCACGGCTGACTTTTCAGCGAACTCTGGAACGCCTGGGCCGCGCCCTGGAAGTTGCCGCTGATCGCGGTCGGCATGCCGATTTCGGCCTTGGCCTGATTCAGCAGAATCACCGCGTCACCCAGCGCCACGCCGGGCGCCAGGTTGAACGACAGGTTGGCGGCCGGGAACATGCCATCGTGGGCGATGGACAGCGGGCCGATGGTCGGCGCGTCGAATCGGGCCAGCGCCGACAGCGGCACCATCTCTCCGCTCAGCGGTGAGCGCAGGTAGAAATAGTTGAGGCTTTCGGCCTTGCCGCGCTGTCTGGTGTCCAGTTCCAGGATCACGTTGTATTGGTTGACCTGAGTCTGGAACTCGTTGATCTGCCGCTGGCCGAAGGCGTCGTACAGCGCCTCGTCGACATCACTCGCCGTCAGGCCGAAACGCGCGGCGGCGCTGCGGTCGATGCTGATGTGGGTGATGCTGCCGCCCAGTTGCAGGTCGTTGGAAATGTCGCGGAACGCCGGGATGCTACGTAGCTTTTCGGTGAGTTTCTGGGTCCAGGTGGCGAGGGTCGGCCCGTCGTTGCTCTTGAGCACGTATTGATACTGCGCACGGCTCGGGCCGGAGCTGAGGTTGATGTCCTGGCCTGCGCGCAGGTAAAGCACGATGCCGGGGACTTTCATCAGTTGCGGACGGATGCGGTCGATGAACTGGCTGGCCGAAACATCGCGGTCACCGCGTTTTTTCAGGGCGATCCAGAAGCGGCCGTTGGCGATGGTCTGGTTGCTGCCGGACACGCCGACCGAGTGGGAAAACGCCTGGACGGCAGGGTCGGCAGCGACGATTTCGGCCATCGCCAAGTGTTTTTTCACCATGTCGCTGTAGGAGATATCGGCGGCGGCTTCGGTGGTGCCGAGGACGAAACCGGTGTCCTGCACCGGGAAGAAACCCTTGGGGATAAACACGTAGCCGCCAATCGCCAGCGCGACGGAAATGCCGAACACGCCGATCATCAATTTCTGGTGGGCGAGGGCGCGGCGCAGGCCTTTTTCATACCAGCCGAGCAGGCGTTCGCTGAAGCCCGGTTTGTCATGGGCGTGATGCACCGGTTTACGCATGAACAGCGCCGCCAGCGTCGGCGCAAGCGTCAGGGATACCACCACGGAAATCATGATGGTCGAGGTGGCCGTCAGGGCGAACTCCTTGAACAGGCGCCCGACCACGCCGCCCATGAACAGCAGCGGAATGAACGCCGCCACCAGCGAGAAACTGATCGACACCACGGTGAAACCGATCTCGCCGGCGCCCTTGATCGCAGCGTCGCGCATGCTGTCGCCGGCCTCCAGATGACGGTGAATGTTTTCCACTACCACGATCGCATCGTCGACCACGAACCCCACCGCCACCACGATGGCGACGAGGGTCAGGTTGTTCAGGCTGAAACCGAGCAGGTACATCAGGGCGAAACTGGCAGTCAGCGATACGCCGAGCACCGCCGAGACAATCATCGTCGCCGACAGCTGGCGCAGGAACAGCGCCATCACCGCCACCACCAGCAGGATCGCGATCAGCAGGGTGATTTCCACTTCATGCAGCGAGGCGCGGATGGTCTGGGTGCGGTCGATCAGGGTTTTCACCTGCACCGAGGCCGGCAGCATGGCTTCGAGGCCGGGCAGGGCGGCCTGAATCCGGTCAACGGTTTCGACGATGTTGGCGCCGGGCTGACGGGAGATCACCAGGTTCACGCCCGGCCGATCACCGGCCCAGGCCTGCACGTAGGCATCTTCCGAACCGTTGACGACTTTCGCCACATCCTTGAGGTGAACCGGGGCGCCGTCCTTGTAGGAAACGATGAGCTGGCTGTATTCCTCGGGGTGAAACAACTGGTCGTTGGTCGACAGCGTGGAAATGCTCGAGTCGCCATACAGCGCACCTTTGGCGAGGTTGAGGCTGGTCTGCTGGATCGCCACACGAATATCGGCGAGGGTCAGGCCGATGGCCGCCAGTTTGTCGGCCGAAGCTTGAACGCGGATTGCCGGACGTTGCTGACCGGTGATGTTGATCTGGCCTACGCCGTCGATCTGACTGATCTGACGGGCAAGGAGGGTTTCCACCAGATCGCTGAGTTCAGTGCCGGGCATTTGCGTGGAGCTGACGCTGAGGATCAGCACCGGGCTGTCGGCCGGGTTGACCTTCTTCCAGGTCGGCAGGGTCGGCATGTCTTTCGGCAGTTTGCCGGCGGCGGTGTTGATCGCGGCCTGCACTTCCTGGGCGGCGGTGTCGATGCTCTTGTCGAGGGTGAATTGCAGGGTCAGCAACGTGGAGCCCAGCGCACTGCTGGAGGTCATCTGGGTCATGCCGGGGATGGCGCTGAATTGCACCTCCAGCGGCGTGGCCACGGACGAAGCCATGGTGTCGGGGCTGGCGCCGGGTAACTGTGCTGAGACTTGAATCGTCGGAAATTCCGCTTCCGGCAACGGGGCAATCGGCAGGCGCGGGAAGGCAATCACCCCGACCAGCACCAGCGCGATGGTCAGCAGAATCGTCGCCACCGGGTGATCGATGCACCAGGTCGAAACGCCTTTGTGCTGCTTCATGGCTTGGGCTCCGCTTGTACCACCTGCGGCGGTTCGCTCATGACCTGCACGGTCGAACCGGGCTTGAGCCGCGACTGGCCATCACTGACCAGCACGTCGCCGGGCTTCACGCCCTTGATGATGTCCTGACCGCTGCCCTGATAAACCATCTGCACCTGCACCGCTTCAACCTTGTCGCCGTTGACCCGATAAACGAAGTGTTGGTCGAGACCGCGCTGTACGACGGTGGGCGGGACCACCAGCGCATTTTTATCCAGCGCCGTCTGAATCTTTACCGTCACCAGCAGGCCCGGCCAGAGCTTCTGGTTGGGGTTGTCGAATTCGGCCTTGGCGCGGATGGTGCCGGTGTTGGCGTTGATCTGGTTGTCGATCAGGGTCAGGTGACCTTCGCCCAGCAGGTTGCCGGTTTCACCGTCGGTGTCGGCGCCGATGTAGGCCTTGACCTGCGCACGCTGCGGATCGCTGATCAGGCCTTGCAGGGTCGGCAGCATTTGCTGGGGCAGGGAAAACTCGACGGCGATCGGGTCGATCTGGGTCACGGTGAACAGACCTTGCGCGTCGGTCATGCGCAGGAAGTTGCCTTCGTCGACCGTGCGAATCCCGACGCGGCCGGTGACCGGGGAACGAATCTGGGTGTAGGAAAGTTGTACCTGTGCCGCGTCAATCGCGGCCTGATTGCCTTGGGCGGTGGCCTTGAGCTGGTTGACCAGTGCCTGTTGCTGGTCGTAGGTCTGCTTGGAGACGCCGTCGTCGACGCTGAGCAGTTTGTAGCGCTTGAGGTTGACCAAAGCGACTTGCAGTTGCGCCTGGCTTTCGCCCAGTTGCGCCCGGGCCTGGTCGAGGCTGGCGCGGATCGAGCGGTCGTCGATGGTGGCGAGCAGGTCGCCTTGTTTTACCAACTGACCCTCTTTGACCAGGAGTTTGGTGAGGATGCCGTCGATCTGTGGGCGTACCACGACGCTGTGCAGCGAGAGAACCGAGCCGATGCCGCTGGTGTAGCGGGGGACGTCTTTTTCGCTGACGGCGACGACTCGCACCGGGATGGCGGTGGGGGCGGCGAGTT
>NZ_BQHI01000038.1 GCF_021603585.1 Pseudomonas sputi | reverse complement strand
AGAAGTGAAACGATGCATCGCCGATGGTAGTGTGGGGTTTCCCCATGTGAGAGTAGGTCATCGTCAAGATTAAATTCCGAAACCCCAATTGCGAAAGCAGTTGGGGTTTTGTTTTGTCCGCAGGAAAGTTCTTACAGCATTCTCAGCCGCCTTGCGGCTGTCCTCGCCTGCCGACAATGCTAAGGTTCAGCCCTAGCTTTTGTACTTTTCCAAGGAAGCCTTCATGCCGGACACCCAGTCCCTCAACGCTGCATTCATGGTCGTTCAGAGCAACAGCCTGGATGAATTACGCAGCCTTGTGATCAGCATCATGCGGCGCTATCCACTGGCACCCTTGGAGAATGAAATTGCGCTCGTGCAGAGCAACGGCATCGCTCAATGGCTCAAGCTGGCCCTGGCTGAAGATCCTGGAGCAGACGACTTAGGCGGCTGTGGTATCGCCGCCGCAATTGATGTGCAACTGCCGGGCAGTTTCATGTGGCAGCTTTACCGGATGGTGCTGGGACGAGAGGAAATTCCGGCAAAATCGCTACTCGACAAGGCACCGTTGACCTGGCGTTTGATGCGCCTGCTGCCACAGGTGATCACCAAACCGCACTTCGAGCCGCTACAACGCTTCCTCACCCATGACACCGATTTGCGCAAGCGTTACCAGTTGTCCGAACGCCTGGCTGACCTCTTCGACCAATATCAGGTCTACCGTGCTGATTGGCTTGAGGATTGGGCGGAGGGGCATCATCAGCTCCGCAATGTGAGAGGTGAAGCGAAACCGCTTCCTCCTACAAGTTGCTGGCAGGCAGAGTTGTGGCGCTCCCTGCTGGACGATGTGGGCGAGCAAGGCATGGCCCAAAGTCGGGCGGGCGTGCACCAGCGATTCATGGAACGCATCAACAGTCTTGAAAGCGCACCGACCGGACTTCCTCAGCGAGTGATCGTCTTTGGAATTTCCTCGTTGCCCGCCCAGGTGCTGGAAGCATTGGCAGGGCTTTCCCGTTTCAGCCAGGTTCTACTGTGCGTACATAATCCCTGTCGTTATCACTGGGCCGATATCGTTGCCGACAAGGATCTCTTGCGGCATCAGTACAAGCGGCAGTCCCGAAAAAGCGGCATGCCCTTGGTGCTGGATTCGGAATCACTCCACCAACATGCTCATCCGCTTCTCGCAGCATGGGGCAAGCAAGGTCGTGATTACATAAATCTGCTCGACAGTTACGACGAACCGGATAGCTATCGCGCAGCATTTCGCAACGGACGTATCGATCTGTTCAGCGAAACCCAGCCGGAGAACATGCTTAATCAGTTACAGGACGACATTCTGGAGCTGCGGCCGCTAAGCGAAACTCGAGCGCTCTGGCCGGCAGTCGATCTGACTCAGGACGATTCGATCCGCTTTCACGTTGCCCACAGCGCCCAGCGCGAAGTGGAGATTCTTCACGATCAGCTTCTTGCCCGCTTCAGTGCGGACCCTCAATTACGCCCTCGCGATGTGATCGTGATGGTGCCTGACATCGATAGTTATGCGCCGCATATCCGCGCCGTATTTGGGCAGCTTGATCGTCATGATCCACGCTTCATTCCCTTCACCATGGCCGATCAGGGCCAGCGCGGACGGGATCCATTACTGATCGCTGTCGAACACCTGCTCAAGCTGCCGGAAAGTCGTTTCCCGGTTAGTGAAATCCTCGATTTGCTAGATGTTCCTGCGTTACGCGCAAGGTTTGGCGTGCAGGAGCGAGACTTGTCGACTCTGCACCGCTGGATCGAAGGTGCCGGTGTGCGTTGGGGCATTGATGCCGGGCAACGGGCCGAGCTGGGATTACCCGACGAACTGGAGCAAAACAGTTGGCGCTTCGGCCTGCGTCGAATGTTGCTCGGTTATGCGGTCGGCAGTTCCGGCTCCTATGGGAATATCGAACCCTTCGATGAAATCGGTGGTCTCGATGCCGCGTTGATTGGGCCATTGGTCGCGTTGCTGGATGCACTGGAGCTTTCGCATCAGCAACTGATGAAACCCGCCCAACCACAGGAATGGGGACATCGGCTTCAGGCGTTGATGCAACTGTTTTTCAAGCCTGAAGATGAGCATGACGACTACCTGTTGGCTCAACTCGAAGAGTTGCGCGAAACCTGGCTGGAAACCTGCGAGGCAGTCGGTCTGCTGGACGAGCTGCCACTGACTGTCGTCCGTGAGGCCTGGCTGGCGGGGCTGGATCAGGGGCGTCTGTCTCAACGCTTCCTGGCCGGAGCCGTGAATTTTTGCACGCTGATGCCAATGCGCGCGATTCCGTTCAGACTGGTTTGTCTGTTAGGCATGAACGATGGCGATTATCCACGCGCTCAACCGCCGCTGGACTTCGATCTGATGGGCAGCGATTACCGGCCGGGAGATCGTTCCCGTCGTGAGGATGATCGTTATCTTCTGCTAGAGGCGCTCTTGTCCGCCCGCCATCAGCTCTACATCAGTTGGGTGGGCCGCAGCATTCGCGACAACAGTGATCGGCCAGCCTCTGTGTTGATCGGCCAGTTGCGCGATCATCTCGCCAATGGATGGCGATCGGTCGACGAAAACGAAGATCTCCTGATTGCCATGACTCAGGAGCATCCCTTGCAGCCATTCAGTTCGCGCTATTTCCATGAGGAAGACAAACTCTTCAGCTACGACAGCGAGTGGCAGGTGCTGCATCAACCTGACGAACGGAATGACGTCGCAACCATGCTTGCTCCACATGTCCAGGAGGAGCCGCTGAGTCTGGAGATGCTGCAGGACTTTCTGCGTAGTCCGGTTCGACACTTTTTCACTCAGCGACTCAAGGTTTACTTCGAAGCAGTGCAGATACCTCAGGCTGACGAGGAGCCCTTTGTACTGGATGCATTGCAGCGATACATGCTCAGCGACAGCTTGCTCGAGGCAGCCTTGAGATGCCCGGACAATGTTGGTCAGGCACTCGAGTCTCAAGCCCGGCGCCTGCAGAACAGCGGACTGTTGCCTATGGCGGGATTTGGTGAATGCCTTCAGCGAGAGCTGATCGAACCTTTGCCAGACTTGTTGCAACGATATCAACAGCTGTTGGCGTTATGGCCGACGCCACTGACCAACGCGCTACCGATCAATTTTGAATGGCAGGAACTGCGCCTCGAAGGATGGCTGGGCGGTTTGCACCGGCGCGTCGATGGCGGCGTACTCTCGGTTACGACGATTCCCAACAGCATAGGCTCGATCAAGAGCCGCAAATGGCATCGCATGACCAAGTCATGGGTCAGCCACCTAGTCGCGTGTGCCAGTGGGCTTTCCCTGACGACCGCACTGGTGGCCAGTGATGACACCCTCCTTCTTGAACCTCTGGAACGAGCCCGAGCGGGGCGAATTCTTGAGGATCTGCTGCTCGCCTGGCAGACGGGCATGCGCCAGCCACTACCGGTCGCGGTGAAAACGGTTTTTGCATGGCTGGCTCAGACCGATGCGGTCAAGGCTGAAGCGGCTGCCCGTAAAGCCTATGAGGGGGATGGTCAGACCAGCGAAGGTGAACGTCGCGAAAGCCCGGCCCTGGCCCGACAGTTCCCCGACTACGATGCACTGCAGGCGGATGAAACCTTCTCCGGTTGGTGTGATGCGCTGTATCGCCCGTTGCTTGAGGCGCCGTGGCGCTCGTGGACCCCCGAGGAGGCAGGCGCATGAGCAATCAACAGCCGCTAGCGCTGGCATTTCCGTTAAGAGGCAGCCAACTGATCGAAGCCAGTGCGGGCACTGGCAAGACGTTTACCATTTCAGCGCTGTATCTGCGGTTGATACTCGGCCACGGAGGCGAGGCAAGTGGTTTCGGTCGTGAGCTGTTGCCCCCGCAGATTCTCGTGGTGACTTTCACCGACGCGGCCACCAAAGAGTTGCGTGAGCGCATTCGCACGCGTCTGGCCGAGGCCGCGCGTTTCTTCCGTGACGAGACACCGCCCCCGGATGCGTTGATCGATGAATTGCGTGCACAGTTCGATCCGCAACAATGGCCGGGTTGCGCGAACCGTTTGGATATCGCCGCGCAATGGATGGACGAAGCCGCCGTCTCGACGATCCACAGTTGGTGTCAGCGAATGCTGCGCGAGCATGCATTCGACAGCGGCAGTCTGTTTACGCAGACCCTGGAAACCGATCACAGCGACCTGCTTGGTGAAGTGCTGCGAGATTACTGGCGGCTGTTCTGCTATCCGATGCAGGGCGATGCGTTGAGCTGGGTCCGCAGTCACTGGGGAGGGCCGGCAGCCCTGTTGCCGCGTGTGCGAGGGCTGTTTGGCACTGAGCGCGAAGGGGACTCAGACAAGACGCCGTCCGAACTGATCGAAGAATGCCTGCATGAACGCCGTGCGGCATTGGTGGAGTTGAAGAGGCCATGGCGGCAGTGGTCCGATGAGCTGCTCGCCATCTGCCATCAGGGCGTCGCCAATAAAACCGTGGACGGACGCAAGATGCAGGCTCGCTATTTCGAACCATGGTTCGAAAAGCTCAAGGCCTGGGCTGAGGACGAGACGCTCGAACAACTGGATATCGGCACCGGGTTCGCCCGGCTCACGCCGGATGGTATGGCGGAAGCCTGGAAAGGCGAGCCGCCGAGTCATCCGGGCCTGAATGCCATGCCCGCGCTCAAGTCGAGTCTCGACAATTTGCCGACGCCCGATGCGGCCGTGCTGCAGCATGCTGCCAAATGGGTCGGTGCCCGTTTTGAAGACGAGAAACGCCGTCGGGCCGAAATGGGTTTTGACGACATGCTGTTGCGGCTGGATGCGGCTTTGCAATCTGACGGTGGGGAACGTCTGGCCACGCTCATTCGCGAGCAGTTCCCGGTCGCTCTGATCGATGAGTTCCAGGACACGGACCCGGTGCAATACCGGATCTTCGAAAGCATCTATCGCATTGAAGAGGATAACCCCGAGACCGGTTTGTTTCTGATCGGGGATCCGAAGCAGGCGATCTATGCCTTCCGTGGCGCGGACATCTACACCTATCTGCGAGCCCGGCAGGCCACAACCGGGCGCCTGCATACCCTGGGCACCAACTTCCGTTCCAGTCACGGGATGGTCAGTGCGGTCAACCATGTGTTCGAGCGTGCAGAGTCCCGTGAGCAAGGGCGCGGGGCGTTTTTGTTTCGAGAGAGAAACGGCGATAACCCGGTGCCGTTCCTGCCTGTGGAGGCGCAGGGGCGTAAAGAACGTTTGCAGGTATCCGGGCAGGACGTATCGGCGCTGAATATCTGGCATCTATCTACCGACAAGCCACTGTCTGGCGCGGTTTACCGACAGCAGTTGGCGGCGGCCTGCGCCAGTGAGATCACGACCCTGCTTAATGGCGGGCAAACCGGTCGCGCCGGGTTTGCGCAGGAGGGCAAGGATTGGCGTGGGCTGCGGCCAGCGGACATTGCGATCCTGGTGCGCGATGGTAAAGAGGCGCAGTCGATACGCGGTGAGCTCGCAGCGCGCGGAGTCCGCAGCGTTTATCTGTCGGACAAGGACTCGGTTTTTGCCGCTCAGGAAGCCCATGATCTGCTTTCGTGGCTCAAGGCGTGCGCCGAGCCGGATGTTGAACGCTCCCTCAAAGCGGCGTTGGCGTGCATCACACTGAATCTGCCACTGGCTGAGCTGGAGCGTCTGAATCAGGACGAACTGGTTTGGGAAAACCGGGTAATGCAGTTCCGTGGTTATCGTGAGCTCTGGCGCAAGCAAGGGGTGCTGCCGATGTTGCGGCGCCTGCTGCACGACTTTCAACTACCGCAGATGCTCATCGCCCGCAGTGATGGTGAGCGGGTGCTGACCAACCTGTTGCACCTGTCGGAGTTGTTGCAACAGGCCGCGTCGGAGCTCGATGGTGAGCAGGCACTGATCCGCCACCTGGCCGAGCATCTGGCGCTGTCCGGTCAGGCAGGTGAAGAGCAGATCCTGCGTCTTGAAAGCGACGAGCAACTGGTCAAGGTCGTGACCATTCACAAGTCAAAGGGGCTTGAGTACCCGTTGGTGTTCCTGCCTTTTATCTGCTCGGCGAAACCGCTGGATGGCAGTCGATTGCCGCTGCACTACCACGATGAATCCGGCAAGGCTCGCATCAGCCTGAAGCCCGACGCGGAACTGATCGCCTTGGCGGACAACGAACGCCTGGCAGAGGATCTGCGCTTGCTCTACGTCGCGCTGACCCGCGCACAGCATGCATGCTGGCTCGGGGTCACGGATCTCAAGCGCGGCAACCACAGCAGTTCGGTTCTGCACCTTTCTGCGCTGGGCTATCTGTTGGGTGGCGGCACGAGTTTGAATGAGTCCAGCGGATTGGCTCGCTGGCTGGACGATCTGCAACAGGATTGTTCGGCGCTGAGCGTTGTTGAAATGCCAGAGGCTACCAACGAGGTTTACAAGCCCCCGCGTAACGAGGCCAAGCTACGCGCCACGTTATTGCCGAGCCGCAGGGCCAGCGAGAACTGGTGGATCGCGTCGTACAGTGCCTTGCGTATCAGTGACGTGCTGAGCGTCGGCAATGACGAAGCTCCCGACAGTCCGCAAGCGCAAAAACTGTTCGATGACGAACGCCTGGATCCTGAAGCACCACGCGAGATCATCGCCGGCGGGGCAGACATTCACCGCTTCCCTCGTGGACCGAATCCGGGAACGTTTCTTCACGGTTTGCTGGAGTGGGCAGGTGAGGAGGGTTTCGCGGTCACGCGCGAGTCGTTGAATGATGCGATTGCCCGACGTTGCAATCGACGTGGCTGGGAAGGCTGGATCACCACCCTCTGCGACTGGTTGCAACATCTGCTCAGACTGCCGCTGCCTGCAGGGCATGATCAACCGCCGGTGGTTCTCGAGCAATTGAAGCAGTATCGGGTCGAGATGGAGTTCTGGTTCGCCAGCCACAAAGTCGACGTGCTCAAGCTCGATGAACAGGTACGTCAATTTACCCACAACGGTGTTGCCCGGGTTGGTGCCGAAGCGGTGCAACTCAATGGCATGTTCAAAGGTTTTATCGACCTGACGTTCGAGCATGAGGGGCGCTACTACGTCGCCGATTACAAATCCAACTGGCTGGGTGTCGATGACGCTGCGTATACCGAGCGGGCCATGGAGCAGTCGATTCTCGACAATCGTTACGACCTGCAATACGTGCTGTACCTGTTGGCCTTGCATCGTCAGCTCAAGGCGCGGCTCGTCGATTACGACTACGACCGGCATATCGGCGGCGCGTTGTATCTGTTCCTGCGTGGAACACGGGCGCCTGGTGGTGGGGTTTACTTCGCACGCCCACCACGGGAGTTGATCGAGCGTCTGGACCTCATGTTCCAGGGCAAACCGCAATCCAGGGCCGAGCCTGTGTGGGAACAGGGAGAACTGCTATGAATCGGACAATCGCCGACCTGCTGCCTACGCCGCTGACCGCCGGCAGCCTGGCTCAGCTGACACCTCTCACCTGTGCCGATGATCTGCTGCTGTTGCTCACCCGCTGGGTCGAGCGCGGTTGGCTGCGGGCACTGGACAAGGCGTTCGTGGCCTTTCTTCATGAATTGGCACCCGATGTCGATCCGCTGGTGTTGCTCGCCGCCGCCTTGACCAGTCACCAGCTCGGGCACGGCCATGTTTGCCTGGACCTGTTCGAAACCCTTAAGGCGCCGGATTTCGCCCTGTCCCTGCCTCCAGAGGGGGATACACAACCCGGCGTGTTGCTGCTGCCATCGCAGATGCTCGAAACCCTCGACGGGGCTCACTGGTGCAAGGTGCTGGCCGGCAGTTCGCTGGTGGCGCTGGCCGCCGACGACGGTACGTCGGCGCAGGAGCGTCCGCTGGTGTTGTCCGGCAAGCGCTTGTACTTGCGGCGCTATTGGGCCTACGAGCGGCGTATCGACAGCGCACTGCGTCAGCGCCTCGCAGAGCAGGAAGCGACACCGCCCGACCTTGCACGGCGGCTGGAGGCGCTGTTTGATCCAGCGCAGCGTGTGGATGTCATCGACTGGCAGAAACTCGCTTGCGCCCTAGCCACCCGAAGTGCCTTCAGCATCATCACGGGAGGCCCCGGCACTGGCAAAACAACAACGGTGGTCCGTCTGCTGGCGTTGCTCCAGGCACCTGCGGTCGAGGCGCATCAACCATTGCGCATCAGGCTCGCGGCGCCTACCGGGAAAGCGGCGGCGCGGTTGACCGAGTCCATCAGTCAGCAGGTGCAATCGCTGAAGGTCGCTGAAGGCGTGCGGGAAAAAATTCCGACCGAAGTGACAACGGTGCACCGCTTGCTCGGCAGTCGTCCTGGAACTCGCCACTTTCGTCACCATGCCGGTAACCGTCTGCCTCTGGACGTACTGGTGGTCGATGAAGCGTCCATGATCGACCTGGAAATGATGGCCAACCTGCTCGATGCCTTACCGCCCCATGCCCGGTTGGTGTTGCTGGGCGACAAGGATCAGTTGGCCTCGGTGGAAGCCGGCGCGGTGCTGGGAGATTTGTGCCGTGATGCCGAAGCCGGTTGGTACAGTCCACAGACCCGCCAGTGGCTGGAAGCGGTGAGCGGCGAATCCCTGCAGGACAGCGGTTTGCACGAAGGCAGTGACGGCTCGCACCCGCTGGCCCAGCAAGTGGTGATGCTGCGTCATTCGCGGCGTTTCGGTGAGGGCAGCGGCATCGGTCAACTGGCTCGCCGAGTGAATCAGCAACTACCGGACGAGGCTCGTCAGCTGCTGAATGCCAAAACTCATGGCGATGTGTTTTCGTTGCCACTTCAGAACGAGCACGACCGGAAACTGGAGCATCTTGTGCTCGAGGGACATGGCGAAGGTCCCAACGGGTATCGACATTATTTGAGCGTCTTGCGCGATCGACGCCCGGCAAACGGAACGCCGCTCGAGCATCCGGGTTGGGTCGATTGGGCGCGTGACGTCTTGCGGGCCTTCGATACCTTCCAGTTGTTGTGTGCAGTACGCAAGGGGCCGTGGGGTGTGGAGGGGCTGAATCAGCGCATCACCGAAGCATTGCTCAAGGCGCGGCTGATCGAGAGCGACCAGCAATGGTACGAAGGCCGGCCAGTGCTGATGACCCGAAACGACTACGGTCTGGGACTGATGAATGGCGATATCGGTATCGCCCTGAAATTGCCCGAGCGCGATGGCCCGGACGCCGGTAAGTCGGTGTTGCGCGTGGCGTTCCCGCGTAACGACGGGCGTGGTGGGGTGCGCTTCGTGTTGCCGAGCCGGCTCAATGATGTCGAAACCGTGTACGCGATGACTGTGCACAAGTCACAGGGCTCGGAGTTTGCCCATACCGCGCTGATCCTGCCGGACGCCCTGAACCCCGTGTTAACCAAGGAACTGATCTACACCGGAATTACCCGGGCCAAGGACTGGTTCACTTTGATCGAACCCCGCAGTGGCGTATTTGAAGAGGCAGTACAACGCAAGGTGAAGCGCTTGAGCGGACTGATGCTGGAACTCGAAGAAGCAGGGGCGCCTTGAGGATGAAGTTGCCTGGATGACCGGCGATTATTGACCGACCAGTCAGAGGTCGCTGTATCGCTGGTGTTCCAACGCTGTGCTATCGTTGCGGCATCATTTCGTAACGATCCAAGAGAATCCCCGCATGAAGGTGGCTGTCTGGGCGACAGAGCGCGTAGTTGTCTGCAAGCAGGCATTGCTTGCCGTTGTACTCTGTTTGCTCACGGGTGTGGCCGCTGCCCAGACTCAAGCCTCAGCGGGTATGGCTGAACAACGGGCCAAATCCGTTACTCAGGTGGTTCTCGGTATCCTCAGTTACGCGCGCTGGCCGGTCGAGCCGGCGCAGTTGCGTCTGTGCATCGTTGGTCCGACCGAGTACACCGACGATCTGGTCAAGGGCACGACCCAGTCCACCGGTCGTCCGGTTATCGTGCGCCGACTGTTGGCCGATAATCCGGCCATCGTCAGCGAGTGCGACGCGGTCTATATCGGCAAACTTACGACAGACGAACGCAGCCGGTTGTTCGCATCCCTGATCGGCCATCCGGTGCTGAGCATCAGTGAAGGCGGCGATCAGTGCACGGTTGGCAGCTTGTTCTGCCTGCGGGTCGGTGATGAACAAGTGTCGTTCGAGGTCAATCTCGACTCCGTTGCCCGCAGCGGTGTGCGCATTCATCCCAGCGTGCTGCAGTTGTCGCGCCGCAAACCGGCGGTGCCATGAGAGGCGACAAATCCACTGGGCGTCCGACCCTGGGCTCGGTCATCGGCCGTGGCAACCTGATTGTGGCGCTGGTCGCCGTGGCAATGGCCAGTGTGTCGCTGACGCTGCTTGGGGTGCTGGCGCTGCGAGTCTATGCCGATCACAACCTGCACCTGATCGCCCGCTCGATCAGTTACACCGTGGAGGCCGCCGTGGTGTTCAACGACAAGGCCGCCGCGACCGAAGCGCTGGCGTTGATCGCCTCGACCGAAGAAGTGGCGGATGTCCAGGTGCTGGACACTCAGGGTCAGTTGCTCGCGCGTTGGCAGCGCCCGGAGAACGGCCTGTTTTCCGAACTGGAGATGAAGATCGCGCGAGTCATTCTGGAAAAACCCATCAACCTGCCGATCCAGCATCAGGATCACGAAATCGGCCGTATCTTGCTGATCGGCCATGGCGGCAGCCTGATGCGGTTTCTGTTGAGCGGTCTGGCGGGCATCATTCTTTGCACGGCAATCAGTGCCTGGGTCGCGCTTTACCTGGCGCAACGTCAGTTGCGCAGGATCATCGGCCCGTTGCACAGCCTGGCGGCCGTGGCGCATGCGGCTCGCAGCGAACGGGCACTGGATCGACGGGTGCCGCGGGCGAAGATTGCCGAGCTGGACAACCTCGGGACCGACTTCAATGCCCTGCTCGATGAACTCGAATCCTGGCAAACCCACTTGCAAAGCGAAAACGAAACCCTCGCCCATCAGGCCAGTCATGACAGCCTCACCGGGTTGCCGAACCGAGCCTTTTTCGAAGGCCGCCTGATCCGGGCCCTGCGCAATGCCCACAAGTCGAATGAGCAAGTGGCGGTGCTGTTTCTCGACAGCGATCGCTTCAAGGACATCAACGACAACTTCGGTCATGCCGCTGGCGATGCCGTGCTGATGGCGGTGGCGAGTCGGGTGCGGGCGCAGTTGCGTGAAGAAGATCTGGTGGCACGTCTGGGTGGGGATGAGTTCGCCGTTCTGCTGACGCCCTTGCACAAGACCGAAGACGCCGAGCGCATTGCCGACAAGATCCTCGCCAGCATGGACATCCCGATTGCGCTTCCGGGCGACGGCAGTGTCGTGACTTCGCTCAGTATCGGCATCGCGGTTTACCCCGATCATGGCGCCACGCCCGGCACCTTGCTCGATGCGGCGGATGCTGCGATGTATCAAGCCAAGCGTTTGTCGCGCGGCGCCCAATTCACGGCTGGGTCGGAGCACCCGGTCGATCCCGTTCAAACCAGGAGCTGATGCCGTGTTCTCACTTTCCATTCGCCTGTTTTCCACTCTGTTGCTGACAGCCATGCTGACCCTGACCGGTTGCCAGACCGCACCACAAAAAGGCCTGACGCCGGCTCAGGTCGCGGTCCTCAAGCAGCAAGGCTTCGAGTTGACCGATGACGGCTGGGAGTTCGGTCTGTCGGGCAAAGTGTTGTTTGGCAGCAATGTCGAAAGCCTGAACCAGCAAAGTACCGAAATCGTCGAGCGTATCGGCAAAGCGCTGGTGGGTGTCGGCATCGAACGGGTACGCGTGGATGGCCACACCGACGCCTCGGGCAAGGAAACCTACAACCAGCAGCTGTCACTGCGTCGTGCGAAAAGCGTCGGCAAAGTGCTGACCTCGGTCGGCATGAAAGAAGAGAACATCCAGTTGCAAGGCCTCGGCAGCCGCGAACCGGTCGCCTCCAACGACACCGCCGCCGGCCGCACCGAAAACCGCCGGGTGTCGATCGTGGTCAGCGCCGATTAATCGGCGAACTGCATTTCGCGGGTCTCTCCCATCAACAGACCCTGATTGCGCTCGGTCACCTCACGGATGTAATCCCACAACAGGGTGATCCGCTTAAGCTTGCGCAGGTCCTCCCGGCAGTACATCCAGAACTGCCGGGTGATGTCGATTTCCTCCGGCAACACCGGCAACAGGCGCGGGTCCTGGGCCGCGAGGAAGCACGGCAGAATCGCCAATGAGCGCCCCTGCTGCGCCGCCACGAACTGTGCGATCACGCTGGTGCTGCGCAAATTGGCGCTGGCGCCGGGCAACACGTTCGCCAGATACAGCAGCTCCGAGCTGAACGCCAGGTCATCCACGTAACTGATGAATTGATGCTTGCCCAGGTCGGCGGGGCGGCGGATTGGCGGGTGTTTGTCCAGGTATTGCTGAGTCGCGTAGAGCTGCAAGCGGTAGTCGCAGAGTTTGCAGCACACGTACGGACCGTGTTCCGGGCGTTCGAGGGCGATGACGATGTCGGCCTCGCGTTTGGACAGGCTGATGAAGTGCGGCAGCGGCAGGATGTCCACCGAGATCGCCGGGTACGCGTCGACGAAATGGCTCAACTGCGGGGTGATGAAGAAGCTGCCGAATCCTTCGGTGCAGCCCATGCGCACATGCCCGGACAGCGCGACGCCAGAGCCTGACACCTGCTCGCAGGCCATGTGCAATGTGCTTTCGATTGACTCGGCATAACTCAGCAGGCGCTGGCCTTCGGCAGTCAGCACGAAACCGCTGGTGCGCGACTTTTCGAACAGCAAGGTACCGAGCGCCGCTTCCAGCGAACTGATCCGCCGAGACACGGTGGTGTAGTCCACCGCCAGGCGTTTGGCCGCCGTGCTGGCCTTGCGGGTACGGGCGACTTCGAGGAAAAACTTGAGGTCGTCCCAGTTCAGCGAGCCGAGAGAGGTGATGTTTTTTTGCATGATGGACGGGCTTATATGTGCGTTCTTATTAGAAGTTTGCACATCTATACTCCAAAAACAGTCCGACAACCAATTCGTGACACACGCCTCATCTCAAGGCGAACCTTTCGCCTTGGCTCCTAAGATAAAAACAAGTTCTGGAGACCAGCATGAACGCATCGCTTACGCCCAACGAAACCACGATCCAGAAGGTCAAGCTGCTGATCGACGGCGAGTGGGTCGAGTCGCAGACCACCGAGTGGCACGACATCGTCAACCCGGCGACCCAGCAGGTTCTGGCCAAGGTTCCGTTCGCCACCGCCGCTGAAGTCGACGCCGCTGTCAGCGCCGCCCAGCGCGCCTTCCAGACCTGGAAGCTGACCCCGATCGGCGCACGCATGCGCATCATGCTCAAGCTGCAAGCGCTGATCCGCGAACATTCCAAACGCATCGCCGTGGTGCTGAGCGCCGAGCAGGGCAAGACCATTGCCGATGCCGAGGGCGATATTTTCCGTGGTCTGGAAGTGGTCGAGCACGCCTGCTCCATCGGCAGCCTGCAGATGGGCGAGTTCGCCGAGAACGTCGCCGGCGGCGTCGATACGTACACCCTGCGCCAGCCGATCGGCGTCTGCGCCGGCATCACGCCGTTCAACTTCCCGGCAATGATTCCGCTGTGGATGTTCCCGATGGCCATCGCCTGCGGCAACACCTTCGTGCTCAAGCCCTCCGAACAGGATCCGCTGTCGACCATGCTGCTGGTGGAACTGGCCATCGAAGCCGGCATCCCGGCTGGCGTGCTTAACGTCGTCCATGGTGGCAAGGACGTGGTCGATGGCCTGTGCACCCACAAGGACATCAAAGCGGTTTCGTTCGTCGGTTCGACCGCTGTCGGCACTCACGTTTATGACCTGGCCGGTAAACACGGCAAACGCGTGCAATCGATGATGGGCGCGAAAAACCATGCGGTGGTGTTGCCGGATGCCAATCGCGAGCAAGCGCTCAATGCGCTGGTCGGTGCCGGTTTCGGTGCGGCCGGTCAGCGTTGCATGGCCACTTCGGTGGTGGTGCTGGTGGGCGCGGCCAAACAGTGGTTGCCGGATCTGAAAGCGCTGGCGCAGAAACTCAAGGTCAACGCCGGCAACGAGTCGGGCACCGATGTCGGCCCGGTCATTTCGAAAAAAGCCAAGGCGCGGATTCTCGATCTGATCGAAAGCGGCATCAAGGAAGGCGCGAAACTCGAGCTGGACGGTCGCGACATCAGTGTGCCGGGCTACGAGAGCGGCAACTTCGTCGGCCCGACCCTGTTCTCCGGGGTCACCACCGACATGCAGATCTACACCCAGGAAATCTTCGGTCCGGTGCTGGTGGTGCTGGAAGTCGACACTCTCGATCAGGCCATCGCGCTGGTCAACGCCAACCCGTTCGGCAACGGCACGGGCCTGTTCACCCAGAGCGGTGCGGCGGCACGCAAATTCCAGACTGAAATCGACGTCGGCCAGGTCGGTATCAACATCCCGATTCCGGTGCCGGTGCCGTTCTTCAGCTTCACCGGCTCACGCGGTTCGAAACTCGGCGACCTCGGCCCGTACGGCAAGCAAGTGGTGCAGTTCTACACCCAGACCAAAACGGTCACGGCGCGCTGGTTCGATGACGACAGCGTCAACGACGGCGTGAACACCACCATCAACCTGCGCTGAGGAATGGCCATGAAAATCGCATTTATCGGTCTGGGCAACATGGGCGCGCCGATGGCGCGCAACCTGATCAAGGCCGGACATTCGCTGAATCTGGTGGACCTGAACCAAACCGTACTGGCGGAACTCGAGCAACTGGGCGGTACCATTCGCGCCTCGGCTCGCGAAGCTGCTGCAGATGCAGAACTGGTGATCACCATGCTCCCGGCTGCGGTGCATGTACGCAGCGTCTGGCTCGGTGAGGACGGCGTGCTCGCCGGGATCGGCAAAGGCGTGCCGGCGGTGGATTGCAGCACGATCGATCCGCAGACGGCACGCGATGTGGCGGCGGCGGCTGCCAAACAGGGCGTGGCCATGGCCGATGCCCCGGTGTCCGGCGGCACCGGCGGGGCAACGGCCGGCACGCTGACCTTCATGGTCGGCGCCACCCCGGAACTGTTCGCCACTCTGCAACCGGTGCTTGCACAAATGGGCCGCAACATCGTGCATTGCGGTGAGGTCGGCACCGGCCAGATCGCCAAAATCTGCAACAACCTGTTGCTCGCCATTTCGATGGTCGGCGTCAGTGAGGCGATGGCGTTGGGTGATGCTTTGGGGATCGACACTGGCGTACTTGCCGGGATCATCAACAGCTCGACCGGGCGTTGCTGGAGTTCGGAAATGTACAACCCGTGGCCGGGCATCGTCGAAACGGCACCGGCCTCGCGCGGCTACACCGGTGGCTTCGGCGCCGAGCTGATGCTCAAGGATCTGGGGCTGGCTACCGAAGCGGCGCGTCAGGCCCATCAGCCGGTGGTGCTGGGCGCGGTAGCGCAGCAGTTGTATCAGGCGATGAGTCAGCGTGGAGAAGGTGGCAAGGATTTTTCGGCGATCATCAACAGCTATCGCAAGCCGCAGTAACCGTCGTCAGGCCTGTGCTCGCCACAGGTCTGCACATCCAATGCAGCAGGTGTTGCCGGGAAATCACGTCGGGTGGTTTCCCGGCTTTTTTGTTTCAGGCGAACACGAAATATTTACGCACGGTCTCGACCACTTCCCAGGTACCTTTCATGCCCGGCTCGACCACGAAGATGTCGCCGGCACGCAGGTGGATCGGCTCCATGCCGTCCGGGGTGATCACGCAGTAGCCTTCCTGAAAATGGCAGTACTCCCACTTCACGTAGTCCACCCGCCACTTGCCCGGGGTGCAGATCCAGGTGCCCATGATCTTGCTGCCGTCTTCGCTGGTGTAAGCGTTGAGGTTGACGGTGTGTGGGTCGCCCTCGAGCTTTTCCCATTTGCAGGCGTCGAGTACGGGCAGGGGATGGGTGTCGCGCAGAACGGTGATAGGTGCGGGCATGACGGCTCCAGGCCAAAGGGAGTTGGAGTCGTCACCGTAACGTTCGCGGGGGCTGCCGGAATGTCTGGGGTCGACCTCCAGATGCCTGTAAGCGCTGGCGCCAATCTGCGCGATACCTGAATGTGCACCACCGCTGTGCATATATGACGGTTTTAGTACAAGCGTGCATCATAAAAGTTCAATCAATTTTTAGACTAAAACGAGATAACCATTCTGACACCTATTGCAAAACAAAATCGTCTGTACTATAACATTCGTACTAAAGAACTATTCCTCACAAGGGAGCTTCACCTGAGTCACGGACAGACTTGAATCGGCTTTTTCTCATCATCGACAACTGACTTGGCCTTTGGCTCAAGTGTGAACTTCTATCTGTTGTTAATGAATAATGACAGTTGAATGAACTGGACAGTTAATAAGTGGCGCGGACGCAATGTTTCGCGTGCTTTGAGTTGAAGCCTTAAATGAACAGTTAATTAATTATTTGTGCACTGGCGGATTTATATCTGCGGGATGCGCACGCCTATCGGAATGTTATGTGCCCGGCATCAATGGAATGAGGCTTTATTGTGGACGACATAAACGTAATTGAAGTTTCGACGACTGTTGATAGCGCAAGTGAGCTTGGCCGGCACGTCTGGGTGCGTGCCGGCAGTCGCCTGACAAACGTGCAGATCGGCAATGACTGCTTCATTGGTTTCAGATGCGATTTGCAGCACGCCTCTGTCGGCAAATCCAGCATGTTCGCCACCGGTGCCCAGTGCCTGGGGACGGCGCAGTCGCCGGTTCGGATTGCCGAAAACGTCTGGCTGGGCGCCAAGGCCACCGTGGCTGCCGGTGTTTCCATCGGTGCCGGGGCTGTGGTGGCAGCGGGTGCGTTGGTGACAGCGGATGTGCCGCCGGACGCAATCGTCGTCGGTCGCCCGGCGCGGGTCATTGCCCGGCGCACCGTGGTCGAGGACGGCCGGCCGAGCCCGGAACCCGTGCTGGCCAAAGTCCGGGAGCGGGCGCGCCAGGGCTTGCCGTCGATGCTCGATCGCTCCACGCAGTCGGTCGCACGGCTCAAGTCGCTGAATCCCGACACCCTGACCTGGGACATCAGCGACGACGCCCTGATCGATGCCGAATTGCGTGGCGGCGCGTCGGTGGAAATCGCCGGGGACTGCATTCTGATCGGGCGCAGCAGCCGACAGGGCGGCATGTCGCAACTGGGCGGTATCGAATTGGGCACCGGCGTGCGACTGGCTCCCGGTGTGGTTATCGAGGCGGCCGGCGGTGTGTCCGTCGGTGCCTTCAGCGAGTTGTCGGAAGGGGTCACGATCGTGGCCTCCACCCATGATTATTCTTTTCGCTCACTGCCTTGGGAGGAGGCACCGGTGCGCATTGGAAGTCGTTGCGTTATTGGCGAGGGCGCCATCTTGGTAGGTCCACTGAATATTGGTGACGGTGCCGTTATCAAACCGTACTCGGTGGTTATAAGGGATGTATTGGAAAACACTGTGGTTCATGGCGTTGTTCAACTAATGGAGATTCAAGAATGATTTTATTTGCCCCCAATCCAACCGGTTCCGGTCACAACATGCGCGCGCTGTCCATCGCTCAGGCGATTAAAAAACAGCGGCCGGATATGCCATTGACCGTGGCACTGGCTTCCCTGCAGCCGACCTTCACGCCGATGTTCGAAAAGTCCGGCGTTGAAGTAGTGGATATTGCCGGTCGTTTGGTCGATTACTCGAAAAAGAGCAACTTGTCGAAAGAACTCGACTGGAATAATTACATTGGCGGTTATATCGCCAATACGTTTTTGTCCGGCGAGCGGATTCTGTCTTACCTGGCCCTGATCGCCGAATACAAGCCGACCGCTCTGGTGTCCGACTACAACATGGCCGCCTGCCTGGCCGCGATTTTCAGCGGTACGCCGCTGGTGTTCGTCACCGAGCGCTACGACTTCACCCTGTGCCAGCTCGAAGACCATGATCTGGCCGACGGCGGTTTCGAGGTCAACGCGCTGGAAATGGCCCGGGCCCGTACCGCGCTGCACAGCCAGTTCAACTGGATGATCAATCAGAGCCAACTGGTGCTGACCGACAAACCGTATGTGGCTTCCCTCGATCAGGGCACACCGGTGGCCGAAGCGCTGGTCAGCGGCAAGGCGCATTTCGTCGGGCCGATGATCCGCGACATCAATGTGCAGACCGGTTTGAACGTGCGCGAGCAACTGAACCTGGGCGACTCGCCGTTCATTGTGGCTTCGATCAGCGGCACCACGATGTTTGCGCAGAACAAGGACGCGCTGCTCGCCGCCTACCTTGACAGCTTCAAGATCCTGCGCGAGCGCAATCCGGAACTGAAACTGGTGCTGCTGGGCCGTCAGGATATCCAGGCTCAGGACGGCGTCGTCTGCGTGCCGTACTACCCGGACTGGATGGGCCTGCTGCGCGAAGCCAGCCTGCTGATTTCGGCACCGGGGTGGATCACCGTGACGGAAATCGCGGCGATGAATATTCCGACCCTGTTCCTGTTGTCGTCCAAGTCCGAATACCACGAACTGGAAGCTCTGCGTCGTCTGGAGTTGCTGGGCTTCCCGACGCATATCGGATACGACCGTGATCGTATCGTCGAACTGATCCAGGGCGAACTGGAAAAAGACACCGACGCTTCGACCTATTACGCACCGCATCAGCAAGTGGCTGCGCCGGATGGCGAAGGTGCCGCCCGCGCCGCGACGCGCATCATCGAGTTGTGCCAGGGCAGCGTTGTGTCGCTGACCGAAAGCAAAGCCGCTTAACCTCAAGGAAGAGGGATTCACCATGTCACTGCATCCGCAGTTTCTATTTGATCAAGGCCTCAAGGACATCGATCACGGCGGTTTTTTCGCCGTGACCGATGCCAGTGGCGAGGTTGCGATTTCCAGCGACAAGCAGTTGCAGGATCAGGTCGCCGCGACGCTTTATCAGGCCGAGCACGGCGACGATGTCGAACTGCGTTTTGCCCATGACGGGCTGATGCGTTTGCATGATGCGTCGAATGGCGGTTTCCACGAACTGGCCGACCGCTACTGGACGCCACACGGTTCCGGACGCTGCCGGACACTGGCGCTGCAACTGGACGCGCTGGCGGCATTGATTGCCTATCAGCGCCGGGTGCCGCAGGACGCGGCGAACAATGCCGCGATCCACGGCCTGCTGGAAAAAGTCGAAGCACTCTATGCCCGTTCCACGGTCGCCGGCCTGTACAGCAGTGATTGGTCGACGCCGCTGGAACTGGCGACCTCGATCGATCTCGACATCAGCGCCACGGCCTTGCTGGCGCGTATCGACAATCAGCCGTTGGGGTTCGGGTTGGTCGGGCACTTGCAGATTCATGCAGAAAACCTGATCGGCCGGGTCGCCGGCAGCGACAGCCAATCCTGTGTCGATGTGGCGCTGACCCGTTGCGGCGTGCGTGCTCAGGTCAGCCTGGTGCTGGCGCAGTTGGCCGATGCACGGGACGACAATGCGTTGTCGAATCTCGCTCGTTCGTTCCTGTTGCAAACCCTGGCACTGTTCCGTGATCCGGCGTACGGCGGGTATTGGGACCGAGTGGGGATCAACGGCAAAGTGCGTTGCGACTGGCACACCTCGTACAAAAATCACGAGTCGCCATTCCCGATCAAGACGGCTTACGACGTGGCGTTGCTGTTGCAGGCGATTCAGGCCTTGCCGTCCGGCGCAAGCGAAGCGGACCGGGCTTCGGTGACGACAGCGTTGCTGGAGTTTCACGACGCCAGCAATGGCGGTCTGTTCATGGGCAAGGGCTATTTCTGGTCGACCCCGGATGACCCGACCGTGCCGTTCATTCGGCAGTTCTGGGCGCCACCGCGTCAACCGGGGATCTTCAGCATCGGTAACCTGACCTACCTGCCGCTGCACCTCAAAAGCCTTAAAACCCAGCTCGCCGCCGCCCACGCCTTGCAGTCCATCGAGCCGGCCACTGTCCTCACTCATCATGACGATGCAGCGTTGGTAAACCGTGAGCTGCAAGTGATCGATGGCAGTGGCGATGTGCAGCTCATTCACCCCAATGGCGTGCCGACCATCAACGTCGATCTGCAGCGGTATCTGGCGTGGCTGGCCAAGGCCCGGGCGTCGAATGAAACGCCTTACGGGCTGACCGCCGAAACCGCCCCGCTGGGGTTCCGTGCCGACAAGACCTGGCAGGTGTTTTCCGGGTTGCATGTGATTTCGGACTTACACGCTCTGGGCCTGCAAATCGAAAACAAGGCCAGCCTGATCGACTGCATCAGGGCTTCGCAAAACACCGACGGCGGATTTGCCGAACAGCCGGGGCACCTGAGCGATGTGTTCGCCACCTACTGCGCGGTGTTGTCGCTGCGAGTGCTGGGTGCGTTGCCGAACGATATCGGCGGTTGCGTGCGTTACCTGCAAGCGTGTCAGAACTCCGATGGCGGGTTCGGCGATGTACCGGGTTTCGGCTCCGATATTTGGCACACCAACCTGGCGGTGCTGTCGCTGCATGCGCTTGAAGCCAAGGCGCCGGACGAGCAGGGCGTGATGGCTTTTGCTCTGCGCTGCCGTTCGGCCGACGGTGGTTTCGCCAACAAACCAGGGTATCCGCCGGATGCGTTTTCGGTGTACCGCGTGGTGTCGAC
Source organism: Pseudomonas sputi (assembly GCF_021603585.1). GTDB lineage: Bacteria > Pseudomonadota > Gammaproteobacteria > Pseudomonadales > Pseudomonadaceae > Aquipseudomonas > Aquipseudomonas sputi. Next base: position 21,196 of record NZ_BQHI01000038.1, on the reverse strand, counting down.
GCTGTTCATTCTCAACCGCCGCATCGTCGATGCCGAACAAACCGTCGCCTGGCTGCAAAAGCTGCAACTGGCCAACGGCTCGTTCCATTACCGGCCCGGCAAAGCAGTCAGCCTGGTGGGCACTTACATGGCCATCGCAGCGATGTATCTGCTCGATGCGCAACCGGTTTATCTGCAGGAATCGAAAGACTGGATCGCTGCCCATCAGAAGCAGGACGGTGGATTCGGCCCGCTCAACGCGACTTCGGCAACCACCGACGAAAGCTTCGTCTGCATCCAGACGCTGTTGATTCTCGAGCAAGGGCTGTCGCAATACTGGGTCGCGTTGTTGAACTGACCTGCACACAGCATCGAAGGACGTTCAATCATCATTTTGCCAGGGGAGGCGCTGATGAAAATTTTAGTGACAGGGGGCGCGGGCTTCATTGGCTCGGCCGTGGTGCGGTTTCTGATCGAAGAGACCGAATGTGAAGTGATCAACGTCGACAAACTGACCTACGCCGGCAACCTTGAATCGTTGGCCGATGTGTCCGATTCGCCACGTTACCGGTTCTGTCAGGTCGACATCTGCGACAAGCCAGCGCTGGACGAACTGTTCGCACGCCTGCAACCGGATGCGGTGATGCACCTGGCCGCCGAGTCCCACGTGGACCGCTCGATCAATGGCCCGCAAGCCTTCATCGAAACCAATATCGTCGGCACCTACACGATGCTCGAAGCGGCGCGTGGTTACTGGAACCGACTGGACGCGGCGCGTCAGGCGGCGTTCCGTTTCCATCATATTTCCACCGACGAAGTGTACGGCGACCTGGAGCTCGACGATCCGGCGTTCACCGAGCGCACGCCGTATGCGCCGAGTTCGCCGTACTCGGCGACCAAGGCCGGTTCCGACCATCTGGTTCGCGCCTGGCATCGTACCTTCGGCCTGCCGGTAGTCATGAGCAATTGCTCGAACAATTACGGGCCGTATCACTTCCCGGAAAAACTGATTCCCCACGTCATTCTCAATGCGCTGCAAGGCAAGCCGTTGCCGGTGTACGGCAATGGCGCGCAGATTCGCGACTGGCTGTTCGTCGAAGATCATGCCCGCGCGCTGTATGCGGTGGTCACCCGCGGTGAGGTCGGTCAGACCTACAACATCGGCGGCCACAACGAGAAGACCAATCTGGAAGTGGTGCACACCCTGTGCGACTTGCTCGAGGCGCGCGGTGCGGAAAAACCGCCAGGCGTTGCGCACTTCCGCGACCTGATCACCTTCGTCAAGGATCGTCCGGGCCACGACAAACGCTATGCCGTCGATGCCGGAAAAATCCACGCGACGCTGGGCTGGACGCCGCAGGAAACCTTCGAGAGCGGCATGCAGAAAACCGTCGACTGGTATCTGGATAACCGCGCCTGGTGGGTGCGGGTGATGTCCGGCGCCTACGCGCTGGAGCGTCTCGGCGAACAACGCGACGAGGCCCTCGTGGCCTGAACATTCAGTCATTGAACTCTCACTGCTTGAAAGGAAAAAAGCATGGCCAAGTACAAAGGAATTCTGCTGGCGGGCGGCGCCGGTTCGCGTCTGCACCCGATCACCCTGGGCGTCTCGAAACAGTCGCTGCCGGTGTATGACAAACCGATGATTTACTACCCGCTGTCGGTGCTGATGCTGGCGGAAATCCGCGAGATCCTGATCATCTCCACCCCGGAAGATCTGCCGGGCTTTCAGCGCATGCTCGGCGACGGCAGCCAGTTGGGCCTGAGTCTGAGCTACGCGGTGCAGCCAAGCCCGGACGGCCTCGCCCAGGCGTTCATCATCGGTCGCGAATTCGTCGGTGAAGACAACGTCTGCCTGGTGCTGGGCGACAACATTTTCTACGGCGCCGGCTTCGGTGAAACCCTGCTGCAAGCTGCTGCCCGCGACGAGGGCGCCACCGTATTCGGCTACTACGTGGCCGATCCCGAGCGCTTTGGCGTGGTGGAGTTCGATGCGGCCGGCAAGGCCCTGAGCATCTGCGAAAAACCGAGCGAGCCCAAGTCCAACTACGCCGTCACCGGCCTGTATTTCTACGACAACGAAGTGCTGCAGATTGCCGCCGATATCAAGCCGTCGCCGCGCGGCGAGCTGGAGATTACCGACGTCAACAACGTCTACCTGCAACGCGGCAAATTGAACGTGTCGGTGATGGGCCGTGGCATGGCCTGGCTCGACACCGGCACCCACGATGCGTTGATGGAGGCCGGCAATTTCGTGCAGGCCATCGAGAAACGCCAGGGCCTGAAAATCGCCTGCCTTGAAGAGATCGCCTACCACAAGGGCTGGATCGACGACGCGCAATTGCTGGTGCACGCGGGCAGCATGAGCAAGACCGGTTACGGTCAGTATCTGGCCCGTTTGATCCACGATGACGTGGTGGCGATGGATGCGCAGCGCCCGTTGAAAGGCGCTGCCTGAACAAGTGTGGGAGCGGGCTTGCTCGCGAAAGCGGACTGCCAGTCAACGAGATTGTTGAATGTGCCGTCCCCTTCGCGGGCAAGCCCGCTCCCACAGGGTCAGTGGCCGGTCACGCTGTCGTGTCGCGGACCCTTCACGTCGGAGCGCGGATCGGTAGGTTGCGTTTGCAACTCGTGCAAACGGGCCAGGCGATTGGCGTGAGTCGGCGCCTCGGCCGCCAGTGGCGAACGACGTTTGCGGGTTTCTTCACGCAGCACCGGCAGGACTTCCTTGCCGAACATGTCGAGTTGTTCCAGCACGGTTTTCAGCGGAATGCCGCCATGGTCGAACAGGAACAGCTGGCGCTGGTAGTCGCCGAAGTACTCGCGGAAGGTCAGGGTCTTGTCGATGATTTCCTGAGGGCTGCCGACGGCCAGCGGGGTCATTTCCATGAACTCTTCCAGGGACGGGCCATGGCCGTACACCGGGGCGTTGTCGAAGTAGGGACGGAATTCACGGCGCGCATCCTGCGAGTTGCGACGCATGAAAATATGCCCGCCTAGACCGACGATCGCCTGCTCCGGCGTGCCGTGACCGTAATGGGCAAACCGCGCGCGGTAGAACTCCACCAGCGCCATGAAATGCTCCCGGGGCCAGAGGATGTGGCTGGCGAAAAAACCGTCGCCGTAATACGCGGCCTGCTCGGCGATTTCCGGGGTGCGGATCGAGCCGTGCCAGACGAAGGGCGGCAGATCATCGAGGGGCCTGGGGATCGAGGTGAAGTTTTTCAGCGGTGTGCGAAAGCGTCCGCTCCAGTTGAGGTCTTCTTCGCGCCAGAGCCGGTGCAGCAGGCGATAGTTTTCCATCGCCAGTGGCAGACCGTCGGCGATGCTCTTGCCGAACCAGGGGTAGACCGGTGCGGTGTTGCCGCGGCCGAGCATCAGGTCCATGCGGCCGCCGCAGAGGTTTTGCAGCAGCGAATATTCTTCAGCCAGACGCACTGGATCGTTGGTGCTGATCAGGGTAGTGGACGTCGAGAGAATGATGCGTTGGGTCTTGGCTGCGATGTAGGCCAGCAGTGTGGTGGGAGAGGAGGTGATGAACGGGGGATTGTGGTGCTCGCCGGTGGCGAACACGTCCAGTCCGATGTCTTCGGCCTTCTGCGCAATTTGCAGGGTGGCCTGGATGCGCTCGGATTCGCTGGGGGTACGGGCGTTGGTAGGGTCTTGTGTGACGTCGCCAACGGTGTAGATCCCGAATTGCATAAAGCCTCCTTGCCTTGGGTAAAGGTGTGTTTGAAACCCTTGCCGTGAAGAATGAATCATCGCGGCACTTGAAATGTACGCCTGTACACGTACAATCGCAATTCTGCATCATCGTCTGAACGGCTTTGAACGCCTCATCGAGAGAGGAACGCGACATGGAACTGGGATTTATCGGTCTGGGCACGATGGGCGCACCGATGGTGCTGAACCTGCTGAAAGCCGGGCATCGGGTCCGCGTGTGGAATCGTTCGTCGGCACCGCTGCAAGCACTGGCCAAGGCCGGCGCCGAACCGGTCGAGACCCCCGCGCTGGCGGCGCAGGCCGAGGTGCTGATTTCGATGCTCGGCGATGACACGGCGATCCGCTCAGTGTTCTTCGACGCCAAGGCGCTGGATGGGCTGCAGGCCGGCAGCGTGCACGTCAACATGTCCACGGTGTCCGTGGCGCTGGCCAGGGAACTGGCGGTCGTACATGAAGCACGCGGCGTCGGTTACGTGTCGGCACCGGTGCTGGGGCGGGTCGATGTGGCGGCTGCCGGCAATCTGAACATTCTCGCCTCCGGGCCTGCCGAGGCTCTGGCCCGGGTACAGCCGCTGTTCGACGTGCTGGGGCGCAAGACCTGGACGCTGGGCGACACGGCCGAGGTGGCCTGCGCCGCCAAACTGTCGGCCAACCTGATGATCGCCTCGGCAATCGAATCCATGGCCGAAGCCTCGACCCTGGCCGGCGGGTACGGCATCCGTCGCGAGGCGTTCATCGAGATGATCACCTCGACCCTGTTTGCCGTGCCGGTCTATCAGGGCTACGGCAAGCTGATGGTCGATGAAACATTCGAGCCGGCCGGTTTCAAATTGTCGTTGGGCCTCAAGGATGTCCGCCTGGCGCTGGAAGCCGGTGAAGCGGCGCAGGTGCCGCTGCCGTTTGCCAGCGTGTTGAAGGACAACCTGCTGGACGGCATGGCCCATGGTCAGGCCGATCAGGACTGGGCCTCACTGTCGAAAGTCAGTGACCGGCGTGCCGGCGTGAAGTAATCAAAAAGTTTCAAGCCACGTAACTTGTGCGCAAGTTACGTTGGCCTCTTGCGCCTTGGGTTATTGTCGGACAGTGATTGCTCTTTTATTGGGAAATGAAAGAAGTCTGATAATAGTGCTTGTCAAATGTACGACTGTAGACGTACATTTTTATCGGGGTTTAACAACAATAAAAAGTTCTGTCTGTTTTTTCGTCTGCTGATCGTAAATAAATAATAGCTAGGAGCCGTTATGAAAAATCTAATGCAATGGAACAGCCTTCCCTCCGAATCCAATGAATGGCTCGAGAAGGTGCGTGCACTGAATCCGCTGATTATTCAGCACCGCGATTACAGCGAGCAGACCAACGCGACGCACAAGGATGTGATGTCCCGATTCTTCAAGGAAGGTTTTGGCCGGACCTCGGTGTCCAAGGCGTTCGGCGGGTCCCAGGTCGATATCCAGACCACTTCGGCCCTGCTGTTGGAATTCGCCCGCTTTGACGCCTCGCTGTCCTGGCAGCTGGCGGTGCAAGTGGCGATGGGGCGCCTGTCGGACTACCTGCCGGAAGCCACTTCCGAAGCGATCTACAACCACTGCGACGGTTTCGTGATCGGCGCCATCCACTCCGGTGGCGAAGCGCTGCCGATGGGCGACGAGTACCTGTTGAGCGGCAAATGGGCGTTCGCCAGCGGCTCGGCCCACGCCGACTGGCTGGTCTGCACCGCCACCGTCAAAGGCACCGAAAACAACACCACCCCTGAAGTGCGGATGTTTTTCGTCCCCGCCAGCCAGTGCACCATCCTGCCGACCTGGGACACCCTGGGCATGCGCGGCACCGGCAGCCATCACTTCCAGTGCTCCAACGTGATCGTCCACAAGTCTTTCTCGCTGGACGTCGAAACCCTCAAACAATCCCCCGAAGCGCGCAGCTCCCGGGCCTACGCCACCGGTTACTACGAGTTCGGCACCCTGGCGGCGATGTCCACCGTGCTGGGCGTGGCCCGGGCCGCGGTCGACCATTTCCGCAACGATCGCGCCGTGAACACCGATCCGGGCCTGGAAGGGGTGATCTTCGAGAAGACCGGTCGCGCCATCTCCTCGGTGCACACCGCACAACTGCTGCTGGAAGATGCAATCCATCAGGTGATCAACCGTGGTGAAACCATCGGCGAACCGGTCAGCGCCCGCGTCGGCCTGGCCGCCTCGGTGCTGACCGAGAACTCGGTCAATGCGGTCAACCAGATCTACGCGATGGCCGGTTCCAAAGCCGTCTACAAGTCGCACTTCCTGGAGCGTTGCTTCCGCGATATTCACACCGGGTCGAAGCACTTCACCCTGTCGCCTTTGAACTTGCACGGTATCGGCAAGTATTACCTGGATAAAACCAACGTACTGGCCGCGGCGTAACAGCGGATAAATAAAGCGGGCGCGTTTACAAGTGAAAGTTCACAGGGATCGATAACGCGCCCGTCTTAAGTTGCACCTTTATTTTCTTAAAACTCAAACTTTTGTGCTCGCAGCAAAGAGTCAAGGGAGTGCCACATGCTTGCTCGAAACATTATCAAGTCGCTGATCTTTATTGTTCTTGTGGTGGTGTTGTCCGCTGCACTGGGCTGGCGTTTCTGGTCGCCACCACCGGCGGCGGCCGAGCAACGGATCCCCAGCACCCGGGTTGGTCTGGCCGTGGTCAAAAAACAACCGTACACCTACTACCTGGAAGCCATCGGCAAACTCGAAGCCCAGCGTCAGGTGCTGGTGTCGGCTGAAGTCAGCGGCAAAGTGGTGGACATCGATTTCGAGTCCGGCGATGAAGTGAAGGCGGGGCAGGTGCTGCTCAAGCTCAACGACGCGCCGGAGCAAGGCGAACTGGTGCGCCTGAAAGGCGAGTACGAATCGGCCAAGGCGCAGTTTGCCCGGGTTCAGGAACTGGCCAAGACCGGTGCCGAAAGTCGTCGCGCCTTCGACAGTGCCCGCGCTCAATACGACGCGGCCAAGGGCGACATGGAGCGCATGCAGGCGCAGATCGCCCAACGTCATATTCGTGCGCCGTTCGCCGGCACCCTCGGCATTCGCCAGGCGCACCTGGGCCAATACCTGCAAGCCGGCAGCGCGGTGGCGACTCTGACCGATCCGGGCGTGCTGCGGGTCAACTTCACCCTCGCCGAACGCGACGGCTCGCAAGTGCAACTGGGCCAGACCGTGCAGGCCAAGGTCGATGCCTGGGGTGATGTGACCTTCACCGGCAAGATCGTCGCGGTCGATCCGCAGATCAACCAGTCCCACACCATCAATGTGCAAGCGGTCATCACCGACACGCAAAAACGCCTGCGTCCCGGCATGTACGCACGGGTCTCGGTGACCCTGCCGCAGACCGCCGAGCTGCTGATTCCGGAAACCGCGATCACCTACAACGCCTACGGCGAAAGCGTGTTCTCGGTCTACACCGACGAAGCCGGCGTGCAGAAGGTCAAGCGCGAAAGCATCAAGGTCGGCGAGCGCCGCAATGGCTGGGCGGTGGTCGACAAGGGCCTGACCGAAGGCGTGCAAGTGGTGACGTCCGGTCAGCTCAAACTCCACGACGGCGTGGCGGTGGAAGGTGTCCCGGACACGATTGCTCTTAAACTCAGTGGGCTGGAAAAATGAATTTCACCGACCTCTTTCTTCGCCGCCCGGTGCTGGCCGTGGTGGTCAGCACGCTGATCCTGCTGTTCGGGGTGCGTGCGCTGATGAACCTGCCGATCCGCCAGTACCCGATGCTGGAGACGTCGACCATCACGGTCACGACCCAATACCCCGGCGCCTCTTCGGAACTGATGCAAGGCTTCGTCACGCAGCCGATCAGCCAGGCCGTGGCCTCGGTCGAGGGCATCGATTATCTGTCGTCGGCCTCGACCCAGGGCCGCAGCCAGGTGACGATCCGCATGGCACTGAACAGTGACTCCATCGCGGCGCTGACTGAGGTCATGGCCAAGGTCAACCAGATCAAATACCGCTTGCCGAAGGACGCTTACGACCCGGTGGTGGAGCGCACGTCCGGCGGCTTCACCAGCGTGGCCTACGTTGCGTTCGCCAGTTCCAACCTGACCATTCCGGAGATGTCGGATTACATCTCCCGCGTCGTCGAACCGATGTTCGCCGGCATCGAAGGCGTGGCCAAGATCAACATCATGGGCGAGCAGAAACTGTCCATGCGTCTGTGGCTCGATCCGCAGCGTCTGGCCGGTTACGGCATGACCGGGCAGGACGTGTCGGCGGCCATCGAGGGCAACAACTTCCAGGCCGCACCCGGTCAGGTCAAAGGCCTGTACGTGGTCAGCAACTTGCGGGTCAACACCGACCTGAACAGCGTCGAAGATTTCCGCGACATGGTGCTGCGCAACGACAACGGCCACATCATCCGTGTGCGTGACGTCGGCACTGTGGAACTGAACGCCGCCTCCACCGACACCAGCGGCGCGATGAGCGACGTACCGGCGCTGTTCCTCGGCCTGGACGCCGCACCGACCGGCAACCCGCTGGTGATCGTCAAACGCGTGCGCGAATTGCTGCCGCAGATCCAGGAAACCCTGCCACCGGGCGTGACCGTGCAGATCCCGTTCGAAGTGGCGCACTTCATTCAATCGTCGATCGATGAGGTGAGCTACACCCTGCTCGAAGCGCTGGTGATTGTGGTGCTGGTGATTTACCTGTGCCTGGGCACATTCCGCACCGTGTTGATTCCGCTGGTGACGATTCCGCTGTCGATGCTCGGCGCGGCGATGCTGATGCAGATGTTCGGCTTCAGTCTCAACCTGCTGACCTTGCTCGCCATGGTGCTCGCCATCGGGCTGGTGGTGGACGACGCCATCGTCGTGGTGGAAAACGTCCACCGTCACATCGAAGAGGGCAAGAGCCCGTTCGAAGCGGCGCTGATCGGCGCCCGTGAAGTAGCCGGGCCGGTGGTGGCGATGACCTTCACCCTGGCGGCGGTGTACGCGCCGATCGGTTTGATGGGCGGCCTTACCGGCACGCTGTTCAAGGAGTTCGCCCTGACCCTGGCCGGCGCGGTGGTGATTTCCGGCATCGTCGCGCTGACCCTGTCGCCGATCATGAGTACCCGTCTGCTGGACGCGAAGACCAGCGAAGGTTTCATGGCGGTCAAGGCAGATCGATTCTTCCAGTACCTGTCCCGTCGTTATGGCGCGCTGCTGGGCGGTTCGCTGGCGCGGCGCTGGATCAGCCTGAGCGTGGCGCTGGTGATCTTCTTCAGCCTGCCGTTTCTCTATCGTTCGGCGCAGACCGAACTGGCGCCGCTGGAAGACCAGAACATCCTGCTGACTGCGATCAAGGCGCCGCAGCACGCCAACCTGAATTACCTCGAGGCCTACGCCCACGAGCTGTACAAGACCTTCAACGAAATCCCCGAGGGTTACAGCAACTGGGTGGCGAACGGTTCGGACGGGCTGTCCAACAGCGTCGGCGGGATCAACCTGGTGGACTGGGAAAAACGCGGCCGCGACGCCAACACCATCCAGCCTGACTTGCAGGCGCGGGTGAACCAGATCGAAGGCACGAGCATTTTCGTGTTCCAGATGCCACCGCTGCCGGGCTCCACCGGTGGTCTGCCGGTGCAGATGGTGATCCGCAGCGATCAGGAATACCTGGCGCTGTACAACGTGATGGATCAGCTCAAGCAAGCCGCGCAGGCCAGCGGTCTGTTCGCGGTGGTCGACAGTGATCTGGACTTCAACAATCCGGTGGTGGAAATCCAGATCGACCGGGCCAAGGCCAACGCGCTGGGCATCCGCATGCAGGACATCGGGGAAACGCTGAACAGCCTGATCGGCGAGAAGTACGTCAACCGGTTCTCGTTCCACGGCCGTTCCTATGACGTGATTCCGCAGTCGGTGTCGGCGGATCGCCTGACCCCGGAAACCCTGAAGCTGTATTACGTGAAGGATCAGAAGGGCAATCCGGTGCCGCTGTCGACGCTGGCCACCCTCAGCGTCAAGGTCGAGCCGAATCGCCTGACCCAGTTCAATCAACAGAACTCCGCCACGTTCCAGGCCATTCCGGCGCCGGGCGTGACCCTGGGTGATGCGGTGGCCTTCCTGCAAAAACAATCGGAAGGTTTCCCGGCCGGCTTCAGTTTCGACTGGCAGTCCGACGCCCGCCAATACGTGCAGGAAGGCAACAGCCTGGCGTTCACCTTCGGCCTGGCCCTGGTGATCATCTACCTGGTGCTGAGCGTGCAGTACGAGAGCTTCCGCGACCCGTTCATCATCCTGATCAGCGTGCCGTTGTCGATCTGCGGGGCTCTGGTGCCGCTGGCGCTGGGCATGACTTCGATGAACATCTACACCCAGATCGGTCTGATCACGCTGATCGGTCTGATCAGTAAGCACGGGATTCTGATGGTCGCGTTCGCCAACGAGTTGCAGCGCCAGCAAGGCATGGGCCGCGTGCAAGCGATCCAGCACGCCGCGCAGGTGCGTCTGCGGCCGATCCTGATGACCACCGCTGCCATGGTGGTCGGCCTCGCGCCGCTGTTGTTCGCCAGTGGCGCAGGCGCCAACAGCCGCTTCGGCCTGGGCCTGGTGATTGTGGTGGGGATGCTGATCGGCACCTTGTTCACCCTGTTCATTCTGCCGTCGGTGTACACGCTGCTCAGTTCGATCAAGCAACCGAGCCACGCACCCGAAGCCGAACCGGCCGGTGTGCCGCAACCCATCCTGTGAGGACGTGACATGCATTCGATTACACGTTTGATGCTGGCGCCGCTGGCGGCGTCCATCCTGTTGGCGGCCGGTTGTGTGAACTACGCCGGGATCGATCATCAGGGCAAGTTGCTGGCGGTCGGCGATGCGCCGTCCGACAGCCTGAAAGACAAATTTCCGCCGGCCCAATGGCCGCGTGCGGACTGGTGGACATCGCTGGGCGATCCACGTCTGGGCGCGTTGATCGAAGAGGCGTATGCCAGCAACCCGGACTTGCAGGAAGTCGCTGCCCGGGTCGCGAAGGCCAATGCATTTCTCGACCTGCGCGACGCCGAGCGTTATCCGGAAATGGAGGCGTCGGCGGGTGTCACGCGCGGTCGTTTGTCGCGCTTCGAGGACTACAGCGGCGAGGGCCACAAGTACTTCACCGCACGCAATCTGGCGGTGAATTTCAGCTACACCTTCGACCTCTGGGGCGGCCAGCGTGCCGCCTGGGAATCGGCGCTCAACAGCGCAAGAGCCGCGGAAGTCGATCTGCAATCGTCGCGGCTGATTCTCGCGGTCAACGTGGTCAAGGCCTACAACCAGTTGGCGTATGCCTGGCAGGTGTCGGAGCTCAATCAGCGGGATCTTGAACGCCTGAGCAAACTGGTGGAGCTGACGGATTCACGTTACGGCTCGGGCCTCGACAACCTGTCGCAACTCAAGCAGGTGCAGAGCCTCAAGGCGCGTTCGGAGTCGACCCTGATCGGCGCCAACGAAGACATTGAAATGGCTCGTCTCCAGTTGTCGGCACTGATCGGCAAAGGTGTTGATCGTGCGCGCACCCTTGAGCGGCCATCGAATCTACAGGCCAGCGTGGTGGCCTTGCCAGCGCAGTTGCCGGCCCAGTTGTTGGGCCGTCGTCCGGACATCGTCGCCGCACGCTGGCGCGTGGAGGCCGAGACTAAAAACGTCGAGGCGGTGAAGACCACGTTCTACCCGAACATCAATCTGGTGGCGGCGGCGGGTTCCCATGCGTTGACCGGCGATGCGCTGTTCGCCGGGGTCAGCAAGTTCTGGAACGTGGCGCCGACGGTGTCGCTGCCGATCTTCGATGCCGGGCGCTTGCGTTCGGATCTGAAGGCCGGCAATGCCGAACTCGACAGCGCCATCGCGCAGTACAACCGGGTGTTGAATTCGGCGCTGCACGAGGTGGCGATTTCGGTGACGCAGCTGCGTTCGTTCGAGCAGCAGATCGTCGTGCAGCGCGATGCCTGTGCGATTGCCCAATCGTCTTACGATCTGTCGCAGTCGCGCTATAAGGCCGGGGAGGACACGTTCCTCGATGCACTTAACATCGAGCAACAATTGATTCAGGACGAAATGCGGCTGGCCTTCCTCAACAGCAAGCACATCGACAGTTCGGTTTCGTTGATGGCAGCGCTGGGCGGCGGGTTCCAGGCGCCTGCCCTGGTGACCGCGCAGAGCAGCGATTTGTAGTTGTTTTGCGGGACGCCGCCTCCGGGGCGGCTGTCGCGGGGAAAAAACATCTTGTGTATAGTCTTACTGTTCTCGTATAGACGAATACAAGCCGGATTTTTCCCGCCTACATCATCAAGGGTACCTACCTATGAACGTCCAGAATCATCCCAATCAGGATCAGATCCTTCTGGAAAATGTGCTGTCCGCATTGGGAAGCCCGTTGCGCCTGACCGTGTTGAAAGTATTGGCCGATGGCCAGGAACATCCGTGCGGCCGGATCCTCAAGGGTGCATCGAAGTCGACCATGACCCACCACTGGCGGGTTCTGCGTGACAGCGGTCTGATCTGGCAGCGCCCTCACGGTCGGGAAAACTTGCTGTCCCTGCGTCGTGAAGACATGGACGCGCGTTTTCCGGGCCTGCTCGACTCGCTGCTGTCGGCGGTCAAGACCGATGAACAGACCATCAGCGTCATCAGCAAACACGAAGTGACCGAAGAAGTCGGAGCCGAGTGACAGACACCGCCGGTGAAGGGTTGACCTTCCACGGCAACCAACAATTCACCATCACCAGGAAGGTGTTAGCGGGTATGGATACACGTTATTACTGGTCATCGCGACCGCTGTCGGAATTGACCGGCTCCGAGCATCACTGGCTGTTTTTGCCCGGGGCCTTGACCCCGCGCCTGAAAGCCATGGGCGATTATTCAATCGAAGTCGTCGAGCAGTCCCATGGCCCGCTCAATCCTGAAGAAGCGCAAGCGCTGAACGTGCCGCCGGCCACCCTCGGCTGGGTGCGTGAGGTGGTGATGAAGCTCGATGGCGAAGCCTGCGTCACCGCGCGCAGTCTGACCAGCGTGCCGGCACTGAATGGCGAATGGGCGGATCTGAACGGCTATGGTCGTCGACCGCTGGCCGAGATTCTCTACACGTCGGAGCAGACCCTGCGCGAGCCTTTCCAGTGCGCCTTGCTGTCCCCCGGCGCACCGTTGGCGGCGCTGTCCTATCGCTTCGCGCCACAGGCCAAACGGTTGCTGGCCCGGCGTTCGCGTTTTACCCGCAATGGCTCGGCGCTGCTGGTCAGCGAGTGCTTTCTGCCGGCGTTCTGGGCTCGGATTGAATACGCTCAGGCGCTCAAGTCGGCCTGACAAAATGAAACCTGCGGGAGCGAACCCCCGCAGGTTTTTTTTCGCCGGTTTTTCAGAGCCGGATCACCGCTTCGATCTGCTTGATGGCTGGCGTCAGCGCCTGCGCCAGTTGCTCGGCTTTCGAGGTCGGACGCATGGTTCTCGACGAGCGCAGAAACAACGGATCATCGAACCGCTTGCGCAGGCGTGCCAGCGATCCGCTGATGGCGGCTTGTTTGACGTGCAGGCGTTCGGCCGTGCGGGACACGCTGCGTTCGCGAAACAGCACCAGGAAAATGATGATCAGGTTCAGGTCGATATCCGCGAAGTTGTCTTCATTGAATAGCATGGTTACATCCCTGTCATGACCCGCCGGCCGGCATCAGCCGAGGCCGGCGGGTGTCTGGATCACTGCTCGGGTGCCAGGCGCAGTTGGTCGTTCAGACGGTAGTAACTGCGGTTGAAATAGACCAGGCCTTCCGTGGCCTCGCTGTGTTGCTGCAGTTCGAGGATTTCACAGTAGAAGATGCTGTGAGTGCCGACCTCGTCGACCTTGCTGACCCGGCAATCGAGGCTGACCAGCGCCTCTTCGATCACCGGCGAACCGGTCTTGAGCGTCTGGCAATTCACGCTGGAAAAACGCTCCTGCATGCTCAGCTGCCGATTGGCGAACGCCCCGGAGGTCGACTGGTGGTCGCCGGTCAGGACGTTCACGCACAGCACGCCATTGGTCTTGAAATGCTCGTGATTGGACGACGAGCGATTGACGCACACCAGCAGCGTCGGCGGTGAATCCGTCACGCTGCACACCGCCGACGCGGTAAAGCCGAAACGCCCCGCAGGGCCATCGGTCGTGACGATGGTGACGGCACTCCCCAGCATCGCCATTGCATTACGAAACTCCGTTGAATCAACCATCGCGTCACCTCATTCCATGTAGGTTTAATGGAGCCGATCCGTTCTTCCTTGTCCGTTGTCGTTGTGCGAAAACGGGTATCGGGCAACACGTTCGCTCTGGCGATATAGTACGTATGTATCCGTACCTTGCAAGCTATTCCTTGTGCTTATTTTGCGATCGATACCCTCGACAGGCATTGCTGTTGCGCGTGTTCCAGACTGGCCTCCAGCGCGCTCAGTTCCTCTTGCTGTCGGGTGAGTTTCATCAGCTGCGCCACGATCTCCTGTTGCTTGCCGGCAATCGCGCGGCGGGCCTTTTCATAGGGCGTCAGTTCCGGTTGGCCGGCAAAGATCGCCTGCAATTCCCTGAGGCGAAAACCCAGCCCCTGTGCGCATTTGATAAAGCTCAGCAGTTCGACCGTCTGCGGGTCGTAAACCCGGTATTTACCCTGGCGCGGGGCCTGGGGCAGCAGGCCGATCGATTCGTAATGGCGGATGGTCTTGATCGTGGTTCCCGAACGCTGTGCGGCCTGGCCGATGTACATGTGCAAATCCCTTTTCTCCGTCAGCGGGCATGCGCACCAATAGCGGAAAACTCAATGGCGGGCAATCGATCCGGCCTGTTTCAGCCAGGTTTCACGCTGATGGTCGCTGGCGCCGAGCACCGGCCCGAAGGTCAGTGTCCGGCGCGGTTCGATCCCGCAGAACGCCAACGTGTTCCTTCGCACTTCGTGCAGGCCGGGCATGCGATAGATCCAGCGGTAATACCAGGGCGGCGTGTCCATGGTGACCAGCAAGTGGGCGCTGCGACCGTGCAAGAGTTTGTCGGGAAACGCTTTGCCCTCGCGGTATTTGAACGCGAAACCGGGGAGCAGGATCCGGTCGAAAAAACCTTTGAGCAGCGCCGGAATTCCACCCCACCAGATCGGGTACACCAGCGTCAGGTGTTCGGCCCACAGCAGGTCGGCCTGGGCCTGGAGCAGATCCGGTTCAAGGGTCTGAACCTGACGGTAACCTTCGCGCAGGATCGGGTCGAAATCCAGTTGGCCGAGGGCGATTTCCCGCACCTCGTGCCCGGCCGCGCGGGCCGATTGAGCGTAACGTCCGGCCAGTGCCGCGCAAAAACTTTCGCTGGATGGATGGCCGAGAATCAACAAAATCCGCTTGCCCATCATGACTGCCCCTGAGGAAGAAACCCCAAGGGTAAAGTCTGCCCCTCAGGGCAGAGTCAAGGCGTCGAGCACGGCGCGGGCATAAGCGGGGAGGGCGGCGAAGTCCCGGGCGCACAGCAACAGTTTGCGCATCGCCCAGCCTTCATTCATCGGCAGGGTCTTGAAGGCTTGCGGCGCGGCGCGCTGAACCGCCGCCAGCGGCACGATACCCAGACCGGCACCTCGGGCCACCATGCGCATCACCCCGTCGAAACCATCGGCGCGGATGCGGATCTGCATCCGCGAGCCGCTGTGCAGGGCCTGTTCTTCCAGGTACACCGCCAGCGCGCTGTCGACGTGCAGCCCGACAAAGTCATGGCGCAGTGCGTCGCTGAAACTGACTTCGGTCGCGTCAGACAGCGGATGATCCAAAGGCAGAATCAGCACCAGCGGATCATCGCGAAAGGCTCGGGTCTGCAAGTCGGTGGTGTCGATCGCGTCGGACACAATGCCCAGATCCGCCGCGCCCTGACGCAAGGCATGCGTGATGCGGGCGCTGGGCAGTTCCTGCAGATCGATGTCGAGGTTTGGGTGCTCGCGCAGGAAATCCGCCAGCACCTCCGGCAGGTATTCGCTGAGCGCCGTGGTGTTGCACAGCAAGCGCACCTGGCCTTTGACGCCGCGCGCGTATTCGGCCAGATCCTGTTGCAGACGTTCGGCCTGTTGCAGCAACACCCGCGCATGTTGCGCCAGGGCTTTGCCGGCCGGCGTCGGTGTGACACCACGGCGCCCGCGCTCAAGAAACTCGGTGCCCAGCGACGCTTCCATCGCCCGGATCCGCGCACTGGCCGCCGCCAGCGACAGATGACTGCGCGCAGCGCCGGCGGTGATGTTGCCGCTGTCGATAATGTGCAGGTACAGGCGCAGGTCGGTGAGGTCGAAGTGCATCGGTCGTGACTCTTGCTGAGAGAGAGGCTGCCTCAGTGTATGACAGATTTTCAGTTCATCCGCGCAGGCGCACAGTATCGCCATGAGCGCACTCGCAGATTTCTATCAACACCTCGGACTGGCCCTGTCATTGCTGGTGATCGCGACGTTTGTCGTCGCTGGCGTGATCAAGGGCGTGATCGGTCTCGGCCTGCCCACTGTCGCCATGGGTCTGCTCGGTCTGGCTATGGCACCGTCGCAGGCTGCGGCGTTGCTGATCATTCCGGCGACCCTCACCAACGTCTGGCAACTGGCGTTCGGCGGGCATTTGCAGGGGCTGGTGAAACGCTTGTGGCCGATGCTGTTGGCGATCTTTCTCGGCACGGCTGTTGGCACCTTATGGATCGGCATGGCGGGCGGGCATTGGGTAGTGCGCGGGCTCGGCGCGGCGTTGTTGCTCTATGCGCTGAGTGGATTGTTCCTGCCGGCGCTGCGTGTCAGTCGCCGCCATGAACCGTGGCTTGGTCCGCTGTGTGGCGTGATCACCGGCGTCATCACTTCGGCCACGGGTGTGTTCGTGATTCCCGCTGTCCCGTACATGCAGGCCCTGGGCTTGAGCCGCGATGAACTGGTGCAGGCGCTGGGCCTGTCCTTCACCGTGTCGACCCTGGCATTGGCCGGCGGATTGCTCTGGCGCGGGTCGCTCGGCGGCGCAGAATTGAGCGCCTCGCTGCTGGCCCTGATTCCCGCTGTCCTCGGCATGCTGCTCGGCCAATGGCTGCGCCAGCGCATCAGCGCCGTGCTGTTCAAGCGAGTGTTCTTCATCGGTCTGGGCGCGCTCGGCGCCCATCTGCTGATCAGCGGTTAGCGGACGACGCGCTGAGCATTTCAATCGGGCGGATATCGAAATCCCGCTCCAGGTATTCCATGCGCTGGGCCAGAAACTGCTGCATGTGCGGCAGGTTCGAGTGCACGTCCAGATGTGCCTGGCTTTCCCAGATCTCGTAGAAGATGAACAGGGTCGGGTCTTCCTGGTCGCGCAGCATGTGGTACTCGATGCAGCCGGGTTCGGCGCGGCTCGGTTCGACATAAGCGCGGAAAAACGCTTCGAAGGCCTCGGCTTTTTCCGGTCGGGTCTTGGCGTGCAGGATGAAACCCTGGCGTTCGCTCATCGCAAAAAACTCCATTCAGATTCAGATGGCGGCCAATCCTACGGCAACAATCGGCGTTCGATTCGTGCGTTTTACTCAAATGAATTTTGCGTAACCGGTGCTTATTCCGCGCGAGGCGGATCGTTAATCTGCCGCCATTCCATTTTTCCCTTCTCCATCCAGCGCTCTGCGCTGCGCATCGGAATCCGATCGAGGCTCACCCATGATAAAAGTGCTGTTGCTCAATGGCGGTAAAAAATTCGCCCACTCCGACGGTCGCTACAACACCACCCTGCACGAAGCGGCGCTGAGCGTGCTGGATCGTGGCGGCGTCGACGTCAAGACCACCTTCATCGACGAGGGGTACGACGTCGCCGAAGAAGTCGCCAAATTCCTCTGGGCCGACGTGATCATTTATCAGATGCCGGGCTGGTGGATGGGCGCGCCGTGGACCGTGAAAAAGTACATCGACGAAGTCTTCACCGAAGGCCACGGCAGCCTCTACGCCAGTGATGGCCGTACCCGTTCGGATGCTTCGCAGAAGTACGGCAGCGGCGGTCTGATCCACGGCAAGCAATACATGCTGTCGCTGACCTGGAACGCGCCGCAGCAGGCGTTCGATGACCCGACCGACTTCTTCGAAGCCAAAGGCGTGGACGCCGTGTACTTCCCGTTCCACAAGGCCAACCAGTTCCTCGGCATGACCGGCCTGCCAACCTTCCTCTGCGTGGACGTGATGAAGCGCCCGAACATCGAAGCGGATGTGGCGCGCTACGAGCAGCATCTGAGCGAGGTGTTTGGCCTCAAGGCCTGACGCTCGGCTACTATCGAAGGCCTGAGCTTGCGCAGCAGGCCTTTCGATTCGAGGACACCCGTGAAAGCCAGATCCGATGAGTTGCAGATTTTCGTCTGCGTGATCGAATGCGGTTCGATCTCCGCCGCTGCCGAGCAGGTCGGACAGACGCCGTCGGCGGTCAGCCGCACGCTGTCGCGGCTGGAAGCCAAGCTCGACACCACGCTGATCAACCGCACCACACGGCGCATGGACCTGACCGAAGAAGGCAAGTATTTCTTCGAACAGGCCAAGTTGATCCTCGACCAGATGGATCAACTCGAAGAGCGCCTTTCTTCACGCCAGCAGACGCCCTCGGGACGGCTGCGCATCAACGCCGCGTCGCCGTTCATGCTCCACGCCGTCGTGCCGTACATCGACGAATTCCGCCGGCTGTACCCGGACATCCAGCTCGAACTCAACAGCAACGACCTGATCATTGACCTGCTGGAACAAAGCACCGACGTCGCCATCCGCATCGGCACCCTCGCCGATTCGACGTTGCATGCCCGTTCGCTCGGTTGCAGTCCGCTGTTGATCGTGGCCAGTCCCGCCTATCTGGAGAAACACGGCACGCCGCTGGAAGTGGCCGATCTGAGCGAACACACCTTGCTCGGCTTCACCCAGAACGAAGGCCTCAACCAGTGGCCGTTGCGTTACGTGCACGGCGACCGCTGGCCGATCACCCCGGCGATCAGCGCCTCCAGCGGCGAGACGGTTCGCCATCTCGCACTGGAAGGCCAGGGCATCGCCTGCCTCTCGCATTTCATGACCATCGACGACATGCGTGCCGGGCGCCTCAAGGTGTTGCTGGCGGAGTTCAACAGCGGTTATCGCCAGCCGATCAACGCGGTGTACTACCGCAACTCGCAGCTGGCGCTGCGCATTCAGTGCTTCCTGGATTTCATCCAGAGCAAACTGGCGGCTTACGCCAGCGCTGATTTCAAGGGCTGATTCGTGATCCCTGCGCAACAGTGATTTGGTTGTGGGCGGGTTTTTCCACCGGGTTCGCCGGTCGATACTCGCTCCATCACTTATCCACGCAGGGAGTTTCTCCATGAACGTATTCGTCACCGGCGCTGCCGGTTTTATCGGCGGCTCTATCGCCACCGGTCTGGTCCAGGCCGGTCACACCGTCACTGGTCTTGTACGCAGCGCCGAACAGGCCGATGAACTGAAAGCGCTGGGCATCACCCCGGTGATCGGCACCCTCGACGACAACGCATTGCTGGCCGAACAGGCCCGCGCCGCCGACGCCGTGATCAACGCCGCCAGCAGCGACCATCGCGGCGCGGTCGAAGCCTTGCTCGATGCCCTGCGCGGCTCAAACAAAGTGTTCCTGCACACCAGCGGGTCGAGCATCGTCGGCGACGCCTCGGGCGGCAAATCCAGCGACGTCATCTACTTCGAAGACAACCTGCCGGAGCCCACCGTCGACAAGGCCGCACGGGTGGCCATCGACAACCTGATCCTCGCCGCCGCGCAGGACGGCGTGAACTCGGCCGTCATCTGCAACACCCTGATCTACGGCCACAGCCTGGGCGTCAATCGCGACAGCGTGCAGTTGCCGCGTCTGCTGAAGCAGGCTCGCAAAAGCGGCGTGGTGCGTCACGTCGGCACCGGCCAGAACATCTGGTCCAACGTGCACATCGACGACGTGGTGGCGTTGTACTTGCTGGCCCTGAGCAAAAACGTCCCGGGCACCTTCTACTTCGTCGAAAGCGGCGAAGCTTCGTTCATCGACATGACCACCGCCATGGCCCAGGCCCTGAATCTGGGCCAGCCACAAGACTGGCCGTTGAAAGACGCCGAAGCCGAGTGGGGCTACGAAATGGCCAACTACGGCCTCGGCTCCAACAGCCGCGTCCGCGGCAAACACGCCCGCGAACTGCTCGGCTGGGCGCCGAAGCGCACGTCGGTGGTTGAATGGATTCGTAACGAAATGGTGTGAGGGTTGATTAAACCCGAGAGGGCTTTGCGACTAACCTGTGAACGGCTGCCTTTGGGCAGCCGTTTGTGTTTTTGGATTTGTCCTGGCATCGGGGCAAATCCCCGGCGCTTTTCAATGTTCAGTGGCATCAGGAGGGGCAAGGATGGTTGATCGTTATGATGCCGAGGGCTCGCAAAGTTCTTATGAACCAGGCTCCGACGAACAGGTACTGAGCAATAAATTAGGGATAACCGATCCTGAAGACATGGATGACGCAGAGCTCATCCTGTTGGAAAAGTTGTACCAGTTCGTGCTCATCGAGCATTTGCCAAATCGGCCATTAACCATTCAGGACCTGAAAGAGTGGCACCGACACTGGTTGGGCAATCTCTATTCATGGGCCGGCGACGTGCGAGCGGTGAATATGGGCAAGGACGGCTTTTTCTTTGCCGCAGCACCGCAGATTCCCCGACTGCTTGATGGTTTCGAGAGGGACTGTCTTGGCAAGTACACACCTTGCAAGCCTGATCTGGATGAAAACCTGATCCACGCCATCGCTGTCACGCACGTGGAGTTCATCCTGATTCATCCATTTCGCGAGGGTAATGGGCGTCTGTCGCGATTGTTGGCGGATGTCATGGCGGTGCAGGCGGGGTATGTACCGCTCGACTACAGCATTTGGGAGCGAAACAAAGAGGCTTATTTTGCGGCAATCAACCAAGGGCTGAATTGCAATTACGAACCCATGGAGTATTGGGTTCGGCAGGCATTGTGGACTTGAGTGACGATCTCATTTGGCCAGAGAGAGATGCAGAAACTTGCTGTCCTTGAGCTTCAGCTTGCGTTCAATCGATTCAACGCTCTGACCCGTTTCGATGGCTGTCGAGCTGGCAATCGCACGTATCAACGCTTCGGCAGTGAGCTTTTTGGGGCGGCGGCGCGGAGCAGTCATGGCAGGAACTCTATAGAAAGCGTCTGCCGAGTATAGCGCCTGGACTGATGTTGAAAACCTTGTGGTCTGGGCGAAACCTTCAGCCGGGTCATGAAAATCCCACCCCGCGATTTTCATTATTCGCGACAAGACATACCCAAAAACGACAACCCTTATCCCTCCACGAAAATTACTTTCACTGCGTTTGAAAACTCGATCTCGAAATGATTTATGAGTTTCACAACCCATTCGAACGTGACCCTTTCGAGGAGTACCGCATGACACCGTCCTTCGGCTATTGGCTGCTGGTGTACGCCGCCGTTGCCATCATCGCCCTGATCGTTCTGATCGCCCGTTACCGGCTCAATCCGTTCATTGTCATCACCCTGATTTCCATT
>NZ_BQHI01000037.1 GCF_021603585.1 Pseudomonas sputi | reverse complement strand
GTGGGGGGGGGCTGGGTGTGGTCGAGGTGAAGCTGGATTGGTGGGTTCGGGGAGGGAATGAGTTAAATGAGTTTGCATCCGTGGTTTTTATAGTTATTCAGAATTTTGGTTGTTCTGAATATGTATTAAAAACTGTCATTTCTATCAGGTGTGGTTGTGGGTTTTTGTGTTGACAATTTGTTTGTGGGTGCGCAGAAAATAAATCTGTTCCCTTTGATTGTCGTCCACATTAATTGTCGAGGCATAAGATGACGGATAAAAGAATTGTGATTGATAATTTTCCAATGGATAAGACTTTGCAAGAATTTTTGGATGAGTTTTCGGGAAAGTTTGCGGATCCGGTTGTTAAGGTGGAAGTAGTGCTGGTCGTTGAAGAAAAACCAGCTGTAAGCAACAGAGGCGCAAGCATTACGTCTATTCAGGCTGTCTATGTTCCGGCAGATGACTATACCGACCCCGCTCCCGCTACTACCTTTGCACACTTGGACGCTACAACCGTTCTTTCGAGGTAGCTCCGTTGAGTGGGAGCGAATTTTGGGAGGTCTTAAAAGTTGTAATCGAACATCAAAAAGGGACAGATTTATTTAATCGTCCCCTTTTGACGTTAAACACTGGACGTGGCTTCTGCTGGGGTGAGAAGCAGGTGGATAAGGTTGGTCATCAGGCAGTAGGCATAAACTTTTATACCCAATGCTTCCTTGAGTTCTCACAGGTCAGAGAGGTAGCGCTCGAAGTCCGCTGGCTCTGCGAAAACGACCTGCCTGTTGCGGCGGCGCTGCACGATGTGATGCGGGTAGTTCGCTAGCACGATGCGTCAGGTTCTGGGCATGAGTCTTCTTACGTCCTTGTCTTGACGGATGAAGCTTAGAAGGTGGTGAAGCTGAAGCAGGCAGGATGTGTCAGAGAATGTATTCGGCTGAACTGAGGAGATGAGCTAATGAGTCGGTGTCTAATGTCTTTATGGTTTTTCAGAATTTAGGCTGTTCTAAATAAGTATTAAAAACTGTCATTTCTATCAGGTGTGGTTGCGGATGTTTGTGTTGATACTTTTGGTAGGTTGGGTCGGAAAATAAATCTGTCCCCTTTGCTAATTTATTTTGTTATCAGTGTTTGTTAATAAAATCTGATAGGAGTGTTCTGACATGAGTGATTTTCAATCCGATGGGCAGGTGCCGGTAATAGTAGGTGAGGCACCGAAGCTGTTTGAAAATATGGAGACGAACGTGTTTTATAGAATTCATTTCAAAGATTCAGAGGTTTACATAGGTCAGGTGTATTTTGACTCGATTAATGGTGTCTATACGGCGACTATTCATTCGGGTGTAAAAGGACATCGGACTTTTCAAGCTGAGGAGGTCTTGTCAGTCACCCAGCTTTCGTGATCGGCAAAAGGGGTGAATTAGTTCAGTTGTCTCCTTTTTTGATATTTTAATTTAATTGGAGAGTGTCATCATGTCGGGATCCTATGTTTTAATGAGAAATCTGTCTCGTACTAAAGACACGGCGGCGGTAGTGAAAGATAGAATTCAACAGCACGGAGGCGCTGAAGTTTTAAAGGTTGTATTGTTCGATGATGACGGTTCGAACGAGCGTTTCGCACTAGTGGAGCTTAATATGCCAATTACATCGAGATTGAAGGTGGATGCATTGGATATAGCTACTTATAAGCCTTGGGCAATGGAAGCGTGTTTTTTAATGCCGGCGGAAGATGTGCTCTCTATGACTGGGCGGTGATTGAGTTGAAAGCAATCGAAAGGGGGCGGATTTATTTAAATCGCCCCTTTTGATGTTAAGTGGTATCAAACAAGAAATTGTTGGTGTGGTTATTCTGTCGGTACAACGTTATCGAGCACCTGATTCACCGCCAGTTCTGCCAGCATCACGATCTGCGCGATGCCTTGCGCGGTTTTGCGGTGGGGGCCTTCGAGGGCATCAACGAGGTTATTGAGCATGACGTTGGCCGAGCCCAGGGTTTCGCAGGCGTCGGCGAGCAGGGATTCGGTGTTGCTGGCCGGGTTGGCCTGGTAGAGGCGGTTGGGAGTGTAGGGCGCGGCCATGATGTAGGGCCCGGGCGGGCCGAGGTAGTAGTTGAGGGCGCGTTCGGCGGCTTCGTTGAATTTCTTGGAGTCAGGACATTCGTACGGCGAAGTTGGGTCGGTGATGCTAGCCGGTTCGGTGACCGGGGGATTCGGCGTTACTTTGAACATATTCATTCTTTTCCTGTTTTGAAGCCGCCAGACCCGAGCTACTAAACAGGGGTGGAGGCAGCTGTGCGCAGGTTAGTAGACCGGGGAAAAGAAGAAAGCCGGCGTGCCCGAGGGCACCCTACGCACAGCCACCATCAAATCCAGGTATGGAAATACCTGACTGACAGACGCCTGTGCATTCTTCAATTACCAACGGGCTACTAAACCCGATCACTGCAAATCAGTGACCCGATCCAAGTTACCGGCCGACCCCAAGGCGCACAAGCCGGCGGATTCTGGCGTAGCCGTAGGCTCTGGCGCAAGGATTTGTGGGCAATGGCGCGTAACTTCAGGTGTCTTTAAACACCGTCGCCGAAACGTGTTTACGGGTACTTAAAACAAGCTGGAACATTTCCTCGACCCCCCCCCCGAAAACCGCGATGGCTTCAAACCCGCCACGGTGTCTGTAAACTGGCCGCCCGAAACGGCGCGCGATGGCGCCGTCCTCACTGCCAGCGAAGGACTTTCCCATGGCCAACCCAGACATCACCTACACCCCGGACCCGGATGCAGACTCGATCTCTTCGGACGTGACCGAATTCAACGGCATCCTGATGTCGACCCAGATTCCGACCCGTGCCGACGGCAGCCTGGAACTGGGCGACGTCACTGCGCAAAGCGAATGCACGTTGCAGGCCCTGAAAGTGGCGCTGGAGAAGGCCGGCAGCTCGATGGACCGCGTGCTGCACCTGACCATTTACCTGACCGACATGGCTGATCGCGCAGCGTTCAACGAGGTGTACAAGCGCTTTTTCGCCAAGCCTTGGCCGGTGCGTGCGGCGGTTGGGGTGGCGGCGCTGGCGGTTGAAGGAATGAAGGTCGAAGTGACTGCGATGGCTGCGAAGGCCTGACCCACGTAATGATCGTTCCCACGCTGCGCGTGGGAACGATCGGTTGAAAACAGCCACCCGGCAGCACAGGCGTGCCGGCCAGGCGTTTCGCGGCTACAATGCGCGCCTCGACCGTGACAGCCTGACTAAAAACTATATATGTCCTTGCCCAAACATCACCTGGAACTGCTCAGCCCCGCCCGTGACGTGGCCATCGCCCGCGAGGCCATCCTGCATGGCGCCGACGCGGTGTACATCGGCGGCCCGAGCTTCGGCGCGCGCCACAACGCGTGCAATGAGGTGAGCGAAATTGCCGAACTGGTGGAATTTGCCCGTCGCTATCACGCGCGCATCTTCACCACCATCAATACCATCCTGCACGACAACGAACTGGAGCCGGCGCGCAAGCTGATCCATCAGTTGTACGATGCCGGCGTCGATGCGCTGATCGTCCAGGACCTGGGCGTGATGGAGCTGGACATTCCACCCATCGAGCTGCACGCCAGCACCCAGACCGACATCCGCACCCTTGAGCGGGCGAAGTTCCTCGATCAGGCCGGTTTCTCGCAACTGGTACTGGCCCGTGAACTGAACCTCAAGGAAATTCGCGCGATCGCCGATGAAACCGATGCCGCCATCGAGTTCTTCATTCACGGCGCGTTGTGCGTGGCGTTTTCCGGTCAGTGCAACATTTCCCACGCGCAGACCGGGCGCAGTGCCAACCGGGGCGACTGCTCCCAGGCCTGCCGTCTGCCGTACACCCTCAAAGACGAAAAGGGTGGCGTGATCGCCTACGAAAAACACCTGCTGTCGATGAAGGACAACAACCAGAGCGCCAACATCCGCGCACTGGTCGAGGCCGGTGTGCGTTCGTTCAAGATCGAAGGTCGCTACAAGGACATGGGCTATGTGAAGAACATCACCGCCTATTACCGTCAGCGCCTCGACGACGTGCTCAACGATCGCCCGGACCTGGCCCGCGCTTCCAGCGGCCGCACCGCGCATTTCTTCATGCCGGACCCGGAAAAAACCTTCCACCGTGGCAGCACCGACTACTTCGTCAGTGAGCGCAAGATCGACATCGGTGCGTTCGATTCGCCGACCTTCACCGGTCTGGCCGTGGGCGTGGTCGAGAAAGTCGGCAAGCGTGACATGCAGGTCATCACCCACGAGCCGCTGTCCAATGGCGACGGCCTCAACGTGCTGGTCAAGCGCGAAGTGGTGGGGTTCCGCGCCAACATTGCCGAGGCCAAGGGCGAGTTCGAGGAAGAAGGCGAGAAGCGCTACCGCTACCGCGTCGAGCCGAACGAGATGCCGGAGGGCCTGTACAAACTGCGCCCGAACCACCCGCTGAACCGCAACCTCGACCACAACTGGCAGCAGGCCTTGCTCAAGACGTCTGCCGAGCGTCGTATCGGTGTGAGCTGGCTGGCGAAGCTGCGTGAAGAACGCCTGGAACTGACCGTGACCAGCGAAGAGGGCATCAGCGCCAGCGTCGCGCTGGAAGGCCCGTTCGGCGTCGCCAACAAACCGGAACAGGCGCTGGACACCTTGCACGACCTGCTCGGCCAGCTCGGCACCACCGAGTACCACGCGACTTCGATCAAACTGGATGCGCCACAAGCGTTCTTCATCCCGAACTCGCAGCTCAAGTCGTTGCGCCGTGAAGTGATCGAAGCGCTGACCGCCGCCCGCGTTGCCGCCCACCCACGGGGCTCGCGCAAGGCCGAGACCACGCCACCGCCGGTGTACCCGGAAGCGCACCTGTCGTTTCTGGCCAACGTCTACAACCAGAAGGCTCGCGACTTCTACCACCGTCACGGCGTGAAGCTGATCGACGCGGCGTACGAGGCCCACGAAGAGGCGGGCGAAGTGCCGGTGATGATCACCAAGCACTGCCTGCGGTTCTCCTTCAACCTGTGCCCGAAACAGGCCAAAGGCGTGACCGGCGTGAAGACCAAAGTCGCACCGATGCAACTGATTCACGGCGACGAAGTGCTGACCCTGAAGTTCGACTGTAAGCCGTGCGAAATGCACGTGATTGGCAAGATGAAGGGCCACATCCTGAATCTGCCGCAGCCGGGCAGTGTGGTGGGGCATATCAGCCCTGAGGATCTGCTGAAGACGATCCCGCGCGCGCCGCACTGATTCAGAGGCAATAAAAAACCGGTGACGACAGTCACCGGTTTTTTTATGCCTGCCAGAAACTCAACTGGCTTCGTAGCGCGATCCCGTTGCCGGCGCCGCTTCGCCACTCAAGGCATCGACCATCGGCGGATGCTCCTGCGCGGCCTGACGCAAATCCTCGGTCACCCGCAGCTCGGCGCCGGTTGGCGAGAACGTCGCTGCCGCCGCAAACGGCGCCGGGTTGGCCGGCACCGGACGTTTGCCGCGACGCCAGAAGAAGAACGTCACCATGCTCAGATTGACCAGCGCAAAGGCCCAGAACAAACCGGTTTCGCCATGGGCGTTCATCGCCGGGGAAATCAGCAGCGGGCTCATCGCCGAGCCCAGCGAGTTGATCAGCAACATGCCCTGAATCATCGGCACCAGGGTTTCGACCGGCGCACGGTCGGCGGCGTGGCTGACCGCAACCGGGTACAACGCGAACACGCCGCCGCCCAGCAGGAACAACATCGCCGCGAGCATGGCCGAGGACAGCGGCACCAGCACGATCACCAGCGACAGCACGGTGCACGCGGCGCACAGCACGGTCAGCACTTGCAGGCGGTCCTTGCGGTCGGACCAGCGCCCGACCGGGTATTGCAGGAGCATCGCGCCGAGGATCGTCCAGGCCATCATGCTGCCGACTTCGCCGACGTTCAGGCCAATGCGTTGCAGGTACAGCGGCAGCAGGGTGTAGATCGCCGCGATGGTCACGCCGGAGCCGAAGCAGCCGACCAGTCCGGTAGGGGATACGCCGAGCAGCGCACGTGGCTTGAGCGGTTCGACCTGTTCCAGCAATGGCGACACGCGCGGCAGGATCACGATCGGCAGCACCGACAGGGTCGCGAGCATGCCGGCGACCATGAACGGCGCAGTGTCGCCCAGACCGGTGATTTTTCCCAAAAACGCCTGACCCAGCACGCCGGCGCCGTAGAGGACGATCATGTACAGCGCGAGCAGACGGCCGCGAATCTTCGCGTCACCGGCCAGCAGCAGCCAGCTCTCGATCACCAGAAACACGCCGACCGTGGCCCAGCCGTTGATCAGGCGCAGCACGACCCAGCCCCAGGTGTCATAAAACAGACCTTGCAGCAGGATGGTCGCGGCGATCAGCGAAGCAAAGCTGGTGTAGGCGCGGATGTGACCGATGCGCAGGATCAGCCGATCGTTGAAGATCGCACCCAGGGTCAGGCCGATGAAATAGGCCGAGGACACGATGCCGATCATCGTCGCCGATTCGCCGGCCGCGTCCAGGCGCAGGGTGGTCAAAGAAGACAGAAAGCCGTTGCCCAGCGCAACAATGAATAGCCCGAGCAGGGGCGCCAGCGCCATGGCCAGCAAACGCGGTGTCATAAAAACCTCAAGTGATCGAACAGCGGAACGTGCGCCTCTGCGCATGCGAGTGCCAAGCCGAAGTGTGTTGAAGACAAACGACCGCCGAACGGGCAGGGCGATTGAGCCTGGCTGACTTCGTGAAAGTCGCCGGCTGTTCAAACCTGAGGGTTGTCATGGCTGCGGGCAGGCGCCGGTCGGGCGACTGCAAGAGGAGGCGCGATTTTAAGCCTTGTGTGGCGTTTGCCAAGGTGCCGGGCCTGCGACGTTGGGACGCAGGGCGGCAGAGCGTGGGAACGATCTCCCCTGCAGTACTCACCGTTCGCGAGTAATTTGCTGCGTCGCCGGTTAGCATGGCGCCATAACAACGAAATGACGGACCCCACCTTGATCGAACGACGCCAATTCAGCGGTGGCATGAAGGGCAAGAACCTTCGCTACCTGAACGAGCCCGCCAGCGGGCCGGGACGCATGACCCGCACCGGGTTCGTGCTGCTGGAGCATTTTTCCCTGCCGGCCTTCACTCAGGCGCTGGACACCCTGGTCACCGCCAATCTGCTGCGCCCCGGTCTGTTTTCCACGCGCACTTTCGGCCTGAGCGATGGCGAGGTGATCAGCGATCTGGGGCTGGTGATCCGCCCGGACTCGCGTCTGGAAACCCGCGTGTTGCAGGAACTGGATCTGCTGGTGATCTGCGGCGGTTACCGCACGGAATTGAAGGCGAGCGACGAGTTCATCAACCTGCTGAAAATGGCCGCCGAGGCCGGGGTAATACTGGCCGGGTTGTGGAACGGCGCGTGGTTCCTGGGCCGGGCAGGGGTGCTGGAAGGCTACCGCTGTGCGATTCACCCGGAACATCGGCCGGCACTGGCGGAGATTTCCAAGGCGATCCAGGTCAGCAGCGAACCCTATGTGATCGACCGCGACCGGTTGACCGCATCCAGTCCGTCCGGCGCGTTCCACATGGCGCTGGACTGGATCAAGGCGCTGCATGACAAGGCGCTGGTCGAAGGCATCGAAGACATTCTGGCGTTCGAGGAATCGCGCTACCGGCGGATCAAGCCGACCGAGAACATCTGCGTCAGCGCCCCGCTGCGTGAAGTGGTGAAGCTGATGGACGCCAATCTGGAGGAGCCGCTGGAGCTGGAGCAACTGGCGGTGTATGCCGGCCGATCCCGGCGTCAGCTGGAGCGGCTGTTCAAGGAGCAACTGGGCA
The DNA here is from genome assembly GCF_021603585.1 of Pseudomonas sputi. Lineage (GTDB taxonomy): Bacteria > Pseudomonadota > Gammaproteobacteria > Pseudomonadales > Pseudomonadaceae > Aquipseudomonas > Aquipseudomonas sputi. The sequence goes on along the minus strand of NZ_BQHI01000037.1, from coordinate 37,562 downwards.
CCACGCCGCAGCGTTATTACATGGAGCTGCGTATCACCGAGGCCCGGCGCCTGCTGCAACACACCGATCTGTCCCAGGTGGACGTGCTGGTGGCCTGCGGATTCGTCTCGCCGAGTCATTTCAGCAAGTGCTACAGCGCCTATTTCGGTTATCGACCGTCCAAGGAAAAACGGCTCGTCAAATGACGAGCCGTTCGGCGTGCGGCTTCAGAGGTGATCGGCGTCGATGATCGCCTGAGCGAAGGCTTTCGGGTCTTCCTGCGGCAGGTTGTGACCGATGCCGCCGTTGATCAGACGGAACTGGTATTTGCCAGTGAAGCGCTTGGCGTAGTCCTCGGGCGCCGGGTGCGGGGCGCCGTTGGCATCGCCTTCGAGGGTGATGGTCGGCACGCTGATCGACGGTGCGGTGGCGAGTTTCTGCTCCAGTGCCTCGTACTGGCTTTCACCCTGCACCAGGCCCAGGCGCCAGCGGTAGTTGAACACGGTGATCGCGACGTGATCCGGGTTCTGCAACGCCTTGGCACTGCGGTCGAACGTGGCGTCATCGAACGCCCACTTCGGTGACGCCAGTTGCCAGATCAGCTTGGCGAAATCGTGGGTGTTCTTGCTGTAGCCGGCCTCACCACGGTCGGTGGCGAAATAGAACTGATACCACCATTGCAGCTCGGCCTTGGGCGGCAGCGGATTCTTGCCGGCAGCCTGATTGCCGATCAGATAACCGCTGACCGACACCAGTGCCTTGACCCGCTCCGGCCACAGCGCCGAAACGATGTCCGCCGAACGCGCGCCCCAGTCATAACCGCCGAGCACGGCTTGCTTGATCTTCAGCGCATCCATGAAATCGATCACGTCACTGGCCAGCGCCGCCGGTTGACCGTTGCGCACGGTCTTGTCGGACAGAAAGTGCGTGTCGCCATAACCCCGGGCATACGGCATCAGCACCCGATAACCCTTGGCCGCCAGCAGCGGCGCGACGGCGTCGTAGCTGTGAATGTCATACGGCCAGCCGTGCAGCAGAATCACCACCGGGCCATTGGCCGGGCCGGTTTCAGCGTAGGCCACGTCCAGTACGCCGGCCTGCACATGCTTGAGCGGGCCGAAGGGCAGGTCGGCTTGCACACTGGCGGCTTCGGTCTTGACCGGCTCGGGGGCTGCGGTTTGTGCCTGGGCGAAGGCGCCGAATTGCAGCAGCGCGGTGGCTAGAATCGACAGGCCCAGCAGGCGACGACGGTTTTTTCCGGTGGTGACGGTGGCGAGTGGTGCGTGCTTCATGGCAAGTCTCCTTGTGATCGGCGAAGGCCGGGTTCTGGCTGAACCCTTCGAATCTGGAGTCCATTAAAGGCGGGTCACGTATCTGCGCTGTTTCCGTTTTCGCTCGCTGATGCGCGGGCATGTATCCGGGCGGCGTTCGTACACACTGCGATACAAACCTGCGGCCAACAAAAAGCCCCGAATGTTCGGGGCTCCAGGTTGCCTTGGGCTTCAGCCCTGCGTGATGTGCTTGGGCCCGGCCAATGCCCAGGCGATCAGCCCGAACAGCGGCACAAACACGATCAATACGATCCAGACGCCTTTGTTGCTGGCTTTCCCCTCACTCTTGCGCACCCGGTTGATCGCCCACAATTCAATGAGCAAAAGAACGACGGCCAGTACGATCCACGTGGTTTCAAGTTGCATGGGCTACCTCCTGATGGTCTTTGGCTTAGGCGGGCCGTGGCACTCAGGGTTCATTAAATTTGCTGGATGGCCTGCCTGGCTCCCGTGCACAAATGTTCTAAACCCATCGGCAAAGTCGCGGTAACGTAGACGTCCTCAACGACCCACACTGCCTTCGGAGCCTTGCGTGGACAAACGCAACTGGATCGAGCTGTCTCAGGATGCCGACACCGGGATCGAGTCGATTCGCGCCCATTTCCAGGGCCATGCCTATGATCCGCACTGGCACGACAGTTTTCTGGTGGGTGTCACCGAGCAGGGCGTGCAGCAGTTTCATTGCCGGCGCGTGCGTCATCTGAGTACGCCGGGCAAGATTTTCATGCTGGAACCGGGGGAGATCCACGACGGGCACGCGCCGACGCAGGAGGGTTTCACCTATTCCATGCTTTACCTCGACCCGCACTGGCTGGAGCGCGAATTGCGCGTGCTGTTCGAGCATGCGCCGGACAACAGCCAGCTCGGGTTCACCGATACCCTGAGCCAGGATCCGCGCCTGTCCACGGCCATCAATCAGGCCTTCAACGCCCTGCATCAAGGCGACTTGCGCATCGTGCGCCAGACCGCCATCGACACCTTGCTGGGTTCGCTGACATCCCACCTCGACTGGCGCAAGCGCCAGCCGTTCGATCCGCGGCTGCCCTGGGTGGCCCAGGTGGCGCGGGATTATCTGCACGCGCACGCCTTCGAGGACATCGGGCTGGACGATGTGGCCCAAGCCTGCGGGATTGATCGCTTTCGCCTGACCCGAGCGTTCAAGGCCGCTTTCGGGCTGGCGCCCCATGCCTATCTGATCCAGCTGCGGCTGGCCCGCGCCCGCCAATTTCTGGCGCGTGGCGAAACACCCGCCACCGTCGCCAGCGCCCTCGGTTTTGCCGATCAGAGCCATCTCGGGCGCTGGTTCCGCCGTGCCTATCACCTGACGCCGGCGGATTACCGCAAGCGCTGCTCAAACCTTCCAGACTGAACCCCGCGTAACCGCGACCATGGCCTCCTGTTTTGATTCGGGAGTCCTGTCATGGAATCGTTGTTGCCTTTTCTGCTGTTTTCCTTCGTCGCCTCGATCACCCCGGGGCCGACCAATATTCTGGTGATGAGCCACAGCTCGCGACGTGGCCTGACGGCGACACTGCCGATCATTTTTGGTGCGTGTGTGTCGGCGGCGCTGGTGGTGTTGGTGGTCGGGCTTGGCGTGGGGGAAACCTTGCTGCGCTATCCCCGTGTGCAGCAGGTCATGGCCTGGGCCGGCGTGTTGTGGTTGAGCTGGCTGGCGTGGCAGATCTTTCGCAGCACGCCACCGTCGCTGGACTCGGCGACAGCGGCTGATGACGGCTTCAGCGTGTTCGGCGCCGCAGGGCTGCAATTGATTAATCCCAAGGTGTGGATGATGGCCGTGGCGGTGGTGAGCGTGTTTGGTGGCAACGGCGACGAGAGTGCGCGGATGCTGCTGTTGGCCTTCGTGTTTCTGTTGGTCTGCCTGCCGTGCATGACGGCGTGGGCACTGCTGGGTGTGGGCAGTGCGCGGTTCTTTGGCTCGCCACGGGCATTGCGGCGCATGAATGCCGGGTTGGCGGTTTTGCTGTTGATGTCGGCTTGGTTGACGGTGTTGGTCTAGCAGGGCCGATCATGGCCACTGTCACAGCCCTCTTGAATTCAACGCGTTATCCGACACAATCGCGTCCTGGTCCGGCCGGAGGGAGAGGGATCGATCAAAGTGATCTGGTCGCAGACATTTGAATTCCCCGGCGTATCCCCCCAGAATCGCGCCCCGTTCCGGCCACCAGCGCCGGGCGTTCAGAGTGAAAGGGGTTGCGGTTGAACGAACAGACATTGTCCATGCGCCTGGAGCGGGTGGCGGCGCACGTGCCTGCCGGTGCGCGGCTGGCCGATATCGGCTCGGATCACGGTTACCTGCCGGTGGCCCTGATGCGCCGTGGCGCGATCGCGGCGGCGGTGGCGGGCGAGATGGCCGCAACGCCGTTCCGTTCGGCGCAACGCACCGTGCGCGACAACGATCTTGAACAGCAAATCACCGTGCGCCTGGCCAATGGCTTGATGGCCGTCGAACCGGCAGACGCGATTACGGCAATTACCATGTGTGGCATGGGCGGCGAAACCATCCGCGACATCCTCGAAGCCGGCAAGGCGCGCCTCAGCGGCCGCGAACGTCTGATCCTGCAACCCAACGGCGGCGAACAAGCGCTGCGCCAATGGCTGATGGACAACGGTTACCGAATCCTTTGCGAAGAAGTCCTGCGGGAGAACCGCTTCGACTACGAGATCATCGTGGCCGAGCGGGACGGGCCAGTGGCGTATACCGCCGAGGAACTGTATTTCGGCCCGCTGCAATTGCAGGCGCGCAGTCCGGCGTTTGTCACAAAGTGGCAGCATCGGCTGCGGCACAAGCAGCAGACCCTGGCTCATTTTGGGCGGGCACGGCATGGCGTTTGCGAGCGCAAGGTGCAGGATCTGACGCAGCAAGTGCGCTGGATCACTGACGTGCTGGGGTGAAGCACGCCCAACGCTGATATCATCCAACAACTTTCAAGCAGGCCAAAAAACACCATGAACCGTCAGAAAAAACTGCAACAGCTCTTCAAGGAAAAATCCAGAAAGGCCAATGCCAAACTGGCCCCCAAGAGCAACAAGCCGAAGTACATCAGTAAGGCGGATCGACTGAAAATGGCGGTGGAAGCGGCTCCAGAGTCGATTGAAACCCCTGAGGCCTGATCAGGCAGGCGCGCAGCGATACAGACTCCATCAGGTTTTTCCTCAGGTACTCGACGGCTTCGCCAGTTCAATCCCCGCCGCCCCCAGCCGCTTGAGTATTTCGAACAACAAATCACTCTTGGTCGTCCCGACGATCCTCGGGCTCGCCACATACCCGGTCACCGTCAACGTAATCCCGTCCGGCGTCAGCTTGCTGAAGCGCACGAACGGCGCCGGTTTTTCGAGGATGGTTTCGTGTTCCTTGTAGGTGTCGAACAGCAGGTTCTGCACTTGTTCGGGGTCGATATCCAGCGGGAACATCAGCTCCAGCGTCGCCACGCCCTGGGCGCTGCCGCCGAGGGTGACGTTGCGCAGGTTCTGCGAGATCAATTGCGAGTTGGGCACGATCACGATCGAGCGGTCGCTGAGCTGGATCTCGGTGGCGCGCACGTTGATCCGGCGGATGTCGCCCTCGACGCCGCTGATGCTGATCAGGTCGCCGACCTTGACCGGCCGTTCGGTGAGCAGGATCAGCCCGGAGACGAAGTTCTTCACGATCTCCTGCAAGCCGAAGCCGATGCCCACCGACAGGGCGCTGACGATCCACGCCAGGTTGGTCCATTGCACCCCCAGCGATGACAGGGTCAGCAGGATCACCACCGCATAACCAATGTTGGAAAACAGCGTGCTGAGCGAGGCGCACATGCCCGGGTCCATGTCGGTCTTGGGCAGGAACTCGTTGTCGAGCCAGCGGCGCAGGGCGCGGATCAGGTAGATGCCGATCAGCAGCGCCAGCATGGCGTTGAGCAAGTGGCCGGGGACGATGTTCAGTTTGCGCAGGCCCGCGCCGCCGAGGATCGTGCCGATGTTGGTTGCCAGTTGGCCAAGGGTGGTGCCGATCCCGCCGACGAACAGAGTGATGACCGCCAGCAGCAACAGCGCGGCCCGACCGAATCCGGCCAGCAGGGTTGAAGCTTGTTCGAGGCGTCGGTCGCCGACGCCCAGCAACTGTTTCAGCGCCTTGCCGCTGGAATGGCGGGGCGAGAAGCAGTACTCGCAGCTGTCCTTGAGCAACTGCATCAGCAGGTAAAACCCGGAAAACACGATAAACGCCCACACCAGCTCGTAGGTGATGAACCGCGCCAGCGACACATACCCTGTCAGCAGGGTGCCGAACGACAGCACCATGGCCAGGGTGGCCACGGTGTAAACCACCCCGGCGAAGGTGTTGCCCGCCACTTGGGTGTCACCGGCTGCGGCCAGTGTTTTGCGCACCCTGCCGACGCGCATCAGCAGCGTGGTGATGATACCCAGCACCACCAGTGCAATGATGCCTCTGCCTGCGAGCACGATCTGACTGCTCATGCCGGCGGCATTGCTGACTTGTACCGCCGTCACCAGCACCAGCAGCGCCGCGGCGAGGATCCGCGCAAAGGGCTGCAGCGCGTTTGCCACCTCGTCGGCCACGGCGGGCAACCGCCACGACGGGTGCTCGGTGGACAGCAAGGCGCGGCTGAGCCCTGTGATCAGCACGCAGGCGTAAACGACCTTCTCAAACTCATCGGAAAACGTCGCCAGCATCGGTGGCAACGGTACGTGACGGGTGCAGGCATAGAACAGCAATTGCAGGGCGATGGCGGTGGTCGCCAGTGTCGCCAATGCCGAGGCGAACGCCAGCGAACTGCGGCGCAGTCGACCCTCCGGCATGCGATGGATGCACACCCACGCCAGCCAGCGGTCGGCCAGCCGCCGGCCCAGTGTCCAGACAACAAAGGCCAGCACCACCAGCAGGGCAGTGTAAAAGCGCTGGCCCGGTCGCCAGGCTTCGGCGCCGGTCTGTTGCACTTGTTCAACGAAAACGCGCAGGCGCTGGCGGTCGTCCGCTGACGGATTGACAAGGGGAGCCCAGAAACCGGGATTCAGAATGCTGTGGGTGCTGAGGGTCAGTTCGCTTTCGAGCAACGTGCGGCGGATGCCGGTGATCTGGGTGATCAGATCCGTGGCGCTCTGCTTGAGGGTGGCGAGGTTCTTCAGCGCCGTATCGACTTTGGTTTTGTGCTCGATCAACGTCGCCCGTTGCGCCGCGATATCGGCTTGTTCGGCGGCGACCGCGTCGACCGGTGCGGCCCCGAGCACGCCCAGTTGCACGGTCAATTGCGCCTGCTGCGGCAACAGCGATGCCGACAGCCGATCAATGTCCAGAATGAACGCCTGCACCCGATCCTGCGGGCCTTCGAGCTGGTTGTAATTGTTGGCGGACGAGATCTGCTGCTTGAGGCCGTCGAGGCGCAGTTGCAGGGCTTGCAGATCGCTTTGCGTGACGCCGGGAAGTGGGGCGCCGACATCGGGCGTGCCGGGCAGGTCGGCGGCCGATACCGCCACGAACCCTGAGCCGAGCAGGATCAAAGCGACGAACATCAATGACGTCAATGCATTACGCATGGGGCTGGGCGATTCCGGTTGATCACACAAACATTGAGGTTAGGTGATCGGGCGCCTGTTGCATCATTTTCTGCTGCTAATCCTGGCTTAATGCGTGTCCGGTGAGATCGCCGGGCAGCCGATTGTAGGCGCCCGTTTTCACGACTAGACTCCCGGCCATGAAACGCTATCTGCGGTTTTGTCTCGTTTTTCTGCTCAGCCTGGCGCTTCCCCTCAGCGGGATGGCGGGTGTGCAGGCGCCGACGGAACCCTGCCCGATGCAATCGATGGGCATGGCGATGATGGACGGCATGAACATGGATTGCTGCCAGGACATGAAAAGTCCTGTCGACCACGGTTCCCCCTGCAAGCCCGGCCAGGAGTGCAAGACCGGCGGCCTGCTGCAAGTCGCGACTCTCAAGCCGTCCGTCGCTGTGTTCAGGCCTGTGACGCATTCGTTCTTCAATGATTCCCTGCCCGTGACGGCCCCGTCCGGGGTCTGGCGACCGCCCCGCAGCTGATGCCTGTCTCCCCTTGAAGCTCATTCCGCCCAGGCGGAGTGATTTGGCTGTGCGCGTGTTTTCACCGCGTGCAGTGGACGATCACAGGAATCGTAAACATGACATACAAGTGCAATTGCACGGGTTGGCCTCTGGTGGCCGGCCTTGCGGCAAGCGTGCTCGCATGGCCGGGATTCGCTGCCGCGCTGACGCTCGATGAAGCGCTGCGGCTGGCGGAAAACAACGCGCCGTCGCTGACCGCACAGGATCAGAAAATCCAGGCCGCCAGCAGCGCAGCCATTCCGGCGGGCGAGTTGCCCGATCCCAAGCTGGTGCTCGGTTTGCAGAACTACCCGGTGGGCGGTCCGGATCGCTGGAGCGTCGATCAGGACTTCATGACCATGCAGATGGTCGGTTATCGGCAGGACATGCCCAACGCAGACAAGCGCAAGGCGCGCATCGAGGTTGCCGACGCCGCCATTGAACGCGCGGCGGCCGAACGCCGCGTCGAACGTTTGAAAGTACGTCAGGCGACAGCGATGGCCTGGATCAGCGGCTATTCGGTCGAGCGCAAAGAGGCGTTGTTCCAGGATTTGTTCAAGGAAAACCGCCTGCTGAGCGAGACCGTCCGGGCGCAGATCGCCGGTGGCCGTGCGCAACCTGCCGATGCGGTGACGCCAAAGCAGGAAGCGGCCCGACTCGCCGAGCAACAGGACAATCTGGCCCTCGAACGTACCCAGGCGCGAGCCGCGCTCAAACGCTGGATCGGCACCGCCGCCAACGACAAGCCCGAAGGCGGTTTGCCCGTGTGGCCGGTCGATGCTTCGATCTTCAATCATCACCTGCAACGCCACCCCGAACTGGCCGCCTTCGCCCCCATGACCCGCGAAGCCCAGGCCAGGGTGCAAGAGGCGGTGTCCGAGAAAAAGTCCGACTGGAGCTGGGAGGTGGATTACCAGCATCGGGGCCGCGAGTTTGGCGACATGGTCAGCGTGCAGTTTTCCTGGGATCTGCCGTTGTTTCCCGAGACGCGGCAGAACCCGAAAATCGCTGCCAGACAGGCCGAAGTCAGCCAACTGCAAGCCGAGCGCGAGGCCCTGTCCCGCGAACACACCGAACAACTGGAAAACCAGTTGGCCGACTATCAGCGCCTCGATCGGGCCGTGCGCCGCACCGAGGAAAGCCTGGTGCCGCTGGCCAGAGAGAAAGTCGATCTGAGCCTGGCCAGTTATCGCGCCGGGCAGGGCGATTTGAACGCGGTGGTCAGCGCCCGCCGTGAACTCATCGAGGCCCGCCTTAAACAGATCGACATGGAAGAACAGCGCGCGCTGACCGCTGCGCGTCTGCATTTCGCTTATGGGGAGACCAGCCTGTGAACCTTAAACAATGGAACGGCGTGTGGCTGGCCGGCCTCGTGTTGGCGGTGGGCGTGGGTGGCGGTTACGGATTGGCCTATCAGCGAATGAATGGAGTAACGGCTTCAGCCCCTGTGCCGAGCACTGAGCCCAAGGCCTTGTACTGGTATGACCCGATGTTCCCGCAGCAGAAGTTCGACAAACCGGGCAAGTCACCCTTCATGGACATGCAACTGGTGCCACGATACGCCAGCGGCGGGGAGGGCAGTGCCACCGTCAGCATTGATCCGGGGCTGAGTCAGAATCTGGGGCTGCGTGTGGCGCCGGTCAGTCGCGGCGCTTTCACGTCGAGCCTCGATGTGAGCGGTGTGCTGGCGTTCAACGAGCGCGATGTGGCGGTGATCCAGGCGCGTACCAACGGGTTTGTCGAGCGGGTCTACGCCCGTGCGCCGGGGGATGTGCTCACGGCGGGTGCGGCATTGGCAGACATTCTCGTGCCGGAATGGACGGCGGCTCAGAGCGAGTTTCTGGCGCTCAAGCGCAGCGGCGATGCCGACCTCATCGCGGCGGCGCGCCAGCGGTTGCGACTGACCGGGATGCCAGCAAGCCTGATCGCTCAGGTCGAGCGCAGCGGCAAGGTGCAGTCCGAACTCACGGTCACCAGCCCTTTGGGCGGTGTACTGCAAGAGCTCAACGTGCGAGCGGGCATGACCGTGGCGACCGGTGAAACCCTGGCACGGGTCAATGGGCTGAACAGTGTCTGGCTCGCTGTGGCGGTGCCGGAATCGGAGACTGGTTCGGTTGCCGTGGGACAGGCCGTCGAAGCGCATCTGCCGGCTTTTCCCGGCACAGTGTTTAACGGCACCGTCAGCGCGATTCTGCCGGACACCAGCCCGGACAGCCGCACTCTGCGCGTGCGGGTCGAGCTGTCCAATGCCAATGGCCGATTGCGGCCGGGGATGACGGCGCAAGTGCGGCTGAACCGGTCGACCGGGCAGAATCATTTGTGGGTGCCGAGCGAAGCAGTCATTCGCACCGGCAAGCGTGCCCTGGTCATGCTCGCCGAAGAAGCGGGGCACTATCGCCCGGTGGAGGTGCGGCTCGGCCAGGAAAGCGACGGCAAAACGGTGATCCTCGATGGTCTGACTGAAGGGCAGAGCGTCGTGACGTCGGGACAGTTCCTGCTCGATTCCGAGGCCAGTCTCAAGGGCATCGTCGCCGAGCCGCTTGAAGCGGGCGGGAACGTTTCGGGGAGCCAGCCATGATCGCCGCGCTGATTCGCTGGTCCGTCGCCAATCGTTTTCTGGTGCTGCTGGCGACACTGTTTGTCACGGCCTGGGGTGTGTGGTCGGTACAGAGCACGTCGATCGATGCGCTGCCGGACCTGTCCGATGTGCAGGTGATTATCCGCACGCCGTACCCCGGACAGGCACCGCAGATTGTCGAGAACCAGGTGACCTATCCGCTGACCACCACCATGCTCTCGGTGCCGGGGGCAAAAACCGTACGCGGTTATTCGTTCTTCGGTGACAGCTTCGTGTATGTGCTGTTCGAGGACGGCACCGATCAGTACTGGGCGCGCTCGCGGGTGCTGGAGTACCTGAGCCAGATCCAGAGTCGCCTGCCGGCCGGTGCCAAACCGGCGTTGGGCCCGGATGCCACCGGCGTTGGCTGGATCTATCAGTACGCATTGGTGGATCGCAGCGGCGGGCATGATCTGGCGCAGCTTCGGGCGTTGCAGGACTGGTTTCTCAAGTTCGAACTCAAGACTCTGCCCAACGTCGCCGAGGTCGCCACTGTCGGCGGCATGGTCAAGCAGTATCAGGTGCAGCCCGATCCGGTGCGGCTGGCCAGCCTCGGCATCACCCTGGCGCAAGTACGCGAAGCCATCGGCAAGGCCAATCAGGAAACCGGTGGCGCCGTGCTGGAAATGGCCGAAACCGAATTCATCGTGCGCGCTTCCGGCTACCTGAAGACGCTTGATGACTTTCGGGCGATCCCGTTAAAACTCGGCGTGGGTGGCGTGCCGGTGACCCTGGGCGATGTCGCAACGATTCAGATCGGGCCGGAAATGCGTCGGGGCATCACTGAGCTGGATGGCCAGGGCGAAACCGTCGGCGGCGTGGTGATCCTGCGCAGCGGCAAGAACGCCCGCGAGACCATTGCGGCGGTCAAGTCCAAACTCGATGACATGAAAAGCAGCCTGCCGCCCGGCGTGGAGATCGTCACCACCTACGATCGCAGCAAACTGATCGATCGCGCCGTGGAAAACCTCAGCCACAAACTGCTCGAAGAGTTCATCGTCGTCGCGCTGGTGTGCGGGATCTTCCTCTGGCATTTGCGCTCTTCGCTGGTGGCGATCATCTCGTTGCCGGTGGGCGTGCTGATCGCCTTCATCGTGATGCGATATCAGGGGCTGAACGCCAACATCATGTCGTTGGGCGGGATCGCCATCGCCATTGGTGCGATGGTCGATGCGGCGGTGGTGATGATCGAGAACGCCCACAAGAAAATCGAGGCGTGGCACGCGGCCCATCCGGGGCAGGTGCTCAAGGGCGAGCGTCATTGGCAGGTGATGACCGACGCGGCGGCGGAAGTGGGGCCGGCACTGTTTTTCTGTTTGCTGATCATCACGCTGTCGTTCATTCCGGTGTTTACCTTGCAGGCCCAGGAAGGGCGGCTGTTCGGCCCGCTGGCCTTCACCAAGACCTATGCCATGGCGGCGGCAGCGGGGCTGTCGGTCACGCTGGTACCGGTGCTGATGGGCTACTGGATTCGCGGGCGGATTCCGGATGAGCGCCACAACCCGCTGAACCGCTGGCTGATCCGGATCTATCAGCCGGCGCTCGATAGAGTGTTGCGCCGGCCGAAATTCACCTTGCTGGCGGCATTGCTGGTGTTTTTCAGCGCGGCCTGGCCGATTTCGCGGCTCGGTGGCGAATTCCTCCCGCCGCTGGACGAGGGCGATCTGCTGTACATGCCTTCGGCCTTGCCGGGATTGTCAGCGCAAAAAGCCGCGCAACTGTTGCAGCAGACCGACCGCCTGATCAAAACCGTGCCCGAGGTCGAGCACGTGTTCGGCAAGGCTGGCCGCGCAGAAACCGCCACCGACCCGGCACCGCTGGAGATGTTCGAGACCACTATCCAATTCAAGCCCCACGATCAATGGCGTCCGGGCATGACTTCGGAAAAACTCGTGGAAGAACTGGATCGCGTGGTGCGCGTGCCGGGCCTGACCAACATCTGGATTCCACCGATCCGCAACCGCATCGACATGCTTGCCACCGGGATCAAAAGCCCCATCGGCGTGAAAGTCGCCGGCAACAATCTGGCCCAGATCGACGCCGCGACCCAGGCTGTCGAGCGGGTGGCCAAAAGTGTGCCCGGTGTCAGTTCGGCACTGGCGGAGCGCCTGACCGGTGGTCGCTACATCGACGTGGATATCGACCGCAACGTCGCCGGCCGCTACGGGCTGAACATCAGCGATGTGCAGTCCATCGTGGCCGGTGCCATTGGCGGGGAAAACGTCGGGGAAACCATCGAGGGGCTGGCGCGGTTTCCGATCAATATCCGTTACCCGCGAGCGTGGCGTGATTCGCCCGGCGCCCTGGAGCAACTGCCGATCTACACGCCTTCGGGCAGCCAGATCACCCTCGGCATGCTGGTGAAGATCAAGGTCACGGACGGCCCACCGATGCTCAAGAGCGAAAATGCCCGGCCGTCCGGCTGGGTGTACATCGATGTGCGCGGACGGGACATCGCTTCAGTGGTGGCCGATCTGCGTCGCGCCGTCAGCGAGCAGGTGAAATTGCAGCCCGGTATGAGCCTGAGCTATTCGGGGCAATTCGAGTTTCTGGAACGGGCCAACGCGCGGCTGAAACTGGTCGTGCCGGCCACGCTGCTGATTATCTTCGTGCTGCTCTATCTGACGTTCGCTCGCGTCGATGAAGCGCTGCTGATCATGGCCACGTTGCCCTTCGCATTGAGCGGCGGTGCGTGGTTCCTGTATCTGCTGGGCTACAACCTGTCGGTCGCCACCGGGGTGGGGTTTATTGCGCTGGCCGGGGTTTCGGCCGAGTTCGGCGTCATCATGCTGCTCTACCTGAAAAACGCCTGGGCCGAGCGCGAAGGCCTCGGCGACCACTCCGAGCGCGGGCTGGTCGCGGCGATTCGCGAAGGCGCCGTGCAACGCGTGCGTCCCAAGGCGATGACCGTAGCCGTGATTATTGCCGGCCTGTTGCCGATTTTGCTGGCCAGTGGGACCGGCAGTGAAGTCATGAGCCGTATTGCCGCACCCATGGTAGGCGGCATGGTCACGGCGCCACTGTTGTCCCTGTTTGTCATTCCGGCGGCGTATCGCCTGATGCGCCGTCGACAGTTGCCCGTGGAAAACAAGTCACCTGAAAGCGACGCTGCTTCCATCCAGCCATAACCCGGTGACGAAAAAAAACGGTGCGAACGTTCGCACCGTTTTTTTTGTAGGGTTTGGTCATCAGATCGACCGCTGATTGACCCGCTGCATCAATTCTTCTGCCGATTCCTTGCGCTCGGAATAGCGATCCACCAGATCCGGGCGATCACGCAGCAATAGCGTGAACTTCACCAACTCCTCCATCACATCCACCACCCGGTCGTACAGCGCCGAGGGTTTCATGCGGTTGCCTTCGTCGAATTCCAGCCAGGCCTTGGGCACCGACGACTGATTGGGGATGGTGAACATGCGCATCCAGCGGCCCAGCACGCGCAGTTGATTGACCACGTTGAACGACTGCGAACCGCCGCAGACCTGCATCACCGCCAGCGTTTTACCCTGGGTCGGACGCACCGCGCCGAGGGCCAGCGGCACCCAGTCGATCTGCGCCTTGAACACCGCCGACATGGCGCCGTGGCGTTCCGGCGAGCACCAGACCTGGCCTTCCGACCATTGCATCAGCTCGAGCAGTTCCTGGACTTTCGGATGATCGCCCGGTGCATCGTCCGGCAGCGGCAGGCCCGAGGGGTTGAAGATCCGCGTTTCGGCACCGAAGTGCTCCAGCAGGCGGGCGGCTTCTTCCACCAGCAAGCGGCTGAAGGAGCGCGGGCGGGTCGAGCCGTACAGCAACAGGATGCGCGGCTTGTGCGCGCCTTCGTCACGGGTGGTTGTTTGAACCAGTGAAGGATCGAGGTTGGGCAGGTCGGTCATGTCGGCTCCGGTTACAGCGTGCTGATGCGGTCGAGCTCGTGCTTGAGGGCATCACGGTCAAGTTGGGCGAAGGGCAGGGCAAGGAAGGCCCGGCAGCGGGTTTCGATTTGGGCGAGGGTCGCGCGGAAAGCGGCATCGATGGTGCGTTCATCGCCGCGCACATCCGACGGATCTTCCAGCCCCCAATGGGCTTTCAGGGCCGGGCCGAAATACACCGGGCAGGCTTCCCCGGCGGCCTTGTCGCACACGGTGATGACGATGTCCGGCGGGTTGTCTTCGAAGGCCTCGTTGCCCTTGCTGCTCAACCCGGCGATGGAAATGCCGGCCGCCTGCAACGTGGTCAGGCTGCGCGGCAGCACCTGGCCCTTGGGGAAACTGCCGGCACTGACTGCTTCGAAACCGGGTGGCGCCAGGTGATTGAACATCGCCTCCGACAGAATGCTGCGGCAGCTGTTGGCGGTGCACATGAAAAGAACGCGCATGATGAATCCTCAGCAACAGGTAGATGTATTGAGCGGGCGATCACCCATGACCGCCAGCCGCGCGCTGTTCTCTTCCAGCCAGGCGGTGTTGGCGGCGAGTGTGGTTTCAAGCAGAGTGCGGATCCATGCCGGCAGGTCGGGGTTGAGCCGGTAATAAACCCACTGGCCCTGACGGCGATCCAGCAACAGACCGCAGGTGCGCAGCTGCGCGAGATGGCGGGAGATTTTCGGCTGACTGTCGTTCAGCGCGCAGACCAGTTCGCAGACACACAACTCACCCTCACGGGTGATCAGCAGCGTGGCCCGGGCGCGGGTTTCGTCGGCGAGGCATTTGAAAACGGAGGCGGGGGTGAGCATGGCGTGCCTTCAGTACATATGGTTGTCCGAATATACGGATGTCCATATGTATTGGGCAACCCTTGAATTTGATGAAATGGCAGGTCTCGACCGCAGGTTGTTTAGCACAGGCGCTTCAACGCTTGCTGAACGCCAACCGCGCAGCAAACAACACGAAAATCATCCCGGTGGTGCGATCCATCCAGCGAATCACCTTCTGGCGCCGAAGGAACCCGGACAACGGCTGCGTCGCGCCAATCAACACCAGCGACCAGATAAGCCCGAGCACCACATGAATGCTCACCAGCCCGAACGTCCACGGTACCAGCGGCTGACCTTGCGGAATGAACTGCGGCAGAAACGACACGTAGAAAATCCCGATCTTCGGATTCAGCACATTCCCCAGCATGCCCTTGAAAAACCAGTTCGCGCCCGGCTTGCCGTCGGCCTCGGCCGGTGCCAACGAGCGGCGAGGGCGCAGCAGCATGTTCAACCCCAGCCACGCCAGATATCCCGCGCCGCAATACTTCAACAGGTTGTAGGCCAGCTCCGACAGCGCAATCAACGCCCCCAACCCAAACGCCACCGCCGCGCCCCACAACAGACAACCGGCGTTGATCCCCAACGCTGCACGCAATGCCTGTTGCTTGCCTTCGACGGTGGCGGTGCGCAGGACCAGCGCGGTGTCGAGACCGGGCGTCAGGGTCAACAGCGTGGCGGCGAGGGTGAAGGCGAGAAGGTTGTCGGCGATGGACATGGCGCGTGGGTTCCCGGTACTGGATGGGGAACGGTAGCGGTTTCAGGCAGGGGGATCCAGCAGGGAGATGAGGCGCGGTTCGATGCGGTCGGGTTGTATCTCGAGGATCGCCAGCGTGACCGGCAACTTGAATCGCCGAGGGCCGGCGCTGCCGGGGTTCACGTAGAGGCGCTCACCGCGCCATTCGATGCGGGGTTTGTGGGAGTGGCCGGTGATGATGAGCTTGATGCCAGGATCGAGATCAGCGGGGATGTCGGCGATGTCGTGGACGAGGAGGGTTGGCCAGCCGTTGAGGGTGAAGGTCAGGAGGTCGGGGAGGTTTTCGGCCCACGGACTGTTGAGGTCGTTGTTGCCGCGCACGGCATGGACGGGGGCGATTTTCGCCAGTTGGGCCAGGATGTCCGGGTTGCCGATGTCGCCGGCGTGGATGATCTGGTCACAGCCCTGGAGCGCGGCGATGGCTTGGGGGCGGAGGAGGTTGTGGGTGTCGGAGATCAGGGCGGTTTTCATGGGGGGCTCTCCGTTGGTGGTTCGGGTGGGAGTGGCTGGTTTCGGCCGATTCTGTTGAAAAAGTC
Source organism: Pseudomonas sputi (assembly GCF_021603585.1). Taxonomy (GTDB): domain Bacteria; phylum Pseudomonadota; class Gammaproteobacteria; order Pseudomonadales; family Pseudomonadaceae; genus Aquipseudomonas; species Aquipseudomonas sputi. The sequence continues at coordinate 21,533 of NZ_BQHI01000037.1, read as the reverse complement.
GGCCATGGGTTCCACGGTAGAAAAGTCCGCACTTGAGATTGAAATCTTTGCATTGAGCAGAGTACTCCGGGCTCAGATTTCGCGTAGCTGCGCGCAAAAAAGGCGTTTTCAGCGATCAGTATGCGGGCAGTCTGGAAGAACCGACTTTTTCAACAGAATCGGCCAAAAGCGGACGGTCACAGACGAATTGCCTTTACGTCAGACATCCCCACATTGTGTTCGGAATTTAGAAAAGTCTTTCCCTGATTCGCTCCTGTTTGCAGAAAACCCTCGAACCTAAAGTAGGTCCTGCCAGCAACATCAGACTTACTTTAGGAAATCTCATTATGAAAACGACAATGATCATCGTCGCACTTCTGGACTTCAGCTCTGTGGTAGCAGCGCAGGAAGGAACTGCAAGGATTCAGCCTGCCGAGCAATATAGCTACAGCACCCACCTCGATGTCGCCAAGGTCATCTCCGAAGACCCGGTGCCGGATGTTTGCGCAGTGGTGCCGACGCACATGACCTACCAGGATTCGCAAGGCAAACAGCACGTACTGGCCTATAACGTCATGGGCCGTTGCAGCCAGGGATAACCCAGCTGTTCGCCAATCATTGCGCCTCGAAGCGTTGTTTTATCGAGGCGCAAATACCTTTTTGCTCCGTGGCATTTCAATCGATCAGTTCTTTGGCCGTTGCGGCCAGTTGACTGCCAACCCGATCTTTCAACGTGTCGATAAAGCGGGTGATTTTTGCATCGACAAACTGCCGAGAGGTATAGACGGCATACACGTTGCGCTCATAGGTATGGTACTCAGGCAAAACCCGCACTAGCTTGCCGGAACGCAAATCGTCGACGGCTGTGAACCCGGCCAGCAAGCCAATCCCTGCTCCCTCTCGAATGGCATGTGCCATCGCATCCATATCGTTAACGCTGAAACTTGGCCCTGTCGGGACAAATGTCGCGTCCTCCGCCTTGCTCTTCAGCTGCCACTCATCCCGCACATAGTCGACGGTGCCCAACAGCAGACACTGATGATCACGCAGGTCTTCGGGCGTCTCCGGGGCCGCATGCCGCGCCAGATAGTCTGGCGACGCCACCAGCACACAATGGCTGACACCGATCTTTTGGCTGACATAGGCCGAATCGGGGAGCGCGCGGGCGATCAGGATCGAGACATCCAGTTGGTCTTCCAACAGGTTAGGCATGCGTTGTGACAGCAATAAATCCACCGTCACTTCCGGGAACTGCTTGCGGTACTCCAGCACAGCCCCGGTGACCAGATGCCGGGCCAACCCAGGAACGCAATGCACCCGCAGTGTTCCTCGAGGTTCCAGGGCGGCATTGCTGGCTTCGGCTTCGGCACTCTCCAGATCAGCGAGAATTTTCGTGCAGCGCTCATAGAACCGTCGCCCGGCATCGGTGACCGACAGGCGTCGGGTCGAGCGTTGCAACAGGCGCGCGTCGAGTACGTTTTCCAGCGCAGAGACAGCACGCGATACGTTACCGACCGTTGAGTCCAGATGATTGGCCACGGCCGTGAAACTGCCCATCTCGACAACCTTTATGTACACCGACATGTTCGAAAGCTTATCCATCGCGACCTTCCTGTAGATCTGACGCTCACCCGTGATAACGCGCATTTTTTCCGGATGCTACACGTTCGGCCCGCGGCTCGATATTACCTCTGGCGACAACAATGATTCCCTCTGGCCCGTCTAAATCAATGGGCCCTCCTTCCATAGACTTGGTTGCACAGGACGCCTGAACAGGCGCCGGGTTTTATCCGAATCTCCGACAACTAACTGAAGGGCACATTATGAAAACCTCCTACGACCCGCTTTATCTTTTCATCGGTGGTGAATGGATCAGTGCTGAAGGGCGCGATACTGCCGCGGTCGTTAACCCTGCTACCGGCCGGGAAATCGGACGCGTCCCACTCGCCACCGCAGGCGACCTTGATCACGCCTTGGAAGTAACTCGCCTGAGCTTCGAGCAATGGCGCCAGACCGTGCCTGACAAGCGCGCCAAGGTCCTCAAGCGTGCCGCCGACCTGATCCTCGAACGTGCACCGCAGATTGCCGCGCAGATGACCCTGGAGGAAGGCAAACCGCTGGGTGAAAGCCTGGATGAAGTGACCCGCGCGGCGGAGTATTTCGAATGGTTTGCCGAAAGCGCCCGGCGTATCGATGGCCGTGTGGTCCCGGCCAACCGTCCAGGCGTATTGCAACTGGTCAAACGCCAGGCCATCGGCCCAGTGGCCGCATTCACACCGTGGAATTTCCCGGCCATCACCCCGGCACGCAAGCTCTCGGCAGCGCTGGCCGCGGGTTGCAGCGTCATTCTCAAACCCGGTGAAGAAAGCCCTTCCACAGCGCTGGCCCTGGCGCGTGCACTCGACGATGCTGGATTGCCCAAAGGTGTACTGCAAGTGGTCTTCGGCGTACCGGATCAAGTGTCCAGCCATCTGATCGCCTCGCCGATCATTCGCAAAGTCACCTTCACCGGGTCAGTGCCGATCGGGCGCCTGCTGTCTGCACGAGCTGCCGAAGGCGTGAAGCCCATCACCCTTGAACTGGGTGGGCACGGACCGGTGCTGGTCTTCGAAGATGCCGACATTGAAAAAGCTGCTATCGAAGGCGTCGCCAACCGCTTTCGCGGTACCGGGCAGGTGTGCATTTCATCCACTCGGTTTCTGATCCAGCGTGGTGCCTATCAAGCTTTTGTCGATCACTTTGTCGCTGCCACCCAAGCGCTGAAAATAGGTGACGGCCTGCATCCGGACACTCAGGTCGGCCCCCTGGCCAACCCAAGGCAATTGGCAAAGATGGAAGAACTGGTCGCCGATGCTGTCGAAAAAGGTGCACGGGTATTGGTCGGTGGCGAAGCCTTGTCAGGCGAAGGCTACTTCTTCCAACCCACGGTTCTGGCAGATGTGCCGATGAATGCCCGCGTCATGCACGAAGAACCCTTTGGCCCCATCGCCGTACTGATGCCGTTCGATGAACTGGCCGATGGCCTGCAAGAAGCCAACCGCCTGCCCTACGGACTCTCGGCTTACGCCTTCACCTCCAGCGCGCGCACGGCCATTGATGTCGCCGACGGATTGGAGGCCGGGATGATCGGCATCAACCAATACCGCATCGTCGCAACCGAGCTCCCGTTCGGCGGCATGAAAGAAAGCGGTCACGGCTCCGAAGGCGGCATTGAAGGCATCGAACACTATCTCACCCACAAATTCATCAGCCAGGTTTAAGGAACTCGTCCATGTCCAAGCTCAACTTCAGCAGTCCCCGGGAAGCTGCGCGCGCGTTCACGCCGAAGCTGTCGCAATTCGTCGACTCGACGCTTTATCCGCAGATCTGGAGTGACCCCGCGCTGTCCCCGCGCGACCGTAGCCTGATCACCGTGGCGGCATTGATTGCCGCTGGGCACTCGGAAGAGTTGCCTGCCCACTTACGCCGTGCGGCTGGCAACGGTGTGACCCAAGACGAACTGGCGGCAGCGATCACGCACCTGGCTTTCTATGTAGGCTTCCCTGGCGCCATCACCGCATCGGCTATCGCCAATGCCACGTTCAGCGAAACGGAGAACAACTGAATGAAAGCCATCAACATCAGAGAATTTGGTGCGCCAGACGTTCTGGAACTCGTCGAGTTTGCCAATCCTGAAGTGCGTCCTGACGACCTGCTGGTGCGTGTCTATGCCGCCGGGGTGAACCGCGCGGATCTGACTCACCGGACCGGCGGGTACGGCCATCCGAATTTCGGTGACTCGCTGATCATCGGCCTGGAAATCGCCGGCGAAGTGATCGGCAAAGGTAACGCGGTGACAGGGTTCGAGGTCGGAGATCGAGTCATGGGCGTGGTCGGCGGCGGTGCCTACGCCGAGCTGGCACGCATCGATTACCGCATGGCCATGCACATCCCCGCGCAGCTTGACTATGTACACGCGGCAGCCATTCCCGAGGTCTTCGTCACGGCCCATGAAGCAATGATGCATCTGGCTCGGCTCAAGGCTGGCGATTCGGTTTTGATTCACGCGGCCGCCGGCGGCGTCGGATCTGCTGCGGTGCAGCTGGCTTACGCCACCGGCGCCACGGTGTATGCGACAACCGAAGGCAGCAAGTTGGCGCGTGTAGAGCATTTGGGCGCTGACGTGGCGATCGATTACAAGACGCAGGACTTCGCTGAAGTGATCGCCGACAAAACCCAGGGGCGCGGCGTCGATGTCATCATCGACTTTATCGGCGAGCCCTACTTTGCCCGCAATATTGCGTCCCTTGCACGGGGCGGTCGCTTGGTTCAGGTGGGGATTCTCGCCGGTGGCGGGAACGTCACGGTGGCGCTGGAAGACATTCTTTACCTCCACTTGCAAATCATCGGTACGGTCATGAAGTCGCGCACGCAGCCGGAGAAGCACGACATGATCAAGCGTTTCCGCGAGCACTGGCTTGATCGATTCGAGGGTGCCGCAAGCCTTGAGCCGGTCGTCGATAGCACGTTTGCGCTATCGCGGGCTGCCGATGCGCATCGCCGGATGGAGTCTTCGGAGAACGTGGGCAAAATCATTTTGACGATGCGACCTGAAGACTTGCTTTAAGTATGGCCACATGAGGGATAGAGCTGAAAAATGGTGCCCTAAGTGGGCACCTTCAACGGGGGTGGGGAACACCTCTGAGCAGTGCGCTCTCAGTAGGCTGATCACGACAACTCGACTAATCGTGACAGGTCATTGGCCGAAAGTGGTCGTTCACAGGAGGCAGCTTTTGACCCCAGGCGGCCGCTTAAACTTAAACCTCATCGCGTAATGGACGGCAATTGGTATGCCGTGTCTGGATAAGCGCTCCGAAGGCAAAAATAGGGTGTACCATCAAAGCCTGTCCATCGGAAACCATTTAGCCATGTCCGCGCTAAGCGAAGAGAGCCGCCAGATTGTAGCTTCTCTGGCGCACCGGATTGGCGCCAACGCTGACATCGCAGCGATCGCGCAAGCGATTGTTTCAACCTTGCAGGGTATGGACGCCGCCCTCACGCCCATCATTGGTCACCAAGGCGGGGCTGCGCTCTATCGGCGCAGTCTCCTCCTGTGCACCTCCCGGAATCCGCGCCTGGCCGGTATCTATGATCAGGCACAGGTTGCGTTCGATCTGACTGCTCTCAAGCAGGCGCTACTTGAACAAAGCGAAGACGATGCGTTGTTCTTCGGTGAAGTGATGTTGACCACCTTCTATGAATTACTCACCACGCTGATCGGGCCCTCGCTCACCGCAAGGCTGCTTCGCGACGTGTGGGAGCCTCCTTTGAGCGACACCCCCTCGCAGGAAAAATCGCCATGAGCACCAAAGTGACTATCAACCGCCTGGCCACCGGCGTGCCAGGATTGGACGAGGTGCTGGGCGGTGGTTTGCCGGAGTTTTCGTTCAACCTCATTGCAGGCCCGCCCGGTTGCGGTAAGACCACCCTGGCCCATCAAATGATGTTTGCCCTGGCAACACCTGAGCGCCCCGCATTGTTCTTCACAGTACTGGGCGAGCCACCGCTCAAAATGCTGCGCTACCAGCAGCAATTCGACTTTTTCGACACTGAAGCGTTTAACCGCTCGATCCGCTACATCAACCTGGCTGACGACACGCTGGCCGGAGATCTGGACGAAGTGTTGCGCCGGATAGTCGATGAAGTAGAGGGTCATTCACCGGCGCTGGTGTTTGTCGACTCGTTCCGTTCGGTGGTGCTGGCCAGCCAGACCCAAAACAACCCCAACAACAACCTGCCACAGTTCATTCAGCAACTGGGCATGCTGATGACCACCTGGCACGCGACGACTTTCCTGATTGGCGAGTACTTCACCGAAACTGAGACCAACCCGATTTTCACCGTGGCCGATGGCCTGATCTGGCTGCGTCAGAGTGTTCAGCGCAACTCTATGGTGCGCAAGATGGAAATCATGAAGATGCGTGGCCAGCCTACCTTGCCGGGGTTGCACACCTTCCGTATCGCCTCCTCGGGCATCAAGGTCTTCGCACCGGCCGCATTCAACTCTGTTGAAGCGCCACTGGAGTTTCCGCTCCAGCGTCTGAAAATGGGCGTGCCGCAGCTCGACGAAATGCTGGGGGGCGGTCTGCCTCGAGGTTACTCATTGCTGGTGGCCGGGCCGTCGGGATCGGGCAAAAGCATTCTGGCAGCCACCTTCCTTGCCGAAGGCGCGCGCAATAGCGAAACCGGCGTGATCGCGGTGTTCGAACAACGGCCTAATCATTCGCAGAACGCGACCTTGGCAACGCTAATTCAGAGCGGCCAGGTCGGGCTGGTCGACAGCCGTGCCCCTGATTTGTCCATCGATGAAATCGTACACTTGTTGTTGGGCGAAATTACCCGATTGAACGCGACCCGCGTGGTCATCGACTCATTGTCGGGGTTCGAACTGGCACTGGCCCCAACCTTCCGCGAAGATTTCCGTGAATCCCTGTCGCGAATGGTCACGGCATTGACGAGCGTCGGCGTCAGCGTGCTTATGACCTCGGAGTTGGAAGATCGCTATACCGACCTGCGTTTCAGTCCTTACGGCACGGCATTTCTCACCGACGCCATCATCGTCCAGCGCTATATTGAAGTGGAGAGCCGTTTATTGCGCATCATGGCTGTCGTCAAAGTGCGTGCGAGTGCTCACTCCGATGAACTGCGTTTGTACCAGATTGACGATAACGGATTACAGATTGGCGAAATGCTGTCGGATCAGGAAGGCCTGCTCGGCGGACGACCTACCAGGCGTGTGGGCAAAGACGACGGGTGAACAAACCATCATGAATGAGGCCAATGGCAAGACCAAGCAGGCGCTAGTCACCGCCGCTAGAGAACTATTCCTGCTTGGCCAGAAAACTGTCGAGGCCCGCGCGGTGCTTGCGGCGCTTCATAGAGAACTAAACGACGCCAACACACAGATCGCCGATAACCTGCAGCTCGAACAACTGATCGAGGCCAATCAGCAATTGGTCCTGGCGATCCTTCTGGCCCAGTCCGATGCAGAAAAGCCAGAGCGCAAACAGCAAGAGCAGCGGCTGTACCTGGAAATGCGCGAAGCCAACGAGCAATTGGTGATCGCAGCGCTCAGCGCACAACACCTGCAGGCGGCTGCCGAACTCGCGCTGGAACAGCAACGCAAAGTCCTGACAATTGTAGCCCACGAGCTGCGCAACCCATTGACGCCCATCAGCATGATAGCCGGTCGTCTGGTACGCGTGCCAAGTGAGGAACTGCCGCGCATGCAGGAGCTGATCGAAGGTCAGGTGAAGCATATGTCCCGTTTGGTGGAGGATTTGCTCGACATCGCCCGTGCCAGCACTGGCAAGTTTCACCTCGATTGCAGCAATGTCGATATGACTCAGATCATCCATGACGCTATAGACATCTGCACACCCGTCATGATCGCTCACCAGTTGCAATTTAGCGCGGTACTGCCTGAACGCGCATTGATGGTGAAGGGTGACCCTATGCGCTTGACTCAAATTCTTGGCAACTTGCTGGGCAATGCTGCCAAGTACACCCCTGCAGGCGGTACCGTCAGCCTTTCGGTGACCGCCGAGGACGGAGTGATGAAGATAAACATCCGCGATACCGGCATTGGGATTACCGCCAAAGCGTTGCCGTTCATCTTTGAGCCATTTGTGCAAGACGTCCATGCGGTGGGTTTTAACGGGGCGGGCCTGGGCATTGGTCTGACAGTGGTGCGAGAGTTGGTGGAAGCTCACGGTGGCACAGTTACCGGCCGCAGTGCTGGAGATGGCAACGGGAGCGAGTTTGTGGTGACTTTAACGTTGCTCAACTATTAACTTCTTAACACCATCTGGGGGGGCAGTGGACTGGCCCCTACAAATCCGGACACCAACTCCCCCGTTAAATTGATGCTGCCGCCAAGCGCCTGAACTCTCTCGGTGAGCGATAGTTCAAGGCGCTGTGCGGATGCTGCTCGTTGTAGTGTTCGAAGGCAATCGCCAGGTTACGCAGTGCCGTTTCGCGATCCGGCTTAGGCATGTGCGCCACGTAATCACGTTTGATCGTCTTCACAAAACTCTCGGCCATGCCGTTGCTCTGCGGACTGCACACGGTGAAGCCATGAGTCTAGAACGAAGCGGGCTACCAACCCCGATCACTGTTTTTCAGTGACCCGGAAACGATAAAAACCGCGTCCCAGACGCACAAATGCCCTGGACTGGCTCCATCCCCAAGCCGCCGGTCAGGCTCTCACGCAGGATGCCGAACCCGGCTGGCATCTCTGGAGGGCGGGCACTCGAGCGTTCGGACAGACTGGTCAGCGAGATTCAGGCCGAAGGTGGTTCTGCCAGTGCCTGCGCACTGGACGTTACGGATCTGCAATCGATGCACGCCTTCGTGGCATTCGCCAAGACGCAGCATGGCAAGGTCGATGTGATCATCAACAATGCGGGCGTGATGCCGTTGTCGCCGCTGGCCTCGTTGAAGGTCAACGAATGGAGCCAGATGCTCGATGTCAACGTTCGCGGTGTACTGCACGGAATTGCCGCCGTCCTGCCGGACATGCAGGCGCAGGGTTTCGGTCAGGTCATCAATATCACGTCGATAGGTGGCCTCGCGGTTTCTCCCACCGCCGCGGTGTACTGTGCGACCAAACTCGCCGTCCGGGCTATCTCGGATGGTCTGCGTCAGGAAACGGACAAGATCCGGGTCACCGTGGTGTGCCCCGGAGTTGTTGAGTCCGAATTGGCCGATACGATTTCCGATGAGGTGGCCCGCGAGGAAATGAAAGCCTTCCGCCGTGTGGCGCTCAATGCAGACGCCATTGCGCGAGCGCTCGCCTATGCCATTGAACAGCCCGACGATGTCGATGTGAGTGAGATCGTGGTGCGTCCGACCGCCAGTCCGCACTGATCAGTCCTTGGAGCAATCTCCTGTGGTTTGTGGCCCGTCCTGCCTGACCACAAAGTGGGCGTAGACCTCACAGCTCAATCGCCCACGTCTGACTGACCAAATCCTTGCCGAAGCTGTGAATCGGCTCTTCCTCGACCAGCTCGAACCCCGCCCGCTGGTACAACCGGCGGGCATCCACCAGATTGCTGGTGGTCCACAGGATCATCTTTTTGTAGCCGACATCCCGGGCAAAACGCAGGCATTCCTCGACCAATCGATTGCCGATTCCCAAGCCCCGCGCACTGGCATCCACGTAGAGCATGCGCAGTTTCGCGGTGGTTTCGTCGTGGCGGATGACGAACACCGAACCCACCACCTTGCCGTCCTTTTCCGCGATCCAGCAGCGCTCGCCCGTGGGGTCGAATTCGCGCAGGTATTTGGCGACAACCTCGGCCGCCAGCGCTTCGAACTCTGAATTCCAGCCGTACTCACGGCTGTAAATCGCGGTCTGTTGATGCACCACCAGGCCCATGTCACCGGGTTGCGGATCGCGCAGCAGATAGGTCGTCGACTGACTGCCCTCGAGCAGCGTCTGGATCTGCTTCATCGAGGCGATCAGTTGCAGTTGCTGCGGTTCGGCCAGGCGTTCGAGCAGGGTGATGACTTCTTGCCGCGAGGCTTGTTCCAGCGGGGCGAGGATTTCGCGGCCGAGGTCGGTGATGTGCAACTGACTGGCGCGGGCGTCGGTGGCGCAGGGGACTTTCTCGATCAGGCCCTTTTTGTCGAAACCGCTGATGAGCCGGCTCATGTAGCCCGCGTCGAGGCCGAGCATCTGGCGCAGGTCGGTGCTGGTCAGGTCACCGCCCGAGGCGAGTTCGTAGAGGATGCGCAACTCGGTCAGCGAGTAGTCGCTTTGCAGTAAGTGTTCCTGCAACACGCCGATCTGATGGGTGTAGAAACGGTTGAATTGCCGGACGATGTCGGCGCGGTCGGTGATCGTGGACATGGCGTGTTGCTCATATGTTTGCTTTAGGCAACTATATAGTTGCCTGAGGCAATCAAGTCAAATGAATGATTTCACGATCCCGAATGCAAAATCGGCCGGATCGAACCGCTCAGTCGTGTCCATTCGTATGTTTCTGAGGCTCACCGTTTCCAGATGCGTCGAGTAGAGCAATTCAGAAAAATAGGTAATCAGCAGGGTTCGGCGGCGTGCGCCGCTGGCGTTCAGGCTACCGGCGTGGATCAGATCGGCATCGAAGATCAGGACGTCGCCCGCGTTGCCCGTCAGTTGCACAGATCGGGACTCGTCAGTGAAATCGAATGGGGGCTCGCCCGGTGCAGGGCGATGGCTGCCGGGGACGATGCGGGTTGCACCGTTTTCCGGGCCGTAATCATCGAGGTACACCAGCGCGTTGACGGTGTCGCCGGGGCGTTGCGCCGACAGGTCGCGGTGCAACTGCTGGTGGCCGCCACCGGCAAGCGGTTCGCGGCCCTCGACCTGAGAGAGGAAGAAGCGTTCGCCGATCAACTCGCCCACCGCCGCCAGCAAGGGTGGCAGTCGGCACACGGCTTGAACGGTCGGGTCAGTGTCCAGTTGCGAATGACGCCAGTCGATGCCGCGGGGCACGGGCCATTCGTTTGAGGATTTGATGCCGGTATCGAAAGCGATGCGAAGGGCGGTCAGCCACGTGTGCGGAACCGCTCCAAAGAGCATTTCGTAGCCTTTGCTATGGAGTCGTTCGCGGCTCGTCATGGCTTCATCAGTCTCCCTTTTTACAATCAGGGCGAGTATTGCCGATCGTGATCAAGCCGACGCGAACCTCGGTATCGCTGCCGTAACCCCAAGACAATCGGTTCCCGTAACTTACCAGATCGTAGATTTCGCTTTCGCCAAGTAGCTGATCATCGCGATTGTCGTACAAACGGAAAAACGCGGGAGATTCCCAGCGAACGAACCATTGAGTTTCGAAGGGGGCGTCTGGAGGCGCCTGCGGGTGAAGGAAGTTGGGTAATAACCAGAAAGGTCTGAAAGTTTGCACCCTAAAGCAGCCATCGGGGCTGATATGAGCTGCATAGGCAGGCTTCGCCAACGCCATCTCCCACCACTCGGAAACACCCCACAGCCCAACACAACACACTAGCCCGACCAGGAGGGTTTTCATCCGTCGAGAAAAGACCGAAGCCCGACTATTTGAGCGCGTAGACATAGGCATCCATTGTCGTCCCGTCATCCAGCTTCACCTGCCACGTGCCGCTCTGGAACCAGTTTGTTCCGTTCAAACATGGGGTGGAATTCCTTTTCATTCGATGCATTGCCAAATGCGCAGAGGGTCAAGTAGCGAGGTAGGGTTTCACCGATTCTTCAAGAAGGTCTACCAACTCGGGATCCATATAGTGGTAGTCATCCGGAATATCCAGCGAGTGAATCCGCTTGTGCTCGAGCAGCCGGGCGTACTCGGCCCGCAGGCGATTGAGGTGTTTGGTTTCCATCACAAAAATGAAATCGGCCCAGCGAATATCCGCTGGGCCGACGGTTTTGCGTGCATTGGGGCTGGTGCCCGCGGAGCGGACATTGAAGCCGGGGCGGCGACGCCAGACTTCTTCGGCCGTCGGGCTGCGCCATTGGTTGCGACTGCAAATGAACAGAAGGTTCGTCACGCTTCATCCAACAATTGGCGGGTTGAGCGAACGGGATAGCTCATGCCGAGTTGGCGAGCCCTGACCAGTTTGGTGGATCGGATGTACATCAGCTTCCAGTTTTTTTCCGGCTTGAACGCCTGCGGGCGAACCGCTTTGTCGCTGCCGTGTTTACGGGCCTGGGTGCGTCTCCAGGCGCGGGTTCTTTTCATGGTCTGTCCTCGTGAGTACCGGGTTCAGCAGCCGCGGTAATACGAGTTGGGCGTATGGTAAGCGCGAATCGGGGGGCACCGAAAGCTGCGCGCATCGAAATTCTTCACAAACCGCGATGACCGGATCGTCTCTCTATACCTGTAAGAAACTGACTAGAATCCACACACACCCATTCATTCAAGGAACGACCCATGTCCGGTTTACGCACGTTGATTGCGACCACGACCTGTATTGCGCTGCTGAGCAGTCCGGTGACCGCGCTGGCCGACCCTGGCAACGGAAAGGGGCAGGGCAAAGGCAATCCGCATAACAGCCAGGATCATGGCAATCAGGGGAAAAAAGGCGGGGGCGGTTATCAGGGGCATGGCCCGAGTATCGATCGCGGCGGGGTAATCGGGATCGTGGAAGACTATCGTGGCTACTGGACCCCGGGCCCGGCGTTGCCGCCCGGCATCCAGAAGAACCTGGCCCGAGGCAAACCGCTGCCCCCCGGGATTGCGAAGAAGCTCGATGGTCGACTGTTGGGCAGACTGCCGCACTACGACGGCTACGAATGGCAGCAGGTCGGTACCGATCTGATCCTGGTCGCGCTGGCTACCGGGCTGATTTATGAAGTGCTAAATGGCGCCTTCGATTGAAAAATAAATCTGTCCCTTTGACACAGGAGGAACTGTGCCCTAGTTCACATAGGGCTCATTCAGCTTGTCCAGCGCCTCGATGACGGCGGTCGTTCGGGTTTTCATCGCGTCCTCCGTGACTTGATCAATAACGGCTTGAGCTTCCACCACTCTGTCGAACAGGGCGCGGCCTTCCTTGGTGCTGGACAGAATGCTTTCGGTTTCCTCCAGACTCTTGTTGTTGGCACGGATCATCACTTCGAGTTCTTCGTCGTTGAACCGATCGGCGTAGACATCGACGATCAGACTTCGGATACCGTCCATATCGAGTTTTTCTATCACGGTCTCGCGAATCGTATCGTCGGGCAGTGCCCAGTAGTGTGAAGAGAACACTTTCATCAAGTCGTCCATGCGCGACTCGAAACCATCGTCGCGAGTGGATTCGACCAGTTCACGCGCCTTGTCCTTGCTACCACCACAGGCTGCCAGTGCAACGGCCAAAAGCAACACAAACGTTATTTTCCGCATAAACATGAGGGCATCAGTCCTTGATTGATCGGGTGGTGTGGGTTGTCTGGATTTGGTTCAGGCGGCTGCGGTCCATGACCAAAAGTGTCGAGGTGTAGGGCTGGCGATTCTATTCGTTCTGCAGAAAATTCTCATTGAGGACATCCGGATGACACCCAAAAAAACACGTGGAACAGGGGGTTGCTGTCGTCGTGGGTGACCCGTTTCAATTCTAGACCAACGTGAAAAAGCCCGGCGGATAAGGCCGGGCTTTTGTCGAGAACTGCGGTAAAACCCTGCATTCAGACGTTACGACGTTCGATCAGACGGTCAGAACCACCTTCGGCCACCGCATCGCTGAACAGCGGATCGGTTTCGGTTGCGGCTACAGCATCGCTGAAGAGCGGATCAGTTTGAGTCGCAGAGGCAACAGCATCGCTGAACAGTGGGTCAGTCTCGGTCGCCGCAAAAGCATTCAGGGCGAAGAGCGAGAAGGCGATACCGAGGAAGGTTTGGCGTTTCATGGTTCTGTACTCCGTGTGCAGTGGGTTGGAATGGAGCAGATCCTACGCTTTGGATTCGATATGAGAACTTCATTGAATTAATGGTTGTTATTGATGCAGCCAATGATTGAGCTCAGGAATGGGGACGGATCTATTTTTTCACCACCGGATAAATAGATCTGTCCCCATTTTTAGAGTGCAGAGAGGCACGGCCAAAGAATGGATTACATCCTCGATATCTTGCTCAACCGGTTGGCTCATCGAATCGGGGTCTACGTACTTGGCTTGCTGAGTGTCGGTCGATTCAAGGGGGAACGTGGTTTTGCCTGGGGCTGGGCGGTCGCCGTCGGTGGGCTGGTGCTGATTGCACTGTTCGTGGCATTCATTGCTTTGCTCATCCTGTCTCGCAGCGGGTAAAGCCGCTGGTCATGAGTCAGGATTCGTCTATCGTCTAAAAAATCATCACAGGGTCAAGATCAGGGAGCTGATCATGAATCGTCAGGAAGACCTGAACATCATCTGGAAGCGGATATTCTGGATTTTCATCGCCCTGTTGGTGCTGGCGATTATCGTCACCTACAGTCTGCCCGACTACAAAGTGCCCTTTATCGTTTGTATCGCCGGGAATATCGGGGGCTACGTTGGGTTTCACAGGCGACTGTCGATACTCACTGATCCGGAAATCGAAAACCTCTCCAGATCATGGTTCGCTTTGATCCTGCCTTCATTCATAGGCGGGATCTTGGCAGGGCTTCTGTATCTTTTGTTCCTTTCCGGCGTTATCAAGGGCGACCTGTTTCCGGTGATCGTTCCAGACGACGATCCGCAGTGTTTGAGGCAAATCTTCAACGATATCTTTTGCCAACACGCGGAGGGGTATGCGGCCTATGCCAAGTTGCTGTTCTGGTCATTTGTGGCGGGCTTCAATCAAGACTATGTCGTTGACCTGATCGAGAACATAAAAGGCTCCGACAAAAAGACGGGCTGAAGCAGAAGGGGGCTGTTGTCCGGCTTCATTTAAATGGGGGCAGCTTTATTTTCAGATTTGCTGCCGGGGGCTCCCGGCAGCTAGTGAACACTGAAGACTCAAAAAATGGGGATCGTTACATTCGAGGTCGTTGCAGCTTGATCCACTCTTGTACTGTCGGGCGCTGCCATTGGTGTTGAGCGTAATCCTCCAGTTGAGCCGGCACAGTATCCCCGTTGAGTATCAACCGGTTCAGCATCAAGGCGAGATCAACGTCGGCGATCGACCATTCACCCAAAAGGTTGTCCGGATTGTCGGTCAGCAGCCATTGAGCGACCTCAACCAACTTTTGCCTGGCAGCCTCGGCCGACGCTGACAACGGTCCGTGTTTCTGACCATAGAACACGACAAGGGTAGAGCGCTCCTGTCGGATCGGAAGCAGATCACTGCGTAGCCACGCTTGAACTTGTCTCGCCACGGCGCGTTTTTGTGGGTGTTGCGGGTAAATTGCTGTCTGGGGGAACACATCTTCCAGGTATTCCGTGATCGCCGATGACTCCGACAACGCAAAGTCGCCATGCACGAGGTTGGGAACTCTTTGAGTCAGGGAAAGACGAGCGTAATCGCTGGCCTGGTTCTCCAGTTTGTCCAGGTCCAGGGGGCTCATTTCGAACTCGATACCCTTTTCTCGAAGGGCCACAAAGCACGACATTGCGTAGGGACTGGTGAATTGAGCATCGACGTAAAGGCGCAGGCTTGAGTCATTCATAGCGTCATCTCCATATGCGGTATGGCCACGCTAAAAGATTGAGGGTCGTAAATAAAATTCACGTTTTTTATGGAGGCATTCCTGTCAGGAATGCCGTGTCAGGAATGGGGCCTGCCTCAATGTCATTTGTTCGTATGCGAAATCACACCGCTCATATATTGATGCAAGTCGCGAAAGTCGTTAACGCTCCAGGCGTGCGGCGCAATCTTCACGCCATTCTCTCGCAAGGTCTTTGGAATCAAGTCGCCGTTGGGGCGAAGTATCACCGAGGACACGATAACGCCGGGGTAATCACCCAGTCGCTTCTTGAAGGCAGCAGTTGTCAGGTCAGGTGTTGGCGGGTTGCTTTTCCTGGCCAACGGCCCGGTCCCCTTTATATCGGCTCCGTGGCACACGGCGCATCGCTGGGAGTAGAGGGCTTTTCCATTGGCGGTATCGGCGAAGGATGGCGCCATTTGGGTGAGGGCAAAGAGGCCTGACATGGCGATGAGGAATGTTTGGAATCTCAGGCGTCCCGGTATGGACACGCCCGCACAAAAAGCCCCTGTCCTGTAAAACCGCATTTTTCCTCCTTGAAAGCACGTCTATTCCGAGGCCGGCACGATATCCCATTGCGGCTTGTCAATCAGCGGTGCAGCGTCATCCAAGGCGCCCCTTCGGCAAAAGCGCACTCGATCCAGTCCTTGAACGCCGTAGTCGTCGCCGTGTTGAACCGCGCCGAAGGCCGCACCAGGTACACCCCTGTGTCGGCATCCAGTTGCCACCAGTACATCAAAAATGACCCGCAGCAGGATCGCTTGCCGCTCCACAAAAGGCCGGGTGTAGCCGATTCGTCGTTAATGCCAACACCAGCTGTGCGCCTTCGCCAACAGTTACCGCCAGAGAACAGCTCAAAATCCATCAGAGATTGACTCGCACAGAAGCAAATCAAGACCTTGGTCGTGCCGCGCAGTGCTCCCGTTTTTCCGCGTCAAGGAATCGCGGTTTGACACTATTAGGCCATCTCCTATCGTTCTCCGCAGACCGCATCCATGGACCGGATGAGCCGGACAGCCTTCGCGGGCGCGGTCGCTTATGCGATTCCAAAAACAAGGAGCCTCAAAATGTCCAGTGCTACCCAAACCATTGACGTGCTAGTCAATGTCGATGCCGATTACCTGCTTGCCCATCCCAACGACGTAGGCGGCGCGGTCTCCATGCTGGTGACGCGCGACGCCGTCGACCCCAATGCCAGTGGCAACACCGGCGAAGGCGGCGACGAGTTGTGGATCGACGTCAAACCCGGCGACAACATTCGCTGGCGCGCCACCACGCTGTCGCGCAACTTCGACCGCATCGCCCTGATCAAAAACGTCCAGAGCGGCGACCCCCACCAGGGCGGCGATTACAAAGGCACCATGTCGACACCGCTCACCTACAACATTCCCGGTGTAGTGCCTTACCTGAACAAGGCTGCCAACGGCGGTATCTCCAAAACCGATGTGATCTATTCCATGTGGCAAGCCACGGCCGAGAATCCGGGCAAACTCTGGTACCAGATCACCTTCGTCCTGCTCGACCGCGACCTGAACCAACTCGGCCCACAACACACCTGGGACCCGTACATCACCGTCAATAACCAGTAACTGAAACGCAAACAGCCCGGCCCGGCATCCGTCGTCATTGACGAGGGTGCCGGGCCGGGCTGTTTACATTCCACATCTTCTGAGCCAGATATTTCCAGCGGCAAAAACGGACTCAACAACGCCCGCTGGAGACAAGCTTTCGACGACTGCTTACGCGACTTCGACGTGATCCAGCGCCTGATTCACCGCCAGCTCGGCAATCATCACGATTTGCGTAATACCGATCGCCGTCTTGCGATGCGACGGATCGAGCGTTGCTGCGAAATTACTCAGCATCTCACTGGCTGCACCGAGGTTTTCGCTGGCGTTGGCCAGCAGGCATTCGGTGTTGTATTTCGGATTGGCCAGGTACATCCGCTCGGGCTCGTTCAAGGACGACATGATCCCGGCGGCGGGGCAGAGGTAGTGATCCAGCGCACGCTCGGCGGCGTCGTGGAGTTTTTTGGAGTTGGGGGATTCGTAGGGGGAAGTGGGGTCGGTTTCGGGTGGGTTGGGTGTTGGTTTGATCATGGTGAAACTCCTACATCGTCAAATGGGAGCCGACACTCTCGCTACCAAACGATGGGTGGCGGCCATGCTCAGGTTGGTAGACCGGGACGTAGGAACCGGCGCGCCCGAGGACGCCCTGTGCATGACCACCATGACGCGGAGTCTTTCAGACACTGCACATCATGATGCTTATGCAACCTACGATAATCCGGGGCTACCAAACCCCATCACTGTTTTCAGTGACCGGGAAACGATAAGACCCGCGTCGTAGACGCACAAGCCGGCGGATTCTGGCGTAGTCGTAGGCAATGACGCAAGGCGTTGTAGCCTGGGGGAGCGATAGATGGATAAAGTTAAACATAAGTGTTTAAGCCAATCCCCTAATCGCTTCGTGTCGTGAGTGGACACGGTAGTGGCGAAGCGATAGCCTGCCATTAGAGGGGGTCGAAAAAGTCGGCTTGCATACGTCGAATCTGATTACGACATAGCATGTCATCTGATTTTTGATCGTGTTACGTCAAAACACTGCATGGATGAAAAATGATCGACCTTGGATCTACAGATTTTTATATTGATGTACCAAGTCTGCCACGGCATAAATTTGAGGTGTATTCGACAAAGCTTTTCGATGAATGGGAGGCTTATGTCGAACAAGTTTTAAAAATTCCAGATTATTCGTTGTCGCTTGAAGTTGAAGAAGGCTCAATTAAAGGTGGCGCTAAAGTTGCGGCAGCGCTTTACGCTCTCTATTTAGGGGTGGGGCAATACGGATCGTTCATGTCTGGGGTCCAAACAATTCAAGGCCAATTAAGTTCGGCAGGTGATTTTCTTGTTGCTCACGCAGTTGCACCTTTCTCTGCTAAAAATGTAAAACCAAAGGTTAAGAAAAGTACTGGTTCTTTAGGTGGGTTGCAGCGCCTGTTTTTAAAGGTGCAAAATGGGAAGCTTACTGCCGAACAGGCAATGCTTGAAGCCGAGGCAATGTTCGGCGAAGAGAGCGATTCTGAGCCGGGGTTTATGAGTGAGATGAAAAGGTCGTTGGAAAATATGCCTTTGCTAGCGCAACAGTTGGATTTGCCCCTCAGTGCCTTTGAGCAAGATGTACTTATTAAGACTAGCCGTAAGATGAGTATACCGCGTCCGTCTAGACCTAAACCAGAACCACCATTGGGCCAACAATTTCGTGTAGAAGTATGGCGTGACTCAAAAAAAGAAAAAAGAAAGGTGCGTGTAATACAATTGTAACTGTTGAATGTCGAGCGATGTGAAAAAGAGGGCTGAGAAACGTTGGCAGATTTGTTGTTATAAAATAAATCTATTCCCTTCGAGTCGTTGTTCAAAAAAAACTATCCCATTTTTACACTCCTTCGCGGTTCAAGAAAAGCGGGTAGAATTAGTTGCCTAAGAATTATTTCGTCCTCCTTTTAAATATTTTTAATATCAAATGTTGAATATGTCTGCGAGGCTCGTGGCGCCTTCTTTGTTTTTTTCTGGTAAGGATTTTAGCCACAATTGCAAGCAGCTATGAATGTCATTTCCCTGATTGGGCTTCCAAGAGTTCCAGTATGTCATTGAGTTCCAAAGAGATGGATGTTTTTCAAAAAGCGGGAGTAATGTAATCGCTATGAGGCTGTTGCTGTCGCGAATGTATTGATTGCGCTCTAATAAAGGGAGGTTGTCTTTGAACCAGGTTGGAAAGTTTGAGCCTTTCGGGAGTTGATGGCTTGGGTCAGTAATTATCGATTTGACATACTCCGCAATGCTGTCTGAGAAGCTCTTTAAGCTTGGTAGAGGAGGGTTGGTCTTCCAGGAGATAGACATTTTCTTGAGTGTAAATATTGAGGCTAGTTCACATATTGTCTCTTCGAACCATTTTATACGCTGATCGTATCTAGAGAGGGAGTAGTTTGTGCGAATATGACAGTACTCATGAGAAAACTGATAGATGTATTTGCACCAATAGCGATCCGTTACATTGAGGTTGATCTTGTAGGCGCCGCAAGGTGATTTCTCATATAAGGTTATAGGGCTATTGTCTGAAAAATCTTGATAGATGAAGATATTGCAGGGGAAGCTTCTGCCAAATTCAGCGGTCATGGTTTTAAGAGTGTGGTTTAATATTTTTAAAACCTCAATTGAGTTGGCACTTCCCCAGCTTTGCGTTTTAATTATTAGGCTAATTTTTAAATACTCCGCGTTACGAGCATTGATTGACTTGTGTGGTATTAGTGTTTAAGTGAGTCTGTCTATATCGGTTGTGCTGCTATCGAACGCTGCTCATGCTGCTTCCGTTGTGTTCTTCGGTACAAACATTTTTGATATTGCTCTTCTGTACATGTCCTCGTAATTGTTAATATTTTTTGTCGTGACGATATTAATATTGAACGCTTCAAGTAACTCCTTTTTTTGATCCTCGATGCAATCCACGTAGAAGGTAATATTGTTTGTTACGAGGTTTTCAGTCGAGAATCGAGCTCGCTTGTTTAAAATCCACCAAAGATCTGTCTCGCTATAATCCAGTGAGAGGCCAATTATATGTACGTCAGAAGAGAAAAATAGGTCAACCCAAGATGTATGGCAGAAGCTATTGTTTTTTAATTTTTTCTTCATGGAATCAATGGGAACTAACTTTCCATCAATAAAGTGCTTATAAGTACCTTTGACATACGAGTCTATTTTGCTCACTGAGCCACAGTAATGATCTAAGCCAAGCATAATCGATTTCGGGTTTTCAATTTCACCATGGATGTTCCATAAGTATTTAATCCCGTTAATTGTTTCATATTTTCGCTTTCTTCTTAGGCTGTATATTTCTTCAGAGCTCATTTTTTCAGGAGTTGTTTCAAATGATTTTTCAATTGCGTAGTCGTAGTTTGTTGTAAGGTAGTTTTCAAAGTCCATATTGCTCAATAATTTGAATACGTCATTTGCTTCTTGTTCTGCGAGTGTGCTAGCAATATTGTTCTTGATTGTTAGTTCGTCAAATATTTCGCTTCTGTTTGCTTTGTGTTCACTCATGAATATTCTTTCATATATCATTGTGTTAGGTAACTTGTCGCTTTCGAACTTGTTTTCACCCATGAGTTTGTGAAGCAAGTTTTTCCAGCTTACTGAGTTGGTAGAAAGTAGATTTATGCCATTGCCATAAAGAATTGTATTTTTCATTGTAAGCCTTGTTGGATGTCGTAGCTGAGCAGGAAAGTAAATGTTGTTTTCTATTTTCTTCCAATGGATTGGAATGTTTCTATATACTGCTCAAGGATTCCAGCGTGCTGAAGCATTCGAAATGAATTTCTGAAGGCTGCATTTTTTTCATGGCTCTCATCGATGCTGCACCATGAACATAGCTTTGAATCTGCGTTTGTCTTCGGTTCTTTACAAGAATCGCATCGCTCACTGTGCAGAACTATTTCTTCGTTGTTAAAGATGTACGTTCTATTTTCGCTGTCTAGAAAAAAAGGAGTCGTTGAGCTTCTTCCAATTCGCTTTTCGTAGTAGTTGCACCCAATGGTGTTGGATATTTTTTTTATTTTATCCTTCAATTCTTGAGTTGCTTTTGCTCCGACCACTAAAGATGTAATTATGTTTGCAGGGAAATATAGTAGGATTAAATTTTCGTTTATTTTTTTAATATTTTTTTCGTCAATAACTAGGCGTCGCTCTTGCTCATAGCTCCAGCATGTTTGCTTAGTAAAATAAGCGGTACTTCCGATCGATTGCTGAAGCCACCCGATATGCCTAGGTTTTGACAACACATAGGCGCGTTCAAGCATCCCCTGCATGCCTTCATGAGGAGTGTCTCGATAGTCAATATCTCCAAAGCTCGGGTCTGATTTTTTTGATTTAAGCCATTCATCAAGTGCGGCTTCATTTATTTCGGCAACAAAGCCTTGGGAGTTAGACGCATAGTGAGCCCACATTGGAGTTATTAACGGAGATTTTGAGAAGCAGGTAACTGGTTGTTGAGTTACCATAGAAATCATTTCGTTGTAGTATGCGAGAATTTCTGGGCCTTGATTATAATCAATGGTTAAGAAAAACTCGAACGGGTCATTGTAGTCTTTCAGGTAGGAAAGTTTTAGGCTGCAACTCCCATTCTCTAGTAGGAGTGTTTCGGCAATGCCGGGGCCCATGTATTTATATAAATTTTTATTTTCTTCCATGATTAAATCTACCTCGGCTAAACAATGTGATGCATTCTGGTCTTGGTGTCAGAATGCCATCTCTAGGCGCAGGAAGGGAAGAGGGGCTTAAGAGATTGAGTCCATTTCCCAAATGATCGGAGGAACTGCCGGCTCTTACTCAGCTAAGCCTTAATCCATCTTTGCCGCCCCCACC
>NZ_BQHI01000036.1 GCF_021603585.1 Pseudomonas sputi | reverse complement strand
CCGATCTCTCGTTAGCGGGAGGCGAATTCTACAGCGTTACACGCTGCTGTCAACACCTCTTTTTCTCCGCTTTCGACCGAGAAGATCGAACCGTTGAAAGCGCCGTAACAATCCGGCATTTCCAACTTCTTCCAGGCCTCGATGATCTGAAGCAATCCGCTTTCGAAACCTACTTAACTCATTGTTTATCAAGGAGTTTTCCGTTTCGACTGCGCCGGAAGTGGGGCGAATTATAGAGACTCAGAATCCGCCGTCAACCATTAATTTGAGTTTTCTATCAATAGAGGGAAAAAGGTCACTTCTATATAGACGCGAACGCAGTCAGTGCGCACTATATTGCACAAAACACCTGTTACCTCCTCGGATGATGCCACGCAATGAACGACCAGCCTCGCAGCCTTGCCTCAACCCTGTTCCCGGTTGGCCTTCTATTAATTGCCATGGCATCGATTCAGTCCGGCGCTTCGCTGGCCAAAAGCATGTTCCCAATTGTTGGCGCTCAGGGCACTACAACCCTGCGCCTGATCTTCGCCAGCGTGATCATGTTGTTACTGCTCAAACCCTGGAGAGCGAAGCTGACAGCCCAGTCGCTGCGCACAGTAATTGTCTACGGGATGGCGCTAGGCGGCATGAACTTCCTCTTCTATATGTCGTTGCGCACCGTTCCGCTCGGCATCGCTGTCGCCCTGGAGTTCACCGGCCCGCTGGCAGTCGCCATTTATGCCTCGCGTCGCGCAATTGACTTTCTCTGGATCGCCTTGGCTGCCATCGGCTTGTTGCTGTTGATACCGACCGGCGCTACGACAGCGGGTATCGATCTGGTCGGTGCAGGCTATGCGCTGGGAGCCGGCGCGTGCTGGGCGTTGTATATCCTGTTTGGCCAGAAGGCCGGCGCAGATAACGGCGTGACCACCGCAGCACTTGGTGTGATGATCGCAGCCCTGTTCGTCGCCCCCATCGGCATCGTCCATGCAGGCAGCGCACTGCTGACACCCGCATTGATTCCCATCGCTATCGGGGTGGCGATCCTGTCCACAGCTCTCCCCTACACACTGGAAATGGTCGCTCTCACCCGCATGCCAGCCCGCACCTTTGGCACGCTTATGAGCATCGAACCGGCTTTCGGCGCACTCTCGGGTCTGCTTTTCCTTCAGGAATACCTCTCTTTGTCACAATGGATGGCGATCCTGTGCATTATTCTGGCATCCGTAGGAGCAACCATGACGATGGGCAGCACCTCTAAACCCGCCATCGCGGCAGATTGAAAGAGGATTTTACGAAGGTCTGGCAATTGGCGCTCATTTAGGCCATGTTTAGCCTCGCAACCCAATGCCAGACATGGATTTTTTCGGACAGGGACATCAGAACGCTTCAAGCGAGAGCGAATACAGGCAGACCCGAGCGCCAGACTCGAGGCCGCCATAAGGACGGTAATGAAACGAATTTTGATACTGATCGCCATACTCGCCGTTGCGGGCTGCGCGGCGACGTCGAAGACCCATGTAAAGCACGGCAAGAAAGGGCTGCACATCAACTGTTCAGGATTGTCCTCCTCTTGGGACAGGTGCTACACCAGCGCCGCGAACTCTTGCGCACCGAAGGGCTACAAGGTCATCGCAAAATCAGGCGATACTGTGGAAGAACCGGGTGATTATCCCTTTGGTCTCAACCCCGCCGGCTATACCAGCCGCAGCATGATCGTCATCTGCAAATAAACCATCGCCACTACGGCGTTCGCGAAATGGCGAGCTGGTTCCCGATTGCCTCATGACAGGAATCCAGCACCCGCTGCTGAATCCTGGGCGAAGCCAGCATACGCGCCACCACCAGAGCCCCGACGCATTGCGACAGAATCGCCCAGGCCAGGCTGTCACTTTCCAGAATTTGTGCCCAACTTTTCTGAAGCTTACAGATCCACAACTCAGCCTGTTCCCGCACGACAATATCCGAACGCGCGATCTCGGCACCCAGTGCAGGTAGTGCGCAGCCCAACTCCGGCTGCTCGACATGGGCCATCTTCAGATACAGCTTCAGGCACCGCTCCAGCCGTTCGCGATCCTGCGCCCCCTGCCCGCCCAACCGCTCCAGACTCTGGCATAACTCGCGCTCGACGATAGCCGCGAACAGCGCATCCTTGGACGAGAAATGGCTGTAAAACGCCGCCCCACTCAAGCCGATCGCCTTCATCAGACCATCGACGCCCATTGATGAAAACCCATTTTTTTTAGCGGACAACGAGCTGCTTTGCAGAAGCTTTTCTTTGGTTTCCAGCTTGTGACCAGCGGAGTACCGCATGTGTTTGTCCTCACGATTGAATGCCTTGACGCTGAGCAAACCCTAGCATAACGTTCGTTCACTTAACGATCGTTTACCAAAGGGATCCACCCCATGAATAACAAGAAGGTCGTATTGGTTGTCGGTGCAGGTGATGCCACGGGTGGTGCCATAGCCAAGCGGTTTGCCAAAGAAGGTTTCATCGCTTGCGCCACGCGGCGCAGCGCCGACAAATTACAGCCTCTGGTGGAAGCCATTCAGATGGACGGCGGTGAAGCCCACGGTTTTGCCTGCGATGCACGCAAGGAAGAAGACGTGATAGCGCTGATCGAAGATATCGAAACCCGCCTCGGACCGATTGAAGCGTTCGTCTTCAATATCGGCGCCAACGTGCCTTGCAGCATCCTCGAAGAAACCGCCCGCAAGTATTTCAAGATCTGGGAGATGGCCTGTTTCTCCGGTTTTCTCAATGCCCGGGAAGTTGCCAAACGAATGGTGACCCGCCGCCGCGGCACGATTCTGTTCACCGGCGCGACTGCCGGATTGCGCGGAGCCTCGGGTTTCGCCGCATTCGCCGGGGCCAAGCACGGTATCCGGGCTCTGGCACAGAGCATGGCCAGAGAGCTTGGCCCGATGAACATTCATGTCGCCCACGTTGTGGTCGACGGGGCCATCGATACCGACTTCATCCGCGACAACTTCCCTGACAAATATGCCACCAAAGATCAGGACGGTATCCTCGACCCCGAACACATTGCCGAGAACTACTGGTATCTGCATAGCCAGCCACGAGACGCCTGGACGTTCGAGTTGGATCTGCGCCCCTGGAACGAACGCTGGTAATCCCACCAATAACAAAAACCGAGTGCAGCGAACATGAGCAAAACCGTGGAGTTCTATTTTGATCTCGGCAGTCCCGCTACCTACCTGGCATATACCCAGTTGCCAAGGATCTGCGCCGAAACCGACAGCCAGTTGATCTACATTCCAATGTTGCTGGGCGGCGTCTTCAAAGCCACCGGTAACGCGTCGCCGGCGATGATCCCGGCCAAGGGTCGCTACATGTTTCAGGACCTGGACCGCTACGCGAAGCGCTACGGCGTGCCCCTGAAATTCAACCCGCATTTCCCGATCAATACGCTGATGCTGATGCGGGCGGTCACCGGCATTCAACTGCGTCATCCGGATCGCTTCCAGGCGTTCATCGATTGCCTGTTCCAAGCACTGTGGGTTGAAGGCCGTCCCCTCGATGAACCGGCAACGGTTGCCGCCGTGCTGACCGAACATGGCTTCAATCCCGAAGAGGTACTGGCATTGACCAACGATGAAGCGGTCAAGTCCGCTCTCAGGGACAACACCGAAACCGCCGTGAAACGCGGCGTCTTCGGTGCGCCGAGCATGTTCATCGACAACCAGCTGTTCTTCGGTCAGGATCGGCTCGACTTCGTGGTGGAAGCCCTTCGCTAAATCTCCACGACCAGACGCCCTTGAGCGGCTTTCGTTGCCAGCAGCTCATGGGCCTCCGCAGCGGTTTGCAGCGTAAACCGATGCGGATCAAGCAGCGGCCGCAACTGACCGGACTCAATCAAGGCAGCGGCTTGTCGCAAAATCTCTCCATGATGCTCACACCCCCTGCCGGTCAGTAACGGCAGCAAGGTGAACACCCCCGAATACGTCGCCCCACGAAACGACAACGGCGCAAGACTGTGCTGCCCCCAGCCGAGACAACTGAGCACATGCCCGCTGTAGATCCGTGCTGCTTTGAAGGAGGCATCCAGCGTCTCGCCGCCGACCGTGTCATAGACAATGTCGAACCCCTCCCCCGCTGTGAACTGCGTGACATACTCCTCCACCGAGCTTGCTCGATAATCAATGAACGTCGCGCCGTAACCTTCGATGATCGAGCGCTGTCCCGCAGAGCCCGTTGCATACACGTCAGCACCGAATGCACGAGCAATCTGCACAGCCACATGCCCGACGCCACCGGCGCCGCCATGAATCAACACTTTGTGCCCCGCACTCACCCGAGCCCGATCCACCAGGCCTTCCCACGCCGTGATCAGTATCAATGGCAGGCTCGCGGCCTCACGCGGGCTCAGATTCGCAGGTTTTCGCGCCAGCAGTCGTGCGTCCACCACTGCAAACTCGGCCAGCGAACCTTGCGCACCGCCGATCCCCGTGGCCAACGCATACACCTCATCGCCCGGCGCCCAATCCTGCACGCCCTCGCCCACCGCTTCGACCACACCCGCAAGATCCAGCCCCAAAACGGCCGGCAACGGTTGCCGAGCATGGGCGGCCTGCCCCGCACGGATTTTCAGATCCAGGGGATTCACGCCGCTGGCCTTGATCCGCACCAAAACCTGTCCAGCCGCGGCTACGGGGCGTTCCAAAGAAGCCAAGCGTAGCGGCCCGTTGGCGGTATCTACCATCAGGGCTTTCATGTGCAGTGAGTCAGTCATTTCAGTCATTCCTGTGGGAGAAAGTGAAGCCATGTTCCCGCAACAGATCCATGCCGATAAGACGTCAAATCACTATAGTAAGAATGCCAAAACGGCATGAATGAGGCGCTTCATGGACAAGCTCAACGCAATGGCCATCTTCGTACGGGTGGTCGAACGCGGCAGTTTCTCCGCCGTTGCCCGGGAACTGCATACCACCCAACCGACCATCAGCAAAGTCCTGCGCGCCCTTGAGGGTCAACTGGGCGGCAAGCTGATTGCTCGCAGTACACGCAAGTTGTCACTGACCGATGAAGGTCAGCGGTACTACACCGAATGTCGAAATATCCTCGCCGCCGTGGATGCCGCCGAGCACAGCTTCCAGTCCGGCAGGGAAACCGTGGCCGGCCCTTTGCGGATCGGCTCCTCCGTCAGTTTCGGCCGCTTGCAGATCGCCACGCGGCTGGCGGAATTTCTACAGCGCTACCCGCAGGTGAAAGTCGACTTGCAACTGAGCGATCAGAACCTGGATCTGGTCGGCGAAGGCCTGGATGTCAGCCTGCGCATCGGTGAATTGAACGACAGCGGCATGATCGCCAGACGCATCGGCATCACCCACCGGATCACAGTGGCGACACCCGATTACCTGCAACGCTACGGACACCCACTGTCACCCCAGGATCTTGCACAGCACAATTGCTTGCAATTCAACCTGCTCAGCACTCAGAACCTGTGGGCCTACGAGAAAGATGGCCAACACCATGACGTACGCATCCAGGGCAACGCCCAGAGCAACAGCTCCGAAGCGATCCGCGAAATGGTTCTGGGAGGATTGGGAATATCGCTGTCACCGGTCTGGCTGTTCAGCGAGGATTTGAAGGCGGGTCGAGTGATCGCCCTGTTGCAGGACTACCAGACCCGATCATTACCAATACACGCCGTATCCCCGGCGAACCGTCGCCAGTCCGCCAGGGTCAACGCGTTTGTCGATTTCATGACTCAGGCGCTGGCTGCAGCGCCGCAGCTTCAACCGTTTAAATAGCAGCGGTGCGCGTGTTCAGCCATTGCAGTGCCGCGCCATCAAGCAGCGGGCTCAGCCGCTCGCGCACTTCGGCGTGATAGGCGTTGAACCATTGCTTCTCTTCCTGCGTCAGCAACGACGGTACCAGGCATCGGGTGTCGATCGGGCACAGGGTCAGGGTTTCGAACTTGAGGAACTCGCCGAACTCGCTGCTTCCCGCTTCAACGTTCATCGCCAGGTTCTCGATCCGCACACCCCAGCGGCCCGGACGGTAAGTGCCCGGTTCGATGGAGGTGATCATGCCCGGTTGCATGGCGGTCTGTGGCGCTGGCGCCGCCTGATAGGCGATGACCTGCGGACCTTCGTGCACGTTGAGGAAGTAACCCACCCCGTGACCGGTGCCGTGGCCGTAGTCCACGTTCTCGGCCCAGATCGGTGCACGGGCGATGGCGTCCAGCAACGGCGACAGAATGCCTTTCGGGAATCGCGCACGGGACAAGGCAATCACGCCTTTCAGAACGCGGGTGCAGTCACGCTTTTGCTCTTCGGTTGGCGTACCGACCGGCACCATACGCGTGATGTCAGTGGTGCCACCCAGGTACTGGCCGCCGGAATCGATCAGCAGCAGGCCGTCGCCCTCGATCACTGCGTGTTCTTGCGCAGTGGCGTGATAATGCGGCATCGCGCCATTGGCGTTGAACGCGGCGATGGTGTTGAAACTCAGCGACACGTAATCCGGACGACGCTCACGAGCCGCCGTGAGTTTTTCGTCGATGGTCAGCTCGGTAATGCGTTCGCGCCCCCAGGCCGACTCCAGCCAGGCGAAGAATTCGCACAACGCCGCGCCATCCTGCTCCATCGCCTGACGAATGTGGCCGGCATCCGCCAGGCTCTTCTGCGACTTGGCCAGGGTGGTCGGGTTCAGGCCTTCGACCAGTTTCACGCCGGTATCCAGGTTGTCCAGCAGACCGCTGGTAACCCGCGCCGGATCCACCAGCAGGCTCGCGCCACTCGGAATTCCACCCAGGGCGTCAGCGACTTCGCTGTAGTCACGCAGGGTCACGCCGTCTTTTTCCAGCACTGCACGCAGTTCAGCATCGACCTTGCTCAGTGCGACAAACAGCGTGGCTTGTTGCTGGCTGATCAGCGCAAAGGAAACGAATACCGGGTTGAACGACACGTCACCGCCGCGCAGGTTGAACAGCCAGGCGATATCGTCGAGGGTGGCGATGAAGTGCCAGTCCGCGCCGCGCGCCTGCAGGGTTTCGCGCAGCTGGGCAAGTTTCTCGCCACGGCTGACGGTCGCCTGCGGCGGCAGGTGTTGATAGATCGGCGCGTTCGGCAGCGCCGGGCGGTCGCTCCAGACTTCTTTCAACAGGTCGATGTCGGTACGCAGACTGGCGCCCCGCGCCTCGAGCTTGCTGCCCAGGGTACGCGCCGACGCGACGGCCATCACCGCACCATCAACCGCAACCACGCCACCTTCCGGCGTCTGCTCGGCCAGCCAGTCCAGCGGGCTCGGCTGACCCGGTTGCAGTTTCACCAGTTCGATGCCGCTGCCCTTGAGTTCCTTGGTCGCCTGTTCCCAGTATCGGCTGTCGGCCCAGACCCCGGCGAAATCGGGGGTGACAATCAAGGTGCCGACCGAACCATGGAAACCTGACAGCCATTGCCGGCCCTGCCAGTAGCCCGGCAGGTATTCCGACAAGTGCGGGTCGGCGGACGGCACCAGCAACGCGTGGATACCTTCGCGACGCATCAGTTCACGGGTGTGCGCCAGGCGCTGGGGAACCGTTCCTTCGGTCAAAGTCTGGGTACTCATCATGTCTCCTGCCAATCACTTCATCGTTATTGTTCGGTGCCGTTCAAAGCCGGCTCGTTAAAGGCCTGTCGCCCAGAATGCCGGAGCACTGGCGCAGGCGGTCTTGATCAGTTCTACAGCCTTGTCGATGTCTTCGGCGGTGGTGAAACGGCCGAGGCTCAGGCGAATGGTCCGCCCCGCGAGATGCGCGTCATGCCCCAATGCCAGCAAGACGTGGGACGGCACGTTGCTCGCGGAATTGCAGGCCGAGGTCGCAGAAAACGCGATCGCATGGCTCAGCGCCGCCGGGTTGAACTCGCCTTCGCTGAAGGTCAGGCTAAGGGTATGCGGGATGCGCTGCGAGGCGCTGCCGTTAAGGCGCACGCCGGGCAGGCTCAACAGTTGTTCGAGCAGTCTCTGGCGCAACGCTGCGATGGTTTTCTTCTCGTCATCGAAAGCCTCGGCGGCCAGGGCAAACGCCGAGCCCATCGCAGCAATCTGGTGAGTCGCCAGCGTACCGGAACGCAAGCCGCCCTCGTGACCTCCGCCGTGAATCTGCGCCTGTAAGCGCTGTTGCGCACGCGGGCCGACGTACAGCGCGCCAATGCCTTTGGGGCCATAGAGTTTATGCGCCGAGAAGGACATCAGATCGACCGGCCATTGCGCCAGATCGATCGCGACCTTGCCAGCGCCCTGGGCTGCATCGACATGGAACAACGACCCGCGACCACGCACCACTTCGCCGATGGCCGGGATGTCGTTGACGGTGCCGAGTTCGTTGTTGACCAGCATCAGCGACACCAGAAAAGTGTCATCGCGCATCGCTTCGCTGACCGCTTGCGGGGTGATCAGGCCGTCGGCGTCCGGCACCAGATAGGTCACGGCGACACCGGCGTCCTGCAATTGCCGGGCGGTGTCGAGGATGGCCTTGTGTTCAATCTGGCTGGTGATGATGTGCCCGCCAGACGCGCCACGGGCCTGGGCTACGCCTTTGAGGGCAAGGTTGTTGGATTCGGTGGCGCCGGAAGTCCAGACGATCTGCTGCGCCTGGGCGCCGACCAGTTCGGCGACTTGTCGGCGAGCGTTCTCGACCGTTTGCCGGGCCTGCTGGCCGAAGACGTGAGAACTGGAGGCCGGGTTGCCGAAGTTACCGTTGAAACCCAGACACTCGATCATCACCTGGATAACCCGTTCGTCCACCGGGGTGGTGGCGGCGTAATCGAAATACAGCGGACGTGTGTTCATAAAAAGACTCGCAGAGCGTGTTCCGGGATCAGGAAGCTCGTGTCTACAAACGGCACGACGCCGCCTTGTGAGCTGCGTCCGGGTTCGAGAGCGTCATCAATACCTGATCGGATGCCGTTAAAGAAGAACAACTTCATTTAAAAGTGCGTAGGAACGCTCCTGAACGCGACTTTAACAGGCATCGGGCCGGCGGTTGTAGCACGGCGTCAGCTAAAGCTTTCAAGGAGTAACGGATACAGCGAAATCACCAGCAGCGCCGCCATGCCCCAGTTGAACATCCGCAACCAGCGACGATCCTTGAGCACGTTGCGCAGCAAAGTCCCGCACGCCGCCCAGACGCCGACACTCGGCAGGTTGATGATGGCGAACACCGCCGCAATCACGATCACGTTGCTGAAATAACCCTGCATCGGCGTATAGGTGCTGATGGCACCGATGGCCATGATCCAGGCCTTGGGATTGACCCACTGAAAGGCTGCCGCGCCGAGATAGCTGATCGGTTTCGCCTCGCCCTGCTCGTTGTCGCCGACCGGGCCGGAATGGGCGATTTTCCACGCCAGGTACAGCAAGTACACCGCGCCGACATAACGCAGGATCGTATAAAGCAGCGGATAGGTCTGGAACACCGCCCCCAGGCCAAAACCCACCGCCACCACCAGCACGAAGAAGCCGCAGGTAATGCCGAGCATATGCGGGATGGTGCGGTTGAAGCCGAAGTTCACGCCTGACGCCAGCAACATCGTGTTGTTCGGCCCCGGCGTGATCGAGGTGACAAGGGCAAACAGGGCAAAGCCCAGCAGCAGGTCAAGCGAGAGAGTCATGGCAGGCAGTCCGTCAGGGTCATTCAGGTGTTGACCCTATCCCACGGCGCCGCGCAAACCCATGGACAGTTGAGTAAAACTTCGATCAGTACAGTTTTGAATCAGCTAGGACGACCGTGCAGCTGTACGGCCCGTTCGGCGCTCATTTCACCCTTGCTGTCGAAACCGAAGGCCTTTTGCGGCTGGCCGAGCAATTGGGCTTTTTTCGCATGATATTCCTCGAAGGACAGACCACGACGGTTCAGCGACTCAAGCGCCAGTTCGCGGGCTTCTTCCGCCGTGTAAGGGCGCAGTTCCGGGGAAACATGACTCGCGCAACCGGCGAGAACGGAGACAGCGAGCATCAGGGAAACAGTCAGTAAGCGATTCATGGGAGCGTCCTGGCGAGCAGTGTGGGTCGATGGAGAAAGGCTACGCCCGGGCACGCTTTGGCAGAAATCAACGCTCTCAATAGTGGCTATCGGAATTCGGGCAGGGTTCGCCCTTCACAGGATGTTTCCTGGTGCCTGCCGCCCCATGGCGACGATCAATGCCCGGGCTGAGCCGCAACGTCCCCCGCACGCGGCTGATCTAGATCAGCGAGCTGGCGGTGAACAAGCGGCGTCCCCCGGAAAACCGGCAAGGCGAGCGCTTGATCCGGCTGTCGATCTAGCCGACCAGTTGGCAGTGCAAGCCGTCGTCATGACTGCGGGCGATGCTGCTCAGCACCTGGAATGAACCGAAGGTCACGGTTCGCGCCTGATGGGTGCGGATCAGTTGCCAGAAATCCTGCTCTCCGGTTTCGAAGCTCTGGAACGCCGCCTCCCCCGCCTCTCGGGACTGCCACTGCAGGAAACTCAACACTCGCCGTCCGTCGTCGCTGGCCTGGACACTGGCGCTGACAAAACCAGGGTAACGCTGGGCCAGACGTTCAGTCTGCACCGCCAGCGCCGAGACCAGCGCCGGTTGCTGGCCGGGTTCGATTTCAAATTCGATCAATTGGGTAAAGCTGCGGTTTTTCGCTGGTGCTTGCATGACATCCCCACTCTGTCAGACGAATCTTGCGATTCGGAGGCCTGCAGGGTAAAACCTCGAGTTAACTAGAGGTCAATAGGCACTTTTCAAATGATCACTGCGGAAAAACGGCACAAGCAACTGACCGTCGGCGAAGTCGCGGCCCGTAGCGGTGTCGCGGTCACTGCCCTGCACTTTTATGAATCCAAGGGATTGATCAAGAGCCAGCGCAATGCCGGCAATCAACGACGTTATCCACGGGAAGTGCTGCGGCGGGTGGCGTTGATCAAAGTGGCACAACGCCTGGGCATTCCGCTGGCAGAAATCGGTGAGGCGTTGCAACAGCTACCTGACAACCGCGCGCCGACGGCGGCGGACTGGAAAGTGTTGTCGGAGCAATGGCGGCGTGAGCTGGACGAGCGGATCAATCAGTTGATGCTGCTGCGGGACCGGCTGACCAGTTGCATCGGTTGCGGATGCCTGTCGATGGAGGCCTGCCCGCTACGCAATCAGGGCGATGTGCTGGGCGAGCAAGGGCCGGGCGCGCACTTTCTCGACGTTCCCAAGTGAGAGGCCCGATGCCATGGTCCTCGGCTTCCCGTGCGTAGTCGGCGAACACGATCGCCAGCTCCAACGGCGATTGGGGTGGTCCGCCTTTTGGCTCCACGCCGGCGTCGCAGGGCTGCTCGTCAGCTACTCGGTCACGGCGGCGGCACGGATCTATAGTTGAGCGACCGGCAACCCCGGCGAAGGCACACTTTCAACCTCTAATAAAAAACAGGGAGTACCGCCATGAACGTCAAACCCATTCCCGAGGGGTATCACAGCATTACCCCGTACCTGGGCATTCACAAAGCTGCCGAAGCCATCGACTTCTATAAAAAGGCATTCGGTGCCACCGAAGTCATGCGCCTGAGCATGCCCGACGGCGGCATCGGCCACGCCGAACTGCGCATCGGCGACAGCGCGATCATGCTCGGCTCGCCATGCGATCAAGGACCGTTGAGCAATCCGGATCACGCGGTGTCGGTCGGGCTGCATCTGTACGTGACCGATGTCGACAAATCCTTCCAGCGTGCACTGGATGCTGGCGCCACCTCGGTGTCCGAGGTCAAGGATCAGTTCTACGGCGACCGCAGCGGCACGCTGAAAGATCCGTATGGGCATCTGTGGTTCCTGGCCACGCGCAAGGAGGACCTGACCCAGGCGCAGATCGAGCAGCGGGCGCAGGAAATGTTCCAGCAGGGTTAGCAACGCCGCATATCCATTCCCGCGCAGCGCGCGGGGATGAGCGAACACGATTCATGAACCGTCGAACCACGCTTCACGTCCAGTCATGAACGCCCGGCGATACCAGGATGCGGGCCAGTGCCGGCGTCGACCTGGAACATGACCGCGCCGACCTTGCGGCCGGTCGTCACCTGAACCTGCCGTTGCGGGTGCTGTGGGGCGCCGAGGCACTCGACGTTTCTCCGCTGATGCCCCTCCTTCGATCCGGCGGCATGCGCCCTCGGACTTCTTCGCCCCCTCACAAAAATCCGCCCATGCGCCAGCAGCCTGCAATCGCGAAACATTTACTTTCATATCGTTTATCGGGATTTGCTTCGGTCATCCGTCTTATAGAGATGCGGGCCGGTCGCGTAGGCAAAAGCCACGACCGGCCTTTCGGGGACTCCCGTGCTGCGAAGCCCGTAGTACCGCTCCCTCTCACTGAATCAAGACCCGTCATCATGTCGAAGAAATCCCGCTCGAAACTGTGGTTCCTGGTACACAGCTGGCTGGCATTGCCGATCTGGTTTTTCGTTCTGATCGTCTGCGTCACCGGCACCCTGGCGGTGGTCAGTCAGGAAATCGTCTGGCTGGCCAACCCGCAGATGCGCGCGAGCGCGCCGTCGGATGATGCACCGCGCTTGAGTTACGACCAGATCCTCGCCGAAATCAAGAAAGCCGAACCCCAGACCCTGGTGCAAAGCATCAACCGTCCGGACGAGTCGCACTTTGCCCTCGACGTCGACGTCAGCTACCCCGACGGCCGTTCGCTGACGGTCTACGTCAACCCGTACACCGGGGTGATCCAGGGCACCGCGCCGAGTTTCAACTTCAAGGCGTTCACCCGCGCACTGCATGGCTGGTGGCTGGTGCCGTTCACCAACGGTTTCAGCTGGGGCTGGTATCTGGTGTCGTTCCTCGGCCTGCCGATGCTGGCCTCGCTGGTGACCGGGCTGGTGGTTTACAAGCGCTTCTGGAAAGGCTTTTTCCGCCCGACCCTGCGCTTCAATCATGGCGCGCGGATCTTCTGGGGCGACTTCCACCGCTTGAGCGGCATCTGGTCGATCTGGTTCATCGCGGTGATTTCGATCACCGGTACCTGGTTCCTGATCCAGGCACTGCTGTCGGACAATCAGATTTCCATTTCCAGCGAGCCGATCATTCCGGCCATGTCCCGCGAAGCCGTGCCGCTGTCGAGCGACGGTTCGCCACCGCCGCGTATCAGCCTGGACCGCGCCATCGAAATCGCCCAGACAAAAATCCCCGGTCTGGAAGCCAGCTTCATCAGCCTGCCGGGCAATGCCTACGCGCACATGGATATCGGCGGACGCGGCTGGTATCCGTTGATGTTCCAGACCGCCACGCTCAACCCGTACAGCGGTGACGTGGCGGCTTCGCGGCTGTTGTCCGATCGCACGTCGCTGGAGTTCGTCACCGAATCCATGCGCCCGCTGCACACCGGAGATTTCGGCGGTCTGTGGATCAAGCTGATCTGGTTCTTCTTCGGCCTGCTGCTGAGCATGATGGTTCTCAGTGGCCTGCTGATCTGGACCAAGCGCACCGCGCTGGCCACCGCCAACGCCCTCAAGCGCGAGCACAAGAAACAGCGCGTGCAGGCGCAGCCGGCCCGCCAACGTGAACCGTCGGAGGCCAGTCTGTGAGCAAGTTCGCTACCGTGGCTCAGCCTTCACGGCTGAGCATGATCTGGCACAAATGGCGCTTCCACATCAACGTGCTGTTGCTGCTGATCCCCTTGGGCTTCATGCCCAAATACTTTGCCGACGCCGCACTGTTTCGTGGTGACAGCGGCCTGGGCGAGCGCGAGATCGGCGAAATCCAGGTCGGGCCGTGGAGTCTGCGTCTGGCCGAATTGCGTGACGAGGCGCCGCGTTCCGACGGCCCGGCGGGCTATCTGAAAGGTTTCAATGCCGCGCTGTGCGATGCCTGTATCGAGCCGGTCAAGGCCACTTACCTGCGCATCGGCAAACCGCGCAGCCTGCGCGCCGCCGGGGTGATCTTCTTCGGAACGCCGTATCGCATGGGCACCCAGTTGCCGATTCCGGAAAAGACCCGAACCGACGCCGAACTGTGGATCACCATGGAAGGCTGGGACGGCAGCATGCACCAGGCCTCGATTCCCCTGAGCCAGGCCTCTCCCGCCACCATCGCCTGGCTGAACAAACAAGGAGCCAAACCATGAGCCGTCCTTTCCGCCTTAGCATGAGCGCTGCATGGCTGGCGCTGTGTGCCGGTTTCAGTACCAGCGCCCTGGCCCACAACCCTATGTGCGAGTGCAAGGCCATCGACGCCGAACAGATCAAATGCACCGGCGGTTTCTCCGACGGCAGCGGCGCGCCGGGGGTAACCCTCGATGTGATCGGTTACGACGAAACGATCCTGGTGCCGGGCAAGCTCGGCGCCGATTCGACGCTGACCTTCAAGAAACCCGGCGCCGAATTCTACGTGCTGTTCGACGCAGGCCCCGGCCACGTGGTGGAAATCGACCAAGCGGATATCGAAGCCCCATGACCACGCCGACCACCCAAGTTGTACGCCCGGCCGGTGCCGGGCACGAAACCCTCAATGTGCTGCTGATGTGCCTGTTGATCCTCGCGGTCGCCGGTTCCGTGGTGGCATGGCGCGGTGTGTCCCACGAGCCGGAGCCGGTTTCCAGGCACCAACTGGACGCCCGTCGCGACCTCGGCGCCAGCGAACAAGGCATCTATGCCGATCTGCGGGTGACCCTCGACGAGATCCGCCTGCTGCGCGAAGAACAACAGGCACTGCCGACCCCGCAGAACCTGGCGGACGAAGGTTTCGCGCCATTCGCCCAGGACGCCAGCTCGGTCAGTCGTGGCGGCCATGTCTGGCAGTTGCTGACCGATCGCGCCTACTTCGGCCACAGCCAGGCACCGGCCGTGGCCGGCTCGTTCCTGATGCGCCTGAACGATGCCGCCCCGGACATCTGGCTCAATCGCGCCACCGAACTGCAAGCGCCGACAGACCTATCCGACGCAGCGCTGAGCGCTGCCGGGTGGAAACAGATCGTCGCGCAATTCGATGCCGGGGTGACCCGTGAACATCGTCATTGAACCCTCGCCTTCATTCGAGAGAAGACCGCTTGCCCATGCCTAGTTCATCTCAACGCCGCCCTTTCCTGCGCCTGCTGCTGATCGGCCTGTGCGCCTGCCTGCTGAGCCCGCTGGCCAGCGCCGATCAGACCAAGCGCCTGCGTATCGGCATCACCCTGCATCCGTATTACAGCTACGTGGCGAATATCGTCGGTGACAAGGCCGAGGTCGTACCGCTGATTCCCGCCGGTTTCAACCCGCACGCCTACGAGCCGCGCGCCGAAGACATCAAGCGCATCAGCGGGCTGGATGTGATCGTGCTCAACGGGGTCGGCCATGACGACTTTGCCGACCGGATGATCGCCGCCAGCGAAACGCCGGACATCAAGACCATCGAAGCCAACGAGAACGTGCCACTGCTGGCCGCCACCGGGGTTGCCGCACGCGGTGCCGGCAAAGTGGTGAACCCGCACACGTTCTTGTCGATCAGCGCCTCGATTGCCCAGGTCAACAACATCGCCCGGGAACTGGGCAAGCTCGACCCGGACAACGCCAGGACCTACACCCAGAACGCCCGCGCCTATGGCAAACGCCTGCGGCAGATGCGCGCCGACGCCCTGGCCAAACTGACCCAGGCGCCGAACGCTGAACTGCGGGTTGCCACGGTGCACGCCGCTTATGACTACCTGCTGCGTGAATTCGGCCTGGAAGTCACCGCTGTGGTCGAACCCGCCCACGGCATCGAGCCGAGCCCGAGCCAGCTGAAGAAAACCATCGATCAACTGCGGGAACTGGATGTGAAGGTGATCTTCTCCGAGATGGATTTCCCGTCCACTTACGTCGAAACCATTCAGCGCGAGTCCGGCGTGAAGCTGTACCCGCTGTCGCACATTTCCTACGGCGAATACACCGCCGACAAGTACGAAAAGGAAATGACCGGCAACCTCAATACCGTGGTTCGCGCTATTCAGGAGTCCGGCGCATGACGGCTCAGGAAAACCTGTCGATTACCCGCAGCGGCCCGACCCTGGATTTCGCCGGCGTCAGCCTGACCCTCGGCCGCACGACCATCCTCGACATGGTCACCTTTCAGGTGCAGCCCGGCAGCGTGCATGCGCTGGTCGGTCCCAACGGCGGCGGCAAGAGCTCGCTGATCAAGACCCTGCTCGGGCAGATGCCCCATCAGGGCCGGCTCAGCCTGCAATGGCCCGGCGAACCCGGCACCATCGGCTACGTGCCGCAGGCGCTGGAGTTCGATCGGGGCCTGCCGATGACCGTCGATGACTTTATGGCCGCCATGTGCCAGCGCCGCCCGGCCTTCCTCGGCTTGAGCAAACGCTACGCCGGTGCCATCGGTGATGCGTTGGAGCGAGTCGGCATGCAGGACAAACGCAAGCGGCGGATGGGCGCATTGTCCGGTGGCGAACGCCAGCGTGTGTTGCTCGCTCAAGGCCTGATCCCCGCTCCGCAATTGTTGGTGCTGGATGAACCCATGTCGGCCCTCGACGAAGCCGGGATCCAGGTGTTCGAGCGTTTGCTGGGCGACTGGCGCGCGGCGGGCATCACGGTGCTGTGGATCGAGCACGATCTGGAAGCGGTCGGGCGTCTGGCCAATCGCGTCACCGGTCTCAACCGCCGGGTGCTGTTCGACGCCACGCCGCAACAGGCCCTGACCCCGGAACGCCTGCTGACCCTGTTCTCGACCCATCCACGGAGCGCTGCCTGATGAGTTACGAAGCCTTTCGTTTGATGGTGCAGGGCTGGGCATCTTCCGGTTACCTGCCGGAAGCCCTGGCGTACGGGTTTGTGGTCAACGCCCTGCTTGCCGGTCTGCTGATCGGCCCGGTACTGGGTGGCCTCGGGACGCTGGTGGTGGTCAAGCGCTTCGCGTTTTTCTCCGAAGCGGTCGGCCACGCGGCGTTGACCGGCGTGGCCATCGGCATCCTGCTCGGCGAACCCTACACCGGTCCGTACGGCAGCCTGTTCGGCTACTGCCTGCTGTTCGGCATTTTGCTCAACTACCTGCGCAACCGTACCGGGCTGGCTCCGGACACATTGATCGGCGTGTTCCTGTCGGTGTCCCTCGCCTTGGGCGCCAGCCTGCTGCTGATTCTGGCGGGCAGGATCAACGTGCACATTCTGGAAAACGTGCTGTTCGGCTCGGTGCTGACAGTCAACGGCAACGATCTGCTGGTACTGGCCATCGTCGGTTCACTGGTCATGGCGCTGGCCCTGCCGCTGTACAACCGGATCATGCTGGCCAGCTTCAATCCGCAACTCGCGGCGGTACGTGGCGTCGCGGTGAAGACTCTGGATTACCTGTTCGTGATTCTGGTGACGCTGATCACGGTTGCAGCTGTGAAAGTCATCGGCGCGATTCTGGTCGGCGCCCTGCTGGTGATTCCGGCGGCGGCAGCGCGCTTGCTCAGCCAGTCGCTCAAGGGCTTTTTCTGGTGTTCGGTGCTGATCGCCACGGTCAGTACGCTGTGCGGGATTCTCGCGCCCATCGTGTTCGACCTGCCGATTCCGTCCGGCGCTGCGATCATTCTGGTTGCCGGTATCGCCTTCGCCCTCGCCGCGATTGCCCGGGGCGTCGTCCCCAGTCTGAAAGGGAACCTTGGATAAATGGCTTTTTCATTGCGACAACTGGCTCTGGCCATCGCCCTGTGCGGCGTGGCTTCCACGACTGTTCTGGCGGCTGAAAACACCCGACCGTTGCGGGTGCTGGCCTCGTTGCCCATCACTTACGGTCTGGGCGACGTCCTGCTCAAGGGCACCGCCATCAGCCTCGAACGCGCAGC
The DNA here is from genome assembly GCF_021603585.1 of Pseudomonas sputi. Classification (GTDB taxonomy): domain Bacteria; phylum Pseudomonadota; class Gammaproteobacteria; order Pseudomonadales; family Pseudomonadaceae; genus Aquipseudomonas; species Aquipseudomonas sputi. The sequence goes on along the minus strand of NZ_BQHI01000036.1, from coordinate 28,978 downwards.
ACCGGCCAACCTGCCAGGCAGCCGCCAGACCGCCTACTTCACCGGTCGCGGCGCCCCCGCGCTGAGCAAACTGGCCACCGGCGCCGATGCAGTGATCGGCGTGCGCTCGCTGTGGGCCGATGACCCGCTGTACCCGATCGCCCGCCGCAGCAACATCCGCATCGTCGAAGTCGACGCCGCCCGTCCGGTGGACGGCGCCCTGCCCGGCATTGCCGTGCAACCGGGACTCAAGGTCGACGGCCTGAACAGTCAACCGTGGCTGGCCAGCAACAACATGGGGCGCATGGCCGATGTGATGGCGGCGGATCTGGTGCGCCTGGCACCGAAGGACAAACCGAAGATCGAGGCCAATCTGGCGGCGCTGAAACAGCGTCTGCTGAAACTCAGCGCCGACAGCGAGGCGCGTCTGGCCCGTGCCGACAATTTGAGCGTGATGAGCCTGAGCGATCACTTCGGTTACCTGATCGGCAGCCTGAATCTGGAATTGATCGGGCAGGATGCGCGACCGGACGCCGAGTGGACGCCGGAGGATCTGAAAAAACTGACCGCCACGCTGAAAGACAATGACGTGGCGGTGGTGCTGCACCATCGCCAGCCGTCGGACGCGGTAAAAGCGGCGATTGCCGAATCGGGCAGTCAGCTGCTGGTGCTGAGCACCGATGCAGCGGATCCGGTGGCGGAGCTGGAAGGCAATGTGGATGCGCTGCTCAAGGGCCTCAGCGGCGCGTAACACCAGTTGCCCCGTCATGATCGTTCCCACGCGCTGCGTGGGAACGATCACCGTCTGTGCAGGAACGATCGACATGAAAAAACCCGCTGACTGTTTCCAGTCCAGCGGGTTTCTTTTTGGCCGATGACTTACTGTGCAGCCGCTTGCGCTTCCATCTTCTGGCGCAGGCTCAGCGGACGCATGTCGGTCCAGACTTCTTCGATGTAGGCCAGGCATTCCTTTTTCAGGCCGCTCTTGCCGACGGTGCGCCAGCCTTCCGGCACGGCCTTGTAGTCCGGCCAGATCGAGTACTGCTCTTCGTGGTTGACCACGACTTGAAAGAGGATGTCCTCGCGGTCGAATACTGACGTCATGCTGTGTCTCCATCGCTGTAAGGGTGGGCTGCACGACGGGTGCAGCCGGGTATGTAGAAAGAACGTTCGACGCGGCGAAAAATTTACAGGCCGGCGGTCGCGGCGCTCAATGCACGGCCGAAGATCTCGGCGACGCGATCGATTTCCGCAGCGGTGATCACCAGCGGCGGCAGGAATCGCACCACCGCACCATGACGTCCGCCCAGCTCCAGAATCAGCCCGCGCTTGAGGCATTCGCGCTGAACCAGCGGCGCCAGGCGCGCAAACGCAGGTGGATGGCCCAGTGCATCCGGCGTGCCGTTCGGATCAACCAACTCGACACCGAGCATCAGGCCACGACCGCGAATGTCGCCCAGTTGCGGGAAGTCACGCTGCAGGAGGTGCAGGTGCTCGCTCAGACGTTCACCCATGGCGGCGGCGTGCTCGCAAACCTTGTGCTCAACCAGGTAACGCATCACGGCAGAGCCGGCGGCCATCGCCATCTGGTTGCCACGGAACGTACCGGCGTGAGCGCCCGGCTGCCAGGTGTCGAGCCAGTCGCGATAAACCACCACCGCCAGCGGCAGGCTGCCGCCGATGGCTTTGGACAGCACCACCACATCCGGGGTAATGCCGGCGTGTTCAAAGGCAAACATCTTGCCAGTGCGGGCGAAACCGCTCTGGATCTCGTCGATGATCAGCGCCACGCCAGCCTTTTCGGTGATGCGGCGCAGACCGCGCAGCCACTCGATGTCCGCCGGGATCACACCGCCCTCGCCTTGCACCGCTTCGACGATCACCGCTGCCGGCAATTGCACACCAGCCTCGGGATCATTGAGCAGGTTTTCCAGGTAACTCAGATTGGCCTTCACACCCGCCGCACCACCGAGGCCGAACGGGCAACGGTAGTCGTACGGGAACGGCATGAATTGCACGCCATTGCTGAGCAGCGCACCCAGCGGCTTTTTCGGGCCCAGGCTGCCCATCAGGCTCAAGGCACCCTGGCTCATGCCGTGGTAACCGCCGGAGAACGACAGCACGGTGCTGCGTCCGGTGGCGGTGCGCACTAGCTTCAGCGCGGCTTCCACCGCATCGGTGCCGGTCGGGCCGCAGAACTGGATTTTCGCTTCCTTGGCCAATGCAGGCGGCAACAGGCCGAACAGGTCCTGCACGAACTGGTCTTTCACCGGCGTGGTCAGGTCCAGGGTGTGCAGCGGCAGTTCATCGGCCAGCACCTGCTGGATCGCCTCGATCACCACCGGGTGGTTATGCCCTAGCGCCAGAGTGCCGGCACCCGCCAGGCAATCGATGAACGTGCGTCCCTCGACATCCTCGACGTACAGGCCCCTGGCGCGCTTCAGCGCCAGGGGAATCCGGCGCGGGTAGCTGCGGGCATTGGATTCCTGCCGGCTCTGACGGGCCAGCAACGGCGATTCATTGAACTGATACAGCGTTTCAGCCGGCGCGGAGGCGATCCGGGCGGACGACTCTTCGATAAGGCTGGTGGCGACTGACATCTTTCGACCCCTCAATACGCGATGGATGGTGACCAAAACTGCACACCGGACAGGTGCGCGTTCCGGTCGCGGGGCGCACATGCAGGTTTTCCTGTTCTGGAAACGCACCAGCGTGTCGAGGATTTACACCCTTGATCGAATGTCAGGCCGACAATACCAGCGCCTTGTGCATCGGCAGGGTCAAAACGCCGTGTTGCATGAGAGCAGACGCCGTTTCGCGATAACCCAGGCGCCGGTAGAACGCCGCGCCGGTTCGCGTGCTGGCGAGCGTGACGCAAGGCTGGCCACGAATCCGCAGCCACCTCTCCAGATCGCCCATCAGTGCGCGACCCGCACCGCGACGAAACCACTCCGGCTGCACATGACAGAACGTGATCTCGCCATTGGCCGCCGCCATGCCGACCCCGACCGGTTTGTCCCGCAGCAGCGCGATGTTCAGATAATGATGGGGATCGGCGAGCCAGGCGCTGATGTGTTCAGCCGATTGTCGGCGGACCCAGTGGTCGACCAGTTGTGGATCGTTGCGATGGTCGAGCGCGCAACCGACACGGATCGAGCGTTCGAGAATCCGGCTGATGATGCCGGCGTCGGCGAGGGTGGCGGGACAGATGTGGATGGGTGCTTGCATGGTGCTGTTTCCCTCAATCCATTGAGTCAAAGGCTGGGCGACAATAACGTTGCGGCCGGCGGATGACTAATGGAGAGAGGTTACATTTGATGTGCCCGGCAAAAAGTCAGACCGGTTGCAGCGGCATGGTCAGCTCGACCCGCAAACCATCCGGACGGCTGTCGAAATGCAGGGTGCAGGCGCAGCGCTGAACGATCGCCTGGACAATCGCCAGCCCCAGTCCACACCCGGTGCTCTGGCCGTTGCGCCAGAAGCGCTGGGTCAGGTGTTGCAGGTCGTCCGGGGCGATGCCCGGCCCATGATCGCGCACCACGAAACGCACGCGATTGGCGGTGGTTTCCAGGCTCAGGTCCACCGCGCCGTCCGTCGGCGTATGACGCAAAGCATTGTCCAGCAGATTGCGCAGGGCCGCGATCGACAGCACCGCCGGCATTTGCAGGGGCGCGCTGGACAACCGCTCAGGCAGATGCAGCCTGATGCGCTGGCGCTGGTCGCTGGCCGAGTCCTGGATCGCCAGTTTCGCCACCTGTTCGGCGCTGCACTGCACGCCGTCGTCGAACGACAGACTGCCCTCGACCCGCGCCAGCAACAGCAGTTGCTCAAGGGTCCGGTGCAGGCGGTCGGCGCCCTCCTCGGCCCGGGCCAGCGACTGATCGCGAGCACTGCCTTCGGTCATGCGCGCCACTTGCAGGTGGGTCTTGATCGCCGTCAGAGGGCTGCGCAATTCATGGGCGGCATCGCCGGTCAGGCGACGTTCGCGCTCGATGGTCTTGCCGATGCGCTGGAACAGTTGATTCTGGGTTTCGAGCAGCGGTTTCAATTCGCTGGGGAATGACTGCAACTGCAACGGCTCCAGCGAATCGGCATTGCGGCGCATCAAGGCTTCGCGCAAGCGGTTCAGCGGTGCCAGGCCCTGGCCGATCCCCAGCCACAACAGGCAAAGGCAGCCGAGCAGTGCCACACCGACCGGCACCGAGGCTGCCAGCAGGATCGACATGTTCAGGGCTTCGCGCTCGATGACCCGGTCGGCGGTGGTAATTCGCACATCGCCCCGGGCCAGGGTGAAGCTGCGCCATGGCGCGCCATCGATCATCTGATCGTGGAAGCCCATCTTCTGGGCTTCCAGCGCCTGTTCCGGATTGTTGTGGCTGCGGGCGAGGATTTCCCCGCGCAGCGAGCTGACCTGACAGGCCATGCCGCCGGGAATGTTCAGTTGCTCGGCGCTGAAGTGGGTGCCTTCGCCCTTGCTCGGAATGGCCGGCAACTGCTCAAGCAACCCGGCGACCATCCGCGCCGACGCCACCAGGCGCTGGTCGAGGGAAAACATCATCTGGTTGCGCAGGTCGCTGAGCATCCAGGCGGCCGCCAGTGCCCAGATCAGCGCGAACGCGGCGCCGAGGGTCAGGCTCAGGCGCAGGCGCAGGCTCATCACTTGTCCGGTTCTCCGCCATCGGCCGGGCCCAGGCGATAGCCCAGACCCCGCACGGTTTCGACGATGCCCTTGCCCAGTTTGCTGCGCAGGTGATGGATGTGCACGTTGAGCGCGTTGCTCTCCAGTTCATCGTTGAATCCGTAGACGCTGTCCTTCAACTGCTCGGTGGACAGCACCCGGCCGCGGTTGTGCAGTAACGCTTGCAGCAGGGATTGTTCGCGACGGGACAGGTCCACCGGCCGCCCCGCCAGCGTGGTTTCGCGGCTGCTCGGGTCGTAGGTCAGCGCGCCGTGTTCGATCAGGTTGACACTGCGCCCGGCCACCCGGCGCAACAGGGTTTGCAGACGGGCGAATAATTCGCGCAAATCGAACGGTTTGAGCAGGTAGTCGTCGGCACCGGACTGCAGACCGTCGACACGGTCGGTGACCGAATCCCGCGCAGTCAGAATCAGCACCGGAATCTCCAGGCCTTGCTGACGCAGTTGTTGCAGCAACTTGAGGCCATCTTCGTCCGGCAGGCCGAGATCCAGCACCATCACGTCGAATTCGGCAACCTTGAGTATCGCCCGCGCCTTGGAGGCGGTGTTGACGTGCTCGACGGTCAGGCCTTGCGCCGCCAGCCCGGCGACGATCCCGCTGGCGATCAACTCATCGTCTTCGCAAACCAGTACGTGCATGGGAACTCCATGGGTAAAAACGCGATTCAAGCAGCGCAGGATTAAGCGCCAATTATGACCAGCATGGTGACTGAGGAAAAGTGCGACTTCAAAATGTCTCGTTATCGAAACCAGTACAACAGCAAAAAAAGCAAACCCTCTCAACTAACAACCCAATATAAATCACAATGAAAATTATCAAATCGAAACACATACAACCTAAAACCATATTTTAAAAACACTTCCAACTCGCTACTGTACGCCCATCGAAACAACCGTTCGATACATCAACCAACAACAACTAACAAACCTATCAATAATCAAACAACCGCTATTAGCCAAAAGGAAAATGAACATGACAAAAATCAATAGTCTGGTCGCCGTCGACTGGCGCACAGGGCCCGACGCCATTATTTTCTTCTTCAAACAATACGAGGCCTTTTGCCGATTCGGCATTGGTGACAACAAGGTTGAAGGGAGTGTCAAACTAATGGGGGTGGACTGGCGCAACCTGGAGATAGAGACCAAAGACCTTTGCTTTGGATTCACCACCACCGGCTTCGGATTCAATGCCCCTGACTCTCTCTGGCTCTTTTACTATCGCGATGGCACCCCATGGGTATGTGAGTATTACCAGAAGCAAGAACAAGTTAAATCCAGAACCACCGTTGCCCAATCACGCTGGGCCAAACTGCTTCCCTGGTTTGACAGGATTATCGGTGTCATGTGGCAAGGTACTACTTCGACCACGGATGAGTATTGGGTACTTTTGAAAGATGAAAACTATCTCGTCTTCGATACATTCTCTGGCGAACTTCAGATCAAACCACTTGAAGGCTCTCCCTGGTCTGAGATTAACGATTATTATCAGGGTCGCATGATCACTGCGGTGCTTAATGATCGCTCCGCATTTGATCGTTACTTCTATATCTTCCTAACCGACAACCAATACCTGAGGTATGAACAGAACGCGAAAGAGCTGTTCGGTCCGTACGACATCGATGAGGATTCCTGGCCAGGTCTGCCAAAATACTTGTAACGTGCTGGAGACGATCGCAGTCGAATCGAATTCTCCTCACAAAACACCCGCAGAGAGCGGTTAATCATTGGTTAATCGCCGCCGCCCATTGTGCCCCTCAATTGCACAGGGACAAGGCTCCTCCATGCGTCATTTTTTTCTGTTTTTTGCATTGCTGATTTCGAGTCTGGCCCAGGCGGGAAATGATCCCTTCGCTTCAAAACCGGAGTTTCTGCCGGTCGACAAAGCGTTCGTGCTGACCTCGGAACGTCTGGATTCCGGTGAAACCCAGCTGTTCTGGCAAATCGCCGACGGTTATTACCTGTATCAGAAACGTCTGAAGTTCGACGGGCTGGCGGCGCAAAATGTCCCGGCCCTGCCCGAAGGCGAGTCCCACAGCGACGAGTATTTCGGTGAGCAACCGGTTTATCGCCAGGGTCTGGAACTGAAGATTCCGGCACCCGCCACGGGCCAGATAAAGGTCAGTTATCAGGGCTGCGCCGACGCCGGTCTTTGCTATCCACCACAGACCCGAGTGATCGACCTCGGCGGCAAAGCCGCAGCAACGACCGATGAAGCAGCGGATCAGGCACTGGCCAGCGGCCTGCAACAGCACTCGCTGGGCTGGAGTCTGCTGGTGTTCTTCGGTCTCGGTCTGCTGCTGGCGTTTGCGCCGTGCTCGTTGCCGATGCTGCCGATTCTGGCGGGCATGGTGGTCGGCAGCGGCGCCACGCCGCGTCGGGGTTTTGCGCTGGCCGGCAGTTATGTGGTGTGCATGGCCCTGGTGTATGCGGCGATGGGTGTCATTGCCGCGCTGCTGGGTGCCAACCTGCAGGCGTGGTTGCAGAACCCGTGGCTGCTCGGGACGTTCGCGGCAGTGTTTGTGGTTCTGGCGCTGCCGATGTTCGGCTTCTTCGAGCTGCAATTGCCGGTGGCCCTGCGGGATCGACTGGAACACGCCTCGCGCAGTCAACGCGGTGGCAGTCTGGTCGGCGCGGGCGTATTGGGTGCGTTGTCCGGTCTGCTGGTCGGCCCGTGCATGACCGCACCGCTGGCCGGCGCCCTGCTCTACATCGCGCAAAGCGGCAACGCGCTGCACGGCGGTTTGATCCTGTTTGCCCTGGGCATCGGCATCGGCGTACCGCTGCTGTTGCTGGTAACGGTCGGCAATCGCTTCCTGCCCAAACCCGGCGCGTGGATGAATCTGCTCAAGGGCGTGTTCGGCTTCCTGTTCCTCGCCACCGCGCTGCTGATGCTGCGTCCGGTGCTGGAGCCGTCGCTGTGGCTGGGTCTGTGCGGCGCGCTGCTGTTGATCGCCGCTTACAGCGCCTGGAAACAGTCCGAGGGCTTTGGTCGCGTCGCACAATTGTTCGGTGCCGGTTCGCTGTTGCTGGGCCTGTGGGGCAGTCTGCTGGTGGTCGGTGCAGCGGGCGGCAGTGACGATCCGTATCAGCCGTTGCAGGTGTACAGCGCCGGACGCGTCGGATCTGCGGCGCCCAGCGGCCACGAAGCCTTCACGACGATCAAGGATCCCGCCGCCCTGCAACGCGAGCTCGACGCCGCCAAAGCACAGGGCCAGTGGGTGCTGCTCGATTACTACGCCGATTGGTGTGTGTCGTGCAAAGTCATGGAGAAGCAGGTGTTCGGCCAGATGCGGGTGATGCAGGCTCTGAGCGATGTGCGCTTGCTCCGACTCGACGTCACCGCCGACAATGCCGCCAGCCGCGAACTGCTCGGCCGTTACAAAGTGCCGGGGCCACCGAGTTTCGTGTGGATCGGCGCCGACGGTGAAGAGCGCCGCAGCCAGCGCATCACCGGCGAGGTCGATGCCGATACTTTCCTGCAACGCTGGACCACCACCCGAGACGCCCGTTAATGCTGACCTTCACACTCGGCACCTTTGCCATCGCCCTCAACCACCTGCTGCTGATCAGTGCGCTGGCACTGGCGACCTTCGTCGGCTGGCGGGTGGCCAAGCGCGGCGGTGACAATCCCGAGTCGGTGCTGTTCAGCCTGTTTCTGCTCGGCATGCTGGCCGCGCGCATTGCGTTTGTCGCTGTGTACTGGGGCCACTATCGCAACGATCCGTGGCAGATCATCGACCTGCGAGACGGTGGCTTTCTCGCCTGGCCGGGGGTGATCGTGTTGTTGCTCGCGGCGCTGTATCGCGGCTGGCGCCGACCGGGTTTGCGTCGACCGCTGGGTTTCGGCGTGGTCAGTGGTGTGGCGTTCTGGGTGCTGGCGAGCCTGTCGCTGAACATCTACGAGCAGGGCACACGCCTGCCGGACATCACCCTGCGCAACGCCGCCGGAGAAACCGTGAAACTCACCGACTATCAGGGCGGGCCGCTGGTGATCAACCTGTGGGCCACCTGGTGCCCGCCGTGCCGCCGGGAAATGCCGGTGCTGGAAAACGCCCAGCAACAACGCCCGGACCTGACGTTCCTGTTCGTCAACCAGGCCGAAAGCATGCAAAGCGTTGCCACGTTTCTCGAAACCCAGGGCTTGAGCCTGAACAACGTGCTGTTCGACCGCAGTGGACGCCTCGGCCAGGCCGTGGGCTCCATGGCCCTGCCGACTACGCTGTTCTATAGCCCGGACGGTCGCTTGCTGAGCAGCCATCTGGGCGAGTTGTCGAACGCCAGCCTGGCCCGCGCCCTGGAAAACTTCGACATCCCCAATCCGAATACGAACGCCGCACCGGCCACCTCTGCAAGGAAACTGCCATGCCCCGCCTCCGCCATCTGCTGACGCTGACTCTGGGCACCGCCCTGCTGCAACTGCCGTCAGTACAGGCCGCTGAAGAACTGCCCGAAGCGATCAAGAAAATCGAAGCCAAGGGCGCCAAGATCGTCGGCCAGTTCGACGCGCCGGACGGCCTGCGCGGTTACGCCGCGCAATACCAGAACCGCGGCATGGCGCTGTACCTGACGCCGGACGGCAAGCACGTGCTGCTGGGCAATCTGTACGACGCCGACGGCAATGACCTGAGCAGCGCGCCGCTGCAAAAACTGGTCTACGCGCCGATGGCCAAGGAAGTCTGGGCCAAGTTCGAGGCCAGCAACTGGATTCAGGACGGCAACAAGGATGCACCGCGCACCGTGTACCTGTTCAGCGATCCGAACTGCCCGTACTGCAACATGTTCTGGGAACAGGCCCGCCCCTGGGTCAAGGCCGGCAAGGTGCAGCTACGACACATCATGGTCGGCATCATCCGCGAAGACAGCCCGGCCAAAGCCGCCGCCCTGCTCGCCGCCAAAGACCCGAGCAAAGCCCTGGAAGATCACGAGAAGGCCGGCAAGGCCAGCACCCTCAAGGCCTTGAAGGACATTCCAGTTGCCGTGCAGACCAGACTCGCGGCCAACATGCAGTTGATGGAAGACCTGGAGTTGCAGGCTACTCCGGCGATCTTCTACATGGACGACAAGGGCGAACTGCAACAACAGCAAGGCGCGCCGACGCCGGACAAACTGGCGAAGATTCTCGGCCCGAAATAAAAAACGCCCACGCAATGCGTGGGCGTTTTCGTTACTTCATCTGCGCCAGAAACTTCAGCAGCGTGTCGGTCACAAACAACGGATTCTCCAGATTGGAGATATGCCCCGCCTCCGGCACCAGCACACACGGGCAACCAATCAACTCGGCCATTTCCCGCGCTTCCGACGGCGGGCGTGGTTTGTCCTGATCGCCGCAGACCACCAGCGTGGTGGCCGCATTCAGCTCGCCCAGACGCGGCAACAGATCATCACGGCCAAAGGTGATGCGTCCCATCGGCACGATGCTTTCGCGCAGGCGTTCGGCTGAATAGCCGGCGAGTTTTGCGCGGAAATCCTGATACAGCGCCGACGCCCGATCGATGCCCGGGCGGAAGAAGATCGGCACCACGATATCCAGCAGTTGCTCGGAGATCCCGCCGCTTTCCTCGATCTGTTTGAACAGCGAGAAATAGTACTGGCGGGTCGGCTCCGGCTCGACGCCGACGTAAGTGTCCATCAGTACCATACCGTTGAGCCGTTGTGGCGCCGACAGTGCCAGGCGCACGCCCCACATGCCGCCGACCGACAGCCCGACCAGCGTGACCCGGTCGATGTCCAGATGATCGAGCAAGGCCTGTGCCTGACGGGCGATGTCGTCCAGCGAAGTAGTGCCTTGCGGCAAACGACCGGATTCACCATGGCCCCACAGATCCAGGGCAATCACCCGATAGTTCGCCGACAACGCTGCGATTTGCGGGGCCCACATGGCCTGGTCCCACAGGTAGCTGCCGGCCAGCAGCACCGCCGGGCCCGTGCCTTGATCAATGTAGTGAAGCGCCTGTCCGTCAACCGTGAAAAAAGGCATGGATAACCCCCGAGGCAAAGAAACTGGAGCACGAAGACTGAGCGGGCGCGCCTCGGCCGTCAATGATATGAAAGGATTACAAAGCCCGATCTGCGACAACGGCCACAGCGAAACTCAAGTTTCGGTAGCCATTGTCGCGGGCTGTGCTTTACAGCCCCTCCAGCTCCGCCATCAGATCATTCAACCGATCAACCTTCTCCTCGGTAATGTCACTGGCCGCCAGTCCTTCGATGTACCCGGCCAGTTCCTCCACCGTGCTGCACTCGAACATCGCTCGCAGCGGCACGTCCCGCTGCAGGGCTTTCTGCACCCGCGAGGCGATCTGCGTGGCGAGCAGCGAATGGCCGCCGAGTTCGAAGAAGTTGTCGCGGACCCCGACCTTCTCGACCTTCAGCACCTCGGCCCAGATATCGGCCAGGGTCTGCTCCAGCTCGCTGCGCGGCGCCAGGTAGTCCTGGCTCTGCAACTGGCCAATCTCCAGCGCCGGCAAGGCCTTGCGGTCGAGTTTGCCGTTGGCGTTGAGCGGCAACCGGTCGAGCCACAACCAGTGCAGCGGCACCATGTATTCCGGCAGTTCGGCGCGCAGGCGCTGCTTGATCCGCTCCAGGCGTTCGCTCTGATTCAGTGCAGAATCTGCGGCGACCAGATAGCCGACCAGATGCTTGCCATTGACCCCTTCCTGCACGCCGACCGCGCCGTCACGGACTTCCGGTTGTTCATGCAGACGCGCCTCGATTTCACCCAGCTCGATCCGGTAACCGCGGATCTTCACCTGATGGTCAACCCGGCCGACGTACTCCAGCACGCCGTCACTGCGACGGCGCGCCAGGTCACCGGTGCGATACAGCCGCTCACCCGGCGCGCCGAACGGATTGGGCACGAACACCGGCGCGGTGCGCAGCGGATCGCTGACATAACCACGACCGACCCCGGTGCCGGCCACGCACAACTCGCCCACCGCACCCAGCGGCACCAGATCCAGCGCGCCATCCAGCAGATAGAGCAAGTTGTTGTCGGTCGGCGTACCGATCGGCAGGTAACTGCCGCGAGTCGAGGCCAGGTCGACGCGGAAGAACGCCACGTCGTCCGAGCACTCCGCCGGGCCATAGGCGTTGACCAGACCGATCTCCGGATAACGCAGCAGCCATTGGTGCGCCAGTTCCGGCGGCATGGCTTCACCGGTCGGCAACATCCAGCGCAGACCGTCGAGGCTCAGGCGATCCGAGGCGAGCATGCCCTGAATCAACGACGGCACGCTCTCCAGCACGGTGATGCCCTGCTGCTGCACATGCACCAGCAAGCCTTGCGGATCGTGGGCGATGGTGTTCGGCACGATGTCCACCCGCGCCCCGAACAGCGGCGCGGCGAGGAACTGCCAGACCGAGATGTCGAAGCTTTGCGAAGCGGTCTGGGCGATCACATCGGCGTCGCTCAGGTTCAGGTACGGCACCTTGCTCAACTGGTTGTTGAGCATGCCGCGCTGCTCGACCATCACGCCTTTGGGCAACCCGGTGGAGCCCGAGGTGTAGATCACGTAGGCGAGGTTGTCCGGCTCGCTGAAGATCCCCGGATTCGTCGACGACACCGCGCCCGCCTGAACCTCCTCCCACACCAGCAAGCGTGGGCGGTTGGCGCAGCTGAATTCATCCAGCAAGGTCGTGGCCTGTTCACGGCAAGCCTCGGTGCACACCAGCACCGGCGTGCGGCTGAGTTCGATGATGCGTTGCAGACGCTGGCTCGGCAGGCCCGGGTCCAGCGGCAGGTAACCGGCACCGGCCTTGAAGCTGCCGATGATCATACCCAACAGATCAAGGTTACGGTCGCCCAGCAGCGCCACCGGTTGATCCATCTGTACCCCGGCCGCGACCAGTGCATGACCGAGACGGTTGGCGTTCTGGTTCAACTCGGCATAGCTCAACTGCTGATCGAGGCAACTGGCGGCGATGCGTTGCGGATGCGCGGCGACCTGCGCTTCGAACAGCTCGACGTAGCTCTGCTCCAGCGGGTAGTCGTGTTCACTCTGGTTGCAGCCGTGGAGCAGGAAGTCCTGCTCATCAAAGCCCAGCAGCGGCAGGTCGGCCATGTCGCCATGGAAACCCTCGACCAGCGCCAGCAACAGACGCTTGAACTCGCCGAGCATGCGCTCGATGGTCGACTCGTCGAAGTAGCGCTGGTCGTAAGACAGGTGCAGCCCCAGGTCATCCCCCGGATAGCACACAGCAGTCAGCGGGAAGTTGGTGTGAGTACGGCCCGAGTCCGAGGTCGCGTTGAGGCTCTGCGCACGGTCCAGCACGGAAACTTCCACCGGGGCGTTTTCGAACACGAACAGGCTGTCGAACAGCGGCTGGCCTTTCGGCAGTTCGCTCTGTTCCTGAATGTTCACCAGCGGCAGGTATTCGTACTCGCGCAGCTGCATGTTGCTGTCGAGCAGAGCGCTCAACCACTGGCGCACGCTGACACGCTGATCGTCGTCCGGAATCCGCACCCGCAGCGCGATGCTGTTGATGAACAAACCGACAGTGCGTTGCATCTGCGGCATCTCCACCGGACGACCGGCCACGGTCACGCCGAACAGCACGTCGTGATCACCGCTCAAGCGCCGCAGCACCAGCGCCCACGCCGCCTGGGCGAAGGTGTTGATGGTCAGTTGATGGGCCTGGGCCAGTTCGCGCAGGCGGGCGCCGTCCTCGACATTCAGTCGGGTGTAGCGGTCACCGACGATCATGCCGCCACTTTCACCGGCGTGTTCACGCAAGAATGGACGGTCGCTCGGGATCGGCGTGGTGCGCTCGAAGCCTTGCAGGTTCTGCTGCCACCACTGGCGCGCTTCGGCCAGACTCTGACGTTGCAGCCAGCCGATGTAATCGCGGTAGCGTGGCGGCACTGCCAGTTGCGCTTCGCGACCTTCGCCCAGCGCGGTGTAGATCTCGAAGAAATCATTCATCAGCAACGAGCGGCACCAGGCATCGATCAGGATGTGGTGGTTGCTCATCATGAACCAGTAACGCGCCGCGCCGACCTTGATCAGGCGCAGGTGGAACGGTGCCTGATTGAGCAGATCGAACCCGGCCTCGCGTTCGGCCTTGAGCAGCGCTTGCAGCTTCGGCTCCTGCTCGGTTTCGGCGATGGCGCTCCAGTCCAGGTACTCGATCGGCGTACGACCCGGTGTGTGGATCACTTGCAGCATGTCTTCGCCGACGTTCCAGCAGAACGACGCACGCAGCGCTTCATGACGGGCGACCACCGCTTGCCACGCCTGGGCGAAACGCTCGGGGGCCAGTTCGCTGTTGATGCGGTAGCGATCCTGCATGTAGTACAGACCGGTGCCCGGCTCAAGCAAGGTGTGCAGCAGCATGCCTTCCTGCATCGGCGTCAGCGGGTACACGTCTTCGATATGCGCCGCCGGCACCGGCAGTGCGTCGAGTTGCGCCTGGGTCAGTTTCGCCAGCGGAAAGTCCGACGGCGTCAGACCGCCGGCCCCGTCTTGCAGGCAATGTTCGATCAGGCTCTGCAACTCGCCGACGTAGGCATCGGCCAGCTCGTTGATCGTCTGCGCGTCGTAGCGTTCGGCGCTGAAGGTCCAGCGCAGCAGCAGTTCCCCGCCGTACACCTGACTGTCGACACTCAATTCGTTCGGCAGCGGTGCGTGCGGATCGTGGGCGGCTCCGACCGATTCATCCAGCGGACGGAACAGCGCATCGCTGCCGAAGCTTTGGTCGAACTGGCCAAGGTAGTTGAAGGTGATCGGCGCGTTCGGCAACGCTGCCATGCTCTGCCGGCTGGCGTCATCGGCCAGATAACGCAGCACGCCATAACCGAGGCCTTTGTGCGGCACGGCGCGCAGTTGTTCCTTGATCGCCTTGATCGAAGCGCCCTGCCCCGCGGTCTCTTCGACGTTGTGCGGGGTCAGGCGCAGCGGGTAAGCGCTGGTGAACCAGCCGACGGTGCGGGTCAGGTCAATCTCGTCGAACAGGGTTTCGCGGCCGTGGCCTTCCAGTTGAATCAGCGCCGACGGCTGACCGCTCCAGCGGCACAGCACGCGGGCCAACGCGGTCAGCAACAGGTCGTTGACCTGCGTGCGGTAAGCACTCGGTACCTGTTGCAGCAGTTGCTGGGTGCACTCGGCATCCAGACGCACGCTGACGGTTTGCGCATGCCGGTTCTCGCGACCGCCCTCGGGACGTTCGCACGGCAAATCGGCATTCGGGCCGGCCAGTTGCGCCTGCCACCAGCTCAGCTCTTCACGCAGGGATTCGCTGCCGGCGTAAGCCTGCAAGCGCGCTGCCCAGTCCTTGAAGGCGCTGGTTTTCGCCGGCAGTTTCACCGACTGATCGGCGTCGAGCTGGCGATACACGGTTTGCAGATCATCCAGCAGCACGCGCCACGACACACCGTCGACCACCAGGTGATGAATCGCGATGAACAGCCGTTGCTGAGCGTCCGGCCCATCGACCAAAACTGCACGCAACAGCGGACCCTGGGCAAGGTCGAGGCTGCGCTGGGCATCGGCGAACAGTGCGGCGCACTTGTCCATCGACGGCACGCGGACTTGCCACAGCACGGCGGCATCGGTCACCGGTTGATGGGTTGCCAGCCATTCGCCGTTGACCTCGCTGAAGCGCAGACGCAGGGCGTCATGCTGCTCGATCACTGCCAACAGTGCTCGCTCCAGACAATGCGGTTCCAGCGCCACCGTCGGCTCCAGCAGCAACGCCTGGTTCCAGTGCTGACGCTCGGCAATTTCGGTGTCGAAGAACCAGTGCTGGATCGGCGTCAGACGCGATTCGCCGGACACCAGACCTTGCTCGGCGGTCACGGTTTCACTGCGGCTGGCAACAGCGGCCAGGGTCTGCACGGTCTGGTGCTGGAACAGGTCGCGCGGGCTGAAGTGAATGCCTTGCTGGCGCGCGCGGCTGACCAGTTGTATCGACAGGATCGAGTCGCCGCCCAGTTCGAAGAAGTTGTCGTTCAGACCGACCTGCTCGACGTTGAGCACCTCGCACCAGATCTGCGCCAGGGTCTGTTCCAGCTCGTTGCTCGGCGCCACGTAATCCTGACGATTGAGCTCCGGATCCGGCGCCGGCAAGGCGCGGCGGTCGAGCTTGCCGTTGGCAGTCAGCGGCATGCTCGCCAGCAGAATCAGATGGTTCGGCACCATGTAGTCCGGCAATTGCGCCTTCAGGTGCGCCTTCAGGGCTTCGCGCAGTTCGGCCTGCTCGGCTTCGCTTCGCGAAGCGACCTCGGTCACGAGATAGCCGACCAGTTGCTTGCCGCTCGGCGCATCCAGCGCCAGCACCACCGCTTCGCGGATCGAGACGTGCTCGAGCAGGCGGGTTTCGATCTCGCCCAGCTCGATCCGGAAACCACGGATCTTCACCTGATGGTCGATCCGTCCCAGGTATTCCACCAGACCGTCGGCGCGCTGGCGCACCAGGTCGCCGGTGCGATACATGCGCCCGCCATCGGCGGCAAACGGGTCGGCGACAAAGCGTTCGGCGGTGATGCCCGCACGCTCGTGATAACCCAGCGCCAGGCCGGCACCGCCGACGAACAATTCACCGGTCGCGCCTTGCGGCACCAGCGCCAGATCGGCGTCGAGAATGTAGGCCACGCGATCACCGATCACACTGCCGATCGGCACACTGCCGGCGCCCTCCGCCAACACTTCAGGCGCCAGACTGGCCAGCGGCATGACCACGGTTTCGGTCGGGCCGTAGGCGTTGAAGAACAGGCTCGGTTTGAACGCCGCGCGAATCCGTTGCAGGTGCTCGCCGGTCAGTGCTTCGCCACCGGTGATGATCATCCGCACCGGCAGGCTGTCGTTTTGTGTCGCGAGAAACTGCGCCAACTGGCTGCCGTAGCTCGGGGTGAAACCGAGAATATTGATCCGATGTTCGCGGATCAGCCCGCAGATTTGTTCCGCGTCCCACTGACCCTGCGCACGCAGCACCACCTGCGCACCGCTGAGCAGCGGCACCAGCAGACGCTCGGTGGCGGCGTCGAAGTTGATCGAATAAAAGTGCAGTTCGCAGTCGTCCGGGCGCATGCCGAAGCGTTCGATCACAGCCTGACAGTGCATGGCAATTTCACCATGGGACACCACCACACCTTTCGGCTTGCCGGTGGAACCCGAGGTGTAAATCAGATACGCCTGATGCTGCGGCAGGCTGATGAATGGCAGCTCGGTTGCCGGGTAATCGGCCAGCGCCGCGCTGTCATCTTCCAGGCACCAGCGCGCCACGTTCGACGGCAGTTCGCCGAGGGCCTTGAACATCGCCCGGTCGCTGAGCAGCAGGCCGACGCCGCTGTCTTCGATCATGTAATGCAGACGGTCGAGCGGGTATTCCGGGTCCAGCGGCACGTAGGCGCCGCCGGCCTTGAGGATCGCCAGCAGGCCGACGACCATTTCCAGCGAACGCTCCAGCGCCAGACCGACCCGCACTTGCGGGCCGACACCGCGTTCACGCAGGGCCCAGGCCAGACGATTGGCGCGGACATCGAGTTCGGCGTAGCTCAGAGTCTGCCCGGCAAAGGTCAGGGCCGGCGCATCTTTACGCGCCAGCGCCTGCTCGGCGAACAGGTGATGGATGCACTGATCGAGACGACGCTCGCCCGGCTCGACACCGAGGCTGTCGAGCAATTGCTGTTGTTCCGGCGCATCGAGCAGCGGCAGTTCGCTGAGACGCTGCTGCGGGTCGGCGATCAGCGCTTCCAGCAGGTTGCGCCAATGTTTGGCCATGCGCGCAATCGTCGGCTCGTCGAACAGATCGGTGCTGTAAGTCAGGCAGCAACCGAGGCGATGGTCGAGGTCGGTGACTTCCAGGTTGAGGTCGAACTTGGTCGCCCGTGCATCGTTGGCCAGGTACTCGACGGTCATGCCGGCGAGCCTGCGGCTCTGCTGGAATTCCCAGCGCTGCACGTTGCACATCACCTGAAACAGCGGGTTGTACGCGGCACTGCGCGGAGGTTGCAGGGCTTCAACCAAATGATCGAACGGCAGGTCCTGATGGGACTGGCCTTCGATCACGGTGTGGCGCACCTGCTCGAACAATTCGCCGACCGACATCTGGCCGTCGAGCTGGCAACGCAGCACCTGGGTGTTGAGGAACGCCCCGATCAGCCCTTCGCTTTCCGGGCGGATACGGTTGGCCACCGGCGCGCCGATGCGCAGATCGGTCTGGCCGCTGTAGCGGTAAAGCAAGGTCGCGAGGGCGGCGGTCATGGTCATGAACAGGGTCAGACCGTTCTGCGCGTTGAACGCCCGAACCCGTGCGGCGAGATCGTCGCTCAGGTCGAAACGGAACAGTTCTCCCTGATGACTTTGCACCGGTGGACGCGGACGGTCGCCCGGCAATTCCAGCAGCGGATGTTCGCGGCCCAGTTGCGCGGTCCAGTAGTCGAGCTGACGCTGACGCTCGCCGGACTCCAGCCAGTGGCGCTGCCACACGCTGTAGTCGAGGTATTGCACCGGCAGCGGCTCCAGCGGCGATTCGCGGTCGTCGACAAATGCTTCGTACAGCGCGCTGAGTTCCCGGGCAAAAATGTCCATCGCCCAGCCTTCGGTGACGATGTGGTGCAGGGTCAGAACAAAGTAATGCTCCTGCTCGGCGGTCTTGACCAGACAGGCGCGCAGCAGCGGGCCGGTCTCCAGATCGAACGGCAGGTGCGCTTCATCGTCGGCCAGTTGCTGGACGTTCTGCTCACGCACATCGGCGGCGAATTTCGAGAAGTCCTTCCAGTCCATGCGCACGCCGGTCTCGGCATGCACCTGCTGACGGGCCACGCCGTCGATACTCGGGAACGTGGTGCGCAGGGTTTCGTGACGCAGGATCAGCGCTTGCAGCGCCGCTTCGAAACGCCCGACATCCAGCACGCCACGCAGGCGCGCCATGCCACCAACGTTGTACGCCGGGCTGTCGGGTTCCATCTGCCAGAGGAACCACATGCGTTGTTGGGAATAGGACAGCGGCACCGGTTGGCTGCGATCAACCTTGTCGATCGGCGGCTGTTGGTTGGTGCGGCCGCTGGCCTGGATCTGGCGGATCTGCTCGGCGAAATCACCGAGTTCGCTGTGCTCGAACAAGGCGCGCAACGGCAGTTCGACGTCACAGGCCTGCCGGGTGCGGGAGATGATTTGCGTGGCCAGCAGCGAATGGCCGCCGAGGGCGAAGAAGTCGTCGCGCAGGCCGACTTGTTTCAGGCCCAGCACTTCGCGCCAGATCGCGGCGATCTGCTGCTCCAGCTCGGTGACCGGCTCGACGTGTTCACGCACCTGCCATTGCGGCTCGGGCAAGGCGCGGCGGTCGAGTTTGCCGCTCGGGCTCAGGGGCATGGCGTCCAGGCGCATCAGTTGCGCCGGGACCATGTATTCCGGCAGCTCGGCAGCCAGTGCGGTTTTCAGGCGAGCGATTTGCGCGTCCTGATCTTCATTGGCGTCGGTGGCAGTGAAGTAGCCGATCAGTTGCGGACCGGCGCCGGTTTCACGCACCAGCACGGCGACCTGGGCTACGCCGTCCTGGGCCAGCAGACGGGCTTCGATCTCTTGCGGCTCGACGCGGAAGCCGCGCAGTTTGACCTGCTGATCGAGACGGCCGAGGTATTCGATCACACCCTCGTCGGTCCAGCGCGCACGGTCACCGGTGCGGTACAGACGCGCGCCCTGCTCGCCCAGCGGATCGACCACAAAGCGGTCGGCCGTCAGCGCCGGACGGCCGAGGTAGCCACGAGCCAGGCCGATGCCGCTGATGCACAGCTCACCCGGCACACCGGCCGGCACAGGATTGAGATCGCTGTCGAGCACGCGGCAAACGACGTTGCCCAGCGGACGGCCAATCGGCGAACGCTCGCCATCCGCCACGGAGCAGTGCCAGTGGGTGACGTTGATCGCGGTTTCGGTCGGGCCATAACGGTTGTGCAGTTGCACCGCCGGCAGTTGCGCCAGCACGCGGTTGCGCAATTCCGCCGGCAGCGCTTCACCGCCGGAGAACACCCGACGCAGGCGGGTGCATTCGGCGCTCAAGGGTTCGTCGATAAACAGCGAAAGCAGCGGCGGCACGAAGTGCAGCGTGGTCACGCCGTACTGTTGCACCAGCTGCGCGATGCGATGCGGATCGCGATGTTCGCCGGGGCCGGCGATCAGCAGGCGCGCACCGGTGATCAGCGGCCAGAAGCATTCCCACACCGACACGTCGAAACTGATCGGCGCCTTTTGCATCAGCACGTCGGTGTCGTTCAGGCGATAAGTGTTCTGCATCCATTGCAGACGTTCGGCCAACGCCGCATGCGTGTTGCCCACGCCTTTCGGCTGGCCGGTGGAACCGGAGGTGTAAATCACGTAGGCAAGGTTGTCGCCGTGCAGGTGCAGACCCGGCGCCTGGCTCGGCCAGTTCTCCAGGTGCAGGGTGTCCATGGCGATCACGCTGACGCCTTCGCTGGCCGGCAAGCGGTCAAGCAATGCAGTCTGGGTCAGCAGCAGTCCGACGCCGCTGTCGCTGAGCATGTAGGCCAGACGATCAGCCGGGTAATCCGGGTCCAGCGGCACGTAGGCGCCACCGGCCTTGATGATCGCCAGCAGGCCGATCAGCAGTTGCGGCGAACGCTCGGCGGCGATGGCCACGCACACATCCGGGCCGACGCCCTTGTCGCGCAGGTAATGGGCCAGACGGTTGGCCTGGGCGTGCAGTTCGGCGAAATCGAGGTTGCCGCCGTCCCACACCAGTGCGGTGCGATCAGGCGTCTGCCGTGCCTGTTCATTCAGCAATTGCGGCAGCCATTGTTGGGCCGGGGTGCACGGGGCGATGCTCCATTCGCTTTGCTGCGTGTTCTCGGCAGCGGTCAGCAGTTGCAGCTCGCCGATGGTTTGTTCCGGACGTTCGCAGACTGCACGCAACAGGTTGCTGAAATGCTCGGCCAGACGCTCGATGGTTGCAGCGTCGAACAGCTCATCGGCATAGTCGAAGGACAGCGTCAGACGCCCGTTGCGGTCTTCTTCACTGTGCAGTTGCAGATCGAACTTGGCCTCGCGGCTGTGCCACGGCAGTTCTTCGGCGAGCAGGCCCGGCAGACGTTTGAGCGCACTCAAGTCGCGCTGCTGGTGGTTGAACATCACCTGAAACAGGCCTTGTTCGCGGGCCTGCGGGAAAGCTTCGAGCAGTTGTTCGAACGGCAGGTCCTGATTCGCCTGAGCGCCGAGTGCCGCCTGACGGGTTTGCGCCAGCAGTTCGGTGAACGGCAGTCGCGAATCGACGTCGGCACGCAGCACCTGGGTGTTGATGAAGAAGCCGATCAGGCCCTGGGTTTCCAGGCGCGGACGGTTGGCGTTGGGTACGCCGATGCGGATGTCGCGCTGACCGCTGTAGCGATGCAGCAGGCTCTGGAACGCCGAGAGCAACAGCATGAATGGCGTGGATTGATGGGCTTGGGCGGTCTGGCGAATGGCGTCGCTGAGGCTGATTCCCAGGCGAACGCTGTGGCGTGCGGCGCTGTGCTTTTGCTTGGCAGCGCGTGGATGATCGGTCGCCAGCTCCAGAGTCGGATGCTCATCCCCCAGTTGCGCTTTCCAGTACGCCAATTGCCGCTCGCCTTCGCCTTGCGCCAGCCATTGGCGCTGCCAGCTGCCGTAGTCGGCGTATTGGCTTGGCAGCGCTGCGAGTTCGGTGCGCTGGCCTTGGGACGCGGCGGCGTAAAGACGCGAGAACTCGTCGATCAGCACGTTCAGCGACCAGCCGTCGGCGATGATGTGGTGCATCGTCACCAGCAACTGGTGATCCTCGTCATCGAGGCGAACCAGCGTCACCCATAGCAGCGGGCCTTGCTCCAGGTCGAACTGAGTGCGGGCTTCGTCTTCACGGATCTGTTGTGCGCGGGCTTCCCGTTCGCGGGCCGGCAGGTCGCTGATGTCGATCAGTTGCAGGTTGAACTCGCCCGCCGCCTCGACCTGTTGCAGGGCCACGCCGTCGCGTTCGAAGAAGCGCGTGCGCAGGGATTCGTGGCGCTCGATCAGTTGCTGGAAACTGACGCACAGAGCGTCCTGGTCCAGTTCGCCACGCAGGCGCACGGCACCGGGAATGTTGTAGGCGCTGCTGTGCGGATCGAGTTGCCAGGTGATCCACAAGCGGTTTTGCGCCAGCGACTGCGGCAGTGCTTCGTTGCGCGACAACACAGTGATTTCGCCCTGGGCGCTGCCGCCGTCCTCTTGCTGTTGTGCCACGGCGGTGGCGAATGCGGACAGGGTCGGTGCTTCGAACAGCAGGCGCAGGTTCAGCTCCAGGCTCAGCGCTTCGCGGACCTTGGCAATCACTTGGGCGGCGGCGATCGAGTTGCCGCCGAGCAGGAAGAAGTGATCGTCGGCGTTGACCTGTTTGACGTTGAGTTGCTCGGCCCAGATGTTGCCGATCAACGCTTCCAGTTCCGAGGCGGACGCCGTCGAGTCCTGAGCGGTTTCAGCGGTGGCCGACGGAAACACCGCGTAGCTGTCGAGGCTGCCGTCGGCCAGACGATTGCGGCAGGCCGAACGTTGCAGTTTGCCGCTGGAAGTCTTCGGCAATGCGCCCGGATTGAGCAGCACCACCACGCTCGGTGCTTCCTGATAAGCCTCGGCCACCGCTTGGCGGATGGCTTTGATCAATGCCTCGGGCGGGAGGATTTTCTGCACGCTGCGGCTGATTTCCGCCGCGATGCCGATGCCTTCTTCGCCATGCTGATGGACCGCGAACGCCGCAACGCGGCCCTTGCGCACCACCTCCACTTCGTTCTCGACCGTCTTTTCGAGATCCTGCGGGTAGAGGTTGTGACCGCGCACGATCAGCATGTCTTTCAGGCGTCCGGTGATGAACAGTTCACCGTCGCGAATAAAGCCCAGGTCACCGGTGCGCAGCCAGGTCTGGCCGGCGTGCTGGACGAAGGTCCTGGCGCTGGCCTCGGGATTGCGCCAGTAGCCGAGGGCGATGCTCGGGCCGGCGGCCCAGACTTCACCGACGGCGTTGTCGGCCAGTTCTTCAAGCGTGTTCGGCTCAACGATCAGCACCGCATGTTCCGGTTGGCTGATGCCGCAGCTCATGATCGAGCTGCCCTCGCCCGGCTCGGCGCGGTTTTGCGCCAGGGCCTGATCGTCGACGCGCAGTGCGGGAATGCCTGTGCCGCGCGGTGTGCCGGCGACGAACAGGGTCGCTTCGGCCAGACCGTAGGACGCCATGAAACTGCTTTCGCTGAAACCGCACGCGGTGAATTTCTCGGCGAAGCGCTCGAGGGTGTCGAGGCGAATCGGCTCGGAACCGGAATAGGCGACGCGCCAACGGCTCAGGTCAAGACGCTCCAGCGCCGATTCGCTGACCCGCTCGCTGCACAGACGATAAGCGAAGTCCGGCCCGCCGCTGATGGTGCCGCCGTACTGGCTGATCGCTTCGAGCCAGCGCAACGGCCGGCCGAGGAAATACGCCGGCGACATCAGAATGCACGGCACGCCACTGAAGATCGGTTGCAGCAGACCGCCGATCAGGCCCATGTCGTGGTACAGCGGCAGCCAGCTGACGATCACGTCGTCGGGGTTTACGTCGATACCGAAACCGTAGCGGATCAGCAGTTCGTTGGCCACCAGATTGCCGTGGCTGACCTGCACACCTTTGGGCAGCGCGGTGGAACCGGAGGTGTATTGCAGGAAGGCGATGTGGTCTGGCGGCAAGGCCGGCTCGACCCAGCGTTCGGCCAGCGCAGCGTCGAGGGTATCGACGCACAACAGCGGCGGCGCGCTGTCGATTTGCTGCAAGGCCTCGCGCAGATCGGCGCTGGTCAGCAGCAGGCGCGGCTCGGCGTCGGCGATGATCGACAGCAGGCGTTCCTGATGGTGACGCTTGGCCGATTCCGGCGGGTAGGCCGGCACCGCGATCACGCCCGCGTACAGGCAACCGAAGAACGCTGCGACGTAATCCGGGCCGCTGGGAAACAGCAATACCGCGCGATCACCGAATCCGGCCTCGGCCTGCAACGCGGCGGCAATGGTGCGCGCGCGTTGATCGAGTTCGCGATAACTGAGCACCACAGCCTGTTCCTCGGTTTCGGCGAGAAAGCGCAAGGCCAGCCGATCCGGCGTCAGGGCCGCGCGGCGCTGAAGGGCTTGGACCAGGGTGCTGGGGAGTTCGAACGCGTCGGTCATGAGGTTTCCTGCCTGAATTCGGCTTACTGGTGGAATCGGGTTGGCGGCGGCATGCCCGTGCAAGGCATGCGGGACACGGTCTTCGCCGACCGTGCAAGGCACTGGAATGCTGCAGATCCGGGTCTGCGCGCCCGGATCCATTCACCAATGAGAACGGATGGCGTCTTGAAATAATTAGTCGGCAGGCTGGATCGCCAACAGGGCTGGGTGCTTGGGCAAGTGCGGCAGCGTGTCGCAGTTCTCAGATCGCACTGTTATGGATCATTAGTTCTCTTTCTCAATTGACAATCATTATCATTCAACATAATTTGTCGCTCGATGTGTAGGACGACCCGCCCCTCAGGCGTCCCACTAACCTATTGGCAGCAAGGTGATTTCCATGACGGAACAAGTATCCACAAGCAGGTGCGATTCACCGCTACTTCAGGCATTCGTCGACAATCGACTGATTCTGGTCAAGATTGCAGCCCGCATTACCGGCTGCCGGTCACGCGCCGAAGACGTGGTGCAGGATGCGTTCTTCCGACTGCAATCGGCACCGCCGATCACGTCGTCGATCAAGGCCCAGCTGAGTTATCTGTTCCAGATCGTGCGCAACCTGGCGATCGATCACTACCGCAAACAGGCGCTGGAGCAGAAGTACGCCGGCCCCGAGGAGGAAGGGTTGAACGTGGTCATTCAGGGCGCTTCGCCGGAAACCTCACACATCAACTTCTCGACCCTGGAACACATTGCCGATGCGCTGACCGAGCTGCCCAGCCGCACCCGCTATGCGTTCGAGATGTACCGCCTGCACGGCGTGCCGCAGAAGGACATCGCCAAGGAACTCGGCGTTTCGCCGACCCTGGTCAACTTCATGATTCGCGATGCGCTGGTGCATTGCCGCAAGGTGTCCGGCAGCCGCGCCGATGCGGTGACCGCAAACCGTCGCTGAGCCAAAGCAGCGCAAAAAAAAGATCGCAGCCTTCGTTGAAGGGCTGCGATCTTTTTTGTTTCAGCGAGAAATCACACCAGTTTGCAGCGATCAAAAAACCGCTCGCGCCCCAGGATCATCAGCGCCGCGCGCTTGTGCGGGAAGTCGAATTCCTTTTCGCAGTGGAAGCACTGGTTGTGCATGTGGCCGATCATCTTCGCGTTGTCGGCACGCGGTTCGGCGACGACACGCTGAGTGCGCGGATCATCCAGAAACAGGTAGTGCACCAGCGCCGACAGCCAGCTCGCCACTTTGTGCGGGCCGCGATGATTTTCTTCCCCGACCAGCATGTGAATGCCGCGATCGTAATTGTCGGCGTCATAGAACGGCGCGATGCGATCTTCCTTGGCCCAATAGGCTTCGAAATAGGCGAACGGCTGGTCGTCGAAACAACCGATCAACGTCAGCGTATGCGGATCGGCGTCGAGTTTGCTCAGGTACTCGCGATGCTGTTCGAGGCTGCCCTCTTCCTGCCAGAAACTGGCGACTCGCGGACTGTTCTGCCAGCGATTGAAGCGCGCCAGATCCTGCTCGATCTCCACTGTTCGCAAAGAGATCCAGGCACCGAGACGCGCATCGAAACGCCGATAAACCTCGCCACGCGGTTTGACCGGTCGCAGCGGATGACGCTTGCCGTTGCTGATGACCATCTGCTGCGGATAACTGCCCGTCAGCGAAGTGCCCAGCCACGGTTGCGGCAGTTGCCAGAACAGCGTGCGTTCACAGCAATATTCACCCGCCACTTCAGTGGCCACCAGCAAACCGCTGAGCAAGGCTTCGGTTGGCGATTGATCCAGTTGCCAGATCAATTGCTGACACGCCGGATCACGGGCAAACAGCCAATAACAGGCCGCCCACAGCGCCTGACCGGGTGGCAGCGCATAGCGTTCATCGATCTGGATCGGCCCCCGGCCTTCACGGTCGAGGCGCAGGCGAATCAGCGGTTGCCCGTCCAGGCTCAGGCTCAGACGGCTTTCGGTGGCATCGGCTACCAGTTGGCTGCCCGAGGGCAGGGCCAGGGCAGTCAGGTCATTCAGATTGGACATGGGTCGGGCTCACGATAATCGTCGACAGTTCAACGATGGGACGTGAGCCGGAGCGGGAAATTTAGGCCGAACGCGAAAAACCGCCGATCACTGATGCGGCACTGGCAACACGGCAATCTTGTACGGATCGAAGATCTTCAGCATCTGCCCGTTGTCGCGCAGCCCTTGCAGCAGTTTGCCGAACGCTTCGCCGGTGATCGGTGCCTTCGGACTGAGAATCGCGTAGTGGTGGTAGATCTGGTCGATGCGTTGCGACACCAGCAACTCGTCGCGCACCTTTTCGTTGCGCAGCAGGTAATCAAACAGATACGAACGGGTCACCAACGCAACGTCCGCTCGCCCGCGCAAGACCATCAACAGGTTGCTGTCGTGGGAATAGGTCAGCGTGGCGCTGTAGGTTTCAGCGAGGTACTTGGGATCGGCATTGAAATTGGCGAATTCGTAGTGATAGCCGCTGTACAGCGCCAGCCGTTTACCCTTGAGATCGGCGAAGTAATTCTGCTGGCGACCGGGCTTGTTCTGCGCGACGAAAATTTCTGCGTCCTCAAGCCCCATATCGACGGTGGTGTGGGGAATGTCTTTCCAGCCCCACTCCGGGTTTTCGAAGATCGCCATGTCGGTGCGGCCATCCTTGAAATCGCCGAACCGGCGAGGAATCGAGGTGGGCACCAGTTCGAAACGATAGTCGCTCTGGGCGCTGTTCAAGGCCGCGACGAGTTCCGGCAGCAGACCGGTGTCCGCGCCGTTTTCCGGGCGAATGGTGTAAGGCGGAAAATGCGCCGCGCCTACCCGAATCACTTGCGCTGCCGGAGCAGGCAATACCCATAATGCAGCCAGCGCTGCGAGCATCAGCCCGGCGGCCGTCCGAATTGGCGAAGACTTCAAAACACCCCACTCCCCGAAAAAATACCAATCATTGCATTCAAGCTAGGCGGTTTCGCCAAGTTAGCCAGTTTCCCGACCCGATAGAAAGCGCCTAGCGCTCTTCGAGCACCAGAATCAGCGCCTCTTCGGCCAGTTGATCCAGGCTCAGGCTACCGCCGGCACGGAACCAGGTGGTGGTCCAGGACAGCGCGCCCGTGAGAAAACGTCGGGTAATGAACACGTCGCCCCGGATGAACCCCGCCTCCTTGGCCTCGCCCAGCACTTGCAGCCAGAGGTCTTCGTAGATGTCCCGCAGCGCCAGCACTTTGGCCTGACCGTCCTCGGACAGCGAGCGCCATTCATACACCAGCACCGCCATCGCCTCGCCACTGCCGCCCATGATCGACTGCAATTCGCAGCGGATCAGCGCCAACACCCGCTCGCGCACATCGGCCGCGTCAGCCAGGGCCGCACGCATCAGCGCGGTGTTATAGCGGATGGTTTCTTCCATCACTGCGCGCAGGATTTCATCCTTGCTCTTGAAGTGATGAAAGATGCTGCCGGACTGGATGCCCACGGCACCGGCCAGATCGCGCACCGTGGTGCGCTCGTAGCCCTTGTTGCGGAACAGGTGGGCCGCCACTTGCAGCAATTTGCCGCGAGCGCTGTCCGGATCGGTCAACTGGCCGGCATCGACCAGTTCACGCATGACCTTCAGGGCTTTTTGCTCGTCCACCCGTTCTCTCCTACAGTCGATCAGTCAAATGCACCGTACGCCGCAGAAACGGCGGGGTTGCGCCGGCAATTTAAGCCGCTGGCGATGACCAAGCAAGCGCTTGGGCAGAAGATAATTCCGGGCGTTTACAAACCAAGCGCTTGCTTGGTAGTCTCGACGCACTTCTGTCACAGGTTCCTGAGTCGGAGATCAAAATGCCCACCACGGTTCGCATCGGATGCGCCAGCGCATTCTGGGGAGACACCTCGACCGCCGCCGCGCAGCTTGTGGCCGCAGGACAGCTGGATTATCTGGTCTTCGACTACCTGGCCGAAATAACCATGTCGATCATGGCCGGCGCGCGCATGAAGGATGCGCAGGCCGGATTTGCCGCAGACTTCATCGAAGTCCTCACGCCTCTGTTGCCACAACTGGCCGAACAAAACATTCGCGTCATCAGCAATGCCGGCGGGGTCAATCCCAAGGCCTGCGCCGCCGCCCTGCAAGCAGCCTGCGACAAGGCCGGCGTATCGCTGAAAATCGCCGTGCTGTCGGGCGATGACCTGCAACCCCACTTCAAACAACTCGCCACCCAGGGCATCACCGAAATGTTCAGCGGCGCCCCGCTGCCTCCGATGTGCGTGTCGACCAATGCCTACCTCGGTGCACCGGGCATCGTCGAAGCCTTGCGCCTGGGGGCTGACATCGTCATCACTGGCCGGGTGGTCGACAGCGCCGTGGTCAGCGCAGCCCTGGTGCATGAATTCGGCTGGTCCTGGCACGACTACGACAAACTCGCACAAGCCGCCCTGGCCGGGCACATCATCGAATGTGGCGCGCAGTGCACCGGCGGTAACTTCACCGACTGGCGCGACGTACCGGACTACGAACACATCGGTTTCCCGATCGTCGAGGTCAACGCCGATGGTCAGTTCATCGTCAGCAAACCCGAAGGCTCCGGCGGACTGGTCACGCCGCTGACCGTTGGCGAACAGATGCTCTACGAAATCGGCGATCCGCAGGCTTATCTGTTGCCCGATGTGGTCTGCGATTTCAGTCAGGTCAAACTCCAGCAACAAGGCAAGAACGCCGTGCGGGTCCACGGCGCCAAAGGCTTGCCACCCAGCGGCCAATACAAGGTCAGCGCCACGTATCCGGACGGTTTCCGTTGCACCGCCAGTTGCCTGATCGCCGGCATCGATGCCGTGGAAAAAGCCCGGCGCGTCAGTCAGGCGATCCTCGACAAAACCTCGGAAATGCTCGAACACAATGGCTTGGGACCGTACACCGAAACCGATGTCGAACTGCTCGGCAGCGAAGCCACCTACGGCCCTCACGGCCAGCGCCGCGACAGCCGTGAAGTGGTGATCAAGCTCGCCGTGCGCCACCCGAGCAAACAGGCGCTGATCCTGTTTTCCCGGGAGATCGCCCAGGCCGCGACCGGCATGGCGCCGGGGCTGACCGGTATCGTCGGCGGACGGCCGACGGTGTATCCGCTGATCCGGCTGTTCTCGTTTCTGATCGACAAAAGCGCCTGCACATTGCAGATCGACATCGCTGGCGAATCTCATCCGTT
>NZ_BQHI01000035.1 GCF_021603585.1 Pseudomonas sputi | reverse complement strand
CGATAGACGCGAAAAATCGTCCGACGCCTGCCGCTGGCCGGCGTAATTTGAGTACCCGCAGGCTTTGCTGTTAAATAGGCAGTGTGTCGCTACGCCCCGTTTTCCGGGCCTGCGCATAGGCTGATGCCGGGTACGTGTCCAACGCCTCTTTTTGTTCCGAAGCGAACCGTGCGCCTTCAGCTCTTCCTTGTGAGCCGTCATAACGTGAGTCAATAAAAATGTTGAAAATCGTCCACCTGCTAATGGGCGCAGCAGCCTTGCTGCTGTCCTTCATACCTAGCCTGAAGTCCGAAGCGGTACCTTACCTGCAACAACCCGATGCACTTTACCTGGCCTTTTTCGGCCTGCTGAACCTGATCCTTGCGCCAGTCATCCCTTACTGGAACAAAGGTCCGCGCCAGCATCTGCAAAACCTGGTCAGCGCCCTGCTGGTCCTGACCGTTGTCCTGCAAACCCTGACCCTGATCGCGCCGATGCCTGTCATCGCCGGCCAGCCAGCCGTGCTGTTCAGCCTGGTGATCGCACTGGTCGCCGTGGTGCTGCACCTGGCCGTCAGCTTCTACAAATCCTCACCGGCCGCCGCCGCGCAAAGCTACGACATGAGCAACCGCGATACCGGCACCGTCAAGTGGTTCAACACTTCCAAGGGCTTCGGTTTTATCTCCCGGGATTCCGGCGATGATATTTTCGTGCACTTTCGCGCCATCCGTGGCGAAGGTCACCGCGTTCTGGTCGAAGGCCAGCGTGTGGAGTTCTCGGTGATGAACCGTGACAAGGGCCTGCAGGCCGAAGACGTGATCGCCGCCCTGCCGCGTCGCTGATTCACGCCTCCTGGCACTAAAAAACCGCGAACAGCCTGGCTGTTCGCGGTTTTTTTATTCACGGGAACATGCCCACCCAGCTCTCAATAGTGTGGCGGCGGCGCATCCTCTTCAAAGGATCCGATCTGGCCCACCATCTCTTCCTGGCGCTTGAGCACAGCCGCCATCTGCAACTGCAGACGCTCGACCACTCGCTGCTGCTCCACCAGCACATCGTTCAATGCCTGAATGGTGTCGTCCTGAAACGCCAGGCGGCTTTCCAGCTCGGTAACACGTTGTTCAAGGCTCATGACTCAGCTCTCCAGAAAGGTGAAATCTTCGTCCAGTACCAGACGCAGGCGCTCGCGGATCGCGACCACTTGCTCGGCACTGTAAGGCTTGGCGGGGTGCCTGCCCCATACCGGTGCCGGCCAGGCGGCATCGTCCCGCTTACGCACGATCACATGCATATGCAGCTGACTGACGACATTCCCCAAGGTCGCGACATTCATCTTGTCAGCGTCGAAGGAATCCTTGAGCACCTCGGCCAGGGCCGTGGTTTCCTGCCACAACCGCTGCTGGTCGGCGACATCCAACTGAAACAACTCGCTGATATCGTCCCGACGTGGCACCAGGATGAACCACGGGTAGTTGGCGTCGTTGGACAACAGCAGTCGGCACAGCGGGAAATCGCCGATGGTCAGCGTGTCCTGTTGAAGTCGTGGGTCTAAAGCAAACACTGCGCGCACTCCCGGCGAAATGACCTGTTTTCAGCTTAGCGCCCCGCAGTGAAAGCAGCGCGCCAGGCGACTGGACGGCAGCATACCTGCGATTGCGGCGTCCTTCACGGCGAATGCGCCACGGCAAGGATCTGCGACGCCCTGCAATAGGACATTTACGGCACGAGCGCACCAGTACGGAACCCGAACCGTCTTCGAACGGGGTGAAACGAACGGTTCAGGACGCAGGGTTCACGCAGCATCAACGGCTCGACTAGATGGATTCGGTAAAGCCATTGAAATTTTTTGCACCAAAACCGCACAGCACGTCTACGCTCAGTGGGTCGGGCATCCGCCGAATACTCACCAACGGGGTGAACCGGTAACGTTTTTGGTTGTCGCGCTGCGACTTTCAGGGAGCAACACCATGCGAAGGATGGCGTCAAGCCTGTTCGAAAGGCCCTCGCGCCCCCCGGTTTTATGAGGTTTTTACAGCATCAGACGAGCACCTTGAAAAAAACCGGAACAATTCAGCGGTTTGTGCACGCTTGTTGCATTCATACCCATATGGACTATAAGCGCACCACAAGAAGTGGATGCCTTGAGCCCCATAAAAACAGTGGCAGGGCTGCCCGATGGAGATTCAAGCGTTTTGCCAAGGGACTCTTTTTTACCGATGCTCAAGCGCTGTAAAACAGCGCTGAAGTTGTCAGTCCCATTGCATTTGGACTGTAAATTTGCGACATCTACCAAGCCGATTGCGACACGCTCGTAAAGAAGCCGAAAGGTTGGATGCGCAAGTATCGCCAACATGGTCGGCGTGATATAAGTTTGCGCCGACACAAAAAGAAAGAGCCGCCCAGATAATAAAACAGGTGGGACGGCAGTACTCTTCTAAAACCAAAGGAGCAAATCACGATGCGCGTGATGAAGTGGAGCATGATCGCACTGGCAGTTGCAGCAGCAGCCAGTACTCAGATGGCTACGGCCGCACCGTTCGTAAGTGACCAGGCTGAAGCCAAAGGCTTTGTTGAAGACGCGAAAGCTGATTTGCTGATTCGCAACTATTACTTCAACCGTGACAACAAAGACGGTGCCCGTGACGTAAAAGACTGGACCCAAGGTATCTGGGGCAACTTCAGTTCCGGTTACACCAAAGGTACTGTTGGCGTCGGCGTTGATGCATTCGGTTACCTGGCCATCAAACTGGACGGTGGTGCTGGCACCAGCGGCTCCGGCAACATGAGCCGCAGCAACGAATTCAATGCAAACGGTTCCCGCGACCCTGACGACAGCCAAGGCAAAGCCGGCGCTGCCATCAAGTTCCGCGTATCGAAAACCGAGCTGAAAGTCGGTGACATGCAGCCTAGCACCGCTCCGGTGTTCGCTGTCGGCGGCTCCCGTATCCTTCCGCAAACTGCCAGCGGTTTCCAACTGCAGAGCAGTGAGATCAAAGACCTTGACCTCGAAGCCGGTCACTTCTACTCGGCAACCAGCCAGGACCGTAACTCCCGTGAAGGTGGTCTGTACGCGACCTACGCTGGTGTTGAAGCCAACACCATCGACTACTTCGGTGGCAAGTACGGCATCACCGAAAACCTGAGCGCATCGCTCTACGGCGCCAAACTGGAAGATATCTGGAACCAGTACTACGCCAACGTGAACCTGACCACTCCATTTGGTGGTGACACTTCGCTGAACACCGACTTCAACATCTATCGCACCACCGACACCGGAAGCGCGAAAGCCGGTGACATCAGCAACACCGCGTTCTCCCTGGCCACCGCTCTCTCGTTCCTGAAAGCGCACACCATCACCCTGGCCTTCCAGAAGGTCAACGGCGACACTCCGTTCGACTACATCGGCGTGGGCAAGAACAACCGTGGCGGCGACTCGATCTTCCTCGCCAACTCCATCCAGTACTCTGACTTCAACGCCCCTGGCGAGAAGTCGGCCCAGATCCGTTACGATCTGAAAATGGCCGAGTACGGCGTACCAGGTCTGAGCTTCATGACCCGTTACGTGAAAGGTTGGGACATCGACGGCACCCACACTCCAGCAGGCAGCGCCTACGCTGGTCTGTATGGCGAAGATGGCAAACACAACGAAACCAACTTCGAAGCCAAATACGTAGTTCAGTCTGGCCCGGCCAAAGACCTGTCCTTCCGTATTCGTCAGGCCTGGCACTTTGCTAACGCTGACCAAGGCGAAGGCGATATCAAAGAGTTCCGTCTGATCGTCGACTACCCACTGTCGATCTTGTAATCGCCAACATTTAGTTTGCGGTAACAACAAAAAGGCCCATCTTCGGATGGGCCTTTTTTGTTGCTTTGCTTTTGCGTTAATTGCCTGACCGATAAGTCAGGCAATTAATTAGCAACCTATCATTACACCACCGACTCCTGAACCACACGAATCACTCGCTGCGGAAACGGGATATCAATGCCGGCAGTCTTTAAACGATCACGCGACTGCTCGTTAAACATGAACATCACATCCCAGTAATCCGCCGTTTTCACCCAGACCCGCAGGGAAACAGTGATCGAACTGTCACCCAGCGTCGAAATAACAGCTTGAGGCGCCGGATCCTGCAGAACGCGCTCATCCTTGGCCAGATCCAGCAGCACCTGACGGGCCTTTTGCAGATCGGCTGCGTAATCCACACCTACGTCGAACACAACCTTGCGGGTCGGCTGACGGTTGGTGTTGGTGATGATGCCGTTCGACAGGTTGCCGTTCGGTACGATGATGGTCTTGTTGTCGCCGGTGCGCAGCACAGTGTGGAAGATCTGAATGCTGTCGACGGTACCCGCCACACCCTGGGCTTCGATCCAGTCACCGATGCGGAACGGACGGAACAGCAGAATCAGCACGCCGCCGGCGAAGTTCGCCAGGCTGCCCTGCAATGCCAGACCGATGGCCAGGCCGGCCGCACCGATCGCCGCGACGAACGAGGTGGTTTCGACGCCGATCATCGACGCCACGCTGACGATCAGCAGCACTTTGAGAATGATATTGGCCAGGCTGCTGATGAAACCTTGCAGCGCCAGGTCGGCATTGCGCAGGGCCAGCAGGCCGCCGAGCTTTTGCGTGACCTTGTTGATCAGCCACCAGCCGATGGCCAGGGTAATAACCGCCAGCAGCACACGACTGCCGTATTCCATGATCATCGGAATCCACGCCTGGGACGCCTTGACCAGGTTGTCCACCTCAGCATTCAAATCCATCTTTTATCTCCTGATTGCCGGCTTCCCGGGCTGTAAAAAACCAGCGGCAGAAAGACCGAGCCGAACAGGGCTCAATCGTTTCTGCCGTTGCTTGGGCCTCGGACGCTGTAAACGCCGAGAGGTTCCCGACCGAAAAAGCTTAGTCGCGGAAGTTGTTGAACTGCAGTGGCATGCCGAATTCCTTGGCACGCAGGGCCGCGATGGCTTCCTGCAGGTCGTCACGCTTCTTGCCGGTCACACGCACCTGCTCGCCCTGAATGGCAGCCTGCACCTTGAGCTTGGCTTCCTTGATGTGGCCGACGATTTTCTTCGCCAGCTCCTTATCAATGCCTTCCTTGAGGACGGCGTCCTGCTTCATCAGCTTGCCCGAGGCGAAGGAGTCTTTGACTTCGAGGCACTGCACGTCGATCTTGCGCTTGACCAGGGCCAGCTTGAGGATCTCGATCATCGCTTCCAGCTGGAAATCAGCTTCAGCGGTCAGGTGGACGGTCAGGTCCTTTTCCTTGTATTCGAAGCTGCCCTTGCCTTTCAGGTCATAACGACGATCGAGTTCCTTCACGGCGTTCTCGACCGCGTTGGTGAGTTCGTGTTTGTCCAGTTCGGATACCACGTCGAACGACGGCATGTAATCTCTCCAATAAAAAGGCGCGCTCGTACGGGACGCGGCGCGCTTGGCTTGCGGTTAAAATCGGGCTCATTATAACGGGTCTTTTCCTACCGACACGGCGAGCCTTGCATGCCTGTACCTTACCGAGTGAAAAACTGATGTCCACCCCCTGGCATGTCCTCGGTGCCGGAAGTCTCGGCACGCTCTGGGCCACGCGCCTGGCCCGGGCCGGATTGCCGGTCCGGCTGATTCTGCGCGACATCGACCGCCTGCACGACTATGCAACGGCCGGCGGCCTGACCCTCGTCGAACAAGGCGTGGCCAGCCGTTACGCCATCCCCGGGGAAACCCCGGACAGTCCCGGGCCGATCCGCCGCCTGCTGGTGGCCTGCAAGGCCTACGACGCCGAAGCTGCGGTGGCCGGGCTTGCCCATCGCCTGGCACCGGACGCCGAACTGATTCTTTTGCAGAACGGCCTCGGCAGCCAGGAAGCGGTCGCCGCGCAAGTTCCACAGGCCCGCTGCATCAGCGCCTCCAGCACCGAAGGCGCGTTCCGCGATGGCGACTGGCGCGTCGTGTTCGCCGGCCATGGTTACACCTGGCTGGGGGATGCCGGTCATCCGGTGGCGCCGGTCTGGCTGGACGATCTCGATGCGGCCAAAATCCCACACGAATGGAGCGCCGACATCCTCACTCGCCTGTGGCGCAAACTCGCGCTCAACTGTGCGATCAATCCGCTGACGGTGCTGCACGACTGCCGCAACGGTGGCTTGCAGCAACATCACTGCGAAGTCGCCACCCTTTGCAGCGAATTGACCGAACTGCTCGAACGCTGCGGGCAACCGGCAGCAGCGGATAACCTGCAACAGGAAGTCGAACGGGTGATCCAGGCCACGGCAGCGAATTTCTCGTCCATGTATCAGGACGTGGCCAGTCAACGCCGCACCGAGATCAGCTATCTGCTCGGCCATGCCTGCAAGGTTGCGGAGCGTCATCAGTTGAACCTGCCGCATCTCAAGCAATTGCAGCAGCGCTTGACCGCTCATCTGCACAGTCTCGGATTGCCCGTCGACTGAGCAGCGGCTACGCTGGCCACTTGTTCCTTTGCTGCGATAAACCTGATGCCATTGCGCCAGCGTCTTGAAAACCTGCCGGTCGGCCAGAAACTGCTGGCCGCCCTGCTGGTGCTGTTGACCACTGTGTTGCTGGTCGCCAACCTGACTTTTATCAGCGCTGCCTACTACATATCCCAGGAAAGCATGGCGCCCCAGGCATTGCAGACCATCGGCCGGCTGGTGTCCAACCCGAGCCTGGTGGCCGACGCCTTGCAGTCGCCACAAAGCGCCGAGCGCCTGCTCAAGGAACTCGACAGCTATTCCCCGCTGCGCGCCGCCGCTTTATATGACGGCAAAGGCGAACGTCTGGCGCAATTGCAGCACGGCGACAAACTCAACTTGCCGGAACGCTACCGGCACATCGAAGCCTGGCAACTGACCGAGTTTCGCAGCAACCAGTTGATCACCCTGCCCCGCCCCGGTACTGCCCCGGGACACCTGCTGTTGGTGGCCAGCAGCGAACTGCCGATGGCGTTCTACACCGGTACACTCACGGCCAGTCTGGGGATTCTGATTTTCAGTGTGCTGCTGTGGCTGGTCATCGCCCGGCAGATCAAACGCCTGATTACCCGGCCGATCCATCAACTGGAAGAACTTTCCCGCCAGGTGACTCGAGAAGAGAACTACGCGCTGCGCGCCTCCCGGGGTAACCACGACGAAATCGGCAGTCTCGCCGAGGCGTTCAACACCATGCTGTCGCGCATCGAGGCCCGAGAGCAGCAGCTCAAACGCGCCCGCGACGATTCCCAGGCGGCCTACGATCAGGCCCAGGGTCTGGCCGAAGAAACCCGCCACACCAACCGCAAGCTGGAGCTGGAAGTCCAGGTGCGCAGCAAGATCGAGAAAAAACTCACCGGGTTCCAGAACTACCTCAACAGCATCATCGACTCCATGCCTTCGGCGCTGATCGCCCTCGACGAACAGCTCTACGTCACACAATGGAACCAGGAGGCCAGCGCGCTATCCGGTACACGACTGGACGAAGCGCTGAACCAGCCGATTTTCCTCGCTTTCGAGCCGCTCAAGCCGTTCCTGCCGCAACTCAAGCAGACCGTCGAACAACACACGGTGGCGAAAATCGAACGGGTGACGTGGTTCAAGGACGACGAGCCCAAGCACTACGCCCTGACCTTCTATCCGTTGATGGGCGGCGCCGGGCGCGGCGTGGTGATCCGGATCGACGACATCACCCAGCGCCTGTCGCTGGAAGAAATGATGGTGCAGTCGGAAAAAATGCTGTCGGTCGGTGGACTCGCCGCCGGCATGGCCCACGAGATCAACAACCCGCTGGGGGCGATCCTGCACAACGTGCAGAACATTCGCCGACGCCTGTCGCCCGACCTGCCGAAGAACCTTGAGCAGGCCGAGCAACTGGGCATCGAACTCGACACCGTGAACCGCTACCTGCAAAGCCGGGAAGTTCCGCAACTGCTCGACGGCATCCAGCAGGCCGGTGCCCGCGCGGCAAAAATCGTCACGCACATGCTCAGCTTCAGTCGTCGCAGCAACCGCCAGATGGCGCCGTGCGACCTGCCGGCGCTGATCGATCAAGCCGTGGAGATCGCCGGCAACGACTTCGACCTGGCCATCGGTTTCGACTTCAAGGGTCAGGCAATCATCCGCCAGTTCGATCCGGCACTGGGCCCGGTGCCCGGCACCGCCAACGAACTCGAGCAGGTGCTGCTCAACCTGTTGAAAAACGCCGCGCAGGCGATTCACCAGCGCGAAGATGACAGTGAGCCGGGGCGAATCACCCTGCGCACCCGGCTCAATCCGCCCTGGGCCGAGATTCAGGTCGAGGACAACGGCATCGGCATGAGCGAGAACGTGCGCAAGCGTACCTTCGAGCCGTTCTTCACCACCAAGGAAATCGGCCAGGGCACGGGCCTCGGGCTGTCGGTGTCGTACTTCATCATTACCAACAACCACAAAGGGCAGATGGAAGTGCAGTCGGCGCCGGGGCAAGGCACCTGTTTCACCCTGCGCCTGCCGCTGGCGCAACCGGCGCCCATCGCCGCCGAAACCAATCAACTACCGAGGTAAACCATGGGCTTTCGCTTGTCGAAGATCTACACCCGCACCGGCGACAAGGGCGAAACCGGACTCGGCGACGGCCGCCGGGTGCCCAAGGATCACCCGCGCATCGAAGCCATTGGCGAGGTCGATACGCTCAACAGTCAGGTCGGCGTGCTGCTGGCCGGGTTGATCGCCGAGCGCGAAACCTGCCCCGGACTGAACGAACTGATCGACGTGTTGGCGCCCTGCCAGCACCGGTTATTCGACCTTGGCGGTGAACTGGCGATGCCGGAGTATCAGGCATTGAACACAGCAGAAATCGAACGGCTGGAAGCCGCCATCGATGTCTGGAACGAGGAATTGGGGCCGCTGGAGAATTTCATTTTGCCGGGCGGTTCGATGCTGATTGCCCAGGCCCATGTCTGCCGCAGCCAGGCGCGCAGTGCCGAACGGCGTTGTCAGCATTTGAATGCGATCGAACCGTTGGGCGGGGTTGGCCTGGCGTATATCAATCGCTTGTCGGATCTGTTATTTGTCGCGGCCAGATTGATTGCGCGGCGCCAGGGTGTTGCAGAAATCCTGTGGCAACCGGCGGCGAAACCTTCAGATCAGTAACGACTGTCAGGACGTCTTCGTCGGAACGCCGCCCGGAGCAAGCCCGCTCCCACAGTTGATTGCATTCCAACGGGAAGAACTCGATCAACTGTGGGAGCGGGCTTGCTGACGAAGGGGCCATCAGCGTCACTGAAGCGTCAGGCCTCAGGCCAGAACGCTCTAATTCCCGCCACACCCTGAGCCCCGGCGTTCCACGCTTTCTCGCGCTCTGCTGGGCCGACTCCACCCAGCAGAAACACCGGTTTACTAAAGCCTTCGATCAACGTCGATGCCTGTTCCCAGCCCAACGGCTGTGCATCCGGGTGAGTCAGGGTCGGCTGTACCGGCGACAGGGTGACGAAATCCACGCCCATCTGCTCGGCCAGCGCCAGTTCTTCAGCGTTATGGCAGGAAGCCGCCAGCCAGCGCTCCGCCGGTAGCGGGCGCCCCGCGGCGGCGTATTTGCGCAACTGTGCCGAGGTGATGTGCCAGCCGGCCGCCGGAAAATCGCCCAGCCACTCGAACGGGCCCTTGATCATCAACTGCGCCTTGCCGGCGCACAGGCCGACTGCGTCTACCGCAAGGTCGCGATACTTCGGGTCATAACCATTGGGCGCACGCAGCTGGATCAGCTTGATGCCACCGGCAATCGCCTTCTGGATGCCGCGCAGCAACGCCGGGGTTTCCAGGTCTTCCGGGGTGATCAGGTATTCGGCGGGCAAGCGCGCCGCCGCCACGATAGGCTGGTTGGCCGCCGGGAATTGATAGTCGCCCAACTCGCGCGCCGTCACCCACGCCAAGGGCTGGCCTTCGGCGCCATGGGGCTCACCAGTGAAGCTTGAAACCTCCCAGACATCCAGCAACACCTGCTTGTCCGGGTAATCATGGCGCACCTTGATCAGCGGCCGAGCAGCGCCGGCGACGATGCCCAACTCTTCGTGCAGTTCGCGGGCCAGCGCGGTTTGCACCGACTCATCGGCCTCGACCTTGCCACCCGGAAATTCCCAGAGACCACCCTGATGCTGGGTATCGGCACGCCGGGCGATCAGAATCTTGCCACTGCCGTCACGAATGACGGCGGCGGCGACGTGTACACGTTTCACGACTGCAATTCCTCCAGTCCAGCCTTTTGCCAGGCCTTGAAGGCTGGCCATTGGTAGACGGTTTCAACATAGGCTTGATCTTCGGCCGGCAACTTCACCTGATAGGTGCGCAGGCGCACGGCAATCGGCGCGAAGAACGCATCGGCCAGCGACACCCGACCGAACAGGTAAGGCCCAGGCTCGGTCGCGGCAGCGCGGCATTCGGCCCACAGCGCGAGCATGCGTTCGATGTCGACCTTCACCTCCGGCGGCACCGGATTGAGCGGCGCATCGTGGCTCAAGTTGAACGGCATGTGATTGCGCATGGCGAAGAAGCCGCTGTGCATCTGTGCGCAGGCGGATCGCGCCTGGGCACGGGCGAAGATATCGGTCGGCCAGAGCTGCTCGGAAGGAAACTGTTCGGCCAGGTATTCGGCAATTGCCAAAGAGTCGGCAATGGTGCCGCGGGTGGTTTTCAGCAACGGCACCTTGGCGGTCGGTGAATGCGCCAGCAGCCGCTCGCGAGTGTCGGGCTTGCCGAGTCTGACCAGTTCTTCGGTGTAAGGCGCACCGGTCAGTTCAAGCGCCAGTGCCGCACGCAGGGACCAGGAGGAAAGCAGTTTGTCGCCAATGATCAGGTGAAGGCTCATGTTCGGGTCCTTTCATGGGACAGCAGAAAAGGAGGCCCGCAGACCTCCCTCTTCGGCAGGGATCAGGTGCGATATTCGGCGTTGATCTTCACGTACTCGTGGGACAGGTCGGTGGTCCAGATGGTTTCGCTGCAATCGCCGCGACCCAGTTCGATACGGATGGTGATCTCTTCTTGCTGCATCACTGCCGAGCCCTGGGCTTCGGTGTAGGTCGCGGCGCGGGCGCCACGGCTGGCAATGCACACGTCGCCAAGGAATACGTCGATCTTGCTGACGTCCAGGTCCGGCACGCCGGCACGGCCGACGGCGGCGAGGATGCGGCCCCAGTTGGGGTCGGAGGCGAACAGTGCAGTCTTGATCAGCGGCGAGTGAGCCACGGTGTAGCCGACGTCCAGGCATTCCTGGTGATTGCCGCCGCCGTTGACTTCAACGGTCACGAACTTGGTCGCGCCTTCGCCGTCACGCACGATGGCCTGGGCCACATCCATGCACACCTCGAACACGGCCTGTTTCAGTTTGGCGAACAGCTCGCCTTCGGCACGGGTGATTTCCGGCAGCGCCGCCTTGCCAGTGGCGATCAGCATGCAGCAGTCGTTGGTCGAGGTGTCGCCGTCGATGGTGATGCGGTTGAACGACTTGTTGGCGCCGTCCAGCATCAGGTTGTGCAGCACGTCACGGGAGACTTTGGCGTCGGTGGCGATGTAGCCGAGCATGGTCGCCATGTTCGGGCGGATCATCCCCGCGCCCTTGCTGATGCCGGTGACGGTGATGGTCACGCCGTCATGCTGGAATTGGCGGCTGGCGCCCTTTGGCAAGGTGTCGGTGGTCATGATGCCGGTGGCGGCGGCTTCCCAGTTGTTTTCCGACAGATCGTCCAGCGCGGCCTGCAGGGCGCCTTCAATCTTCTCGACCGGCAGCGGTTCGCCGATCACACCGGTGGAATACGGCAGGATCTGGCTGGCATCCACGCCGGTCAGCTCGGCCAGTTTGGCGGTGGTGCGCTCGGCGGCGGCCAGGCCTGGCTCGCCGGTACCGGCGTTGGCATTACCGGTATTGGTCAGCAGATAGCGCACCGGGTTCTGCACGCGCTTCTTTGCCAGGATCACCGGCGCTGCGCAGAAAGCGTTCAACGTGAACACGCCCGCCACCGTGGAACCTTCGGCGCAACGCATCACGACGACATCCTTGCGCCCCGGGCGCTTGATGCCGGCCGAAGCGATACCGAGTTCAAAACCGGCAACCGGGTGCAACGTTGGCAAAGGACCAAGACCAACAGCCATGAATGCGCTCCTTACTCAATGATGTCAGCACCGCCAAGCGTAGTGACGGTGGTGTAAATGGCAAAACGCCGCGACGGCTGGTGCCGGTCGCGGCGCGGGTATTTCAGCGATTGAAACGGGGTTTACTGGATCTGCCCGTGGCAATGCTTGAATTTCTTGCCCGAACCGCAGTAGCACAGTTCGTTGCGGCCCAGCTTCTGCTCGTTGCGCACCGGGGCGGCAGCTAGGGCGACATCGACCTCCTCACCCACCAGTGCTTCCGGTTGTTCCAGACCTGGCGCTTCAGCGTGTTCGAACTGCATGCGGGCGGCCAGTGCTTCGGCTTCCTGACGCAGGCGCTGCTCTTCTTCGACCGGATCTTCGCGGCGAACCTGAACGTGCGACAGCACACGGATCGAGTCGCGCTTGATCGAATCCAGCAGTTCGGAGAACAGCTTGAAGGACTCGCGCTTGTATTCCTGCTTCGGGTTCTTCTGCGCATAACCACGCAGGTGGATACCGTGACGCAGGTGATCCATGGTCGACAGGTGGTCTTTCCACAGGTCGTCCAGAACGCGCAGCACGATCTGCTTCTCGAACGAACGCAGGGCTTCGGCGCCGGCCTGGTCTTCTTTTTCGTTGTACGCGGCGATCAGCTCGTTCATCAGCTTCTCGCGCAGGGTTTCTTCGTACAGGTGATCGTCTTCATCGAGCCATTGCTGGATCGGCAGCTTCACGCCGAAATCGCTGGCAATCGACGCTTCCAGACCGGCCACGTCCCACTGCTCTGGCAGCGATTGCGGCGGAATGTGCGCGCTGACAGTGGCGTTCAGGACATCCTGACGGAAGTCAGCGATGGTTTCGCCGATGTTGTCCGCAGCCAGCAACGTGTTACGCATGTGATAGATCACTTTACGCTGTTCGTTGTTGACGTCGTCGAACTCGAGCAGTTGCTTGCGAATGTCGAAGTTGCGGCCTTCTACCTTGCGCTGTGCCTTCTCGATGGCGTTGGTCACCATGCGGTGCTCGATGGCTTCGCCAGGCTGCATGCCCAAGGCCTTCATGAAGTTCTTCACCCGGTCGGAAGCGAAGATGCGCATCAGGCTGTCTTCCAGCGACAGGTAGAAGCGGCTGGAACCGGCGTCCCCCTGACGGCCGGCTCGGCCACGCAGTTGGTTGTCGATACGACGGGATTCGTGACGCTCGGACGCGATCACCTGCAAACCGCCGGACTCCAGCACTTGCTGGTGACGCTTCTGCCAGTCGGCCTTGATCTGGGCGATCTGCTCAGGGGTCGGGTTTTCCAGCGACGCGACTTCAACTTCCCAGTTGCCGCCCAACAGAATGTCGGTACCACGACCGGCCATGTTGGTGGCGATGGTCAGGGCGCCCGGACGACCGGCCTGCGCAATGATTTCAGCTTCTTTTTCGTGGAACTTGGCGTTCAGAACCTTGTGTTCGATGCCTTCCTTCACGAGCAATGCGGACATGTGCTCGGAGGTTTCGATGGTCGCAGTACCCACCAGCACCGGACGGCCGGCGGCCATGCTTTCCTTGATGTCATTGACGATTGCCGCGTATTTCTCTTCGGCGGTCAGGAACACCAGGTCGTTGTAGTCCTTACGGGCCAACGGCTTGTTCGGCGGAATGACCATAACGTCCAGACCATAGATCTGGTTGAATTCGAATGCTTCGGTATCCGCGGTACCGGTCATGCCGGACAGTTTGGTGTACAGGCGGAAGTAATTCTGGAACGTGGTCGAGGCCAGGGTCTGGCTCTCGGCCTGGATATTCAGGCCTTCCTTCGCTTCGATGGCCTGGTGCAGGCCTTCGGACAGACGACGGCCCGGCATGGTACGACCGGTGTGTTCGTCCACCAGCACGACCTGGCCGTCCTGCACGATGTATTCAACGTTGCGGTTGAACAGCTTGTGCGCACGCAGACCGGCATAGACGTGGGTCAGCAGACCCAGGTTGTGCGCCGAGTAGAGGCTCTCGCCTTCAGCCAGCAGGCCGACGCGGGTGAGCATGTCTTCGATGAACTGGTGACCGGCTTCGTTGAGTTCGACCTGACGGGTCTTCTCGTCAATGGTGTAGTGACCAGCCTTGGTGACTTCGCCTTCGACTTCTTCAACGTGCAGTTCCAGCTGCGGGATCAGTTTATTGATCTCCATGTACAGCTTGGAGCTGTCCTCGGCCTGACCGGAGATGATCAGCGGGGTACGCGCTTCGTCGATAAGGATGGAGTCGACTTCGTCGATCACGGCAAAGTTGAGTTCGCGCTGGAATTTTTCTTCCATGCTGAACGCCATGTTGTCGCGCAGGTAGTCGAACCCGAATTCGTTGTTGGTGCCGTAGGTGATGTCGGCGGCGTAGGCAGCGCGTTTCTCCTCCGGCGGCTGGAACGGCGTCACGATGCCGACGCTCAGACCGAGGAATTCATACAGCGGACGCATCCAGTTGGCGTCCCGGCGAGCCAGGTAATCGTTCACGGTCACAACGTGCACGCCCTTGCCGGACAGCGCGTTGAGGTAAACGCCCAAGGTACCCACCAAAGTCTTGCCTTCACCGGTGCGCATTTCGGCAATCTTGCCTTCATGCAGGGTCATGCCGCCGATCAGCTGGACGTCGAAGTGGCGCATGCCCATGACCCGCTTGCCGGCTTCGCGGGCAACTGCAAAGGCTTCCGGTAACAGCTTGTCGAGGGTCTCCCCCTTGGCAATGCGGTCTTTGAACTCTGCGGTCTTGGCGCGCAGTTGGTCGTCCGAGAGGGCGACCATCTTCTCTTCGAAGGCATTGACGAGCTGCACCGTCTTGAGCATGCGTTTGATTTCACGCTCGTTCTTGCTTCCAAAAAGTTTCTTTAACAAAGGCGCAAACATATCGGCAGGATCTTCCACACTAAAGGGATGGAGGGCGGCCCCGTGAGTCGCCCGTGCAGCCCTCATGGCCGCATGCGAACGAGCATTCTACCCGGAAACGGTGGTGAGGAAAGTGGGGATATTCCACGATGCTGGCACTGCGCTTTGACGGGGCTCACTTAAAATAGGGGCGTTTTGCTCAACTTCAAGCCATGCAGGGAAGAAGTTAGTCGTTGATTTAATGGGCAAAGCAGGGATAAAAGCAATGGGCGAGTGAAACCGGTGCCATCTGCTACCATGGCGCCTCTACAACTTCAGGTCCTAGATCATGGCATTTCGCCCTCTCACAGCCAGAGCGCCCGCCGTTCTGCTACGCGAAGCCAGGCCGTTGAAAGCCATCCTCGGTCATGCCCAACGCCTGGCCCATCTGCAACGTCTGCTCGAAAGCCAGCTGCAACCTGCCGCCCGCGAGCATTGCCACGTGGCCAGGTGGCGAGAAGGCGAGCTGCTGCTGATCGTCACCGACGGCCATTGGGCCACCCGCCTGCGTTATCAGCAGAAACGTCTGCAACGACAACTGCAGATGTTCGACGAATTCGCCAATCTGAC
The DNA here is from genome assembly GCF_021603585.1 of Pseudomonas sputi. GTDB lineage: Bacteria > Pseudomonadota > Gammaproteobacteria > Pseudomonadales > Pseudomonadaceae > Aquipseudomonas > Aquipseudomonas sputi. The sequence goes on along the minus strand of NZ_BQHI01000035.1, from coordinate 32,144 downwards.
GCGGATCAAGTTTGCCGTGCGGCCACCGACCGTCCAGCGCGAAGCGAGCGGCCCTACGATCGATCTGTCGACGGATGCGGCGGCGACCATCCAGGCCACCGCCGAAGGCATCAGCGATCCGAATCTGCGGGCGGCGCTGGAACGACTGGCCGCCCACGCCAAACCCAAAACCTGAGCCTTGTTGATCAGCGGCGTTTGCTGCCGCCGAGCAATGATCCCATCAGACCGCGCACCAACTGCTTACCCAGCGAATTCGCGGCCTGGCGCATCGCCGACTTGAGCGCCTGCCCCGCCGCCGTGCCGAGGAATTCTCCGGCCCTGTCCGCCAGGCTCGGCTCTTCAGCCGCCGGTTTACCCGGCGCCGCTTCAGCCTCCGGCGCCAGCCCCTTGCGGCCCATCAGGATTTCATAGGCCGACTCGCGGTCGATCGGCTTGTCATACCGCCCCTTGAACGGCGAACCGGCAATCAGCACCGTGCGCTCGGTCTCGGTCAACGGCCCGATCCGCGATTGCGGCGGTGCCACCAGCACCCGCTGAACCCTTTCCGGCGTGCCCTTTTCTTGCAAGGTGCCGACCAGGGCTTCGCCAATCCCCAGCTCGGTGAGCACCGACAACGTATCGAACGCCGGATTCGGCCGGAAACCATCTGCCACCGCTCGCAGGGACTTCTGCTCCTTGGCGGTGAACGCGCGCAGACCGTGCTGGATCCGCAACCCCAGTTGCGCCAGCACATCGTCCGGCAGGTCGCCCGGCGACTGGGTGACAAAATACACGCCCACCCCTTTGGAACGGATCAGCCGCACCACTTGCTCCAGCCGTTCCTGCAACGCCTTGGGCGTGTCGCCGAACAACAAATGCGCCTCATCGAAAAACAACGCCAGCAACGGTTTGTCGGCATCACCGCGTTCCGGCAGTTGTTCGAACAGCTCGGCCAGCAGCCACAGCAGGAAGGTCGCGTAAACCTTCGGCGCCTCGTGCACCAGACGGCTGGCGTCGAGCAGATGGATGCGACCGCGGCCGTCGGCGGCCGGTTGCAGAATGTCTTCCAGTTGCACGGCCGGTTCGCCGAACAACGCTTCGGCGCCCTGCTGTTCCAGAGTGGCCAGCCGCCGCAACAGCGCCTGACTGGAACCGGTGGTGAACAGCGCGGCGTCTTCGCCCAACAGTTGCGGATTGTCCTTGAGGTGATTGAGCAGTGCTTTCAGGTCTTTGAGATCCAGCAGCAAGAGGCCTTCACGATCCGCCACTTTGAACGCCGCGTACAGCGCCGACTGCTGGCTGTCGGTCAGCTCCAGCAGAGCGCCAATCAATAGCGGCCCCATTTCGCTCAAGGTGGTGCGCAGCGGATGACCGGACTGACCGTGAATGTCCCACAAGGTCACGGGGTAGGCCTGAGGCGTGTGCTTGAGCCACGGCATGCCGGCGATGCGCTCGGCAACCTTGCCCTGGGGATTGCCGGCGGCACCGAGGCCGCACAGGTCGCCCTTGACGTCGGCGGTGAACACCGCGACCCCGGCGTCGCTGAATGCCTCGGCCAGACGCTGCAAGGTGACGGTCTTGCCGGTACCGGTGGCGCCGGCTACCAGACCATGACGATTGGCCAGGCGCAGGGCCTGGGCGATCGGTTGCCCGGTGAGGTCGGCGCCGATTATGAGTTGCAAGGAGTCAGGCATTTGGTCACCCAATGGTTAATCTTTGTCGAGCATGGCCGATAGCTAAAGGTGACAGATGCGACTGACAACCGCATCGGAGATTTCCCTAAGGAGAAGCGGAAATACCTGCTTGTACTCATCAAGCCCACCTAGCGAGCATCTATAAAAGCACGCCCTGAATAATAAGACCTTAGCGGAACCCCAAGCCATGAACAAAAATCTGCGTTTCAGCCACAAAATTTTGCTTGCCGCCGCCCTCATCGTCATTGCCGCCTTCGCCTCGTTCACGCTGTATAACGACTGGTTGCAACGCAATGCGATTCGCGAAGACCTGGACAATTACCTCAACGAGATGGGCGAGGTCACCGCCGACAACATCCAGACCTGGCTCAGCGGGCGCATCCTGCTGATCGAGAACGCGGCCCAGAACATCGCCATCGATCCCGAGCCTGCCGCTGTTGCCAGCCTGCTGGAACAGAAAGCCCTGACGTCGACCTTCATGGCGTCCTACCTCGGCGATGCCACAGGGCACTTCACCATCCGCCCGGATGCGAAGATGCCGGACGGTTTCGATCCACGGGTTCGCCCCTGGTATAAAGGTGCCGAAAGCAGCACCACGTCGACCCTGACCGAACCGTACATCGACGCCGCCACCGGCCAGACCATCATTTCCATCGCCACCGCCGCGAAAAAGGCCGGCCAGAGTGTGGGCGTGGTGGGCGGCGACCTGAGCCTCCAGACCCTGATCGACACCCTCAGCGCCCGGGATATCTCCGGCATGGGCTACGCGTTTCTGGTCAGCGCCGACGGCAAGATCCTGGTGCACCCGGACAAGGCCCTGGTGATGAAATCACTGAAGGAAGCCTATCCGCAGGACACCCCGCGCATCAGCAGTGACTTCAGTGAAGTCACCGTCGACGGCAATACCCGCATCGTCACCTTCAGCCCGATCAAGGGCCTGCCGTCGGTGAACTGGTACATCGGCCTGTCGGTGGACAAAGACAAAGCCTTCTCGATGCTCAGCGAATTCCGCACTTCGGCGGTGATCGCGACGGTGATTGCGGTGGCGATCATCATCGCCCTGCTCGGCATGCTGATCCGCATCCTGATCCAGCCGCTGCACGTCATGACCCGCGCCATGGAAGACATCGCCGACGGCGAAGGCGACCTGACCAAGCGCCTGACCATCCAGAACCAGGACGAATTCGGCGTGCTCGGCACCGCGTTCAACCGCTTCGTCGAACGTATCCACGGCTCGATCCGCGAAGTGTCGTCGGCCACCGGGCAAGTCAATGAAGTCGCCCTGCGGGTAGTCGCGGCCTCGAACTCGTCGATGTACAACTCCGACCAGCAGGCCTCGCGCACCAACAGCGTAGCGGCGGCCATCAACCAGCTCGGTGCTGCCGCTCAGGAAATCGCCCGCAACGCCGCCCAAGCCTCGACCCAGGCCAGTGACGCCCGTGGTCTGGCCGAAGACGGTCAGCAAGTGGTGGATCGCAGCATCAAGGCCATGAACCAGCTGTCGAGCATGCTCAGCGCATCGAGCAGCAACATCGAATCGCTGAACAGCAAGACCGTGAACATCGGCCAGATCCTGGAAGTGATTACCAGCATTTCCCAGCAGACCAACCTGCTGGCACTCAACGCGGCCATCGAAGCGGCCCGTGCCGGTGAAGCCGGGCGTGGTTTTGCAGTGGTGGCGGACGAAGTCCGCAACCTCGCCCACCGCACCCAGGAATCGGCGCAACAGGTGCAGACCATGATCGAGGAGCTGCAAGTCGGCGCCCGCGAGTCCGTCAGCACCATGAGCGAAAGTCAGCGCCACAGCCAGGACAGCGTGGACATCGCCAACCTCGCCGGCGAACGCCTGAACAGCGTGACCCAGCGCATTGGTGAAATTGACGGAATGAACCAGTCGGTGGCCACCGCGACCGAGGAACAGACCGCCGTGGTCGAGTCGATCAACGTGGACATCACCGAGATCAATACGCTGAACCAGGAAGGTGTCGAGAACCTTCAGGCGACGTTACGTGCCTGTTCGGATCTGGAGCAGCAGGCTTCGCGGTTGAAGCAACTGGTTGGCAGCTTCCGCATTTAAAGCCGTTCTGCCGGTCGTCTTCGTCGGTTCGCTGCCATCCGACGAAGACGCCCGACACCCCTTGCAAATCCGGCCTTGCACCTTGCGCGAAACCCCGACCGAACATCTATTCTTGATAAAGGTCAACCAAGGGAGATCAACGCGGAGGGACGTTCACCGTGCATATCGCTGACATCACCATGTTCTACGCCCCGGCCAGCGGCGGCGTGCGCACCTATCTGGATGCCAAGCACCGTCGGCTGGGGGTCAAGCCGGGCATCCGCCACAGCCTGCTGATACCCGGCGCGCATTTCGGTGAGCATGATGGCATCTACACGGTCCCCGCACCCGCCCTGCCCTTCGGCAAGGGCTATCGTTTTCCCCTGCGCCTGGCCCCTTGGCGAAACGTCCTGCAGGATCTGCAACCCGATCTGATCGAAGTCGGCGACCCGTACCTCACCGCCTGGGCCGCGCTCGATGCACGGCGACAACTGGATGTGCCGGTGATCGGTTTCTACCACTCGGACCTGCCGCTGCTGGTGGGCAACCGCATGGGCCATTGGGTCACGCCGAATGTCGATGCGTATGTGCGCAAGTTGTACGGCAATTTCGACCGGGTGCTGGCACCCAGCCGGGTCATGGCCGACAAGCTCAGCAGGCTTGGGGTACGCAACGTATATGTGCAGCCACTGGGCGTTGACCTTCAGACCTTCCACCCGGATGCCCGCGACGCTGGATTACGCGCCGAGCTGGGGATCGCCGAGGACACGCGCCTGTTGATCTTCGCCGGTCGCGGTTCCAAAGAGAAAAACCTGCCGGTGCTGCTCGACTGCATGAAACGCCTGGGCCCGCGTTATCACTTGTTGCTGGTCGGCTCGTCGATGCCGACGTCCGTCCCGGACAATGTCAGCGTGATCGACCGGTTCTGCCCGGCCACCGAGGTCGCACGGCTGATGGCCAGTGCCGACGCGCTGATCCATGCCGGCGATCAGGAAACCTTCGGTCTGGTGATCCTGGAGGCCATGGCCTGCGGCATTCCGGTGGTGGCGGTGGCAGCGGGGGCGTTCGAGGAAATCGTCAGCGAATCCTGCGGGCTGCTTTGCGCGCCGAACAATGCGCAAGCCATGGCCAATGCCGTGCGTGAACTGTTCAGTCGCGGGACTGACGTACTCGGTCGACAGGCACGCGAACATGTCGAACGGCATTACGCCTGGGACACGGTGGTCGACAGCCTGCTGGGGCATTACCACGCGGTACTCGGCGATTCGGTTCCTCGGGTGGCCAATGGCTGAATCTCACGAGCGCCCGGCGGTAATGCTGGTGCTGCATGACGTGGCACCCTCCACGTGGGCCGATTATCGAGAGTTTGTCGAAGCCGTTGACCGGTTGGGCAACGTCCCGATGACGTGGCTGGTGGTTCCGGACTTCCATCGCCACGATGCCCTCGAGGCCCATCCGGCATTTTGCCGAATGCTCGACGAGCGGGTTGCCCGAGGGGATGAACTGGCGCTGCACGGCCATTTTCATGAAGACACCGAACCCGCCCCGCGCACCGCACGCGACTGGTTCATACGCCGGGTCTACACCCATGAAGGCGAGTTTTATCAACTGTCCCGTGAAGCCGCCCTCGCCCGCCTGCGCCCCGGCATCGATCTGTTTCGGCGCCACGGCTGGCCGCTGCACGGTTTCGTCGCCCCAGCCTGGCTGATGAGCGCGGGCACGCGCCAGGCATTGCGCGAATTGCCGCTGCGCTACACCAGCGATCCGCAGCATCTTTATCACTTGCCGGATTTCGCGGCGGTCGAGGCCCCGGGTCTGGTCTGGAGTGCACGCAGCGCCTGGCGCCGCGGTCTGTCGAAAGTCGTCAGCGAACAACGTGAGCAGCGCTGGCGTCAGGCACCGGTGATTCGGCTGGGCTTGCACCCGGTGGACATGCGTCACCGCTTTTCCCGGGATTACTGGTGGCGCACCCTGGAACGACTGCTGGCGGACGGACGCGTGCCCATGACCAAAATCGACTGGCTGATGCGCCAGCGCGCCCAAGCCGAGTGTGCCGCTTGAGTCGCGGCATTCTGTTGCTGATCGGCCTGCTGGTGGCCGTGGCGATTCCTGTCCTGCTCGGCGGCGGCGAGACCTGGGAGCGCCTGCAGGCTTTCCCGCTGAACTGGCTGTTGATCATGTTCGCCATGGTGCTGCTGTGCTGGGGCATCAACACCCTGCGCCTGCGGCTGTTGCTCGGCGATCAGCGTGACCGGGTCACGCCCGTCAAAAGCCTCGGGGTGGTGATGGCGGCCGAATTCGCCTGGTGCGCCACGCCCGGCGGCAGCGGAGGGCCGTTGGCGATCATGGCGCTACTGGCGCGCAGCGGCGTCCGCCCGGCCCGGGGCAGCGCCGTGTTTGCGATGGATCAGTTGAGTGATCTGCTGTTCTTTCTCTGCGCCCTCAGCGCAATCCTGATCTACGCGCTGTTCCAGCATCTGAGTGATCGTATGGAATGGCTGCTGATTGTCAGCGCCGTGTCATTGTCCGGGGGCTTGCTCATCTGCCTATTGGTCGCGCGCTATCACCGCCGTTTGATCCGCTTGAGCGGACGTCTGTTGGCCGGGATGAACATCGAACCGCGGACTCGACGGCGCTGGGCGCGGCAGTTGCTGCATTTTCTGGCCGGTTTCACCGATGCGCTGAAATTGCCTTGGCAGACATTGATCAAGGTGTTCGTCCTGACCTGCGTGCATTGGTCGCTGCGTTACAGCGTGCTGTATCTGGCGTTGCGCGGTCTGGGGGCGGATGTGCAGTGGGCCTGGACGTTTCTGATCCAGATGCTTTCGCTGGGGGCGGGGCAATTCAGCCTGTTGCCGGGCGGTGCCGGTGCAGCGGAACTGACCTCGGCGGCGCTGCTGGCGCCGATGGTCGGCAAGTCCACCGCGGCGGCGGCGATCCTGATCTGGCGGGTGGTGACGTATTACTTCTATCTGCTGGTGGGTGGCCCGGTGTTTCTATTGATGCTGGGCCGGCCGTTGCTGAAAAAGCTGCTGAGCGTCAGACAGGCTTCTTGACTTCATCCTCTTCGTCCTTGAGTTGCTCCCACAGCTCGGCAGCACCGGGAAACTCCGTGCCGTCCTCCGGGCTCAGGTCATCCGGGTCATAGCGGCTCAGACAACCCTCGCCCAGGGTGGCGGGCGCCTTGGAAGTGGCTTTGTCCAGTGGATCGCTCATCGGTCATTCCCCAAGGTTCATGGGTCGCTCCCACGCTCTGCGCGGGAGCGATTCTGAATCAGAACACCACGGTCTTGTTACCGTGCACCAGCACGCGGTCTTCCAGGTGATAACGCAGGCCACGGGCCAGCACCATCTTCTCGACGTCACGACCAAAACGCACCATGTCTTCGATGCTGTCGCTGTGGCTGACACGCACCACGTCCTGCTCGATGATCGGGCCGGCATCCAGCTCTTCGGTCACGTAGTGGCAGGTCGCACCGATCAGCTTCACGCCGCGCATCGAAGCCTGGTGGTACGGCTTGGCACCGACAAACGACGGCAGGAAGCTGTGGTGAATGTTGATGACCTTGTGCGCGTATTCGCGGCACATGTCCGGCGGCAGAATCTGCATGTAGCGCGCCAGTACCACCACTTCGGCGTCGTGCTGCTTGACCAGGCGCGACACTTCGTCGAAGGCCGGTTGCTTGTCCTGCGGATTGACCGGTACGTGGTAATAAGGAATGCCGTGCCACTCGACCATGCTGCGCAGGTCGTCGTGGTTGGAAATCACACAGGAGATCTCGCAGTCGAGCTCGTCGCTGTGCCAGCGGTGCAGCAGGTCGGCCAGGCAATGGGATTCGCGACTGGCCATCAGCACCACGCGTTTTTTCTGCTCGGTGTCGGTGATGCGCCAGTCCATCGAGAATTCTTCGGCAATCGGTGCAAATTTCTCGCGCAACACCTCGATACCGAAAGGCAGGGAATCGGCACGGATTTCGTGACGCATGAAGAACCAGCCGACCTGATTATCCGAGTGGTGGCTCGCTTCGGTGATCCAGCCATTGTGGGCCGCCAGAAAGTTACTGACTTTGGCAACGATGCCAACGCGGTCCGGGCAAGAAATCACCAACCGAAAAGTGCGCATGAGGGGGAAACTCCAGAACTTCGCAAAGGCGGCCATTCTAGCGACTGCGCGGAAAAACTGCAGTATTGATGACCCTCGGAGCCTCACGGCTGCCCATCACAGCTTTTTTGACGCACGTAAACGCCAGAATGATGGCGTCGCAATAGCCATGCTTGAACAGAGCGGTGTGAATATCTGTGAAGACTCCATCACATTATTTAACTGAATATTCAATTCAGGGGTTTTCGACGTAACTAATCCAAATAAAAACCCCGGTTAAATGTTTACTTGATGAAACAGCCTGACTATTATTGCCGCACTGTCCCTGCCATCGCGCACTTCCACATAAGGTAGTAATCATGTCCTTGATCAACGAATATCGTGCCACCGAAGAAGCTATCAAAGAGCTGCAAGCCCGTTTGAAGAACCTGTCGCAAGACGACAAACTGCAAGCCGAGCTGGAATTCGAAGGCAAACTGCGCACACTGATGGGCGAATATTCCAAGTCCCTGCGCGACATCATCGCGCTGCTGGATCCAGAGTCGAAAACCAAAGCACCACGTGGCGGCGCAGCCAAAACTACCGGCACCAAGCGTGCTCGCAAAGTTAAACAATACAAAAACCCGCACAACGGCGAAGTCATCGAAACCAAAGGTGGCAACCACAAAACTCTGAAAGAGTGGAAAGCCAAGTGGGGCGGTGACGTGGTTGAAGGCTGGGCGACCCTGCTGGGCTAAGCCGCAACCCCTGTCGCAGAGCGCTTCTGTGACACAAAAAACGCCAGCGAATGCTGGCGTTTTTTTATGCCCGGCATTCAAGCGCCGGACATGTTCGATTTCAAAGATCCAACCGTTTGCGTAATGCCTGGACATAGTTCTGCCATTCACCCAGCACCTCGGCCTGCATCGGCGCAGCACTAAGCAGCCATTGCTCCATCGCCTCGGCAAAAGATTTCAAGGTATTAGGCGCGCCCCACTCCGGCTCGGACAAGCGCTGCCGGCAAAAGATTTTCCAGCGTTCTTGCTCTTCGAAATTCAACGTATCGGGAAAGTTACGTGCTCGATATCGAAACAACAATTCAGGCAAACGTTCGTCATCGAACGGCCATTGCTCTCGCGCCAATTGGGCAGGATCGGTCGTCCTCACTTGCTCACATAAACGACGATCGCGATCACCGATAAATCCGTCATACAACTGTTGTTCCGGATCTCCACTCGAGGTGAAATCTTCGCTGGCATAAATCGCCGAGACTTTATCTTTCCAAACTTGTTGTGCGTCACTTAGTCGCAATGCACGCGCCTGATACAACGCCATGTCCAGCCCCAGGCGCTGCTGATCCTCAGCACGCAGCACCGACAATGGCGCCACCACCGGGCACTTGTTGATGTGAATAAGCTTGAGCGGCACCGGCAACTCGCCTTCGGCCAGCTCGTCACGCCGGGTATACAGGCGCTGGCGCAATGTTTCGGCATCCACGTCGAGCAGCCCCTGCGGATCCAGGTGCAGATCACAGACGATCAACGCGTTCTTGTTGCGCGGATGCCAGGCCAGCGGCAGCACCACACCGACATAACTGCGCGCGGCCGAGAAACGGCCGGAAATGTGCACCATCGGCTGCAACAGACGAATCTGGTCCATGACCTTCTGTTTGCTGCGCAACTGAAACAGCCAGTCATACAGCTTCGGTTGCTTCTCGCGGATCAACCGGGCCAGGGCAATGGTGGCGCGCACGTCCGACAAGGCCTCGTGCGCGTTGCCGTGATCGATGCCATTGGCGGCGGTCAGGCGTTCGAGCTTGAGCGTCACCCGGCCTTCGTCATCGGTCGGCCAGACCAGACCATCGGGGCGCAATGCGTAGGCGGCGCGCACCACATCGATCAAGTCCCAGCGACTGTTGCCGCCCTGCCATTCACGGGCGTAGGGATCGAAAAAGTTGCGGTACAGGCTGTAGCGGGTCATCTCGTCGTCGAAGCGCAAGGTGTTGTACCCGGCGCCGCAGGTGCCGGGAGCCGCGAGCTGGGCGTGGACCCGGGTCATGAAGTCGGCTTCGCTCAAGCCTTGTTCGGCGAGACGACTAGGCGTGATCACGGTGATCGCGCACGCCGCCGGGTGCGGCAGGATGTCTTCGCTGGGCTGGCAGTAGAGATTGACCGGCGCGTCGATTTCGTTGAATTCATGGTCGGTGCGGATCCCGGCCACCTGCAACGGGCGGTCGCATCGCGGATTGATGCCGGTGGTTTCGTAGTCGTACCAGAAGATGGAAGTCACGGGCGGTTCCTGAACTGAAGATCGGCAAAGTCTAGGCGTTCGACCGCCGTCACGGCCAGCACCGCATCATTCAGTCACCTTTGGTTGAAAGATGTGTATGACATAGTGATGTCGTTTCCCCCCGAGAGACTGCTAGCATCGGACGCACTTGCATCCCGATCCGGCAACATCAGGTAGCCCATGCTCGAGACCACAGCACCGCCAAGGAAAGCACCGCTGGCCCCGCCACTGGACACGCGGCACCCGGTCGAAACGCCGGAAGGCATCGACCTGCCGCTGCGTCCCGCCGGCCTGATGGTGCGTGCCGTGGCGTTCACCATCGATCTGGGAGTGCGCGGGCTGATCCTGGGCCTGTTGCTCACGTTGCTGGCACTGCTCGGCAAACTCGGCATCGGCCTGGGCTCACTGCTGCTGTTTGTGGTGAGCTGGTGGTACATGGTGTTGTTCGAAGTGCTGCATCAGGGCCGTTCACCGGGCAAGCAATGGATGGGCCTGCGGGTAGTGCACGACGATGGCACGCCGGTCGGCTGGTCAGCCTCCCTGCTGCGCAACCTGCTGCGTTTTGTCGACCTGATGCCGTTCGGCTATTTCCTCGGTGCGATCAGTTGCCTGCAACACCCGACCTTCAAACGCCTTGGCGACATCGCTGCCGGCACGCTGGTGATCTACAGCGAACGCCCGCTCATGCGTCCGCAATTGCCCGATGCCGAACCCCGTCGTTCGCCGATCCCGCTGACCCTGACTGAACAACGTGCCCTGCTCGCTTTCGCCGAACGCCAGGGCGAACTGTCGACCGCGCGGGTCAATGAACTCGCGGCGTTGCTTGCTCAACCACTGCACATCAGCGCGCCGAAAGCCGTCGGTGAACTCAATGGCATCGCGCGCGGCCTGTTGGGGCCGACATGAAGCAAAGCCTTTTCGAATCCCGCCACAAGGCTGAATGGGAGCGTTTCACCCTCGCCCTCGAACGCCTGGAGCGCGGCAAGGACAGCACACAGATGGCAGAATTTCCCAAGGCCTATCGCCGCCTCTGCCAGCATCTGGCCCTGGCACAGGAACGCGGTTACAGCAGTTTTCTGGTCGACTCCTTGCAACAGCAAGTGCTGCGCGGTCATCAACAGCTTTACCGTCATCGCAGCCAGCTCGGCGCTGACGTGCTCGGTTTCATCCTGGCCGGTTTTCCACAATTGGTGCGCGCCGAATGGCGTTTCGTGCTGACGGCCGCACTGCTGTTCTTCGGCAGCCTGATCGGTTTCGGGATGCTGGTGTATCTGAGTCCCGAATTGATCTACAACCTCATCCCCGCCGAGCAGGTGCGCGAGATGCAGAACACGTACGACCCGGTCGCCGGCCATCTCGGGCGTTCGGCCGAACGCGCGGCCAGCGAGGACTGGGTGATGTTCGGTTACTACATCATGCACAACATCGGCATTGCCTTTCAGACCTTCGCCAGCGGTTTGCTGCTGGGGGTGGGCAGTGGTTTTTTCCTGCTCTACAACGGGCTGATCATCGGCGCGGTAGCCGGGCATCTCAGCGAGATCGGCTTCGGCCAGACCTTCTGGTCGTTCGTGATCGGGCACGGTGCATTTGAACTCAGCGCGATCGTTCTGGCCGGTGCGGCGGGGCTGAAACTGGGCTGGGCGTTGATTGCACCCGGACATCTGACGCGAATCGAGGCCCTGCAGATGGCGGCCCGCCGGAGCATCCTGCTGATCTGTGGCGTGATGCTGTTTCTGCTGATTGCCGCATTTATCGAGGCCTACTGGTCGGCGCGCACCGGGGTTTCGCCGCCGACCAAATACCTGGTCGGCGCCGGGCTCTGGCTCGGCGTGGCGCTTTATCTGCTGTTCGCCGGAAGGACCCGCCATGCGCCTGAGTGACGCCAGCGTGGCGATCCGCCCGCGCACCACTTGGGAAGCCATGGACCTGGGCGTGCTCATGAGCCAGCAGCACCGGCGCCTGCTGATGACCAGTTGGGCCCTCGTCACCCTGCCGCTTTTCGCGGCGCTCAGCCTGTTGTTGTGGGATGCGCCGTCGCTTGCCGTGTTCATCTTCTGGTGGCTGAAACCGGCCTACGAACGCTTGCCGCTGTACATCCTGTCCAAGGCGTTGTTCGGCGAAACACCCACCTTGAAACAGGCGTTGCGCCAATGGCCGCGCCTGCTCAAGCCACAGTTGCTGGCCAGCCTGACCTGGCGCCGGCTCAGCCTGAGTCGCAGCTTCCTGCTGCCCGTGCAGCAACTTGAAGGCCTCGACGGTACGGCGCGCCAGCAGCGTTTGCAGGTGCTGCTGCAACGCAATGCCGGCGCGGCCCAGTGGCTGACGGTCATCGGCGTTCATCTGGAAACGGCGCTGTGGATCGGCCTGATGGTGTTGTTCTATCTGCTTGTGCCGCAACAGGTCGAAACCGATTGGGACTGGCAAAGCCTGATTTTCGCGGCCGACTACGAATGGCGCTGGCTGGAGCATCTGACCAATGCGCTCTATGCACTGATCCTGGTGGTCTGGGAACCGGTGTATGTCGCCTGCGGATTCAGCCTGTATCTGAACCGCCGCACCGTCCTCGAAGCCTGGGACATCGAACTGGTGTTCCGCCGCTTGCGCCAGCGTTTGAACAGCAGCGCGATCGGCTTGCTGCTGGTGGTGTGTCTGCTGTTGCCGGGCGTGCAATCAGCCTGGGCCACCGAGCCGGCCACTACTCCGGATGCGCCCCGTCTCTTGAACCAGCCACTGACCAGCGAGGCATCACGCGACAGCATCAAGGCCTTGCTCGAACAACCGCCGTTCAAGAACAAGGAAACCGTCACCCGTTATCGCTTCGGCGAAGATCCCGCGGCTGCCGAAAAACCCAGGGAAGGCGAAGCTCCGCAATGGTTGAAAAGCCTGCTCGAATGGCTGGACGGCCGACACCTCGACGGCCTGGCCAAGGCGATCGAAGTCGTGCTGTGGGCCGCAGTGATCGCCGGACTCGGCTGGCTGGTCTGGCGTTATCGGGATTTTCTGCAAACGTTCGTCGGCCGCCGTCCGCGCTTGCCCGAAGCGAACAAAAGACCCTTGCCGCAACAGGCCTTCGGCCTGGACCTGCAAAAGGAAAGCCTGCCCGATGACATCGCCGGCCACGCGGAACAGCTCTGGCAGACCGAACCGCGCGCAGCGTTGGGTCTGCTGTACCGGGCCCTGCTCAGCCATCTGCTGCACGACTTCAACCTGACCCTCAAACCCGCCGACACCGAAAACGAAGTGCTGGCCCGGGTCAAACAGTTGCAGCGTCCGGAACTGCTCGCTTACAGCCGCCATCTCACGGGCCACTGGCAGAACATGGCGTATGGGCACCGAGTGCCGGCGGCGCATCTGCAACAGCAATTGTGTGATGGCTGGCGTGCCCTGTTCGGCCACGGAGCCGCCCGTTGAACCGGCGCGGGCTCTGGCTTCTGGGCGGCGCGCTGATCGTCGCCCTGCTCGCTGCGCTGGGCTTTTATCTGTACCTCAAGGCCACGCCTTACCAGGCCGAAGTCGATCACGGCCCTTCCCCCGCAGCACAAGCCAACCCTTATCTGGCGGCGGAGATGTTTCTGCGCGAGCGCGGGATCGACGTCAGTCATGCCGAAAGCCTTGCCGTGTTGCCTGAAATCGATCCGCGCCAGCAGACGCTGCTGATGTTCAACGACCGCTCGAAAATGACCCCGCGTCAGGTCGATCAGGTTCTGAACTGGGCTCGCGCGGGCGGACGGCTGGTGTTCGTCGCCGAGTCGATCTGGGATGAAAAGTCCGGCCAGAGTAACGACCTGCTGCTCGACCGTGTGCAACTGCATCAGTCCTTCAGCAAGGATCTCAAGGATCCGCCACTGGATGCCGCCGCAGATCCTTACCCCAATCTGACCAAGCTCTATCTGGAAGACGAAGATGCCCCCGCCTACGCCGGGTTCGATACCGCGTTCCACCTCGACGACCCGAAAAACCTCGCCCAGGCCTGGGCCAACAGCGCCAAAGCCACGCACATGATGCAACTGCCCTATGGCAATGGTTCGATCACCGTGGTCACCGATGCAGACCTGTGGAAAACCCCGGCCATCGCGCAACACGACAATGCCTGGCTGCTCTGGTACCTCAGCGCCGACACGGCCGTGACCTTGCTGTACAACACCGAACACGACGGTCTGCCGACCTTGCTCTGGCGCTATTTTCCGCAAGCCATCGTCGCGCTGCTGGTGCTGATCGGTCTGTGGTTGTGGCATGTCGGCATGCGTCACGGCCCGGTGCAGAAGCCCGTTCCTATCGGTCGTCGTCAACTGATGGAGCACCTGCGCGCCAGCGCCGAATTCATTTCCCGTCACAACGGCCAGCACTCACTGCTGCAAGCGTTGCAGCAGGACGTCCTGCGCCGCGCCCGTCACCGTCATCCCGGTTTCGACCAACTGAATGTCGCCGAACAATGGCTGGTGCTGTCGCGCCTGACCCGCCAACCGACCCGTGCCATCAGCCAGGCCCTGAGCCCGGTACCGAAGCGGCGGATGTCCAGCGCCGAATTCTGCCGTCAGGTCGCCCACCTGCAAGCCTTGAGGAACACGCTATGACTGAACACATCGAACCCGGCTCGCTCAGCCACGCGGCCCAGCAACGCCAGCGCGCCAGCCAGTTGGCGCAAGCGGTGCGCGGCGAATTGCAGAAGGCGCTGATCGGCCAGAACCCGGTGATCGACGACGTGTTGACCGCGCTCATCGCCGGCGGTCATGTGCTGCTCGAAGGCGTTCCCGGGCTTGGCAAGACGCTGCTGGTTCGCGCCCTGGCCAAATGCTTCGGCGGCGAGTTCGCACGCATCCAGTTCACTCCGGACCTGATGCCCAGCGACATCACCGGCCACGCGGTCTACGACCTGCAGACCGAGCAGTTCAAATTGCGCAAAGGCCCATTGTTCACCCACCTGCTGCTGGCCGACGAAATCAACCGCGCCCCGGCCAAGACCCAAGCCGCGCTGCTCGAAGCGATGCAGGAACGTCAGGTCACCCTCGAAGGGCGAGCCTTGCCGATTGCTCAACCGTTCATGGTGCTCGCCACGCAAAACCCGATCGAACAGGAAGGCACTTATCCGCTGCCGGAAGCCGAACTCGACCGGTTCATGCTCAAGGTGCGCATGGATTACCCCGACGCCGACCAGGAGCTGGACATGGTGCGGCAGGTCAGCCGCTCGACCCGTGCCGACATGCTCGATGTGCAACCGCTGCGCACCGTATTGCAGGCCAAGGACGTGCAAGCCCTGCAACGCATCGCCAGCGATCTGCCGCTGGACGACCAGGTGCTCGATTACGCCGTGCGTCTGGCCCGCAGCACCCGCACCTGGCCGGGCCTGACCCTTGGCGCCGGGCCACGTGCCTCCATCGCACTGGTGCGCTGCGCCCGCGCCCGGGCCCTGTTGCGCGGTGGTGAATTCGTGATTCCGGACGACATCAAGGGCTGCGCACTGGCGGTGTTGCGCCATCGCGTACGCCTTGCGCCAGAGCTGGACATCGAAGGGCTGCAAGTCGATCAAGTCCTTCAGCAACTGCTCGACCAAGTACCGGCGCCACGCCTGTGAAACCCTCACGCCTGCTGCTGATCTGGTTGGCGATCCTGCTGGCCATCGGCATTGTGCTGGGTGCATTGCAGGCGCTGGACGTCGAGGTGCCTTCGAGCCTGCTGTCGATCAACTGGGGATTGCTGCTAGCGCTGTTCGTGTTGAGTCTGCTGGATGCCTTGCGCCTCAAGCGACTGCCTTCGCCGCGCGTACACCGGCAGATGCCAGGGAGCCTGGCACTCGGCCGCTGGCGCGAAGTGCGACTGGAGGTCGAACACGACTATCCGCAACCGCTGACCCTTCAGCTCTTCGACCATGTACCCGATGGCCTCGAGTTCGAAAGCCTGCCACTAGTCGTCGAACTGCAATCCGGCCAGCGCAGCCTGATCGGCTACCGCCTGCGCCCACTCAAACGCGGCCATTTCACATTCCACGTCTGCGAACTCAATTTGCCCAGCCCATTCGGTTTGTGGTCCGGCAAACGGCTGCTGAACATCACCGACCACACCCGCGTCTACCCCGACTTCGCCCGCCTCTACGGCGGCCAGTTGCTGGCGGTCGACAACTGGCTCAGCCAGCTCGGCGTACGTCAGCGCCAACGCCGTGGCCAGGGGATGGAATTTCATCAACTGCGCGAGTTTCGCGAAGGCGACAGCCTGCGCCAGATCGACTGGAAAGCCACCGCCCGCCATCGCACGCCGATTGCCCGGGAGTACGAAGACGAGCGCGACCAGCAGATCATTTTCATGCTCGATTGCGGGCGGCAGATGCGCAGTCAGGATGGGGAGCTTTCGCACTTTGATCATGCGTTGAATGCATGTTTGCTGTTGAGTTATGTGGCTTTGAGGCAGGGGGATGCGGTGGGGTTGATGACCTTTGCCAGCGATCAGCCGCGCTACGTGGCGCCGATCAAAGGGACGGGGCAGCTCAAGGTGTTGCTCAACAGTGTTTACGATCTGGACAGCACGCACCGGCCTGCGGATTATCCGGCGGCGGTGAATCAGTTGCTGGCAAGGCAGAAGCGTCGAGCGCTGTTGGTGCTGGTGACTGAATTGCGGGATGAGGACGACATTGAACTGCTTAGTGCCGTCAAACATCTGAGTCAACAACACCAGGTGCTGGTGGTGAGTCTGCGCGAGGCTGCCCTGGAACCCTCGCACCTGCCGACCGTGCATGCCTTGCAGGCAGCGCTCGCCTACTGTGCGACTGTGGACTACGTGAACGGCCGAACCAACCTCCATCAGCGTTTGAGCGCCCATGGATTAGCAATACTGGATACGCTTCCTGGGCACTTGGGCGCAAAGCTTGTTTCACGATACTTGAGCTGGAAAAAAGCAGGTGTGCTGTAAGGAAATGCCTGAATGGTACCTGCTTACGAAACGCTCACTTGCACCGAGCCCACCTCGGTATTGCTCTGGTTATACACGTAAGCCCAGATTGTTGTCGTTCCGGTGGTTGTAGCGACCCAGTTCGCTTCAGCCCTGCCTGATTCATTCGTGTAGCTCGTTTGGAACTCAACATCATCGACCTCCCAATGAACTGTTCTCCCCTCCAAAGGTTGCTGGGTAAGCACATTTCGAACCGTCGCTGTAATGTTTGAAGACTCTCCGACACGCAGTGAAAGCGGAAAGGCAGACACCCCGTAAACTCTTGCGGGCTGCAACGCCTGAACCACAATTTTCTGAGTCTTTGAATCGGGAGTGCCGCTTGGCGAAGTAACAACCAGTTCATGCTCGCCAACCTCTGTTACCACGAATGTGAATGACGCCTGGCCGTTCTCATCCGTAACAGCCTCAGGCAAGGGCTGTTCCGCGTAGGTGCAATCAAGTGCAACTCCCGAAACAGGTAGACCGCTCGGAGAAGCCAGTACCAGGGCCTGAGCATTAACTTCATATCCGCTATAAGTGACGGGACGATCGCACTTCAGGGAATCGACAACCACGCTTTCAACCTGTCCCGGGATAGAAGGCGAATCTGGCATGCCGCTATAAAGAGGCATTGAAAAGTAAATATGAAACGGACCTGGATGGGCCTGCTCCGTTGAAATCTTCCAGGTCACACT
Organism: Pseudomonas sputi; assembly: GCF_021603585.1. Taxonomy (GTDB): domain Bacteria; phylum Pseudomonadota; class Gammaproteobacteria; order Pseudomonadales; family Pseudomonadaceae; genus Aquipseudomonas; species Aquipseudomonas sputi. The sequence goes on along the minus strand of NZ_BQHI01000035.1, from coordinate 14,432 downwards.
GCTGAAATTGCTCGGATCCCGCACCAGTTTCACCAGTTGTGTCTCTGGAGGTGAGAACTCGATTCCACTTGAACCGATACCCGATACACAGTGCAAAGCAATGGGGGATTCGGGATCGTCCTCAAGGTGGCTTTCATCATATTCCAAGGTCAGCGTGTAACATTTACCCGCTATCAGGTTTAATACCAGATCATCCCATCTGTATCGCACACCACCAAAATGCGGCCTGAAGTTTGCACGCCAGGTTGAAGACAGTGAATATCTGGACATTCGTCATGCGCCTGTTTAATAAATAGCCGTTAAGTTATCGGGCCTGGTAATCATGCCCACCTTAAAATCCTATCCTTCATTCAGCATCTACAACCAAAAACGATGATGAGGCGCTACTTTCTGTCTGGGCATACATATGAACCGATATCGTTCCCGATCCGCTGTGAACAGGTGTGAACGCCATGTAGACGTTTCCCCAATGATCCGAATAACTCTTGTCGATCACTTCTCCATCTACTGCCAGAACAACTTGTACGCCTTCTATTCTCGACATTGAAAACCGATCCTGAGCTACAAGGCCTACTCTAATGGTTTCCCCAGGATGTAGGCTTTTTGGTTCGAATGACGCTCCATAAAACGTGGCATCCGGCATCGGCAGCCCCGTAACTTCCAGCGCCTTTGAATCGAGATTTCCAGAAGGCTGAGCCACTGCCAAAGTATGCTCGCCCAACTCGACAGTGAAGGCATTTAACGCCTTGCCATCAGTTCCCGAAGTAGAGTCTGGTAAAGGCTTCTCTGCATAACTCCATTTAAGCGTGACCCCTGACACAGGTTGACCGCTGGGGGAGGCCAACATCAAGGCCTGAGCATCGATTTCGTATCCAACATAAGCCTCAGCTCGATCGCAACTAAGCGAATCGATAAACACCTTCGTAATTTCCCCCGGAACCAGCGGTGAAGGCGGCATCCCAGAATATAAAGGCATCTCAAAATGCAGCTCAAACGGTGAACCGGATGTCTTGTGGGCACTAATATGCCAAGTCAGCTCAATAAGCCCCTCCGCCATCTCGACCAGTTGTCCAAAGGGTGGATCACACACCAGCCCCAACGACTCTGCATCCGGCTCACAACACAACTTCAAGAAGCCTTCCGGATCACCAATCAAATAACTGTATTCAAACTCCAGCGTCAGATCGATGGACCCTCCAGCAATCAGAGTCAAGTGCAGATCTGACCATCTCACTCTTACACTGTTAAGTTCTGGTCTAAAGTTCTGAAACCAGGTCTGGGAGTTAATAGTTTGACTAGACATTTGGTATCACCCTGAATTCAAGATATTCGACTTCCCAACCAGCACACCCGCCCGTTACATAGGCCTCTAGAAGCGAGCGATTCATGTTTGGCAGTCTGAAGCTCACCGTCGCCTTGCCCTCGACATCCGTCTTCGATGGTTGAAGGACAAGATCCCGAAATCCCCAATGAACATCGACGTCATGCTGGGGCAGGCCAGTGAGCGCTGACACCACCTGGACTTCTGCTGACACCCTCGTTCCCACAGGGCCCGACGTAACCGGACTGGTGAGCGACGCAATCGACCGTGGTTCCAACAATTGATATGGGAGGCTGACCGACCGCGAAAGCGCCTCTGATCCCACAGAGGCCTTCACCGCTGACGTACCTGTAATTGTCGGTACGAACCGTAACCGCGCATTCCCGTAGTAGTCGGTGACCCCGGTTACGGTCTGATCGTTTTCTACCAACCAATTGACCTCCACACCGGCCATCGCCTTGCCACTTACGGACGACAGAACCTTCACCTGTCCAATGAACGGCTCCCCCCAATAAAGGATCGGGTCGGCACGACTGACGACACTGATAGTCGAGACCTGCTCACCCGCCCCGACCGACATCGGCATCGCTGGCGACAAACGAGCCAGTCGCTCCGCCCCCAGCCGCAGGATGCAACTGCCGTCCTTCAAATCACCGACGCTGAACGAGTAACGCAACTCACCCGCAAAGCGCTGTGGCAATCCAAGTACATTGGTCGGCTGGAATGTCAAGCCGAGGTCGCCAGGCCCGGTTCCGGACAAGCCCAGTCTTAAGGTTTGACCGAACAAAGGGCTGTCATCGGCCGCCATGATCAAGAGTTCATGATTGCCTTTACGGCGCGGAAAGTAGGTTTTCGATCCTGCAAGATGAGGGACGCTGCCATCGAAGCTGACACGCAGTGTTTCCCATGGATCACTCCCCAACGCCTTGGCTGTTGTCGAGTACGACGCCCTGTAGCCGTCGTAACGGCTGACGACCTGTGCGCTGACCTGATGATCGCCTTCTGTCTTGGGGTCAAAACCGAAAGCACTTCGACCATCTACATCGGTTTTGACTTCCGTGAAGCGCCCCTCGGCTTCCCATGTCACCGGCACGTCGGGCACGGGCTGCCCGGTGTAATAGGAAACCAACCGAGCCCGGATCCACGCCTTGTCCAGCCCGACGACCGGGTCTATCGCCGGAGCACGCAGTGACTGCAACGTGAGCCGGTTATTGTCCAGCATCATTGTCGTTTCGGGAGCAACTGTATCGAGCTGAGGCAATGCCACTGTCAGAGCAAACTGCCCAGGCATTCGACTGTCAGTACAATCCAGCGTCCAAATTGCCCCCCCTGCGTTCAGCACCTGAGACTGACCCGATGGAGGCTGCAGCGTCGCTCCCAACTGTTCGCCTGGTGTCCCCGACCACGTCAACGATACGTGCAGGCCAACCAGTGGACTGAGTGCTTCAGGTACAACGTTGAGGGTATGGAGGGCCCCCTGGCAGGGATACAATCCTTGACCATCGAGCGGTGCGAGAACCTGATCGAGCAGCAGACTCAACTCTTGCGGCAGATCCGGGGACATCAACCGACCGGGCAGCTCCAAAACAATGGGCTCGCCCGCCACACGCAGTTCCAGTTCAAAAGGACTGCTACGACTGGAAGAAGCCTGCGAAGACAACGGCCATTCCACACCTGCTGTCGTCAATGTTTTCGGAACACCCACATCACCGAGCGTCAGACCAATCTGCGGATCTGCATTGCGCCAGTGCGCGCTGACGGTTTTGCCAATCCACGTGCTGCCGGCCGCTGGCAGGACTTTCAATGTGTGGGGCTCCCCACGGCAACAGATCACACCCAGTGACTGGCGATCAACCTCCTCGCCATCGAGCAGAATTCTGGCCTGCGTGTTCCAGGGGCTACTCGCAATCGCCTTCACGTAAAAGGCTCGCTCAATCGGCACGGCGTCCGGATGAGCCTTTATGCGGGCCGTGACGAGATGATCTCCGGCACTGTCGGGCTGGCATCTGAAACTGGCCCAGCCCCCATTTCCCGTAATGGTGTGAGTACGGGTCCCGACGGGGTATTCAACGTCGACCAGTGCACCGCGGACGGCTTCGCCTGTGCCGCTTGCAACATGATGCAAGACCTGCAGCCAGATCCACGCTCCGTCTCGGTTCTCCACAATGCAAGTCCGGTCGGCTTCACGCACATCACCCAGCACGACCTCGTTGCGGGCCAGCTTCATGGTTTTTTCAGGCGACGACTTGAGCAGCTTCGAACAACTCAACCTCAGGCGGAATGTGCCATCCAGGACATCCGCGCTTCTCAGCTCCCAAAGCAATGCCCGAGCAGCCGGCACCGGAAGCGGCAAGTCAAGCGCCGGTGAAACCTCGACACCCAACTGTCCAGGCGAATCACCTTCCCAGTGAAGCTTTACCTCTGTTCCAACAAAAACCTCTGAAAACCTTACCAACAGCGGATACGTCGCCCCCCGATTGGGCCACCCGGTCTTCTGCTCCCAAGGTGTTGCCTGGTCAGCGACCACCGCCAGGACATCCGGCCACGGAGACGTCGCCAGGACCGTTACCGAGAACGCCTGAGTCACAACACCCTCAGCGTAATAAAGACTGGCGACAGAGGCCGTGAGAATAAACGTTCCCGCAGCGACCGGTATGAAGTCGAAATAGCTCCAGCCATTGGCATCAGTGACCGTACTTGTCCCGGTGACGTGCCCGTCCACCGCCCAGGTGACAGTCAGCCCTTCAAGCGTCTGACTGGTGTAGAACGATCCCACCTGCACGCCTGCCTGGACCGATTCGCTCTCATCAAGTACGGGAAAGCAGGAAGGCGCCTTCACGTCGAGAAAGTCTAACCGGTGATGTCCCAGGGACGCACCGATCTTGCACGGCGAGGCGTTGTACCGGTTCCACACCGTGATCGTCAGCGGGTGTGGCGCCGAAAGATCGAGTACCGGGCAACTGAGCTTCCAGCGCTGGTCCAGCGGATGGTCAATGTGCCAGTCAGGCTGGGCGACAATCGCTCCCTGCGGATTGTCCTCGATTGTCAGGGAAGCCTGAGTGCCCAACCAGATATTGCCGGGCACGATGTCGAATCCAACCTGGTGCTCAGCCCCCAGGCAAACATACAGAGGCTGGCTCGGCGTGTACGTTTGCTCATCGAGCAACAAGGCTTGCAATGCCAACGGTGCCAGCTGCAACTGGATTTCGATACGGGTGAAGTACAGCAGATGATCGTAATCGGCCGGTCCACTCGACGCGCTTATGAACGTGATAGTCAGATCAGAAGGCCCTGTAAAAGCCGCCTCAAGCGGGACAACGTATTCCACCGGATCAAAACTCTGCGGATCCGCGCCCGTGCGCGAGGGGCCGGGAGGAATCTCGATTTCCAGCAGCAGCTCATCCTCCTTGTGAATATGTACCCGCCCCGTTGCGGGATGGCGTGATTCAGCTAAAAACTTCACGACGTAGGTGGCGTCCGGGCCGGTACTCACGGGTGCTGTGACGCGCTGGCGGATCGATGCCGAATTACCGATCGTCACCGCTTTGATCGGGAAGCCGTTCATGTTCAGCCCCACGACACGAACCCAGGGGGAGTTTGCCGGGAGAATTGTCCAACCCGTCAGGACTTTGCTGAAGTCACCATTGCTCACCAGACTTTGATTGGCCCGAACACTCTGGTTAATCATGATTGTCCGCTCCCTTGCGCCTTGTGAGTTTTTTCGGGTGCCTCGGCGAGCGTCACCAGATCCACGACTTGACGCGTGAAGGTCGGGTCACCGGGCTTGGCGGTATAACAAATCTCCAGAATGATGTCCGTCAGCGAGCTCAGCATCGCCGCTTGCGGTTGCTTAAGCGGCCAGGGGAACTTCAACTGCCAACAGGACACCGCCCCGGAGTTTTCGAACGGATTGAGCAAACCTTCGTCGGGCTTCTGCGCGGTCAAACCGCTGTCCGATACTCCGCTCGACAGGACAATCGACTGCCCGGCGAGCAAGTTGAACTGTATGTCGGATGGAGCCACGCCCTTCCGATCGCCGTGCAGGTAAGCCACCGACTGCCCGGTGGGTTTCGTCGCGATCACACTGCCGATCTGGGTCAGAGTTGCGCGCACATCCTCAAAAGGCCCTTTCACTACGGGCAGATGAACTGTGACCGTGCTGATCTGCCGACAGTAGTGCCCCGGATGATCCTGATCAAACAACAACTGGGTGAGGCAAAATTCCAGCGATCCTGTTGCCATCAGTTGCGCCAATGCCTCTAACCAGCTGTAAAGGCCGGACTGAGGTTTGACTGTGTCATCGAACAATTTGCGCAACGAGATGGTCTTGCGCAATTCCAGCCGCCGCTCATAGCGATGGATATAGTTGTGCTCCATTCGTAGCAGCCAGAGTCGCAGATGCTCACCCGATGTCTGACCATGGCGCCTATCCAGCCAGACTTGAGGGAGGCTGTCTGGCGAATCAAACTCGCCGAGCTCGACATTCAATGAACTCCAGGCACTGAAACACAGACTGCGAACCGCATCGTACGCCTGATACTGCAGAGCTTTGAGCTGGCCCACCATCCACCTGTAGAGTTCGGAATGGGTGGCGCGTTTTTTGAGGAAATCAAACATCGCCTGCGCCTGAGTGCTGGCCAGTACGGCTTGTTCCAGACCGGTCTGTGCTGCCACCTGGGCCTGCGACTGCGCATTGATCTGTGCATTGATGGCACTGACTTCAGCCAGAGCCTGATCGCGCTGGATACCCCAATCATGACGCCGGCGACGGTAGGCCTCGGTCGTCGCTTGTTTTTCGGCGTCCATGTGCAGTATCTCGCTGGCCACGCTCAATCCGAATACGAGCGCATCGGTAATCTTCTCGGCACGGTGCCCGCCATTGGCCATACCGAAAATGTTGGGCATCGAAGCCAAAACCGCGCCAGCAGGCATTAACAAGGACGCTATGGACTTGGTGATCTGGGACGCCAGGATCTTGTCCATGACTTGGTATTCCGCCGACGACACATCCTCCTCAAAGAGTTTCGCGAATGCATCCGCCCGCTGCTGTGCCATGGCCTTGCTCTGCTCCAGCGCAAAGACTTGCATACCTAATTGCTCGACAGTCTGCTCCTGCATCGTGCGCGCGAGGCGTCCCAATTCCAGCAGATCGCTTTGCTGCCTTTCTTCCTGCTCGGCCCGGTCTGCGCTGCCTTGCAGGTTCAACACCTTATCGCTGATGTCCGTGAGCAACTGCAACGCACGCACCGCCGTCTCGTGCGCCACCTTCCAGCGAAACCGGATGATATTAAGGGTCCCCCCCAACATTCTTGGCGCTCCGCTGTTTCCTGCAGCCAGTGCGCTCAGCAAGTCGCTCGGGTTGGTGCGCGGACTGAACAGCGGTATTTGCAGCGGTGTACCGTCGATGTTGCGATTGTTACGCAAGTTATCCAGACGCTCTTCAGGCAGGTGAAACAGTCTCAGCAACTGCTCATTGATAGGGATCAGGAACGATTTTGAGCCAAGCAATCCGAGATGGAGACGGTCATCGGTGCCGCCGGGAAAATCCCCAGGTTTGAACTCAAATGACTTCTCGAACGCTTCAAGTCCGGGTCGCGAACCATTTTCGGCCAGAAGATCGCCAAGCCTCATCGCTTGCCAGCGGTTCACAGCGCGAACCGTGGGCGCTTTCCCCATCAGCGACAGGGCACGGGCGTAGCACAGTTTGGCTGCAACCAGACTGTCGCGGGTCAACTGGCGATAGTAGCGATCCCCCATTGCCATCAGGGTTTTGACGTGCTCACAGAACACCAGAATCTGGTAATGCCTGGGCTTGGCATAGCAAATGGCATCGGGGTCGAGAGAGTTCCTTGCCTCAAAACCCGGATTGCCTGACCCCACCAATGGCCGACAACGCCAATACGCCTGCCGGCGATTGTTCAGGGATGACACGTCCGGATCGGCCGGCGCCGCCGGATCAAACAGATAAGCGAGCCAGTCCAGTGCTTCCTGAAAACGGTCCTCATCGCGCAGACGAGTCGCGATCAGATGCGGCACATGGAAAAACAGCTCCCAGAAATTGACGCCATTGGCGCTATCGAACGCACCGTTGGGTTCGTGGAAGGAAGGCTCTGTGGAGGGCGGCGGGTCGTCCAGAAACTGGGTGAACCAGTCCAGTAAATCATCAATGGAAATCGTGGCGAGTTGTGCCAGCTCTGGACCATACAGCGTGTTGAGCCGGATGAAACCCACTTTGAAGTCCGGCTGGTTGAGCGCAAGAAACTGAGCGGCATTCTCGCTGTTTTTATGCAGGGTCGGGACAGGAAATACCGTCAGGTTCGTGACCCGAACCTCGAATTTCCTTTTGCCCTTGGCCACACTGCCAAAAGTGAAAACGACAGGCTGCGGCCAAGCTCCCTGAGGCCGGGTAAACGTCAGTGGGCCAGTGCTCCAGCCACCGGCCAGTGGATATTTGCCGACAAGCTCGAAGGGGTTGTCTTCAGCGGCCGGATCCTGCATTGCCAGTGTCAGTTCGACTTCGCTGCCCGACAGACCTGTCCCCCTGCAATATCCCTGAACGACCAGCACATCTGCATTGCCCACACGAAAGGCCGTGGCATGCAGCCCCAGGGAAGCCGTCAAATCACCTTGGTTGAGATCAAAGGCAACCACGTGCGGCTGATTCATCAACGGATGCTGAACCATGTCGGCGCTCTTGAAGCGATTTTTCGCCGCTTCCTCCAGCCAGGCACCGTTGTCATGAGGCACAGGACGCAAAAATACATCACGGACAAGATACTCCCTGAGAGCATCGCTACCCGTTTTGTCGTTGGTCAGCAGCACCCCCAGTTTGCCCTTGGGGTTTGTGTAGTCGGCCCAGACCGTTGCAATCAACCGAACGCCGACTGGAGAAGTGCCCTGCTTATAATTGCGGGAAAACAAAAGCGTCGGGGCCGACCACTGATCGTCCTGACGCTTGAATGCCAGAAAAATATCGAGCTTTTCCGGAAGAGGATCCACCTCTCGCTCCATCCCCTCGCGCCAGACGGCCCACAGGATGCACAGTTGGCCATTCCAGATGACCGGACGCAGATCCAGCACATTCACGTCCGGGGGAATGTCCACATTTTTCCATTCATCCCAGTCGGCGGGGTTCATGGCGACGTCTTCCTCGACCAGTACGACGTCAGCCTTGCGCCAGAAATACTGGCGCGGATCACTTCGTGTGCGACCGATGAAATAATAATTCGCCTTCTGTGGCGAAAGACCGGACATGAAGGCGCTGAACACATCCAGATTACAGACTTTCATGAACGCCTCAAGATAGGCCTGAAGCGCGGTTCGCACACTCTCGTTCGTCAATCGCGCCTGGTTCAGGTCGTTCTCAAGGTTGCGAAACAGGCTGGTCTTGCGAATCCGTACGGAGGGAGTGACGTAGTTTTCCGGGTAAATCCCAAGTTCCTGAATCCCTGCCCAGTCCGGATAGTTTCCGGAGATACGCCATTGCTCGAGATGCGCCTCGTCAAAGAGGCAGCCCAGAAAGCCAGGCTCCTGCCCCGCATACACCGAAGCGATATATTGCTGCACGCAACTGACCGCTTCGGCAAGCGGAGAACTTTGCACCTCGTAGCCCTCATTCGGGTCCAGACGCATGAGCTCCATCAGGTCTTGCGCCGTTCGTACAAACTGATATTTCTTGACGCCATCCGAGCGGATCTGTCCGATGACGAAAGCCATCAATGCATTGCGATGTTTTTCCTGCAGCCCGCCAATATTGTTGATCGATGCCATGATCCTTGCTCCTGTGCCTGAATCGAGACTGAACGTTCATCTCGCTTATGTGGCGGGCTCAAAAGTGATGGGGCCGAAGACAGTGCTTGTGTCATTGGAATGGTTGCGGACCTCGATCGTCCAGGTTCCGCCTTCAGGCGCGCTGACAAACACTGTTGTCTGACCTTGTTGGTCAGTGAGGGTCTGGGTGTACGGACGGATGACTAACGACTTGCTCTCACTCCCTTCATCAGGAATGGCAAACCACTCCACCAGCCGGTTCAGCCCGAGGTTGCCGTATTTATCGGTCATCGCGGAATACAGCTGCACTTCCTCGCCATTCGGCACAGGACCCAGTGGATCTCTGGACGTCAACGGACCGCGAAACGCCAGTGTTGCAGCGTCGGAGCCAACATGAATTGACTGGGCAACGACCGGTTTTATCAGATCCAGCCAAAAACTCGGCGTATCGATGCCCTGCTTGCTGCCGGGAATAAATTCAGCCTTGACCACACCGTTGATATCAGTCGTTTTCGTGGCAATGGTGCCCAGGGTGGCCTTCCAGAACACCCTGACGCCCTTCAACGGCGCGCCATTTGTATCCGTCAGTGTCACCGTGTAGGTGGCTTTCGAGTCTGGCTTGTTGGCCACGACTTCGGTGGTGTCCACATTGCAAGTCATGTTGACCAGTTGCTCGACTTCACCGGCAAGCTGCAATTGAGGCACCTGCGCCTCGGTCTGACTCAGCAATACGCCTTCGGCAGCGGCGGCGTAGGCGTCCTTGTCAATATCTTCCGTCAACATACCTACCTGGAAAATCATCTGCGCATTCATGCCAGTGTGTTTCGCCAGGGTGCGGATACGCATCAAAAGATCCAGTTGCCGCAGGTCTTTCAGAAGCTTGAGATCTGACCCCGAATGGTTGAGGCACTCACGTATATCCTCAACACTCCATCTGAAAAAATTGGCCAGGATGAGGTAGCACGCCTCCCGGGCGAGCCTCAGCGAGTCACCACTAATATCAGGCTCAAGACTGTTGACGGTTCGCAGGTAGTCGAGCAACACCTTGGGTGCCTGATCACTCATCTCGAACGCACGGATGAGCGTGGCCAGGTAATAAAGCGTACTCATGCTGAACTCGTACTTGTTGTCCTGGCCCAACCAGGCCGTGTGGCCGTAATCCAGAAAATCACGCAGCACCTGCGCACTTAGCCCGAGCTTTGTCACCACAGAACCAAGGCGCTGCACATTCGCCAGGATTGTGAGCAAGGGATCAGGCTCAGTGGCGCGAGCCCGTCGAACATCTTGCGGGGTATTGCCGAGGCGTTCGTAAATCTTGCTCAACAGCTCATGGACCGAGACGTCGGCCCACGACAAAACCAACAGCGCCAGCTCGGCATCAAGCTCCGTGAACACGGCCAGCGCCTCCCGGACTACCGAAACCTGGGCGTCCCGAGCCTGCAACAGAACAACCAGCATTTTTTCGACAATGACCGCTCGCGCCTGGTCATCCATGGCCGGAAGGCCATCCTTCACAGCATTACCGAGATGAAAGCGGGCGATTTCCAGATACTCGTCCTCAGCGACAGAGAGGTGCTTGATCAAGCCATCGCCATCGGCCAGTACCGTCAAGTGATTCAGCCAATTGCCATCCAGCGCAGACGGCACTCCCGCACTCCGGAATCCGGTATCGTTCAACGAAGCTGCCGTCAGAAAACTGCTTACCTTCTCGATCAACTGCAATTCTGGTTCGGAAGCTGTGCCACCGGGCTGCGACTTCGTCAGCGCCTGCACCACCCACCCCACCTGCAGCTTCCGTTCCTTGCACCAGCTGGTGCAGGAGTGCACGGCATAGATGAGGTTCAAGGCGTCGGGTACGTCGGCCTCTTGCGGATTGATGACGGGCAACCCGGCCAGGCCGTCGAGCCACTTTTCGCCACCCAGCAACGTCAACATCAATACAAGTTCGGCCGGGGTGATGCTCACAAGACGTGCGAGCTTCACCAGTCTGTAAAAAGCGGAAATGACCGCCAAGTCACGGCGAAGGTTGTCACCCAGGTTTTGCGCCCTGGCAATGACGAGTGCCAGGTAGACATAGGTCATCAAATCAATCTGAAGAGCGCTGCACAGCTGGTTGACAGTCAGGTTGGTGCTGCCTGTTGCAGGGATGACCGGAAAGCTCTCGCCATCGAGCACGAATGGCTGGCCATAATCTCCACCAGGATTGAAGACCTGATCAAACAGTGAAAGCTCGTTTTCGACCCCGTAAACCGTCATGAAATGCAGCATGGCTGCAAAGTCCAGCGCCGTGCATCCATAGCGTTCGCGCATTAACTGGAACAGGCCCAGTGCCTGCACGACGTGCTCGGTGATCCAATACTTCTCCAGCTCTGCACCGCCGCGAACTTCTGCATTGATGGCGGCATCCAGTAGCACATCGGTCTCATAACTGCGCAAGCCCAACCAATCGTCGAGGCGTACCTTGCGATTGAGCCGATCCAGGCGATCGAGGCCCTCTGGCTTGTCAACATCCAGCGTCATTGTCTGACGCAAGGAATCACCTTCAGTGATGCTGACCGGAGGCGAGGTGGCAGCATTGACGTAGACCGCCCCGAAATGCTCGCTTTCTGCTGCAATTGGCTGCGCAGTATCGAACTTCACATTGGGTGAACGCACCGGAGCACGGGTGCGAATTGCCAGCAGAGACTCGAGACCTACAGAGGTGAGACGTACCTGCTGACCGAAGAAGGCGACTTCAATAAGATTTCCATACTTATCGGCATTATCGGTGCCGTAATTGTCATTGTAGAAATCTTCCCGCTTATCGAACGATTGAGGCAGCTCGGTCAACAGCGTTCGCTGGTAAGGCCCCATTCGTGATGCATGGGTCAAGGCACGAGCGGCATTGACAGACGTGGCTCCGGGTTTCAGAAAGTATGGAAAATGGAAATCCACCATATGGACAAAATTACCCACTGACATCCCCAGGTGGTGGGCAATCGTATCCAGGGTGACCCAATGCTTGTAATAGGGCAGGTTAATGGGATACCGCGCCTGAATCATGGCCTCCACCAGTTCTGTTTGCGGTCCATGTCTGGTGATGAACGCTTCCAGAACCCGATTGATGATTTCGACCGCAGGAACCGACCCGTGAACCGCGTTGTTGTCGATCATCAGCTGTTTCAGATCGACGCGCCGTTCATGCAAGAGGTATTCCGCCGGTATGTCGCCAACAGGTTCGATTCGCCCGCTGATCCACTGCATCAGTGCGACCAGATAGGCAACCGGTGACCACAGGCTTTCCAGGGCATCGGGGGGGCACAAACTACCGAAGTCGGTTCTGAACAATCTCTCGTAACTGGGCCCGTCAACCATTGACCGCGTACTGCCGGAGGAATCTTTCTTTTTTGGCGTTCGCGCGGTGCTCTTGTGCACATCGCCGGTGAGAATGGCTTCGATGTACTGACGCTTGATATAGATGCCCATGCTGTTGGCCGCGCGCGTAAACGCCTTGGCGTCCTCGGCGGTCATCCCGTATCGCTTCACCAGCCCGGACTCCCCCATATCGACCAGAGGGAAAATCGATCCACCTTCGTTCAGATAGGTGTGCAGGCCAGGGTACTTTTTATGACGCGTGGTTGTAGGGAACACCCGATCATAAATTTGCTCGGCAGGGCTTTTCTGGATTTTGGCCATAATGAATTTCCTTTCGGCAAAAGCAGCCCCGATGGCCCGATTTTCTTGTTCTGGCCATTCGTTTGATTGATTCGATTTAGCCCCCGTCGCCGGCAGCCGTCTACTGTCAGAAATGACAGTCATCCAGACCGTTTGTCGGACTTTTCGAGTGGGTGCCGATTTGCCGATTCGTCGTCGACCTCGAACCGATGGCTCGTTACCGAATCGGAAATCGTCGCACCGCCTGCATCGTCAGTGATGGACTGTCGAATCACGCACCACTGGCCGCCGGGCGTCAGGGACTTGGTAGCAGTACCGGCCCAGACGCCGTCGAGGACGGAGATAGACAACCACGTGAGGTCAGGATTGAACCAGCTGCAAACCTGCATGGCGCCAGCACGACCTCGTCCGTCGAAAGCAACGGGATTCTCAACAGGCTGCCCCTCCGAGGGGCGATCAACCGCGGGCTCGAATGTCCCCAGATCCAATGACCGACCGGCAGTGGGGTCGGACGCAAAACCATCGCATGTGGCTGTCGCCTTCATCTGATAGTTTTGAGCGGAGTACGTTGCCTGTATGCGGGCTGACCACGTGAGTTCCTTCCCTACAACGGCTTCCGCTATCTTGCCTGCTCCGTTGTCGGTCTCTATCCAGACGCTGACAACATCCCCGTCCTGCTCCCCGAACCCTGAAGCGTGCGAGCCATTGCCAACAGGCTCGCCATTCGCAGGTGACTCCCAAATGGGAGGGGCTGGAACAACAACGTAATCCACCCGCTGACTGTCTTTGGAGATATGGCCTTCGAAATGCTGTCGAGCCCGAAGGGTTTTCGCCCCGACCTTCGCCTGCATGACCTTGTCTTTCCAGAAACCCTTCGAATCCGCCATGGTATCGAGTACAGGCTCAGAGTCCCCATTCTGGAAAACCTCGATCCGCGCGTTCGGCATGCTCTTGCCTTCCATCATCGCGGTACGGGTGAGCCTGCCGCCGCTCGTTGGCGTCGTGATTTCCGGTGGCATCACCACCACCGTCACTGGGTGCTGTTCGCTGTAATCCGATTCGCGACCGTCGATCTCCTGCACGGCCCGAATGACCAGAGGGCCGTATGGCAAACCCTTCAGCAACATGCTCCAGACACCATCAGCCGGCAGCACTTTCGAGCCCAGCTCACGGCCAGACACATAATCGTAAACAGTCAAAGTGGCGCCCTTCATGCCACCCGTGCCTCCCACCTCCATGTCGCGGCCGACATCAGTGTCTTTCGGCGGCTCGGTAATGACCGGGGCAACCATCGGCCTGGGGAGCTGGAAAGTGACCGTTTCCTCAGGTGAAGATTGCTGAGCGGCGATCTGGATGGCAGTGATCGTATGGGGAATCTCGGCGGCAAACGGATCAGGGCGCTGGTACGACCAGGTATTGCCTGAAACGACGGCCGGAAACCGGGTGGTGCCGCTGTCGCTGAAGAGCAGTTCGACCACGGCATTCAACCAGCAGGTGCCCGAGAAAACCGGCAACAGGTCGTCTGTCGACACCGGATGAACGACCGGTTTGTGCGGTGCAATGGTGACGCTGTACGCAACCCAGTCCGACGTCTGCTGCGCCAGTTTCTGAATGATCTGAATTTCTCGCTGGTACGTCGGCCCCCACTCCACGTTGACTTTGCTGGCCCATTGGCCATTGAGGCCCA
>NZ_BQHI01000034.1 GCF_021603585.1 Pseudomonas sputi | reverse complement strand
TGGAAAAGTGCGATGAATCAATTTGCGATTCTGTACGGAGATCGATTTATCAGGCCAACCTGGTAAAAGCACGGCCTGCCTGACGGCAGGCCGTTACCGGCCCGCACACAAAATATCTGACAGTCCCATCATGATCAAACCAACACCCAACCCACCCGAAACCGACACCACCTCGCCCTACGAATCCCTCGACTCAAAAACCTTCCACGAAGCCGCCGAACGCGCCCTCGATCACTACTTCAATCCCCTACTCCCCAGAAAACCGCTGCTCAAACCCAACACCCGCTACCTCATCGCTCCCGGCATCGACAGCGAAGAACTGCTGGCCGACGCCTGCGAAACCCTGACTTCGGCCAAAACCATGGCCACCGACTTCGCCGGACTGGTGGATGGCTCGCATCGGCATGTGCTGTTGGGCATTGCGTAACTGATCATGCTGGGTGAACTGGCGGTAAATCAGGCGCTGGATAATCTGGAGTTGAAGGCCGAGGCGCCGCTATAGCCTGATCGCCTGATCGTTCCCGCGCTCGTCGTGGGAACGATCTAAGAAAAATTACTCGAACCACTCCTGCCGCTCATTGAAAGTGCGTTGAATCAACTCAACCAACGTCCGCACCTCGCCAACCTCCTGCGATTCACTGTTCACTGCCAACCACGCCTGCAACCGCATCGCCTCGTCAAACACCCCCGGCAGCGCCACCAATCCGCGATCAAACCGGCTCATGTACATCGGCAGCAAACCAATGCACGCGCTGCAGCGGATCATCTCCAGCATCAGCTCGTAAGACTGCATCTGCACCACCCCGGCCAACCGCTGTTCGACCAGTTCATTCCACGGTCGAAAGCTGTCGATCTGCCGGTCATGCTGCCATTGCACCAGCATGAAGTCGGCAAGGTCATCCGGGCTTTCCGGGCGTGCAGTCACGCGGGAGTAGCGTTTGGCGATGTGCGGCTGGTATTCCAGTTGCGCGAGGCATTGCGGCTCGCTGGTGGCGAAAGTCGGGCCGGGGTGCGGGGTGTCGCCGTGGGCGAGCCACAGCACAAGGTCGGCGCTGACGGCGCGCAGGGCCAGTTCGCTGTCGAGGGCGATGATTTCAAGACGCACGCTGGCGTTGCGGCGCAGCAGTGCGATGAGGTCGCGACCGAGGATGTCATGCAGGATCGATTCGGCGACGGCCAGCCTTATCAACGGCTGCTCGATCACCGGCAGTTTGCGTTCGTGGGCCAGGGCGATCAGTTGCGCCTGCAACTGCTGGCCTTCGCGGGTCAGGCTCAGGGCGCTGCCCTGAAAGCTGAACAGCGCGCATTGCAGTTGCTGTTCGAGCTGCGCCAGTTGCTTGCGCAACAGGGTCGAGCGCACGTTGAGGCTGCGGGCGGCCTGCATGAAGCAGCCGCAACGGGCGCTGACCAGAAAGTATTGCGCGACGTCGCTGTCGAGGGTCGCGGCTTGCGCCAGCCAGGGTTCGTCCTTGTCCCGGGGCCAGCGGAAATCGGCGCTGCTCTGTCGTGCTGCAGGTTCGGTGAATGACATCGATGACTCCCTGTCGATCTTTGTTTGGGTGTGCAGCGTTTAGGGTTTGGTCTCCAGCACCTTGTTGAGCTCAGCCCCGTCGATGCTCAGCGTCGCGGTGTTGAGCATGCCGTCCAGATAGGCCTGGGCGATCTGCTCCTGACGCTGGGCACGCAGGGCCTGGGTCAGTTGGTCACGCAGTTCGTCGAGGGTTGCGGTGCTGGCCGGTTGTTGTTCGGTGAGTTTGATCACGTGGAAACCGGCGCTGCTTTGAACGGGATCGGAAACCGCGCCAACCTTGAGCCGCGCCACCGCACCACGCACTTCCGGCACCAGTTGCTGCAACGGTTGCAGGCCGGTGTCGCCGCCGCGTTCAGCGGTGAGACGATCCTGGGAAAACTCTTTGGCCAACGCTGCAAAGTCCGCCGAGGTTGTCTGGGCTTTCTTGCTCAGCTCCGTGGCCTGCTTGCGCACGGTTTCAAGACTCTGCGGCTCATTCACCCCGAGGAAGATCTGACTGACCCGATACAGCGCCGGCGTCTGCCAGTTGGCCTTGCCCGCGTCATACGCCTGCTGCAACTCGGCAGCGCTCGGGTAATCCGCCGGCACTTTACTCACCGACTGCAAATAGTCGCGGAACACGATCTGTTCGGTGGCGGCGCGGGTCTGGCGAACCACGTCCGGGCGCTGCGCCCAGCCCTGAGCATCGGCCTGTTCCAGCACGGCTTTTTCGGCCAGGCGTGAACGGATCCAGCGCTCCAGCGCCTCACGATTGCCACGCAGTTGCTCGCGAGTCTGTGGCGGTACGGCCGCCAGCAACGCCTGCAATTCCTCCGGTGAAACCTGCTGATTACCCAACCGCGCCACCGCAGGCCCGGCATTCGCCGCAATCACCGGCGCCGGTTGCTGGGCGGCGACCGGGTCATTGCCCGGCCGCACCACCAGCGCCACGGCCACCACCAACAGCGCCACCGCAGCGGCGCTGATTACCATGGCAGGTTTGGTCACAGTGCGACTTCCTCTTGCTCAACCTTGGGAGCCTGGGCGACGGCGGCGGACTGGGTGAAATCACGCAGGTACACAATGAATTCCTGCAGCAGGCGATCCCACAATTCCAGGTTGCCGCGCAGGTGATCGTTGCTGACGCCCGCAGCCACCACCACGTCCATTTCCATCACCAGAAACTCGCCCTGCAACGACAACCGGGCAAACCGGCGAGTCGCGTTCCACTGCTCGGCCACACCCGCCGGCAATTCACCCTGTACCCGCAGCGCGCAGCTGAAGGTGAAGTCGACGTAACTGCCCTGCTCCGCCACCGCCGGGTTGCCGAAACGCACGGCATAACCGATGCCCTGGCTGGCGCTGAGCAACTGGACGATGCCGTTCTGTTCGGTCTGGTTGACGCGGTAACCGGCGGCTTGCAGCACGTCGGTCAGGGATTGCGGGGATACGTGGGAGATCAATTGAGTCATGACTTCTTCCTTGTCTATCAGTGTGCAATCGCGGCTTGCGGCGCATCGAATTGAGTCTTGTACAGTTCGTCGCCAAAGCCCTGAGCCAGCTCATCGAACTTGACCCGGGCACTGCCGGCGAAGGGCTGGCGGATCTTCATCACCTCGGCCACATCGATGTTTTCGTAGGCGGTGAGAATCTGCTTGGCCACGCCGTACATTTGCTGATTCTTGACCGAACATTGCTGCACTTGTGTGTCACGTTCAGTCAATTGCGCTTGAAGCTTAGACCGTTCGGCCTCTTTGGCACGGGCCATGACCAACAGCTCGTCGTAGGCTTTCTTGAACTTGCCGATCTGCTCGTTACTCGCCGCGACTTGCGCCTGGGCCTGGCTGTGCAGGCTTTGCTGCTGCCCGGCCAGTTGCTCGGCGAGGCCTTTGGCCTTGGCCAGTTCGGCGCTCAATTGCTTGATTTGCGCCTGGGCTGCCTTGGCCTCGTTCTGCGCCGCCAGTTGCGCGGCGCTGGCCTGGGCCTGCTGGCTTTGCAGGGTTTGCAGCTGCTGGGTGGTGCTGCGCAATTGCGTGCGCAGGCGTTCTTCCATGCCTTCGGCGCTCGCCCCGGTAGCGATCAACATCCCGAGTCCAAGCCATAAAAAGCGGATTTTCATAACCCTCTCCCGGCGCCTTAGAAGCGCGTATTGATCTCAAGCTGCATGACGTCGATGTCGAACGGCGCGCCATACACCGCCTCCGAACTCAGCCAGCGGCCGGTGGCGTAGACGTTCTTCGCCAGACCGTAATTGCCGCCCAGGAAGTAGCCCTTGGCGTTGGTGCCGCCGAGGTGGAACGACGAGTCGTTGAAGCCGTCCGGCAAGGCATCCGGCTGGATGTACTTGTAGCCGGCGAACAGGTTCCAGTCGCCCTGCTTCTTCAGCTCCAGTGCGTTGCCGAGGGTGAACTGGACCATCCACGCATTGGCGCCGCTTTCGATGTTGCCGTTGCTGTCGAGGTTGTTGACCAGTTGCCCGGCCGAACGCTTGCGCATGTCGCCTTCGTCGTAGCCCAGGTTGTGGATGTAGTTGCCCTGGCTGCGCAGTTTGAAGTCTTCGGGAAGGTCGGCGTCCCACACCACGTTCAGATCCAGCAGGTTGAATTCGGACGCAAGGCCGACGAACTGCGGTTGTGGCGTGGTGCTGGGGTTGAGCGGGTTCGGCGTGATGTCACGCAGCAGGAACACGCTGTTGCCCTTCTGCATGAACGCCGCGCGGGTGCCGTCGCTGTCGCAGCCCGGCGCGCCGGCCCACGGTTCGCAAGGGCTGGAACGCTGGCCTTCGATGTCGTCGAAGCGGTAGTAGGCCAGCGCGCCTTTCAAGCGGTTGTTGCTGTTGATCGCCCATTTGGCGCCGATCTGCGCGCCGTACAGCCATTTGTTGTCGCTTTCTTCCTTGTCGAAGCCGTTGCTGGTGGTGGTGTCGTTGGTGTAGTCCACCGGGAACGCGCCGACGGTGCCGAACACGCCCCAGTCGCGGCTGAGCTTGTGGTCGAAAATCGCCGCCACGCCGTCGAAGTTCAGGTCGTTGGAATACAGCATGTCGGTGGACATGAACGGGTTGGCGAAGCGGCCACCGGTCAGGGTCAACTCATCCGAGGGTTTCCAGGTCAGATACCCCTGATCGAGCCAGATGTCTTTTTTCGAGAAGCCGCCGCCGAGGTTCTGGGTGGTCGACACCGGGTTGTTGTCCGAGCCGGTGCCGATGCGGATGCCGGCGGTCCATTGCGGCGAAATCTCCGCTTTCATGCCCAGCCGGGCGCGCAGGCGGAACAGGTTTTCGCGGTCTTCGCGGGTGTTGAGCAACGGCGGCAACGCGGTGCTGCTGTTGGGGTTCACGTCGTACGGGCCATTGTTGTTGAGCTTGGCGAAGTCGACGATTTCGTTGCTGTTGTTGCCCGAGTAATAGCGCGATTCGTCACGCAGACGAATGTCGCCGTCAAAGCTGATGCGTGACGCCCAGTCCGGGAAGGTGTTGGGCGCGGCCCAGTTTTCCTGCTTGGCGGTGGCCATGACCTCGGCCTTGACCTGATCGCGGATCTGGTCGCGCACCGCGGCGGGCACGTATTGCACCCGCACATCCCCCGGCGCAGCGACCGGCCCCGCCGCCACGGCGGTGGACGCCGCAGCCTGCTTGGCCTGGGCCGCTTCGTTCTGGGCCTGGGCGATCAACGCGTCGGCCTTGTCCTGTTTCAGAATGCCTTGCTCGACCAGCAAGCGGATCAGATTGATCGTGGCGTTCTCCGAGGGCGCAGGCGCTGCCGCGGCCTGACCGACCAGGGTCGCGATGACCATGCCGACCGCCAGGGACAATCGATTCACGTTGGAAATCATCTGCACACAACTCCTTTTCATACAGCTTTATGAATTCGGTTAACCCGGACGCCGTCCTTGCAGGGACATGCGCACAGGCAAGGTGATGGAGGCCGGGGGCCGTTCGCTCAGATGGGGCGCGTTACGCAATGCGGCCAGCACCTGACTGTCGATCTCGGGGTTGCCGCTGGACTTGGTCAGCTCGACCCGGGTGATCTCGCCGACGCTGCTGAGCCACACATCGGCCTGCAGCGAAAACGCGAGGTTGCGCAGGTCGGGGTTCTCGCGCAGCAGCTTCTGGAAGGTGAACGCGAGGAACTGGCTGTAGGTGCCGTTGCCCAGTCGCCCACCGCCGGAACCGGCCATGCCGCCGCCCTTGCCCGCGCCGATGTTGAATGCGTCGCTGCCGCTCTGGGCGTCGCCGTCCATTTGCATCGGGTTGGCCAGGTCGTCCGCCGGCGATGGCGGTGCTTCTTCCTCGGGCTTGACCTCCTCTGGCTCTGGCGTTGGCTCGGGCTCGACGACTTTTTCTTCCACTGGCGTTTCCGGCTCCGGCGGTTTTTCCGGCGGCGGCGGTGGCGGTGGCGGTGGCGGCAAGGGAATGATCGTCGGCACCTTGGGCGCCTCCCGGCGGATGCCGCTCATGTCGTTGGCCCACTGCCACAACAGAAACGCCGCGACGGCGCCCAGCAGCAGCCCGGCGCCCCACTTCACGTAACGCAGTGGCGACTTCTTCACCGGCAAGGGCTCGATTGGCAGTTGTGCAGTCATCACTCAGCCCTGCGTCGGTTTGCCGGTGACGAGACCGACCTGGGACAGTTCGAGCCGGCGCAGCAGATCCAGCACTTCGATGACCTTCTGGTACTGCACCGTGGCGTCGCCGCGCACGATCACCGGGAAGTCCGGGTTCTGCGCCTTCTCGATGCGCAGGCGATCTTCCAGCTCCGGCAGGGTCACCGGGTAAGCGTCGAGGAATACCTGCCCGCCGTCGTTGACCGAAATCGCCTTGGTCTTGGCCTCGGACAGCGACACGACGGCGCTGGCCTTGGGCAGGTTGATCTGGATCCCGGAGACCTGCGCGGTGGCGGTGAGGATGAACATCACCAGCACCACCATCAGCACGTCCACCAGTGGCGTGATGTTGATGCTGTCCACTGCGGCATCTTCGTCATCGTCGTGGGAGGCATTTACGGACGCCATGTTTGTGCTCCTCAGGCCGGTACGGAGTGGTTGGCGTGATGCCCGCGCTGATGCGCCGCTTCACTGGACTGACCTTCGCCGTGCATCTCCGCCAGACGGGTGATGAACTCGTCGACGAACACGCGCATGTCGGCGCTGACTTCCTTGTTGCGGGTGATCAGGCGGTTGTAGCCAAACAGCGCCGGGATCGCGACGAACAGGCCCATGGCGGTGGCCAGCAACGCGGCCGCCATACCCGGCGCAATGGCGTTGATGTTGACGTCGCCGGCCATCGCCGTGCCGAGGAACACCACCATGATCCCCAGTACGGTGCCGAGCAGACCGATGTACGGGCCGCCGGCGATAGCGTTGGACAGGGTCGAGAGCTTCGAGCCCAGTTGCTGGTTTTCCCGGGTGCGCACGCCGTCCATCGAGCAACGGATGGCTTCGATGGTCGCCGCCGAAACCGACGAGGTATCGGCGCCCTGCTCGCGGCGGGTGCGGATCTCTTTCACGGCCACCAGGTACAGGCGCCACAGCGGCGAGTGCTGCAGACGCTGGGCGAGTTGGGCGTCATCGGCAAACATTTCCAGGCGGGTGCCGACCTTGGCGAACTGCACGCGAAAGTCTTCGTTGGCGGCGGTGACACGGCTCAACGTGCGGTTCTTGCGCAGCATGATGATCCACGACTGGAACATCATCAGCACCAGCACCGCGATGATCACCCAGGCGTCCACCGGCACCGCGTTGAGCAGGAAGCCGAGGCTGCCGAATCCGAAGCCGGACTGTTCTTCATCGACGCCGTAAGCCACCAGTTTTGACTCGGCGCCCTGGGACGTGGCGTCGGCCAGCAACAACGGCGCCGGGCGGGCGACTTTCGACAGGCGCAGTTCATCAATGGCGCCCACGAATGGCTGGAACGCGCTCGGGGAAAGATCAGCACCAATGGCCATGACCGAGTTGAACGCCGGCATCGCCTGGGCCAGTGCCGCACCTTCGCGACCGTTGATGTACAGCGTCACTTTCGCGCCTTCAGCGGTCAGTGCGACGTGCTGCCATTGGCCCGGATTCAGCGGTTGAGTGGCAACGGCGCGCTGGCCGTCGATCTCCACGAACGGTACGCCCTGATTCACACCGACCAGCAGGCTGTTGGCGCCTTCGCGGCGGGCCAGGATCAGTTGCTCGCCATCGGCCTGATCCAGACGCAACCAGGCACTGAAGGTAAATGCGCTGCCAGCGTTGTGCTGCAACGATGGACTGGCTGGCAGCAACAACGGCTGGCCGCTGAACTGCAAGGCCCGCCCGACTACGCCGTCAATCGCGGCGCCGGTCGCGCTTTGCGCCGTGTTGCCGTAAGCGGTGGTGTCTTTCGCCGGGGTGCCGGTGGCGCCGTCGAAGTGATAGAGCGCGGTGTAATTCGGATCGAATGTCAGTTGGCCATTGCCGGTGGCCGGCGCCTTCTGGTTGCCGTAGTACATCCAGATGTCCTGACGCTGACCACCCTCGACATTCGGCACATCGACCCAGATCAGCGCCATGCCCATCAGTGCGTCGAAACTTTCGATCTGGTGGTTGAGCACGGTCTTGTCATCGGCGGCGACGAAGCGCAGGTCCGAGCCGTCCTCTTTCACGCCGTCGAAGGTGAAGTTGCCGGTGTGCAGGCGCACCAGCAGCGCGGTGCGACCGAGGGCCTGATTGATCGCGGCGCCTTGCGGCGTGGTGTCGACGGCGATCTGTTTGCGGTAATGCCAGTCGTCCTGCCACCAGGCCTGAGCCGTGGCCGGGAGCACGAAGCCCAGGCAGATCAACAACGAAAGGAAAAGGCGCTGCATGAAAAGTGCTCCTGTTAGAAAGTGGCCTGAAGGTTGAAGTGCAGGCGCGATTCCTGTTTCGAGGTGTTCGGCCCTTCGAGTAGCGGGTAGCCCCAGTCGAGGCTGCCGGACAGCCATTTGCTCAGGCTGGCGCGGGTGCCGAGGCCGACGCTGGCCAGGGCGTAATTGGCGTCCTGATCCGGCAGTTCGTCGCGCAGGTACAGTTGCGCGCCTTCGGCGAAGGCGTAGAAGCGCCAATCCTGCATCCAGCCGCCGACGTACTTGGCCAGCGACGGTGTGCGCAGCTCTTCGCTGAGCAGGAAGCCGTCATCGGCGGTGCGTTCGGCGGCCAGATAACCGCGTACCGAAGTCGCGCCGCCGGCGGAGAATTGTTCGTTGGAAACCAGCGGACCGGACGCCAGCTGGAACGCCGCTTTGCTCGCGCTCTGCCAGTCGCTGTCGAAGGTCCAGGTGAAGTTGGTATCACCCTTGAGCACGGCGAAACTCGGGTTGGCGCGGTAGCGTTTGTAGTCGAAGTCTTCGTCGGAACTGCCGTAACCGAAGAGGCTGCGGGTGGCGGCGACCAGGCTCAGGCCGAGACCGAGCTGGCTCTTTTCGCTGTAGCGATAGCCGTTGTAGGCGAAGGTGAACGGTGCATATTTGAGCGGCACCTTGTCGCTTTCGCCGGACAGCGTCAGGCGCTCGTCGAAGTCCTTGAAGTCGATGCCGGCCGACAGCGAGTTCGACCAGTTGCCACTGGACGGGATCGTGTAGATCGCCGCTACGCCGTAGGAATGGCCCTTGCCGAGCACGTTGCTGCCGCCGAGGGTGGCGACGTTGCTGTCGGACTGGTAACCGGAGAACTGCACGCTCCAGCGCTCGGTCAGCGGTGCGGTGTAGGAGCCGGACCAGACCTTGGCGTTGTCGGTTTCCTGAGGCGCGGTGAAGAACGTCAGGTTGACGCTGTGCCCCAACTGCCAAAGGTTGTTGTAACCAAGGCTGGTGACGGTGCGCAGTTTTTCGGTGTCGGCGCTGTAGTCGTTGTTCAAACCGACGCTGGCGGTCCACGGGTTCTGGTCTTCGACCTGCAAGTCCACGTCCATGGTGCCGGGGCGCTGGCCTTCGCGCACCAGTGGCATCACCTGGCGACCCGGGGTCTTGTTGAGCTGCGCCAGTTCGCCCTGGACCTTGGCAAAGTCCGGCACCTCGCCTTCCTTCAGCGCCGGGACGTTGTCGCGAATATCCAGCGGCGAATAGTGTTTGGCGCCGACCACCCGCACCCGGCCGACCTTGGTTTCGCTGACTTGCAGGTAGACGATGCCGTCGGCCACCGCCTGCTCCGGCAGTTCGACGAACACCGATTGGTAGCCGCGCTCCTGATAGGCCTTCTGCAGGGCATCGCGCGCGCCTTCGATGTCGCTCAAGGCTTTTTGCGGGCCGAGGAACGGGTACACCGCTTCCTCGATCGCCCGCGCATCGAGCACGGTGTTGCCGCGCACGAAGTATTCGTTGACGTCCACCAGACGCTGCGCCGCTGCGTTTTCGGCCTCCTCGGCGAACGCCGGCTGCACGCCGGCCGTCACCAGCAGCCAGCCCCACAGCGCCAGCCGTGACGTGAAAATCTGTTCCACACTACCCCCTGAAATTCGCGATGACCTGTTGGCGCTCGTGCGCCTTGCGTGTGCGTCAGTTACTGGCGTTGTTAATTGCTGACGTGCGGCGCCCCGGTGTGCTTGCCCAGCCAGGTGTGCAGCAGCGCGAAGTTCAGCGAGAACTCGGGCATCTGCAGCAGCGCGCCGCAGAACACCTCACCGATGATTTTCTGGATGAGCTGCACCGCACGCGGCTCGTTGAGCAGCGTGGCGATGTCGCGACTGAGGACATTGAAGCTCCAGACTTTCTGGTTCAGGCCCAGGCCGACGAACCAGCGGAACAGCAGGTTGTAATTGAGCTGTTCGTAGAGCTGCTGCTCGCTGGGCACCGAATACAGCAGTTGCAGCAGCAGGATGTGCATGACCGTCTGCGGGGCGATCAGCATGCCGGGCCGGGTATTGAGGTCGTGCAGAAGGTCGCGGTGGGCATCGAGCAAATCGTCGATCTGCGGGCGCAGCAGCACCAGCGAATGTCCCGGCGGAATGTAGCTGGAGACCTCTTTCAAGGCACCCTGCCAGTCATCCTGCGACACGATCCAGACCCACGGCGCGCCGTAGCGATACACCGAAACCGGCTTCTTGCGCGCGGCTTCGACGATCTTCGACAGGCGTTGATCGAGTTCCTGCATGCCCACTTTCGAGTAGCGTTCCATAGTCCCCATTGCCTCACTCCCGGCGTCCCGCCTCGGCTTGTGAAAAGCGGCCCTCAGGCCCCCTCAAGCGCGTTACATAGGCATGACCGGACTGGCGATGTGCTACCGAACTTTTGTCATAAAAGCTTCATTACAGAAATCGAGTGAGGTTTGGGGAAACCGCAGCAACACCGCGAAACAGGAAATTTCAGCGCTGCATTTAGGAAACGTCCTAACGCCAGGTCAGGAACATCCCGGTTAGGTTTCGCGCTTCTTCGGTTACATGCAGAAAAACAACCATGGCGCGGGACAAGGACATTCCCCAGGTCTGGGAGTATCGCGGCGGAATGGCCGGTGGCGGAAACGGCAGGCTCATTCCCCGCGACATGACGCAGACCGAGTTGGCCGAATTCAAAGCACGGCAAGCGACCTACGATGCAATGATCGCCCGCCAGCAGGCGTATGAAGATCGGCACTTGCGCCAGATCGAGCAGCGTCCGCAAGCGCCAGGCCGGGGTTGTGTGTTCGCCAAAAGCTGCAACCTTTCGGACGGCGTGATAGATCACAAAAATCCGGCCGGTTTCATCCCGACCGAACGCTTGGCCGAGTATGGTCAGTGGGCCGTCCTCGGCAGCCAGGTGCCGATCAGCGCTGAAGGCGTTCCGTTGAAGTGGGTGGCGGGCTCCGGCACCGGTCGGGCGCTAGGGCAACGGCTCGGTGGTTCGCTCGGGCTCAGCCTGCTGAGCGGCGCCAGTGCCGCCGGCACCCTGGCATTGTTGATCCCCAACACCGATATCTCGTCCGACAGCGCTTTCTACACCAACGAACAATACGCGCAGCTCACCAGCGGCCGTACCCGCGTGCGCTTCAATGCCAAGACACTGCCCGACGGCTCCATCAGTGCCTACGGCTTCTACACGGGTGGCAAGAAGGACTGGGAGTTCGTCCCGGTCATCAAAGCCCGGCAAGAAGGCGAACACTTCGTCGCCGACCTCGGCCACGGCATCGGGCTGACCTGGACACCCGCCGCCAACCCCGATGACGCCCCCTCCATCCCGGCCCTCGAAGGCGCCCCGCCGCTGCCGACGATCTGGGTGTATCCGCCGGGCGAGAAGACTGACCGCATCCTCGTTAATCCGCAGCATCCGCCGGGTTATCACGACG
Organism: Pseudomonas sputi; assembly: GCF_021603585.1. Classification (GTDB taxonomy): domain Bacteria; phylum Pseudomonadota; class Gammaproteobacteria; order Pseudomonadales; family Pseudomonadaceae; genus Aquipseudomonas; species Aquipseudomonas sputi. Next base: position 36,240 of record NZ_BQHI01000034.1, on the reverse strand, counting down.
CAATCGTCTGGTTTCCGGCGAATGCGGGGCTGGCACCGATTTATGTGGTGCTCAGCACGCGGTATGAGCCGGGGGTTGTGACGGGAGTGGGTGAGGATGTTGAGGGGATTTGGCTCGCGGGGGCAGGCAATGGGTTGGGTGCTCCGATACCGACGCGGATTGCCGATCAGTTGAGAGGGCAGCGATTCAGAGATTTCGATGCGTTCAGGAAGGCGTTCTGGATCACAGTAAGAAACGATTCAGAGCTCTTCAGCCAGTTCAACAACATCGCTCAAGAGCGCTTACGCTCAGGCAACGCTCCAGTGGTGCGCGACAAGGATGCCATCGGAAACAGAAGCACTTTTGAAATTCATCATGTCCGACGCATTGCCGATGGGGGCCCTGTTTACGATGTAGACAATCTGCGGATAAATACACCAAAAAACCATATTGAACAGCACAGAGCAAAGTAGAGCGGACCATGACAGACATCTCAGACTTCACCGAAACAGAGTTCATAGATTTGATTCAGCAGATACTCGCTGCTAACAAAGCTAATTCGGATGAGGAGCTCGGCGAAATGTTGGCAAAATTCAGAAAGGTTGCGGCCCACCCTGAAGGTACTGATCTGATCTTTTATCCGGAACCGGGTCGGGACAATTCCCCGGAAGGAATTGCACGCACAGTGAAACAATGGCGTAGTGACCGAGGCTTGCCAGGGTTCAAACCCGAATAACCTTCAGGTATACACCGGCCAGGTATCGACAATCTTGCCGCCGCGCACCGCCAGTAAATCACCAAACTGCAGCAACACCGCCTCAGTCTGAGTCGGTCGCAGGAACACCTGATCCTCCACCGTCAGCCCCACGGTATTCGAACCATTGACCATCTCCTGATTCGAGCTACGGCCGTAAACGCCATTGCTCTGCAATCCGGGCGGTGATTCGAACTCGGCCATCCAGTTGCCGCCGTAAATGAAGAAGGTCTGGCGCTGGTTGGTGTCCCACCACGAAAACAGTTTCGACTTGTCGTCCAGCGCCGGGATGTTCACTGCTCCGGTGCTTTTCAATACCGGCGTGGCGATGTACGCGGCAGGCTCGTGTTCGACCAGCGACGGCAGGTCGTAATGAGTCGGCTTGAGCATCGCCGTCCCCACCGACACTTCACTGCTCAGATGTTCGTTTTCATGCATGCGATAACTCGGACTGCCGGCGGTGTTCAGGCACAAGCCGTCATGCCACAGCGCCGGGTATTGCTGCCGGGTGAAATCGACGCAGCGCTGATAAATCACCATCACCTTGGCGAACAGTTCCTCGGGCGAGCCGAGAATCCCCGGCACGCCCATGCCCACGAACGGGTCGTAGCCCATGAACCCGGCGAACTCCAGGTGCTGCGGATTGGCGGCGATCAGCGCGAGCATCTGCCCCAGCACGTTCAGATCACTGACACCGCCCCGATGCAGGCCGACGTCCAGCTCGATGTTGATCCGCATCCGCGTGCCCAGTCCCTGGGCCAGCGCGAGGTATTGCTGAAGACGTTCGGGGTTGTCGATCAGCCATTGCAGCTGCTTCGCCGGGTCGAACGGGCCTTTGTGGGTCTGGTAGAAGATCTCGGCGGAACGCACCGGCAGCGGCTTGCCGAGCAGAATGTCCGACTGCGGGAACGTCACTGCATCGTGATTGAGAAACGGCTGATGAAACGACATCAGTCGCTGCGTCCCTGCCCGTTGGCCGATGTAGCTGAGCAACCCCGGCGACGGCAGCGATTTCTCCACCAGCCGCAACTGCTTGCCCGCGCGCTTGACCGAGCGCATCACCACGTCAATGTTGTGGTCCAGCCGATCCAGATCGATCAACAACACCGGGCGCATCGGGCCTTTGCTCTTGAGCTCATTGTTCAGCGCCCGGAAATAGTCGCTGTAAGGCCCGCCGCGATCCCCCGGCCGCAACCATGCCCCCACGCCCACCAGCAAAGCGCCGATACCCAACGTACCCAGCACGAAATGACGTCGATTGACCGCCATCAGCTCACCCCCAGAATCGACGACAGATGCCCGTTGAGAAACTTGCCGCTCGGGTCCAGCGCCTGGCGTACCTGAATGAATTCCTGCCAGCGCGGATAGAGCGTTTGCAACGTACGTGCGTTGAGCGTGTGCAACTTGCCCCAGTGCGGGCGACCGTTGTACTTCCAGAAGATCGGCTCGACGGCGGCGAAGAAGTTGTGATGGTCCATCTGATAATGCTGGTGGACCGAGATCGAGCAACTGTCGCGGCCTTCGAACATGCTCAGCGGAATGTCGTCGGCCTTGACGTAGCGGTACTCGATGGGAAACCAGGTGCGCAGGTCCTTGTCGCGGATCAGCTTGAGAATCTCCCGCAGACACGCCGGGCCGTGTTCGGCGGGCACTGAATATTCCATCTCGTTGAAACGCACGGTGCGTACGTTGGCGTAGACGTCGAACGAGTCGCCGACCCGGTCATCGAAACTCGCCAGATGTCGCAGACTGTTGAGCAGCGAACTGCGCAGGCCCGGGAAATCGCTGCCGTACTTGTCGATCTTCTCGATCAGGGTCACGAACTCGTTGCCGCCCTCCTCTTCGGGCGGAATCGGCGGCGTGGGCGGGTCGGTGGTTTCGTTGAGGGCGATCGACAAGGCGTAGTCGGAATGGGTGACGACGAGCATTTCCCAGTGCTGGTTTTCGCTTGTGTTCTTGTCCAGGTCTTCGAGCAGCTCTTCGGTTTTGGCGATCCATTGGGTTTCCCGCAGGCGATAGGCCGGGCGGTTTTGCAGGCGGATTTTGGTGGCCACGCCCAACGCGCCGAGGGACACCCGAGCGGCGTTGAATACTTCAGGATGACGCTGGCTGTTGCAGTCCAGCACCTCGCCGCTGGCGGTCACCAGTTGCATCCCGCAGACATGGGCGGAATAGGACTGAAAAGTTTTGCCGGTGCCGTGGGTCGAGGTGGAGATGGCGCCGGCGAGGGTCTGGTAATCGATATCGGCCATGTTTTGCAGGGCCTGGCCGACGTCCTTGAGTGGCGTGCCCATACGTGACATAGGGGTGCCAGCGGCGAATTCCGCTTGCAGGGTTTTCGGGTCGTGATCGAGCAGACCGTTGAAGTAGCTCAACGACAGCAGCGTACCGTCGGTGGGCACCAGCGCGCTGAAGGAATGGGCCGAGCCGACCGGGCGAATCCTGCCCGGTGCCTGCTGAATGATCGTCGTCAACTCATCGAGATTCTTCGGCGCCACCCGCGCCGCCGGCAGGCAACTCTGCCCGCCCGACCAGTTGCGCCAGGGAATCAGCCGGGGCGCACGCAGCAACTGGCCCAGCGCCGGATTGGCGGCCAGCGCGCTGAACGCGCCGACGATGCTTGCCCGTTGCAACAACTGCCGGCGTGTCAGATCTATCGGCATGCCAGGGTCCTTATCGTGGGAGCGGCTGATCGGCCATGAAACCGATCAACCGAAAAAATTGTTCTTCCGAGCACTCGACGCACTGACCCATCGGCGGCATGCCGTTGTAGCCGTTGATGGCGTGGTCGAGCAGCGTGTCGGCGCCCTGCTGGATGCGCGGTTCCCAGGCCTTGCGGTCACCGGTCAGCGGCGCATTGGCGGCGGGGTTGGCGTGGCAGAGCTGGCAGCTGTTGGCATAGATCTGCGCCAGCGCCGGATCGGAGGGCATGGCGCTACGGGCGATGCCGGATGAGGTCGGGGGTTTGGCGTCTTCGCCGCAACCGGCCAGTGCAACGGCCAGCAACAGCAGCCAGGTAAATCGGGATGCCCGCATAAAGATCCTCGCGTGAGGTGCCGCTTATTGTTGTGATCACACCTTAAGGCAGCGACGGCGGCGGGTTGAGGGCATTGCGGGCCAGTGAAGGGGGCATCCGGGGACAGTCGGGCCCCGGCTCGGAGCCGGGGCCAGACAACAGACTCTCCGGGAGCTGATGTTGCCACCCCTCTGCTCTGCGCCTTTGCGTGACATTCCCGTGACATTTGCGGGTTTAAATTTCAGTGAATTCAGGCGTATAACCTGTAAAGCCTTTTCAATCGGCCCGCCGACATCTTCTACGGGGTAGCGACATGACCACAGCAAACATCCTTGGCAACCTGTTCCCTTCTGTCAGCGACATCCCGGAAAAGTACCGCCTCGACGGTCAGGTCGAGCAACGCGAGTACCTGGTCGATGGCCAGTTGCGCCGCTGGGACGGCCCGCTCGCCACGGTGCGCAGCCCGGTTTATCTGCACGGCGACAATGGCGACGAACAAGTGATCCTCGGCAGCACGCCACTGCTGGACGCCGACACCGCCCTCACTGCCCTCGACGCCGCCGTCCGCGCCTACGACCGGGGCCAGGGCCTGTGGCCGACGCTGCGCGTGGCCGAGCGTATCCAGCACGTCGAAGCCTTCCTCGGGCGCATGCGCCAGCAGCGCGATGCCGTGGTGAAACTGCTGATGTGGGAAATCGGCAAGAACCTCAAGGACTCGGAAAAGGAGTTCGACCGCACCTGCGACTACATCGTCGACACCATCAATGCGCTGAAGGAACTCGACCGCCGCTCCAGCCGGTTTGAGCTGGAGCAGGACACCCTCGGCCAGATCCGCCGCGTCCCGCTCGGTGTGGCGCTGTGCATGGGTCCTTACAACTATCCGCTGAACGAAACCTTCACCACGCTGATCCCGGCGCTGATCATGGGCAACACCGTGGTGTTCAAACCGGCCAAGCTCGGCGTGCTGCTGATCCGCCCTTTGCTCGAAGCCTTCCGCGACAGCTTCCCCACCGGTGTGATCAACGTCATCTACGGCAGCGGCCGCGAGACGGTCAGCGCGCTGATGGCCAGCGGCAAGATCGACATCTTCGCCTTCATCGGCACCAACAAGGCCGCCAGCGACCTGAAGAAACTGCACCCGAAACCGCACCGTTTGCGCGCCGCACTGGGCCTGGATGCGAAGAACCCCGGCATCGTCCTGCCCGAGGTCGATCTGGACAACGCAGTCAGCGAAGCGGTGACCGGTTCCCTTTCGTTCAACGGCCAGCGCTGCACCGCGTTGAAAATCCTGTTCGTGCATGAAGATGTGGTGGACAGCTTCATCGAGAAATTCAACGCCAAACTGGCCAGCCTCAAACCGGGCATGCCATGGGACAGCGGGGTTTCGCTGACGCCGCTGCCGGAATCGGGCAAGGTCGATTACCTGCACGGGCTGGTGGCTGACGCGCAAAGCAAAGGCGCCCGGGTGGTCAACCCGAATGGCGGCGAAGCGCGGGCCTCGTTCTTCTACCCGGCGGTGCTGTACCCGGTGACGCCGCAGATGCGCGTGTATCAGGAAGAGCAGTTCGGCCCGGTGGTGCCGATCGTGCCGTACCGTCACCTCGATACCGTGATCGACTACGTGCTGGAATCGGATTTCGGCCAGCAACTGAGCATCTTTGGCACCAACCCGGTCGCTGTCGGACGCCTGGTCGACACCTTCGCCAACCAGGTCGGGCGGATCAACCTCAACGCCCAGTGCCAGCGCGGCCCGGACACCTACCCGTTCAACGGTCGCAAGAACTCCGCCGAGGGCACGCTGTCGGTACACGATGCGCTGCGGGTGTTTTCGATCCGTACGCTGGTGGCGACCAAGTTCCAGGAACCCAACAAGGACCTGATCAGCGAAATCATTCGCGGACGCGATTCAAACTTCATCGCCACCGACTACATCTTCTGAGGAGGAAACACCGCTGAGCACTTTCAGCCCCCACCGCTGGCCGCCGCTGTTGCGGCGGATTCTGCGGCCGTTGCTCGACCCGTATCGACGTTATCGCCATGCACGAACGATTCACGCGGTGCGGGTCGCGCTGGGGTTGCTGGCGACGATCCTGCTGACCACCGGCATCAATCTGCCTCACGGCGAGTGGGCGTCAGTGACCATGCTGGTGGTGATCGGCGGTTTGCAGCACCACGGCAACATCGGCAAGAAAGCCGCCGAACGTGCCATCGGCACGTTGATCGGTGCCGGCGTCGGTCTGCTGCTGGTAGCACAGCAGGCGTGGCTGGGCCTGCCGTGGCTGACCTATTTTGCGATGGCCGTGGTGTGCGGTTTCTTCTCGTATCACGCGATCGGCAAGGGCGGCTACACCGCCCTGCTCTCGGCCATCACCGTTTTCATCGTCGCCGGGCATGGCGACAACCCGATCACCGACGGGCTGTGGCGCGGGGTCGATATCCTGATCGGTATCGCCCTGGCCCTGGCCTTTTCCTTCGCCCTGCCGCTGTACGCGGTGTACTCGTGGCGTTACAACCTGGCCGACGCGCTGCGCGACTGCGCCACGGTGTACGGGCGGATCATCGGCGGCCAACCGGTGACGGCCGACGAACACTTGAAATTGATGAACCGGCTGAATGCGGTGATGGTGCAATTGCGCTCGTTGATGCCGTCGGTGTCCAAGGAAGTCAAAGTATCGATGACCGAACTGGACGCGATCCAGCGCAACCTGCGCATGTGCATCAGCACCCTGGAAATTCTCGGCAACATCCGCCCGGACGCCAACGACCCCGACGCCATGGCGCACCTGCAAGCGGCGCTCAAGGCCGAACACCGGCACATTCGCGTGCAATTGATCGGCATGGCCCGGGCGTTGAAATCCGGCGCATCCCAGCGGCTGGGACGCCCGGTGGAGTTGCCGGACGCCAGCCTCGATACACCGGTCTACAGCCCATTGGACGGCTACCGTTTGTTGACCCGGCAATTGGCGGCCAACATCGGCGAGATGCGCCAGCGTCTGGCGAAGACCGCGCCGCGCTGGAACATCTGACGTTTACTGCGCAGCCAGGCGCCGCGCCTTCAAGCCCCAACCCTGTTGCATGCCCGCAGCGGCCAATAGAATGGCCGCCACGCCGATCCATTGCAGGGTTTGCAGTTGATGACCGAAGGCAAACCAGTCGACGAATATCGCCGCGATTGGATAGATGAATGACAGTGCACCGGTCAATGCGGTCGGGAGTTTCTGAATCGCGCCATACAGCAGCACGTACATCAAACCGGTGTGGACGATGCCCAGCGTCACCAGGCTGGCCCAGGCACTCGGTGCCGCGGGCATCGCCGAAAAATGGGCGAACGGCGCGAGCAGCAACACACCGGTGCAGACCTGGATCAACGCAATCAGATGCGGCGGCGTGCCGGTCAGGCGCTTGATGATCAACGCGGCGATGGCGTACAGAAACGCCGCCCCCAGCGCCAGCGCGATCCCCATCAGGTAATCATTGCCGCCCTCGCCCTGCCCGCCATGGGCACTGACGATGGCCAGCATCCCCATGAAAGAAATCGCCAGCCAGAACAGCTTCTGCAGCGTGATCTTCTCGCCCAGAAACAACGCCGCCAACCCTACCAACATGAACGGCTGCACGTTGTACACCGCCGTGCCGATGGCAATCGAGGCCCGGGAATACGAGGCGAACAGCAACACCCAGTTGCCGACAATTGCCACCCCGCTGAGCACCGCCAACAGAAATGTTGTGCGGGTCAGTATGCCCGGGCGCAGAAAGCCGAACGCGGCGCAGATCAGCAACAAGGTGCCGGCGCCGAACACGCAGCGCCAGAACACCACGTCCAGTACCGGTTGCCCGGATACCAGCACAAACCAGCCGATCGTCCCGGATATCAGCATGGCGGCGGTCATTTCGAATGAGCCGCGACGGATTGTTTTGTCCATCATCTATCTCCTTAATGTGTGGCAAAAGTATGCCAAGCGAGGCCGGGGCTTCTCCAGTGCAAAAAGCAGGCTAAACTCGGTTTCTGCCTTTTTTATCAAGGGTGGTTTGCGGCATTCGCCTAATGCGGGAGTTTTGTATGACCGACGATATCGACCAGATCCTGATCGGGGCCTTGATGGAGGATTCGCGGCGCTCACTCAAGGCGCTGGCGCAAATCAGCGGGTTGTCATCGCCCAGCGTGGCCGAGCGCCTGCGGCGACTGGAGGAGCGCGGTGTGCTCAAGGGTTACACCGTGGAGGTTGACCCGAAATGCTTCGGTTATCAGTTGCAGGCGATTGTCCGGGTGCGGCCACTGCCGGGGCAGTTGCAGGAGGTCGAACGGCAGATCCTGGCGATTCCCGAGTTCACCGAGTGCGATAAGGTGACCGGCGAAGATTGCTTCATCGCCCGTCTGCATGTGCGTTCGATGGAACAGCTCGACACCCTGCTTGATAGGCTGAATACGCTGGCGGAAACCAATACCGCGATCGTCAAGAAGACCCCGGTGAAACGTCGATTGCCGCCAATGGCGTGAGCGGCGTAGATTGAGTGTTTTCCGGCGAAGGATTGGCGGTATGAAAATTCAGGCAATGATGCTGACGGTGTTGATGCTGGCCGGGTGCGGGACGGTGCAGACCGTGGCGTTCAGCGATAAGTCTTCCACCGACCAGTTGAAGGCTAAAAAATCCTACTGCGGCGCTGTACCGCGCATCTACAGCGGCGTGACGTACGACTTCTGCATGTTGCACGCCGAAAAGCCGGACGACGTCGATGCGTTCAACTACAAGAACGCAACACCGGGTCTGCTGGTCGATGCGGCCGTGTCGGGTGTGCTCGATACATTGCTGTTGCCCTACACGATCTACAAGCAACAGGCTGATGGCAGCCTCGTGATCAACTGATCGCCTGTACGAATTTTCACAGACAACAAAAAACCCGCTTTCGCGGGTTTCTTGTTTGTAGCGGTGTAGCGATCAGTCGTCGCGGCTCATGATGCCGAAGATCTGCAGCAGGCTGACGAACAGGTTGTAAATCGATACATACAGGCTGATGGTCGCCATAATGTAGTTGCGCTCGCCGCCGTGGATGATCGCGCTGGTCTGGAACAGGATGCAGACCGACGAGAACAGCACGAAACCTGCGCTGATCGCCAGTTGCAGGCCACTGATCTGGAAGAACAGGCTCGCCAGCGTCGCACCCAGCAGGACGAAGAAACCGGCGGTGATGAAGCCACCGAGGAAGCTCATGTCCTTACGGGTGATCAGCACGTAGGCCGACAGACCACCGAACACCAGTGCGGTCATCGCGAACGCGGAGCTGACCACTTCAGCGCCGCCCTGCATGCCCAGGTAACGGTTGAGGATCGGGCCGAGCAGGAAACCCATGAAACCGGTCAGGGCAAACGCCGACACCAGGCCCCAGGCGGAATCACGGAGCTTGTTGGTGAGAAAGAACAGCCCGTAGAAACCGATCAGCACCACGAAAATGTTCGGGTAGCCGACCCGCATCTGCTGGGCCACGAACGCCATCACACCGCTGAATGCGAGGGTGAGCGCCAGTAGACCGTAAGTGTTGCGCAGGACGCGGCTAACCTCTAGCTGCTCAGCCTGCACGCTGTTGTGAACTGCGTAATCCTGTTCGCGCATGGCGACACTCCTGTTGGTTTGAAACGTTCAGTCGCAAAGATCATAACAGACGCTCTGTAACAAGCCATGCACAGAGTTTGACAGTGTGTTTCATTCAGGTATTATGGCGCCCGCAACGCAACGGAGGTGTGGCCGAGTGGTTTAAGGCAACGGTCTTGAAAACCGTCGACTGTAACAGGTCCATGAGTTCGAATCCCATCGCCTCCGCCATCTTAAGTACGACAAAGCCCTGATTATTCAGGGCTTTGTCGTTTCTGGCGTTCGGAAAAATCTTCGACCGCCAGGTTGTGTTCCATAACCAGCAGCTTTTCACTCCCTTCTTCGGCGTCCTGCCAAACATAAAACACTCTTCATGTAACACGGGCATTTATCAAGATGAGCCTGGCCGTGTTGATGACACCTGACTGATAACTATCAGCCGAAAGCTGGCTCCTGCGAACGACTCCCCTGACCGAAACCATTTCATCCCCGACGGCTGCTTTTAGACCGTAGCTGCTGCTCAATAATGGATAAGCGTGTCATTAAAAGGAACTAGCTCAGCACTGAAACGTCTGTTTGAATTACGGCATGATGCCGGCCAACAAAAAGGCCGATGGCGCAGCTGATAACAACACAAGAATGGAGTGCGCGATGAGCCAAACCGACCAACTTTTTTCCTATTGGTGGAATACATCAGGCCCTTGGGTAGAAGAACCCAACGTACGCAGGAGTGGCACGAGCGGAGTGCAGCGAGTGATGCATAACGGTGCCACTGTTTATGTTAAGCGCCAGACGGGTCATTTGTTTCGCAGCCTGAGATATCCTCTGGGGCGCCCCACCACCCTGCGCGAAGGCCGCGCGCTCGCAAAGTTACTCCATCTTGGCGTCAACGCCCCTCAACCGGTTTACTACGGTGCGCAAAAAATCAAAGGGGTCTGGCACGGCATCTTGGTCACCAAGGACTTGAACGGTTTCCAGGATTTGGAATCATGGTACAGCCAAGGTGCAAAAAACCAATTCACGCCCAAGCAACTCGACAATGTGCTTGAAATACTCGCGTCGTTGATGGCACGAATGCATCTCGGCCGCTGGCAACATGGCTGCATGCGCTTAAAGCACATTTTTATCAAAGTTCGCAATTTGTCGAGCGGTCCCGAGTTCGAGCTTGCGCTGCTCGATCTCGAGAAATCCCATGGGCGAATTAGCTCATTGCGGGCAGCTCGGCACGACATTTTGCAACTCAGGCGCCATTCCTATTGGAGCGAACCGGAGTGGCAACACTTTCTTCGTCATTATGAAAAGCACCTGGGTCGACCGGTAATCACCCAGGGCCGTTCTTGAGAGCCCAACGAAGGCGGCAGGCGCTCACATCACATGAATGTCTGCATCGATCTGCCAGGTGAACCGGTGAATGCAGGGGGTGTGCCCGGCGTAACTACCCGGCCCCGTCCCACTCATTGAAGGCTCTACTCTACTGACCCAGCTACCATCCAGTTTTTCGAAAGCACAGGCCACGCCGGACCGGGATCGGAACGACCGAGAACGATTCGGCGAACATTGACGACCCGCGCGGCGCCTGGTGGTGAGGCTGGAAGCCATCTTTTATACGACAAAGCCCTGATTATTCAGGGCTTTGTCGTTTCAGGGATCAGGCCTCGATTTCCAGCACTTATCGCTACACCGGTTTGACTGTTGCAGCCGGCGGCCTGGTGTCAGGACGGATCTTGAACCAGATCGAGTACATCGCGGGCAGGAACACCAGCGTCATGATGGTGCCGACGAGCGTGCCGCCAATCAGGGTATAGGCCAGCGTCCCCCAGAACACCGAGTGCGTCAGGGGAATAAACGCCAGGATTGCCGCCAGGGCCGTCAACAGTACCGGTCGTGCACGTTGCACCGTGGCTTCGACGACCGCGTGAAACGGATCAAGCCCTTCTTGCGCGTTGTGATGAATCTGACCGATCAGGATCAGCGTATTGCGCATCAGGATCCCCGACAGTGCAATCAACCCGACCAGCGCATTGATGCCAAACGGTTGATTGAAGATGAGCAGTGTCGGCACCACACCAATCAACCCTAGCGGCGAGGTAAGGAACACCATGATCATCGCCGAGATCGAACGCACCTGCACAATGATGATGACGAGGGTCATGGCAATCATGATCGGCAACAACGGCAGGATCGCCTTGCCGGCCTTGCCGGATTCTTCGATCGCACCCGCCTGCTCGATCCGGTAACCGGAAGGCAGCTTCTCGATGATCGGCTGCAATTGCTTCAGCAGCGCACTGGAAACATCCGGCGGTTGCAAGTCCTCGGCAATGTCGCCGCGCACGGTGATGGTCGGGGTGCGATCACGCCGACGCAGGATCGGATCTTCCATGCGCACATCGACCTCGCCTATCTGCGACAGCGGGATTCGCTGCCCCGAGGCACCGACCAAGGTGAAACCTTCGATTTGCTGCGGATCGAGCCGGATATCGCCCGCTGCCCGCCCCATGACCTGCACTGAACGAATATCTTCACGCACCGCCGTGATCGGTACTCCGCTGAGCAGGAACTGCAATTGCTGTGCAACCGCAGTCGATGTCAGACCCACTGCCTGCAGACGGTCCTGATCCAGGTTGAAATGCAACGACGGCGTCAGCGGTCCCCAATCAGTGTTCACGGTTCTCATCATCGGGCTGTCCTGCATCACGCCCCGCACCTGCTCGGCGATCACGCGCAACTTCGCCGGATCAGGCCCCATCACCCGGTAAGCCACCGGAAATGGCGAATAAGGACCAAACACAATCTGCGATGCCCTGAGGCGCGCCTCCGGGGCGAGCCCTTGAGCCACCGCGTCACGAAAACGCAACTTGAGGGTTTCCCGTGCTTCCTGACTGTCGGTCAGCACCACGATCTTGGCGAACGACGGATCGGGCAGTTCCGGCGCCATCGCCAGGAAGAAACGCGGCGCACCCTGACCGATATAGGCCGTGACGATTTTTGCCTCATCCTGCTGGCGCAGCCAGGCTTCGACCTTGGCGGCCGTGGCGCTGGTCTGCTCGATGGAGGTGCCGTAGGGCATTTGCACCTCGATCATGACTTCGGGACGGTCTGAGGTCGGGAAGAACTGTTTCTTCACCAGGCCCATGCCCGCCGCCGCCACGAAGAACAGGACAATAACCATGCCCGCAACCAGCCATTTGCGCGCAATGACCCGGGTCAGAACCCGACGGAAGCGGTTGTATCGCGGCGTGTTGTAGATCGCCGCGTGTCCACCCTCCACCGCCTTGATGTCCGGCAAGAGTTTCACGCCCAGATAAGGGGTGAACGCCACTGCGACGACCCACGAAGCGATGAGCGCGATGCCCACGATCCAGAACATGTTGCTGGTGTATTCGCCAGCCGTGGACTGAGCGAAACCGTTCGGTAAAAACCCGATCGCCGTCACCAGGGTTCCGGACAGCATCGGCGCCGCCGTGTGGCTCCAGGCATAGGCAGACGCCTTGATGCGATCGTAGCCCTCCTCCATTTTCACCACCATCATTTCAATGGCGATGATCGCGTCATCGACCAGCAGCCCGAGCGCCAGGATCAACGACCCCAGGGTAATACGGTCAAAGTTCTTGCCGGTGGCTGCCATCACCACAAACACGATCGCCAGGGTCAACGGCACGGCAGCGGCGACCACCACGCCGACACGCCAGCCCATGCTCAGAAAGCAGACGAGCATGACCACCAGCAGCGCGACAAAGAACTTGACCATGAACTCGCCAACGGCGGAGTCGATATTCACTGCCTGGTCGGTGACCTTGGAGAGGCTCATGCCCAGGGGCATTTCCTCATTGATCCTGACGGTCTCGGCATCCAGCGCCTTGCCCAGATCAAGACCGTTCCAGCCCTCGCGCATCACTACGCCGAGCAACAGCGCCTCTTCGCCGTTATTGCGCACCAGAAAGGTGGCCGGGTCTTCATAGCCGCGTTCGACCGTCGCCACATCAGACAGCTTGAGTGTCCGCCCCTGCACGACCACAGGGGTGTCGCGGATTTTCTGCAGTTTGTCGAACGCACCATCGAGACGCAGAAAAACCTGTGGCCCGCTGGTGTCGATTGATCCGGCCGGGGTCAGTGCGTTCTGACTGTTCAGCGCGGCAAAGATGTCCTGCGGTGACAAGCCCAAGGTGGCCAACCGGTCATGCGAAAACGAAACAAATATCCGTTCGGCTTGCTCGCCGATGATATTGACCTTCTTTACCCCCGGCACATGCAACAGGCGCTGGCGCATGGACTCCGCATCGCGGACCAGCAAGCGCTGCGGCTCGCCTTTGGCTTTCAGGGCAAACAGCGCAAAGGTCACGTCCGAATACTCGTCGTTGACCATCGGCCCGATGACGCCGGCCGGCAACTTGATCGCTTCATCGTCGAGTTTTTTACGCGCCTGATAAAACTCTTCCTGCACTTGCGAAGGTGGCGTGCTATCGAGCAACGACACCATCGTGAAAGCGAGCCCTGGCCGGGTATAGGTTTCCGAGCGGTCGTACCATTTGAGTTCTTGCAGGCGTTTTTCCAGTGGCTCCGCGACCTGATCCTGCATCTCCTGTGCGGTCGCCCCCGGCCACGCCGTAATGACGGTCAGCTGCTTGACCGTAAATGGAGGATCTTCGGCACGCCCTAACTGAAAGAACGCCAGAATGCCGGCAACGGCGATCAGGAAAATCAGAAAGACCGTGATCGCGCGCTCGCGAACGGCAATGGCGGAAAGGTTGAATCGTCCTTCGCTCATGGACGACTCCCGGCAACGGTCGCCGCATCAGACACGGGGATTCTGACTGGCTCACCTTCGCGTAACAGATGAGCGCCCAGCGCCACAATCTGCTCGCCGACGCGAAGGTCGCCGGCCACTCGCGCCGAATCGTCGCTCAACCCTAGCACCTGAACCGGTCGCCAGGTCACGGTTGACGGTGTGCCGGCGATGACCCACACGCCAGGACCGCTGCCCGCGTCGTAAAGCGCGGCGATGGGCACTTGCAACGACGCTGCAGGTTTCGAGCCCTCGGCGATTCTGAGGGTGACTGTCGAACCTATCGGCGCATTGGCCAATGCGCCTTCCAGTACATAGCGTGCCTCGAACGTACGCGTCGTGCGGTCCGCCGAATCCGAAAGCAACCTCAGTTTCGCGGTAACAGCACCCGAGGCGTCACCATAGAGCGTGGCTTGCGCGGTGGATCCTGCTGCGGGACGCAAGGTCTCGGGCAAGTGCACGATGGCCTCACGCTGCCCTGCCCGCGCCAGTCGAACCACCGGTTGTCCGGGACTGACGACTTGTCCGGGTTCGGCGAGTGTTTCCACCACAACGCCATCGGCATCGGCGACCAGCACCGCATAACCGGAAGCGTTGCGGGCAACGTCCGCTTGCGCTTCAGCGGCGCTGAGTTGCGCCTTGGCTGTGTCTGCCGCGGCTTTGATCTGATCGTAGGCCGATGCGGAAATGGCGCCGGCGCTGACCAGGGTGCGATAGCGGGCTTCGTCATCGGCTGTCTGCCTGGCGCGGGCCCGGGCGGCGATGACCGACTCCTGCTGCGCGCGCGCCTGCAACCCCAAGTCGATGGGATCAAGCCGCATCAGCGGTTGACCGCGTTTAACAGTCTGCCCCGTGTCAACCAGACGCTCGAGCACCTTGCCCGATACGCGAAAACCCAGATCGCCCTGAATGCGCGCCGTCACCACCCCTGTGAAGGTGCGAGAACCGTCAGCCGCAGCCTGAACGGCGGTTAACCTGACCAAAGGCGCCTGTGTGCGCGGGTCTGCAACGGAGGAAGAATCACCGCACGCCGCCAGGGCGAGTGGCAACAGGCATACGGCAATGGGGAACATTCGGAGCCGGCGCATAGATTCTCTTACTAAAATAGGATGACGATCATATTCTCAGGCTTTGTGACTATTATCGTCAATAGTCACACTTCACGATATATTCCACGCTCCAGCCTTATCATTTATGCCTTGAACACCTTTTAATCTGCGCAAAAAGATCAATCATCCTTAATTGACACAGCGTGACCATTACGTAATATGGTCACTAAAATCTCGTTAAGGAACGCCGATGCCTCCCCTACGCCCGATTGCTTTTTTAGTGACCGCCAGCCTCATGACAGGTTGTGCGGTGGGTCCGGATTACCATCGTCCAGACGCCCCGCTTTCAGATCATTATCTGGGGCAGTCTGCTGTCGAATCGCGATCCGGCTCGACGCCGGACAGCCTTGCCGCTTGGTGGGAAAGCTTTAATGATCCGCTGCTGACCGGCCTCATCAACCAAGCCTTGCAGCAGAATCTGGATTTGGCACAGGCATCAGCGCGCGTCACCCAGGCCAAGGCCGGCCTGGGCGCCGCCAATGCAGCACTGCTGCCCTCGGCGAACATCAGCGCACAGGCGGCACGCGCTTATCAGTCCGTCGAGACACCACTGGGCCAGGTGTTGAATTCAACACCCGGCTATGACCGTTCCGGCAATGCCTACGAGGCCAACCTCGAGGCGGGCTGGGAAGTCGATGTCTTTGGCGGACTGCGCCGCGGACGCGAGGCGGCACTGGCTGAGTACCAGGCCTCGGCGGCGAGTTTCACGGCGACAAGGTTGGCGATCGCTGCGCAAACGGCCGATATCTACATCACCCTGCGCGGATTACAGGCTCGGCTGGACATTGCCAACCGGCAAGTCGATACCCGGCGCACGTTGCTGGAAAAGGTCCGACTGCTTTACGGCAAGGGTCTGGCCGCGGAGTATCAGGTGCGCCAGGCCGAGGGTGAGTTGTCGCAAGTCGAGGCGACCGTTCCGCTACTGCAAAGCGGTCTGGAGGCGGCCATGAATGCGATGGACGTGCTGCTCGGCACGCCTCCCGGCACTCACCGCACGCAACTGGCACGTGAGGGCGAAATTCCCGATGTGCCGTCGCTGACTGCGCTGGGCACACCGGCAGATCTGCTGCGGCGCAGACCGGATCTGATCGTCGCCGAACGCCGTCTTGCGGCCTCCAACGCGCGCATCGGTGAAGCGATTGCCGAGTACTACCCGAAATTTTCCCTCAGCGCCTTGCTCGGCAGCGCGACTGCCGTCTCCGGCGGCAATCTTTTCACTGGCGGCGCGAGCCAGTCGAGCGGCGTCGTGGGCCTGCGCTGGCGGCTATTTGACTTCGGACGCATCAACGCCCGGATCGATCAAGCCAAAGGTCAGGAATCTGAAGCATTGGCCGCCTATCGCCAGTCGGTACTGCGCGCCACCGAAGATGTCGAGAACGCGCTGTCCTCACTGGTGAATCGGCGAACCCAGACCACCACCCTGACCGGCGGCGAAGCGGCGCTGACTCAAGCTCGCCAGTCCTCGTTCACCGCCTATGAAAAAGGCACCGCCAGCCTGATCGATGTCCTGCACGCCGACGAAATATTGTTGCAGGCTTCCGACGCCAGAGCGCAGGCGCGGACGGAATCGGCCCGTGCGGCGGTGGCGGTATTCAAATCGCTCGGTGGAGGATGGCAACCCGTTGAGCCGGGGTCTGTAGCGGCGCGCTGAGCAGCAACCCCAGATCGCTTTCAGACAAGATTATCGAGAGTCGGGAGACACGTGCACTCCCGGCCCGCATTTGGCTTGGCAGCGCTCAACTAGAAGCGATAACTGACAGAAGTACCGAACCCGCTGGCACTGTTCTTGTACTTGGCGCTGTAGGCACCCCTCGATACCGAGGTGTCGTTGACCTCCACGCGTTCCTCCCAGAGATAGGAATACGCGAGATCGATCGTGACATTGTCCACGGGCGTCCAGCCGGCGCCGATGCTGACAACCTTACGGTCACCCGTCGGAATGCGCGGCCCCCGATTGGTGTTGTTGGCGGGTGACTGATCGACCGAAAACCCGCCACGCAGCACCCATTGGTTATTCAATTGATAGGCCGCACCGATCGCGTGTGCCCAGGTGTCATGCCAGTTCTGCTCTTCGCTGATCGTCCCCAATTGCCCGCTCAGCAACGGCGGCAAGCCGCTGTTCTCAATCGTCAGTTCCTTGAAGCGGCTCCAGCGTGTCCAGGTGCTGCCCACATAGAGCGTCCAGTCGTCGTTGAATTGATGCGTCAGCGAAAAGTCCACCGACTCCGGCGTGTCCACATCCAGCGATGCGTCATAGCTACGGCCGCTGACGCCCAGCACGCTAAAGATGCCATCGGTGACCTTGGTTTTGGCGTCCAGGTGGTAACTGACTTTGGAGTGATACGTCAGGCCGAGGCGGGTCTGATCGGTCGCCTGCACCAGCACGCCAGCATTGAAGCCCAGTGCGGTGTCATCGCCGGTGCTTTTGAGTTTGCCATCATTGCGCCCGGGGCTGAGTGGATTGGGCACCATACCCGATATCTCTCCGCCGATACGATTGATGGTCGGCCCGAATCCGATCGACACCTTTTCGTTAAAGGCGTAGCTGATGGTCGGCTGGAAGGTCAGCGTGGTGACTTCACTTTTGTTGGCGTAATAGCGTCCGGCAAAACCACTGCCGTAGTCGGTGATCAGCCCGAAAGGCACATAAAACCCGACGCCGAATGCCCAATGCTCATCGATCGGTTTCACGTAATACCCCATGGGTACTGTGGTGGTGGGCACCATGTCGCCGTCTTCCTTCCCCCCAAACGTACTGCGTGTCTGGCTGATGTCCGACTTGGCGAACAGCGTCGCCGCCCCCACGCTCACCTGCTCTTGTTTAAGCCGCGCCATGCCCGCCGGGTTGCCGTAGATCGTACTGGCGTCTTCGGCAGATGAAGATCGACCGGCAAAACCGGAACCCATCCCGCTGATGCTTTGTTCGTTGAGGGCAAAGCCACCGGCCAACACGTTGGAAGACACCAGCGCAACGGCCAGGCCGACAGGATTCTTGAGCATTATTTTTTTCATTATCTGGGACTCTATGGGGATCACTGAAAAACAACATCGAGAACGACAGCGAAGCCATACTATCCAAGTGACCATTTCAGTCAATGGTCACATAAAGCAAAATTGAACGCTGCTCCGGCATACATGTGCGGGAACAGGAAATCTGATTGGGAAGGATGTCGCGCTGTGGCCCAGCTCACCTGAACAGGTGAGCTGGGTTGGGTCAGGGCATAAGGCTACGCAGAATGAGGTTGGAAGTCAGCGTGGGCGCGACCTCGATAAAATCCAGATTGTGCTGCAACAGCAACGGGTTGACGAAGGGCCGCAGGGCCAGATGAATCGCCTCGACGGTCTCGTCCAGCGGAGTCTTGCGCTCGAACTCTCCTAGCTCCCGCCCTTCACGCACGATGTCGAAGATAAAGCGCTTGATCTGGTCTTCATACATCTGGGCACTGGGCCAGCGCTCCCCGGCGGAAAATGCAGCGATGTCGTAGAGCTTGCGATCATTGAAGAACAGGTCCACCCCCGTTGCTATCACGGTTTTCACCAGTCGGCGGAACCGCTCGGTCGGCGAAATCGCCTCTGCGTTAACAGCCTGTTCTACCGCTGCAACGATTTGGCCCAGACAATTCGAGCAGATCGCTTCACCGATCGCCTGTTTGGAATCAAAGAACTTATAGATGTACGCCTTGGAAAAACCGATGGCCCTGGCCAGATCGGAAACCGTGGTTTTGCCATAGCCGTATTGGCTGAAGTGTTCATTGGCTGCCGCGACAATCTGATCACGAATCTCGTGATCGACTGGGCCACGTGGGCCGGGCGAAGATAGGGATGGCTGGTTCATGGGCGTAGCTTACTCACCCTGTCGAGGACTTACAAATCGTGACCAAGAGAACCTATGGTCACGAATCGTACATTCGCCCCCCCTGACTGATCGGATGGAAAAGGGCTAACGTTCAAGCCGTCGAACAGGGAAAAATTCGCGCCACATCCCATTGCCTCAGGCGTTCGACCAGAAAATCACCCACTGTCACCGTCATCTGCGACCTCATCTTTTCATTGCATATGACACATCAACGGCGCCCTCGGGAGATGTAAAGGTCTGGACAGCCCGGCGGACGGCGAAGTTTCGATGAGTTGCGCCCTTGACCCCTCCCACGCCGATACAGGCTACAGAGCGATACAAAAACTCCGCTGCACGACACATCCCGGGTACATGCCAATGCAAAAGTGTGAGCCATCGGAACCTTCACTGTCCGACATCACCCATCACTCAGGCAGGTATTTCCATGATCCATCAACTCGACACCGTGCTGTACACCGGCAAGACCCGCACCACTGGCGGGCGCGATGGCGCATCGCGCAGTTCGGACGGCAACCTGGACATCAAGCTTTCGCCACCAGGTTCGAATGGCAGCGGCACCAATCCGGAACAGCTGTTGGCAGCCGGTTGGTCGGCCTGCTTCATCGGCGCCATGGGCAAGGCAGCCGCGGCACAGAAGATCAGGCTTCCGGCGGATGTGGCGGTCGAAACCGAAATCGATCTGGGCAAGGCCGGCGATGCCTTCTTTCTCCAGGCGCGCCTGAGTGTCAGCCTGCCGGGGCTGGAGCCTTCGGTTGCCCAGGCGCTGATAGACGCTGCGCATCAGACCTGCCCTTACTCAAAGGCCACTCGCGGCAACATCGACGTCACCCTGCGCCTGAACTGAATCAACCCTGTCTGCTCCAGCAGATCTCACCTTCAAACCGCCCGATGCACTGTGTCGGGCGGTTTGTTTTGCATGCCGTTCCTCCGATTCAAATAACTGGAGAAGCGAACGGTGATTGAACGAGTTACGCGAACGACCTCTCGTGTTCGTGGACATACATCCACGAGATAGATCGATGGCGAACCCGACTGCGCGATTTCACATTTTTTCACGAAGCGCTTTGTCGCTGTAAAAAACCCTGACACAATTATTAGCAATGATTCTCATCCGCTCTTTGTTTGCTATTTAACAATCAGGAAGCCTTCATGTCGCGCCCCACCTCGCCGCATCGTTTCAACCCGTCACGCAACCTCCTGTCCATGGCCATCTGCATGGCCGTCATGGCCCCGGCGCTGGCCGATGAAACCCGCGAGGCGCAGGACACCGCCCCGCCCGCCACCCTCGAACTCGGCGCGACCGCGATCACCTCCACCCAACTGGGCAGCACCACCGAAGGCTCCGAGTCGTACACCACCGGCACCATGGCCACCGCCACCAAGCTGCCGTTGACCCTGCGCGAAACACCGCAAGCCGTCACCGTCATCACCCGCCAGCGCATGGACGATCAGGCGATGACCAGCATCAATGATGTGGTCAACGCCACGCCGGGGCTGTTCCTCGACTTCTCCAACGGGCCGGGCCGGCAGTCCTACAAAGCCCGGGGTTTCGACATCGACAACCTGATGTACGACGGCATTCCGAGCGGCTACAACGGCGCGAACGTCGGATCCCAGCCGAATCTGGCGATGTTTGATCGGGTTGAAGTCGTACGCGGTGCGATCGGTCTGGTGACCGGTGCCGGCAACCCTTCGGCGGCGATCAACCTGGTCCGCAAACGGCCATTGGCCGAGCAGCGCGTGACCCTGACCGGCGCCGCCGGAACCTGGGACAACTATCGCGGCGAGATCGATGCTTCCAGCCCACTCAACGACAGCGGTACCCTGCGCGGTCGGGTCGTCACGTCCTACCGCGACGCCAACAGCTTCATCGATGACGTGGACGAGCAACACAACCTGTTCTACGCCGTCACCGAAGCGGATCTGAGCGAAGACACCACCCTGACCCTCGGTTTCTCGCACCAGAAGGACCGGACCAACTACTTCTGGGGTTCGTCGATGATCGGCCTCGACGGCCATCACCTCGACCTGCCGCGCTCGTACAACCCCGGCACCTCCTGGGAGGACAAGGATCAGGAGATCAACACCGTTTTCGCCGAAATCCGTCAGCAACTGGCCAACGACTGGACGCTGCAGGTCAACGCCAACTATTCCGAACAGAACGCGCTGTTCTCCGGCTCCTACCAGTCGCGCTGGGTCAACGACACCCTGGCCCGCACGGTTTACCAGTCCAAGGCCGATGAAAACCAGGCCGGTCTGGACGCCTTCTTCAGCGGCCCGTTCGAAGCCTTCGGGCGCAGCCATGAACTGGTGGTCGGTGCCAGCAAACGCATCTATGACCTGACCACCCACAACTACTCGCCATACGACACCAACTTGCCGATCAACGCCGGCAAACCGGACTTCGTCCACACCAACAACACGCGCGAAGTCACCACTCAGGACGGCGTGTACCTGACCACTCGCCTGAGCCTGGCCGATCCGCTGAAGCTGATCCTCGGCGGACGTCTGGACTGGTACGACTACGACAACCGCGATGGCGACGGCGACGGCGACGGCGATTACAAAGTCACCCGCAACGTCACCCGCTACGCCGGCCTGATCTACGAGCTGGACGACCATCATTCGGTGTACGCCAGCTACAGCGACATCTTCACCCCGCAGAGCAACAAGGACACCTCCGGCAGTCCGGTCAAGCCGATCGTGGGCAAGAACTACGAGGTCGGCATCAAGAGCGAATACCTGGGCGGCGCGCTGAACGCCAGCCTCGCCGTGTTCCGGGTCGATCAGGAAAACCGCGCGGTGCAGGTGTTCGTGCCGAACTGCCCGCAGTCTTCCTGCTATGAAACCTCCGGCGAGATTCGCAGCCAGGGTATCGACTTCGAACTGCAAGGCGCCCTCACCGACAACTGGCAGGTCGGCGGCGGCTACACCTACGCCCGCACCCACACCATCAAGGACGCGGCGAACCCGCAGAAGGTCAACAAGCAGTTCGACACTGACACGCCGGAACACCTGTTCAAACTCACCACCCGCTACAACTTCCAGGGCCCGCTGCAAAAGCTGCGCGTGGGCGGCAACATCTCCTGGCAGAGCCGCCTGTACAACGACATCGAACTGCTCGATGGCGGCAACTACCGCCTCAAGCAAGGCGCGTATGCGGTGACTGACCTGATGGCCGGCTACCGGGTCAATGAGAACCTCGACTTGCAGCTCAACGCCAACAACATCTTCGACCGCAAGTACTACTCCACCATCGCCAATTCCGTCAGTTACGGCGGCGATAGCTACGGCACCCCGCGCAACATGATGTTGACGGCCAAATACACCTTCTAAGCTGTCGGGGCGCAGGGACGCGCCAGAATGTCTTCCAGAAAATCGATGAACACATTGATACGACTGGAGCCCCGGTGATTGGGCAGATACAACGCATTGATGCAGCAGCTCGCATTACCGGGGTTGACTTCATAACCCTCCAGCAACCGCGTCAACCGCCCCGCCTCGACGTCGGCACGCACCAGCCAATCGGCCAGCAGAGCCACCCCGCGCCCCGCCACCGCGGCTTCACGCAGGATGTCGGCGTTGTTGCTTTGCAGGCGGCCATGCACATTGAGCTGGATGGTTTCGTCGTCGCCCTGGAACGTCCAGTGCTGGTGCGCAGCACCGTAATCGAAGCGCAGGCATTGATGCTCGAGCAAGTCTCGCGGGTGCAAAGGCGCAGCGTGATGATTCAGGTAATCCGGACTCGCCACCACCCAGCGCTGGAAGCCGCCCACGCGCTTGCTGACGATATCGTCACTGACCACTGACGAGCCCAGTCGCACCGAGACATCGATCTGCTCGCTCAGCAGATCGCTGACCTGATCGCTCAACGACACACTGACTTCCAGCCCCGGATGGCGGTCGAGCAATATCCCCAATTGCGGTGCAATGATCTGGCGGCCGAATTCCACCGGCACGCTGATGCGCAGGCGGCCCTGCGCCTCGCTGCCACGGTCGGCGACAACCGCGTCGGCCTCGTCGATGGCATCGAGAATGGCCACCGCTTTCTCGAAATAGGTTTGGCCGGCGACCGTCACGCTGGTGTTGCGTGTCGTGCGGTTGAGCAGGCTGGCGCCCAGCTCGTGTTCCAGCCCCGCCACCTGGCGTGTCACCGAAGATGTGGAGATACCGAGTTTGCGCGCCGCCGAGGAGTAACCACCGCAACGGACGGTTTCAACGAACATCTTCAGTGCCAGCAACTTGTCCATAAGTGGAGCCCGATCAAAAGGAAACGGTGATGATTGTGCCTCACCGTTCGCCAATCGTCTTGTAAGGCCGTGCTTCATCGGACTCACCGGTGCCTGAGGTTCAGGCATCGGCCTTGCGGCTCAGGAACATCGCCAGGGCCAGGGCCGGCAGCAACGCCACGGTCACGGCAGACAGGTTCCAGCCAAAATGCTCGTAGAGCGGACTGGCGACCAGCGACCCCAGCGCGCCGCCGACGAAGATGCTGGTCATGTACACGGCATTCAGGCGGGCCCGGCTGTGCGGATCGATGGCGTACACCTCGCGCTGGCCCAGCACCATGTTCAGTTGCACGGCGAAGTCCAGCAGCACCGCGCAAACCACCAGCCAGACATAACTGCTACCCGGCAGCGCGGCGATCAGCAAGGAGGCTGGCGCCAACAACAGTGCAACGAGCGTCCCGCGCCGACCGTGCCCGGCATCGGCCAGTCGCCCGGCAATCGGCGCTGCGACCGCGCCGACGGCGCCGACCAGGGCAAATATCGCCACCTGTGCCTGACTGAAACCGTGGTGCCGCATCAGCTCGATCGGTGCGAGGGTCCAGAACAGGCTGAAGCTGGCGAACAGCAAGCCTTGATACAACGAACGCTGACGCAGAACCGCGTGCCGACGGGCCAGCGCAAACACCGAACCGATCAGCGCAGCGTACGTCGCCTGATGGCTTGGGACGCGGCGCGGCAAGGCAATCGCCATGATCAGGGCGATGACAGCCATCAGTGCCGCTGCGCTGAAAAACACCCCGCGCCAGCCGAACACTTCCACCAGCAGACTCGACAGTGGCCGCGACAGCAGAATGCCCAGCAACAGGCCACTCATGATGTTGCCCACCACCCGGCCACGAGTCGCCTCGGGCGCCAGATGCGCGGCCAACGGCACCAGGATCTGCACCGCCACCGAAGTCAGGCCGATCAGCAACGACAGCACCAGGAACATCGACGGCGAATGCGTCAGCCCGGCGCACAACAGCGTCACGCTCGCCGCGAGGGTAAACCCGACCACCAGCCGGCGGTTTTCCATCAGGTCGGCCAGCGGCACCAGCAACAGCAGGCCCAATGCATAACCGAACTGCGTGAGTGAAACGATCAGACTGGCGTTGGCACTGGACAGGCCGATCTGCGGCGCGATCAGTTCGACGATCGGCTGAGCGTAATAAAGGTTGGCCACGACCGCGCCGCAGCAGAATGCCAGGAACGCGACCATCAGGCCGGAAAGAGAAGCGGATGGTTCGGCCCTGGCCGCCGCTGCCGGATTGCCCGTAAGCATGATGACACCTCGATAAGTTTGGAAAAGTGACGCCAAGGCTAAGGGCTGCGCGGGCGTTCGAGTATCCATCCCTCGGGCAATTGAGTGATGCGCCAAATGCAACGACCCCGGGCGTTGCACTTGGCGCAACGTGCTATTGCGCGGTCTGGCAATACTCGGACGCATGCGCCTTCTCTACCCTTGGGCACTTGGCGCAGGGCTTTGCATCGGCGCCCTTACCCGGTCGTTCAAGGAGTTGTCGAAGATGCCGAATCCGTCCCCCAAGCCCACCGCGTGCTGCTCAGGCAACCGCTCATGAACGGCCATTTCATGAGATCCAGAGCGCTGTGGACCAGCGCGGCAGCCCTCGCCTCGATCGGTGCAATCGCGGCCCTGGCGCTGATGTGGCGTCCGGCAATTGCGCCGGTGGAGCGCCCGCGAACCTTCGACTCCGCGCAACTGCAACGCGGCGCGCGCGTCGTCGAGGCGGGCGACTGTGCAGTCTGTCATACGCGGCCCGGCGGCCAATACCTGACCGGCGGACTGCCGCTGGTGACGCCATTCGGCACCCTCTACAGCACCAACATCACCCCGGACCCACAGACCGGCATCGGCCAATGGTCGTTGCCGGCCTTCGAGCGGGCGATGCGTGAAGGGATCTCCCGCGACGGTCATTTTCTCTACCCGGCGTTCCCTTATGTTCATTACCGGCGCATGAGCCAAGACGACATCGCCGACGCCTATGCGTACCTGATGAGCGGCCCGGCCGTGGACTCGCAGCCACAACAGAACCGCATGAACTTCCCGATGAACATCCGGCCGCTGGTGTCGTTCTGGAACCTGCTGTTCCTGCACGGGAAGCCGCTGACGCCGGTGGCCGAGCAATCGCAGGCGTGGAATCGCGGGCGCTACCTCGTCGAAGGTCCCGGCCACTGCGCGGGCTGTCACTCGCCGCTGAACCTGATCGGTGCAGAGAAGTCCGGCGAAAACCTGGCCGGCGGCAGCGTGGATGGCTGGGACGCACCGTCTCTGCTGGGCATGGCGCACCGGTCAAACCCGTGGAGCAGCGAGCAACTGGTGAAGTACCTGCGGGCCGAAGTGGTCGACGGACACGGCACGGCGGCGGGCCCGATGCGCCCGGTCAGTCTCGGTCTGGCGCGCTTGCCCGCAGAAGATGCACAGGCGATTGCCGAATACCTGCTGAGTCTGCCGGCGAAAACCGCGATCAACGAAATTCCGAGCGCCAGCGCTGAACCTGCGGATTCATCCTCGGGCGCCCTGCTCTTCACCAGCGCCTGCGCTGGCTGCCATGCCCCAGGCGCGCCGATGCGTGAAATCGACGGCCGCCCGACACTGGATCGGACCTCGGCGCTGCAGGCCGCCAGCCCACGCAACTTTGTGAAAACCGTACTCGACGGCATCCCGGCAGAACCCGGCCAACCGGGACCGGTGATGCCCTCGTTCGCCGCCAGCCTCGACAACGCTCAACTCAACGCCCTGGCCCTATACCTGCGCCATCAGGTCAGCCCCGATCAACCGTGGACCGACCTTCCCGCCACCCTCCAAGCGCTACGTCAGGAGACGAAATGACTCAGATCACCCTCAACGTCAACGGATCCTCCCGGGCTCTCGAGCTGGAACCCGACATGCCGCTGCTCTATGCGCTACGCAATCACCTGGGCCTGAACGGCGCCAAGTACGGCTGTGGCCTGGGCCAATGCGGCGCCTGCACCGTCATCGTCGATGACCAACCGGTGTTTTCCTGCCTGACACCCTGCGCCGGCCTCGAGGGCAAACAGGTTCGGACGGTTGAAAGCCTGGGCACGGCCGACCACCCCGGCTCCCTGCAGCAAGCGTTCATCGACAAGCAGGCCGCTCAATGCGGTTACTGCATCGCCGGCATGTTGATGCGTGCGCAGTCACTGCTGGAAAGCAATCCGCACCCCGACGAGCAGACCATTCGCGAGCACATGGCAGGCAACCTGTGCCGCTGCGGTACGCACCTGCGCATCATCGAGGCGATCAGCCTTGTCGCCCGGCAAAACGGGAGTGCGCAATGACGACAATCAACGAGGTCGATCACAGTCGCCGCGCGTTCCTGCGCGGGGGCGCCCTGCTGGTGGCGTTCGCTCTGGTGCCGATCACGCGCCGCGCCCTGGCCGACACCGAAGTCGACACCCTGGGCACGGTCGTATTGGCGCCGGACCTGCCCGGCAGCCTGCGCACCAACCCTTGGCTCGATGCCTGGATTCGCGTCGGCGCTGACGGCATCACCGTCTACACCGGCAAGGTCGAACTGGGCACCGGGGTCAAAACCGCGTTGCTGCAAATTGCCGCCGAACGCCTGGAGGTGGCCCCGACCGCGATCAACCTGCTCACCGCCGACACCGCACTGACGCCGAACGAGGGCTACACCGCCGGCAGCCACACGATTTTCGACAGCGGCACCGCGCTGTTCAACGCGGCGGCACAAGTGCGCAAGATGCTGCTGGAATCGGCCGGGCGCAGCTGGAACGTTGCGCCGGCACTGCTGACGACCCGGGACGGCATCATTCTCGGCCCGACCGGGCAACGCATGTCCTACGCCGATGCCGTGCAGCAGGTCGATCTGCACCGCTATGCGACGTCCGAGTCACCCTCGATGCCGCCGGCGTCATTCAAGCTCATCGGCCATTCGCTGCCACGCCTGGATATTCCAGGCAAAGTCAGCGGCGGCGCTGCATTCGTGCAGGACATTCGCCTGCCGGGCATGCTCCACGCCCGGGTCATCCGCCCGCCGCGCCCCGGCTGCACACTGGAGGCCATCGATATTGAATCGATCAAGGCGCTGTCCGGGGTGGTGCAGGTGATTCGCGACGGCAATTATCTGGCCGTGGTAGCGCGGGACGAATGGCAAGCGATCAAAGCCATGCGTCACGGATACGCCTCAGCGCGCTGGAGCGGCGGACAGGCGATTCCCGAATCGCGGGACATCCACACCGTGCTCAAACGCCTGCCCTCGCGTCGTTATCCGATCAGCCATGAAGGCACGCCCCAGGGCGCGACCACCAACCAATACCGCGCCCGCGTGACCAAGCAGTATCTGATGCATGGCTCGATCGGACCGTCCTGCGCCGTGGCCTGGTTCAAGGACGGTGCCCTCACCGTCTGGACCCACACTCAGGGCGTGTATCCGCTGCGTGCCGGAATCGCCGAAATGCTGCGGCTGCCACCCGAGCGCGTGCGCTGTATCCACACCGAAGGTTCCGGGTGCTATGGCCACAACGGCGCCGACGATGCAGCGGCCGACGCAGCGTTGATTGCCATGCGCGTACCGGGCACGCCGGTGCGGGTGCAATGGATGCGCGAGCAGGAAAACCTCTGGGAGCCCTACAGCTCAGCGATGGTCAGCGAGGTGCAAGCCAACCTCGACGCCCAGGGTCGGCTGCAGGACTGGAACTATGAGCTGTGGACCACGCCGCACAACGAACGCATCGTCAACGCCGGGCGCTTGCTGCCCGCACGCCTGCTGGCCCGGCCGTTCACCTCCGCACCCTCGGTGCCGATCGCCCAGCCCGAAGGCGATGGCGATCGCAACGCGGTGCCGCTGTACACCGTCGCCTCCTCGCGGATCGACATGAACTTCGTCACCGAGATGCCGTTCCGCACCTCAGCCATGCGCTCGCTCGGCGCGCACATCAACGTCTTCGCCATCGAAGCCTGTATCGACGAGCTGGCCGCCAAGGCCGGAGTCGATCCGGTTGCCCTGCGTCTGGCGCACCTGACCGATCCTCGGGCGCGGGCGGTGGTGGAACGGGTGCGCGATGCGGTCGACTGGCCACAAAAAAGCAACGAACCCGGCGCAGGCATAGGCTTTGCCTTCGCGCGCTACAAAAACATCATGGGCTACTGCGCCATCGCCGTGCGTCTTCGAGTCCATCCACAAACCGGCGAAGTGCAGATCGATCACGTCGTCACCGCAGTGGATGTGGGGCAGATCGTCAGTCCCGATGGCCTGCGCAATCAGGTCGAGGGCGGGATTGTGCAGTCCACCAGTTGGACGCTGTATGAAAAGGTCGCCTATGACGCCGGCGGCATCCGCAGCTACGACTGGAGCGGCTACCCGATCCTGCGCTTCTCGCAACTCCCCAGAAAGGTCGACGCTCATCTGCTCGACCAGCCGGGGCAACCGTTTCTGGGGGCCGCCGAAATCGTCCAGGGCCCCATGGCGGCCGCCATCGGCAATGCCGTGGCGAACGCCACCGGACGGCGCTGGCTGAACCTTCCCCTGACTCGCTCGCAACAGCCTTCCTGAACCGCGCCACGTTGCATTTCACGCAATGCAGCGTGGCGTCGCGTGTGGATTATCAAGCACCGGATAGCCGCTTAACGTAGGGCCATCCGGTGCCGGCCCCAATGCCCGACACCGTCCACCGACCTTTTTCGAAGACTGGAGAACCCCCATGACACAACATCTGTTCCGCCCCATCGCCCTCGGCCCCTACACACTTCCCCACCGGGTGGCGATGGCGCCGTTGACTCGCTCTCGTGCCGGGCAACCGGGCGACATCCCGACGTCCATGAACGCCGAGTACTACCGCCAGCGAGCGAGTGCCGCGCTGATCATCACCGAGGCAACGCAGATTTCCCGCCAAGGCCAGGGTTATGCGTGGACGCCTGGCATCTACAACGACGAACAGGTGCAAGCCTGGCGCGAAGTCAGCCGTCAGGTACACGAGGCCGGCGGGTTGATCTTCATGCAGCTGTGGCATGTGGGCCGCGTATCGCACCCAAGCTTTCAACCGGACAACGCGCTGCCGGTGGCGCCGAGTGCATTGCCCGTACCGGGCAAGACTTTCATCGTCGACGCCGAGGGCAATGGTGTATGGGGCGACGTGCCAGTGCCGCGCGCCCTGCAGGTTGCGGAAATCGCCGACATCATCAACGACTACCGCCGCGCCGCACGCAATGCGCTGAACGCCGGGATGGATGGCGTGGAAATTCACGCGGGCAACGGCTATCTGCTGGACCAGTTCATCAACAGCAACAGCAACCAGCGCACTGACGGTTATGGCGGCACCCTGGAAAACCGTGCACGCCTGTTACTGGAAGTGGTGGCGGCCGTGGTCGACGAAGTCGGTGCCGACCGTGTCGGCGTGCGCCTGACGCCCATGGGCCGTTTCATGGGCATGGGCGATGAGTCGCCGGAAGCCACATTCAGCTACATCGTCCGCTCGTTGAACCGCTGGAAACTGGCCTACCTGCACCTCGTCGAGCCGGCCGTGGTCGGCACCGTCAAGGACGAGAATTTCGACCCGCGCTGGGACGCAATCATCGCTCAGTTGCGGGATGCATGGGATGGCGTGCTGATGATCGCCGGCGGCTACGACCCCGAGTCGGCGGAACAGGCCCTGGCCGACGGTCGCGCCGACATCATCGCGTTTGGCCGACCGTTTCTGGCCAACCCCGATCTGCCTCGGCGAATCCGCGAAGGCCTGACGCTCAACGCACCGGACCCGAGCACGTTCTTTGGCGGCGATCAGCGTGGTTATACCGACTACCCGGTGTACGCCCACTGATACGTTGAACACCGGACGCACAAAGGCCTGCCAGATCGGCAGGCCTTTTCGTTTCAGCGACCGTTACTGTTTGAGAATCAGCAGCGGCTCGCCCTTCTTGACGATGTAAGTCGCCAGTTCCGAGCCCTTCTCGTTGCCGACGTTCTTGGCGATATGTGCCACGCCCGCCGGAATGAACAGCGAATCACCCGCCTTGAGCGTCACCGGCGCCTGACCTTCCAGTCGGTATTCGAACGTGCCGCTGATCACGTAAGCCACCTCCACACCCGGATGCGCATGGTTGGGCGACGTGACGCCCGGTTCGAAATCGACGCGAGCCTGGATCACCTCGCGATCCGCAGCGCCCAGGTCCTGACGGACCAGATCGGTACGGCTCAGGCCTTGTTGCCAGTTCTTCGCCGGGGAGGCGGATGGGGTGTCAGCCGCGTGGGCGAGGCCGGTCAGCGAAACGAGTACGGCGGCAGCGGTCATCAGAAGTGTGCGGCGCATGGTGTTGCCCTCTTGGAGGTCGTGGTGTGTTGGCACCTACTGTGGGCGAGGCCTGTATGCGGGATGTGTCCTGATGACGGGGTTTGTTACCCGTTTGTGTACGGCGGCGCGATGGATACACGCTTATACAAAGGGTTTGGCCAGCACCTGCGATAGCCAGCCTCTGAACGCCACGATCTTTTTCGATTCGGCCTGATCGTGCGGCGTGACCAGGTAAAAGCCGGAAGCGGATTTCAAGCGCAGATCAAACGGCGCCACCAGCCTGCCCGCGCGCAGATCGTCATCGACATAGGTCGAGCGACCGATGCACACACCCTGCCCGTCAATCGCCGCCTGCACAGCCATCATCGCCAGGTCGAAGGTCAATCGCGGGCCTTTGGCCGTCAGCGGTGGCTGGCCTGCCGCATGCAGCCAGTCGTTCCAGTCATTGGCGGTCACGCCGCTGACTTGCAGCAAGGGGTGATGGGCCAGGTCCACCGGCGTATTCAACGGCTTGTCGCCGGTCAGCAAGCGCGGGCTGCACACCGGAAAGATCTCATCGGACATCAACCAGTCGGCGCGCAACCCCGGCCAGTTCCCGTCGCCGTAGCGGATCGCCGCATCGATGCCACCCTTGCGAAAGTCCACCCGCTCGGTGGAGGCGCTGATCCGCACATCAATCTGCGGATGCGCCTCGCGAAACGACGGCAGGCGCGGCAACAACCATTTCGACGCCACCGATACCAGGGTGCTGATCGTCAGGACGCTGTTGTTGCTGGATTCCAGCAGCTTTTCAGTCGAGTAACGCAATTCAAGAAACGCCGAACGAATGCCAGGCAGGTACGCATGGCCCTCCTCGGTCAACGCCAAACCGTCCTTCAAACGCATGAACAGACGCACGCCGAGTTCATCCTCGAGGCGACGGATCTGATGGCTGATTGCAGTTTGCGTGACATTCAGTTCTTCGGCGGCGCGGGTGAAGCTCATATGCCGGGCGGCACATTCGAAGGCTCGCAATCCATTGAGCGATGGCAGTCGGGGGAGCATATGACCTCTTCAATCCATGAGATTTTGTCATACGCTAGCACCGGATTTGTCCTTTGCGAAGCGGCGCGGCCATAGCGGATTCTGAGGCTCCATCTGTAAGGAGATCCCATGAAACTGTACTTCGCCCCCATGACCTGTTCACTGGCGCCGCACATCGTATTGCGCGAACTGGAGCTGCCGTTCGAGCTGATCCGGGTCAACAACCAGACCAAAGAAACCGCCGACGGCCGGGACTTTCGCCAGATCAACCCTAAGGGTTACGTGGCCGCGCTGATGCTGGACAACGGTCAAGTGCTGACCGAAGGCCCGGCCATTCTGCAATACCTCGCCGACCTCGTACCCGGCCATGCACTGGCCCCGGCCAATGGCACTTGGGAGCGCTCGCGCCTTCAGGAATACCTGAACTTCATCAGCTCGGAAATTCATGGGGGCAGCGCGCCGTTGTTCAGCAGCGAAATCCCGGAAACCACCCAAACGATCTTCAAACACAAGCTGTTCAAGCGTTTGGATTACCTGAACCGCCTCCTCGCCACCCAGCCCTTTCTGATGCAGGCCTTCGGCGTAGCGGATGCCTATCTGTTCACGGTGCTGAAGTGGTTGCCGACATTCCGTATCGCTATCGAAGACTGGCCAGCCCTGGCGAACTACCTGACAGGCATCGCCGAGCGGCCCAGTGTGCGGGCTGCCATCGCGGCAGAGGACGCCACGCAACCGGTGCTCTGACGCGACCGATTGCGCTGAACGCCCTCAAATGCGCCGGCGCGCAGTCAGGCGCCCGACTCCGGATCACTTGCCGGCAGACCCCGCGCCTCTCTGTCTTCATCATCCTTGCCGGTGCTCTGCGGGTTGGCGTCGGGGCTTCCCGAGCCGTTGGCCGCCACATCGCTCATGCCCTCCTCCCGTCGAGCGCCCCATGGCCAGCAACGATCAACTGATCATCTGCGAGCATTGCGACTGCGTGTACGAAAAAGTCGCGCTGGCGTTCTACGTGCCGGCCAATCTGCTGCCGGTGATGAACACCACCCTGCTCGGCAGTGGCGCCGACAGCACCATCATGAGCGGTTCGACCCACGCCTGATCTGGGATAACGCGCCGGACGAAGAAACGGAAAAACCCCGGCACTCGCCTGAACAAGTGCCGGGGCATCAAGCGCCACTGAGCCGGAGCCGATGAATCCGTTATCGACCGGCTGGTGGAGCGGTTTTCGCCGGTCAATTAAGCCCCGGATCCGCTCAGGAACGGGTTTGATCATGCGCACGTCATCGCGGGCCTGCCTGCGATAGCGGCAGTTCAGACACCTTCATTCCTACCGGCAAGACGCGCCGTTTCGTCTAACCTGACGTTGCACCCGACGATGATTGCCCATCGACGGGTGCGTCGACCTTGATGCCCACGAAACGGAGAATTCCATGCTCAAGCGAACCCTGGCACTGACCGCTGGTCTGGCCCTGTCCCTGTCCGCCGTGCTGGCGCAAGCCGCAGAGGTGTTGAAGGTCAGCGCAATTCCCGATGAAGCCCCGACCGAGCTGCTGCGCAAGTTCGAGCCGCTGGGCAAGTACCTGCAACAGCAATTGGGCATGGACGTGCAGTTCGTCCCCGTGGCGGATTACCCGGCGGTGGTCGAAGCGCTGGCCACTGATCGTCTCGACCTGGCGTGGCTCGGCGGTTTCACCTTCGTCCAGGCGCGGCTGAAAACCGGCAACGCCATTCCGCTGGTGCAGCGTGAGCAAGACGCGCAGTTCACCAGCAAATTCATCACCGCCGACCCGAACGTCAAAAGCCTCGCCGACCTCAAGGGCAAGACCTTCGCTTTCGGCTCCGTGTCGTCCACCTCCGGCAGCCTGATGCCGCGCTATTTCATGCTCAAGGACGGCATCAAACCGGAAAGCTATTTCAGCCGCGTCGGCTATTCCGGCGCCCACGACGCCACTGTCGCCTGGGTGCAGGCCGGCAAAGTCGACGCCGGTGTGCTCAACGCCAGCGTCTGGCAGAAACTGGTGGACGCCGGCAAGGTCGACACCAATAAGGTCAAGGTCTTCGCCACCACCCCGGCTTACTTCGATTACAACTGGACCGTGCGCGGCACCCTCGACCCGGCGCTGGCGGCGAAGATCAAAAAAGCCTTCCTCGACCTCGACCCGGCCAACCCCGAGCACAAGAAAATCCTCGACCTGCAAGCCGCCAGCCGCTTCATCGAAACCAGCCCGGACAATTACAAAGGCATCGAGGAAGCCGCCCGCGCCGCCGACTTGCTGAAATGACGCTGCGCCTCAAACAGGCTTTTCTGCACCACACCAATGGCGTGGAAGCCTTGCGCGGCGTGGATTTGCACATCGAGGCCGGCGAGCAGGTGGCGATCATCGGCCCGTCCGGCGCCGGCAAATCCAGCCTGCTGAACCTGCTGGCGACCGCCATTCGGCCCAGCAGCGGCGACATCGAAGTGCTCGGCGAGCGCGCCTGGCATCTGTCCGCCCGCCAACGGCAACGCCTGCGTGCGCGCATCGGCCTGGTGCATCAGGCGCCGCCGCTGCCGCCCCGGCAACGGGTGGTGACGGCGGTACTGGCCGGCAAACTCGGGCAATGGAGCCTGGGCAAAAGCCTGATCAACCTGCTGCACCCACTCGACGTGCCCGGCGCCCGCGCTGCCCTGGCGAAACTGGATCTGGCCGACAAACTCTTCAGCCAGTGCCAGCAACTGTCCGGCGGGCAATTGCAGCGGGTCGGCATCGCTCGCGTGCTGTATCAGGCGCCGGAGGTGTTGCTGGCGGATGAGCCGGTCTCGGCCATGGACCCGGTGCTGGCCGGGCACACGCTGTCGATCCTGTCGCGCCACGCCCGGGAGCACAACGTCACGCTGGTGGCGAGCCTGCACGCGGTGGCACTGGCGCTGGCGCACTTCCCCCGGATCATCGGTTTGCGCGAGGGGCAAATCCTGTTCGACTGCCCGTCCGCGCAAGTCAGCCGCGACATGCTCGACACCCTCTACGCCAACGAACAACTGCAATCCCCGGCGCCCGCCGCCACCCCGCTGATTGTGCAGATTCCGCGATGCTGAGCGCCGACACCCGCGACCCCGCCGCACTGCCACGGTTGCTGCTGACCGGGCTGGCGATTGCCCTGCTGTGGCCGGGGATCCAGCTCAGTGAACTGGATCTGGGCGTGCTGTTTCATGCAGACAGCCAAAGTGAAATGGGCCGCTTCGTCTCGATGTTCTGGCCACCGGCCCATGACCGCGAGTTTCTGCAATTACTGCTCAAAGCCACCCTGCAAACCCTGGCCATCGCCACCGCCGGCATGGCCCTGGCGCTATTGTTGGCCGTGCCGGCCAGCCTGCTCGCCAGCCGCGCCCTGTCGCTGACCGCCGCCTCCCGCAGCGGCCGCCCGAGCCTGTTGGGCCGCCTGCTGCGCTGGCCGGTGCGCGGGCTGCTGATCTTCCTGCGCAGCGTGCCGGAAATCGTCTGGGCGCTGCTGTTCGTGCGCGCCGTCGGCCTCGGCCCGGCGGCGGGCGTGCTGGCCATCGCCATCACCTACAGCGGCATGCTCGGCAAGGTCTACGCCGAAATCTACGAATCCACCGACCAACGCCCGGCCCACGCCCTGCTCCAGGCCGGCAGCGGCCGCCTCGCCAGCTTCGCCTACGGCGTACTGCCCAACGTCGCGGCCGAACTGCTCTCCTACACCGTCTACCGCTGGGAATGCGCCATCCGCGCCTCGGTAGTCATGGGCTTCGTCGGCGCCGGCGGCCTCGGCCAACAAATCGACCTGTCGATCCGCATGTTCGCCGGCGGCGAAGTCGCCAGCATGCTCCTGACCTTCCTCCTCCTCGTCCTCGGCGCCGACCAACTCAGCCGCCTGCTGCGCTGGAGGCTGACATGAAACGCCTGATCAACCCGTTGCTGATCCTCGCCATCGTTGCGGCCGTCATTGCCTCGTTTGCCTACCTGGGCCTTGATCTTGAAGAACTCGGCAGCGCTACCAGCCTGAAACAGATGGGCCTGTATGTGGCGCGTTTTCTCAACCCCGATCTTAGCGCTGACTACCTGAGCGCCATCCTGCGCGGGTCGATGGAAACGCTGGCCATGTCTGCGCTGGGCACCCTGCTGGCTGCCGTGTTGGGGCTGTTATTGGCGCTTCCCGCCGCTGGCCGATTTGGCTGGTTTTTTCAGAGTGCTGCGCGTCTGGTGCTCAACGCACTGCGAGCCATACCCGAATTAGTGTGGGCTGCGTTGATGGTGCTGGCGGCTGGGCTTGGGCCGAATGCAGGGACACTTGCGCTCGCCCTGCACACCACGGGCGTGTTGGGGCGGTTGTTTGCTGAAGCGCTGGAGAACACACCGCCGGAACCGGCGGATGCGATTCGGTTGCAAGGGGGGAATCCGGTGACGGCGTTCTGCTACGGCACCCTGCCGAACCTGGCGCCGCAGTTGCTGGCGTACTGTTTGTATCGGTGGGAGAACAATATCCGGATGGCCAGCGTGCTGGGGTTTGTCGGGGCTGGGGGGTTGGGACAGATGTTGTATGTGAGCTTGAGTTTGTTTCAGGAGGCGCAGGCG
>NZ_BQHI01000033.1 GCF_021603585.1 Pseudomonas sputi | reverse complement strand
GCCCTGCTTCGCTGCGTAAACCCCGGAATCCGCCCGCAGCAACAGCGCGTCCGCGCCCTCCCCCGGTCGCCAGCTGGCGATGCCGAAACTGGCCGTCACCACCCCCACCACGTCGATCGGCGCACTGCGCAGGCTGTGCCATAACTCCTCGGCCAGCATGTGGGCGTGATCGCCGTCGATGTCCGGGCACAGCACCATGAACTCTTCGCCGCCCAACCGGCAGAACACGTCGGTACGCCGCAGACGATGGCCGATGCGTTCGCAGACCGCCTGCAACACGCGGTCGCCCACCGCGTGACCGTACTGATCGTTGATCCGTTTGAAGTGGTCGATGTCGAGCATGATCACCGACAACTCGCCACCGCCACGCTCGACCCGGGCCATCTCGGTGGTCAATCGCTCCTGGAAATAGCGGCGGTTGTGAATGCCGGTCAGGGAATCGGTCACCGACAGTGCGCGCAGTTCTTCTTCAACGCGCTTCAGGTCGGAGATGTCGGAAATATAACCGTGCCACAGCACCCCGCCGCCCGGCAGTTCCTCCGGGGTCGCCTCACCACGAACCCAGCGCAGGCCGCGCTCGGGTAACTGCACACGATATTCCTCGCGCCACGGGCTGAGGTTGTCCGCCGAGGCGCGGATCGACTTGCGCACCCGGCTGACGTCCTGCGGATGAATGCGGGTGAAGATCGCTTCGGCATTGAGCAGCAGCACGTCCGGCTCCAGCTCGTAGATTTCGCGGATACCGTCGCTGGCGTAGATCACGCTGAAGCGTCCGTCGAACTCCATCTTGAATTGATAGATCCCGCCGGGAACGTGGGCGCTGAGCTTCTTCAACAGCACGTCCCGCGCCGCCAGGGCTTCATGCACACGCTTGCGTTCGGTGATGTCGATGCAGATCGCCAGATGCCCGACCCACAGGCCCTGCTCGTCCAGCACCGGGGTGGCGAGCATGTTCACCGGCAGGTGGCTGCCGTCCTTGCGCACCAGTGTCCATTCCCGCGCCTCGTGCCCGCCGACTTCGCCGCCCTCGACCAGCATCGCCTGACAGGTCGGAATGGCCTTGCCATAACGGGCGCTGAGTTCCGCCGCGCGGGCCACCAGTTCCCGGGGAAAGTGCAGGTTTTCCAGGGTCATGTGACCGACCACTTCCTGGCTGCGGAAGCCGAGCATCTGCTCGGCACCAGGATTGAAGGTGTTGATCACGCCGCGCAGGTCGGTGGCGATGATTGCCACTTGAGTCGCCGCGTTGAGCACCCCGCGCAACTGGCCGTGGGTGCCGCGCAGTTCCTGTTCACGCTCATGCAGTTCCTGAGTGCGCAACTCGACCATGCGCAACGCGCGCTGGCGCTGACTGACCAGCACATAAAGCAGCGCGCTCAGCAGTACACTGAGTAATCCGCCCAGCACCACCACGCTGCCCACCGACGAATGGTTGGCCTGCATGAAGGCTTCGCTGGGCAGGATATCCACCTGATAGTCGTGATCGGCCATGCGCACCAGCCGAGTGGCCGACAAATCGCTCGACACCGGTTCATTGGTGGATTCGAACAGCACTTCATGCTGATCGTTGGTGGAGAGATCGAGAATACGTAACGACAGATAATCATGGAGTGCATCCGGCAGGCCGTCCGCCAGCAGCTGACGCATGCTGATGACAGCCATCACATAGCCATATGATCTGGACTCCCCTTCACGCAGCACCGGTGCCACCAACAATACGCCGCGTGCGTAAGCCGGCTCGATACCGACCAGATGCATCGGCTGCGACACTGTCAGGCCGCGAAGCTGGTCGGCACGCTCCAGGGTCGATCGGCGCAACGGTTGTGCCAGCAGGTCGTAACCCAGCAACGAGCCGAGCCGGCTCTGGGTCTGGCTGTACAACAACACCACGTATTCATCGCGGGCCGAGGCCAGTTGTAGCTCGCCGCGCGCATTGAGTTCGCGCACGCTGAAGGTGCTCAGGCCCTCGTCGCGCACCTTCTGCTCGAAAGCAGCGCGTTCGGCACCACTCACCCGCAGGGCAAACGAATAGGCCTGGGTGCGCAGCAATAAAGGATGGGTGTAGCCGTCGAATTCGGCGCGGGACACCGATTCGGAGTTGGCGAAGAACCGACGCAGGCCGTCGAGACGTTGCTCCTGATCCTGAAAACGTTCTTCGATGCGGCTGTAACGTTCGTTGGCCAGTAGCTGAAAGCGTTGGCGCAACTGGCTGTGAAACTGATTGAAGGTGCCCCAGGCAAGCAGCCCCGTGAGAATCCCGCCGGCGAGCAATACCAGCAGCGCGACCAGCCAGGCCGAGACGTCTTCGCTGATGAAACCCAATATCTTCGGGCGTACGGGGTGCAACGACATAAAAGCCACTCACTACGTCAGCAACTGCGGGAAAAACCCCATCGGCCGTGTGTGAGTTATAGCTATTAGCCACTAATTTGGCTAGCTCTGAACGGATCCAAGAGCCTTTAAAAATCAAGGCTCTGTGGATCCAATTTTGCAGAGTGTCAACGAGCCGTGATTTTCCAGGCGCGGTGGATCTTGCCGTTACGGGCGAAATCCGGGTCGATGGTGCTGGCGGTGATTTCCTCGACCGCGTAACGCTCGGCCAGGTTGTCTTCGAGCTGGAACTTGCGGAAGTTGTTGGAGAAGTACAACACCCCACCGCTGGCCAGACGCGCCATGGCCAAGTCGATCAACTGCACCTGGTCACGCTGCACGTCGAAAATCCCTTCCATGCGCTTGGAGTTGGAGAAGGTCGGCGGATCGATAAAGATCAGGTCGTACTCCTCGCGGCAGTTTTCCAGCCACGCCATCACGTCGCCCTGCTCCAGACGGTTCTTGTCGGAGAAACCGTTGAGCGACAGGTTGCGGCGCGCCCAGTCGAGATAGGTTTTCGACAGGTCGACGCTGGTGGTGCTGCGCGCGCCGCCCTTGGCTGCGTGGACGCTGGCAGTCGCGGTGTAGCAGAACAGGTTGAGGAAGCGCTTGCCGGCGGCCTCTTTCTGAATCCGCATGCGCATCGGCCGGTGGTCGAGGAACAGCCCGGTGTCGAGGTAGTCGGTGAGGTTGACCAGCAACTTGACGCCGCCCTCGGTCACTTCATTGAATTTGCCTTGGGCAGCCTGCCGCTCGTATTGCCTGGTGCCGCTCTGGCGCTCGCGGCGCTTGACCACCACGCGGCTCTTGTCGATGTTCAGCGCCTGCGGGATGGCCGCCAGCGCATCGAACATGCGGATCGAGGCCTTTTCCGGGTCGATCGACTTCGGCGCGGCGTATTCCTGAACGTGTACCCAGTCGTGGTACAGGTCGATGGCCATGGCGTATTCCGGCATGTCCGCATCGTAGACGCGGTAGCAATCGATGCCTTCACGCTTGACCCACTTGCCCATCGCCTTGAGGTTTTTCTGCAGGCGGTTGGCAAACATCTGCCCGCCTTCGCTCAGGCGCGGTTGTTCGACCACCGGCGCGGGGGCCGGCGTCGGTTTGATCGGATTGCCGTTCTTGTTGAACTTGCGCTCTTGCGGCTCGTTCGGCGTCTGGTCGTAAGCGGCTTGCTCGCGCTCGGCCTGACGCTGTTCCGGTGTGCGGCGCTCGCCGGTGACGAATTGATCCGGCAACACTTTGATCAACAGCAGCTTGCACGGCAGCGCGCCGTTCCAGAACGAATACTGCTTGTGGCTGCGGATGCCCATGCGCTTGCCCAGGTCCGGCGCGCCGGTGAACACCGCCGCTTCCCAGTTCAGGCAGGCCTGACGCAGGCGCTCGCCGAGGTTCTGGTAGAGGTACAACAGGCTGGCTTCATCACCCAGACGCTCGCCGTACGGCGGGTTGCAGATGACCAGACCTTTCTGGTTCTGGTCCGGACGCGGTTCGAAGGTCGCGACTTCGCCCTGGTAGATCTTGATCCACTCGCTCAAACCGGCGCGTTCAACGTTGTTGCGGCCCGGCTGGATCAACCGGGGGTCGGCTTCATAACCACGGATCCACAGCGGCGGCCTGGCCAGACCGGCAGCGGCGCGCTCGACCGCTTCTTCATGCAGTTTTTTCCACAGCGCCGGCACGTGACCGAGCCAGGCGGTGAAGCCCCACTGTTCGCGACGCAGGTTCGGCGCCATGTCGGCGGCGATCATGCCGGCTTCGACCAGGAACGTGCCGACACCGCACATCGGGTCAGCCAGCGCGCCACCCTCGGCGGCAATGCGCGGCCAGCCGGAACGGATCAGGATCGCAGCTGCGAGGTTTTCCTTCAGCGGCGCAGCGCCCTGCTGCAAGCGGTAGCCGCGCTGGTGCAGGCTGTGGCCGGAGAGGTCGAGCGACAGAATCGCTTCGCCGC
Source organism: Pseudomonas sputi (assembly GCF_021603585.1). Classification (GTDB taxonomy): domain Bacteria; phylum Pseudomonadota; class Gammaproteobacteria; order Pseudomonadales; family Pseudomonadaceae; genus Aquipseudomonas; species Aquipseudomonas sputi. Next base: position 45,204 of record NZ_BQHI01000033.1, on the reverse strand, counting down.
GATCCAGGCGCAGGTGAATGCGCAGGTCCGGGTTGAGCTTGTCGATGCTTGGGCGATCGCCCTGCGGGGTGCGCAGTTTGTCGACGATGGCGTCCTTGACCTTCAGGGCGCCGAAGTGGGTGTTGTCGATGCCCGAACCGTGACCGCTGAATTCCACGGCCAAAGTGCCGTCAGCCAGCATGTGATCCTGCCAGTCGACGTCCAGTACGCCGTGGTACAGGTCTTCGGCGTTTTTCATCGAGAAACGCTTGAGCACCAACAGCACCCGATTGGCCAGACGCGACCAGAGGCACAGGCGATAAGCGGTTTCCATGGTCGCCATGCCACGCACGGCGGAGGTGTGTTCGCGGGCCTCTTCAAGGCCAAGCCCGACGGCTTCCTCGATGAGCAGGCCTTCAAGGCCTTTGGGGCAAGTGAGGAAGAGTTCGAAACGGTCGGACATGGTTTTTCCAGAGCCTTTGGCTGATGAACCGGCAACGCATTGCCGATCCGGTTTTCAATCAGGCGCTTTTCTAAAAGAGCGCCCGCGTGGCACGAAGGTGTGCCGTTCCATCCCCCGCTGCTCGGGTTAAAAGAGCTTAGATGCCGGGACAGATAAAAAAGTTGAAGCAACAAAATGATTCAAAGCAACCCTTCGTCGAATAGTACCCCAGCGTAAACGTGGGTCATTCTCACTAAAGGATTAACCTCATCATCCAGCGCGGAGCCGATCATACCGGGGTTTGGCCAACAGACGCAGGACAAATACGCGGTTACTTATGGCCATAGCATCTTTTTCGTTACGTCCTTATGACAAAACGGTCATTCCATCGATGTGACTCATTGGTTAGAACTGGACACAGGTTGACGTCGCAACGGCGTCAACACCTTGGCTCGCCACGCCGGCAGCGAGCCGCCAACGGCAGAGTATTTCTGCCAGACCTCAATTGAGGTCGACGCGACAAAAACAGTCAACAAGTGAGGGAAACACCCTATGAGAAGACTTAAGCGTGATCCGTTGGAAAGAGCATTTTTGCGCGGATATCAATATGGCGTTGGTGGCAAATCCCGTGAGCTTTGCCCATTTACTCTACCGTCGGTACGTCAAGCCTGGATCAACGGCTGGCGAGAAGGACGCGGCGACAACTGGGACGGTATGACCGGCACTGCGGGAATCCACAGACTCAACGAACTTCACGCCGTCGGCTGACACAGGGCACTTATTGCGACACGACAAACTGATTTCATAACCACCTGATCACCATGCACGTCCTTCCCGGACGGCGGGCTACGGCCCAGGGGCTCCTTCGAGGAGCCCTTTTTTATGCCTGACTTTTTATGTCGGCCAATCAGCGCTTGGCGGCGATGGCGTCGACCGATTCGCGGATCAGCGCCGGGCCCTTGTAGATGAAGCCGGAATAGATCTGCACCAGACTCGCGCCGGCAGCGATCTTCTCCGCCGCATGCTTGCCCTCGGTGATGCCGCCCGCCGCGATGATCGGCAGTTTGCCGCCCAACTCGGACGCCAGCACTTTCACAGTGTGGGTGCTCTTCTCGCGCACCGGCGCACCGGACAGACCGCCCGCCTCGTCACCGTGTTCCATGCCTTCGACGCCCACGCGGCTGAGGGTGGTGTTGGTGGCGATCACCGCGTCCATCCCGGTTTCGATCAGTGCTTGGGCGACTTGCGCGGTTTCTTCGTCGGTCATGTCCGGCGCGATCTTGATCGCCAGCGGTACATGTTTGCCGTGGCGCAGGGCCAGCTCGGCGCGGCGCGTGGCCAGGTCCGCCAGCAATTGCTTGAGCGAATCACCGAATTGCAGGCTGCGCAGGCCCGGGGTGTTCGGCGAGCTGACGTTGACCGTGACGTAACTGGCGTGGGCGTAGACCTTGTCCAGGCAGATCAGGTAGTCGTCCACTGCGCGCTCGACCGGGGTGTCGAAGTTCTTGCCGATGTTGATCCCCAGCACGCCTTTGTATTTGGCCGCCGCCACCCGCGCCAGCAGGTTATCCACACCGAGGTTGTTGAACCCCATGCGGTTGATGATCGCCTCGGCTTCCGGCAGACGGAAAATCCGTGGTTTCGGGTTGCCCGGCTGCGGGCGCGGGGTCACGGTGCCGATTTCGACAAAACCGAAACCCAGTTGGGCGAAGCCGTCGATGGCCGCGCCGTTCTTGTCCAGACCGGCTGCCAGACCGACAGGGTTCGGGAACTGCAGGCCCATGACGTTTACCGGCAACGACGCCGGCGCCTTGCACAGCAAGCCATTGAGGCCCAAACGCCCGCCCGCGCCGATCAGATCCAGCGACAGATCGTGGGAGGTTTCCGGGGAAAGTTTGAACAACAGCTGACGGGCCAGGGTGTACATGGGCGGCAATGACTCGGGCGGCGAAAAGAGGCGGCGATTATAGCCGGGCATCGTCCCGCCGCGCGAGGCGCACGGGTAAATCGGTGCGCATGGCATATGCCTTGCACCTTCCTCGGCATCAGCCCGCAGGCCAATGGCGGCGTGCAGGCAAGGACAATGGCGTCGTCTCTCGGTTTTGCGCGGGCAAAGCCTGGGACGACGTTTTTTTTGAGGGTGGCTTTCATGACTCGAACCTCCGCCGGGCCGCTGGCCTGGGTCAACGGCAGCGATGCCCCGGAAAAAAGCGCGATCAACCTGGGTTTCATGGCGCTGAGCGACTGCGCCTCGCTGGTGGTCGCGGCCACCCAGGGCTTTGCCCAGCCTTACGGCCTGACCCTCAATCTCAAGCGCCAGAGTTCCTGGGCCAACCTGCGGGACAACCTGGTCAGCGGCGAACTCGATGCCGCCCACAGTCTCTACGGCCTGATCTACGCGGTGCATCTGGGCATCGGCGGTGTCGCGCCGACCGACATGGCGGTGCTCATGGGCCTGAACCAGAACGGCCAGAGCCTCAACCTGTCCCACGGTTTGCAGGGCCTGGGCGTGACCGGTCCTGAAGCGCTGCACCACCATGTGCACCAAACCCGCGCAAAACTCACCTTCGCCCAGACCTTCCCCACCGGCACCCATGCCATGTGGTTGTATTACTGGCTGGCGAGCCAGGGCATTCATCCGTTGCAGGATGTCGACAGCGTCGTGGTGCCGCCGCCGCAAATGGTCGCGCACCTTCAGGCCGGTCGCATCGATGGCCTCTGCGTCGGCGAACCGTGGGCGGCCAGCGCCGTGCAGCAGAATCTCGGTTTCACCCTGGCCACCAGCCAGACCATCTGGCCCGATCACCCGGAAAAAGTCCTCGGCTGTACCCGCGCCTTTGTCGAGCAATACCCCAACACAGCCCGAGCGTTGGTGATGGCAATCCTCGAGGCCAGCCGTTTCATCGAAGAGAGCCCGGAAAACCGCCGCAGCACCGCGCAATTGTTGAGCGCCGCGGAATACCTCGACGCCCCGGTGTGCTGCATCGAACCGCGCTTTCTCGGCGACTACGACGATGGCCTCGGCAATCGCTGGCGAGACCCGCACGCCCTGCGCTTCCACGGCGATGGCGCGGTGAATCTGCCGTATCTGTCGGATGGCATGTGGTTCATGACCCAGTTCCGCCGCTGGGGCTTGCTGCGCGATGACCCGGACTACCTCGCCGTCGCCCGGCAGGTGCAACAACTGGCGCTGTACCGCGACGCCGCCAGCGCCATGGGCGTGTCCGTGAGCACCGAGGACATGCGCAGCAGTCAGTTGATCGACGGCAAAATCTGGGACGGCAGCGATCCGGCCGCCTATGCCCGAAGCTTCAAGCTCCACGCGCTGAGCGACAGCGCCCCCCTTCTTGCCCACCGCTGACAGGAGACCGCGAACATGCTGCGCATTCTGCTGATCAACGACACCGCGAAAAAAGTCGGGCGCCTGAAAGCTGCGTTGACCGAGGCCGGTTTCGAAGTGATCGACGAGTCGGGCCTGACCATCGACCTGCCGGCGCGCGTCGAAACGGTGCGTCCGGACGTGATTCTGATCGATACCGAGTCACCGAGCCGCGATGTGATGGAGCAAGTGGTATTGGTCAGCCGCGACCAGCCCCGACCGATCGTGATGTTCACCGACGAGCACGACCCCGGCGTGATGCGTCAGGCGATCAAGTCCGGGGTCAGTGCCTACATCGTCGAGGGCATTCACGCACAACGCCTGCAGCCGATTCTCGACGTGGCCATGGCCCGCTTCGAGAGCGATCAGGCCCTGCGCGCCCAGCTTCAGGCCCGCGACCAGCAACTGGCCGAGCGCAAGCGCATCGAGCTGGCCAAGGGGCTGTTGATGAAAATGAAGGACTGTAACGAAGAAGAGGCCTATACCCTGATGCGCCGCCAGGCCATGAGCCGCCAGCAGAAACTGATCCAGGTCGCGGAGCAGATCATCGCCATGAGCGAGCTGCTTGGCTGAAGCCCTGCCCTGCCTTAATCGTTCCCACGCTCCGCGTGGGAATGCAGCCACATCGATCTGGCACAAATCTCGCTATGTAATCCCTACAGGTAACCAACGGCGGTTGCCCCACCTACGACAAAGACGTCGCTCACCTTCTTCGCCCCTTTCGGCGATCCGGGTAGCGGCGTTTTTGCGTTTTGGCCCCACAGCCCGGGGCCGGTGGAGCGGCCGTGGCGGCGCCCCACTGTGCGGTTCTGATTCCTTCTCGAGATTCTCTACAGCTGAGGTGCGCGATGAATAAAAGCTTCTGGAAATCCGGCCACACCCCGACCCTGTTTGCGGCCTTCCTGTATTTCGATCTGAGCTTCATGGTCTGGTACCTGCTCGGCCCGCTGGCGGTGCAGATTGCCGGTGACTTGCACCTGACCACCCAACAGCGTGGCCTGGTGGTGGCCACGCCGATTCTGGCCGGCGCGGTGCTGCGTTTTGCGATGGGCATGCTCGCCGATCGCCTGTCGCCGAAAACCGCCGGGCTGATCGGCCAGGTCATCGTGATCTGCGCGTTGTTCGGTGCCTGGAAACTCGGCATCCACAGTTACGAACAGGCCTTGCTGCTCGGTCTGTTCCTCGGCATGGCCGGCGCCTCATTCGCCGTGGCCCTGCCGCTGGCCTCGCAATGGTATCCGCCGGAGCATCAGGGCAAGGCGATGGGCATCGCCGGGGCCGGCAACTCCGGGACCGTGTTTGCAGCGCTGATCGCCCCGGTACTGGCGGCGGCGTTTGGCTGGAGCAATGTGTTCGGTTTCGCCCTGATCCCGCTGATCCTGACCCTGGTGCTGTTTGCCTGGCTGGCGAAAAACGCACCGGAGCGACCAAAAGCCAAATCCATGGCCGACTACTTCAAGGCCCTGGGCGACCGAGACAGCTGGTGGTTCATGTTTTTCTACAGCGTCACCTTCGGCGGCTTCATCGGTCTGGCCAGCGCCCTGCCCGGCTACTTCAACGATCAATACGGCTTGAACCCGGTGACCGCCGGTTATTACACCGCGGCCTGCGTGTTCGGTGGCAGCCTGATGCGTCCCCTCGGTGGTGCGCTGGCTGACCGTTTCGGTGGTATTCGCACACTGTTGGCGATGTACACGGTGGCGGCGGTCTGCATCGCGGCAGTCGGCTTCAACCTGCCGAGTTCCTACGCGGCGCTGGCCCTGTTCGTCTGCACCATGCTCGGTCTCGGCGCGGGCAACGGCGCGGTGTTCCAACTGGTGCCGCAGCGCTTTCGACGCGAAATAGGCGTGATGACCGGGCTGATCGGCATGGCCGGCGGCATCGGTGGTTTTGCCCTGGCGGCGGGCATGGGCGCGATCAAACAGAGCACCGGCAGCTATCAACTGGCGCTGTGGCTGTTCGCCAGCCTTGGTGTGTTGGCGTGGTTTGGCTTGCATGGCGTCAAACGTCGCTGGAGAACCACCTGGGGTTCGGCGGCCGTGACCGCTGCCCGGGTCTGAGGCCCGAATGGCCCTGCAACTGAGCTTTGCCGAAGCCAGCGCCACCGGCCCGCGCGCGGAAAACCAGGACGCCGTGCGCCTGGTGACCCCGGCCCCGGCGCTGGCCGCCAGCAAGGGGTTCCTGTTCGCCATCGCCGACGGTGTCAGCCAGTGCGCCGATGGTGGTCTGGCCGCGCGTTCGACCTTGCAGGCGCTGGCGCTGGACTACTACGCCACCCCGGAAACCTGGAGCGTGGCCCAGGCCCTCGATCGTCTGCTGCTCGCGCAAAACCGCTGGTTACAGGCCAACGGTGGCGGTCAACCGCTGCTCACCACGGTCAGCGCGCTGGTCCTACGCGGCCGGCGCTTTACCCTGGCGCACGTCGGCGATTGTCGGGTCTATCGCTGGCACGCCGAGACCTTGCAGCGGATCAGCGAGGATCACGTCTGGGATCAACCGGGCATGCAACATGTGCTCAAGCGCGCACTGGGGCTGGATCAGCATCTGGTGCTGGACTTTCTCGACGGCGAACTGCGTGACGGTGAATGTTTCGTGCTGCTCAGCGATGGCGTGTGGGCCGCGCTTGGCGATACCGCCATCGCCGGGATTCTGCGCGATCAACCGGACCTGCACAGCGCCGCGCAAACGCTGGTCAACGCCGCGCATCTGGCCGGCAGTCAGGACAATGCCAGCGCTTTATTGGTGCGAGTGGATGCCGTTGGCGAGGCCAGCCTCGGCGATGCGCTGATTCATCTGCAGCAATGGCCCCTTCCGCCGCCGCTGAAACCGGGTCAGGCCTTTGAAGGCTGGCGGGTTCAAGAGGTTATCAGTCAGAGTCAGCAATCGTTGCTGTATCGCGTGCTCGATGGTCAGGGCCAGGCGTGGCTGTTGAAGACCTTGCCTGCACAACTGGCAGACGACACCCAGGCCGGCCAGGCCTTGCTGGCGGAGGAATGGTTTCTCAAACGGGTCGCCGGGCGGCATTTCCCTGAAGTCCATGGCGCCGTTCAGCGTCAGCATTTGTACTACGTGATGCGTGAATATTCGGGGACCACCCTGGCGCAGCTGTTCGAACCAAGCGGCCCGCTGCCACTGCCTCAATGGCAGGATCTGGCCGAACGCCTGCTGCGGGCCGTCGGCCTGCTGCATCGACGGCAGATCCTGCACCGCGACATCAAACCGGAAAACCTGCATCTGGGAGACGACGGCGAATTGCGCCTGCTGGATTTCGGTCTGGCGTATTGCCCCGGCCTGTCGCAGGACGCACCGTCAAGCTTGCCCGGAACGCCGAGCTACATCGCGCCGGAAGCCTTTCAGGGCGCAGCACCCGGCGCACAACAGGATCTGTATGCGGTAGGCGTGACTCTGTATTTCTTGCTCACGGGGCATTTTCCCTACGGCGAGATCGAAGCGTTCCAGCGCCCGCGTTTCGGGGTGCCGGTGAGTGCCGGTCGCTACCGCCCGGATCTGCCGGAGTGGCTGGCGCAGTGTCTGGAACGCGGGGTCTCAGCCGATCCTTTGCAACGCTATGAAACCGCCGAGCAATGGTTGCTGATTCTGGAGCAAGGTGAGCGCCGCAGCCTGAGTGTGCGCCCTCGCCCCTTGCTGGAACGCGAGCCGCTGAAGGTCTGGCGGACGTTGGCGTTGCTGGCAATGCTGGGCAATCTGGTGCTGCTGTTGCTGTTGTTTCATGGCTGACCTACAGGGTCAGAACATCGCTCCATTAACGTGCAGACTGCTTCCATTCAGTGCAAAAACCACAACGAACATCTGGCCAATTCCAGCATTACCCCAGTGAATTCGCGGCCCGCCGCGACTTGGCACAACCACTGCATTACCGTTTTCAACTGACATAAAGCCCGACCTTCAACGACGAAGGCCAGGCTTCCCGAGAGAACGGGACAAGGACAAAGGCGTCCTCGCTAGGTAACTGGCGGGACGCCTTTTTTGTTTGCGCCATTTTTGTCGAGCAAGGCCTGACTGCCCACAAGAGGCAAGCCCGATGCTTGCGGAGAACCTGATGAAAAAACTCAAACTGGTGATGATCGGCAATGGCATGGCCGGGGTCCGCACCCTGGAAGAATTGCTCAAGCTGAGCAACGAGCTGTACGACATCACGGTCTTCGGCGCCGAACCGCACACCAACTACAACCGCATCCTGTTGTCGCCGGTACTGGCCGGCGAACAGACCTTCGAAGAAATCGTGCTCAACGACCTCGACTGGTATTTGGAAAACGGCATCAAACTGCTGCTCAACCGCAAAGTCGTGGAGATCGACCGGGTCAAGCGCCGGGTGATCGCCGAAGACGGCACCGAGGCCGAATACGATCGCCTGCTGATCGCCACCGGCTCGACCCCGTTCATCCTGCCGATCCCCGGCAACACGTTGCAGGGCGTGATCGGCTACCGCGACATCGCCGACACCCAGGCCATGATCGACACCGCCAAAACCCACAAACACGCCGTGGTGATCGGCGGCGGCCTGCTCGGCCTCGAAGCGGCCAACGGCTTGATGCTGCGCGGCATGCACGTCACCGTGGTGCACCTCGGTGAGTGGCTGCTGGAGCGGCAACTGGACAAGACCAGCGGCCAGCTCCTGCAAACCGCCCTCGAAGCCCGCGGCCTGCACTTTCGCCTGAGCGAGCAGACCCAGGCCCTGCACGACGCCGGCAATGGTCGGGTCGGCTCGGTGCAGTTCAAGAACGGCGACATCATTCCTGCCGATCTGGTAGTGATGGCTGCCGGCATTCGCCCCAACACCGAACTCGCGGAAAAAGCCGGCATCCCGTGCAACCGCGGGATTCTGGTCAACGACACCCTGCAAACCTACGACCCACGCATCTATGCCATCGGCGAATGCGCCAGCCATCGCGGCATCGCTTACGGCCTGGTCGCACCGTTGTTCGAACAGGCCAAGGTCTGTGCCAACCACCTGGCGCAACTGGGTTTCGCCCGTTATCAGGGCTCGGTGACATCGACCAAATTGAAGGTCACCGGCATCGACCTGTTTTCCGCCGGCGATTTCATGGGCGGCGAAGGCACCGAAACCATCACCCTCTCCGACCCGATCGGCGGGGTGTACAAAAAACTGGTGATCAAGGATGACGTGCTGGTCGGCGCCTGTCTGTACGGCGATACGGCAGATGGCGGTTGGTATTTCCGGCAGATTCGTGAGAATCACGCCATCGGCGAGATCCGCGATCACCTGATGTTTGGAGAAAATGCACTTGGCGATGTAGGACATCAGGGCCAGGACAAAGCCATGAGCATGGCCGACAACGCCGAAGTCTGTGGCTGCAACGGCGTGTGCAAGGGCACCATCGTCAAGGCGATTCAGGAACACGGGCTGTTCAGCGTCGACGAAGTGAAGAAACACACCAAGGCCGCCAGTTCCTGCGGTTCCTGCGCCGGGCTGGTCGAGCAGATCCTGATCAACACCGTCGGCGGCGCGGCGGACGTCAAACCGAAAAGCGAAAAAGCCATCTGCGGTTGCAGCGACCTCAACCACGGCCAGATTCGCCAGGCCATCCGCGAACAGCACCTGCTGACCATCGCCGGCACCATGAGCTACCTCAACTGGCGCACTCCGAACGGTTGCGCCACCTGCCGCCCGGCCCTCAACTACTACCTGATTTCCACCTGGCCCGGCGAAGCCAAGGACGATCCGCAGTCGCGCCTGATCAACGAGCGGGCCCACGCCAACATCCAGAAGGACGGCACCTATTCGGTGGTGCCACGGATGTGGGGCGGCGTGACCAATCCGTCGGAACTGCGACGGATCGCCGACGTGGCGGACAAATATCAGGTGCCGATGGTCAAGGTCACCGGCGGCCAGCGCATCGACCTGCTGGGGATCAAGAAACAGGACCTGCCCGGCGTGTGGAAAGACCTCGACATGCCGTCCGGCCACGCCTACGGCAAATCGATCCGCACCGTGAAAACCTGCGTCGGCAGCGAGTTCTGCCGCTTCGGCACGCAGAATTCGACCCAGCTGGGCATCGACCTCGAACACGACCTGTTCAACATGTGGTCGCCGCACAAAGTGAAGCTGGCGGTCTCTGGATGCCCGCGCAACTGTTCGGAAGCGGGGATCAAGGACGTGGGAATTATCGGCGTCGATTCCGGCTGGGAGATGTACATCGGTGGCAACGGCGGGATCAAGACCGAAGTCGCCGAGTTCTTCGTCAAGCTCAAGACCGCCGAGGAAGTGCGCGAATACAACGGCGCGTTCCTGCAGCTGTACCGCGAAGAAGCCTTCTACCTCGAACGCACCGTGCACTACCTGCAACGGGTCGGCATGGAGCACATCAAGAAAGCCGTGCTGGAAGATCCCGAGCGCCGCAAGGCGCTGAACGAGCGCCTGCAATTCTCCCTGTCGTTCGAACAGGACCCGTGGAAAGAGCGCCTGGCGCAGCCGCAACTGAAGAAAGAATTCGACGTGATCCCTGTGAAAAACCTGGAGGTGCCGGCATGAACTGGCTCGATATCTGTGCCCTGGAAGAGATCAACGCCCTCGGTTCGCGGATCATCGCCGGCCCCAAGGGTGACATTGCGATCTTTCGCACAAGCGACGACGAAGTTTTCGCACTCGATGACCGCTGCCCGCACAAGGGCGGCCCATTGTCCCAGGGCCTGATCTACGGCAAACGCGTCGCCTGCCCCCTGCACAACTGGCAGATCGACCTGCAATCCGGCGAAGCCCAGGCACCGGACGTCGGCTGCGCCCATCATCACCCGGCCCGGGTCGAAAACGGCCGCGTGCAACTGGCCCTGCGGGATGCCGTCTGATGAACCGCCAGACGACCGCCTCGACCTGCTGCTATTGCGGGGTCGGCTGCGGCATGCTGATCGAGCATGACGGCAAGCGCATCCTCGGCGTCAGCGGCGATCCGGCGCATCCGGCCAACTTCGGCAAACTGTGCAGCAAAGGCTCGACCCTGCACCTGACCGGCGACCTGGCGGCCCGAGCGCTGTACCCGGAATTGCGCCTGAGCAAAGCCCTGACGCGCAGTCGTTGCGACTGGGACACCGCGCTGGAACATGCCGCCAACGTGTTCGCCGACACCATCGCCGAACACGGCCCGGACAGCGTGGCGTTCTACATCTCCGGGCAGTTGCTGACCGAGGATTACTACGCCTTCAACAAACTGGCGCGGGCGCTGGTCGGCACCAATAACATCGACAGCAATTCGCGGCTGTGCATGTCTTCGGCGGTGGTCGGCTACAAGCGCAGCCTCGGCGCCGACGCACCACCGTGCAGCTACGAAGACCTGGAGTTGAGCGATTGCGTGGTGATCGTCGGCAGCAACATGGCCTACGCTCATCCGGTGCTTTTTCGCCGCCTCGAAGAAGCCAAATCCCACCGCCCGCAGATGAAAGTCATCGTCATCGACCCACGGCGCACCGACACCTGCGACCTGGCCGACCTGCATCTGGCGATTCTGCCGGGCACCGATGTCGCGCTGTTCCATGGGATTTTGCATCTGCTGTTGTGGGAAGACTGGATCGACCGCGACTTCATCCAGGCCCACACCGATGGCCTCGCCGAGCTGAAAAGCCTGGTGCGCGATTACACCCCGGCGATGGTTTCGCAGCTGTGCGGGATCAGTGTCGAACAATTGCAGCAATGCGCCGAATGGATCGGCACTTCACCGAGTTTTCTGTCGCTGTGGTGCATGGGCCTGAACCAGTCCACCGCCGGTAGCGCAAAGAACAGCGCGCTGATCAATCTGCACCTGGCCACCGGGCAAATCGGCCGGCCGGGTGCAGGACCTTTCTCCCTGACCGGTCAGCCAAATGCTATGGGCGGACGCGAAACCGGCAGTCTGTCCAATCTGTTGCCCGGGCATCGTGAAGTGGCCAACCCGGAGCACCGTGCCGAAGTGGCGGCGTATTGGGGTGTGGATAAGCTGCCGGAAAATACAGGTCTCAGCGCCATCGAACTGTTTGAACAAGTGCGCAGCGGCAAGATCAAGGCGTTGTGGATTGCCTGCACCAACCCCGCGCAATCGATACCGGACCAGAACGCCGTGCGCGCCGCGCTGGAGGCTTGTCCGTTCGTGGTGTTGCAGGAGGCGTTTCGCACCACCGAAACCGCCGCGTTTGCCGATCTGTTGCTGCCGGCGGCCAGTTGGGGCGAGAAGGAAGGCTCGGTAACCAACTCCGAGCGGCGGATTTCCCACGTCCGCCAGGCCATTGCCGCACCGGGTGAAGCGCGCCCGGACTGGGCGATCACGGTAGATTTCGCACAACGCCTTGAGAAACGTCTGCGCCCGCAACAACCGGGTCTGTTTGCCTTCGAGCAATCGGCGCAACTGTTTGACGAATACAAACAACTGACCCGGGGGCGCGATCTGGATTTGTCCGGGATCAGCCATCAGTTGATTGATGAGCTGGGGCCACAGCAATGGCCCTTCCCCGCTGGCGCTCGCCAAGGCACAGCCCGGTTGTATGGCGACGGGATCTTTCCTACAGCGAACGGGCGCGCGCGATTCGTTGCCGATCCCTATCGCGCCGCCAAGGAACAACGCGACGCGCGCTTTCCACTGACCCTGATCACCGGTCGCCTGCGTGATCAATGGCACGGTATGAGCCGCACCGGAACGGCGGCGCAGTTGTTCGGCCATGTCAGTGAAGCGGCGTTGAGCCTGCACCCGGACGAATTGCGCCGCCACCGCTTGCAGCCGGGGGATCTGGTGAACCTGAAAAGTCGTCGGGGCGCGGTGATCGTGGCGGTCGCCAGCGATGACAGTGTGCGTCCGGGCCAGGCATTCCTGCCGATGCACTGGGGCGATCGTTTCCTCAAGGGCGGCGTGAACAGCCTGACCCTGCCCGCCTTCGATCCTTTGTCGAAACAACCGGAACTCAAGCACAGCGGTGTGCGGCTGGAATCGGTGGACTTGCCATGGCAACTGTTCGCACTGATCGAGGGCGATGTTCAACGGCATTTAGAGGCACTTCGACCGCTCTGTGAGGCGTTTTCCTACGCAAGTCTCAGCCTTGTCGGACGTGAACGGCCTGCGTTGCTGATACGCGCAGCCAGCGCCGTGGCACCCGAGCCGCGATTGCTGGGTGAAATCGACCAGTGCCTGGCCCTGATCGACGGGCCGGTGCTGGCTTATGACGATCCTCGCCGCGCCATCGGCAAACGGGTGCGCATCGAAAACGGACGAATCACCGCGATCCGCCTGGCCGGTGAAACCCTCGCCCAGCACTGGTTGCAAGGTCTGTGGCTGGAAGGCCGCACCGACGAACAACTGCGGCGCTGGCTGCTGGCACCGATGAGTGCACCGCCGGGCAATGCCGGCGCGCAGGTTGTGGCGGACAAGACCCTGTGCAACTGCAAGAACGTCAGCCACAGCGCGGTCTGCGCCGGTATCCGTGAAGGTCTGGATCTGCAGGGTTTGAAAAATACATTGGGGTGCGGCACGCAATGCGGTTCCTGCGTCCCGGAAATCAAGCGTTTGCTGGCCGCTGAAGTGCGTCCGGTCGCCGTCATCTGAAGAGGAAAACACCATGAACGCGAAAGTCTGGCTGGTGGGCGCGGGCCCCGGTGATCCTGAATTGCTGACGCTCAAAGCGGTGCGGGCCCTGCACGAAGCCGAGGTGGTGCTGATCGACGATCTGGTCAACGAAGCGGTGCTGGAGCATTGCCCGGCTGCGCGGATCATTGCCGTCGGCAAACGCGGCGGCTGCCGCTCGACGCCCCAGGCGTTCATTCATCGGTTAATGTTGCGTTACGCCCGTCAGGGCAAATGCGTGGTGCGGCTCAAGGGCGGTGACCCGTGCATTTTCGGGCGCGGGGGCGAGGAAGCGCAGTGGTTGCGCGAGCGCGGGGTCGAGGTGGAACTGGTCAATGGCATCACCGCCGGACTGGCCGGCGCGACCCAGTGCGATATTCCGCTGACATTGCGCGGCGTCGCACGGGGCGTGACGCTGGTCACGGCCCATACCCAGGACGACAGCCAGTTGAACTGGCGGGCCTTGGCGCAGGGCGGCACGACGCTGGTGATTTACATGGGGGTGGCGAAGCTCGGCGAGATTCGCGAGCAGTTGTTGGCGGGGGGGATGGCGGCGGATACGCCGGTGGCGATGATCGAGAATGCCTCGTTGCCAGAACAGCGCGAATGCCGCAGCGATCTGACAGCGATGGAAGACGATGCCCTTGGCTTCCAGCTCAGGAGCCCTGCGATTCTGGTCATAGGCGCCGTCGCAGCCGCTGCGACCCAGGTCGACTCGATTGACTGGGCAGCCGATCGACTGGCCTGACAATCTCTGGTTTCATCAAATCGCAGGCAAAGAAAAGCCCGGCCTGAGCCGGGCTTTTCTCGCAGCGGCAGCTAATTACTTAGCTTGAGCTTCAACCTGCGCTTCTACGCGACGGTTAACAGCGCGGCCAGCGTCAGTAGCGTTGTCGGCAACTGGGCGGGACTCGCCGTAGCCAACAGAGTTGACGCGGGACGATTCAACACCGTACTGGTTGGTCAGAACTTGCTTAACGGCGTTTGCACGACGCTCGGACAGTTTCTGGTTGTAAGCGTCAGGACCGACGGAGTCAGTGTGACCTTCAACAGTAGTGGTGGTGGATGGGTACTGCTTCATGAAGTCAGCCAGGTTTTTGATGTCGCCGTAGCTGTTTGGCTTCACAACCGACTTGTCGAAGTCGAACTTCACGTCCAGCTCAACACGAACAACTTCGGCAACTGCAGGGCAGCCATCAGCGTCAACAGTTACGTTGGCTGGGGTGTCCGGGCACTTGTCAACGTTGTCGCACACGCCGTCGTTGTCGCTGTCGGAGCAGACTTCAGCGGGTGCTGGAACTGGAGCAGCAGCTGGCTTGGAGCCGCCACCGAAGTTCACACCGATACCGACGCTAGGAGCCCACTCGGTGTCGCCCTGGTCGATGTTGTACTGAGCTTCAACGCCAGCACGGGCGTAGAAGTTCTCGGTGAAGTACAGCTTGGCACCGCCGCCAACGTTGGCGAAGGTGGAACGGTTACGACCGTTCGAACCGTTCTGGTCGATGCTCTGGTCAGAGAAACCGGCCGAAACGTATGGACGCAGCATGTCGCCTGGGTTGTTGAAGTGGTACAGAGCGTCCAGAGCGGTGTTGGCGCCCTTGACGTTCTTGCCGTCGTCAGCACGTACGTTGTGCACTTCGTCGTAGGCCAGACGCAGTTCAACGTCGTCGGTCAGGAAGTAACCGATCGAACCGCCGAACAGGTTGCCGTTGTTCTTGAAGTCACGAGCGCTGTCGAATTGTTCTTTCTTTGCGAAGCCTTCGATTTCAACTGCGCCTTGGCCTTGTGCCAGAGCGCCGAAAGAAGTGGCGGCAATCAAAGAACCAATGGCCAAGCCCAAGGTGTTTTTCAGTTTCATCCGTTAAATCCCCATCTGGTGATTGTGAAGCAGTCCCGCAAACCGGGGGACAACTCGGCGGCAAGTCTATCAGAACTTGCCTACACGTAAGAGATATTTGCGCCGAACTAAGTTTCAGCAATACCTGCAAATTTCTCACGCAATTTATCAAGAGCACGCTTGTAACGCATTTTTGTCGCACTCAAACCCATGTGCATGATGTCTGCGATCTCCTGAAACTCCAGCTCTGCGACAAATCGTAGCACCAGAATTTCCCGGTCAATCGGGTTCACATACACCAGCCAGCGATCCAGTCCGCCCTTCTCCTCGGGTTTCGGCGCCTTTTCTTCGGACGCTTCCTCGAGAGGGTCAAGACTCAGTGCGTCCATCAAGCGACGCTTTCGCCGTTCCTTCCGATACTGTGTGATGCATTCGTTGTAAGTGATGCTGTATAGCCATGTCTTGAACTTCGATTTCCCCTCGAAGTTCTTCAGGCCGTACAGCACCTTCAACATCACTTCCTGACAGACATCGTCTGCGTCGCGATCGTTCCCGAGATATCGCGCACAAACGTTAAATAATGTCCGCTGGTAACGCCGCATCAGTTCTTCGTACGCGCGCGTCACGTGAAAAAGCTCGGTATGCGAGCGCGCGACCAACTCCTCATCAGAGAGCTCGCGGGGGTCGTAGCGCGTGGATAGCGTTTGGGCTTTATTCAAAACAAGTCGTGCCGACAGTCAGGTCAATGTCCACCGCAGCCAGCGACGGCTGGCATTTTGCGGCGGCATACATTAGCAGGGTTTGCCGGGTTAGCGGCTACTCACATGCTGCTCCAGCAGGATCCGATTGGAGAGAGAGACTAGCTCACCCTCATCGGTCAGCAATGTGGTCTTAACCGTGCCGATCTCTTCGATCTGGCCTTCGACCTCGCCAATACGCACTTGTTGCCCAACCTGATACAACTCACGCACATAGATTCCCGCAAGAATCTGCCCGGCAATTTCCCGGCTTCCCAAACCCATCGCCAGCGCAACCGCCAGACCAACGGTAATCAATACGATGACGATCACATGGTTCAGCAGGTCGGTCTTGACCTCCAGCTGACTGATCGCGACCGAAATGCTGATGATGATTACCAGGCCCTGGGCAATTCGCCCAAGTCCTGAAGCGTAGTCCAGGCCTACGCCTTCTGCCGCCCCGCGTACCAGGCCGTTGGCCAGTTGCGCAAGCAGGACACCCACAAGCAACACCAGCGCGGCACCGAATACTTTCGGTAAATACAGCGCCAGCATGTCAAGCGTAGCTGAAACTCGCTCAAGTCCAAGGGATTCTGCTGCAGAAACAAGAAAAATCAGCAGAACGAACCAATAGACGATTTTGCCGATCAACGTGGAGATCGGCACTTGCAGCCCGGCGCGGGACATCAATTTGGTCAGGCCGGTGCCGCCCATCAGGCGATCGAGGCCCAGTTTGGCCAGCAGTTTGGACAGCAAGGTATCGAGCAGCTTGGCCACGACGAAACCCAACAGCAGCACAACCAGTGCGCCGAACAGGTTCGGAATGAAGTTAGCGACTTTGGTCCACAACGCAGTCATTGCAGTGACGAGGCTCTGAGTCCAGAGATCAAGTTCCATATTCAATCAGCCTTATCAGCAGTGCGAGCGGTAGGTTTACGGAGACGGGAGACCGGCGCGACATGGGCCGAGCCGTTGTTCAGGGCGATCATCAGCGCGGGCAGCCAGCGGCCCAGCAGGCTGAAGAGATCGCCGGCACCCACCTGGCGGTTGGCGGTTTTGAGTACGCGGCCCAGGCAGGCATCGTCGTCGCGACCGGACGGCGAGGCGTTGAGCATGTCGCGCAAAGACTGTTCAAACGGATCGTGCATACGCACCTCTCGTGATGTCTGTGAAAGACGCGGGCAAATTTGGTCGGGTCACATGGTGCATCGTCAGACCCAGCGCAATCGGCGGAACAACCACCACTGGCCGAACGCCAGGGCGAGCACTGTCAGGCAAGCGATCAGGAAACCATAAGGGCTGCTGGCGAACGGTATTCCGCCAACGTTTATGCCCAACAGACCGGTAATAAAACTCATCGGCAAGAAGATGCAGGTGATGATCCCGAAACGATACATCGTGCGATTCATGTGCACGCTCAGGCGCCGGTCTTCGGCCTCCAGCACAAGCCCCACACGCTCCCGAGTCAATTCGAGCTCTTCGAGATAACGAGTCAGGCTGTTATTCAATTCGTTCCAGTAGTCGGCATCGTCATCGACGAACCACGGCAGTTTTATTCGCGTCAGTTGTCCGAAAATATCCCGTTGCGGTGCCAGAAAACGCTTCAGTCCGGCGGCCCGGCGACGGATGTGCAAAATGGCGCCATGCTCCGGAGTATACCGTTCGTCGGCATCCAGTTTTTCTTCCTCTTCATCGACCACTTCGGAGAGGCAAGTCACAAGATCCTGCACCTTATTGGTGAGGAATTGCGCCAGATAAAGCATCAGTTCGGACGAGGTTTTCGGCCCCTTGCCCTCACCCAGCATCACCAATAATTCATCGGTGGCGCGCAATGGACGCAAGCGCAGGGAAATCACCCGCCGGGCCGAGGCAAAAATCCGCACCGACACCATGTCTTCCGGCTCGGCGCCCGGGTTGAGATTGACCCCGCGTAAAAACAGCAACAGCTCGGAGTCCGGCAGCGGCAACAGACGTGGACGGGTGTTTTCTTCCAGCAGCAGGTCGCAGGTGAACTCGTTGAGCCCACTGGATTTGCGCAGCCAGGTCTGGGTCTGCGGGTGACTGCGATCCCAGTGCAACCACAGGCTTTCATGGGCCTGCAGCTGCAAATCGTCGAGATCAGTCCGGGCTATCGAACGCGCACCGCCTTTACCGTCCAGCACCAGGGCATGCACCAGCCCCCATTGCGCGTTTTCTTCCTCGAACATCCTCACCCCTGTGGTTACCGCGATTTATTCAGGCATTTTCAGCGGACTTGGCGAGATGATCACGCCGTTGTTGTCCGCATAGAGGTACTGGCCGGGCTGGAAAGTGACGCCCGCGAAAGTCACGGGTACGTTGAGGTCGCCGAGACCGCGTTTCTCAGTCTTTTTCGGATGGCTGGCCAACGCCTGAACGCCGAGATCGGTCTGAGCGATGACATCCACATCACGGATGCAGCCATAAATCACCAGCCCTTCCCACCCGTTTTTCGAGGCTTTCTCGGCGATCATATCGCCCAGCAGCGCGCAGCGCAGCGAACCACCGCCATCGACCACCAGCACTTTGCCGTTACCCTTGAGTTCCGCTTGTTCCTTGACCAGCGAGTTGTCTTCGAAGCACTTGATGGTCACGATTTCGCCGCCGAACGAATCACGGCCGCCGAAATTGCTGAACATCGGTTCCAGCACCTGGACCAGCTCCGGATAGGCGTCGCACAGGTCAGGCGTAAGGTAATGGTTCATCGAAAAACTCCTGTAACAAGGAAAACGATCAAGGATGTCGCACTCTTTTGAAACGAGTCCCAACGGTCGCTGTTTACCTTAGCCCATGTCATGGTCGCTGAACGAACCTGAACACAGGCTGAAACGTAATAGCGAAACAGTCACCAAATATGACCAGAACCGTCCATAGCGTCATATCTTAGCCGCAAGCCGATTCGAACGAAATGCTCTTTTCAGGGCACTTCGCCTACACCGCTGTCGCCAGATCCGGCTTCTCGCCGAGCAACGGCGTGTGCTGATCCGCCAGCCAACGCGCCACCAGTGGCCAGACCTCAGCCTGCGCCGCCTTGCTGACCAGCATCTCGACATGCCCGAACTGATCGTTGAAACCCTGCTCACGGCCCAGGTTGATGAACTGCTTGTGCTCGGAACCGATCTGTTCGAACAGCTTCCGGCACGCCCAGGCCGGATCCTGATGATCCCCCGCCGCGCTCACTGCCAGCACCGGCACCTGCACATCGGCAAGGCCGGCCCACCAATCCTTGTCCTTGTCGCCGAAACGGCCGAACAGCCCATACCAGCGCATGCTTTCCAGCGCCAGGCCGATCGGCTCGTCCTCGGGGCCGCGCTTGAGCCGCGAGCCGGACAACTGGGCAAAACGCTTGAGAATGAAGCGCCCGCTCCACTCCACCGGCGGAATCTTCAGCGGCCAGTACGTACGGCTGACCTGGGTGCCGAAAAACGCCGCCGACGCAACCGCTGGCTCGCCAAGGTATTCGCCGCCCAGCGCAGCCGCCAGCGTGATGCCTCCCAGCGAGTGGCCGATCCAGTGCGGAATCTGCCCGCTCTGCTCTCGGACGAACGCCGCGATCGCCGGCAGATCGTAACGGGCGTAGTCGGCGACCCGGTTGCGACGGTAGTCCTCGTTGCGCTGGGACAGACCGTGACCGCGCATTTCCGGGATCCACACATCGAAACCCAGACGCGTCAGATACGCGCCCAGGCCCAGGCCCTTCGGCGAGAACCAGAAGCGCCGATTGGAAAAACTGCCGTGCAGCAAGATCACCGGCACGCCGCGCGACGCCGGCTCATCGGCCATACCGAGACGGGTCACCGCGATCTCCACGGACCAGTCAGGGCTGTTGCCCGGTTTCAAACGATAAACGTCTTCGCTCAGATCACCGCGTCGCTCGGCGCTGATCAGGGCGACAGGAAATAGGTTGCTGCTGCTTTGCATAATGCTCTTGCACAAAAAAGGGCGGCATCCGGAGAGCTCGCCCTACTTCAATCTTAAAGCCTCGACCCGGTTCAACGGGCCGAAGCTTGATTCACGGCTTATTCCGCCGCCTGGCCTTCGGCAAGGAAGAACCAGGTTTCCAGCACGGTGTCCGGGTTCAGCGACACGCTTTCGATGCCCTGCTCCATCAGCCACTTGGCCAGATCCGGGTGGTCCGAAGGCCCCTGACCGCAGATGCCGATGTACTTGCCGGCCTTGTTGCATGCGGCAATCGCGTTGGCCAGCAACTTCTTGACCGCCGGATTACGCTCGTCGAACAGGTGCGCGATGATCCCGGAGTCACGGTCCAGGCCCAGGGTCAGCTGAGTCAGGTCGTTGGAGCCGATCGAGAACCCGTCGAAGAACTCGAGGAATTCTTCGGCCAGGATAGCGTTGGACGGCAGTTCGCACATCATGATCACGCGCAGACCGTTGTCGCCACGGGCCAGGCCGTTTTCGGCGAGCAGATCCACCACCTGACTGGCTTCGCCCAGAGTACGGACGAACGGCACCATGATTTCGACGTTGGTCAGGCCCATCTCGTTGCGCACGCGTTTCAGCGCACGGCACTCGAGTTCGAAGCAGTCCCGGAACGATTCGCTGATGTACCGCGAAGCGCCACGGAAGCCCAGCATCGGGTTTTCTTCTTCCGGCTCGTAGAGTTTGCCGCCGATCAGGTTGGCGTACTCGTTGGACTTGAAGTCCGACAGACGCACGATGACCTTCTTCGGTGCGAACGCAGCAGCCAGGGTGCTGATGCCTTCAACCAGCTTCTCGACATAGAAGCCGACCGGATCGTCGTAACCGGCGATGCGCTTGTCGACGCTTTCCTTGATGTCCTGTGGCAGGCCGTCGTAGTTCAACAGCGCTTTCGGGTGCACGCCGATCATGCGGTTGATGATGAATTCCAGACGGGCCAGGCCCACACCGGCGTTCGGCAGCTGCGCGAAGTCGAAGGCGCGGTCCGGGTTGCCGACGTTCATCATGATCTTGAACGGCAGCTCCGGCATGGCGTCGACGGAGTTCTTCTTGATGTCGAAACCCAGTTCGCCTTCGAAGATGTAACCGGTGTCGCCTTCGGCACAGGACACGGTCACGCCCTGGCCATCCTTCAGCAGTTGGGTGGCGTTGCCGCAACCGACAACAGCAGGAATACCCAGCTCACGAGCAATGATCGCCGCGTGGCAGGTACGGCCGCCACGGTTGGTGACGATGGCGCTGGCGCGCTTCATGACCGGTTCCCAGTCCGGGTCGGTCATGTCGGAGACCAGCACGTCGCCCGGCTGGACCTTGTCCATCTCGGAGACGTCCTTGATGATCCGCACCTTGCCCGCGCCGATGCGCTGGCCGATGGCACGACCTTCCACCAGCACGGTGCCGGTTTCTTTCAGCAGGTAACGCTCCATGACGTTGGCCTGGGTGCGGCTCTTCACGGTTTCCGGACGGGCCTGCACGATGTACAGCTTGCCGTCGTCACCGTCCTTGGCCCACTCGATGTCCATCGGGCAGCCATAGTGCTTCTCGATGATCATCGCCTGCTTGGCCAGCTCGCTGACTTCTGCGTCGGTCAGGCAGAAGCGCGCGCGGTCGGCCTTTTCGACATCAACGGTTTTCACGGAACGACCGGCCTTGGCCTCGTCGCCGTAAATCATCTTGATGGCCTTGCTGCCCAGGTTGCGCCGCAGGATCGCCGGGCGACCGGCTTCCAGCGTGCCCTTGTGGACATAGAATTCGTCCGGGTTCACCGCGCCTTGTACAACGGTTTCGCCCAGGCCGTAGGCGCCGGTGATGAACACCACGTCACGGAAGCCGGATTCGGTATCGAGGGTGAACATCACGCCGGCGGTGCCGGTTTCCGAACGCACCATGCGCTGCACGCCGGCCGACAGGGCGACCAGCTTGTGGTCGAAGCCCTGGTGGACGCGGTAGGAAATGGCACGGTCGTTGAACAGGGATGCGAACACTTCCTTGGCCGCGCGGATGACGTTTTCGACGCCACGGATGTTCAGGAAGGTTTCCTGCTGACCGGCGAACGAAGCGTCCGGCAGGTCTTCGGCGGTGGCGGAGGAACGCACCGCCACCGCCACGTCAGGATTGCCGGCCGACAACGCGGCGAACGCGGTGCGGATCTCGGTGTTCAGTTTTTCAGGGAATTCGGCTTCCATGATCCATTGGCGGATCTGGGCGCCGGTCTTGGCCAGGGCATTGACGTCATCGACGTCCAGCACATCGAGGGCCTTGTGGATCTGATCGTTCAGACCGCTCAGTTCCAGGAAGTCGCGATAGGCTTGCGCGGTGGTGGCGAAGCCGCCGGGGACCGAAACACCGGCACCGGCCAGGTTACTGATCATCTCGCCCAGGGATGCGTTCTTGCCCCCCACATGCTCAACATCGTGTTTGCCGAGCTTATCGAGGGAAACTACGTACTCTACCAAGGTGATCTCTCCACTAACTGTGTTGGAAAAGCTCAGAAACCGGCGGCTCGGGGGAGCATTGGCCGGCTGTATGGCCTGGACCTGGAAAATAAGTGAGAATGCGGGCCAATGGCGGCCGGCAAACCGCGCCTATCATATCCAGAAATGCTCATTAGCTTAAGGCCCAAGGTGCAAATGAAACGATCTGCTTTCTTTATCTCCGATGGCACCGGCATCACCGCCGAAACCCTGGGTCAAAGCCTTCTGGCGCAGTTCGAAAACATTTCCTTCAGCAAATTCACGCGACCGTACATCGACAGCGTTGAAAAAGCGCGGGCCATGGTACAACAAATCGACAAAGCCGCTGAAACCGACGGTTTCCGGCCGATTATCTTCGACACCATCGTCAATCAGGACATCCGTGAGATTCTCGCAACCTCCAATGGTTTCATGATCGACATTTTCTCGACGTTCCTCGCCCCGCTCGAGCAGGAACTGACCGAGCATTCTTCCTACACCGTCGGCAAGTCCCACTCCATCGGCCACAACTCCAATTACATGGAGCGGATCGAGGCGGTGAACTTCGCCCTCGACAACGACGACGGCGCCCGCACCCACTATTACGACAAGGCCGACCTGATACTAGTGGGCGTGTCGCGTTGTGGTAAGACGCCGACGTGTCTGTACATGGCGATGCAATTTGGCATCCGCGCAGCCAACTATCCGCTGACCGAAGACGACATGGAACGCCTGCAACTGCCGGCCGCCCTGCGCGCCCACCAGCACAAGCTGTTCGGCCTGACCATCGACCCGGACCGCCTCACCGCAATCCGCAACGAACGCAAGCCCAACAGCCGTTATTCGAGCTACGCCCAGTGCGAGTTCGAAGTGCGCGAGGTGGAAAACCTGTTCCGCCGCGAGAACATCCCGAACATCAACTCCACGCATTTTTCGGTGGAAGAGATTTCCGCGAAGATCCTCGTGGAGAAAGGCGTCGAGCGGCGCTTCAAATAACCCATAAATCCATAAACCGGTTCACCGGCGTGGCCTCGAGCCGCGCCTGATCCTTGCACAACGCAACAATCTCCCCGCTGCGCTGCCCGGTGAAGCGGGTCGCCAGATTTGCCCTGAATTTGTCCTCAAGCAATGGAATGCCCTCGGCGCGACGCCGGCGATGCCCGATCGGGTACTCCACCACCACGTTTTCCGTGCTCGAACCGTCCTTGAAAAACACCTGCACCGCGTTGGCAATCGAGCGTTTGTCAGCCTCCAGGTATTCGCGGGTGAAGCGCGGATCTTCGACAATGACCATTTTTTCGCGCAGCACATCGATGATCGGATGGGCCTTGTGGAAATCGTCTTCGTACTGCTCGGCCACCAGATTGCCGAACGCCAGCGGCACGGCGGTCATGTACTGAAGGCAGTGATCGCGATCAGCGGCGTTGGCCAGCGGCCCGACCTTGGAAATGATGCGGATCGCCGATTCGTGGGTGGTGATGACGATCCGGTCGATTTCATGCAGTCGGTTGCGCACCTGAGGGTGCAGCGCCACAGCCGCTTCGCAAGCGGTTTGCGCGTGGAATTCGGCGGGGAAGCTGATCTTGAACAGCACGTTTTCCATCACGTAGCTGCCGAACGGCCGCGAGAAGCTGAAGGCGCGCTTGTCTTCCGGCTTGAGCGCCAGATCGTTGTTGGTGTGGCTGAACAAAACGTCGTAAAAGCCCCACTGCCTGGCACTCAAGACGCCGGGAATCCCCATTTCGCCGCGCATCGCGATATCCGCCAGCCGCACGCCCCGGCTCGATGCATCCCCCGCCGCCCAGGATTTGCGCGAACCGGCGTTCGGCGCATGGCGGTACGTGCGCAATGCCTGACCGTCGGCGAACGCATGAGACAACGCCGATAACAGTTGCTCGCGGTTGGCACCCATCAGTTTGGCGGTCACGGCCGTCGAGGCGACTTTCACCAGGATGACGTGGTCGAGGCCTACACGATTGAAGGAGTTTTCCAGGGCGATCACACCTTGAATCTCGTGGGCCATGATCATGGCTTCGAGTACATCGCCCACGGTCAGCGGCGCTTCGCCAATGGCCAGGCGCTTTTGCGACAGGTGATCGGCCACCGCGAGAATCCCGCCGAGGTTGTCCGACGGATGGCCCCACTCAGCGGCGAGCCAGGTGTCGTTGTAATCGAGCCAGCGCACGATGCAGCCGATGTCCCACGCCGCTTTTACCGGGTCGAGGCGATAGGACGTGCCGGGGACCCGAGCGCCGAACGGCACGACGGTACCTTCGACAATCGGGCCGAGGTGCTTGGTGCATTCGGGGAAACGCAGGGCCAGCAGGCCGCAGCCCAGGGTATCCATCAGGCAGTTGCGGGCGGTATCGAAGGCTTCGGGGGATTGGATTTTGCAGGTGAGGACGTAATCGGCGATGTCCTGCAGGACACGGTCGTAGTCGGGGCGGTTGTTCAGGTCGACGTTGGCGCTCATGTTCGATTCACTCTTGAAAGTGGTTCGTTGATGGGACCTCGGCTCAGGGCTGATTTTCTTCTTATTGAACTCCATATTGCGGTGAGAGCGAACAAGCTCGCTCTCACCTGCTGCTCGTTAGAACGAATCTCCAGGCACGCGGACGAAGCCTTCCATGAGGACCCGCGCACTGCGGCTCATGATCGCCTTCTTCACCACCCACTCACCGTTTTCCAGGCGGGCCTCAGCCCCGACGCGCAACGTCCCGGACGGATGTCCGAAGCGCACCGCATTACGCTCGACACCACCAGCCGCCAGGTTCACCAAGGTGCCCGAGATGGCTGCTGCGGTGCCAATCGCCACCGCCGCCGTTCCCATCATCGCGTGGTGCAGCTTGCCCATCGACAGCGCCCGCACGAGCAAATCCACATCCCCGGCGCCAATGGCTTTGCCACTCGACGCCACGTAATCCGCAGGTTTGGCGACAAACGCAACCTTAGGCGTGTGTTGACGCTTGGCCGCTTCATCCAGACTGGAAATCAGCCCCATGCGCAGCGCGCCATAAGCGCGAAGGGTTTCAAACATCTGCAACGCTTTCGGATCGCTGTTGATCGCGCCCTGCAGTTCGGTGCCGGTGTAACCGATGTCTTCGGCGTTGACAAAGATCGTCGGGATACCCGCGTTGATCATGGTCGCCTTGAACGTACCGACGCCCGGCACTTCCAGCTCGTCGATCAGGTTGCCGGTGGGGAACATCGAGCCACCGCCGCCCTCTTCTTCCGCCGCCGGGTCCATGAATTCGACCTGGACTTCGGCAGCCGGGAAGGTCACGCCGTCGAGCTCGAAATCACCGGTTTCCTGGACTTCACCGTTGGTGATCGGCACATGGGCAATGATGGTCTTGCCGATGTTGGCCTGCCACACGCGAACCACCGCCACGCCGTTGTGCGGAATGCGGCTGGCGTCCACCAGACCGTTGCTGATGGCGAACGAACCGACCGCCGCCGACAGGTTGCCGCAGTTGCCGCTCCAGTCCACGAACGGCTTGTCGATCGACACCTGACCGAACAGGTAATCGACGTCGTGATCGGCCTTGATGCTTTTCGACAGGATCACGGTTTTGCTGGTGCTGGACGTGGCGCCGCCCATGCCGTCGATCTGTTTGTCGTAGGGGTCGGGACTGCCGATCACCCGCAGCAACAGCGCATCGCGGGCCGGGCCGGGAATCTGCGCGGCTTCGGGCAGATCCTTGAGGCTGAAAAACACGCCTTTGCTGGTGCCGCCACGCATGTACGTGGCGGGGATTCTGATCTGTGGTGCGTGAGCCATGAGTGCTCCTCAAAAGGGACCAAAGGACTCATCGTCCCTTGGTCGCCTGGCTTGTTTTAAACGGCAACCGCCGACTCTTCGAGGAAGTCCTGGGCGAAGCGCTGCAATACGCCGCCAGCCTCATAGATCGACACTTCTTCGGCGGTGTCGAGGCGGCAGGTCACCGGCACGTCAACGCGTTCGCCGTTCTTGCGGTGGATCACCAGCGTCAGGTCGGCGCGCGGCGTGCGCTCGCCGATCACATCGTAGGTTTCACTGCCGTCGATGCCCAGGGTCTTGCGGTCGGTGCCCGGTTTGAATTCCAGCGGCAACACGCCCATGCCCACCAGGTTGGTGCGGTGAATGCGCTCGAAACCTTCGGCGGCAATCGCTTCCACACCCGCCAGACGCACCCCCTTGGCCGCCCAGTCGCGGGACGAACCCTGACCGTAGTCGGCGCCGGCGATGATGATCAGCGGCTGCTTGCGCTCCATGTAGGTTTCGATGGCTTCCCACATGCGCATGACTTTGCCTTCCGGCTCGACACGCGCCAGCGAGCCCTGTTTGACCTTGCCGTTTTCCACGACCATTTCGTTGAACAGTTTCGGGTTGGCGAAGGTCGCGCGCTGCGCGGTCAGGTGGTCGCCACGGTGGGTCGCGTAAGAGTTGAAGTCCTCTTCCGGCAGGCCCATTTTCGCCAGGTATTCGCCGGCGGCGCTGTCGAGCATGATCGCGTTCGACGGCGACAGGTGATCGGTGGTGATGTTGTCCGGCAGCACCGCCAGCGGGCGCATGCCCTTGAGCGGGCGAGCCCCGGCCAGCGCGCCTTCCCAGTACGGCGGACGGCGGATGTAGGTGCTCATTTCGCGCCAGTCGTACAGCGGCGTGACTTTCGGGCCGGTGTCTTCATGGATGGCGAACATCGGGATGTAGACCTGACGGAACTGCTCGGGCTTGACCGAGGACTTGACCACGGCGTCGATTTCTTCGTCGCTCGGCCAGATGTCTTTCAGGCGGATTTCCTTGCCGTCGACCACGCCCAGCACATCTTTCTCGATATCGAAGCGGATGGTGCCGGCAATCGCGTAGGCCACCACCAGCGGCGGCGAAGCGAGGAACGCTTGCTTGGCGTACGGGTGAATCCGCCCGTCGAAGTTACGGTTACCGGACAGCACAGCGGTCGCGTACAGATCCCGGTCGATGATTTCCTGCTGAATCACCGGATCCAGCGCGCCGGACATGCCGTTGCAGGTGGTGCAGGCGAAAGCAACGACGCCGAAACCAAGTTGCTCCAGCTCCGTGGTCAGCCCCGCTTCATCGAGGTACAGCGCCACGGTTTTCGAGCCCGGCGCCAGCGACGACTTGACCCACGGCTTGCGGGTCAGGCCGAGCTTGTTGGCGTTGCGCGCCAGCAGACCGGCGGCGATCACGTTGCGCGGGTTGCTGGTGTTGGTGCAACTGGTGATGGCAGCGATGATCACCGCGCCGTCGGGCATTTGCCCCGGCACGTCTTCCCACTGGCCGGCGATGCCTTTGGCCGCCAGATCCGACACCGCCACACGGGCGTGCGGGTTGCTCGGGCCGGCCATGTTACGCACCACCGAAGACAGATCGAAGGTCAGGCCGCGCTCGTACTGCGCGCCCTTCAGGCTGTCGGCCCACAGACCGATCTGCTTGGCGTATTGCTCGACCAGTTGCACTTGCTGGTCTTCACGACCGGTGAGTTTCAGGTAGTCGATGGTCTGCTGGTCGATGTAGAACATCGCGGCAGTGGCGCCGTATTCCGGGGCCATGTTGGAGATGGTCGCGCGATCGCCCAGGGTCAGCGCGGAGGCTCCTTCGCCGAAGAACTCCAGCCAGGCGCCGACCACTTTCTGTTTGCGCAGGTATTCGGTCAGCGCCAGCACCATGTCGGTGGCGGTGATGCCCGGCTGCAGCTTGCCGGTCAGTTCGACGCCGACGCTTTCCGGCAGGCGCATCCACGACGCGCGGCCGAGCATCACGCTCTCGGCTTCCAGACCACCGACGCCGATGGCAATCACGCCCAGCGCATCGACGTGCGGGGTGTGGCTGTCGGTGCCGACGCAGGTATCCGGGAACGCCACGCCGTCGCGCACCTGGATCACCGGGGACATTTTCTCCAGGTTGATCTGGTGCATGATGCCGTTGCCCGGCGGGATCACGTCAACGTTCTTGAAGGCCTTTTTGGTCCAGTTGATGAAGTGGAAACGGTCTTCGTTGCGGCGGTCTTCGATGGCGCGGTTCTTCTCGAAGGCCTGCTTGTCAAAACCGCCCGCCTCCACCGCCAGCGAGTGGTCGACGATCAGTTGGGTCGGCACCACCGGGTTGACCTGCGCCGGGTCGCCGCCCTGCTGGGCAATCGCGTCGCGCAGGCCGGCCAGATCCACCAGCGCGGTCTGGCCGAGAATGTCGTGGCACACCACACGCGCCGGGAACCACGGAAAGTCGAGGTCGCGTTTGCGCTCGATCAGTTGTTTCAGGGAATCGGTGAGCGTGGCCGGGTCGCAGCGACGCACGAGGTTTTCCGCCAGCACGCGAGAGGTGTACGGCAGGGTGTCGTAGCTGCCAGGCTGGATCGCATCGACAGCCGCGCGGACGTCGAAAAAGTCCAGCGGCGTGCCAGGCAGGTTCTTGCGAAATTCTGTGTTCATCGGTCAGGACTCGGTCACGGTAATTTCAAAGAGGGGGCGCCTGTGCCGGCGCCCTCCCCGGTCAGCGCTGTTCGATGGGCACGAACTTGCGCTGTTCGACGCCGGTGTACTCGGCGCTTGGACGGATGATGCGGTTGTTGGCGCGCTGTTCGAACACGTGCGCTGCCCAGCCGGTCAGGCGCGAGCAGACGAAGATCGGGGTGAACAGCTTGGTCGGGATGCCCATGAAGTGGTACGCCGAGGCATGGTAGAAGTCGGCGTTGGGGAACAGTTTCTTTTGCTCCCACATGGTCTTGTCGATGGCTTCCGAAACCGCGAACAACACCTTGTCGCCGACTTCGTCAGCGAGTTTTTTCGACCAGCCCTTGATCACCTCGTTGCGCGGATCGCTGTCCTTATAGATCGCGTGGCCGAAGCCCATGATCTTGTCCTTGCGCTCGAGCATGCCGAGGGTGCCCTTGATCGCCTCTTCCGGCGACGAGAAGCGCTCGATCATTTCCATCGCCGCTTCGTTGGCGCCGCCGTGCAGCGGACCGCGCAGCGAGCCGATGGCCGCCGTGACGCAGGAATACAGGTCGGACAGGGTCGACGCACACACCCGAGCGGTGAAGGTCGAGGCGTTGAATTCGTGCTCGGCGTAGAGGATCAGCGACACGTTCATCACCTTGACGTGCAGGTCGCTCGGCTTCTTGTCGTGCAGCAGGTGCAGGAAGTGGCCGCCGATGGACTGCTCGTCAGTCACGCAGTTGATGCGTTTGCCGTCGTGGCTGAAGCGATACCAGTAGCACATGATCGCCGGGAAGGCAGCCAGCAGGCGGTCGGTCTTGTCGCGTTGCTCGGAGAAGTCTTTCTCCGGCTCGATGTTGCCCAGGAACGAACAACCGGTGCGCATCACGTCCATCGGATGGGCGTCGGCGGGGATGCGTTCCAGCACTTCTTTCAGCGCTTGCGGCAGGTCGCGCAGCTTGCTCAGTTTGCCTTGATACTCGGCGAGCTGTGCCTGGGTCGGCAGCTCTCCGTAGAGCAGCAGGTACGCCACTTCTTCAAATTGTGCGTCTGCCGCCAGTTCGCGCACGTCGTAGCCACGATAGGTCAGCCCGGCACCGGCCTGGCCCACGGTGGACAGTGCGGTTTGCCCGGCGACCTGGCCCCGGAGCCCGGCGCCACTGAGTACTTTTGCTTCGGCCATTGTTGTCTCCAATCTTGAATTTATTAGGGAGTACGGTTGCGGCTTACTTCTTCGCCGCAAACAACGCGTCGAGCTTTTGCTCGAAGGTGTGGTAATCGATGCGATCGTAAAGCTCCATGCGAGTCTGCATGGTGTCGATGACATTCTGTTGGGTGCCGTCGCGGCGGATCGCGGTGTAGACGTTTTCCGCCGCCTTGTTCATCGCACGGAACGCCGACAGCGGGTACAGCACCAGCGACACATCTGCTCCCGCAAGCTGCTCGGTGGTGTACAGCGGCGTCGAGCCGAATTCGGTGATGTTGGCCAGGATCGGCGCTTTCACGCGGCTGGCGAACAGCTTGTACATCTCCAGCTCCGTGATGGCTTCCGGGAAGATCATGTCGGCGCCGGCCTCGATGCACGCGGCGGCGCGATCCAGTGCCGATTCCAGACCTTCAACGGCCAATGCGTCGGTGCGGGCCATGATCACGAAGCTGTCGTCGGTGCGGGCATCGACGGCGGCCTTGATGCGGTCGACCATTTCCTGCTGGGTCACGATCTCTTTGTTCGGACGATGGCCGCAGCGCTTGGCGCCGACCTGGTCTTCGATGTGAATCGCCGCCGCGCCGAACTTGATCATCGACTTGACGGTGCGGGCCACATTGAACGCCGAGGCGCCAAAACCGGTGTCCACGTCCACCAGCAGCGGCAGGTCGCAGACGTCGGTGATGCGGCGGACATCGGTCAGCACGTCATCCAGACCGGTGATACCCAGGTCCGGCACGCCGAGGGAGCCGGCAGCCACCCCGCCACCCGACAGGTAGATCGCCTTGAAACCGGCGCGCTTGGCCAGCAGTGCGTGGTTGGCGTTGATCGCCCCGACCACTTGCAGCGGATCTTCGCTGGCGACCGCATCGCGGAAACGCTGGCCTGGAGTGCTCTTGTTGGAACTCATGACTCACCTCGTTCAGTGGCTGTCTTGTTGTCGGCGCCGTCCTGGTAATGACGGGCGATGTTGCGTTTCGAGGCGCCGATGTGACGGCGCATCAACAATTCCGCGAGCTCGCCGTCACGGTCGGCGATGGCATCGAGAATCCGGTGGTGTTCGGCAAAGGCCTGGCGCGGGCGATTGGGTGTGGTGGAAAACTGGATGCGGTACATGCGCACCAGTTGATAGAGCTCGCCGCAGAGCATTTGCGTGAGGGTGCGGTTGCCGCTGCCCTGGATGATCCGGTAGTGAAAGTCGAAATCGCCTTCCTGCTGGTAATAGCCGACGCCGGCCTGAAACGCCGCATCACGCTCGTGGGTTTCCAGCACCCGGCGCAGTTCGTCGATTTCTTCGACGCTCATGCGTTCGGCCGCCAGACGGCAGGCCATGCCTTCGAGGGATTCGCGGATTTCGTAGAGTTCGAGCAATTCGGCGTGGCTCAGCGACACCACCCGCGCACCGACGTGCGGTACGCGCACCAGCAGGCGCTGGCCTTCCAGCCGGTGGATCGCCTCGCGCAGGGGCCCGCGGCTGATGCCGTAGGTGCGCGCCAGTTCCGGCTCGGAGATCTTGCTGCCCGGGGCGATCTCGCCTTTGACGATGGCCGCCTGGATGCGCCGGAAGACGTTTTCCGAGAGCGTCTCGGAATCGTCGCCGCTGATCACCGGGGGATCGAGTTGATCCAGCATATTGTCGACACCTTCAAATCCAATGCGGCAAAAACTAGCGAATCAGCCCGTATCAGTCAAAGGATAAATAAGGATTGTCGACAATCGTCTAATAAGCCTTTGTAACAGCCCCAAGGGTTATAGACCGGTCCCGGCGCTGGCGCCATAAAAACACCGTGCTAGAATGCCGCCCGCATTTGCGAGTCATTTGCACGGCTTGTCATAAAAAGCTGATAGGCACACGAAGGCGATGGGCAGACAGGGTTTCCTGATGCCATGGCCCTGAACCGAGAACGGAACGCTGCTCGCCAGGATTTATGAGACTCAAGCCCTTCCCCACATTCTTTGCACTGTTTTGCCTGCCCGGCCTCGCTGCGGCGGGGGAAAAGACCGTGTACGGCCTCAACGAATACGCAGCCCTCGACGGGATCAACCTGGAAGTGGCGGCGAAACTCGACACCGGGGCGAAAACCGCCTCTCTGAGTGCCCGCGACATCAAACGCTTCAAACGCAACGGCGAGTCCTGGGTGCGTTTCTACCTGGCCATCGACGCCGCGCATTCGCACCCGATCGAACGGCCGCTGGCCCGGGTCAGCAAGATCAAGCGCCGCGCCGGCGACTACGACCCGGAAGAAGGCAAGAAGTACACCGCGCGCCCGGTAATCGAGCTGGACATCTGCATGGGTTCGGCGATGCGCAGCATCGAAGTGAACCTGACCGACCGTAGTGCGTTCCAATACCCGCTTTTGATCGGCTCCGAGGCGCTGAAACGCTTCGATGCGCTGGTCGATCCCAGTCTTAAATACGCTGCCGGCAAACCTGCCTGCGCCATCGCCGCTCATACCGCCGAGTAATTTCCATGCGTTCTCTAACCTTCCACCTGAAAGTCCTGATCACCATCCTGGTGTTGTTGGGCGTTTCGGTTACGGCCTATCAGATTTTCGTGCTCGGCATCCCGGTGACCGAAGACGCCACCGACGACTTGTGGAACATCGACGCCAAGGTCGAGTTCGTCGCCAGCTCCAAGGATCCGGTGAAGATCCAGATGTTCGTGCCGCCCCTGAGCCGCGATTACGTCAGCCTCAATGAAAGCTTCATCTCCAATAACTACGGCGTGGCGGTCAACCGCGTCGACGGCAACCGCAAGGTCACCTGGTCGGCGCGCCGGGCCAAGGGCAATCAGACTCTTTATTACCGGCTGGTGCTGACCAAGCGTTACACCGCCGAGAAAACCAAGGTCAAAGGCCCGACGTTCCGCGACAGCATGGCCGTCGAAGGCCCGGAAAAGATCGCCGCCGAAGCCTTGCTCGCGCCGATCCGTCAGCACTCGGCCGACGTCGAGACCTTCATCGGCGAAGCGATCAAACGTGTCAACAACGTCAACGACGACAACGTCAAACTGTTGCTGGCCGGCGATCCGTCGACACCGCACAAAGCCAAAATCGTTGAACTGCTGCTGTCCATCGCTCACGTGCCGGTGGAGAAAGTCCACACCATCCGCCTCGTCGCCGATCAGCCGCAAACCCCGGAACTCTGGCTACGCAGCTTCAACGGCACCGACTGGCTGTACTTCAACCCGGACACCGGCGAGCAAGGCCTGCCGACCGACCGCCTGCTGTGGTGGAGCGGTGACGAGAACCTGATCACCGTTGACGGCGGCAAGAAAGCCAACGTGACCTTCAGCCTGAACAACAGTGAGATGAACGCGATTCGTCTGGCCAAGCTGACCGACGAAAACACCGACGCCAACTTCCTCGAGTACTCGCTGTACGGCCTGCCGCTGCAAACCCAGCAGACGTTCATGATCATGGTGATGATCCCGATCGGCGTGCTGGTGATCCTGATCCTGCGCAACCTGATCGGCCTGCAGACCCTCGGCACCTTTACACCGGTGCTGATCGCCCTGGCCTTCCGCGAAACCCAGCTGGGCTTCGGCATCCTGCTGTTTACCGTGATCACCGCGCTCGGGTTATCGCTGCGTTCGTATCTGGAACACTTGAAGCTGCAAATGCTGCCGCGCCTGTCGGTGGTGCTGACGTTCGTGGTGGTGCTGATCGCGGCGATCAGTCTGTTCAGTCACAAGCTGGGGCTGGAGCGCGGCCTGTCGGTGGCGCTGTTCCCGATGGTGATTCTGACCATGACCATCGAACGCCTGTCGATCACCTGGGAAGAACGCGGCGCCAGCCATGCCATGAAAGTGGCGATCGGCACTTTGTTCGCGGCGTCCCTGGCGCACCTGATCATGACCGTTCCGGAGATGGTGTACTTCGTGTTCACCTTCCCGGCGATCCTGCTGATTCTGGTGGGCTTCATGCTGGCGATGGGTCGCTATCGCGGTTATCGGCTGACCGAGCTGGTGCGTTTCAAGGCTTTCCTGAAGAAGGCTGACGCCTGATGTTCGGTTTCTGGAAGACCTGGAAGGCCCTGGAAGCGCGGGGCATCATGGGCATCAATCGGCGAAATGCCGACTACGTGCTCAAGTACAACAAGCGCAGCCTGTACCCGATCGTCGATGACAAGATCATCACCAAGGAACGCGCGATCAAGGCCGGCATTCACGTGCCGGAACTGTATGGCGTGATTTCCACGGAGAAGGAAATCGACAAGCTCGGCCAGATCATCGGCGGGCACAACGACTTCGTGATCAAGCCGGCCCAGGGCGCCGGCGGTGACGGCATCATCGTGATCGCCGACCGTTTCGAGGGCCGCTATCGCACGGTGTCGGGCAAGATCCTCGCCCATGAAGAGCTGGAGCACCATATCTCCAGCATCCTCACCGGCCTGTATTCGCTGGGCGGGCACCGCGACCGGGCGCTGATCGAATATCGGGTGACCCCGGACCAGATCTTCAAGAGCATCAGCTACGAAGGCGTGCCGGACATCCGCATCATCGTGCTGATGGGTTACCCGGTGATGGCGATGCTGCGTTTGCCGACCCGCCAGTCCGGCGGCAAGGCCAACCTGCACCAGGGCGCCATCGGCGTCGGTGTCGATCTGGCCACCGGCCTGACCCTGCGCGGCACCTGGCTGAACAACATCATCACCAAACACCCGGACACCACCAACGCGGTGGACGGCGTGCAACTGCCCTACTGGGACGGGTTCATGAAGCTCGCCGCCGGCTGCTATGAGCTGTGTGGCCTGGGTTACATCGGCGTGGACATGGTGCTGGACCAGGAGAAAGGCCCACTGATTCTGGAGCTGAATGCGCGACCGGGGCTGAATATCCAGATCGCCAACGATTGCGGGCTGACGTTGCGCACCCATGCGGTGGAAGCGCATCTGGAAGAGCTCAAGGCGCGTGGTGTGACGGAGTCGGTTGAAGAGCGGGTGGCGTTTGCCCAGGAATTGTTCGGGCATATTCCGGCGGTCGAGGGCTGATACCACGAGGATCGATTTCATGATCGTTCCCACGCAGACGGTTCGACGCGGGAATGATCAAGCGTGATACCTGCCGCCAATCTGCCAATCCCCGACATCCCCTCTAGGAGCAATTCCCGGAGGGGACTACAATCCCCACCCCGCCTCGATGGCCGATCTGCCCCGCCCATGTTGACCTGTTCCGTACACCCGCTGCCCTACCGCGCCAACCCCGCCGACTATTTTGCGGCCGTCCGCCATGCGCCCGGCGCCGTGCTGCTCGACAGTGGCCGGCCGAGTGCCGACCGTGGCCGTTATGACCTGCTCAGCGCCTGGCCGCTGGAACAACTGGCGGTATTGCCGGACGAACGCGGCGACAGTTTCCTGCAACGCCTGCGAGACACTCTGACGCGGTTGGGCGAAGCACAATTGCCTGACGGGTACGAATTGCCTTTCGCCGGCGGCCTGATCGGTTATCTGAGCTATGACTTCGGCCGGCATCTGGAAAATCTGCCGAGCCAGGCCCGGGATGACCTGCAACTGCCTGATGCGCGTTTTGGTCTGTACGACTGGGCCTTGATCAGCGATCACCAATCGGCCACCAGCCAACTGGTGTTTCACCCGTCGGTCAGCCCCCGGGAGAAACAGCGCTTGGTCAATGTATTCAGCCAACCGGCAGGCAGCGAATTGATCCCGTTCAGGCTGAACAGTCCCATGGCGGCTGATCTTTCGGCCGATGAATACCGCCAAGCCTTCGAACGTATCCAGCATTACATCCAGGCCGGCGACTGCTATCAGGTCAACTTCGCCCAGCGATTCCGAGCGCCGTGCCAGGGCGATCCATGGCTGGCCTACTGCAAGTTGCGCGAAGCCTGCCCGACACCGTTTTCCGGGTTCCAGAGCCTGCCTGACGGCAACGCGGTGCTGAGCCTGTCGCCCGAGCGTTTCGTCAAAGTCAGCCAGCGTCAAGTGGAAACCCGCCCGATCAAGGGCACCCGCCCCCGTGGCGCGACCCCGGCCGAAGATGCGGCGAACGCCGCCGAACTGCTGGCCAGCCCCAAGGATCGTGCGGAAAACCTGATGATCGTCGACCTGCTGCGCAACGATCTGGGCCGTACCTGCCGCATCGGCTCGGTGCGGGTACCGGAGCTGTTCAGCCTGGAAAGCTATCCGAACGTGCATCACCTGGTCAGCAGCGTGACCGGTGAACTGGCGGAAAATCGCGACGCCCTGGACCTGATCGCCGGTAGCTTCCCCGGCGGCTCGATCACTGGCGCACCGAAGATTCGTGCGATGCAGATCATCGACGAACTGGAACCGACCCGACGCGGGTTGTATTGCGGTTCGTTGCTGTATCTGGACGTGCGCGGCGAGATGGACAGCTCTATCGCGATCCGCAGTCTACTGGTGAAGGATGGGCAGGTGTGCTGCTGGGGCGGTGGCGGGATCGTCGCCGATTCAGATTGGGAAGCGGAGTATCAGGAGTCGATCACCAAGGTCAGAGTCCTGCTGGAAACCCTGCAGAGCCTCTGACTAGAGCACTTGATCGTTCCCGCGCTCCGCGTGGGAACGATCATCAGGCGGCTAAAGGGATAAGTCGCGGTTCGAGGCTTTGAGGAATGCCTGCTTCAACTCGGCAAACGTATGCACCGCCGGAAACTGCGGAAACTCCCGAATCACGTTATCCGGCGCATGAAACAGAATCCCCGCATCCGCCTCGCCCAGCATGCTGGTGTCGTTGTAGGAATCCCCCGCCGCAATCACCCGGTAATACAGGCTCTTGAAGGCCAGGACGGACTGACGTTTCGGATCTTTCTGACGCAACTGATAGCTGGTCACCCGACCGCTGTCGTCCGTGATCAGACGGTGGCAGAGCAACGTCGGAAAGCCCAGCTGACGCATCAGCGGCTGGGAAAACTCGTAGAACGTGTCCGATAGAATCACCACCTGGAACCGCTCGCGCAGCCAGTTGACGAACTCCACCGCACCGTCCAGCGGTTTGAGGGTGGCGATCACTTCCTGAATGTCCGAAAGCTTCAGGCCATGCTCGTCGAGGATACGCAGGCGCTGTTTCATCAGCACGTCGTAGTCGGGAATGTCCCGGGTGGTGGCCTTGAGCGATTCGATTCCGGTTTTTTCGGCGAAGGCGATCCAGATTTCCGGTACCAGCACCCCTTCAAGATCAAGACAGGCAATTTCCACAGGACACTCCATTTGTAATGTTTATTGAGCCGAGCGAGCCCGAACTCTAGCGGCTCGATCTGGAGCGCGCAACGCAGAGGCTGCCCCGGCGCGCGTTGCTTTTTGTTAACATCGCCGCCATATAGAGCGCCCAGCGCCACCGACCTGTAGGAAGCCGCCCTGATGAGCCCAACGTTCGACGTCGTGGAACTCGCCACGACCCATGCCAACAAATCCGCGCAGGACATCCTCAAGCTCGCGTTCGCCGAGTTCGGCGATGACCTGTGGATATCTTTCAGCGGCGCCGAGGATGTGGTGCTGGTGGACATGGCCTGGAAGCTGAACAAGAACGTCAAGGTGTTCAGTCTCGACACCGGCCGCCTGCATCCGGAAACCTACCGGTTCATCGATCAGGTGCGCGAGCACTACAAGATCGACATCGAACTGGTCTCGCCGGACTACACGAAACTTGAACCCTTCGTGAAGGAAAAAGGCCTGTTCAGCTTCTACAAGGACGGTCATGGCGAATGCTGCGGGATCCGCAAGATCGAGCCGCTGCGCCGCAAGCTCTCCGACGTGAAGGCCTGGGCCACCGGCCAGCGCCGCGACCAAAGCCCAGGCACCCGCAGCGCCGTCGCGGTGATGGAAATCGATACAGCGTTCTCCACTCCGGAGCGCACCCTGTACAAATTCAACCCACTGGCGCAGATGACCAGCGAGGAAATCTGGGGCTACATCCGCATGCTGGAGCTGCCGTACAACAGCCTGCATGAGCGCGGTTTCATCAGCATCGGCTGCGAACCCTGCACCCGCCCTGTCCTGCCAAACCAGCACGAACGTGAAGGTCGCTGGTGGTGGGAAGAAGCGACCCAGAAAGAATGCGGGTTGCATGCCGGGAACATCATCAGCAAGGCATAAATTCCCGGCCCGATGATACGACTGTGGGAGCCAGTCAGCTCCCACAGTGTTCTATACCCGCCTTAAAAATGTGTACACACGAATGTCACCATCGGTGCCATTTATGTGTGCACTTTTCATTTCTGCGCCCTGAAAAGTTACATCGCGCTCCCGAAGCGGTCCTTCCCCGCGCCAGCCAAAATCCCGGCAGAAAAATAAATACCTGTTCAAACGGTCAATTTATATCGCCGGCATTTCAATGACTTGGCGAACATCAATAACTTTTCGAAATCAGCGGTGGTTTTCATAGATCGCCGGCTGGCACAGATCTGGCTTTAGTGCATACATGTTTTGTATACAAAACCGCAAAACATGAACCCACACTTTCGATCCGCAAGCCTGAAGCGCCCTATCCCGTACAGGCTGCAGATGCCCCTAACCTGTGATGTTTCACCGCCGCGACGAAGATCTGCCGAGCCCGAACGCTCATGCACAGTCATCGCGGCCCGAACATCAGGAGCCTGCCGGAATGCGTACGAGTCTCTCCAATAACAACATCGCGCTGAATCTGCCCGCCTCTTCAACCCTCGATCACACCGTGCCCGGTGATGGGATCGTCGAACCGCTGCAACTGAGCCCGCGTCTGCACAACAGCGACCTCGCGCCGACCAGGGTCGAGGGACGACGCTGGGGCAAATACAGCATCTTTGCCCTGTGGACCAACGATGTGCACAACATCGCCAACTATTCGTTTGCCATCGGTCTGTACGCCTTGGGCCTGGGCGGCTGGCAGATTCTGCTGTCGCTGGGGATCGGCGCGGCGCTGGTGTACTTCTTCATGAACCTGTCCGGTTACATGGGGCAGAAGACCGGGGTACCGTTTCCGGTGATCAGCCGGATCAGTTTCGGCATCCACGGGGCGCAGATTCCTGCATTGATCCGGGCGGTGATCGCCATCGCCTGGTTCGGGGTTCAGACGTACCTGGCGTCGGTGGTATTGCGCGTGTTGCTCACGGCGATCCATCCCGGTTTCGCCGACTATGACCACGACTCGATCCTCGGTCTGTCGAGCCTGGGCTGGGTGTGCTTCGTGGCGATCTGGTTCGTGCAGCTGGCGATCCTGGCCTACGGCATGGAAATGGTTCGCCGCTACGAAGCTTTCGCCGGGCCGGTGATTCTGCTGACCGTCGCCTGCCTTGCCGCCTGGATGTACACCCAGGCCAACGCCACCATCGCGTGGTCGATTCGTGAGCCGCTGAGCGGCGGCGAGATGTGGCGCAACATTTTTGCCGGCGGCGCCTTGTGGCTGGCGATCTACGGCACACTGATCCTCAACTTCTGCGACTTCGCGCGCTCTTCGCCGTGCCGTAAAACCATCAAGGTCGGAAACTTCTGGGGCCTGCCGGTGAATATTCTGGTGTTCGCCGGGATCACTGTCCTGCTGTGCGGAGCGCAATTTCAGATCAACGGCCGGATCATCGAAAGCCCGACCGAGATCATTGCCTCGATCCCCAATACATTCTTTCTGGTGCTCGGCTGCCTGGCGTTCCTGATCGTCACCGTGGCGGTGAACATCATGGCCAACTTCGTCGCGCCGGCCTTCGTGCTGAGCAACCTGGCGCCGAAGTACCTGACCTTCCGCCGTGCCGGACTGATCAGCGCAACGATTGCCGTGCTGATCCTGCCGTGGAACCTCTACAACAGCCCGCTGGTGATCGTGTATTTCCTGTCCGGCCTCGGCGCCCTTCTTGGCCCGCTGTACGGCGTGATCATGGTCGACTACTGGCTGATCCGCAAAGGCCGGATCCACGTGCCGCAGTTGTACAGCGAAAACCCCAACGGCGCTTATTACTACAGCCGCGGGGTCAATCTGCGGGCCGTGGCGGCCTTCATTCCGGCCGCACTGATCGCCATCGTTCTGGCTCTGGTGCCGGGCTTCCACAGCGTCTCGCCCTTCTCCTGGCTGATCGGTGCCGGCATTGCCGGGATGCTCTACTTGATCATCGCCAAACGCCAGCCGCACTACGCCAACGTGGACGGTGAAGCCATCGCCGTCGACAACGTCAGCCACTGAATCTTGGCGGCCCTTTCGCGGGGCCGCAGAACCAACCGTTATAAGGACTTCCCATGCGTATTCTCGTGGTCAACGTCAACACCACCAAATCCATCACCCAGGCCATCGCCCGTTCGGCGCAGGCTGTCGCGTCCCCCGGCACCGAAATCGTCGGCCTGACGCCGCACTTTGGCGCTGACTCAGTTGAAGGTAATTTCGAAAGTTATCTGGCCGCCATTGCCGTGATGGACCGGGTGATGTCCTACGACCAGCCATTCGACGCGGTGATCCAGGCCGGTTATGGCGAGCACGGTCGCGAAGGTTTACAGGAATTGCTCAACGTGCCGGTGGTGGACATCACCGACGCGGCGGCCAGCACCGCGATGTTTCTCGGCCACGCCTATTCGGTGGTGACCACACTGGATCGCACCGTGCCACTGATCGAGGATCGGCTGAAATTGTCCGGCCTGTGGGATCGCTGCGCCTCGGTGCGGGCCAGTGGTCTGGCGGTTCTGGAGCTGGAGCACGAGCCGCAACGGGCGCTGGAAGCGATCGTGCATCAGGCGGAACTGGCAGTGACGCAGGATAAAGCCGAAGTGATTTGCCTGGGTTGCGGCGGCATGGCCGGGCTCGACGAGAAGATCCGTCAGCGCACCGGAGTGCCGGTGGTGGATGGCGTCACGGCGGCCGTGACCATCGCCGAATCGCTGGTGCGACTGGGCCTGTCGACCTCCAAGGTACGCACGTACGCGACGCCACGGCCGAAAACCATCATCGGCTGGCCAGCACGTTTTGCGCGTTGAACCGTTCGGCGAGGCCCAGGGTTGAAAACTGCTCGATGACAAAATCAACGAATGCCCGGGTCTTGCCCGGCAACAATTTGTGTTCGGCGTAATAAATGGAGATGTTGCCGTCGTCGACGTACCAGTCCGGCAAGACCCGCTGCAACGTCCCCGCCTCAAGATAGCCGACGGCAAACGGCATGCTCACCAACGCAATCCCCAGCCCCTGCGCCGCCGTGGCGCAGGCGGCTTCGGAATCGCTCATGGTCATTCGTGCCTTGAGGGTCAGCGGGCTGTGTTGTCGGGTTCGGTGCGTCAACTGCCAGGAGCGCACGCGTCCGGTTTGCGGTGAGCGGATCAGGATGCCCTCGTGCAGCGTGAGGTCGTCCGGTTCACTGATCGGCGCGTACCGATCCAGATAATCCGCAGAAGCCACCAATACCCGATGCGCCGGCGTCAGCCTGCGCGCCACCACGCCTTGGGGCAGTTCGAAGCCACCGCCAATCGCCGCATCGAAACCCTGTCCGATCAGATCGACCTGCCGGTTATCGAAGTGCCAGTCCGGGTTGATCGCCGGAAACCTTTTCAGGAATTCCCCCAGCAACGGCACGATGTACAAGCGGCCAAACACCGTGCCCATGCTGACTTTCAGCGTGCCGGCCGGTTGGCCACCAGCGCTGGCCAGATTGTTCACCGCGTTCTGGATGGTGATCAGGCTGCCGCTGACCTCACTCAGAAACAATTGCCCCGCTTCCGTCAGGGTCAACCGACGAGTGCTACGCTGGAACAGCCTCACGCCGAGGCGCGCTTCCAGTTTCGCCACGCTTTTGCCCACGGCGGCCGGTGTCAGGCTCAGGCGTCGCGCGGCCTCGGCAAAGCTGCCGACTTCGGCGCTGCGAACGAAGCATTCGATACTGCTGAAGGTTTCCATGGCGGCCATTCTAAACTTTTGGTTTACACAGACTATAGCAACCACGGTCTACCCGCTTATTGGCGAGGGGCAGATACTCGACACCACACCAAGGCAGCCTGCCTTGAAACTTCTGGAGATCGAACATGACCACTCAACACCTCAGCGGTAAAGTCGCTCTGATTCAAGGCGGCTCTCGCGGCATCGGTGCCGCCATCGTCAAACGCCTGGCCGCTGAAGGCGCCGCGGTTGCCTTTACTTACGTCAGCTCGGCTGCCAAGGCTGAAGAACTGCAAAACAGCATCACGGCTACCGGCGGCAAAGCCCTGGCGATCAAGGCTGACAGCGCCGACGCCAGTGCCATCCGCCACGCCGTAAGCGCCACTGTCGAATCCTTTGGCCGCCTCGACATTCTGGTCAACAACGCCGGTGTGCTGGCCGTCGCCCCGCTGGAAGATTTCAAACTGGAAGACTTCGACCAGACCCTGGCAATCAACGTGCGCAGCGTGTTCATCGCCAGCCAGGAAGCCGCCAGACACATGGGCGAAGGCTCGCGCATCATCAACATCGGCAGCACCAACGCCGACCGCATGCCCTTCGCCGGTGGCGGCGTGTATGCGATGAGCAAGTCCGCGCTGGTGGGCCTGACCAAAGGCCTGGCCCGCGACCTCGGCCCACGCGGTATCACCATCAACAACGTGCAGCCCGGCCCGGTCGATACCGACATGAACCCGGCCCACGGCGAGTTCGCCGACAGCCTGATTCCGCTGATGGCCGTCGGCCGTTACGGCACGGCCGAGGAAATCGCCAGCTTCGTCGCCTACCTCGCAAGCCCGGAGGCCGGTTATATCACCGGGGCCAGCCTGACCATCGACGGTGGTTTCGGCGCCTGATTGATCAGGTTGTCGATAACGAAAAACGCCACCCCTCCTTTAACAGAGGGGCGGCGTTTTCATGTCGGCGGTTTGATCAGGCCCAGTCCAGCGCCGGCAAGCCGCACGCACTCGGCGTGAACGCTTTCAACGTACGAAGAATCCCGTCGGCGTGTGCGTATTTTTCATCGGCCATGGCGGCATCGGGAATCGCGATGGCGGTCATGCCGGCTGCTTTCGCCGCTGTCACGCCGAATGGCGAATCTTCGAACACCAGACAATCTTCCGGCGCTACACCCAGGCGGCGCGCGGCGGTGAGGAAGATGTCCGGTGCCGGTTTGGCCGCGCCGACTTCCGGGTCGTCCGCCGTGACGATGAAGTCGAACAGCGCGAACCAGTCGCGGTGCAACGTGGTTTTCTGACCGAACGACTGACGCGATGAACTGGTGCCGACGGCAATCGGAATGTTGTGCGCCTTGAGGTGGCGGATCAGTTCCTCGGCGCCCGGCATCGCTTGCGCGGTGGGAAAACGCTCGCGCATCAGCGGTTCGCGAATCACCAGAAACTCTTCGGCGGTGATCGGCAAATCCAGCGCTTCGACGACATACCGGGCCAGATCGCCGGCGCCACGCCCGATGATGTTCTGCTTGATGCTCCAGTCGAAGGTGCGCCCGTAACGCGCGGCAATCAGCGAGGTAACCTCGGTATAGATGCCCTCGGTGTCCAGCAGCAAACCGTCCATGTCGAAAATCACGGCCTTGATCGGGCCGAACGCCTTCAGCGGTGCATTCATCATCGGATCCGTTATCAAAGACATCCCAGGCGGCGTGTGTAGCGCCGCTGCTCGGATCTGATTAAAGGGTTCAGCAGCATAACGAGCGCGGTTGAGGTTGAGCAACGGGCAATGTTGGTTGTCCGCTGAACA
Source organism: Pseudomonas sputi (assembly GCF_021603585.1). GTDB lineage: Bacteria > Pseudomonadota > Gammaproteobacteria > Pseudomonadales > Pseudomonadaceae > Aquipseudomonas > Aquipseudomonas sputi. The sequence continues at coordinate 1,624 of NZ_BQHI01000033.1, read as the reverse complement.
CCCTCCCGCACATTTAGAGAATCGCCCTACAGACATCGCCTACTCGGCTGACTTCTTTCCTGTTTGATCCCCCGCACAGTTTCGCGCCATCCCCCTGATGCGCACGAGTGACTGCGAATGCTTCCATCCGACCAACTCCTGAAACTGAACAACAGCATTGGTTTGCTGGTGGTCGCTGCGCTGAACCCTGATCAGCCCGACGTCGAAAAGCTGATTCGTGAATTTCGCCTCTGCCTCAACCACTATGACGCCTGGGCCGAGCAGTTCTGGACGGGCACCGCATTGAGTGTCGAGCAGGTGTTCCAGGTCGGCAACGATGTTCGACTCAGTGCACCGGTTGGCAGCCGCAAACCCATCAGCTCCTCCGTGGTCATGTGCCCCGCCACCGGCCCCCTGACGCTGGTGCACATGTTCGAAGCCGCGCGCTTCGTGCCGATCGGCGATACGCCGGTGATTCTTGAACCGGTCATTTCCGATGTCGACGGCGTTTTGGGGTTCGGCGATCCACTGCGTTACACCATCGGCCCCAGCGGCATTCTCAAGGTCGACGATTGCGACCGGGGCCAGCGTTATCGCATCACCTTCTTTCCCGATGTTTCTACCGCGCATGTCCAGGCGTTGTATGCCTCGTATCAGGGTCTTCTTGAGGGTCTGGAAGGCTGGTTGCGTGAGGAATGGAAAGGGTTTCAACCGCAGTGGACGGCGTTTTCCAGCGCCGGTTTCACCGAGCGTTACGGGCAGCTGCAACGGGCTGACTGGCACGGTTTCGAAACAGCGCTGAACGGTGTCTGGGCCGACGTGAAGCAGTTGTTTGCCCTGCTTGCAGACTTGCAGGCCAACAGCGAAAAACTTCTGCAGTACCTGTCCAGCACTGAACTGGAGGCCTTGCTCCAGGCGTCCACCGAAGCCATCGCCAACGGCCTGCTGATGCTCAGCGATGAGCCGTTGCTGTTCATTTATCTGGCGGCCTTTACCAGTTGGCTGAAGATGCTGCCGCCACAGTATCTGGCCGAGGTGGTGGCCGAAGTTCGCGCCGAGCTGCTGATCAGTTTTCTGTTGATGTGTGTGTCGGGTGGCATGGGTGTGCCGCTGCGGTTGAGCACCCAGGTACTGGGCAAGATCAAGTCGCCACGAGCCCGGGAATGGCTGGCGGCTTCGGCGCTGCGGCTGGCGGAGCTGACCTCCGCGCCTGATCTGACCCGGCATGCGAGCGCATTGAAACCGCTGATGGTCAATGCAGGTCCGGCACCGTTGCGGCCGACACCGGCTATTCCGCTGGAGGTTCGCACGGCCGATTCGCTGGTGCTGACAGTGCCCAATCCAGCGGCCATTTCCCGTGACAAGTCCCACGGCATGACGCGAATGGAACGGCATGAGCCTCGGGATGAGGCTTCGGATCAGGCGAAAAATCCTAACGGTGACAGCGTCGATTGTGCGCCGAGGACCTGCACCAACGGCTGTCCGGTGTCGATGGTCACCGGCGAAGAATTGCTGACGCTGACTGACGGCGTGCTCGACGGGCTGCTGCCGTTCGAGTTCACTCGGTTGTACCGCAGCAGTGCCGCCGAGATCGATGTCGGGTTGGGGTTCGGCTGGAGCCATTCGCTGGCGCATCGGCTGGAGG
>NZ_BQHI01000032.1 GCF_021603585.1 Pseudomonas sputi | reverse complement strand
CCAGCTGGAGGGTATCAACAATCGAATAAAGGTCATCAAGCGGATGGCGTACGGTTACCGGGACAGCGAATTCTTTTTCATGAAGATCAAGAGCGTGTTTCCCGGCAATCCGTGATGAACCAAAAAATAGCGCCCCCGAAGGGACGCTATTTTCTGAATCAACCGACGATGTTACTTGCGCTTCATCGACAGGAAGAATTCGTCGTTGGTCTTGGTCGTTTTCAGCTTGTCGACCAGGAACTCGATGGCGGCCACTTCATCCATCGGGTGCAGCAGTTTGCGCAGGATCCACATACGCTGCAGTTCGTCGTCGGCGGTCAGCAGCTCTTCGCGACGGGTACCGGACTTGTTGATGTTGATGGCCGGGAACACACGCTTCTCGGCGATACGACGGTCCAGTGGCAGCTCCATGTTGCCGGTGCCCTTGAACTCTTCGTAGATCACTTCATCCATCTTCGAGCCGGTTTCAACCAGCGCGGTGGCGATGATGGTCAGCGAGCCGCCTTCTTCGATGTTGCGCGCGGCGCCGAAGAAACGCTTCGGTTTCTCCAGGGCGTGGGCATCGACACCACCGGTCAGCACCTTGCCGGAGCTCGGGATCACGGTGTTGTAGGCACGGGCCAGACGGGTGATGGAGTCGAGCAGGATCACCACGTCCTTCTTGTGTTCGACCAGGCGCTTGGCCTTCTCGATCACCATTTCAGCCACTTGTACGTGACGGGTCGGCGGCTCGTCGAAAGTCGAGGCAACCACTTCGCCGCGCACGGTGCGCTGCATTTCGGTCACTTCTTCCGGACGCTCGTCGATCAACAGCACGATCAGGTGAACTTCAGGGTTGTTACGGGCGATGTTCGCTGCGATGTTCTGCAGCATGATCGTTTTACCGGCTTTTGGCGGTGCAACGATCAGACCACGCTGGCCTTTGCCGATCGGCGCACAAAGGTCGATCACACGACCGGTCAGGTCTTCGGTGGAACCGTTGCCGGCTTCCATCTTCATGCGCACGTTCGGGAACAGCGGGGTCAGGTTCTCGAAGAGAATCTTGTTCTTCGCGTTTTCCGGACGATCGAAGTTGATCGTGTCAACCTTGAGCAGGGCGAAATAACGCTCGCCTTCCTTCGGAGGACGAATCTTGCCAACGATGGTGTCACCGGTGCGCAAGTTGAAACGGCGGATCTGGCTCGGCGAGACGTAGATGTCGTCAGGACCGGCGAGGTAGGAAGCGTCTGCGGAGCGCAGGAAGCCGAAGCCGTCCTGGAGAATCTCCAGCACGCCATCACCGGAGATTTCCTCACCGCTTTTAGCGTGCTTTTTCAGCAGGGAGAAAATCACGTCCTGCTTGCGCGAACGGGCCATATTTTCTATGCCCATCTGTTCGGCCAATTCGAGCAGTTCGGTAATCGGCTTTTGCTTGAGTTCAGTCAGATTCATATAGGAATGACGTAATCATTTATGGAGGGGGGAAAATTAAGCTTTTGGCTTAATGAGGCCGCGCCGCGGAGAAGGCGACAGGATCGCGTACTTATTCGAAAAGGAGTGCGTCGGCGACGGCTAGCAGGGGGCAGTGGAGAAACCAGTGCGGGGCCGAATGTACCACCTGAGTTTCGGAGCGTCTAGCCCTGAATACGCAAAAAGCCCCGCAATTTGCGGGGCCTTTTGAGGACAGTCTTTACCGCGACGCTTAGATATTGGCGTCGAGGAAAGCAGCCAGTTGCGACTTCGACAGAGCGCCGACCTTGGTCGCTTCCACGTTGCCGTTCTTGAACAGCATCAGGGTCGGAATACCGCGTACGCCGTGTTTGGCAGGGGTTTCCTGGTTTTCGTCGATGTTCAGCTTGGCAACGGTCAGCTTGCCTTTGTAAGTCTCTGCAATCTCGTCCAGAACCGGAGCGATCATTTTGCAAGGGCCGCACCATTCAGCCCAGTAGTCGACCAGGACAGCGCCTTCGGCCTTGAGTACGTCGGCTTCGAAGCTAGCGTCGCTAACGTGTTTGATCAGATCGCTGCTCATGGAATTCTCCAGGTTGTAAGCAAAAAAACGTGGCCCATCATAGCCGCCCTTCCCTTGTTCAGGAAGCCGCAGATGATTGAGTCTTGCTATGGCACTCGATGAGTTTGGGTATAGCTCAAGTCACGCGCTGGCGGGGGCGATGAAGGAAATTCCGGTGCGCAGGGCCGCGTTGCGCACGTGCTCCTGCATGGCTTTCTGCGCGGCGGCGCAGGCCCGGCGAGCGAGGGCGCGGAGGATCTTGCGGTGCTCCTGCCAGGTTTCCATGGCCCGCTCGGCGCGGATGAACGGTAGTTTCTGGCTCTCCAGAAAGATGTCGGCACTGGCGGTGAGGATGCTCAGCATCGCCTGATTGCCGCTGGCCAGCAGGATCCGCCGGTGAAATTCAAAATCCAGTTTCGCCGCAGCCTCGAAGTCGCCGGCGCGCAGTTGCTCGCGCATGGCGGCAACGTTGTCTTCCAGTTCGTCCAGATCAAGCGTGCTCAGCGTCACCGCCGCCAGCCCGGCCGCGAACCCTTCCAGCGCATAGCGCAACTGAAAGATTTCCAGCGGCGACGCCTGGGCGGCAAACGGCCAGGCCGGAGCGCCCTCGCCGCGCGGCAGTTCCAAAGGCGCCTGCACGAACACGCCTTTGCCCGGCTGGATACTGACCACACCCAGCGCACTCAAGGACGACAACGCCTCACGCAACGATGCGCGACTGACACCCAGCTGAACCGCCAGATCCCGCTGCGAGGGCAACGCATCGCCGGGGCCGAAGCCCTGCTCGGTAATCAGTTTGCGGATCGCTTGCAACGCCACTTCGGGTACGGCGCGGGAGATCGAGTTCATGGTTTTCCAGACGAACCAGGCCAAGGTGCGGCCAGTTGTAAAGCTATTCGAGGCATCAGGCAAGTCGTGCCCCGCCGGGGTTCGGCGGCCCAAGCCGATGCGCTATTGCAGTGCGAAACCCGGGCTGACTGTTCAGACCAGTAAGACCGAGCAAACCCGCTAAACCCGTGGCTTTGCATGGCGAAACCGGCGTTTTGGCACGGCCCATGCTCTGTCCGATCGCAGAATTCACTTCCCGCCGATCCGGAGATTGTCCATGACGAAGCGTTACAGCGCCCTCCTCGCCGCCCTGTTTGCCGGTCTGATGCTCAGCCAGGCCCCCGCCCATGCCGACGGTCTGGACGACGTGGTCAAACGTGGCACCTTGAAAGTCGCCGTGCCTCAGGACTTCCCGCCGTTCGGTTCGGTCGGCCCGGACATGAAGCCGCGCGGCCTCGATATCGACACCGCGAAACTGCTGGCTGACCAGCTCAAGGTCAAACTCGAACTGACCCCGGTCAACAGCACGAACCGCATCCCGTTCCTGACCACCGGCAAGGTCGACCTGGTGATTTCCAGCCTCGGCAAAAACCCCGAGCGCGAGAAGGTCATCGATTTCTCCCGCGCCTATGCGCCGTTCTACCTCGCCGTGTTCGGCCCGCCGGACGCAGCCGTCAGCACCCTCGACGACCTGAAGGGCAAGACCATCAGCGTCACCCGGGGCGCCATCGAAGACATCGAGCTGACCAAGGTCGCCCCCGAAGGCGTGACCATCAAGCGTTTCGAAGACAACAACTCGACCATCGCCGCCTACCTTGCAGGGCAAGTCGACCTGATCGCCAGCGGCAACGTGGTGATGGTCGCGATCAGCGAGAAGAACCCCAAACGCGTACCCGCGCTGAAAGTGAAGCTCAAGGATTCGCCGGTCTACGTCGGCGTGAACAAGAACGAGCCGGCGCTGCTGGGCAAGGTCAACGAGATCCTGACCACCGCCAAGGCTGACGGTGCGCTGGAAAAGAACGCGCAGACCTGGCTCAAAGAGCCGCTGCCGGCCGACCTCTGACCGGCGACGCGGGAGACTTTCATGGCCTATCAGTTCGATTTCTTGCCGGTGGTGGAAAACACCGACCTGCTGCTGCGCGGGGCCCTGTTCACCCTTGAGCTGACGGCCATCGGCGCACTCTTCGGGGTTGGCGTGGGTATCGTCGGGGCGCTGGTACGGGCGTGGAACATCCGCCCGTTCTCGGCGATCTTCGGCGTGTATGTGGAGTTGATCCGCAACACGCCGTTTCTGGTGCAGTTGTTTTTCATCTTCTTCGGCCTGCCGTCCCTCGGCGTGCAGATTTCCGAGTGGCAGGCGGCGGTGCTGGCGATGGTGATCAACCTGGGGGCGTACTCGACCGAAATCATCCGCGCCGGCATCCAGGCGATCCCGCGCGGGCAACTGGAAGCGGCGGCGGCATTGGCGATGAGCCGCTTCGAAGCCTTCCGCCACGTGGTGCTGCTGCCCGCGCTGGGCAAGGTCTGGCCGGCGCTGAGCAGCCAGATCATCATTGTGATGCTCGGTTCGGCGGTGTGTTCACAGATCGCCACCGAAGAATTGAGCTTCGCCGCCAACTTCATTCAATCGCGCAACTTCCGCGCCTTTGAAACTTACGCTCTGACCACCCTCATTTATCTGTGCATGGCGCTGCTGATCCGTCAGTTGTTGAACTGGCTCGGTCGGCGCTACTTGTCGAAAAGCAGCGCAAGGAGCAGCCAATGAGCGACTTCACGTTCTGGGACATCCTGCGCAACCTGCTGACCGGCCTGCAGTGGACGCTGGCGTTGTCGTTGGTGGCGTTCATCGGCGGCGGGATCGTCGGCTTGCTGATCCTGATCATGCGCATCTCGAAAAACCCGCTGCCCAGCAGCATCGCGCGCACCTGGATCGAACTGTTTCAGGGCACGCCGTTGCTGATGCAACTGTTTCTGGTGTTCTTCGGCGTGGCGCTGGCCGGGGTGGAAATTTCACCGTGGATGGCGGCGGCAATTGCCCTGACGCTCTTCACCAGTGCTTATCTGGCGGAGATCTGGCGCGGTTGCGTCGAGGCGATTCCCAATGGCCAGTGGGAAGCCTCATCCAGCCTGGCGCTCAATCCGCTGGAGCAACTGCGTTACGTGATCCTGCCGCAGGCGCTGAGGATTGCCGTGGCACCGACCGTGGGCTTCTCGGTGCAAGTGGTCAAGGGCACCGCCGTGACCTCGATCATCGGCTTCACCGAACTGACCAAGACCGGCGGCATGCTCGCCAATGCCACCTTCGAACCGTTCATGGTCTATGGCCTAGTCGCCCTGGGCTACTTCCTGCTCTGCTACCCCCTGTCCCTCAGTGCGCGCTACCTGGAAAGGAGACTGCATGCCTCTGCTTAGAATTTCCGCCCTGCATAAATACTACGGCGATCACCACGTGCTCAAAGGCATCGACCTGAGTGTCGAGGAAGGCCAGGTGGTGGCAATCATCGGCCGCAGCGGCTCGGGCAAGTCCACCCTGCTGCGCACCCTCAACGGTCTGGAGTCGATCAACGACGGCGTGATCGAAGTCGACGGCGAATATCTCGACGCCGCACGCGCCGACCTGCGCAGCCTGCGACAGAAAGTCGGCATGGTGTTTCAGCAGTTCAACCTGTTCCCGCACCTGACGGTGGGCGAGAACGTGATGCTCGCGCCGCAAGTGGTGCAGAAAGTGCCCAAGGCCAAGGCGCAGGAGCTGGCGCGGCAGATGCTCGAGCGCGTCGGCCTGGGCGAAAAGTTCGATGCCTTCCCTGAGCGCCTTTCCGGCGGCCAGCAACAGCGCGTGGCGATTGCCCGGGCGCTGGCGATGTCGCCCAAGGTGTTGCTGTGCGACGAGATCACCTCGGCGCTGGACCCGGAGCTGGTCAACGAAGTGCTCAGCGTGGTTCGTCAGCTCGCGAAGGAAGGCATGACGCTGATCATGGTCACCCACGAAATGCGCTTCGCCCGGGAGGTCGGGGACAAACTGGTGTTCATGCACCAGGGCAAGGTACATGAGGTCGGGGATCCGAAAGTGCTGTTTGCCGATCCGCAGACGCCGGAGCTGGCGAATTTCATTGGCACCGTCGAAGCGACAGCCTGAAGGATCTTCGGGACTTCTGATCGTTCCCACGCAGAGCGTGGGAACGATCATTGAACGATCAGCGTCCGTAGCGGGCAGGGCTTTTATGCGCAGGATCAAGGGTTTGAACCATGCGCGTTGGCGGCAGCGTTTGATCGTGGCACGATGTCGGGGTTATCGACCGAGACCCCAGACCATGCCGCAATCCCAAGCCAAGAATCTGTCCCTGATCGCCGCGATCGACCTGGGCTCCAACAGCTTTCATATGGTCGTGGCCAAGGCCCAGAACGGCGAAATCCGTATTCTCGAACGGCTCGGAGAAAAGGTTCAGCTGGCCGCCGGCATCGACGATGAGCGTCAGCTCAACGAAGAATCCATGCAGCGCGGGCTCGACTGCCTCAAGCGCTTTGCCCAACTGATCAACGGCATGCCGCTGGGCGCCGTGCGGATCGTCGGCACCAACGCTCTGCGCGAGGCGCGCAACCGTGGCGAATTCATCCGCCGTGCCGAAGAAATCCTCGGCCATCCGGTGGAAGTCATCTCCGGCCGTGAAGAGGCGCGCCTGATCTACCTCGGCGTGTCCCACACCCTCGCCGACACCCCGGGCAAACGTCTGGTCGCCGACATCGGCGGCGGCAGTACCGAATTTATCATCGGCCAGCGTTTCGAACCGCTGCTGCGCGAAAGCCTGCAAATGGGTTGCGTGAGTTTCACCCAGCGCTATTTCAAGGACGGCAAGATCACCCCGGCCCGCTACGCCCAGGCGTACACGGCGGCGCGGCTGGAAATCATGAGCATCGAACACGCCCTGCACCGCCTGACCTGGGATGAAGCCATTGGCTCCTCAGGCACCATCCGCGCCATCGGCCTGGCGCTGAAGGCTGGCGGCCATGGCACCGGCGAAGTGAATGCTGAAGGTCTGGCGTGGCTCAAGCGCCGCCTGTTCAAACTCGGCGATGTCGACAAGATCGATTTCGAAGGCATCAAGCCGGATCGCCGAGCGATCTTCCCGGCGGGCCTGGCGATTCTCGAAGCGATCTTCGACGCCCTAGAACTGCAACGCATGGATCACTGCGAAGGCGCCCTGCGTGAAGGCGTGCTGTATGACCTGCTGGGTCGCCATCACCACGAAGACGTGCGCGAACGCACCCTGACCTCGCTCATGGAGCGCTACCACGTCGACCTGGAACAGGCCGCACGGGTTGAGCGCAAAGCCTTGCACGCGTTCGATCAAGTGGCAGAGGACTGGGAGCTGGAAGACGGCATCTGGCGCGAACTGCTGGGCTGGGCGGCGAAAGTGCACGAAGTCGGGCTCGACATCGCGCACTATCACTACCACAAGCACGGCGCTTACCTGATCGAACACTCGGACCTCGCCGGGTTCTCCCGCGAAGACCAGCAAATGCTTGCCCTGCTGGTGCGCGGTCACCGCCGCAACATCCCCAAGGACAAGTTTGCCGAGTTCGGCGACGACGGCGCCAAATTGATCCGCCTGTGCGTGCTGCTGCGTTTCGCCATCCTGTTCCACCACATCCGTGGCACCCAGGCGATGCCGCAAGTGGCGCTGCATGCCAACGGCAACAACCTCGATGTGGAATTCCCGGAGAACTGGCTGGATGAAAACCAGCTGACCCAGGCGGATTTCGGGCTTGAGGCCGAGTGGCTGACGCGGGTGGGGATTGTCCTGACCGTGCATTGAGTAACGGGCAGGCGCAAAAAAGGCGATCCGGATGGATCGCCTTTTTTATTGTTTTGAGAGCTGCGGTCAGCTGCTGACCGGCAGAATCGGGCTGCCCAGCCGCTCCAGCAACGTCGCCTGCGCGCTGCGCGGGTTCTGGTTGCCGGTTGGCGTGTTGCGGATGTAGCGGCCGTCCGATTGCAGGCTCCAGCTGTGGGTGTTGTCGGTCAGGTACAGCTCCAGCTCTTTCTTGACCCGGGTCAGCAGCTTCTTGCCTTCCACCGGGAAACAGGTCTCGACGCGCTTGTCGAGGTTGCGCTCCATCCAGTCGGCGCTGGACAGGAACATCTGCTCCTCGCCACCGTTGAGGAAGTAGAACACCCGGGTGTGCTCGAGGAAGCGGCCGATGATCGAGCGCACGTGAATGTTGTGCGAAACCCCGGCGATGCCCGGACGCAGGCAGCACATGCCGCGCACCACCAGATCGATGCGCACGCCGGACTGGCTGGCCTTGTACAGCGCGCGGATGATCTTCGGATCGGTCAGCGAGTTGAACTTGGCGATGATGTGCGCAGGCTTGCCGTCGAGCGCGAATTGCGTCTCGCGGGTGATCATGTCGAGCATGCCCTTCTTCAGGGTGAACGGCGCATGCAGCAGCTTCTTCATGCGCAGCGTCTTGCCCATGCCGATCAACTGGCTGAACAGTTTGCCGACGTCTTCGCACAGGGCGTCGTCGGAAGTCAGCAGGCTGTAGTCGGTGTACAGACGGGCGTTGCCGGCGTGGTAGTTACCGGTACCGAGGTGCGCGTAACGCACGATCTCGCCCTGCTCGCGACGCAGGATCAACATCATCTTGGCGTGGGTCTTGAAGCCGACCACGCCGTAGATCACCACCGCACCGGCCGCCTGCAGACGGCTGGCCAGTTGCAGGTTGGATTCTTCGTCGAAGCGCGCACGCAGCTCGATGACGGCCGTCACTTCCTTGCCGTTACGCGCGGCGTCCACCAGCGCATCGACGATTTCCGAGTTGGCGCCGGAGCGGTACAGGGTCTGGCGCACGGCCAGAACATGCGGGTCCTTGGCGGCCTGGCGCAACAGGTCGACCACCGGGGTGAACGACTCGAACGGGTGCAGCAGCAGGATGTCCTGCTTGCTGACCACGCTGAAAATGTTCTCGCTGTTTTGCAGCAGTTTCGGGATCTGCGGCGTGAACGGCGTGTATTGCAGCTCCGGATGGCTGTCCAGACCGGTGATGCTGAACAGACGCGTCAGGTTCACCGGACCGTTGACCTGGTACAGCTCGGTCTCGCTCAGGTTGAACTGTTTGAGCAGGTAGTCCGACAGGTGTTTCGGGCAGGTATCGGCGACTTCCAGACGCACGGCGTCGCCGTAACGACGCGAGAACAGCTCGCCACGCAGGGCGCGGGCCAGGTCTTCGACGTCTTCGGAGTCGAGCGCAAGGTCGGCGTTGCGGGTCAGGCGGAACTGGTAGCAGCCCTTGACCTTCATGCCCTGGAACAGGTCATCGGCGTGGGCGTGGATCATCGACGACAGGAACACATAGTTGTCGCCAGGGCCGCCGACTTCTTCCGGCACCTTGATGATCCGCGGCAGCAGACGCGGCGCCGGGATGATCGCCAGACCGGAGTCACGACCGAAGGCGTCGATACCCTCGAGCTCGACGATGAAGTTCAGGCTCTTGTTCACCAGCAACGGGAACGGGTGCGTCGGGTCGAGGCCGATCGGGGTGATGATAGGCGCGATTTCGTCGCGGAAATAGCGGCGCACCCAGGTCTTGAGCTTGGTCGTCCAGTTGCGCCGACGGATGAAACGCACCTGATGCTTTTCCAGCTCCGGCAGCAGGATGTCGTTGAGGATTGCGTACTGACGGTCTACGTGACCGTGCACCAGCTCGCTGATGCGGGCCAGTGCCTGATGCGGTTGCAGACCATCGGCGCCGGCCTGTTCGCGGGCGAAGGTGATCTGCTTCTTGAGGCCGGCAACGCGGATTTCGAAGAATTCGTCGAGGTTGCTGGAGAAGATCAGCAGGAACTTCAGCCGCTCCAGCAACGGGTAGGACTCGTCCAGCGCCTGTTCCAGCACGCGGATGTTGAACTGCAGTTGCGACAATTCACGGTGGATGTACAGGCTGCTGTCATCCAGGCCGGGAATCACGATCGCCGGAACCGCCGCGGCAGGCTCGGTTGCCGGCGCGGGTGGCGCAGGCTCCAGTTCCGGCGGGGTTTCGGTGATCTGCTCGACCACCGGTTGAGCTTCTTTTACGGCAACTTCAGTGAGTCCTTCGGTATTCATCGAATGTTCCTGGGAGGGCTATTTCTGCTCTCGTAACAATTGAGCGGCACGGACAGCAAAGTAAGTCAGGATGCCATCAGCGCCGGCACGTTTAAAGGCGGTCAGGGATTCGAGGATCACGCCTTCGCTCAACCAGCCATTCTGGATCGCCGCCATGTGCATGGCGTATTCGCCGCTGACCTGATAGACGAAGGTCGGCACTTTGAAGGCATCTTTTACCCGGAACAAAATGTCCAGGTACGGCATGCCGGGCTTGACCATGACCATGTCCGCGCCTTCAGACAAGTCCGCGCCCACTTCGTGCAGCGCTTCATCGCTGTTGGCCGGGTCCATCTGATAAGAAGCCTTGTTCGCCTTGCCCAGGTTCGCGGCCGAACCCACGGCATCACGGAACGGGCCGTAATAGGCGCTCGCGTACTTGGCCGAGTAGGCCATGATCCGCACGTTGACGTGACCGGCCAGCTCCAGCGCTTCACGGATCGCCTGAATGCGGCCGTCCATCATGTCCGAAGGGGCTACCACCTGGGCGCCCGCAGCGGCGTGGGACAACGCCTGTTTGACCAGTGCATCGACGGTAATGTCGTTCTGCACGTAGCCCTCTTCGTCGAGAATGCCGTCCTGACCGTGTGTGGTGAACGGGTCGAGGGCGACATCGGTGATCACGCCCAGCTCCGGGAACCGGTCACGCAGGGCACGGGTGGCGCGCTGGGCGATACCTTCGGGATTCCACGCTTCGGCGGCATCGAGGGATTTGAGTTCAGGCGGGGTGACCGGGAACAGCGCCAGCGCCGGAATCCCCAGTTCGACCCATTTGGCAGCCTCTTCAAGCAGCAGGTCGATAGTCAGGCGCTCGACACCCGGCATCGAAGCCACCGCTTCGCGGCGGTTTTCACCGTCGAGCACAAATACCGGCAGGATCAGGTCATCGACCGTCAACACATTCTCACGCACCAGCCGCCGGGAAAAATCATCACGACGATTGCGACGCAGGCGGGTGGCAGGGAACAGACGGTTGGCTGGGGTAAAGCTCACGGCAGACTCCTGAGCCCGCGCAAACGGGCGAGCGTGACAGTTATAGATGGCCATTATGACGGTCGTATGACAGTTATGTGCACCCCTGCGACAGGCAGTCGCTTTCCATTGTCCGTGTAGGAAATCTTCACGTCGAGACACATTTCGACACTTTCCTGAATGTGTCCGAAGGGTTAGGCTGCGCGTTCATTTCGCCAGCACCCAGACAATGCTCCAACAATTTCTGCATGACTTCGGCTACTTTGCCCTGTTTCTCGGGACATTTTTCGAAGGCGAAACCATCCTGGTACTCGCGGGCTTCCTCGCGTTCCGTGAATACATGGACATCAAACTGGTGGTGGTCGTGGCATTCTTCGGCAGCTATGCCGGCGATCAGCTGTGGTACTTCCTGGGCCGCAAGCACGGACGCAAATTGCTGGCGCGCAAACCGCGCTGGCAGATGATGGGCGACCGCGCGCTGGAACACATCCGCAGGCACCCGGACATCTGGGTCCTGAGCTTTCGCTTCGTGTACGGCCTGCGCACGGTGATGCCGGTGGCAATCGGCCTGTCGGGCTATCCGCCAGGACGCTATCTGCTGCTCAACGGTATCGGCGCCGCGATCTGGGCCACCGCCCTGGCTGCTGCCGCCTACCATTTCGGCGCCGTGCTCGAAGGCATGCTCGGCAGCATCAAGAAATATGAGCTGTGGGTGCTGGGCGCGCTGCTGGTGCTCGGCCTGGGCCTGTGGCTGCGTCGCCGGTTCAAGAACGCCCGGCTGGCGAAAAAGGTCTACGAGGAAGAACAGGCCGAGCTACTGGCCAAGGCCGAACGGCACAAAGCCGAAATGACCAACGCCGCCGGCCCTAAGACGCCAGCCGAGTAAGTCGCTGGCGGCAGCCATACAGCCCGATGCCGCTGAGCAGGCTGTAAATGAGCAGGCCGACCCATATCCCCGGGCTGGCCGGCCAGAGCCCGAACTGCGGCGCCAGCCACACCAGCGGCAGGTTCGATGCCAGCCGCAACACTTCCAGCTTCGCCGCCCACGGGCGATTCTCCAGGGCCACGCCCAACACGAACAAACCGAACGCCACCGCGCCCCAGCCCAGCACCAATGCTCCGGTAGGCAGACTGTGTTCCAGATTCATCAGATAACTGCCCAGCGCCACATAGACGCCAAACTGCAACCCCACGTACCACTGCTGACGGCTGTCCAGCGGCACTTCGAATTTGCGGAACTGACTCAAGTCCCGCTTGCTCATCGGGTACTTCGCCGCGACGTCCGCCGGCCGCCAGCCGGTACGCATGAACCAGATCCGGATCTTGTCCCACGTACGCTCGGCCCGGCGCGCATCGTCCCACAGCTGCGCGTAGAACTGCAGGTTGGCCCACAACGGATTCCAGCTCGCCAATGGCGTGGTCACGCCGAAAATCACCGGCTCGTTGTCGTCCTCTTCCTGGAACGAGCCGAACAGACGGTCCCAAATAATGAACACCCCGCCATAGTTGCGATCCATGTAGAGAGCGTTCTGTGCATGGTGGGCCCGATGATTGGACGGCGTGACGAAGCACCACTCGAACCAGCCGAGCTTGGGAATGTGCCGGGTATGGACCCAGAACTGATACAGCAGATTCAGCGCCGCAACGCTGACGAACACCAGCAAAGGCACCCCGAACACGGCCATCGGCAGGTAGAAGATCCAGCTCAACAGAAACCCGGTGCTGGTCTGGCGCAAGGCCGTGGAAAGGTTGTAGTCCTCGCTCTGGTGATGCACCGAATGCGCCGCCCAGAGAATGTTCCGTTCATGGCCCAGGCGATGCAGCCAGTAATAGCAGAAGTCATAGAAGACAAAGGCAAACACCCAGACCCAGACACTGTCCGCCGACAACCTGACCAGCGCCAGATGCTCCAGGGCAAACGCATAGGTCACCAGGCCCACGCCCTTGGTCAACAGGCCGGTGGTGGTCGACAACACCCCGGTGCTGATGCTGTTCACCGCATCGGCCAGGCGATAGTTGCTCATCCCGCGCCAGCGGTCGGCGATGAGCTCCGCCGCAATCAACACGAAGAAAAACGGTACCGCATACAGGATGAAGTTCATGACGCGCCCTGGTCGGAATCTGTAGCACAGATCCTAGGTGTAGCCGCGGCTTGATCCTATGGCAACGAACGACAAATTAGAGGACATTTAACGCCATGAATCTGGAGAGAAACCCATGAGCAAAAAAGTTGCAGTGATCCTGTCCGGTTGCGGCGTGTACGACGGCGCCGAGATTCAGGAGAGCGTCATTACTCTGCTGCGCCTCGACCAGCGCGGTGCCCAGGTGCAGTGCTTCGCCCCGAACATCGCGCAATTGCATGTGATCAATCACCTGACCGGTGAAGAAATGCCCGAGTCGCGCAACGTGCTGGTGGAATCGGCTCGCATCGCCCGGGGCGACGTCAAGGATCTGCGCGAGGCCGATGTCGAGGACTTCGATGCGCTGATCGTGCCAGGCGGTTTCGGTGCGGCGAAGAACCTGTCGAATTTCGCCATCGAAGGCGCTGGCTGCACCGTGCAGCCGGAGGTGCTGGCGCTGGCCGAAGCCTTTGCCGAAGCGGGCAAGCCTGTTGGTTTGATCTGCATCTCGCCGGCGCTGGCCGCGAAAATCTACGGCCCCGGCGTGACCTGCACCATCGGCAACGACGCCGACACCGCCGCCGCCATGAACAAGATGGGCGCCACCCACGAAGACTGCGCGGTGACCGACATCATCGAAGACAAGGCGCGCAAACTGGTGACCACCCCGGCCTACATGCTGGCGCAGTCAATCAGCGAAGCGGCTTCGGGGATCAACAAACTGGTGGATCGGGTGCTCGAGCTGACTCACGAAAACGACGCCTGACCGGAGACCGTGATCGTTCCCACGCTCCGCGTGGGAACGATCAACGGGTGACGATCAAACCTGACGCGCCAGGCGCGTCAGGATCCGGTCCAGCGCATTGGCGAACGCCTGCTTCTCGCGCTCACCGAACGGCGCCGGGCCGCCACTGACCTGGCCCTGCTCGCGCAGGTCGGTAAACAGGTTGCGTGTCGCCAGCCGCTCACCCATGTTCTGCGCGTCGAACTCCTTGCCTCGCGGATCCAGCGCCGCCACCCCCTTTTTCACCAGCCGGTCGGCCAGCGGAATGTCGCTGCAGATCACCAGTTCGCCCGGCACCGCGTGTTCCACCAGATAATCATCCGCCGCATCCGGGCCGCTCGGCACCACGATCAGCTTGACGATCGCCAGCGCCGGTTTGCTCTGCGGCTGCCCCGCCACCAGCACCACTTCGAAGCGGCGCTTGAGGGCGAACTTGACTACCAGCTCCTTGGCCATTTTCGGGCAGGCGTCGGCATCGATCCATACGCGCATCATGATTTCCTCAATCCAAAAACATCGCGGCCAAGCCACGCTCGCACAAGGTCATACACAATCCCTGTGGGAGCGGGCTTGCCCGCGGAGTGAGCGCAGCGAATGCTGTTCAAGCAGCCATGCGGCGCTTTTCAGCCACCCAACTGCGGCCATAAAGCACGATGATCGCCACAATCGCCACGGCCTGCGCCGTCAGCGAATAGGCGTCGGCATGAATCCCCAACCAGTCGAAATCGAAGAACGCCACCGGCCGCGTGCCAAAGACCCCGGCTTCCTGCAACGCCTTCACGCCGTGACCGGCGAATACCACCGACAACGCGCAGAGCAGCGCCGCGTTGATGCTGAAGAACAGCGCCAGCGGCAGTTTCGCCGAACCGCGCAGGATCACCCACGCCAGACCGAACAGCAGCACCAGCGCCGTCGCACCGCCAGCGAGTACCGCGTTATGCCCGGCGGGACCGGCCTGCAGCCACAGGGTTTCGTAGAACAGGATCACTTCGAACAGCTCGCGATACACCGAGAAGAACGCCAGGATCGCGAAACCGAAACGCCCGCCTCCGCCAACCAGACTCTGCTTGATGTAATCCTGCCAGGCCGCCGCGTGCCGACGGTCGTGCATCCACACCCCGAGCCACAGCACCATGACGCTGGCGAACAGCGCCGTGGCGCCCTCGAGCAGTTCACGCTGGGAGCCGCTGACATCGATCACGTACGCCGCCAGCGCCCAGGTCCCGAGGCCGGCGAGCAGCGCCAGCCCCCAGCCGACGTTGACGCTGCGCACCGCCGATTGCTGGCCGGTGTTGCGCAGGAACGCGAGGATCGCCGCCAACACCAGAATCGCCTCCAGACCTTCGCGCAGCAGAATCAACAGCCCGGAGATGTAGCTCAGCGACCAGCTCAGACCGTCGCTGCCCAACAGGCCGGCGGATTCCTTGAGTTTGGCCTTGGCCGCGTCGAGACGCTGCTCGGCCTGCTCCACCGGCAAGCCGTCCTGCAGCGCTTGCCGATAGGCCATCAGGGATTTTTCGGTGTCCTTGCGTACGTTGGCGTCGACGTTGTCCAGCGAGCTTTCGACCAGTTCGAAGCCTTCCAGATACGCCGCCACCGACAGGTCATAGGCTTGATCGTGCTCACCGGCACGGTACGCCGCCAGGCTCTTGTCCAGGGTCGCGGCGGTGTAATCGAGCAATTGCGCCGGGCCGCGCTTGACCTGCGGCGGCTGCGCCCGTTGCGCCCGGAAGATCGCGGCGGCTTGGGCGCCCTCGGCAGCCTGCACTTCGGCCGGGGTCTGGCGGGCCAGATCGGCGATGTTGTAGGTCTTGTCGGATTTGGCCGTGGCCGGATCGGCGCTGAACTGCGCGATGTAGGTCGCCAGATCCCAGCGCTGACGGTCGTCCAGTTGATCGGCAAAGGCCGGCATGTCCGTGCCTTCGACGCCCTGGCCGAGGGTGCTGTAGATCGCGTACAGGCTCAGGTGATCCATCCGCGCCGCGTCGCGCAGATTGGCCGGCGCCGGCGTCATGCCGAGACCCGCCGGGCCGTCGCCGGCACCCGTGTCGCCGTGGCACACCGAGCAGTTTTGCGCATACAGCGGCGCACCACGGGCAGGGTCGGGGGTGATGATCGGGGCCTGACTGACTTCATAAGCCACCGCCAGTTTCGCCCCCAGTTGCCGGGCCTGACGGGCCACGTCCGCGCCATCCTGTTTCGCCGTGATCGCGGCGTGCAAGGCGCTGACACCCTGTTCCAGCGCCGCTTTCTCCGGTTTGGCCGGCAGGCCGGCGATCAGCCCTTGCAGCACCTGGGTGAATTCCAGTTGCTCACGATATTCGCCGTCGTCGATAACCTTGCCGGCCTCGACCGTCGGCGGGTAATCGGCGCTGATGTAATCGAGCAGGTGCAGCGCTTGTGGCGCGCCTTCCACGGTGTCGGCCAGCAGATTGAAGCTGCCCAGGGCGCACAGCGGAAACGCCAGCCAGGCCAGAAATCGGGACGCGGCAGTCATGAATGAGTCTCAAGTGGAAATGCGAAGTTACATATTGTTCACTTCGAGCGCGATTCCCTCAAGCTTTCTCTCCAATACCCGGCACATGGCCACTGCCCACCCCTATAATCCTTCACCTTTCGCCTCTCTGCTCCAGGAAGAGCTGCACTCCATGCGCCAACGCCTGCTACTCCCGGTATTAATCAGCACGATCCTGCAACTGAGCGGCTGCGCGGCTTACCGCAATTACGACCTGGAAATGCAGCAAACCAACGACCGGCTGATGCTCGGCGACTATCAGGGCGCCCTGGATGTGCTGGAGTGGCACAACCCGTGGGAAGACAAGGACCTGCTCTACTACTTCGAGAAGGGTTCGATTCTCAGCTTCGCCAACGCACGCCCGCAGAGCCAGAAAGCCTGGCGCAGCGCAGACCGGATGGTGTTCCAGCGCGAAGAAGCCGTGCCTTCCGCCCCCATGAAGCTGCTCAACCGGTTTGCCTATGAAATGGGCACCATGCTGGTCAACGACAAGCTCAGCCGCTACGAAGGCTACGACTACGAAAAGGTCATGCTGACTACGCAGATGGCCCTCAACCAATTGGGCGAAAGTGATTTCGACGGCGCACGGGCAGACATCAAGAAGACCCACGAACGTGAAGCACTGATCGCCCGCCAGCGGGAGCGCCAGTATGAAGAGCTCGAGGAACAGGCCAAAGGTCAAGGCATCGTCGTGCAATACAAGGATCTGCAGGGCTATCCCGTCACCACCCTGGACGCGCCAGCGGTGATTGAACTGAAGAACGGCTACCAGAGTGCTTTCAGCCATTACCTGGCCGGTTTCACCTATGAAGCGCTGGGCGAACGCGGCCTGGCCGCGCCGGGTTATCGCCAGGCGATCGAGTTGCGCCCGAACACACCCTTCCTCGAACAGGCGCTGCGCAATCTCGACCAGCCGCCGCCCAAGGCCGATGAGAGCGACGTGCTGATCGTCGTTCAGAGTGGCCTGGCACCTGCCCGCAGTTCGGTGAGCGTGCCGATCCCGGTGCGGCTCAATGAAAATCTGGTCATCACTGCACCGATCTCGTTTCCCATTCTGGTGCCGGACACCGTCACACCAGCGTTCGACCACATCCTGGTGGATGGCCGCAAACGACCGCTGACCGTGATCAACAGCGTCACCGACATGGCGTTTCGTACGCTGCGCGATGACATGCCGGCGATCATTTCCCGGGCGATGTTCCGCGCCAACATGGCCGCCATTGCCCAGGCCCAGGAAAACGAACGCAATCCGGCCAAGGCCTCATTAGTTGTCACCGAGCACGACCCTTTTGAGGAGGCCGACACCAGAACCTGGCGCACGCTTCCCGACAAGACATTGGTGGCACGCATACGGCTGAAGAAAGGCGATCATCAATTCAATGCGCCCAATGCACCCGGAGCGTCATCGGTCACCCTGCGCATCGATCGCGAACACCAGTTGGTCAACCTGCGAGTTCTGAGAGATATCGCCAACGTAATCGGCGATGCCAGACTGCCGGATAAGTAATGGCACCCAACTAACCAGTGCAATTAAAAAGCTATTACATAGCCAGCATCGCCCGCTTATAATGCCGCGCCCGCGCTATCGCGATGCGGCATTAAAGCTCCTCTTTTTATGAGGAATTGGCAGGAGGCCAGCGCCACTGCCGATCGGTCCCAGCAGCCCGACCCGCACCCGAGGCTGTCGCTACTCATGGAAGAAGTACCCCATGGCATTTCGCGCCCCCACCCTGATTGCGCTCAGCGCTGTCACCCTGCTGTCCGGCTGTTCGGCGTTTCGCAACTACGATTCCGAACTGGCCCAGACCAACCAGCAACTGGCCACCGGCAACGTCGACGCCGCCCTGACCTTGCTGGAAAAGAACAACACCGGCCCGGACAAGGACCTGCTCTATTACTTCGAGAAGGGTGAACTGCTGCGCGCCAAGGGCGACCTGTCCGGCAGCCAGAATGCCTGGACCAGCGCCGACCAGGTGGTGGGCAAGTGGGAAGATTCGGTCAAGCTCGACACCGACAAGTACCTGGCTCAGTTCGGCAGCTTCCTGGTCAACGACAAGGTGCGCCGCTACGAAGGCTACGACTACGAAAAGGTCATGCTGACCACGCAGATGGCCCTGAACCTGCTGGCGGTCAATGATTTCGACGGCGCCCGTACCGCGATCAAGAAGACTCACGAACGTGAAGCGGTGATCGCCGACCTGCGCGACAAGGAATACCTCAAGAGCGAAGAGGAAGCCGAGAAAGAAGGCATCAAGACCCAATACAAGGACTTGCAGGGCTACCCGGTCGCCAGCCTCGACGCACCGGAAGTGGTCGGCCTGAAAAACAGCTACCAGAGCGCGTTCAGCCATTACCTGGCCGGTTTCGTCTATGAAGCCCTGGGCGAAAAAGACCTCGCTGCGCCGGGCTATCGCAAGGCTGCCGAACTGCGCCCGAACACGCCGCTGCTGGAGCAGGCGCTGGTCAACCTCGACAAACCGGTCAAGAGCGATGACAGCGACATCCTGATCGTGGTGCAAAGCGGTCTGGCGCCGGCCCGCGATTCGATCCGCGTGCCGTTGCCGCTGCCAATCTCCAACAACGTAGTGATTACTCCGCTGTCGTTCCCGATCATCAAGCCTGACACCTCCACCGCGACGTTCGCGCAGATAGGCGTCGATGGCCAACAGGTCGACCTGACCGCACTGAACAGCACCACCGCCATGTCCCGTCGCGCCCTGCGCGATGACATGCCGGGGATCATCCTGCGCACCACCGTGCGCGCGATCACCAAAGGTGTGGCGCAGAAGAAGATCAACGAAACCAACCCGCTGGCGGGTCTGGCGGTGGGTATTTCTTCAGCTGTGCTCGAAGGTGCCGATACCCGTACGTGGCGCACCCTGCCGGACACCACACAAGTGGTCCGTCTGCGCTTGAAGAAAGGTGAGCACCAAGTCACTCTGCCGAGCGCCGTCGGTGGCTCTCAGGTCAAGGTCACCGTCGATCAGCGTTATCAGGTGATCACCCTGCGCGCCGTCGGCAATCAGGTGTTCGCCGCAGGCCTCGCCGCCCACGTCACCCCGAGCGCTGGCGCCACCGCCGTGGCCAGCCTCAAACAACCTTAAGAACGGAGTCTTTGCATGCGCTTCAAACTCATCGCCGTCGCCGCCCTCGCCCTGCTGGCGAGCGGCTGCGCCACCCCGCCACCACCGGAGCCGGGCAGTGCCGCGAGCAAGGTCGTGGCCATGGGCCCGCAGAAACACATCGTGGTCGGCGCGATGCGCGTGGCCCGCGAAAACGGTTTCATGACCGTCAACGTGCAGTTGAGCAACACCCTCAACAGCAACAAGACGTTCTACTACCGCTTCGCCTGGCTCGGGCCGGAAGGTTTCCCGATCGCCGAAGAAGAAGTCTGGAAGAGCCAGATGATGTACGGCGCCCAGACCAGCTTCATCCAGGGCATCGCCCCGACACCCAAAGCCGTGGACTTCCGTCTGGAACTCAAGACGCCTTAAGCCCGACACCCCATTCCCGATTCAGAGAGCATTCCCATGTTTGCACGCTTTTCCTTCATCGCCGTCCTCGCCCTGCTGGCCAGCGGTTGCGCCAACACTTCGCCGACCCTGGGCAGCAAGAACATCAGCTACGGCGACACCAAGGCCGTTGAAACCGTGACCAACGAATTCGGCTCCACCGACCTGCAGATGATCGCCGAGTCGATGACCCGTTCCCTGGCCCAGTCCGGCATTCTGCAGGGTCGCCCTGTGGTGCAGGTCTACGACGTGAAGAACAAGACCAGCGAATACATCGACACCCGCGAAATCACCACCAGCATCAAGACCCAGCTGATGAAGTCCGGCACCGCCCGTTTCGCCAGCGACAACACCGCGATGCAGAGCCAGGTCGACCAACTCAAGCTGCAAAACCAGAGCGGCCTGTACAAGAAGAGCACCGTGGCCAAGACTGGCAACATGATCGCCGCCAAATACCGTCTTGAAGGCTCGATCAGCTCGATCGTCAAGCGCAGCAGCGACTACAAGGACGTCTTCTACAAGTTCAGCCTGCAACTGATCGACGTTGAAAGCGGTCTGGCCGAGTGGATGGACGAAAAAGAGATCCGCAAAACCACGGAGCGTTAATCGATGCGCACATGGATTGGCATGATGGCCCTGGCTTGCGCGTTCAGCGTGCAGGCGGCCCCGAAAGTCGCGGTGACGGATCTGGCGTACCAGGAACGGGTGGAGCAATACATCCACATCGTTTCGTCGAAGAGCAATTACCGCGAGGGCTATTACAGCGCCAGCGGTTCTTCGAGCTACAACGAGTTCGAAGCCAACACCAGCTACATCGAGCAGGCCGAGCTGCGTAAATTCACTGGCGATATCAAGGGTGAAATCCTGCGCACCGGGATGTTCCAGCTGGTGCAGGGCACCCCGTACACCGCCTCGTCCAAGGGTGACATCTACGATGTGATCAAGCGGATCAAGGCCGGCAACTTCAAGGGCGCCGACTACGTGCTGTTCGGCACCGTGTCGGACATCGACTTCACCCAGGACGTCAACGAGCTGGCGAACACCGACAGCTATTCCGCCGTGCTGGGCCTGACGCTGGTGGCCGACTTCAGCCTGATCAACACCAAGACCTACGAAATCACTTCGGCCTTTACGGCGATGGGTGAAGCGCAGGACACGAAACTGGTGAACCACCGCGATATCAAGATTTCGCTGAACCGCCCACGGGTGGTGCGCGACGTCTCGAAGGCGCTGGGCGAAGACGTGGCCGGACAGCTGAGCATGCAGCTCGGCGGTGGCGGTTATGAGCAGCCGCGCGAGCCGCAGCAACGCAATAATCTGCCGCGTGATACGGCGCCGGTGATTCTGCGCTGATCGACCGCCGGAAACGAAAAAGGCGACCTGCAAAGGTCGCCTTTTTTAATGCCTGTACGCTTTACGCGGCCGCTTTGCGCAGTGTGGCCATGAACGCCGCCGCGCCAATGAACAGGCCGGCAAACGTGCGGTTCATGCGTCGCTGCTGGGTCGGGGTACGCAACAGGCGCAATACCTTCGACGCCAGACCGGTGTAGCCGGCCATGACAATCAGGTCGACCGCGATCATGGTCACGCCGATCACCACATACTGGATCAGCAGTGGTGCATGCGGATTGATGAACTGCGGCAGCACCGCGAGCATGAACACCAGAGCCTTGGGGTTGCTGATGTTCACCAGAAAACCACGGAACACCAGCGCCAGCGGCTTGCCGATCGGCCGAACCGCCGCGTCGTCACTCATGTCCATCGGCAGGGCGCGCCACTGCTTGATCGCCAGATAAACCAGATAGGCAACACCGAACCATTTGATCGCGTGAAAGGCCGTGGCCGAGGCGGTGAGGATCGCGCCGACACCGGCACCCACGATGGCAATCTGCACAGCCAGGCCGATCTGCAGGCCCAGGGCATTCCAGTAGCCGCGCCAGAAACCGTATTGCAGGCCGCTGGACATCGACGCAATGGCGCCGGCACCCGGAGAAAGACTGATCACCCAGCAGGCGGCAAAAAACGCCAGCCATGTTTGAAGCTCCATCGCACACCTCGACTCGGACTCGTGACAATCCTCAAAGCTAATGCGGATTTGGCTGGATGACTACCGATTTTTTGCAGGATGTTGCGGCCGCCGACCAACGCAGCCGGCGTCCGGTCACTTTTCGAAACCGCTGGAAGGGAAGACATCCGTGCCGCGCCAGCGTCGCACCGAACGCTGGAAGAACAGGCTGTTGGGCACTTGCACCATGGCGCTCCCGGTGCCGAGCTCTTCGGCTTCGATCAACGTGGTGTAGAGCAGATTGATCGCCACCACCCGACCTTTGACGCCCGGTTTGTCGGTGGTGTCCACCAATTCGACCACGTCGCCGAGACGGAACGGGCCGACGGTGAAAATCAGAATCGCGCAGAGCAGGTTCGACAGCACACTCCACATGGCGAAGAACGCGACCGCCGCCACCGCGACGAAGCCCGACAGCGCAGTCCAGAGCACCGTGGCCGAGACCCCGAGGCGTTCCAGCACGAAGATCAGCGCACTGCCCATGATCAGCCAGCGCAGACCGCCGCGCAGCGGCATCAGCAGCTGCGGCGGCAACGGATACTTTTCGCCCAGGCCGGTCAGGAACCGGGCGACGACGCGCTGAGCGACGTAGCCGGCCAGCAGAATCAGCAGAATCTGCACGCCGAGCCAGATCGGCTCGACCCACATCGCCGGCAATGGAAGTCTGAAGGCTTCCATCAGGACAACGCCTCCAGCTCCGCCTGCATGCTTTCCAGCGTTTCCAGAGCTTGCATCCACGCTTCTTCAAGCTCGCCTTCGCGGACTTTCAGCCTGGCCTGCTCGGCCAGCAGGTCACGCAGTTCGTTCTTGCGCGCCGGGTCGTAGAGGTCGCTGTCGCCAAGACTGGCATCGACCTTGGCCAGTTTCTCGTGCAGCTTGCCGAGCTCGGCTTCGAGTTTATCGGCTTCGCGCTTGTGCGGTGCCAGCTGCTGACGCAACGCAGCGGCGGCCTGGCGCTGGGCCTTCTTGTCGGTCTTGTCCGGGTTGACCGGCGTGTTGCTGACCGGGGCGTTACGCTGACGGTACTCGACCAGCCAACGGGCGTAGTCTTCAAGGTCGCCATCGAACTCCTCGACCTTGCCATCCGCCACCAGGAAGAAGTTGTCGGTGGTGCTCTTGAGCAAATGCCGATCGTGGGAAACCACCAGCACCGCGCCGCTGAACTCCTGCAACGCCATGGTCAGCGCCAAACGCATTTCCAGGTCGAGGTGGTTGGTCGGTTCGTCGAGCAGCAACAGGTTCGGCCGTTCCCAGGCGATCAACGCCAGGGCCAGACGGGCCTTCTCGCCACCGGAGAAATTCAGCACCGGCTCGTCGATCCGCGCACCCCGGAAATCGAAACCACCAAGGAAGTCGCGCAGGGTCTGCTCGCGTTCGGTCGGCGCCAGACGCTGCAAATGCAGCAACGGGCTGGCCTTGGCGTCCAGCGAGTCGAGCTGATGCTGGGCGAAGTAACCGACCACGGTGTTTTCACCGCGAGTCAGACGTCCGGCCAGCGGTTCGAGCTCGCCGGCGAGGTTCTTGATCAGGGTCGACTTGCCCGCACCGTTGGGGCCAAGCAAGCCGATCCGCGCGCCGGGGGTCAGTTGCAGCTTGACCTTCTCCAGCACGGTTTTCTCGCCATAACCCAGACGTGCATCGGACAGGTCGATCAGCGGGCTGGAAATCTTGGTCGACTCGCGGAATACGAAGTCGAACGGCGAATCGACGTGGGCCGCCGACAGCTCCTCCATCCGCTCCAGCGCCTTGATCCGGCTCTGGGCCTGACGGGCCTTGGTGGCCTGGGCCTTGAACCGGGCGATGTAGCTTTCCATGTGCGCACGCTGCGCCTGCTGCTTCTCGTAGGCCTGTTGCTGCTGGGCCAGACGCTCGGCACGGGCGCGTTCGAACGCGGTGTAGCCGCCACGGTAGAGCGTCAGTTTGCGCTGATCGACGTGGGCCACGTGATCGACCACTTCATCGAGGAAATCCCGGTCGTGGGAAATCAGCAGCAAAGTGCCGGGGTAACTTTTCAGCCACTCTTCGAGCCAGATGATGGCGTCGAGGTCCAGGTGGTTGGTCGGTTCGTCGAGCAGCAGCAGGTCTGATGGGCACATCAAAGCCTGCGCAAGGTTCAGACGCATCCGCCAGCCACCGGAGAAATCTCCTACCTGACGATCCATCTGCTCGTTAGTGAAACCGAGACCGGCGAGCAGCTTGCGCGCCCGCGCATCGGCGGTGTAGCCATCGGCGCTGTCCAGTTCGGCGTGCAGGCGGGCCAGCGCGGTGCCGTCGTGGGCCTCTTCGGCCGCTGCAAGCTCACGCTGCACTTCGCGCAGACGCAGGTCGCCGTCGAGCACATAGTCAACCGCCAGGCGTTCGAGCGTGTCGACCTCCTGGCGCATGTGGGCGATACGCCAGTCGGCCGGCAGCAGGCTGTCGCCCGAGTCCGGGTGCAACTCACCGCGGAGCAGGGCGAACAGGCTGGATTTGCCGGCGCCGTTGGCACCGATGAGGCCGGCTTTGTGGCCGGCGTGCAGGGTCAGCTCGGCGTCTTCTAGCAGACGTTGCGGGCCACGCTGTAAAGTCAGGTTCTGAAGTCGGATCATAATGGCGGCGGAGTCTACCAGCTTCGTCCGCAACTGGCGCGAGTAGCACGATGTCCTCTGACCTGTGGAGCTTTGCCCTTGCCGTCTACGCCCGTCCCGGCGTGGAGGATGCCTGCCTGCGTCTGCAATCGACCGGGGCCAATGTATGCCTGATGCTGTGCGGTTTATGGCTGGAACAACGCGATGCCACCTGCAACGAGGCGCGAGCCCGGCAACTTGTTGAACTGACAGAGCCTTGGGACCGGGAGGTGGTGCAACCGTTGCGCACACTGCGCATGCAGTGGAAGGCGCTGGCCGAAACCGATCCGGTGCTCAAGGGAATGCGCGAGCAGATCAAGGGACTGGAACTGGAAGCGGAACGTGCGCTGCTGTCTCGACTTGAAGGAGTTGCGCAGGGCTGGAAGCGTCATTCGAAGGAGTCGAGTGACTGGCTGCAAGTGCTGGCCGGCCCGACGGCCAACCTGAACCGCGACGCGCTGCAAGTGCTGCGCGTCGCGGCGACCGGCGCTTAGGAAGCGCTGGACGGGTTGCTGGCGACGCTCGACACCGGCGCCGACGATGGCGTGGTTGCGGTGGTCGAGGTAGTGGCGGCGGGTGCTGGTGCAGCGGTCGCAGCCGGAGTTGCCGGTGCGGCAGGTTTGGCCGCAGGAGCAGCGGTCGGTTTTGCTGCCGCTGGTTTGGCGGCAGCAGGCTTGGCAGCGGCAGGTTTTTTTACCGCAGGTTTCGCTGCTGGCTTGGCGGCCGGTTTAGCGGTGGTCGTTGCAGGCTTGGCGGCGGCAGCCGGTTTGGCGGCGGGTTTGGCCGCAGCTTTTACCGCAGGCTTGGCCGCTGGTTTCGCTGCTGCTTTAGCAGCGGGTTTTGCCGCAACCGGTTTGGCAGCGGTTTTCGCCGCAGGCTTGGCAGCAGCTGTTTTGGCGGCTGGTTTAGCGGCGGCTTTAACGGCTGGTTTTGCTGCCGGCTTGGCGGCTGCTTTGGCAACTGGCTTGGCAGCAGGTTTCGCAGCGGCAGTACTCGCTGAAGCCGCTTTCGCAGCAGCAGTTCTCGCCGCAGGTTTGGCGGCTGGTTTTGCAGCAGCTGACTTGGCGGCAGCTGGTTTGGCTGCTGTGGTTTTGGCCGCAGGTTTAGCAGCGCTGGCGGCTGCGGGTTTCTTCGCGGCTGGTTTTGCAGCGGCTTTCACTGGCGCTTTTGCAGGGGCTTTTGCAGGAGCCTTGGCCGGTGCTTTTGCAGCAGGTTTGGCGGCTGCTTTTTTCTCAGGTGCCGCTGCCGGTTTGGCCGAACGCAGGGACAACGCCTTGCCGACGGCCTCTTGAACACGACCGACACCCTGAGCCAGTTTCAGGCTTTCCTGGGCATCGCGCTTGAGTTGCAGGATGTAGCTGCGGGTATCGGACTGACGTTCCTTCAGCGCATCGAGCAGGTCTTCGAGTTCCTTCACGGCAGCCTTGGCCTTGGTCTGCGCCTTGGCTTTACCGGCTGCTGCTGCGTCCTGCAATTTGGTGCGGGACTTGTGCAGTTTTTCTTGCGCCTTGCCGCGTTGCTTTTCCAGTTTGGCGAGCAGTTTTTCAGCATCAGCCAAGGCTTGGGAGCAAGCGTTTTCCAGATGCTCGAGCAGGCTGCCCGAGAGTTGTTGGAGTAAGTGCAACGGAGTGTTTACAGGCTTCTTGGTGGCCGACATGGTTTACCTCCTGGCTGACGTGAGTGCGGCTCATACTAGACCTCTGCTGC
The DNA here is from genome assembly GCF_021603585.1 of Pseudomonas sputi. Lineage (GTDB taxonomy): Bacteria > Pseudomonadota > Gammaproteobacteria > Pseudomonadales > Pseudomonadaceae > Aquipseudomonas > Aquipseudomonas sputi. Next base: position 23,694 of record NZ_BQHI01000032.1, on the reverse strand, counting down.
TACCGCCGCTAGGGCATGTTGACAGTATCGAAAGCACTCGGTTGCAGGCTTGCGTAAAACTTCTGCGCATTGGCAAAAGCAGTTCACCGTTGCAGACGTTCGCGCTGGCATAATCCACCGCAATTCAGGACGGAGAGTGCCCATGTCGCGCTACCTTTTTTTATCCCTCTGCATGATTTTTTCCGTGGCTCAGGCCGACGAAAAAACCACCTCGAATGATGCCCATGATCTGGCTTACAGCCTGGGCGCCAGCCTCGGTGAACGGCTCCGCCAGGAGGTGCCGCAGCTCCAGATCCAGGCGTTGATCGAAGGCCTGCAACAGGCCTATCAAGGCAAGCCGCTGGCACTGAGCGAAGCACGCATCGAGCAGATTCTGGCCGATCACGAATCGCAGACAGCCGAGCAGGCGGCGATGCCTTCGACTGAAGCCGCGATGGAAAACGAGCGACGTTTTCTCACCGCCGAAAAAGCCAGGCCGGGTGTGAAAGAGTTAGCCGACGGCATCCTGCTGACCGAGCTGACGCCGGGGAATGGCGCGAAGGCCGGTCCTGATGGAAAAGTGCAGGTGCTATACATCGGCCGGCTGCCGGATGGCTCCGTGTTCGATCAGAACAGCCAGCCGCAGTGGTTCAATCTCGACAGTGTGATCGCAGGCTGGCGCACCGCGCTGCAGAACATGCCGGTAGGCGCGAAGTGGCGCCTGGTGATCCCATCGGATCAGGCTTATGGCGCCGACGGGGCCGGCGACTTGATCGCGCCGTTCACGCCGCTGGTGTTCGAAGTGGAATTGCGCGGCGCGACCAGTTGATCGCCCAATAAAAAACGGTGCGCCTGGGGCGCACCGTTTATGTGTCTTGCGAGGTTAGGTTCAGGCCTGAACCGAATCCTCTTCCTTGTGTGCGGTATGCAGCACTTCAATCAGGCAGTCTTCCAGCTCGAAGCGCTCATGAAGCAGGCCGCCCAGCTCCTTGAATTTCTCCGCAACGCATTTGCCTTCATCGCAGAGGTCGTTGAACGCGAGCAGTTTTTCGGTGATGACATCGATCCGCGGATAGATCGTCTCGGCCAGTTCCAGACCGCGCTTGTCGTTGAAGGCCTTGGCCTCGCTCGTCAGCTGTTCGTAGATCTCGAAGTGCCCGGCCGAGACATAATCGACCAGCACGCCGCAGAATTCCTGCAAGGGCTTTCTATCCTCGGACAGCGCTTGAGGTTTGGCACCCAGCTTGTCATAGGCAGCGATCAACTCCTCACGCTCCTGGAGCCAGCGGTCGATCAGCAGATGAACTCCACCCCAACGTTCCTGAGCATTCTGACAACTTTCGAGCATGGCGATCTCTCTTCCCTTGTGGGTCATGCTGCCCTACACCCGCGCCTCTTCTTGTGGCTATTGCTTTGAGAGGCGGCCAGGCAGAGCGTCATCGAGCAACATAATTCCAATGACACATGCGGGCCAGATTATGCCCGCACGCCTATGGCTTCAAGGTACGCAGGAGAGAAAGTTCATACAAGTGTTTAATCCCTGACCAGCGCCGGGTGCGACGGTTGGCCGCTGAGCGGTCGCTGCAGAGCCATCCAGACCAGCCGCAGCAACTGGTAAGCGGCGAGGATCGACATCCCCACGAAAAACAGCAGACTCCACTCAGGAATACTCAGATCGAACAGAGTCCAGGATAATTCCGTGCAATCGGCAGAGTCGTAGAACATCCGCCTCAGTGCGCATAACCATGGCAGGCTGCTGAACATTTCCTGAGGATCGGGCGTGCAATGCGCCAGCCTCTGCAGCGAATCACCTTGCAACAACACTTGCCGCCATGCCGCCGTCATACCGCCGAGACTGCTCAGCGACACCATTATCCAATACAGCGACAGACCGAAACGCTGTGGTCCATGGATCGCCGCCACACCACAAAAAACGGTGAGTGCGCTCATGAACAGACGCTGGACCAGGCACAGACTGCAGGGCACCAGACCAATTGCGTATTCCAGGTAATAGGAAGCTCCCAGGGCCAGAATCCCCGCAGTGAAAGCCATAAAGAACAGGGAACGTGAGCAGGCCAACGACATGGCTTATCCGTAACAATAAAGACAGGCAGTTACGGTAGAGGAAAGGGCCTTGGGCTTTCAAGGCGAGTCGCTGACGACACTTCACCAGAAGTGTAGGGAAATCCCGACAGACATCGAAGGATTCGGTGTAGTCCACTGTAGGATTTTACTTGGGAAGGGATTCGCCGGTAACTATTCAGTCACCGGGAAAGAAAAGGAGGAGCACGCTCCTCCTTTCTGATCACGCTCGAACCGCTACAGGTAATGGCGCAGCCAGCAATCGTTCATCCAGCATACCGAGCCCTTCCTGGAACAGCAGATTGCTGCGTTCGGTATCGCCGAGCCGGGCCAGCAGGCGCGCCAACTCGGCGCACGCTTCCGGATTGCGCTGCACTCGCAGGCTGCTTTCCAGATAATCCCGCGCCTTGCCCCACAGACTGGCTTGCAGGCACAAACGCCCCAGCGTCAGTAGCAGGCTGGCATCGCCCGGATGATCCTTGAGCCAACCTTCGGCCGTCTGCAACTGACGTGCTGGATCACTGCCGCGCACCAGACCGTAAAGGCGCGCCAGATGGCTGTCGTACTTGCGCTTGAGCGCCGTGCGCAACACCTCTTCCGCTTCGACCTGAGCGCCCAGCTGACGCAGTTGCTCGGCGTAGGCCAGCACCAGCGCCGGCTCCTGGCGCTGGGCAGACGTCAGTTGCTGCCAGGCACGGTTGAGCGATTGCAAACCGACCGTGCCATCTTCTTCGCGCCGGGCGGCCAGGGACAGGTTTTCTCCCCAGGCGCGGCGCTCCAACTCGATCAGTTCGGCCGGTGGCAGGACTTTGTCCTTGCGCAGCTCCGGCAATAGCTGGATCACGGACGACCAGTCACCGCGCTGCTGATGCAGACGCTGCAACTGGCGCAAGGTCTGGGCATTGTGCGGATGGCGCTCGTGCATCGCTTGCAAGGTGACCAGCGCCCCATCGGTATCGCCACGATCGGTCTGCAACTGCGCATGGCTGAGGGCGATCGCCAGCTCGGCCTGCGGCTGACGTTCAAGGGCGCGCTCCAACAGGCGATCGCTTTCCTCATAGTTGCCTTGCTCGTTGGCGGCCCGAGCGGCACCCAGGTAATACAGCAACGGCTGACGCTCGGCTTCGGCGGCCCGGTACAGGTGACGCTGGGCACTGGCCCAGCGGCCTTCGGCCAGGTCGAGCTGACCATGCTCGATTGCCACCTGCACGCGACGGCTGCGGTTGCGCCGCGACCAGGGATTGACCACGCCACCGGAGGTCAGCACCAGCTCGACCAGTGCCTTGATGCCCCAGACCAGCAGCCACAACACCGCCACCACTGCCAGGGTCGCCCACAGGCTCGATTCATAACGAAAGCTTTTGTAGGCGACCAGCACGTAACCGGAATGCTCGGCAATCGCCAGGCCCAGCGCCGCCGTTGCCGCGATCACCAGAAACACGATTACATACAGGCGCTTCATGGTGTCGCCTCCTGCGCGGTGCTGGCGGCCGGTTTGGCGAAGGGTTTCACCGAGTCTTCGGCGTTGACGTTGCGGCGCTCCAGATACGCCTGCACTGCGCTCAACGTTGCGGCGAGATCCGGCGTATTGACGGTCACCGGTTGTTTGCTCAACTCCACGACCTGCTCAAGCATGATTTTGCTCTGCGGGTTGTCCGGGTTGAAGTTGCCCGTGAGGACGTCACGCGCCTCCGCCAGGGCCTGGGTGTACACCGGCGCCTGACCGTTGAGCGCGGCCCATTGCGCCTGTTCGAGCGAAAGGCTGAGGGCCAGACGCACCTGGCTCAGGCTCTGGCCGGCAAGCAGCGGCCGGACGTTTTGGTCAGCGTTGAAATCGATGCGGATGTAGCGCGAGATCTGATCCCACCACTGCGCCCAGCGACTGGCGCCGTCGCCATCGGCGGTCAGACCCAGCAGCGAATCGCCGCGATCCTTGTATTCCGGCGCCAGCTCGGTGAGGCCGACGACCTGATCGCGCAAGGCGCCCAGGCGCAGGAACAGCCCGGTGCGATCCGGCTGCTCGGTGCTGCGCAGCGCTATCAGGGTTTTCGCCACTTGCTCGCGGGCGGCGAACGAGCCGGGGTCATTCTGCTCGCGCAGGATTTCATCGGCACCCTGCACCAGCGCCTGGGCGCTGCTGATGTCCTGCAGGGCGGAAAGACGCAGGCTGGCCAGACGCAGCAAATGCTCGGCCTCGGCCAGACGCCAGTCCTTGCGGCTGGCGCCGAGGACGGTTTCCAGACGTTGATTGAGGCGTTGCTGATCGCCCTGAAGTTGGGTCACCAGACGCTGGCGATCGGCAAGTTCATCGGCGCCGGGCAATTGCCCGAGACGCTCGGTCAGTCGTTGCTCATTGAGCTTCAGGGTCTGGGCCTGATCGCTCAACGCCTGCACCTGACTCAACTGATTCTGCGTATTGGCCTGCAGGTGTCGCACCTGCCAGACACCCCAGCCACCCACCGCAACGCCGGCGGCGCCGAGCAGCAGTGCGAGAATGGCCAATCCGTTGCCTCGGCGTGGTTCGGCGGCCGGTGGCAGTGCATCAACCGGCGCATCGATCACAGGTTGAACGTCATCTTTAGGCAAGGCTGTTTCGCTCACGTATCCATCCTTTGCATTAGAGAACGGGCCCGGGATGCTCCCGTAACGCCGTCAGCAAGGCCGCGGCACTGGCGCCGCGACAATCCACAACTGTTCGGGCCCCGGCGGCAGTGGCCTGCTCGGCAACCCTTGGGCTTGGAACAAACAACGGCAACTGCGCAAGCACAGGCCAGGTATCGCCGGCCAGTTGGCGCAGGTGCTCGAAACCCTGTCCACTGCTGACCACCAGCCCGTTCAGGCGTTCCGCTGCAATCCTGCGGGGCAGCTCCTGCGACGGATAGTCCGGCAGGTCGCGACGGTACAACTCCAGATATTCGACACTAGCACCAAGCGCGCGCAGGCGCTCGGCCAGCAGCTCGCGTCCGCCCTCCCCGCGCAGGATCAACACCTGCGAGCCGGGCACCGCCACCGCCGCCAGCAATCGCGGCAATTGCAGCAAGGCTTCGCTGTCGTCCCCCGCATCGGGGAAACTCACATCCAGCCCCCGATCGCGAAGGATAGCGGCGGTCGCCGCCCCCACGCTGAACCACGGCATCGTCGGATCAGCCAGCCCCAGAGCGTCGAGTAAACCCACCACGATACGCGCCGCCGGCTTGCTGACCACGATCACCGCGCTGTAACGCGGCAGTTGCGTGATCGTGCGGCGCATTGTGTCAGAGACCGGCAGTGGCGCAATTTCCAAAAGCGGCAGACAGCTGCTGAAAAACCCTTGTTCGGCCAGCACGGCGGCGAGCGCCGAGCAGTCTTCCGCCGGGCGCGTCAGCAGCAGGCGCCAAGTGGTCACTCGTGACCTGCCTCGCCGTAGACTGCCTTGAGAATATCGTCGGCGCCCTGGCCGAGCAGGTCTTCGGCAACCTGCACACCCAGCGTCTCGGCTGCCGCACGCGGTGCACGAGCGTGTGCGCTGAGCAGCTTGCCGCCGCTCGGTTCGCCCACCAGACCGCGCAGCCACAACTGATCGCCTTCGAGCACGGCGTAGCAGGCGATCGGCACTTGGCAGCCGCCATTCAGATGTTTGTTGAGGGCACGCTCGGCGGTGACACGGTCAGCGGTGTCGGCGTGATGCAGAGGCGCAAGCAAGGCATGGATTTCCGTGTCGGCGCTGCGGCATTCGATACCGACGGCGCCCTGGCCACCGGCCGGCAGGCTGTCGTCGACGCTGATGGCCGAGGTGATGCGTTCTTCGAAACCGAGACGGATCAGGCCCGCTGCCGCGAGGATGATCGCGTCGTACTCGCCGGCGTCGAGCTTGGCCAGACGGGTGTTGACGTTGCCGCGCAGGAAACGGATCTCGAGATCCGGACGGCGCGTCAGCAACTGCGCCTGACGCCGCAGGCTCGAGGTGCCGACGATGCTGCCGGCAGGCAACGCATCGAGGCTGGAATACGTATTGGAGACAAACGCGTCACGCGGATCTTCGCGCTCGCAGATGCAGAACAGACCGAGGCCTTCGGGGAAATCCATCGGCACGTCTTTCATTGAGTGCACGGCGATGTCGGCTTCGTTTTCCAGCAGCGCGGTTTCCAGTTCCTTGACGAACAGGCCCTTGCCGCCGATTTTCGACAGGGGCGAATCGAGCAGCTTGTCGCCGCGACTGACCATGGGCACCAGCGTCACCAGCAGGCCCGGGTGGGCTGCTTCCAGACGGGCTTTGACGTATTCGGCCTGCCAGAGGGCCAGAGCACTTTTGCGGGTGGCGATGCGGATTTCGCGAGAGGACATGGATCAATCCGTACTGAATAGATACGGCGGATAATAACAGCTCAGCCAAATCCACTTTGACCTGAATCAGATACGGCGTGGCCTCCCTGGCCTGCGATGCCTGGTGAAAGGAACGAAGAACCGCCCGGAGCCTGCGGACTAAAGCCCCTGCATCATTTTGCGAACGCCCGCCACATGCCGGCGGCTGACGATCAGCGCATCACCGTTCAGGCCCTTGAGAAACAACTGGAAGTGGCCCAGCGGCGTGCGTTGCAGTCGCTCAATGCGATCGCGGGCCACCAGTGCATTGCGATGGATCCGCACGAAGCGCTCGCCGAATTCGTCTTCCAGCGCCTTGAGTGGCTCATCCAGAAGGACTTCGCCACCTTCATGGCGCAAGGTCACGTATTTGTGGTCGGCAATGAAGTACACCACCTGATCCAGCGGGATCAGTTCGATGCCTTTGCGGGTGCGGGCGCTGATGTGGCTGCGCGGGCCGTTACCGCTTTCGGCGGCAGGACGGGTCAGGGCCGAGAGCTGGGCCCGGTTGGGACGTTCAGCCCGTTTCAGGGCGTCATGCAGATGTTCGGTTCGCACGGGTTTCACCACATAGCCCACGGCGCTGGCCTGCAGGGCTTCCACGGCAAATTCATCGGGACCTGCGCAAAACACCACGGCCGGCGGGGTTTCGCGTTCGCACAGACGGGCAGCCACCTGCAGGCCATCGAGGCCCGGCATGCGGATATCGAGCAGCACGATATCCGGCTTGTGGCTGTCGATCAGTGCCAACGCTTCTTCACCATTGGTGGCGCTGGGCTCCAGGATTGTGTAGCCCTCGAGCTCGCTCACCATTCGGCTGAGTCGCTCGCGGGCCAGTGGTTCGTCATCAACGATCAGGACATTCATATTGCGCTGGATTCCTGCGTGAGTCTCGCACAAGGATAGCGTAGACAAGTGGAGTGACGTCCGTCACCGCGATCCACGCTAAGACTAGCGGGAGCGCCAAAAAGTGCCGTACGTCGGCCGGCAATATTTGCCGACACCCGCAACGTACCGCCCGACGCCCGTCGCTGACTGCGTTTTACGCAGGGTATGCCAGTGGCCAATACACCCACCCCTCTCTCTTCTTATAGTCGGTGGCCGGATCTTTGCCCGATCCGTGGCCACCCGACCCCTATGTCCTACTGTAGACGCTCGTCGGGCCGATATTGCTCAATCGGAAAATATCCTTGCGCAAATCCCCCGAAGACGCCGACGACTATGACGGAGCGAATGAGAAAAAAACGTATCGACCAGTGTCAGCGACAGGATTGGCAACCCTGTTATTATCCGCGCCAGCGTTTCACGCCTTCTTTCTTCAAGCCGATACGAGCGAATTCATGAGCACTGACAAGACCAATCAGTCCTGGGGCGGCCGCTTCAGTGAACCCGTCGACGCCTTCGTCGCCCGCTTCACCGCCTCCGTCACTTTCGACCAGCGCCTGTATCGCCACGACATCATGGGCTCGATCGCCCACGCCACCATGCTGGCCAAGGTCGGCGTGCTGACGGATGCCGAGCGCGACAGCATCATCGATGGCCTGAAGACCATCCAGGGCGAAATCGAGGCCGGCCAGTTCGACTGGCGCGTCGACCTCGAAGACGTGCACATGAACATCGAAGCACGCCTGACCGACCGCATCGGCGTCACCGGCAAGAAGCTGCACACCGGCCGCAGCCGCAATGACCAGGTCGCCACCGACATCCGCCTGTGGCTGCGTGACGAGATCGACCTGATCCTCGGCGAGATCACCCGCCTGCAAAAAGGCCTGCTGGAGCAGGCCGAGCGCGAAGCCGCCAGCATCATGCCGGGCTTCACCCACCTGCAAACCGCTCAGCCGGTGACCTTCGGGCACCACATGCTGGCCTGGTTCGAAATGCTCAGCCGCGATTACGAACGCCTGGTCGACTGCCGCAAGCGCACCAACCGCATGCCGCTGGGCAGCGCCGCGCTGGCCGGCACCACTTACCCGATCGACCGCGAATACACCGCGCAACTGCTGGGCTTCGACGCCGTCGGCGGCAACTCGCTGGACAACGTGTCCGACCGTGACTTCGCCATCGAATTCTGCTCCGCCGCGAGCATCGCGATGATGCACCTGTCGCGTTTCTCCGAAGAGCTGGTGCTGTGGACCAGCGCGCAGTTCCAGTTCATCGATCTGCCGGACCGTTTCTGCACCGGCAGCTCGATCATGCCGCAAAAGAAAAACCCCGACGTGCCGGAACTGGTGCGCGGCAAGACCGGCCGTGTGTTCGGCGCCCTGATGGGCCTGCTGACCCTGATGAAAGGCCAGCCGCTGGCCTACAACAAGGACAATCAGGAAGACAAGGAACCGCTGTTCGACGCCGCCGACACTCTGCGCGACTCGCTGCGGGCCTTTGCCGACATGATTCCGGCGATCAAGCCGAAACACGCGATCATGCGCGAGGCGGCGCTGCGCGGTTTCTCCACCGCCACAGACCTGGCCGACTACCTGGTACGCCGTGGCCTGCCGTTCCGTGACTGCCACGAGATCGTCGGTCATGCCGTGAAGTACGGCGTGGACACCGGCAAGGATCTGGCCGAGATGAGCCTGGAAGAACTGCGCCAGTTCAGCGACCAGATCGAGCAGGACGTGTTTGCCGTGCTGACCCTGGAAGGCTCGGTGAATGCCCGTGACCATATCGGCGGCACTGCGCCGGCGCAGGTCAAGGCTGCCGTGATTCGCGGTCAGGCGTTGATCGCCAGCCGCTGAAAGCATCGCGGGCAAGTCGAATGCTCGACTTGCCCGCGAACTGGCTTCAAGACAAGTTTCTACTTTTTGGCTGCGATCATCGCCAAAAACGCCGGCATCGCCGCATCCTTGTCCGCGGCAATCTTCTGCACGTGCGGGTTCTGCTCAAGCCGCTCCAGCAGCGCCCTGGCCTTCGGCATCTCCGCCAGCAAATCCAGACCGAACAGTTTGTGCCCCACCGCAGCTGCCAGCGGCACGCTGTAGAGGAAGTACAAATCCGCAATGCTCAGGCTGTCGCCCGCCACATACGGGGCGAACTTGCCGTGACGGCCCAGCGCCGCAAAACCCAGCAGCAATTCAGCCTTGGTTTTTTCCTTGATCGCCTCCGGCAACGCCGTACCGAAGAACGCTTCGCCGTAACAGGCACGGGCCGGCAGCTCGATGTACAGCTCGATTTCCTTGGCCACCGCCAGCACTTGAGCACGGGCAAACGGCTCGGTCGGTAACAGCGGGGTACCCTTCTGGGTACTTTCGAGGTATTCGAGCATCACCATCGTTTCATTGATGTAACCACCTTCGCCCCCCAGCACCGGCACCTTGCCGCGCGGGCTGATGGCCAGGGACTCCGGCGTTGGCGTCGGGTAGAACGTGACCTCTTCGAACGGCAGGCCTTTTTCCAGCAGCGCCAGTTTGACCATGTTGTAGTAGTTGCTGACAGAGAATCCATAGAGCTTGAACATCACATAGCCTCCAGGCCGTGCGGGGTGGGCAGTGCCTGTTTATAGATCGCCCCGGGGATTCTCGCCAGCAGCATCACGCCGCTGAATGCGGGTAAACTGGCGCCTTTCCCTGAGGAGCCTGCCATGAGCGAGCCGACTGACATCGACAATGATGACGAAGCGTTCACCGAATCGACGCTGATCGAAGCGATCGAGAACCAGATCGAAAGCGACAACCCGCCAGCGGCCAAGGCAACCTTCAACAAGCTGACCCTGGTCGGTTACGAGCGTGACGACATCCTGAATCTGATGGCCCACGTGCTGGCCTACGAAATCGACGCGATGCTCGACGACGACCGCGCGTTCGACAGCGAGTGGTACGAGACGGCGCTGCGCGCCCTGCCGGAGCTGCCACCGGAAAAGCAGTAAACGGCCCCGCCCTGTGGGAGCTCGCCTGCTCCCACACAATTTGTCACCCATCTGCGCGGCCTTCTGCCGCCCCCTGACTACACTGGAATCCACCCTGGGACAAAAACCCTGACACGCGCACTGGACAGCCCGCGCCGGCAGGTTCACCTTAGGGGCGCTGTCGTCCAATTCCTAGAAAGTCTGGAGTCCTTATGTCGCTTACCCCTGAGTTGGTTGCCGAACTGGAAGTCCTTGCACTCTTCAACCTGGACAGTTCCCAGGAAGGTCTGAAAATTCATCAGACCGCTGCCCCGAAGCACATTGCCGCCGCACAACGTCTGTTCGAAAAAGAACTGACCGACCAGCCTGACGGCGGTTACCTGACCAGCCTCGGTCGCGATGCCGCACAAAACGTGCAAACCGTACTGACGATTCTCAAAGAGCAGCAAACCGCCTGATCCTCCCGACTTTGCCCACGGAAACCCCTGCCACGGGATTTCCGCGGGCCAGCCAAGAACATCGCCCATCGCCACGCGATAGAAATCTGACGTCAAAAAACAAATTCAGCTTAAAACTCCTGCCGCTCAGGCGCTAAACTCCCGGACACCCGAGACCCCTTGCCTCCGAGCCCTGCGCGCCGGTTTGAGCCGACATGACCCGCACCCATGAAATCCGCCCCGACCTGGACGAAGGCATCGACCGCAAGGTACTCAGCCAGTTACGCGCACGCTTTCTCAAACTCAACGCAGGCCGCCTGAACCGCGCGCGGGAAGGCCTGTCGACGCGCCAGCAAAGTGTGCTGACGCTGCTGCCGCTGTTTTTCCACGTCAATCATCCGCTGCTGCCCGGCTATGTCTCGGGCAGCACGCCGGCCGGGCTGTCGAATTACGAACCCGACGCCGACGCGCTTGCCGAAGCTCAGCGCCTGACGCGCTCGTTCTCCCACAAGCCGCGTCACGGCAGCAATCCGCCACGGCCGATCCACGGGTTGTTCCTGATGGGCAGCCTCGGCACGCTTGCCCAGGCCGACCAGAGCGACATGGACGTGTGGGTCTGCCACGCCCCCGACCTGAGCGACAGTGAACTGGCCGAGCTGCGTAAAAAATGCCAGCTGCTCGAAACCTGGGCTGCCAGCCAGGGGGCCGAGGCGCACTTTTTCCTGATCGACCCGGTGCGTTTTGTCAAAGGCGAACGCGACACCCAGCTCAGCTCCGAGGATTGCGGCACCACTCAGCATTACTTGCTGCTGGACGAGTTCTACCGCACCGCAATCTGGCTCGCCGGACGCACGCCGATCTGGTGGCTGGTGCCGATTTACGAAGAACGTGCCTACGACGCGTACACCCACACCCTGATTTCCAAGCGTTTCATCCGCAACGATGAAACCCTCGACCTGGGGCCGATGGCGCACATTCCGCCGGGCGAGTTCGTCGGCGCCGGGCTGTGGCAACTGTTCAAGGGCATCGAATCGCCTTACAAGTCGGTGCTCAAGTTGCTGCTGACCGAGGTCTACGCCAGCGAACATCCCCATGTGCGGTGCCTGAGCCTGCGCTTCAAGCAGGCGGTGTTCGCCAATCGGCTGGACCTCGACGAGCTGGATCCGTACATGGTGGTTTACCGGCGGATCGAGGAATACCTCACTGCGCGCAATGAGCCGGAACGCCTTGAGCTCGTGCGGCGGGCGCTGTACCTCAAGGTCAACCGCAAGCTCACCGGCAACAGCCGCACCCAGAGCTGGCAGCGCTCGCTGCTGGAAAGACTGGCCAGCGAATGGCACTGGGACCAGCGGCAACTGGCGCTGCTCGACAGCCGCAGCCAGTGGAAAGTCCGCCAGGTCAGCGCCGAGCGCCGGGCGCTGGTCAACGAGCTGAATTACAGCTACCGCTTCCTGACCCAGTTCGCCCGTACCGAACAGACCGTCAGCCTGATCAACAAGCGCGACCTCAACGTTCTCGGCCGGCGGCTGTATGCCGCGTTCGAACGCAAGGCCGACAAGGTCGAGTTCATCAATCCCGGTATCGCCCCGGACTTGGCCGAAGACACCCTGACCCTGGTGCAATCGCCGAACAAAAAGGAACCGGGCCAGACCCAGTGGGGCCTGTACAACGGCAGCCTGACGGCGCTGGAGTGGGAACACTTCGCGCCGATCAAGCGCAGCCGCGAGTTGCTGGAACTGCTGACCTGGTGCCACCGCAACGGCGTGATCGACAGCAGCACCCGACTGGCCCTGCACCCCGGCACCAGCGACATGAGCGAATTCGAGCTGTTCAACCTGCTCGGCAGCCTGCAACAGAGCATCGCCCTGCCCTTGCCGACCGTTGCCGAAGAACCGCTGCTGCGCGCCGCCGTACCGAGCGAGGTGTTGATGCTGGTGAATGTCGGGGTCGATCCGCTCAAGCATCACCGCGACCTGAACATCCTGATGACCACCGAACGCACGGACTCGCTGAGCTACGCCGGCGTGCGCGAAAACCTGGTGCTGACCCTGGATCAGGTCACGCTCAACAGCTGGAACGAAGTGCTGGTCAACCGCTTCGACGGTCCGCATGCCCTGATGGACTGCCTGCGCGATTACCTCAACAACCTGCCGCGCGGACCGCAACAGCCGTCGCTGCGGGTGCGTTGCTTCTGTCACAACCGCGCGCAATTCATTGCGCGCCGGGTGGAAGAAATCATCGACACCGCGCAGACCCTGTTGCTCAGCGACCTGAATCACCGCTACCTGATTCAGGTTCAGCAGCATTATCACGTGCTGGAACTGGTGCCGGGCCAGGTCAGCCATGTGGCCCTCGCCACCCTGCCGGCGCTGTTCGATTACCTGGGCGAGGAGCAACCGCGCTACAGCCCGTTGCACCTGGACCCGATGGCGCTGGAAGACCACGACCTCGCACTGATCCTGCCGATGGGCCAGCCTGAATGCATTCAAGTGTTCTACCGGATCACCGAAAAAACCGCCGAGCTGTACGTACTCGACGAGTTCAATGCGCTGTGGCAACAACACTTGCCCTATCACGACGAGCAAAGCCTGTTAGTCCCATTGCAGCGGTTCCTGCAGTCGATCCAGTTCCGGCGCGAAGCATCGCTGCCGATGGATTCCAGCCACGCCGCCAGCCTTGAAATCTTGTATTACCAGTTATTGCCATCAGGCCCGGGACGCGCGCGACGGGTCGAAATGCGCCCGGCACCGCAGACGCCGGCCAACAAACCGTTCTACGACGTGCAGGCGATCGTCGGTAAAGCCGCCCCCGGCGAGGTGCAGGTCACGCTGTATTGCAATCAACGGGAATTCAGCGAGCTGGAACATGGCGACCAGCTGTTCAGCGTGGTCGCTCGGGAGATCGTCGGGCAGCGCCGGGAAACCGAGCGCTACCGCTGCTACATCACCGACCTGGACCTGTCGGGCGTGATCGGTGACGGGCAGAGTTCAAGCAATCTGTATCTGCGCTACAAGGCCGACCTGGAACGCTCTCTGAACGAGGCCCTCGAGCAGGTCTGAGGCGGGTTACTCCGGGAAATCACCGCCGTTGGCCGGCTGCGATTCGACTTCGAGCAAGGTCAGTTTCAGGGTCTTGCCGCCCGGGGCCGGCCAGTCGATGTGCTGACCGACTTTCAGGCCCAGCAGCGCACTGCCGACCGGAGCCAGGATCGAGACTTTGCCTTCGTCGGCGTTGGCGTGCTTCGGATAGACCAGGGTCAGGTGGTAGTCCTTGCCACTGCTCTCTTCACGGCAGTGCACACGGGAATTCATCGTCACGACATCGGCAGGCACTTCATCGTGACCGACCAGGGTATCGGCGCGGTCCAATTCGGTTTGCAGCGCAATCACGCCCGGCAGCGTGTCATCCAGGCTGTCGATCAGGCGCTCCAGACGTTGCACGTCCAGACGGGTAAGGGTGATGGAAGGTGCGGTCATGATCCGGGCAGACTCCTTTCTTCTGCACACAAAAAAAGCAAAACCCCGCCAAAAAAGACGGGGTTTTCACCAGGCCTCGATGGGTTGAGGCGTTTCCGGACACTAACACAGCTCAAAAAATATACAAGCTACGCTCCGGCGAGCTGCCGGCGCTGAGCCGCTTGCGCGCAAATCACCCGGCGGCGCTCGTCATCGGCCGAGCGCCACTCGCGGATGTCTTCGACAGGGCGCATGCAACCGAGGCAGACCTTCTGCTCATCCAGCCGGCACACGCCGGTGCACGGCGAAGGCACGGCCGGGCTGACGTTGCTGTAGAGCGGCTTCGGCGGACGGGCGGGCGCGGTGTCAGTCACGAAATCACAGGCCTTCGAAGTCGAATTCGGTGCCGGCCTGCTGCCTGACGATGCGCTCAAGCATTTCGCCCAGCTGTTCTTCGCTCTTGTCGCACATCCAGCGTTCGCTCTCTTCGTCGTAGTCGAAGTGGAAACCGCCGGACACCGCGGCCAGCCACAGCTGACGCAACGGTTCCTGACGACTGAAGATCAGCTGGGTGCCGTTCTCGAACTTGACGGTCAGCACACCGGCCGAGTTCTCCATGTCGATGTCCAGGTCGCTGTCGTCGAAGATGTCTTCCAGTTTTTCCTGGGTTTCATCGACCAGATCGTGGAAACGGGCTTCGGACAAACTCATTGCGGCAACCTCAAAAAATGTCTGATCAGGCTCAAGCGCCGCAAGATACGGACGCTGCCGGCCGATTGCAAAGGATAACGACCAAGCGCCCTGCCCGGCGACGAAATATCCATCCGCCACGCGGGAAAAGTTTCCGCGCCGCAGCCCGAGCCCCGCCGGACGGGAGTTCCGTCGCATAGGCAAGCTGCCGGGTGGCCGGTATACTCCGGCGCAATTAACGCATTTTCAAGGATTTCGCCATGAAGCGCCTGATCTCTTCCCTTGCTGCGCTCGTCGCGGTTGCCTGCCTTGTTTCGGCTTGTGGTCAAAAAGGCCCGCTGTACCTGCCCGATGAAGATCAGGACCCGGCCGAGCAAGCCCAGTCTTCGCAAAAGCAGCCTGTCTCCAAGGCACACAAGCACGACGTTTACTAAGGGATCGCCATGGACGCTTTTAACTACCGTGGCGGGGAGCTGTTCGCGGAAGGTGTGGCGCTGTCCGCCATCGCCGATCGCTTCGGCACTCCCACCTACGTCTACTCCCGCGCCCACATCGAGGCCCAGTACCTGGCCTACGCCGATGCGCTGGCCGGCATGCCGCACCTGGTGTGTTTTGCGGTCAAGGCCAACTCCAACCTCGGCGTCCTGAATGTCCTGGCCCGTATCGGCGCCGGTTTCGACATCGTCTCCCGTGGCGAACTGGAACGTGTTCTGGCCGCCGGCGGCAGCCCGGACAAGATCGTGTTCTCCGGCGTCGGCAAGACCCGTGACGACATGCGCCGTGCGCTGGAAGTCGGCGTGCATTGCTTCAACGTCGAATCCACCGACGAGCTCGAGCGCCTGCAAGTGGTCGCCGCCGAACTGGGCGTTCGAGCGCCGATCTCGCTGCGCGTGAACCCGGACGTCGATGCCGGCACCCACCCGTACATTTCCACCGGTCTCAAAGAGAACAAGTTCGGCATCGCCATCGCCGACGCCGAAGACGTGTACGTGCGTGCCGCGCACCTGCCGAATCTGGAGGTGGTCGGCGTCGACTGCCACATCGGTTCGCAACTGACCACCCTGCCGCCGTTCCTCGATGCCCTCGATCGCCTGCTGGGTCTGGTCGATCGCCTCGGCGACTGCGGCATTCACCTGCGCCACATCGATCTCGGTGGCGGCCTGGGTGTGCGTTATCGCGATGAAGAGCCGCCACTGGCCGCCGATTACATCAAGGCTGTACGTGAGCGTCTGGTCGGTCGTGATCTGGCGCTGGTGTTCGAACCGGGCCGCTTCATCGTCGCCAACGCCGGCGTGCTGCTGACTCAGGTCGAGTACCTCAAGCACACCGAGCACAAAGACTTCGCCATCGTCGACGCGGCCATGAACGACCTGATCCGCCCGGCGTTGTACCAGGCCTGGATGGACGTGACCCCGGTCAAGCCGCGCGAGACCGCTGCGCGCACCTACGACATCGTCGGCCCGATCTGCGAAACCGGCGACTTCCTCGCCAAGGAACGCGAACTGGCGCTGGAAGAAGGCGATCTGCTGGCCGTGCATTCGGCCGGTGCCTATGGTTTTGTGATGAGCTCCAACTACAACACCCGCGGCCGTGCCGCCGAGGTGCTGGTGGATGGCGATCAGGCCTTTGAAGTGCGTCGCCGCGAAACCGTGGCCGAGCTGTTTGCCGGCGAAAGCCTGCTGCCGGAGTAACCCCATGCTGCTGCGTTTTACCAAGATGCACGGCCTGGGCAACGACTTCATGGTTCTCGACCTGGTCAGCCAGCACGCGCATATTCAGCCCAAGCACGCAAAAATGTGGGGCGACCGGCACACCGGCATCGGTTTCGACCAGTTGCTGATCGTCGAAGCGCCGAGCAATCCGGATGTGGATTTCCGGTACCGGATCTTCAATTCCGACGGCTCCGAAGTGGAGCAGTGCGGCAACGGTGCGCGCTGCTTCGCCCGCTTCGTGCTCGACAAGCGCCTGACCGCCAAACGGCAGATTCGCGTCGAGACCAAGGGCGGCATCATCGAACTGGACGTGCGTAACGACGGCCAGATCGGCGTGAACATGGGCGCCCCGCGCCTGGTGCCGGCGGATATTCCGTTCCAGGCGCCGGAGCAGGCCCTGAGTTATCAGGTCGATGTCGACGGTAAGCCCGTCGATCTGGCCGCGGTGTCCATGGGCAACCCCCATGCGGTGCTGCGAGTCAGCGATATCAACACCGCACCGGTGCATGAACTGGGGCCGAAAATCGAACACCATCCGCGCTTTCCGGCGCGGGTCAACGTCGGTTTTCTCCAGGTCATCGACCGCCATCGCGCGCAACTGCGCGTGTGGGAACGTGGCGCCGGGGAAACCCAGGCCTGCGGTACCGGTGCCTGCGCTGCTGCTGTAGCGGCGATCAGTCAGGGGTGGATGGATTCGCCACTGCTGATCGACCTGCCGGGCGGGCGTCTGTCCATCGAGTGGGCAGGCCCCGGCCAACCGGTGTTGATGACCGGCCCGGCAGTGCGCGTATACGAAGGACAAGTGCGTCTTTGAGTGAGCAGAAGCCATGACCGATAAGCCTCAGGTACCCGCCCGACAGTCCGGTGAATCAGCGTCCGAGAGCCTGGAGGCGGCAGCCGTTGCCGCGTACCTGGAGGCTCATCCGGACTTCTTCGTCGAGCATGAAGATCTACTGCCGTCCCTGCGCATCCCTCATCAGCGCGGCGATACCGTCTCGCTGGTCGAGCGCCAGATGGCCATCCTGCGCGACCGCAACATCGAGATGCGGCATCGCCTCTCGCACTTGATGGACGTGGCCCGGGACAACGATCGCCTGTTCGACAAGACCCGTCGCCTGATCCTTGCACTGATGGACGCTGCCACTCTGGAAGACGTGGTGATCAGCGTTGAAGACAGCCTGCGTCAGGATTTCCAGGTGCCCTTCGTCAGCCTGATCCTGCTCGGCGACAACCCAGCCCCGGTCGGCCGCTGGGTCACCCACGCCGACGCGCAAACTGCCATTGGCGGATTGCTCACCGAAGGCAAGAGCGTCAGCGGCAGCCTGCGCGAACATGAACTGGACTTCCTGTTTGGCGAAGAGCAGCGCAAGCAGATCGGCTCCACCGCCGTGGTCGCCGTCAGCCATCAGGGCATCCACGGAATTCTGGCTATCGCCAGCCGTGACCCGCAGCATTACAAGAGTTCGGTCGGCACGCTGTTCCTCAGCTACATCGCCGAAGTCATGGGTCGCGTGCTGCCACGGGTCAACAGCTCCCTGCGCTCGGTACGCTGACCATGGAACGACAACTGGACGCTTACTGCGAACACCTGCGCAGTGAGCGGCAGGTGTCGCCGCACACGCTGTCGGCCTACCGACGCGACCTCGACAAAGTCCTCGGCTGGTGCAACAAACAAAACATCGGCAGCTGGCAGGCCCTGGACATCCAGCGCCTGCGCAGTCTGATCGCCCGCCTGCATGCCCAGGGTCAGTCCTCGCGCAGCCTGGCGCGCCTGCTCTCGGCGGTGCGCGGGCTCTATCACTATCTGAATCGCGAAGGCCTCTGCGATCACGATCCGGCCACCGGTCTGGCCCCCCCCAAAGGCGAGCGCCGCCTGCCAAAAACTCTCGATACCGACCGCGCCCTGCAACTGCTCGAAGGGGCCGTGGAGGACGATTTCCTGGCTCGGCGTGATCAGGCGATTCTGGAGCTGTTCTATTCTTCCGGGCTGCGCCTGTCAGAGCTGACCGGGCTCAATCTCGATCAGCTCGATCTGGCCGACGGCATGGTTCAGGTGCTCGGCAAGGGCAGCAAGACGCGCCTGTTACCGGTCGGCAAAAAGGCTCGGGAAGCACTGGAGCAATGGCTGCCGCTGCGGGCGCTGACCAACCCGGCGGACGATGCCGTTTTCGTCAGCCAGCAAGGCCGACGCCTCGGCCCGCGCGCGATACAGGTTCGGGTCAAACTCGCCGGCGAGCGCGAACTGGGGCAGAACCTGCACCCGCACATGCTGCGACACTCCTTCGCCAGCCATTTGCTCGAGTCCTCTCAGGACCTGCGAGCGGTGCAGGAACTGCTCGGCCACTCGGACATCAAGACCACCCAGATCTACACCCACCTGGACTTCCAGCACCTGGCGGCGGTCTACGACAGCGCCCATCCACGGGCCAAACGCATGAAAGGCGACGATTCATGAGCATCCAGTTGATCACCTTCGACCTCGACGACACCCTGTGGGACACCGCCCCGGTGATCGTCAGCGCCGAAGCGGTTTTGCGCGAATGGCTAAGCGAACATGCGCCGAATCTGGGCGCGGTACCGGTGGAGCATCTGTGGTCGATCCGCGAGCGGGTACTGACCAGCGAACCGGGTCTCAAGCATCGCATCAGCGCACTGCGGCGGCGGGTGCTGTTCCATGCGCTGGAAGAGGCCGGGTACGCCCACGGCGAAGCCTCGGATCTGGCGGACAAGAGTTTTGAAGTGTTTCTGCATGCGCGGCATCAGATCGAGGTGTTCCCGGAGGTCGAACCAGTTCTGGAAACCCTCGCCAAACACTACGCTCTCGGCGTGGTCACCAACGGCAATGCGGATGTACGTCGTCTCGGGCTGGCGGATTACTTCAGGTTTGCGCTGTGCGCCGAAGACATCGGCATCGCCAAGCCGGATGCGCGACTGTTCCACGAGGCTTTGCAGCGCGGTGGCGTGAGCGCCGAAGCGGCGGTGCATATCGGCGATCATCCAGGGGATGACATCGCCGGAGCGCAGCAGGCCGGTTTGCGAGCGATCTGGTTCAACCCCGCCGGCAAGGTCTGGGAAGCGGAGCGCCTGCCGGATGCCGAGATTCGCAGCCTGAACGATCTGCCCGCGGTACTCGCCCGCTGGAACAGCCGCAGCTAGATTTCTTCTGCCCATGAAAAAGCCCGCAGCGACGGCGGGCTTTTTCAGCAAGCAAACGGCACGCCTCAGATAGGGCGGCTGCCATACTTGTTGTCCGGCTTCTTGGGCGGATCGGCGACCACGTTGGCCTCCACTTCCTGAACCTTGCCACCGCGCGCAAGGAATTCTTCCATGGCCTTGGCCAGGGCGTCGCGCTCCTTGTTCTTGGCTTCGATGCTCGGCAACTCGTCGACCGACACCGCAGCCTTGGCTTTACCTTTGGCAGCCGGGGCCGGCGTATCGTCACCGCCATCGTCTTCAGCAACGTCTTCCGCTGCTGCTTCCAGACCGTCTTCGGCCTCGTCTTCGTCGCCTACTTCGAGGTCGTCGTTTTCCAGATCATCGTCGCTCATGTTCTACCTCATGACTTGCGAAAAGCAGATTAGTTATAGACCAGCTTTGGCGACTGTCGAAAGCCGCCGGAAAAAAATCGGTAACCGTTGGTGACCAACGGTTCATGCCCCTTCACCGTGCAAGGTGGCGAGGACTTTACGGGCACCGCCATGGTCACGGTGCTCGCCCAGGTAAACGCCTTGCCAGGTACCCAGTGCCAGTCGACCCGCCGTTACCGGCAAACTGATCTGACACCCCAGCACGCTGGCCTTGAAGTGCGCCGGGAGGTCGTCCAGGCCTTCGTCGTTATGCTCATAGCCGTCTGTTCCTTGTGGGATCAGACGATTGAAAAATCGTTCGAAGTCGCGACGTACCGCCGGATCGGCGTTCTCGTTGATGGTCAACGACGCCGAGGTATGCTGCAGCCACAAATGCAACAGACCGACCCGGCATGCCTTGAGTTCAGGCAGGCCGGCGAGCAACTCATCCGTCACCAGATGAAAGCCCCGGGGCCTTGCCCGCAGGGTTATCAGAGTCTGTTGCCACATACAGTTCTCCGCACGTTCGGGGCGCATTCTAGCGCGCTCTGGAAAAAAACAAAGGCCCTAATATTCCTTCAATGATGTAAGCCTTTGACCGCAGAAAAACACTCGTCGTAAACACGACCAAAGCAGTACGAAAAATCCTTTCAGCTGTATCAGGAAAGACAAATTCCAGACAAAAAAATGCCCGGCAAGCCGGGCAAGTTTTTGGCGGCGCGTGCTTACAGGTTGTAGCCGCGCTCGTTGTGTTGTGCCAGGTCCAGGCCGACCGATTCTTCTTCCTCGGTCACGCGCAGCCCCATCACGGCATCCAGTACCTTCAGGATAATGAAGGTGACGATCGCGGTGTAGATCACGGTGAAGCCGACGCCTTTGCACTGAATCCAGACTTGTGCGGCGATGTCGGTGACGGTGCCGAAGCCACCCAGCGACGGTGCGGCAAACACACCGGTCAGGATTGCGCCGAGGATACCGCCGATACCGTGCACGCCGAAGGCGTCCAGGGAATCGTCATAACCGAGTTTGCGTTTCAGGGTGGTGGCGCAGAAGAAGCACACCACGCCCGCCGCCAGGCCGATCACCAGGGCGCCCATCGGGCCCACGGTGCCAGCGGCCGGCGTGATCGCCACCAGACCGGCAACGACGCCGGAGGCGATACCCAGTGCGCTGGGTTTGCCGTGAGTGATCCACTCGGCGAACATCCAGCCCAGTGCGGCAGCGGCAGTCGCGATCTGGGTCACCAGCATCGCCATGCCGGCGGTGCCGTTGGCGGCGACAGCGGAACCGGCGTTGAAGCCGAACCAGCCAACCCACAGCATCGCTGCGCCCATCAGGGTGTAACCCAGATTGTGTGGCGCCATCGGCGTGGTCGGGAAGCCTTTGCGCTTGCCCAGTACCAGGCAGGCAATCAGACCGGCCACACCGGCGTTGATGTGCACCACGGTGCCGCCGGCGAAGTCGAGTACGCCCCAGTCCCACATCAGGCCGCCGTTGCCGGACCAGACCATGTGCGCGATCGGTGCATAGACCAGGGTGAACCAGATGCCCATGAAGATCAGCATCGCGGAGAACTTCATCCGCTCAGCGAACGCACCGACGATCAGCGCCGGGGTGATGATCGCAAAGGTCATCTGAAAGGTGATGAACACCGCCTCGGGGAACAGCGCCGCCGGGCCGGTCAGGCTCGCTGGCGTGACACCGGCCAGGAACGCCTTGCCAAAACCGCCCACGAACGAGTTGAAGTTGACGACGCCCTGCTCCATGCCGGTGGTGTCGAACGCGATGCTGTAGCCATAAATGACCCACAGCACGCTGATCAGACCGGTAATGGCGAAGCACTGCATCATCACGGAAAGAATGTTTTTCGACCGAACCATGCCGCCGTAGAACAGCGCGAGACCGGGAATGGTCATGAACAGCACAAGGACAGTAGAGGTGAGCATCCAGGCGGTGTCGCCGGAGTTCAGGACTGGGGCTGCCACTTCGTCTGCCGCCATGGCCAGGCCGGGCATTACGATAGACAACAGGGCTCCTAGCCCTGCGAATTTACGCAGAGTCATATTGTTTTCTCCTGGGGCGTTGGGTTTGTGGCGGCGTTTAGATCGCGTCGGTATCGGTTTCGCCGGTACGGATGCGGATCGCCTGTTCCAGATTGACCACGAAGATCTTGCCGTCACCGATCTTGCCGGTGTTGGCAGCCTTGGTTATCGCCTCGATAACCCGATCCAGATCCTTGTCGTCGATGGCAACGTCGATTTTTACCTTGGGCAGAAAATCGACCACGTACTCCGCGCCGCGATACAGCTCGGTGTGACCCTTCTGCCGACCGAAGCCTTTGACTTCAGTAACGGTAATGCCCTGCACGCCGATTTCGGACAGCGACTCGCGCACGTCGTCCAACTTGAACGGCTTGATGATGGCAGTGACTAGCTTCATGAAACTCTCTCCCGAATTGGTGGACTTGCCCCAGGAAAACAAACCCGACTCAAGTCTAAGCGCAGTGCCTGGCTTTGTAACGCTTCGTTGTCGACGCCAGCTAACCGCTCCAGACGAAACTCCCCGCTCCGTCTGCCGCACTGCATTCGTCACAGCGACTGCATCAGTGCATGGGTCAACGGTGACTAAGCAGAAAGCTTGCCATCTCGCCAAAAACCACTGATTTCAATCCCTTGGCGGCTGCCGCAGATGCCATCACCCAAATGGCACTCGGGATACGCACAACAACGGTGCGCAGCCGTGCATCCCGTTGCGCGAAAAGCGTGCATCCGTGCCTGCGCCAATGACTATAGACACTGCGTGATACACTGCCGGCCATTGTTTCCAGGACATATCCCATGCTCGCGCCCAAAGACTTCCTCGACGCCCTGAGCGGCACCGCTTCCCGCCTGTTCAGCGGCGACACGCCGTTGCCAAAAGCCGAAATCGAAAGCCAGTTCAAGATGCTGCTGCAAAGTGCCTTCAGCAAACTGGACCTGGTGAGTCGCGAAGAGTTTGACAGTCAGATGGTGGTACTGGCGCGCACTCGCGCCCGGCTCGAGAGCCTTGAGGCGAAGGTGGCGGAGCTGGAAGCGAAGCTGACGCCGCCGGCTGAATAACACCTCGTTTCTTTGTGACTGCGGCCCCCTGTGGGAGCGGGCTTGCCCGCGAATGAAGGTCGGAACGACCTTCCCGCCATCAGGATTCGCTGCCGAATCTCGGCAGAATCCTACAGCTTGCAACCCCGCCATCCGATTGCGTCGTGAAGTCCTGATTCCTAAGCTCACCCAATGCTGAATGTTCAGCACTGGGTTTGGCGACCCGGAAAGCTTAAGGCGCACGACAACCATGATGGCGGCTATTGTTTACCGCCACATCGAGTCATGGCGGTTGTGCGTGGGAGACCTTCGGGTCTGCCGGGTTCCTTTTGCTCCGGTTCGCCAACCCGCGTACGACTGCCACCCAATTGTTTGGCGACAATTGAGGGGACTGTCAGATATTTTGTGTGCGGGCCGGTAACGGCCTGCCGTCAGGCAGGCCGTGCTTTTACCAGGTTGGCCTGATAAATCGATCTCCGTACAGAATCGCAAATTGATTCATCGCACTTTTCCA
>NZ_BQHI01000031.1 GCF_021603585.1 Pseudomonas sputi | reverse complement strand
TCAGCTGGAAGGCATAAACAATCGAATAAAGGTCATCAAACGGATGGCGTACGGTTACCGGGATAGCGAATTCTTTTTCATGAAGATCAAGAGCGTGTTTCCCGGCAATCCGTGATGAACCTTTTTTCTTGGCTGATCGTTCCCACGCAGAGCGTGGGAACGATCAGCGGTGTCTTCTTGGGCGGTGTTATTTGAAGTCGTTCTGCCGCCACGCTTCGTAAACGGCCACTGCCACGGTGTTGGACAGGTTCAGGCTGCGGCAGCCTTCGCGCATCGGCAGGCGCAGGCGCTGTTCGCCGGGCAGGGCATCGAGCACTTCCGGCGGCAGGCCACGGCTTTCCGGGCCGAAAATGAACGCATCGCCGGGGACGAACGCGGCATCGTGAAACGGCCGCGAACCCTTGGTGGTGAAGGCGAACAACCGTGGATGGCCGAGGCTTTCCAGGCAACTGGCGAGGTCGGCATGGCGCTGCAAGGTGGCATACTCGTGGTAGTCGAGACCGGCGCGGCGCAGGCGCTTGTCGTCCATCTCGAAGCCCAGCGGTTCGATCAAATGCAGGTGGCAGCCGCTGTTGGCGCACAGCCTGATAACGTTGCCGGTGTTCGGCGGAATTTCCGGTTGAAAAAGGATGACGTGAAACATGCACGGCTCCGAAGGTAAAGATGACGCGCATTCTACGCCGCAAGCGGATCCGCGTTCGAAACTATTCCTGCGGGTGATGGCTTCACTGGCGATCGTCGGTGTGATGGTCGGGATGATGATCGGCCGTTTGACCACGCCTGACCCGACCGTCTTGCAGCAGGTCGAGGTGATCGATGGCGGTCTGGCGGTCTGGTTCAACAACGAGCCCAGGCTGCACGGCGAGATCGTCGATGGCAGCATTGCATTGCTGTTCGAGGCCGAAGGCCAGGCGCAGAAAGGCCAGCTCAAGTTCAACGGCAAGGACGTGAACTGGCGGACGCGGTTGAGTGACGGGGGATTGTTGCTGACGCTGGTGGCGGCGCGGCCGCTGCAGGGCGAATGGGCCGGCCAGGCGGTCGATGACCGCTGGCGGCTGGAGATCCATCTCCGGGAGCAATAAAAGAGGGAATCCCCGGCCTGCCTGTACCAAGGTTCCCGAAACGGGCGGGCTCATCGCAGTGCGTTCTGAGCCGGTGTAAAGAAGGAACCCATGACCTGCCTGTATCAAGGGCCCCAAAAGGGTGGACTCGATGAGTCCGGTGTAAAGAGGGGAATCCCCGGCCTGCCTGTACCAAGGCCCCCGAAAGGGTCGGTGAATCGAATCACCTGATGGAGTTATTGCAGGGCGCGTGCCAGTTTTTATCGTTTTGAAACAAAAAGCCCGACACAATGCCGAAGGCCCCGTAATACGGGGCCTTCGTCTTTTTACAGGATGGAATTTTCAGGGTGTTTTAGAGCAGGCCTTAACCAGCTCCCGTGCCCGATTAAGGGTCACGGTGCCTTGCGGCGGTGCAGGCTGGCGCTGAATCTCAGCCTTCATCGCCCTCATCGTCATCCCCGCCATCGACCTTCATGCCGAGTTCCTTGATCTTGCGGGTCAAGGTATTCCGGCCCCAGCCCAGCAGCACGGCCGCGTCGCGACGACGTCCGGCGGTGTGCTTCAGAGCCGTCTCGATCATGATCCGCTCGAACGCCGGCACCGCGCTGTCGAGCAGGCTCGACTGACCGCGCGCCAGGGCCTGATCGGCCCACTGGCGCAGCGCCTGTTCCCAGTTGGTCACCGGCGCCGAGTCCTGTGGCAGGCTCAGCAATTCCGGCGGCAGGTCGCTGATGTGCACCTCGCGCCCGGACGCCATCACGGTGATCCAGCGGCAGGTGTTTTCCAGCTGCCGCACGTTGCCCGGCCAAGGCAGGTTTTTCAGGTATTCCTCGGTCTCGCTTTTCAGCAGCTTCGGCTCCACCGCCAGTTCCTGCGCGGCGCGGCTGAGGAAGTGCTTGGCTAGGGTCGGGATGTCTTCACGACGGTCCGACAGGCGCGGGATGTGGATGCGGATCACGTTGAGGCGGTGGAACAAGTCCTCACGGAATTTCCCGGCGTGAACCAGGGTTTCCAGATTCTGGTGAGTCGCGGCGATGATCCGCACATCGACCTTGACCGGCACGTGCCCGCCAACGCGATAGAACTCGCCATCGGCCAGCACCCGCAGCAGGCGAGTCTGGGTGTCCGCCGGCATGTCGCCGATTTCATCGAGGAACAGCGTGCCGCCGTCGGCCTGTTCGAAGCGGCCGCGACGCAGGTTGGCCGCACCGGTGAACGCGCCTTTTTCGTGGCCGAACAGTTCGGATTCCATCAGGTCTTTCGGGATTGCCGCCATGTTCAGCGCGATGAACGGTGAGGCCGCACGCGGGCTGTGGCGGTGCAGGGCGTGGGCCACCAGTTCTTTACCGGTGCCGGATTCGCCGTTGATCAGCACGGTGATGTTGGAGTGGCTCAAGCGCCCGATGGCGCGAAACACTTCCTGCATCGCCGGTGCTTCGCCGATGATTTCCGGGGTGCGGGTCAGAGTCGGAGCGACTTCCAGGCCTTGTTGTTCCTGGGCGTGCTGATTGGCGCGCTTGACCAGCGACACCGCTTCATCGACGTCGAACGGCTTGGGCAGGTACTCGAACGCGCCACCCTGATAGGAGGCGACAGCGCTGTCCAGATCGGAATGAGCGGTCATGATGATCACCGGCAGCCGCGGGTGCTGCTCGCGGATCCGTGCCAGCAGGTCCAGGCCACTGGCGCCGGGCATGCGGATGTCGGAGATGATCACGTCCGGCTGCTGGCGCGCGAGGCGGCTCATCACGCCATCGGCGCTGTCGAAGCTCTGGGTGGTCATGCCTTCCTGTTGCAGGGCTTTTTCCAGAACCCAACGGATAGAACGGTCGTCATCGACGATCCACACGGTTTCACTACGGCTCATGTCGATGTGGCTCCTTGTTCCAGTGGCAGAAAGATCGAAAACGTGGTGTGGCCGGGGTGGCTGTCACACTCGATCAGGCCCTGGTGCTGGCTGATGATGTTCTGGGTGATGGCCAGGCCGAGCCCGGTACCGTCCGGACGGCCGCTGACCATGGGAAAAAAGATGGTTTCCTGGAGTTCCGCCGGAATGCCCGGGCCGTTGTCGATGATCTCGATCTTGGTCACCAGGCGATGGCGGATGTGGCCGATGGTGAACTGGCGCATGGCGCGGGTACGCAGGCTGATGCGGCCCAGGCGCAGCTCGTTCTGGCTGCTGATGGCCTGCATCGCGTTGCGCACGATGTTCAGCACCGCCTGAATCATTTGTTCGCGGTCGATCAGGACGTCGGGAATGCTCGGGTCGTAATCGCGCACCAGCGTGATGCAGCCCTGGCTTTCGGCCTCGACCAATTGGCAGACGCGCTCCAGCACTTCGTGGACGTTGCACAGGGCCAGCGACGGCAGTTTGTTCGAGCCGAGCATGCGGTCGACCAGATTGCGCAGGCGATCGGCCTCTTCGATGATCACGTTGGTGTAGTCGCGCAGGCTGTCTTCCGGCAGTTCCCGGGCCAGCAGTTGCGCGGCACCGCGGATGCCGCCCAGCGGATTCTTGATCTCGTGGGCCAGGCCGCGCACCAGCATCTTGCTGGTTTCCTGCTTCGACAGCTGTGCTTCTTCCTTGGTGATCCGCAACAGGCGGTCACGGGGATGGACCTCCAGCAGGAGCAGGGTCGCGCCGTTGCTGAGAATCGGCGTCACCGCGTAATCCACCGTCAGGGTCTGGCCGGTGAGGGCGGTGAGCATCGCTTCGCGCTTGGTGAACGGGTGCGCCTGTTCCACCGCCTGGCGCAACGAGTTGAGCGCCTCGGTGGACTCGGTGAACAGCTCGCTGATGAACTGCCCATGGCTGCGCTGACCGCTGATGGCCAGCAGCATCTCCGCCGCCGGGTTCATGTACTCGAGGCGCAATTCGCTGTCGAGCAGGATGGTGGCGGTGGTCAGGTTGTCGAGTAGCAAGCGATGCAGTGCGTCACTGATGGTCATGAGGACCTCTTTTGGAGCATGGCGCGCGCAGGGATACAGCGCTGATGCGAGGAAAATGCAAAAACCAAACCAAGGCTCCGAAAAGAAGCGTTCAACCCCTGAAACGGGCGTTTGACGCTCGTTTGCGTGGCAATCAAACCGCTCTGGCGGGTACTTTCGAACCAAAATGGGTTGAAATGTGAGTACGGTGCAGGGCGGTGCACCAATATAGTGCGCAAAACTGAGCGGCGTCAGAAGAAACGCAGGAAAGGATTTTTCGGTTCGGCGGGTTTGTCTTTCAGCGGGCATTCCGGGCGCACGCCGTAGTCGGCGGTGATGCAGGGTTTGACCTGGCGTTTCTGCGCCAGGGAGATGCGCTGCATGTGGAACGGCTGGTTCGCGGTTTTTTCCACGGTTCGGCCGTGGGCATCAAGGATTTCCACCGACAGGTTGTGGCTGCCACGATCAATGTTGCTCAGCGGGAACACCGGGCTCAGACCGGGTTCGCCGACGGCCTGGCCGTCCAGCAGCAGGCGATACCGATGACCTTTTTGCAGGCCTGGCTCGCTGGTGACGCTGACGATCAGCTCGCCGGCGCTGCTGCGAATGGTTGCGTCCGGCTCGGGGATCAGCACACGTAGCATGTCGTAGCGGAGCGGCGGCTCTGCTGGTTGCTTCGACGGTGTGACGGGTGCGGCACCGGCCGGGTTCGAGGCCATGCGATTGCTGGGGGTCAGCGGCACACGCTTCGCATTCCCGCGTGGCTGATCGGTATAGACCCGATTGCCCTGTGCGTCGATGTAAGTGAACACCTCGGCCGATGCGCCAAACGCGCTCAGCCACAGGCACAAGGCAATCAATCCTCGCGTCATGGCTTGTGCACCCGTTGCACGGTGAACACCACCGCCGGGCTCTGCTGAATGATCGCCCCGCCATCGATCACCTGCACTGCCAGCCGATGCTCGCCGCGATCAATATTGACCAGTTGCAGGATCGGTACATTGCTCGCCTGGCCATAAGGCGCGTCGTCCAGCAGCAGGCGCAATTGGTGCGGAGGTTGCAGGCGCGGCTTGATCAGCACGCTGACGGTGAAGGTGCCGTTGTTGGCACGCAGGGCCTCTTCGGTGGGCAGGCCGGTCAGCGCCAGCACGTCATAGGCATTGCGCGCTGGCGCACGGCTGGGGGTGACTGAAGAGGGCGCGCTCGGTGCCTGGGGCTGGACGCTGTTGAGCGGCGGCAACTCCACCGGCTGTGCCTGCGCCCCGTCCGGCGCGTGATCGCTGTACGCCGTGTTGCCGCTGGCATCGGTGTACTTGTAGATCTGCGCTGATGCGGTGCACGCGCAAGTCAGCAACAGAATGAACAGCAATGGCCGCATTCGGACGTCCTGTGAGCAGCGGATATCACTCCGACAATGGAATACCCTCGCCGCCAGCATAGAACACAACCAGTTCTACGGGTTCATCACCAGTGACGCCGCGATGGTCGCGGTTGACCATTTCGGCAACGGCCTCTCCCTGCTTGAAACTCTGGCTGCGGCCATCGTCCCGGCTTTCGATCGTCAGTTCGCCGGAAAGAATGTAGGCGGCGTTGGGGATCGGGTGGGTGTGCCACTGGAGCTGGGTATTGGCGGGAATTCTGAGTTTGAGCACTGACAGTTCGGGGGCGGCGTCGGGATAGCGCAGGTAAGGGGTTCCGTCCCACGAGGTGCTGCTTTCAAGCAAGAGCTTGCGTTGTGTCTGCTCGGGTTCGTCGGCGGAGGTGCAACCCAGCAGGGTCAGAACTGGCAATGTGGCCAGCAGTGTCTTGAAGAGGCAATGTTTCATCGTGTTATTCCTCGAATGGTCGTAAGAGGAAAAGGCTACGGGGTGGTCACGAGGATTGATGCCGGACGATGCGCAATCTGCTCGCGTATTTGGGGATTGAGGCTGTCGGAATCTGCCTCAAAAAAAAGGCCTCCCGAAGGAGGCCTCTTTTTGTCACGCCGCGTAGCGCGGCGCTACCGGATCAGCAGCTGTAGTACAGCTCATATTCCAGTGGGTGTACGAAGGTGCGGACCTTGATTTCTTCTTCGGATTTCAGCGCGATGTAAGCGTCGATGAAGTCGTCGGAGAACACGCCACCCTTGGTCAGGAATGCGCGGCCCTTGTCCAGCTCTTCCAGGGCTTCTTTCAGGCTGCCGCAAACTTGCGGGATCTCTTTCGCCTCTTCAGGCGGCAGGTCGTACAGGTTTTTGTCGGCAGCATCGCCTGGGTGGATCTTGTTCTGGATACCGTCCAGACCGGCCATCAGCAGCGCTGCGAAAGCCAGGTACGGGTTGGCGGCCGGATCCGGGAAGCGGGCTTCGATACGACGGCCTTTAGGGCTGTTGACGTAAGGGATACGGATCGAGGCAGAACGGTTGCGAGCCGAGTAGGCCAGCATCACCGGCGCTTCGAAACCTGGTACCAGACGCTTGTAGGAGTTGGTAGACGGGTTGGTGAAGCCGTTCAGGGCCTTGCCGTGCTTGATGATACCGCCGATGAAGTACAGGGCGGTTTCGGACAGGCCGGCATAGCCTTCGCCAGCGAAGGTGTTCTTGCCGTCTTTGGCGATGGACATGTGCACGTGCATGCCCGAACCGTTGTCGCCGTACAGAGGCTTCGGCATGAAGGTCGCGGTGCGGCCGTAAGCGTCGGCTACGTTGTGTACAACGTATTTCAGCGTCTGAACTTCGTCAGCTTTCTTCACCAGGGTGTTGAACTTGACACCGATTTCGTTCTGACCGGCAGTTGCCACTTCGTGGTGGTGAACTTCAACGGTCTGGCCCATCTCTTCCAGTGCGTTGCACATGGCGGTACGGATTTCGTGGTCGTGGTCGAACGGCGGAACCGGGAAGTAGCCGCCTTTCACGCCTGGACGGTGGCCCTTGTTGCCGCCTTCCACGTCCTGGTCGGACATCCACGAACCTTGTTCGGAGAAGATCTTGAACATCGAACCGGAGATGTCGGACTTGAACTTCACTTCGTCGAAAATGAAGAATTCCGGCTCTGGACCGGCGAAGACGGTGTCACCGATACCGGTGGTCTTCAGGTATTCTTCGGCGCGGTGGGCGATGGCGCGCGGGTCGCGATCGTAGCCTTGCATGGTCGAAGGTTCGATGATGTCGCAGACCAGGATCAGGGTCGGCTCTTCGGTGAACGGGTCCAGAACGGCGGTTTCGTCGTCCGGCAGCAGGATCATGTCGGAGGCTTCGATGCCTTTCCAGCCAGCGATGGAGGAACCGTCGAACATCTTGCCAACTTCGAAGAAGTCGTCTTCCAGCGCATCGCGAGCCGGCATGGTCACGTGGTGCTGAGTGCCTTTTGTGTCCGTGAAGCGCAGATCAATCCACTTGACGTCATGATCTTTGATGAGTTGAACCGACTTCGACATAGTGTCCTCCGGGTGAATTAGGGCGGGTAGTGGATGCCCTTAATAGTGGTGATGCCGGCGCGAATACTCTGCCAAGGCAACCTGCCTCACAAGGGAGCAAATTGCATGCCAGTGCCCCAGCATGGGTTTTTTGCCCCAAATTCACGCTTCTAAAGGTTGAAAGAGCCTTGGCGGCGAAAATCT
Organism: Pseudomonas sputi; assembly: GCF_021603585.1. Taxonomy (GTDB): domain Bacteria; phylum Pseudomonadota; class Gammaproteobacteria; order Pseudomonadales; family Pseudomonadaceae; genus Aquipseudomonas; species Aquipseudomonas sputi. The sequence goes on along the minus strand of NZ_BQHI01000031.1, from coordinate 45,768 downwards.
CGCCCTTTAATGTAGCGCTCAAATTGAAAAATGACCCGTTTTGGTGCGCGCAAAACCTTCTGCACATTAACTGGTTAAACCTTGAGCAATTTCCGCTATAATCCGCGCCCCCCTTTTTCGGCTGGCCCTGCGCGCGCTGTTTTCATGAAACTAATCGTAAAAGTCTTCCCCGAGATCACCATCAAAAGCCGACCTGTCCGGACGAAATTCATCCGCCAGCTGGCCAAGAACATCCGCACCGTGCTCCGCGACCTGGACCCGGCCGTGGTGGTGAACGGTGTGTGGGACAATCTCGAGCTGGAAACCCGCGTCACCGACCCCAAGGCCCTGAAAGAAATGGGCGAACGGCTGACGTGCATGCCGGGCATTGCGCACTTTCTGCAGATCGACGAGTACCCGCTGGGCGACTTCGACGACATCACCGAGAAGTGCAAGCAGCACTACGGTGACGCACTGGCCGGGAAGATCTTCTCGGTACGCTGTAAGCGTGCAGGCAAGCATGCGTTCAGCTCGATGGACGTCGAAAAATACGTCGGCAGCAAGCTGCGCCGTGAGTGCGGTGCCGCCGGTATCGATCTGAAACAGCCGGAAATCGAAGTCCGCATCGAAGTTCGCGACAAACGGTTGTTCGTGATCCACAGCCAGCACAATGGCATCGGCGGCTACCCGCTCGGTGCGCTGGAACAGACGCTGGTCCTGATGTCCGGTGGCTTTGACTCGACGGTTGCCGCGTACCAGATCCTGCGTCGCGGCCTGATGACGCACTTCTGCTTCTTCAATCTGGGCGGTCGTGCCCATGAATTGGGCGTGATGGAAGTCGCGCATTTCATCTGGAAGAAGTACGGCAGCTCGCAACGCGTGCTATTTGTCAGTGTCCCGTTCGAAGAAGTGCTGGGCGAAATTCTCGGCAAGGTCGACGACAGTCATATGGGCGTCGTATTGAAGCGTATGATGTTGCGCGCAGCGTCGAGCATTGCCGAACGCCTGCACATCGATGCGCTGGTCACCGGTGAAGCGATTTCCCAGGTGTCGAGCCAGACGTTGCCGAACCTGTCGGTCATCGATTGCGTCACCGACAAACTGGTTCTGCGGCCGCTGATCGTCGCCCACAAGCAGGACATCATCGACACGGCCGACCAGATCGGTACCGGTGATTTTGCCCGGCACATGCCGGAATACTGCGGCGTCATCTCGGTCAACCCCAAGACCGCCGCCAAGCGTGGCCGGGTCGAGCATGAAGAGCAGGAATTCGACATGGCGGTGCTCGAGCGTGCGCTCGCAAACGCCAGACTGGTGCCGATCGATCGGGTGATCGACGAATTGGGCCAGGATTTGCAGATCGAAGAAGTCAGCGAAGCGCTGGCCGGTCAGATCGTCATCGACATCCGTCACCCGGATGCCGCCGAGGATGACCCGCTGGAACTCGCCGGCATAGAGGTACAGACGATGCCGTTCTACGCAGTGAACGCTCGTTTCAAGGAACTGGACCCTACTCGCCAGTACCTGCTGTATTGCGACAAAGGCGTGATGAGTCGCCTGCATGCCCACCATTTGCTCAGTGAGGGGCATGCCAATGTGCGCGTTTATCGACCGAGCTAAGTGCCCGGGGCTGTTTGCCTGTGGCCTGCGTCACCGGCCCCCCGACACCGCCGTCAAGCTGTAACGGCCATGCCGGACACTACTGTCAATCGCTGCCAAGACTTGTCAGCAAACCGAATCCTCTGATCGAGATACACAAGTGATCGAAAATCTACGCAACATCGCCATCATTGCCCACGTTGACCATGGTAAGACCACCCTGGTAGACAAACTCCTGCGTCAATCCGGCACCCTGGAGCGCAACGAGCTCAACGACGAGCGCGTGATGGACTCCAACGACCAGGAAAAAGAGCGCGGCATTACCATTCTGGCGAAAAACACCGCCATCAACTGGAACGGCTACCACATCAACATCGTGGACACCCCGGGCCACGCCGACTTCGGCGGCGAAGTTGAGCGCGTTATGTCCATGGTTGACTCCGTGCTGCTGCTGGTCGACGCCCAGGACGGCCCTATGCCGCAAACCCGTTTCGTGACCAAGAAGGCTTTCGAAGCCGGCCTGCGTCCAATCGTGGTCATCAACAAGGTTGACCGTCCGGGCGCGCGTCCTGACTGGGTTCTGGACCAGATCTTCGATCTGTTCGACAACCTGGGCGCCACCGAAGAACAACTGGACTTCCAGGTTGTTTACGCTTCGGCCCTGAACGGCATCGCCGGTCTGGACCACACCGCCATGGGCGAAGACATGACCGCGCTGTACCAGGCGGTAGTCGACCACGTTCCGCCTCCGGCTGTTGACCGTGACGGCCCGTTCCAGATGCAGATCTCCGCTCTGGACTACAACAGCTTCCTGGGTGTTATCGGTGTTGGCCGTATCGCTCGTGGTCGGGTCAAGCCGAACACCCCGGTTGTCGCTATCAGCGCCGACGGCAAGCGCCGCAACGGTCGTATCCTGAAGCTGATGGGTCACCACGGTCTGCACCGCATTGACGTTGAAGAAGCAGCAGCCGGCGACATCGTCTGCATCAGCGGTTTCGACGAGCTGTTCATCTCCGACACCCTGTGCGACATCAACAACGTCGAGGCGATGAAGCCGCTGACCGTTGACGAGCCAACCGTTTCCATGACCTTCCAGGTAAACGACTCGCCATTCTGCGGTAAAGAAGGCAAGTTCGTGACCTCCCGTAACATCAAGGATCGTCTGGACAAAGAGCTGCTGTACAACGTTGCACTGCGCGTTGAAGAAGGCGACTCGGCTGACAAGTTCAAGGTATCCGGCCGTGGTGAGCTGCACCTCTCGGTACTGATCGAAACCATGCGTCGCGAAGGCTTCGAGCTGGCCCTGGGCCGTCCTGAAGTGATCATCCGTGAAGTTGACGGCGTGAAGCAGGAACCGTTCGAAAACGTAACCATCGACATCCCTGAAGAATCCCAGGGCAAGGTCATGGAAGAGATGGGTCTGCGTAAAGGCGACCTGAGCAACATGGTGCCGGATGGCAAGGGCCGTGTTCGTCTGGAATACAACATCCCTGCTCGCGGTCTGATCGGTTTCCGTAACCAGTTCCTGACCCTGACCAACGGTGCTGGCATCCTGACCTCGATCTTCGACCGTTACGCTCCAGTGAAGTCGGGCCACATGTCCGGCCGTCAGAACGGCGTTCTGGTTTCGGTTGAAACCGGCAAGGCGCTGACCTACTCCCTGGAAACCCTGCAGGCTCGTGGCAAGCTGTTCGTAGAACACGGCCAGGAGATCTACAACGGTCAGATCGTTGGTCAGAACTCCCGTGACAACGACCTGGGTGTAAACCCGACCAAAGGCAAGAAGCTCGACAACATGCGTGCTTCGGGTAAAGACGAAACCATCGCTCTGGTCCCACCTGTTCGCTTCACCCTGGAACAGGCTCTGGAATACATCCAGGAAGACGAGCTGTGCGAAGTCACTCCTAAGTCCATCCGTCTTCGCAAGAAGATCCTGGACGAAAGCGAGCGTACCCGCGCTGCCAAGAAAGCCAAGGCATAAGATTTAGCCAGGCTTGAAAAAAACGCCCCCGGTCGAGAGACCGGGGGCGTTTTTGTTTGTCTGGCTTTCGACAGTCTCGTTCCCACGCTCTGCGTGGGAACGATCAGGCGTCGGGATCAGAAGCGCTCGATCGAACGGGAGTTCTGCACCCGCTCCACTTCCTTCGGCTTGTACGCGCAATAGCCAGGGCGCGGGCCGATCTTCGGGTGGTTGCGGCAGGTGTCCGGGCGCTTGTCATAAATGGTGCACAGGCGGCTCTTGCGATCCAGGTAGTAGCAATCGTTGTTGCTCATGCGCTGCAGGGTGAAGATCCCCGACTTCTGGTTGAAGCGCTCGACCAGACCTTCCTTTTGCAGGCGCTTGGCGATGTTCTTCGGCGGGTCGCCCAGTTCGAACTCGTCGACCACACCAATACGCACCAGATCCTTGATCTTGACCTCGACTGGCAGCGTGCAGCAGCTGGAAACGCACGAGCCGCACATCGGGGCCGAATATTTGGCCCAGGTATCGAGACGGTCGATCTCGGCTGCGGCGATCAGGTTGGGCTTCATCATGGGTGTTTACCAGGCGTGTGCGTCAGGGCGCGCGATCATACCGGGAGTGGTGGATTTTTGAACAACCTTTCGCCAGATTTTTTCTTCGTGCGGTTGCAGGGGGCGACAATTCGGCACGGCCCCTGCATTCATTGAGGCATTCGCCAGAGTATTGCCGGTCGATCTCACACTCTCGGTAAAAACTGCCGAACCAGAGCCCTTACCGTCGGTCAGACCGTCTAGGCTCTGACAACTCCCCGCTCGCTCGAGGTCCTATCGATGACTCAAGAACCACTAGTTCGCGAAGCAGAGGTGGCCGCATTCCGCGACGCCGTCCTGACCAAACTCACCTACGCGGTGGGCAAAGACCCGGATCACGCCTTCGACCATGACTGGTTCGAAGCCATCGCCCTGGCGGCGCGTGATCACATGGTCGAACACTGGATGGACCACACCCGGCAGATCTACCGCAAAGGCCAGAAGCGGGTGTATTACCTCTCGCTGGAATTTCTCATCGGTCGTTTGCTGTACGACAGCCTGAGCAACCTCGGTCTGCTGGACGTTGCCCGTGAGGCGCTGACCGAACTGGGCGTCGATCTGGAGCGCATCCGCATCCTGGAGCCGGATGCGGCGCTGGGCAACGGTGGCCTCGGGCGATTGGCGGCGTGCTTCATGGAAAGCATGTCGACCCTCGGTATCGCCGGCCATGGCTACGGCATTCGTTATGAGCACGGGCTGTTCCGTCAGGCCATCGTCGACGGCTGGCAGCAGGAACAGACCGAGCACTGGCTGGATTTCGGCAATCCCTGGGAGTTCGAGCGGCCGGAGGTGGCCTATCCGATCGGCTTTGGCGGCAGCGTCGAGACGGTGATCGACAGCGAAGGCAAATCGAAACAGGTCTGGCAACCGGCGGAAACCGTCCGGGCGATTGCCTATGACACCCCGGTGGTCGGCTGGCGCGGGGCGAGCGTCAACACCTTGCGCCTGTGGCGGGCGCGGGCCATGGAAGATCTGCACCTGGAGCGCTTCAACGCCGGTGACCACCTGGGCGCGGTCGCCGAAGTGGCCCGGGCCGAAAGTATCTCCCGCGTCCTCTACCCGGCGGACAGCACCGAAGCCGGGCAGGAATTGCGCCTGCGCCAGGAATACTTCTTCGTCGCCGCCTCGCTCCAGGATCTGCTGCGCCGTCATCGCAACATGCACACCTCGGTGCTGACCCTCGGCGATCACGCGGCGATCCAGCTCAACGACACCCACCCCTCGATCGCCGTCGCCGAACTGATGCGCCAATTGGTCGATGTCTACGACGTGGCCTGGGACGCGGCGTGGCAAGTCACCGTCGATACGCTGTCGTACACCAACCACACGCTGTTGCCTGAAGCGCTGGAGACCTGGCCGGTGGGGCTGATGGAGCGCATGCTGCCGCGGCACATGCAGATCATTTACCTGATCAACGCCCAGCACATCGATTCGCTGCGGGCCAAGGGCATTCACGATTTCGACGTACTGCGCGCGGTGTCGCTGATCGAGGAAGACAACGGCCGCCGGGTGCGCATGGGCAACCTCGCGTTCCTCGGTTCCCACAGTGTCAACGGCGTCTCCGGGTTGCACACGCAACTGATGCGCAAAACCGTGTTCGCCGAACTGCATAAGCTGTATCCGGAGCGGATCAACAACAAGACCAACGGCATCACCTTCCGCCGCTGGCTGTATCAGGCCAACCCGGAGCTGACGTCGATGCTGATCGACTCTCTCGGTCCAGACGTGCTCGACAACCCTGAAGAGCGCCTGCTCGATCTCGAACCGTTCGCTGAAAAGCCCGCCTTTCGCAAAGCCTTTGCCGAGCAGCGGTTGCACAGCAAAAAAGCCCTCGCTTACCTGATCCATGAGCGGCTGGGGATCGCGGTCAACCCGGCGGCGATGTTCGACGTGCAGGTCAAACGGATCCACGAATACAAACGCCAGTTGCTCAACCTGATGCACACCGTCGCGTTGTATCAGGCGATCCGTGCCGAGCCGGAAATCGACTGGGTGCCGCGCGTGAAAATCTTCGCCGGCAAAGCGGCGGCGAGTTATCACCAGGCCAAGCTGATCATCAAGCTGACCAACGACATCGCCCGGGTGGTGAACAACGACCCGACCGTGCGCGGCCTGCTCAAAGTGGTGTTCCTGCCCAATTACAACGTCAGCCTGGCGGAAAGCATCATTCCGGCGGCGGACCTGTCGGAGCAGATCTCCACCGCCGGTTTCGAGGCCTCGGGCACCAGCAACATGAAGTTCGGCCTGAACGGCGCGCTGACCATCGGCACCCTCGACGGCGCCAACGTGGAAATGTGCGAGAGCATCGGCGCCGAGCACATGTTCATCTTTGGCCTGAGCGCTCAACAGGTCGAAGCGCGCAAGCAGAACCACGAGTTCAGCGCGGTGCCGGATATTGCCGCGTCCCATCGCCTCAACGATGTGTTGCAGGCGATCCGCAGCGGGGTGTTCTCGCCGGACGACACGTCGCGCTACACCGGGCTGATCGATTCGCTGGTGGATTACGACCGGTTCTTCGTCTGTGCCGATTTCGACTCGTACTGGGAGGCGCAGATGCGCGTCGATGCGCTCTGGCACGACGCCAATAACTGGTGGCGCTCGGCGGTGCTGAATACTTCGCGCATGGGCTGGTTCTCATCCGACCGGACCATCCGCGAGTACGCCACGGATATCTGGAAGGCACTGGAGTAACTTTTAGCGACAAATGTGCGCCCGGCCCCACGATTGTTGGGCCGGGCCGATATACTGAGCCTTGGTTCCGCCCCGCCACGGGGTTGCTCAGGGATATCGACCATGCAATGGATGTTCATGTTGATCGGGCTGCTGCTCGGCTGGCTGCTCGACGAGTCGTTCAGCGATGCGCTGTTGGGTGCCTTGCTCGGGCTCGCCATCGGCCAGGCGATGCGCATTGCCCGGCTCGGTTCACAGGCCGCCGAGCAACAGCGTCAGCTGGATCACGTGAAGATCGCGTTGCAGGGTGTCGAGCAGCGCCTGTTCCTGCTGGAAGGCGCTCCGGCGCATTCACCAGCGCCGCCGAGCGTCGCGCCGGCCAGCGTAACGGTCGTTGAACCCGCCACGGTAGTTGAACAACCCTCTGCCGCAGAACCCGAGCTGGTCTGGGAACTGCCGCCCGAACTCGAACCTGTTGCCGTCGCCGCCAGCGAATCCAGCCAGCCGCTGCCGGTCGATGCCTGGCGTCTGGACGCCGTTACGCCTGAACCCCGACAACCCGCCGAACCCCGTGGCCCGAACTTCATCGAGCGCGGCATCAGCGCTGCGCGCAACTGGCTGTTCGGTGGCAACACCGTGCTGCGGGTCGGCGTGGTGCTGTTGTTTTTCGGTCTGGCGTTCCTGCTGCGCTACGCCACCGAAGGCATGGTGGTGCCGATCGAGTTGCGTTACGCCGGAGTCGCGGCGGCAGCGCTGGGCTTGCTGGCGCTGGGCTGGTGGTTGCGCCATCGCAACAACAGCTACGCCTTGATGCTCCAAGGCACCGGGATCGCGGTGCTGTACCTGACGGTGTTTGCGGCGATGCGTCTGCATCCGCTACTCGATCCGTCTGCCGCGCTGGGCTTGCTGGTGGCGGTGACGGTGTTTTCGGCCATTCTGGCCATTACCCAGGATTCCCTCGCCCTGGCCTGCGTCGCCGCGCTGGGCGGGTTCGCCGCGCCGATCCTGACCTCGACCGGCGCCGGTAACCATGTCGCGCTGTTCAGTTATTTCGCCTTGCTCAACGCCGGCATTCTGGCCATCGCCTGGTTCAAGGCCTGGCGCCTGCTCAACCTGATCGGTTTCGTCGGCACCTTCGGTATCGGTTTTGCCTGGGGCCTGCGTTCGTACACGCCGGAACTGCTGTGGAGCACCGAACCGTTCCTGATTCTGTTCTTCCTGATGTACCTGGCCATCGGCCTGCTGTTCGCCCGGCGCAAATTGCTGGACATGCCGGACGCCCCAGAGGAGAGCAATCGCGAGGCGCTGCTGCACTGGTCGGCGCGCAAGGGTGACTACGTCGATGGGACGATGCTGTTCGGTCCGCCGCTGGTGGGTTTCGGCCTGCAATTCGCGTTGGTGCAGCATCTGGAATTCGCGGCTGCGTTCAGTGCGCTGGCGCTGGGCATGATTTATATGGCCCTGGCCAAAGTGTTGATGGGTGGCCGGGCGATGTTACTGGGCGAGACTTGCCTGGCGCTCGGGGTGATTTTCGCCAGCCTGGCGATTCCGCTGGGGCTGGATGCGCGCTGGACGTCCGCCGCGTGGGCGGTGGAGGGCGCGGGGATTTTCTGGCTCGGCGTGCGTCAGCACCGGCCGTTGGCCCGGGCCTTCGCGTTGCTGCTGCAACTGGGTTCGGCGCTGGCGTTTCTCAGTCAGTTGCGTGTTGGCGAAAGCAGCCTGCTCGACGCTGCGCCGCTGGGCGCGCTGATGCTCGGCGCGGCGTTGCTGTTCAGCTTCTATCAATTGCGCAAGGCGTTGCCGGAGCAGGTTTCGCCGTGGGAGCGTCAGGGGCTGCCGGCGCTGGCGTGTCTGGGGCTGACCTTCCTGTATCTGCTCGCGCCGCTGTTCTTCTTCACTCAGGGCACGGCGATCAGTTGGGCATTGGCCGGGCTGGCGACGTTGTTTGTTGGCTTGCGCCTGCAATCGCGCACGTTCCTGTTCACCGCGTTTGCCGTGCAGTTGCTCGGCGGGGCGTTATTCCTGTTGCGCCTGCAAGGGGCGGGCGAGGATTCGGCGGCCGTGTTCAGCGCGGGCTGGAGCGGTTTGCTCAGCGCTTCGCTGATCGGTCTGGCGCTGATCGCCGGTATGTTGCTGGCGGCGCGTGACGAGATGGTGCGCAGCGATGTGCGGCTGCTGCGCGGTTTGTCGGTGGTGCTGCTGGCGGGGCTGGTGCTGATCAATCTGGCGGTGCTGTTCGTGCTGCCGTGGCAGACCGCGAGCGCAGTGTGGGCGGCCAGTGGCTTGCTGATCATCTGGCTCAGTCTGTACCTCAAGCAGCGCGTGAGTTTTGTGTTCGGATTGTTGTTGCAGTTGATCGGCGGCGCGGCGTTTCTGCTGGCCGGCCCCGAGCTGCTCGGGCCGTTGTCCAGCGAGGGGCTGCGACCGCTGGCCCATGGCGGATTCTGGACGCCGCTGGTGCTGGGTCTGGCGGCAATGATCGGGGCGTGGCGCCTGCAATTGGGCAATCACGCCTCGGCGTTCGATGTGCTGAGTCTGCAGCGACTGTCGGAAGTATTGCTGGTGTGGGGCGCCGGTTGGTGGGCGCTGGCGTGGGTCAGCGAAGTGCTGCGGTTTGCGCCGTTGAATCTGCAGGCGCCACTGTTGCTGCTGGTCGCTGCGCTGAGCGTCGCGTTGTGGACGCTGTTGGCCTTGCGTCTGAAATGGCCGTCGCTCGGTCTGCTTTGCACCTTGCTGATTCCGGCGGCCGGGCTGGTGTTGCTGGCCGCGTGGCATTCGCGTTTTCACCCGGCGGCGGACTTCGGCTGGCTGGCGTGGGCGGCGGTGTTCGTCGTGCATTTCATCAGCCTGCGACGTCTGGCACCGAGCCTGCCGGCCCGGGCCTTGAGCACCGCGCATGTGCTCGGTTGCTGGCTGCTGATCGGCGTGCTGGCGCTGGAGTTGCGCTACGGCCTGCTGCTGTTGTCCGAGCAATACAATGCCTGGCGCTGGCTGGGTTGGGCGATTCTGCCGAGCGTGTATCTGTTGCTGATGGCCGCACCGCGTCAGTGGCCATGGCCGGTGGCGGCGTTCCCTCGCGAATATCGCCTGTACGCGGCGGCGCCGCTGGCGGTGCTGATGCTGGTCTGGTTCTGGCTGGCCAATGGCATCAGCGATGGCAACGCCGAGCCGCTGCCTTACGTGCCGCTGCTCAACCCGCTGGAATTGGGTCTGCTGTTTGCGCTGTTCGGGGTTTCCGTCTGGTCGCGCAGTGCCGTTGCCGAGCTGTCGATCCGCCAGGACTATGCCGCTTACGCGACGCAACTGATCGCTGGCGTTTCCTTGTTTGCGTTCTGCACCGCGCTGGTGACCCGCGCCGCGCACCATTGGGCGGGGATTCCGTTCGAGCTGGATCTGCTGCTCGACTCGATGCTGGTGCAGGCCGGCTTGTCCATCGTCTGGACGCTGATGGCGCTCGGGCTGATGATCGGCGGGCACCTGCGCCATCGCCGCGAAGTGTGGCTGATCGGCGCGGCGCTGATTGCGCTGGTGGTGGCCAAATTGATTTTTGTCGAATTGAGCAACCGTGGCGGACTGGCCCGGATCGTCTCGTTCATCGGCGTCGGCGTGTTGCTGCTGGTGGTGGGCTACTTTGCGCCGCTGCCGCCCAAACGCGCCGAAGTTGCACCGGCGGCGGACAAACCGACCCCGGAAACCGAAGGAGTGTCGTCTTGAGTCGCAAGCTTAATCTCGGGTGGTGGTTGCTGGGGGTGGCCATGATGGCCGGCGCCCAGGAAAAACCGGCGGACTTCGCCGCGCAAGTGCCGTTGTCGGTCAGCGGTTCTGGCCCGTGGTATCGCCTCGAATTGCCGCTGAGCGTGCAGTTGCAGGCGCGTCAGACTGATCTGAGCGACCTGCGGGTGTTCAACGCCGCCGGAGAGCCGCAGGCCTATGCGCTGGCCCGGGAGTCGGCGCAGACCCGCGACGATGGCCAGTTGCATGAGGTGAAGTGGTTCCCGCTGTACAACTCGGCGGATGCCACCGAACGCGCGCCAAGCGTGCGCGTGCAATCCACCACTACGGGCACGCTGGTGGAAGTGCAGCCGTCCAGTCAGCTTGAAGCGGGCGAGGAAGTGCTGCGTGGCTGGCTGCTCGACGCCAGTGCGATCAAGGCGCCGTTGCAGCAATTGATCCTCGACTGGACCAGCGAGCGCGACGGCTTCCAGCGGTTCAGCATCGAGGCCAGCGACGACCTGCAGCACTGGCAAACCTGGGGCGAAGGCCAGGTCGCGCGCCTGACCTTTGCCGACGAACGGGTCGAGCAGCATGAAGTGGCGCTGCCGGGGCAGTCGGCGCGGTATCTGCGTCTACTGTGGGATTCGCCGGCCTCGGCGCCGGTCCTGACGTCGGCGCAATTGAAAAGCAGCGACCCGCGCAACCTGCCGCTGCCACTGGTCTGGTCGCCGGCACTGGGCGGCAGCAGCGGCAAGGCCGGGGAGTACACCTGGCAGTTGCCGATGGGGCTGAACATCGAGCGCGTGCAGGTCGAACTGAAGCAGGCCAACAGCCTGGCACCGGTGACACTGTCGGGGCGTCGCGAAAGCAGCCTGCCGTGGCAACCGCTGAGCAGCGGCTTGCTCTATCGCCTGACCCAGAATGGCCAGGACGTGGTGCAGAACGAATTGCAGCTCTACGGCCAGACCGTGCAGCAGTTGAAACTCACGGTCGACGAACGCGGCGGCGGTCTCGGCGAGCAGGCGCCGAGCGTGAAATACGCGGTGCGCGCCACTCAGGTGATCTTCCTTGCACGCGGCGACGGGCCTTACAGCCTGGCGCTGGGCAATCCGACCGTGAAGACGGCGAACCTGCCGCTGACCACGCTGATCCCCGATTTCAAACCGGAGAAACTGGCGACGCTGGGCAAGGCCACGGTGCAGGGTGAAGCGCTGGTGACTCAGACCTCGACGGCCACCACGGCTGCGACCACCGACACCCACTGGAAGACGTTCGGCCTGTGGGCGGTGTTGCTGCTCAGTGTGCTGTTTCTGGCGGTGATGGCCATCAGTCTGCTGCGCAAGCCGTCGGCCAAATCCTGAATATGGCGGGTGTGACCTCCACACCCGTCGGGTTTCCAACTACGCTGGATCCGGTGCCTGAACTCTCTCGGTTCGATCACGTCTGATAGCAGGAATTGCCCCCGACGCACGTTACCGGGCGTCATTGCTCGCTACGGTTTCAGACTCCCTGTAAACTGCGCGGGTTTTTAGCCCCCCATTCCACCGGAGCCGTCCATGTCCCGCGTTACCCTGAGTCGCTATTTGATTGAGCAGACCCGCAGCAACAACACTCCTGCCGATCTGCGTTTCCTGATCGAAGTGGTGGCGCGTGCCTGCAAGGAGATCAGCCACGCCGTGTCCAAAGGCGCCCTGGGTGGCGTTCTGGGCAGCATGGGCACGGAAAACGTGCAGGGCGAAGTGCAGAAGAAGCTCGACGTGCTGTCGAACGAAATCCTGCTTGAAGCCAACGAGTGGGGCGGTCACCTGGCCGGCATGGCGTCCGAAGAAATGGACAACGCCTACCAGATTCCGGGCAAATACCCGAAAGGCGCCTACCTGCTGGTATTCGACCCGCTGGACGGTTCGTCGAACATCGACATCAATGCCCCGGTCGGCACCATCTTCTCCGTGCTGCGTTGCCCGAACGAATACCTGAGCCAGAACGAAGCCCTGGATGAAAAGGCCTTCCTGCAGCCGGGTACCCAGCAGGTGGCTGCCGGTTACGCCATCTACGGCCCGCAGACCATGCTGGTGCTGACCCTGGGCCACGGCGTCAAAGGCTTCACCCTGGACCGCGAAATGGGCAGCTTCGTGCTGACCCACGAAGACATCACCATTCCTGAAACCACCCAGGAATTCGCCATCAACATGTCCAACCAGCGTCACTGGGAAGCTCCGGTACAGCGCTACGTTTCGGAATTGCTGGCCGGTGAAGAAGGTCCGCTGAAAAAGAACTACAACATGCGCTGGGTCGCGGCGATGGTTGCCGACGTGCACCGCATCCTGACCCGCGGTGGTCTGTTCATGTACCCGCGTGACAGCCGCGAGCCGTCCAAGCCAGGCAAACTGCGCCTGATGTACGAAGCCAACCCGATGTCGTTCCTGGTGGAACAGGCAGGCGGCGCTTCCACCGACGGCCACCAGCGCATCCTCGACATCAAGCCTGAAGGCCTGCACCAGCGCGTCGCGGTGTTCCTCGGCTCGAAAGAAGAAGTCGCCCGCGCCACGGCTTACCACAAGGAATAACCCATGACCGCGCCCTGGCAGCCGTTGCTCGATTGGTGGTTCGGTCATGCCGAATCAGCCACTGAAGTTTCGGCGCAACAGGGCAAGTTGTGGTTTGGCAAGAAAGACAGCCAGGACCTCGAAGCGCGTGAGCGTTTCGGGGTCTTGGTCGATCAGGCCCTCGCTGGCGAATTGACCGAGTGGACGCAATGTCCCGAAGGTTGGCTGGCGGTCGTGCTGTTGCTCGACCAACTTCCGCGAATGATCTTTCGCGATACGCCCAAGGCTTTTTCCGGCGATCTACGGGCGCAGAAACTGGTTGCTCAGGGAATTGCTGCAGACTTCGATCGGCAGTTGAAACCGATCCAGCGACTCTTCATCTACCTCGTCTTCGAACATTGCGAAAACCTCGCAGTGCAGAATGAAGCCGTCTCGCGATTCATTGATCTGGTGGCTGAGCAGCCGGAGGCGGAGCGCGGGGTGTTTGCCGACAACCTTGATTATGCCGAGCGGCATCAGAAGGTGATTGCGCGGTTTGGACGGTTTCCGCATCGCAATGCGGTGTTGGGGCGGGAGTCTACGGTTGAGGAGCTGGAGTTTTTGAAAGAGCCGGGGTCGCGGTTTTAGGGCGATTTTCGGCAGCCTCTAAAACCGGTCCTCACCCTAACCCTCTCCCGGAGGGAGAGGGGACTGACCGCGTTGTTCTTTCGATATACATCGACCTGAACTATCCAGTCGAACTCAGGTTTGAAAAGCTTGAAGATCTGCTCCCTTTCCCCCTCGCCCCCCTGGGGGAGAGGGATGGGCGGGCGGCGTTCCGATGAGGGGGTAGCTCTTGATCTTGATCTTAGATCCTGAAGCTACCCACCAACTGCTTCAACCGCGCCGCCTGCTGCTCCAGATCCGCACAAGCGCGCAACGTCGCCTGCAAGTTTTCCACACCTTCCTGATTCAGCGTGTTGATCTCGTTGATATCCACGTTGATCGACTCGACCACCGCCGTCTGCTCTTCCGTTGCCGTCGCCACCGACTGGTTCATGCCGTCGATCTCGCCGATGCGCTGGGTCACGCTGCCCAGGCGTTCGCCGGCCAGGTTGGCGATGCCGACGCTGCTTTCGCTCTCACGCTGGCTCTCGGTCATGATGCCGACCGCCTGACGCGCGCCGACCTGCAGCTCTTCAATCATCTTCTGCACTTGCTGCGCCGAATCCTGGGTGCGGTGCGCCAGGTTGCGGACTTCGTCGGCGACCACGGCGAAACCGCGACCGGCCTCACCGGCACGAGCCGCTTCAATGGCCGCGTTGAGCGCCAGCAGGTTGGTCTGTTGGGAGATGCTGGTGATCACTTCCAGAATCTGCCCGATGTTCACGGTGTTGCTGTTCAGGGTTTCGATATTGCCGCAGGAGTCGCTGATCTTCGCCGACAGTTGCTGCATCGCATGGATGGTTTTATCCACCACCTGCTGGCCGTCTTCGGCCAGGCTGCGCGCATCGCTGGAATGTTGCGAGGCGAGGGCGGCGTTCTGGGCGATTTCCTGAGCGGCGGCGCCGAGCTGGTTGATCGCGGCGGCCACGCTGTTGGTGCGCGAGGCCTGCTGGTCGGAGTTGAACATCGACGAGTTCGACGCCGCGACCACGCGCAAGGCGACTTCATTGACTTGCCCGGTGGCCGACGACACTTCGCGGATCGAGGTGTGGATACGCTCGACGAAACGGTTGAACGACAGCCCCAGCGCACCGAATTCATCGTGGCCGTGGATGGTCAGGCGTTTGGTCAGGTCACCTTCGCCTTCGGCGATGTCATGCATGGCGCGGCCCATGGTCAGCAGCGGCTGCATCAGCACGCGGATCAGCATGCCGAGCAGGGCGATGATGATCACCACGGCAATGACCATGGCGATCAGCGCCGAGGTACGGAATTCGCTGAGCATCGAGAACGCGGTGTCCTTGTCCAGCACCAGCGCCACGTACCAGTCGGCCGACGGCACGCCGTTGACGCGGGTGAAGGAGATTAGCTGGGTCTTGCCGTCGAACTCGACCTCTTTCAGGCCCGGGCTGACTTTCGGTGCACCGTTGGGATAGGCCTCGGCCAGGGTCTTGAGCACCAGTTTGCTGTCCGGGTGGATCAGGATCTTGCCGTCGGCGCCGACGATGAACGCATGGCCGTGGCCGCCGAAGTTCAGCGAGTTGATGATCGCGCTGATACTGGACAGGTCGATGTCGGCACCGGCCACACCGATCATCTGGCCCTGGCGCTGCACCGGGGTGGCGACCGTGATCACCAGTTTGCCCGAGGAAGCGGCGATGTACGGTTCGGTGACGATGGTCTGTTGTGCTGTGTTGGCTGCCTTGTACCAGCCACGGGCGCGCGGGTCGTAATCCGGCGCACGGTTGCCGGCCGGGACCGAGAACATCACGCCGTCGGCGCCGCCAAAGTAGCTGAGCTGGAAGTTGCCGGTGTAGGCGGGCAGGTCGATGATGCGTTTCAGGCTGGCCGGGGCGTTGCCGTCGGCGACAACTTGCTGCGCCATCGATTGCAGCAACTGGATGCGGCTTTCCAGCCAGGTCTGGATGTTGCTGGTGGTCAGGCTGCCCAGTTCCTGCATCGACGCTTCGGTGCTGCTCTGCAGGGCTTCGCGCTGGCGATAGTCGTTGAACAAAATGAAACAGGCGAACGCAACGGCCACCACCAGGGCGGCAGCCAACAAGATCTTGTGGCTGAATTTCATGTTTCTGGTCATTAAGGGAGCTACCGCGAAGGGGCTGGTCAAGAAAGGGCGGCAATTTGCCACAGTCCGGGGCTTTGCGCTGCTGTTATTTCGACCACGGCGCGCCAAAGATTAGGCGGTTTTGGCGAAAGGCGACGAAATGCGCAACAGCCCGATGAACTGTCTGATTTTGCCGACAAAAGCCGGACGAGCGGGCGAATAAATAGCCAGTGTCGCAGGGAACCAGACAGGGGTTTTCTCTTCTAAGCTTCTGGTTGGCACCATGCCACCCCCCTTCCGTTCCAGGAGTTACCCCATGTCGCTGCGATCTATCGCCCTTCTGTCGTTTTGCGTGCTGTTGGCCGCATGCAGCAAGGTCAATCAGGAAAACTATTCGAAGCTCTCGGCCGGCATGGCCAAGGCCGAGGTCGAGACGCTGCTCGGCAAGCCCACCGATTGCTCGGGCGCGCTCGGCATGTCCAGTTGCACCTGGGGCGACAAGAACAGCTTTATCAGCGTGCAGTACGCCGGTGACAAAGTGCTGATGTTTTCCGGCCAAGGCCTGAAGTAAACCGGGGCCACGCGCCCACGGGAGAAAAACAATGAAGCGGTTATTGCTTGTCCTTTTGGCCGGCCTGGTATTGGCCGGCTGCGCCACGTCCGGTGAAGATCCGCTGGCGCCGAAGACGGTCAACAGTGTCAATCTCAAGCGTTACCAGGGCACCTGGTACGAACTGGCGCGTCTGCCGATGTATTTCCAGCGCAATTGCGCGCAATCCGAAGCCCGTTACTCGCTCAAACCCGACGGCAATATCGCGGTGTACAACCGCTGCCTGACGGCAGACTGGCAGTGGGAAGAGGCCAAAGGCACGGCCTATCCCCAAGTGCCGGGCAAGACTGACAAGCTGTGGGTCGAGTTCGATACCTGGTTCTCGCGCCTGATTCCGGGTGTGGCGAAGGGGCAGTACTGGGTGCTGTATGTCAGCGATGACTACAAGACTGCCCTCGTGGGTGACCCGAGTCGTCGCTACCTGTGGCTGTTGTCCCGCACGCCGACCGTCAACGGTGTGGTGCGTGAGGAACTGCTGAGCAAGGCACGTCAGCAGGGTTACGACACCACGCGCCTGATCTGGCGGGCGTCGGATCAGCAGATGGCCAAGACGTCCAACTGACGCGCAACAAAAAACCTGTGGAGGTTGCCCTCCACAGGTTTTTTTATGTCAGCCCAAAAGGTCTCGCAGAACCTGGGTGAAGGCGCGATTGCTGTCCTCCTCCCCGGCATGTCGCCCCTCTCGAACAACCCACTGACCGTTGACCAGCACGTCGCGCACCTGACGGTCGCCGCCGGCAAACAGCCAGCGGTTCAGGATCCCGTCACCACTGGCGGTGGCCAGATACGGATCGCTGCCATCGAGCACAATCCAGTCGGCACGTTTGCCGACCTCCAGCGCACCGATCGGCTGGCCCAACGCCTGAGCGCCACCGTCCAGCGCCGCGTCATACAACGTGCGCCCAACCATTGGCTGATCCGCGCCATACAAGCGGTTGCGCCGCTGATCGCGCAGGCGCTGGCCGTATTCCAGCCAACGCAGTTCTTCCACCACGCTCAACGACACATGGCTGTCGGAGCCGATACCCATGCGCCCGCCCTGGGCGAGAAAATCCACCGCCGGGAAAATCCCGTCGCCGAGGTTGGCCTCGGTGGTCAGGCACAGGCCGGCGATGGCGCGACTCTTGGCCATCAGCGTGACTTCTTCCGGATTGGCGTGGGTCGCGTGCACCAGGCACCAGCGCTGGTCGACTTCGGTGTTTTCGTACAGCCATTGCAGCGGACGGCGACCGCTCCAGGTCAGGCAGTCATCGACTTCCTTCTGCTGCTCGGCGATGTGGATGTGTACCGGGCATTGCTTGTCGCTGGCCGCCAGCACTTCGCTGATCTGCTGCGGCGTGACCGCGCGCAACGAGTGGAAGCACAGGCCCAGCGACTGGGCCTGTTGCTGCGCCAGCAGCGGCTGCAGACGCGATTGCAGCTTCAGGTAGTTTTCGGTGCTGTTGATGAAGCGGCGCTGACCTTCGTTCGGCGTCTGGCCGCCGAAACCACTGTGGCTGTAGAGCACCGGCAGCAAGGTCAGACCGATACCGGCCGAGCTGGCCGCCTGGCTGATGCGCAATGCCAGTTCGGCCGGGTCGGCGTAAGGCTGGCCGTTGTTGTCGTGGTGGACGTAATGGAATTCGGCGACCGAGGTATAACCGGCCTTGAGCATTTCGATGTACAGCTGACGGGCGATCACACCGAGCTGGTCCGGGCTGATTTTTCCGACGAGCCGGTACATCAGATCGCGCCAGGTCCAGAAACTGTCGTTGGGATTGCCGGCCACTTCCGCCAGTCCCGCCATCGCTCGCTGGAACGCGTGGGAGTGCAGATTGGGCATCCCCGGCAGCAGCGGACCGCGCAGCCGTTCGGCGCCATCTGCGGTGGAATCGGCCTGGATTCGGGTCAGCACGCCATCGGCGCTGACCTCGAGACGTACATGGTTGGCCCATCCGTTAGGCAGCAGCGCGCGTTCGGCGAAGAAGGCGGACATGGTTCAGTACCCCATCGTGTGTTATTTGTATATACATATACAGACGTTTGCCTGCCCGGTAAACTCCGGCAAGCTAGCCACTTTCACCAATGAACAGGGATCCACCGTGCCGACTCCGCCTCCAGTCTCCCCGTTGGCCGCGAACATGGGCGACAGTCCGGCGCCCTTGTACGCCCGCGTCAAACAGATGATCACCCAGCAGATCGACAGCGGTAACTGGCCGCCACATTACCGCGTGCCGTCGGAAAGCGAACTGGTCAGCCAGTTGGGCTTCAGCCGCATGACCATCAACCGCGCACTGCGGGAAATGACCGCCGACGGTCTGCTGGTGCGTATGCAAGGCGTCGGCACGTTTGTCGCCGAACCGAAGAGCCAGTCCGCGCTGTTCGAAGTGCACAACATCGCCGACGAAATCGCCTCCCGTGGCCATCGCCACACCTGTCAGGTCATCACTCTGGAAGAAGAGGCCGCCGGTTCCGAGCGCGCGCTGGCGCTGGACATGCGCGAAGGGCAGAAGGTGTTTCACTCGCTGATCGTGCATTACGAAAACGACATTCCGGTGCAAATCGAAGACCGTTTCGTCAACGCGCTGGTCGCCCCTGACTACCTCAAACAGGACTTCACCCTGCAAACGCCTTACGCCTATCTGAACCAGGTTGCGCCGCTGACCGAAGGCGAGCACGTGGTCGAAGCGATCCTCGCCGAAGCGTCCGAATGCAAATTGCTGCAGATCGAAAAAGGCGAGCCGTGCCTGTTGATCCGCCGTCGTACCTGGTCGGGTCGTCAGCCGGTGACGGCGGCGCGCCTGATTCACCCCGGTTCTCGTCATCGTCTGGAAGGGCGTTTTCATAAATGAATGGTTTGAAGGTTTTACGCGCCGAAGGCTACCCGCGCATGCCGTGGAAAAACGGCGGCGGCAGCACCGAGGAAATCACCCGTGACGCCGGTGCCGGCCTCGACGGTTTTGGTTGGCGCCTGTCGATTGCCGACATCGCCGAATCCGGTGGTTTCTCGACTTTCGCCGGTTACCAGCGGGTGATCACGGTGTTGCAGGGCGACGGCATGACCCTGTGTGTGGACGGCGACGATACTCGGCCATTGTTACCCCTCGACCCGTTTGCCTTCAGCGGCGAAAGCCAGGTGTCCTGCACCTTGCTTGGCGGCGCGATCCGCGACTTCAACCTGATCTATGCGCCCCAGCGTTACCGCGCACGGCTGCAATGGCTGGAGGGCGAGCAGCGGTTTTTCAGTTCGGCGAGCACCGTGCTGGTGTTCAGTGTCAGTGAACTGCTGGAGGTCACGGTCGGTGACAGTGCATCGCAACTGGGTCGCCATGACTGTCTGCAACTGGACGGTAACACCGCGCTGACCGAGATCGCCGTGAATGCCGGCTGCTGCGTGATCGAACTGTCCATGCGCTGATTCTCTCCCACGGATCGTTCCCATGCTCTGCGTCACAAAGCGGACGCGGAGCGTCCATGGCGGCATTCCCGCGCAGAGCGTGGGAACGATCAAACTGTGAAAGACCGCTGCTTTGAAAGCAGCGGTTTTTTTTCGTCCCGACGTTCCCGAAATGCGCACCAACTTGTTACCGAACGCCCCAGCGTGGCGCAAAACCACGCTTTCGTAACAACCTCGCGCCGCCCTCAATTCACCCCACGAAAAATTTCATGAACGCCAGAACCCTTGATTCAGGCGCTCCGCAGCCCTGTCCGGGATTTTTGTTGAACAGCCCTCCAACAAGTTGGCCGCTTGATTGCATATGCTTGTATGTACAAGTAAAGACGTATGCGTATGAGTCAATCGAGACTCTCCGCAGCGTCCACTGATCCGCTTGTCGCGCACTGAGGCGCACAGGCTGCTTGCCCACTGCCAGGGTTGGTTTGAATTGATCGCTGAGGAGTCTTTTTCGTGACTGACAATAAGCCTACTAAGTTTCGTAATGTTGAGATCCGCGCCGCCCGCGGCAACAAGCTGACCGCCAAGAGCTGGCTGACCGAAGCGCCGCTGCGCATGCTGATGAACAACCTCGACCCGGAAGTCGCCGAGAACCCGAAAGAGCTGGTGGTCTACGGTGGCATCGGCCGCGCTGCGCGTAACTGGGAGTGCTACGACAAGATCGTCGAGAGCCTGACCCACCTCAACGAAGACGAAACCCTGCTGGTGCAATCGGGCAAGCCGGTCGGTGTGTTCAAGACCCACAGCAACGCCCCGCGCGTGCTGATCGCCAACTCCAACCTGGTGCCGCACTGGGCGACTTGGGAGCACTTCAACGAACTCGACGCCAAAGGCCTGGCCATGTACGGCCAGATGACCGCCGGCAGCTGGATCTACATCGGCAGCCAGGGCATCGTCCAGGGCACCTACGAAACCTTCGTTGAAGCCGGCCGCCAGCACTACAACGACAACCTCACCGGCAAGTGGGTACTGACCGCCGGCCTCGGCGGCATGGGTGGGGCCCAGCCACTGGCCGCGACCCTCGCCGGTGCCTGCTCGCTGAACATCGAATGCCAGCAGATCAGCATCGATTTCCGCCTCAAGACCCGCTACGTCGACGAGCAGGCCACAGACCTCGACGACGCGCTGGCCCGCATCGCCAAATACACCTCCGAAGGCAAGGCTGTTTCCATCGCCCTGTGCGGCAACGCCGCTGAAATCCTGCCGGAACTGGTCAAGCGCGGCGTGCGTCCGGACATGGTCACCGACCAGACCAGCGCCCACGACCCGCTCAACGGTTATCTGCCGGCCGGCTGGACCTGGGACGAATACCGCGCCCGCGCCAAGACCGAGCCAGCCGCTGTGGTCAAGGCCGCCAAGCAATCGATGGCGGTGCACGTCAAAGCCATGCTCGACTTCCAGAAGATGGGCGTGCCGACCTTCGACTACGGCAACAACATCCGTCAGATGGCTCAGGAAGAAGGCGTCGAAAACGCATTCGATTTCCCTGGCTTCGTACCGGCCTACATTCGTCCGCTGTTCTGCCGTGGCATCGGCCCGTTCCGCTGGGCGGCGCTGTCGGGTGATCCGCAAGACATCTACAAGACCGACGCTAAAGTCAAAGAACTGATCCCGGACGACGCCCACCTGCACAACTGGCTGGACATGGCGCGCGAGCGCATCAGCTTCCAGGGTCTGCCGGCGCGTATCTGCTGGGTCGGCCTGGGCCTGCGCGCCAAGCTCGGTCTGGCGTTCAATGAAATGGTGCGCAGCGGCGAGCTGTCGGCCCCGATCGTGATCGGTCGCGACCACCTCGACTCCGGCTCGGTCTCCAGCCCGAACCGTGAAACCGAATCGATGCAGGACGGCTCCGATGCCGTCTCCGACTGGCCGCTGCTCAACGCGCTGCTGAACACCGCGAGCGGTGCGACCTGGGTGTCCCTGCACCACGGTGGTGGCGTCGGCATGGGCTTTTCCCAGCACTCGGGCATGGTGATTGTCTGCGACGGCACTGACGAAGCGGCCGAGCGTATTGCTCGCGTGCTGCACAACGACCCGGGCACCGGCGTCATGCGTCACGCCGATGCCGGTTACCAGATCGCCATCGACTGCGCGAAGGAGCAGGGCCTGAACCTGCCGATGATTACCGGCAAGTGAATATCGGCGGGAGCGGGCACCCTCGCTCCCACAGGGCCACAACAATAAGCAGAACAATCCACAGAGGTTGAATCATGGCGGGCAACACCGATCGTGCAGGCAGTAAACCGTTGATCGAAAGGCGTTCGATCGACTACATACCGGAAGCGGAAAGACACGGTCGTCTGTTCAGTCAGTTCACCCTGTGGATGGGGGCCAACCTGCAAATCACCGCGATTGTCACCGGGGCCCTGGCCGTGGTGCTGGGCGGCGATGTGTTCTGGTCGTTGATCGGTCTGCTGATCGGGCAACTGCTGGGTGGCGGGGTGATGGCGCTGCACGCGGCGCAAGGGCCGAAGCTTGGCCTGCCGCAGATGATTTCCAGCCGGGTGCAGTTCGGCGTTTACGGCGCGGCGATTCCGATCGTGCTGGTGTGCCTGATGTACCTCGGTTTCACCGCCACCGGAACCGTGCTGTCCGGTCAGGCGCTGGGCCAGTTGTTCGGGGTCAGCGACACTGTCGGCATCCTGTTGTTCGCCAGCGTCATCGTCGCGGTCACGGTGCTCGGTTATCGGGTGATCCATTGGATCGGCCGTATCGCCAGTGCCATTGGCGTGATTGCTTTCGTGTACCTGTTCAGCCGTTTGATGAGTCAGGTGGACGTCGGTGCTCTTCTGCAAATCCGCCACTTCAGCTGGAGCAGTTTCCTGCTGGCGGTGTCGCTCGCGGCCTCCTGGCAGATCGCTTTCGGCCCGTACGTGGCGGACTACTCGCGCTACCTGCCGAGCAAGGTGTCTTCGGTGAAAACCTTTTTCGCCGCCGGTGCCGGTTCGGTGATCGGTGCGCAGGTGGCGATGATTCTCGGTGTGTTCGCGGCCGCTTCGGCCAACGGGCAATTCGCCGGTCATGAAGTCGCCTACATCGTCGGTCTGGGCGGGACCGGTGCCACCGCCGCGCTACTGTATTTCAGCATCGCGTTCGGCAAGGTCACCATCTCGACCCTGAACTCCTACGGCAGCTTCATGTGCATCGCGACCATCATCAGCGGCTTCCGAGGCCACGTGACGGTCACCCGGATGCAGCGTCTGGGGTTCGTGCTGGTGATCGTCGGCGCGGCGACCCTGATCGCGCTGCTCGGCCAGCACTCGTTCCTCGGTGCGTTCAAGTCTTTCATCCTGTTCCTGCTGGCGTTCTTCACGCCGTGGAGCGCGATCAACCTGGTGGACTACTACTGCATCACCCGCGAGCGCTACGACGTACCGGCGCTGGCGGATCCGAACGGTCGCTACGGCCGCTGGAACCTCCTCGGTATCAGCATTTATGTGTTCGGGGTGCTGGTGCAGCTGCCGTTCATTTCCACCAAGTTCTATACCGGTCCATTGGTAGCGGCTCTGGGGGATGTGGATATTTCCTGGATCATCGGTCTCGTGCTGCCCGCAGCGCTGTACTACGTCTGCGCAAAAAAATGGCACGGCACCGTACCCGACCGACTGATTCTGCCCGTCGAGCAGGACAGCGTTGTACAACCTAAAACAAGCGGGGCCGGTCGCGCTGCGGCGCAGGCCTGATCTGGACGTGGACAGGGCTGGATGCCTCTTGACTGCCGTAAGCCAATTCATGATTAGGAGCGTCACAACAATGAAATCGAACAAGACCCTGCTGACCACCTTGCTTTCCATGGGCCTGCTGGCCAGCGCCGGCGCGACCCAGGCCGCCGGCTGGTGCGAGTCCGGCAAACCGGTGAAATTCGCCGGCCTGAACTGGGAAAGCGGCATGCTGCTGACCGACGTTATGCAAGTGGTGCTGGAAAAAGGTTACGACTGCAAGACTGACAGCCTGCCGGGCAACTCCATCACCATGGAAAACGCCCTGAGCAGCAACGACATCCAGATCTTCGCCGAAGAATGGGTCGGCCGCAGCGAGGTCTGGAACAAGGCCGAGAAGGCCGGCAAGGTGGTCGGCGTCGGCGCCCCGGTGGTGGGCGCGATCGAAGGCTGGTACGTGCCGCGCTACGTGATCGAAGGCGACGCGAAGCGCAAGCTGGAAGCCAAGGCGCCGGACCTGAAAAACATCGCCGACCTGGGCAAATACGCCGCTGTCTTCAAGGACGCCGAAGAGCCTTCAAAGGGGCGTTTCTACAACTGCCCGGCCGGCTGGACCTGCGAGCTGGACAACAGCGAAATGCTGAAAAGCTATGGCCTGGAAAACAGCTACACCAACTTCCGCCCGGGCACCGGTCCAGCCCTGGATGCGGCGGTGCTGTCGAGCTACAAGCGTGGCGAGCCGATCCTGTTCTACTACTGGTCGCCAACCCCGCTGATGGGCCAGATCGACGCAGTGAAACTGGAAGAGAAACCGGGCGTCGACAAGACCGTGACCATCAAGGTCGGTCTGTCCAAGACCTTCCACGAACAAGCGCCGGAGCTGGTGGCCGTGCTGGAAAAGGTCAACCTGCCGATCGACTTGCTGAACCAGAACCTGGGCCGCATGGCGAAGGAACGTATCGAGTCGCCGAAACTGGCGAAAATCTTCCTCAAGGAACATCCTGAGGTCTGGCATGCGTGGGTGAGTGAAGACGCTGCCAAGAAAATCGACGCGGCGCTGTAGGTCGAATTCCTCCCGGCCAACCGAGAGGCTGGCCGGGGTGTTCGCCGCCATCGCTTGATTGAGTTTCCTGATTGAGAGCCGCTTATGTTTCCCGAAAGCTTTACCTTTTCCATCGCCGACTGGGTCAACGGTTGGGTCGATGCGCTGGTCACCAACTACGGCGATGTGTTCCGCCATATCTCCGACACCCTGCTGTGGGCCATCGTCAATCTTGAAGGCCTGCTGCGCGCCGCGCCGTGGTGGTTGATGCTGGCCATCGTCGGTGTCGTGGCCTGGCACGCCACGCGCAAAGTCGTGACCACTGCCGTGATCGTCGGTCTGTTGTTCCTGGTCGGCGCCGTCGGTCTGTGGGACAAGTTGATGCAGACCCTCGCGCTGATGATGGTGGCGACGGTCATTTCGGTGCTGATCGGCGTACCGCTGGGGATTCTCTCGGCGCGCAGCAATCGCCTGCGTTCGGTGCTGATGCCGCTGCTCGACATCATGCAGACCATGCCGAGCTTCGTGTACCTGATTCCGGTGCTGATGCTGTTCGGCCTGGGCAAGGTGCCGGCGATTTTCGCCACCGTGATCTACGCCGCGCCGCCGCTGATCCGCCTGACCGATCTGGGCATCCGCCAGGTCGACGGCGAAGTGATGGAAGCGATCAACGCCTTCGGCGCCAACCGCTGGCAGCAACTGTTCGGCGTGCAACTGCCGCTGGCCCTGCCGAGCATCATGGCCGGGATCAACCAGACCACCATGATGGCCCTGTCGATGGTGGTGATCGCCTCGATGATCGGTGCCCGTGGCCTGGGTGAAGATGTGCTGGTGGGCATTCAGACCCTCAACGTCGGACGCGGGCTGGAAGCCGGTCTGGCGATCGTGATTCTCGCAGTGGTCATCGACCGCATTACCCAGGCGTATGGTCGGCCACGGCATGAGGTGAGCAAATGAGCAACGCAACCGTGAGCAAGATCGAAGTCAAAAACGTCTTCAAGATTTTCGGCAACCGCGCCAAGGATGCCCTGGCGATGGTCGGCCAGGGCAAGACCAAGGATCAGGTGCTGAACGAAACCGGTTGCGTGGTCGGGGTCAACGACTTGTCCCTGAGCATCGGTACCGGCGAGATCTTCGTGATCATGGGCCTGTCAGGTTCCGGCAAGTCGACCCTGGTGCGCCACTTCAACCGCCTGATCGACCCGACCAGCGGCGCGATCCTGGTGGACGGCGTGGACATCCTGCAATACGACATGGACGCCTTGCGCGAATTTCGCCGGCACAAGATCAGCATGGTGTTCCAGAGCTTCGGCCTGCTGCCGCACAAGACCGTGCTCGACAACGTCGCCTACGGCCTGAAAGTGCGCGGCGAGACCAAGCAACTGTGCGCCGAACGCGCGCTGCACTGGATCAACACCGTGGGCCTCAAGGGCTACGAAAACAAATACCCGCACCAGCTCTCCGGCGGCATGCGCCAGCGTGTGGGTCTGGCCCGGGCATTGGCGGCGGACACCGACATCATCCTGATGGACGAAGCGTTCAGCGCGCTGGATCCGCTGATCCGCGCCGAGATGCAGGACCAGTTGCTGGAGCTGCAAAAGACCCTGCACAAGACCATCGTCTTCATCACCCACGACCTCGACGAGGCCGTGCGCATCGGCAACCGCATCGCGATCCTCAAGGACGGCCGCCTGATTCAGGTCGGCACGCCGAAAGAGATTTTGCATTCGCCGGCGGACGAGTATGTCGACCGGTTCGTGCAGCGGCGGTCGGCGGTGGTTTAAAGGTTTACGGCAGGCTCGTTCCCACGTCGAGGCGTCGAACCGTCTGCGTGGGAATACATCCCGTGACGATCAGGTTAAAGAGGTTTTAGATGTCCCAGGCTGAAAAAATCGTGATCGCCGACGCTCCGATGCGTTGGCAGGATGTGGTCGCAGTCGCTCGTCATGGTGCGCCGCTCGAGCTGTCGGCCCAGACCTGGGCGCGCATTGAAAACGCGCAGGGCATCGTCCAGCGCATCGTTGCCAGCGGCGAGCGCGCCTATGGCGTGAACACCGGGCTCGGCGCGCTGTGCAACGTCTCGCTGAAAGACGAACAGCTCAGCCAGCTGTCGCGCAACACCTTGCTCAGCCATGCCTGCGGCGTTGGTCCGGTGCTGGCCGATGAGCAGACCCGCGCGATCATGTGCGCGGCGATCCGCAACTACAGCCACGGCAAATCCGGGATTCATCGCCGGGTGGTCGAAGCGCTGCTGGCGCTGCTCAATCGCGGCATCACCCCGCAAGTGCCGTCCCAAGGCTCGGTGGGTTACCTGACTCACATGGCACACATCGGCATCGCGCTGCTGGGCGTGGGCAATGTCAGCTATCGCGGGCAGGTCGTGTCCGCGCAGCAGGCGCTGGCCGAAGAAGGCCTGCAACCGGTACAGCTCGGGGCGAAGGACGGCCTGTGCCTGGTCAACGGTACACCGTGCATGACCGGCCTCGGTTGCCTGGCGATTGCCGACGCCACGCGTCTGGTGCAATGGGCCGACGTGATCGGTGCCATGAGCTTTGAAGCACAACGCGGCCAGATTGCCGCGTTCGATGCCGAGATCATCGCGCTCAAGCCGCATCCAGGCATGCAGCAGGTGGGCGTCAATCTGCGCGCCTTGCTCGATGGCAGCGAAGTGATTGCGTCGAGCAAAGGCATTCGCACTCAGGATGCCTTGAGCATCCGCTCGATCCCGCAAGTGCACGGTGCTGCCCGCGATCAACTGAACCACGCGATCATGCAGATCGAAACCGAACTCAACGGCTGCACCGACAACCCCTTGCTGCTGGGCACGCCGGACGACTTCCGGGTGATGTCCCAGGCCAACCCGCACGGGCAATCGGTGGCGTTGGCGGCGGATCTGCTGGCGATTGCGATGGCTGAAATCGGCTCGATCGCCGAGCGACGTCTGGATCGCTTGATCAACCCGCACGTCAGCGGTCTGCCGGCGTTTCTGGTGGCCAATCCGGGGGTGAACTCCGGGATGATGATCGTGCAATACGTCGCTGCGTCGCTGTGCGCGGAAAACCGCCAGTTGGCGCAACCGGCGGTGCTCGACAACTACGTCACCTCGGGCCTGCAGGAGGACCACTTGAGCATGGGCACCAACGCCGCGCTGAAGCTGCACCGCGCCCTGGAAAACTGCACGCAGATCCTTGCCATCGAGTACCTGCTGGCGGCTCAGGCGTTTGAATTTCTCAAGGAACAGCGCTTTGGCACCGGCACTGATGTGGCGTGGCGGCTGCTGCGCGAAAAAGTCCCGGCCTACGATCAGGACCGCTGGCTGGCGCCGGATATCGCCGCTGCCGCAAGCGTTCTGAAAGACCCGGATCTACTGCACAACGCATTACCGAATCTGCACTGACAACTACCCATACCAGCGTGCCAAGGCGCGGATCGTCCAAAAGACGAGAAGCGACGGATAACGGAATGCTCCGGAGCGACTGGTAGTTAATAACAATGCCTCAAAAGGAGCATTTAAATGACTGCGCTGAACCTGATCCCCGGCCAACTGAGCCTGGCCCAACTGCGTGACGTTTATCAGAATCCGGTCAAGCTGACCCTCGACAACAGCGCCAGCGCGCAGATCGAAGCCAGCGTGGCCTGCGTCGAGCAGATCCTCGCGGAAAACCGCACCGCCTACGGCATCAACACCGGTTTCGGCCTGCTGGCCTCGACCCGCATCGCCAGCGAAGACCTGGAAAACCTTCAACGCTCGCTGGTGCTGTCCCATGCCGCCGGCGTCGGCCAGCCGATCAGCGATGAGCTGGTGCGCCTGATCATGGTGCTCAAGGTCAACAGCCTCAGCCGTGGTTTCTCCGGGATCCGTCGCGTGGTGATCGATGCGCTGATCGCCCTGATCAACGCCGAGGTCTATCCGCACATTCCGTTGAAAGGCTCGGTCGGCGCATCCGGTGACCTGGCACCGCTGGCGCACATGTCGCTGGTGCTGCTGGGCGAGGGCAAGGCGCGCTACAAGGGCGAGTGGATGGAAGCGACCCAAGCGCTGAAAGTCGCCGGTCTGACCCCGCTGACGCTGGCGGCCAAAGAAGGTCTGGCGCTGCTCAACGGTACTCAGGTGTCTACCGCATTCGCGCTGCGCGGTCTGTTCGAAGGTGAAGACCTGTTCGCCGGCGCACTGGCGCTGGGCGGTCTGACGGTGGAAGCAGTGCTCGGTTCGCGTTCGCCATTCGATGCGCGCATCCACGCCGCCCGTGGCCAGAAAGGCCAGATCGACGCCGCTGCCGCTTACCGCGATCTGCTGGGCGAGCGCAGCGAAATCTCCGACTCGCACCAGAACTGCGAGAAGGTTCAGGACCCGTACTCGCTGCGTTGCCAGCCGCAAGTCATGGGCGCGTGCCTGACCCAGTTCCGTCAGGCCGCTGAAGTGCTGGCCATCGAAGCCAACGCCGTGTCCGACAACCCGTTGGTATTCGCGGCCGAAGGCGACGTGATTTCCGGCGGCAACTTCCACGCCGAACCCGTGGCCATGGCCGCTGACAACATGGCGCTGGCGATTGCCGAAATCGGTTCCCTGAGCGAGCGCCGTATCTCGCTGATGATGGACAAGCACATGTCGCAACTGCCGCCGTTCCTTGTCGCCAACGGTGGCGTGAACTCCGGCTTCATGATCGCCCAGGTGACCGCAGCGGCCCTGGCCAGCGAAAACAAGGCACTGTCCCATCCGCATTCGGTGGACAGCCTGCCGACCTCCGCCAACCAGGAAGACCACGTGTCGATGGCCCCGGCCGCCGGCAAGCGTCTGTGGGAAATGGCCGAGAACACGCGCGGGATTCTCGCTGTGGAGTGGCTGGCGGCGGCGCAGGGGCTGGACTTGCGCAACGGCCTGAAGACCTCGGCCAAACTGGAACAGGCTCGGGGAATTCTGCGTCGCGAAGTGCCGTTCTACGAGAAGGACCGCTTCTTCGCCCCGGACATCAATGCGGCGACCGAGCTGCTGGCCTCGCGGGTGCTGACGGAGCTGGTTCCGGCGAAACTGCTGCCGAGCCTTTAACCACCACTGATGATCGTTCCCACGCAGAGCGTGGGGACGATCGCAATCCAACGGAGGCCTACAGTGAAAACCCTCTGGCAACACTGCCACGTCGCAACCATGGCGCAAGGCGTCTACTCGATCATCGAGGATGCGGCCATCGTGACGTCCGGTGCGTTCATCGAGTGGATCGGCCCGCGCAGCCAACTGCCATCAGGCGAATACCCGGCGGTCAATGACCTGCAAGGCGCGTGGGTCACCCCCGGCCTGATCGACTGTCACACCCATACCGTGTTCGGCGGCAACCGCAGCGGCGAATTCGAAAAACGCCTGCAGGGCGTCAGTTACGCCGAGATCGCCGCGGCCGGTGGCGGCATCGCCAGCACCGTGCGCGCCACCCGCGAAGCCTCGGAAGACGAGCTGTTCGCCAGCGCCGCCAAGCGCCTGAAAAGCCTGATGCGCGACGGCGTGACCACGGTCGAAATGAAATCCGGCTACGGCCTTGATCTGGCCAGCGAGCGCAAGATCCTGCGGGTCATCCGTCGCCTCGCCGCCGAGCTGCCGATCAGCGTGCGCAGTACCTGCCTGGCCGCCCACGCATTGCCGCCGGAATACAAGGATCGCGCCGACGACTACATCGATCACATCTGCGCCGAGATGCTCCCGGCCCTGGCCGCTGAAGGCCTGGTGGATGCGGTGGATGCGTTCTGCGAATACCTGGCGTTTTCCCCGGAGCAGGTCGAGCGGGTGTTCATTGCCGCACAAAAACTCGGGTTGCCGGTGAAGTTGCATGCCGAGCAATTGTCGTCGTTGCACGGCTCCAGCCTCGCTGCGCGCTATCACGCGTTGTCCGCCGATCACCTGGAGTTCATGGACGAAGCCGACGCCATCGCCATGGCCGAATCCGACACCGTCGCGGTGTTGTTGCCGGGCGCGTTCTACTTCCTGCGTGAAACCCAGTTGCCGCCGATGGACGCCCTGCGCAAGCACAAAGTGAAAATCGCCATTGCCAGCGACCTCAACCCCGGCACCTCGCCGGCGCTGTCGTTGCGCCTGATGCTGAACATGGCCTGCACCTGCTTTCGCATGACTCCGGAAGAGGCGTTGGCCGGCGCCACGATTCATGCGGCGCAAGCCCTGGGCATGGCCGAAACCCACGGCT
This sequence comes from Pseudomonas sputi, assembly GCF_021603585.1. Lineage (GTDB taxonomy): Bacteria > Pseudomonadota > Gammaproteobacteria > Pseudomonadales > Pseudomonadaceae > Aquipseudomonas > Aquipseudomonas sputi. The sequence continues at coordinate 15,068 of NZ_BQHI01000031.1, read as the reverse complement.
CGCTGGAAGTCGGCAAGGTCGCGGATTTTGTCGCCTGGCAGATCGACCGCCCGGCGGATCTGGCCTACTGGCTGGGTGGTGAACTGGACAAGCGCGTCGTGCGTCACGGCGTTGAATCAAGTCTGTAGGAGAGCGGTTGTGGATAAGGTTCTGAACTTCAAACAAGGGCGCGTGCCGCTGCTGATCAGCATGCCCCACGCCGGCGTGCGCCTGACCCCGGCGGTCGAGGCCGGTTTGATCCCGGACGCGAAAAGCCTGCCGGACACCGACTGGCACATTCCGCAGCTCTACGATTTCGCTGCCGAACTGGGCGCCAGCACCCTGGCAGCGGAATACTCGCGGTTTGTCATCGACCTGAACCGGCCGTCCGACGACAAGCCGCTGTACGCCGGCGCCACCACCGGTCTGTACCCGGCGACGCTGTTCGATGGCATTGCGTTGTTCAAGGCAGGCCAGGAGCCGTCGAAAGAAGAACGTGCGACGTACCTTGAGCAAATCTGGACGCCATACCACCGAACCTTGCAGGAAGAACTGGCGCGGCTGAAGGCCGAGTTCGGTTACGCGCTGTTGTTCGATGCGCACTCGATCCGTTCGATCATCCCGCACCTGTTCGACGGCAAGCTGCCGGACTTCAACCTCGGCACCTTCAATGGCGCCAGTTGCGATCCACAACTGGCCACGCAACTGGAAGCGATCTGCGCCCGCCACGCCGATTACAGCCATGTGCTGAACGGACGCTTCAAGGGCGGCCACATCACCCGTCACTACGGCAACCCGGCCGAGAACATCCACGCCGTGCAACTGGAGCTGGGCCAGTGCACCTACATGGAAGAGTTCGAACCGTTCCGCTACCGTGCCGATCTGGCGGAGCCGACGCGGGTGGTGTTGAAGGAGCTGCTGCAAGGGCTGCTCGCCTGGGGCAAAAACCACTACAACTGAGTCTGCTCTGATCGTTCCCACGCAGACGGTTCGACGCCTCGACGTGGGAACGATCGGGAGAAGTCGCCACCGTGCAAATCCCGGTCGCCACAGTTCGCTTTTCCCGCTCGTCTGCTGCGTAATGTTTCGGCCACGGTGCAAGAAGACACCGATCCGAACAATAACCCGCTGCCGCACGAGACGATCCCACATGAAAAAACTGTTCACTCGTTGTGCGTTAATCCTGACCGGCAGTGCGCTGCTCAGCGCCGGTGCCCTGGCTTCCGATGATGCTTCCTGCAAAACCGTGCGCATGGGCGTGGTCAACTGGACCGACGTGATCGCCACCAGCGGCATGGCCGACGTGCTGCTCAACGGCCTCGGCTACGAAAGCAAGCAGACCAGCGCCGTGCAGCAAATCATCTTCGCCGGCATCCGCGACAAGCGCCTCGATATCTTCCTCGGCTACTGGAAACCGGCGATGGACAAGAACATCGCGCCGTTCCTCGCCGCCAATCAGGTCAAGGTCATGGACAAGCCCAGCCTGGCCGACGCCCAGGCGACGCTGGCGGTGCCGGATTACGTGGCGGCGGCAGGGCTGAAGACCTTCGGCGACATCGCAAAATTCAAGGATCAGCTCGGTGGCAAAATCTACGGCATCGAGCCCGGCAGTGGTGCCAACACCACGATCAAGACCCTGATCGAAACCAACCATTTCGGCCTGAAGGATTTCAAGATCATCGAATCCGGTGAGGCCGGCATGCTTGCCGCCGTGCAGCGGGCGGTGAACCGCAAGGAGTTCGTGGTATTCGTCGGCTGGACCCCGCACCCGATGAACATCAACATGAAGATCACCTACCTGACCGGCAGCGAAGACGTCTATGGCCCCAACGAAGGCGCCGCCACCGTTTCCACGGTCACCGCGCCGGACTACGCCGAGCGCTGCCCGAACGTCCATCGACTGCTGGAAAACCTGACCTTCACCGCCGCCCAGGAAAGCCAGTTGATGGTGCCGATCATGGAGCGCAAAACGCCTCAGGAAGTGGCGAAGAGCTGGCTGCGTGAGCATCCCGAAGACTTGCAACGCTGGCTGGCGGGTGTCAGCAGTTTCGACGGCAAGGACGGCGTGGCCACGGTTCAGGCCAGCCTGAAAAACTGATGGGCACTTATCCACTCTCGCCGTCGATGGCGGCGTTCGTCGCCAGAACCGAAGGTTTTGCGAGCGAGGACAGCAGCCTCGGCGGATTGCGCAAATCCTATGACGACATGTGCCGCGCCTTCACGCCCGAACGGCCGGCGGGTCTGGAGGTGGTGGATTTCCAGTTGAGCGGGGTGGCGGTGCGCTCGTATCGCCCGCCCGTCCAGCCATCGGCCAGTGGCTGGCCGTGCGTGTTGTACCTGCACGGCGGCGGTTGGGTGGTCGGCGGGCTGGATTCCCATGACTTCATCTGCTGCGAGCTGGCGATGGCGCTCGGGGCGATGGTGGTGGCGGTGGATTATCGGCTGGCGCCGGAGCATCCGTTCCCGGCCGGTTTCGAGGATTGCCTGAGCGTCTGGCGCGCGTTGCGCAGCGGGCCGTTCTGGTTCGATCCCGGACGGATGCTGGTGGCGGGCGACAGCGCCGGGGGCAATCTGGCGGCGGCGCTGTGCCTGGCGTTGCGCGATGCCGACGAGCCGCTGCCGGGCGCGCAGGTCTTGATCTATCCGGGGCTGGGTGGCGACGAGCAGTTACCGTCGCGCAGCGAATGCGTCGATGCGCCGTTGCTCGCCAGCAGCGATGTCGACTGTTATCACGCCTTGTACCTGCGCGGCACCGCGAAGCCGAACGCCTATGCGATGCCGTTGCGGGCCGCAGACTTCAGCAGATTGCCCCCGGCCTGGATCGCCGTGGCGCAGTTCGACCCGCTGCGCGACGATGGCGTGTGCTACGCCGGTCGGCTGAATGCTGCAGGTGTCGACGCGGCGTTGTACTACGGCGAAGGGCTGGTTCACGGTTGCCTGCGCGCGCGGCATCAGGTTGCCGAGGTCGATCGTCTCTTTGAGAACCTGCTGGGGTTCATGGCTGACAAATTGTGACAGCGCGCGGGCATGCTCATTGACGTAAATCGGGTTTATGATGCCGGACGGCAGAATAATAGAAGTCCCCCCAGGGATGACCTCGACCCCTTACGGAGCGCGCAATGCAGACTTTGTTTCCGCAGATCAAACCTCACGCACGGCACGATCTGGCCGTCGATGACACCCATACCCTGTACGTCGACGAAAGCGGTTCACCGGAAGGTTTGCCGGTGGTGTTCATTCACGGAGGTCCCGGCGCCGGCTGCGATGCCCAAAGTCGCCGCTACTTCGATCCGAACCTGTATCGCATTGTCACCTTCGACCAGCGCGGCTGCGGTCGCTCCACGCCCCACGCCAGCCTGGAAAACAACACCACCTGGGATCTGGTCGAAGACCTTGAGCGTATTCGTAAACACCTGGGCATCGACAAATGGGTGCTGTTCGGCGGCTCCTGGGGCTCGACCCTGGCGCTGGCCTACGCGCAGACCCACCCGGAGCGCGTGCATGGCCTGATCCTGCGCGGGATCTTTCTCTGCCGTCCGCAGGAAATCGAATGGTTCTACCAGGCCGGTGCCAGCCGTCTGTTCCCCGATTACTGGCAGGACTACATCGCGCCGATCCCGCTGGACGAGCGTGACGACCTGCTCAGCGCTTTCCACAAACGCCTGACCGGCAACGATCAGATCGCCCAGATGCACGCGGCCAAGGCCTGGTCGACCTGGGAGGGGCGCACCGCGACCCTGCGCCCGAACCCGCTGGTGGTCGATCGCTTCTCCGAACCGCAGCGCGCCCTGTCGATCGCACGGATCGAATGCCACTACTTCACCAACAATGCGTTCCTCGAGCCAAACCAGCTGATTCGCGACATGGGCAAGATCGCCCATCTGCCGGGCGTGATCATCCACGGCCGTTACGACGTGATCTGCCCGCTCGACAACGCCTGGGAACTGCATCAGGCCTGGCCGAACAGTGAGTTGCAGGTGATCCGCGATGCCGGCCACGCCGCGTCCGAACCGGGCATCACCGATGCACTGGTGCGCGCGGCCAGCAAAATGGCCCGGCGTCTGCTCGACCTGCCGCCCGAAGAAGCATGAAGGGGCTGTTGCAGCGCGTGAAAGGCGCGCGGGTCGAAGTGGCGGGGGAGGTGGTCGGCAGTGTCGATCAGGGTCTGCTGGTGCTGGTGGCGGTCGAACCCGACGACACGCCGGCCAGCGCCGACAAACTTCTGCATAAGCTGCTTAACTATCGAGTGTTCAGTGACGCCGAGGGCAAGATGAATCTGTCCCTGGCGGATGTGGGCGGCGGGTTGCTGCTGGTCTCTCAGTTCACCCTCGCCGCCGACACCAAAAGCGGGTTGCGCCCGAGTTTCTCGACCGCCGCCCCTCCGGCGCTGGGCGAAGAATTATTCGACTATCTATTAAGCAAAGCGAAACAGATGCATGGCACAGTGGCATCAGGTAGATTCGGCGCGGATATGCAGGTGCACCTGGTCAACGATGGCCCGGTAACCTTCCTGTTACAGACATGAAAGCGCCTGAAACATCTTTTTAAGGGCATTTCGACTGAAAACAGGGAATTTTCGCGATAAATACTTTGTTACCCCTGATGCGTTGTCACGCGGGCTACTAGATAATCGCGCGCTACGGGGATCAGCGTTCGTTGGTCCATTTTGACTTAGGTAGAGACTTGTCCGGATCCGATTGGGGAATCATTTTGACCCAGCGGAGTCGGAACAATGCTCGCCAACTTGGCAAGGGTGTCCTGAAAGGTCGGTTTTTCTGTACCGCATCCCTTACAGGCACTTCATCTGGCCGTTGGTTTATTGATCTGTTTTCGGCGAGGGTTGCTCGTGATTGTTAGTCCCTGTAATGCAGCAAAATTGTCTGCCAAACGCTTGCGCAGCGCTCTGGTAGCGGGCTCGGCAGTACTCTGCCTGCTCAGCGCCGGCCAGCTTTGGGCATTCAGTCTTGATGATGTGTCGGCCAAGGCCAAAGACCTGGCCGGGCAGAAGTTCGAAGCCCCGCGCAGCAACCTGCCGAACGAATTCCGTGATATGAAATTCGCGGACTACCAGAAGATTCGTTTCCGCACCGAAAAAGCCGAATGGGCCGACCAGAAAACCCCGTTCAAGCTGTCCTTCTATCATCAGGGCATGCACTTCGATACGCCGGTGAAAATCAACGAAATCACCGCAAACACCGTCGAAGAGATCAAATACGATCCGAGCCGTTTCGATTTCGGCGACCTGAAGTTCGATCCGAAGGCCACCGAACAACTGGGCTACGCCGGTTTCCGTGTCTTGTACCCGATCAACAAGGCGGACAAGCAAGACGAAATCATGACCATGCTGGGCGCGAGCTACTTCCGCGTGGTCGGCAAGGGGCACACCTACGGCCTGTCGGCCCGTGGTCTGGCGATCGATACCGCTCTGCCGTCCGGTGAAGAATTCCCGCGTTTTCGCGAGTTCTGGATTCAGCAGCCGAAGCCGGGGGACAAGCACCTGGTGATCTTCGCCCTGCTGGATTCGCCACGTGCGACCGGCGCCTACCGTCTGATCCTGCGTCCGGGCAGCGACACCATCGTCGACGTCAAGGGCCAGATGTACCTGCGTGACAAGGTCGGCAAGCTCGGCATCGCGCCGCTGACCAGCATGTTCCTGTTCGGCGCCAACCAGCCGTCGAAAGTGCTCAACTACCGTCGTGAACTGCACGACTCCAGCGGTCTGTCGATCCATGCCGGCAACGGCGAGTGGATCTGGCGCCCACTGAACAACCCGAAACACCTGGCCGTGAGCAACTTCAGCGTCGAGAACCCGCGTGGTTTCGGTCTGCTGCAACGTGGCCGTGACTTCAGCCATTACGAAGACCTCGACGACCGCTACGACAAGCGTCCAAGTGCCTGGATCGAGCCGAAGGGCGACTGGGGCAAGGGCACCGTCGATCTGGTCGAGATCCCGACCGCCGACGAAACCAACGACAACATCGTTGCGTTCTGGAGCCCGGAAAAACTGCCGGAGCCTGGCCAGCCGCTGGACTTCGCCTACCGCATGCACTGGACCATCGACGAGGCCGCGCTGCACGCGCCGGACAGCGCCTGGGTCAAGCAGACCCTGCGTTCCACGGGTGACGTCAAGCAGTCGAACCTGATCCGTCAGCCGGATGGCAGCGTGGCCTACCTGGTCGATTTCGAAGGCCCGTCCCTGGCGGCCCTGGCCCCGGATGCGGACGTTCGCAGTCAGGTCAGCATCGGCGACAACGCCGAACTGGTCGAGAACAACGTGCGCTACAACCCGGAAACCAAAGGCTGGCGCCTGACCCTGCGGATGAAGATCAAGGACCCGAGCAAGTCCACCGAGCTGCGCGCAGCCCTGGTGCGGCCGGCGGTCACCGCTGATCTGGCCAAATCTTCGGTACCGACGTCCAACTCGTCGGTGGCCAAGGCCGACAAGGTTGCCGCCAAGCAACAAGAGAAAGCCGACAAGGAAGCCAAGGCCGCCGAGGCCAAACAGGCCGACGCCAAGCCGGTTGCAGATGCCAAGGACAAGGCCAACAAAGACGCCAAGCAGCCAGCCGCTGCAGACGCGGCCCCAGCCACACCGGAATCGGCGCCGACTGAAGAAGTCCTGACCGAGACCTGGAGCTATCAGTTGCCTGCCGATGAGTAACTCTCAAGTACAGCCAGAGACTCTGTCCGAGTACCTGGCACATCTGCCGATGACCGACGAGCAGCGCGCGGAACTCGCGGGCTGCCAGTCCTTCAGCGAATTGCATGAACGCCTGTCGTCCAGGACCTTTGACGCGCCGACCGAAGCCGCCCAGGCTTCGGTCGGCCAGCGCCTGATCCTGAGCACCGCCGAAGAGCTGCAAGACGCGGAAATGCTGGTGCTCGACGCCAGCGGCCGGGTCAGCATGAAGGCCACGCCGCCGATCCGTCGGACCAAGGTCGTGCCGGAGCCATGGCGCACCAACATCCTGGTGCGTGGCTGGCGCCGCCTGACCGGCCGGACCAACCCGCCGCAACCGCCGAAGGACGCCAACGTGCTGCCGGCGGCGCGCTGGCGCACGGTCGGTTCGATCCGTCGCTACATTCTGTTGCTGCTGATGCTGGGTCAGACCATCGTCGCCGGCTGGTACATGAAAGGCATCATGCCGTATCAGGGCTGGTCGTTCGTCGATCTGGAAGAAGTCCTGCATCAACCGCTGCTGCAAACCGCCACGCAAGTGCTGCCGTATGCGCTGCAAACCAGCATCCTGATCATGTTCGGGATTCTGTTCTGCTGGGTGTCGGCCGGTTTCTGGACCGCGCTGATGGGCTTCCTCGAATTGCTCACCGGCCACGATAAATACCGGATCTCCGGTAAAAGTGCCGGCAACGAACCGATTCCCAAAGACGCCCGTACTGCACTGGTGATGCCGATCTGCAACGAAGACGTGCCGCGGGTGTTCGCCGGTCTGCGCGCGACCTTCGAGTCGGTCGCCGCTACCGGTGACCTCGATCGCTTCGACTTCTTTGTGCTCAGCGACAGTAACGACACCGACATCTGCGTTGCCGAGCAGCAGGCCTGGTTGGATGTCTGCCGCGAAGCCAAGGGCTTCGGCAAGATCTTCTATCGTCGCCGTCGCCGTCGCGTCAAACGCAAGAGCGGCAACCTCGACGACTTCTGCCGTCGCTGGGGCGGTGACTACAAGTACATGGTCGTGCTCGACGCCGACTCGGTGATGAGCGGCGAGTGCCTGACCAGTCTGGTGCGCCTGATGGAGGCCACTCCGGACGCCGGCATCATCCAGACCGCGCCGCGTGCGTCGGGCATGGACACGCTGTATGCACGCATGCAGCAATTCGCCACCCGCGTTTACGGTCCGCTGTTCACGGCCGGCCTGCACTTCTGGCAGCTGGGTGAATCCCATTACTGGGGTCACAACGCGATCATCCGCATGAAGCCGTTCATCGACCACTGCGCCCTGGCGCCGTTGCCGGGCAAGGGAGCGTTCTCCGGTGCGATCCTGTCCCACGACTTCGTTGAAGCCGCACTGATGCGTCGTGCCGGCTGGGGCGTGTGGATTGCCTACGACTTGCCGGGCAGCTACGAAGAACTGCCGCCGAACCTGCTCGACGAACTCAAGCGTGACCGTCGCTGGTGCCACGGCAACCTGATGAACTTCCGTCTGTTCCTGGTCAAAGGCATGCACCCGGTGCACCGCGCAGTGTTCCTGACCGGCGTGATGTCTTACCTGTCGGCGCCGTTGTGGTTCTTCTTCCTGGTGCTGTCGACCGCGCTGCTGGCGGTGAACACGCTGATGGAGCCGCAGTACTTCCTTGAACCGCGTCAGCTGTATCCGTTGTGGCCACAGTGGCATCCGGACAAGGCGATCGCGCTGTTCTCGACAACCATCGTGCTGCTGTTCCTGCCGAAGCTGTTGAGCATCATCCTGATCTGGGCCAAGGGCGCGAAAGAGTTCGGCGGCAAGTTCAAGGTGACCCTGTCGATGCTGCTGGAGATGCTGTTCTCCATGCTGCTGGCGCCGGTGCGGATGATTTTCCACACCCGTTTCGTTCTGGCCGCTTTCCTCGGCTGGGCCGCGACCTGGAACTCGCCGCAGCGTGACGACGACTCCACGCCATGGAGCGAAGCGATCAAGCGTCACGGTCCGCAGACGCTGCTGGGCTTCTTCTGGGCCCTGCTGGTGATCTGGCTGAACCCGAGCTTCCTGTGGTGGCTGGTGCCGATCGTCGGTTCGCTGATGCTGTCGATTCCGGTGTCGGTGATTTCCAGCCGCGTCGGTCTGGGCCTCAAATCCCGTGACGAGAGCCTGTTCCTCATCCCCGAGGAATACAATCCGCCACAGGCGCTGCTGGCCACCGATCAGTACACCCACGAAAACCGCTGGCATGCACTGAACGACGGTTTCGTCCGCGCGGTGGTCGATCCGCAGCAGAACGCTTTGGCGTGCTCGCTGGCGACTTCGCGTCACGGTCAGGCCGAGCCGATCGAATGGCTGCGTCAGGAACGTGTGCGTCACGCGATCAAGGTCGGCCCGGCCGGGCTGAACAACCATGATCGTCTGCAATTGCTGAGCGATCCGGTGGCCCTCGCCCGTCTGCACGAGCAGGTATGGGCCGAAGGGCACGCCGAGTGGCTGGACGCCTGGCGGGCTTCGGTGAAAGCCGATCCCCATGCGCCGCTGTTGCCGCTCAAGCCTGTGAGCTTGCAGGCGCAACCGGCCTGATGAAGAACCCCGCGAAAGCGGGGTTTTTTTTGCCTGCCGATTAGCGTCGCGGATCACTCGTTCCCACGCTCCGCGTGGGAATGCAGCCCGGGAGGCTCTGCGTCCCATCCGGCACCGACCGATCAAAAAACCTTGTGCAAACGGACGAGTGCGTTAGCATCCGTCCCCGAATTGGCGCACCCGGACAATCTTGTCCATTTCTGTCGGTTTTCGCGCCGCAAACGCAATGGTTTTGGGGACTTGAAGATGAAGAAGTATCTGTCGATGCTGCTGGTCGGCGTCACGGCACTGGTTGCAGTCAATGCGGCGCAGGCCGGCGCAATCGACGACGCGGTCAAGCGCGGTTCGTTGAAAGTCGGTATGGACCCGACCTACATGCCGTTCGAGATGACCAACAAGCGCGGCGAAATCATCGGTTTCGAAGTCGACATCCTCAAAGCCATGACCAAGGCCATGGGCGTCAAGCTGGAGCTGGTCTCCACCGGTTACGACGGGATCATCCCGGCGCTGATGACCGACAAGTTCGACATGATCGGCAGCGGCATGACCCTGACTCAGGAGCGCAACCTGCGCCTGAACTTCAGCGAACCGTTCATCGTGGTTGGCCAGACCCTGCTGATCCGCAAGGAGCTGGAGGGCACCATCAAGTCCTACAAAGACCTGAACACCGCCGACTACCGCATCACCTCCAAGCTCGGCACCACCGGCGAGATGGTCGCCAAGAAACTGATCTCCAAGGCCAAGTACCACGGCTACGACAACGAGCAGGAAGCCGTGCTCGACGTGGTCAACGGCAAGGCGGATGCCTTCATCTACGACGCCCCGTACAACGTGGTCGCGCTGAACAAGGTCGGCGCCGGCAAACTGGTGTTCCTCGACAAGCCGTTCACCTACGAGCCACTGGCCTTCGGTCTGAAGAAGGGTGACTACGACAGCCTCAACTTCATCAACAACTTCCTGCACCAGATCCGCGAAGACGGCACCTACGATCGCATCCATGACAAGTGGTTCAAGAGCACCGAGTGGCTCAAGGACATGGAATAACACTCGCTCGCCGATCGTTCCCACGTCGAGGCGTCGAACCGTCTGCGTGGGAATGCCGCCCGGGACGCTCCGCGTCCCTTCGCAAGCGTGACGCAGAGCGTCACAGGATGCATTCCCACGCACAGCGCGGGAACGAGCGAATCAGAGAAACATTCAATGAAACAGAAAAAAGCCCAATGGCCCTGGCACGTCCTGACCGTGCTGGTGCTGGTCGGCCTGGCCGGCGCGCTGTATTACGCCACGTCGCTGATGTCCTACGAATGGCGCTGGAACCGCGTGCCGCAGTACTTCGCCTATCAGGCCGAGGAAACCCAGCGCGCGGCCGACATTTCCACCGTCAGCGAACTGGTGCGCAAAGGCGACAGCGCGCAAGTCACCCTGCGCAACGATGCCGGTGACGAGCAGCACCTGACCGTCGACGAAAACAGCCTGCAATTCGCCCAGGGCGACGATGTGGCCGAAGGTGACGTCGTGGGCGTGACCCGGCATTGGGCGGCAGGTCCGCTGTTGTGGGGCCTGTGGACGACGCTTTGGCTGTCGGTGGTGTCCGGCGTGCTGGGCCTGCTGATTGGTCTGGCCACCGGGCTGTGCCGGCTGTCGAGCAACCCGACCCTGCGCGACCTGTCGACGATCTATGTCGAACTGGTGCGCGGCACGCCGCTGCTGGTGCAGATCTTCATTTTCTATTTCTTCATCGGCACGGTAATGAACCTGTCCCGGGAGTTCGCCGGGATCGCCGCGCTGTCGCTGTTCACCGGCGCCTACGTGGCGGAAATCATCCGTTCCGGCGTGCAGTCGATTGCCCGTGGTCAGAACGAAGCGGCGCGTTCGCTGGGTCTGAGTGCTGGCCAGTCGATGCGTCATGTGGTGCTGCCGCAGGCGTTCAAGCGCGTGCTGCCGCCGCTGGCCGGGCAGTTCATCAGTCTGGTCAAAGACACTTCGCTGGTGTCAGTGATCGCCATCACCGAGCTGCTGAAAAGCGGCCGTGAAGTCATCACCTCCTCGTTCTCGCCGTTCGAGATCCTGTTCTGCGTCGCCGGCCTGTACCTGTTGATCAACCTGCCGCTGTCGAAAGTCGCCAGCCGGCTTGAGCGGAGGCTCGCGCAAAGTGATTGAAGTCCGCGATCTGGTAAAAGTCTTCGACACCCGTGGGCAAGTCGTGCGCGCGGTGGATAACGTCAGCACGTCCGTGGCCAAGGGCGAAGTGCTGGTGGTGATCGGTCCGTCCGGTTCCGGCAAGTCGACCTTCCTGCGTTGCCTCAATGGTCTGGAAGAATTCGATTCCGGCTCGGTGAGCATCGACGGTCTGCAACTGGCCGACCCGAAAACCGACGTCAACGCCTACCGCCGCGAAGTCGGCATGGTGTTCCAGCATTTCAATCTGTTCCCGCACATGACCGTGCTGGAGAACCTGTGCCTGGCGCAGAAAGTCGTGCGCAAACGCGGTCAGAAGGAAAGCGAGGCCAAGGCCCTGGCGTTGCTGGAGAAGGTCGGCATCGCCCAGAAAGCCCGCGAATACCCGTCACGCCTGTCCGGCGGACAGCAGCAGCGTGTGGCGATTGCCCGGGCGCTGGCGATGGACCCCAAGGTCATGCTGTTCGACGAACCGACCTCGGCCCTCGACCCGGAAATGGTCGGTGAAGTGCTCGAGGTCATGAAGAACCTGGCCGTGGAAGGCATGACCATGGTTTGCGTGACCCACGAAATGGGCTTCGCCCGGGAAGTGGCGGATCGGGTGCTGTTCTTCGATCACGGCAAACTGCTGGAAGATGCCTCGCCGGCCGAGTTCTTCGATGCACCGAAGGATCCACGGGCTCAGGCGTTCTTGCGGCAGGTCCTCTAACGCGACGTCACCGATCGTTCCCACGCGGGGCGTGGGAACGATCAGGGTGGGTGAATTACCTCAAACCTTGAATCGGCCCACCAGCGTTTGCAGGTGAGTGCCCAGGCGCGCCAGCTCGACGCTGGAGGCCGCCGTTTCTTCACTGGCCGCCGAGGTCTGATCCGAGACATCCCGCACATTCAACACGCTGCGGTTGATCTCTTCGGCCACGGCGCTTTGCTGCTCGGCCGCTGCGGCGATCTGCTGGTTCATCGCCTGAATCGCCGAAACGGTACGGGTGATGCTTTCCAGTGAGCCACCGGCACGACGGGTCAGCTCAACGCTGCTGTCGGTCAGGGTGCGGCTGTTGTCCATGATCGTCGCCACTTGCTGGGTGCCGTTCTGCAGGCCGACGATCAGCTCTTCGATCTCTTCGGTCGACTTCTGAGTGCGCTGGGCCAGACTGCGGACTTCGTCGGCAACCACCGCAAAACCACGTCCGGCTTCACCGGCACGGGCAGCCTCGATGGCGGCGTTGAGGGCCAGCAGGTTGGTTTGCTGGGCCACGGACTTGATCACGTCGAGCACGCTGCCGATCTTGTCGCTTTCGCGCTTGAGCTCGCCCATGGCCTCGGTGGAATGGCCGACTTCGGCAGCCAGGCGTTCGATCTGGGCAATGGCCTCGCCAACCACCTTGTCGCCTTCACGGGCCTGCTGGTCGGCGGCGACCGCTGCTTCCGAAGCTTCCTCGGCGTTGCGTGCGACTTCCTGCACGGTGGCGGCCATTTCGTTCATGGCCGTGGCGACCTGGTCGGTCTCGACTTTCTGATTGTTGACCCCGGCGCTGGTCTGCTCGGTCACGGCGGACAGTTCTTCGGCGGCGCTGGCGATCTGGGTCACGCCGTCGCTGATGCCGCCGATCAGTTCGCGCAGGCCCTGGGTCATGCTCTGCATCGAGCGTTGCAGTTGACCGAGTTCGTCGCGGCGCAGGGACACCAGATTGTGGGTCAGGTCACCGGCGGCCACACGTTCGGCGACTTTCAGGGTCTGCTCCAGCGGGATGATGATCTGCCGGGTGATCGCCCAGGCCGCGAGCAGACCGAAGGCCAAGGCCAACAGGGTGGCGATCATCAGCATGTTCTTGGCGTGCGCGGCGTCGGTGTCGCGGACGATGGTCTGGGACACCGTGAGCTTCTTGCTGACGTCGAGCAGAATGTCACCCTGAGCCGACATGCGAGCCAGGGCCTTGGCATTGTTGACCTGGGAGTCGCGGAACTGGCTGACGGCAGCGCGGTAAGCCTTGAGCGATTCGGTGGCCTGTTGCAGGTTGGCGATGTGTTGCTCGGGCAGTTTGCTCGGCAGGCTTTCAAGCGTGTTCAGGGCAGCGGCGATGGCATCCAGCGCCGGTTGTTCGGCCTCGGCCTTGCCGCTGTAGGTGTAGCCGCGCACCTGATAGCGCGCCTGCTGCAGCAGTTTGCTCAGTTCGATCACGCTGTTGAATTGCGCAACGCTGTCGCCTTGCAGCAGGGATTTCTCGACTTCGCTGACCTTGGCCACGGCGTTGTCGGCACTGGCGCCGAGTTTGCTGCGGGCATCTTCACGCTGCACGGTGGCCTGAGTCATTTCGCCAAAAGCGCGTTTGTACTCGGCGACCGCCGCCAGTTGCTGATCGATCATGGCCACGTCGGACGGTTGCTCGATCATTTGGCGGGCGCTTTGCAGGCCGCCGTCGAGTTTGCCGAGCAGGTCGTTGACCGCGCCGGGGCCCTGTTCGCCACGGCGGGCTTCATAGTCCAGACGCGCCAGGCGCAGGTCTTTGGTCAGCTCGTTGAGGCTGGAGATGAAGCCGAGCTTGTCGCCCCGGCTGATGATGCCGCTCATGCCGGTCCAGCCGGTGAAGGTAATCAACAGGGTCAGCAGCAGCACCAGGCCGAAACCGATTCCAAGCTTACGTTTAACGCTGACGTTTCCAAGACTCTCGGCTAACCAACGGTACATGCGACGACTCCCTCGGACCACTAATTGGACTTATGGAGAGGGTATCGGCTGCATGATGGCAATCTGTAACGCCTTTTGTCTGGCGAAGATTTCAGAACAGCCGGGCGAGCAGCGCGGTGACGGCGGTTTCGACCCGCAGGATTCGGTCGCCCAGTTGCACCGGTTGCAGCCCGGCCTTGGCCAGGAGGTCGATTTCGTAGGGAATCCAGCCACCCTCGGGGCCGATGGCCAGGGTCACCGGTTCGTTCAGGGCGCGGGGGCAGGGCGGGAAGTGGCCCGGATGGCCGACCAGACCGAGGGTGCCGTCGGTGATGGTTGGCAGGCGATCTTCGACGAACGGCTTGAAGCGTTTCTCGATGATGATCTCCGGCAACACCGTATCCCGAGCCTGTTCGAGGCCGAGGATCAGTTGCTCGCGGATCGCGTCCGGTTCGAGGAATGGCGTCTGCCAGAAGCTTTTCTCGACCCGGTAGCTGTTGACCAGAATCATCTTCGACACGCCCATGGTCGCCACGGTCTGGAATACCCGGCGCAACATCTTCGGGCGGGGCAGGGCGAGTACCAGGGTCAGCGGCAGTTTGGCTGGCGGTGGCTGATCGAGGGTGACCCGCAGCTCGGCTTCGCCCGCGTCCAGACGCAGCAGCTCGGCCGAGCCCATCAGACCGCCAATGCGACCGACCCGCAGGCTGTCGCCGACTTCCGAGCGATGGACTTCCTGCAGGTGGGTCAGGCGCCGATCACGCAGCACCACACGGTCGGCCGCGATGAAGTCGGCCTCTTCGAGCAGCAGCAGGTTCATGGCTGAGTCGCTGGCGGCTGGTCGTTGTGATCGTCGGCGGTTTCTTCCGGGCGCTCGCGCTTGCTGACCAGGCTGCCGAACAGGATGCCGACTTCGAACAGCATCCACATCGGCACGGCCAGCAGGGTCTGGGAGAAGATGTCCGGCGGGGTCAGGATCATGCCGACCACGAAGCAGCCGATGATCACGTACGGGCGGATCT
>NZ_BQHI01000030.1 GCF_021603585.1 Pseudomonas sputi | reverse complement strand
GACCCGTCCCGACGGCACCAGCGCCAGCTACCAGTACGACGCCTTCGGCCGGCGCATCCGCAAGACCGTCGACGGCCAGACCACCGAGTTCTTCTGGCAAGGCGACCACCTGATCGCCGAAAGCAGCCCGACCCAGCATCGCAGCTTCATCTACGAACCCGGCACCTTCCGCCCGCTGGCGATGCTCGACGGCAAAGGCCCGAAACGCGCCTGCCCGTTCTACTACCAACTCGACCACCTCGGCACCCCGCAGGAGCTGACCGACTACAGCGGCGAGATCGTCTGGTCAGCCAAATACAGCGCCTACGGCAAAGTCACCTCGCTGGAACTGGCGACCGAGGACTACCTGAACCAGCCACTGCGCTTTCAGGGGCAGTACTTCGATGACGAAAGCGGGCTGCATTACAACCGGCACCGGTATTACGACCCGGACGTGGGACGGTACTTGACGCCGGATCCGGTGAAGCTGGCGGGTGGGCTGAATCAGTACCGGTATGTACCGAATCCGACGGGGTGGGTGGATCCGTTGGGGTTGACGTCCAACTGTCCGCCGCCGAATAAGCCGGGTTGTTCGGTGCCAGATGGGGTAGGTGGTTCGGTTGTTCATGAAGGCGAGCCCCAGCTGCCGCGCATGACAGCGCAGGAACGGCGGGCGAAGATTGATGAGTTGGCAGAGGCGAATGCGAAGAGGCGAGTGAATGAATACGAGGCTTTGTACCAAATGCATACTGTCGCTAAACATAATCCGGAAATTCCAGATCATGCGCTCAAGCAAAGATCTGTTGATGGCAGTCATCCCACAGTAAGTGGAGTACGGGAGAGGGTAAATTCGAGCTCTCAGTTCAAGAGTTGGCGACTGCAGCTCCATGCTATCAATGATGCTGTTTCCAGAATGAGCCGAACACCTTCTGCTCCTACAGGATTTACACCACAGGGAGACCCGGTGGTGAGGAAAGAGATGCCGAATGGTGGTAGAGGATATAAGCCGAATAGGAGAGATCAACAAAATCCACGATATGTAGATGAGTTGAATTATTCTGAAGTGCGGTTTCGCAGACAAAATGTTAGTAGCCCTTACACAGCTTTTCCGGATTAGGAGCGTTTTATGTTGATGTCGCCGGGTGTGAATCTTCCGTTTATCCCCCAGCTTTCTTATTGGCTTGGTGGGATAGGAACCTATGATCTGGAGGAGACATTGGGGGTAGCCCTATCTATTTACGACCCCAATGATGCAGTCGATAGAGAGGTTGTTATAAGGAAGTTTATTTTAGGTGGTTTTTTTGGATATACGTATAGGCATAAATTTTTGATGGTTAAAGTTCTTGAAGAGGCTTTGAGTTCGCCAGGTTTTGATTTTTCAAAATTATTTGAAGATGACTACGACTCGAATACGTGTGTTGCGTGGGATGAAACGATGGTAGACGATCCACGTGGCTTTTTTGAAGATATATATAGATTGGCAGTTGAACAATGGAATGATGAACTAAAAAAAGCACGTGCGGAGAATCAGTCGTCTTGGTAGTTCGCGGGCAAACCCGCTTCCACAGGGATTTGTGTTGTCTGAGGAGTTAGCGTTGGCCGATTGACTGAGGCGAATGGACGTCTGCGGTAATAAGACTATCAATCAAATGCACGCTATACCCCGGAACATTCTTCGCATGATGCTTCGCCTGCGACGCCATTTCCGCCAACTGACTCGCATCCAGTTGCGCACACGCCTCAGGATGCAAATGCACCACGCCAATGGACAGTGACAACAACGGAAATTCCTGACGTATACCCTGGCGATTCGGCGCAACAAAACACCCAGCCTCCAGATGTTCCGGGCGATAGAAGCGTCGGCATTGGCTCTGGAAGTCATCAAGCAATTGGTTAAGTCGTTTGCGCCAATCCTCAGGGCCGAGCACCAATAGAAAATCATCCCCCCCAATATGCCCGACAAAGTCGCGGGACGGGTCGACGCGTTCGTTGAGGCATTGCGCCAGACACAGCAACACTTCATCCCCACGCCCATACCCATAGATATCGTTAAAGGGTTTGAAGCTGTCGATGTCGACATAACAAATGACCGACTCCCGTCCCTGTTGCAGCAACCGCGTCAGGCATTGCTGAATCGGCACATTCCCCGGCAACAACGTCAGCGGATTGGCATAGCGGGCCTGCTGGATTTTCAGCTCGGTAATCAGTTTGAGCACATCAATCACCCGGCCCAGACCCAGGTAGCTGCCGTTGAGGGTGATGATGAAATCTTCTTCGATGCGTTGCCGGGCGCGGCTGGTGATCAGGCGGCTGACCTGTTGCAGCGACTGGCTCATTTCCACGGCCAGGAAGTCGTCGTTCATCAGGCGGCTGATCGGTTTGCGGGCGAACAGGTCGGTGGCAAACGGTTTGAGCAGCGCATCGGACAACGAGTGACGATGAACGATGCCGCAGGGCTGGCCCTGTTCGTCGAGCACCGCCAGCGAGTTGAGATTGGCCTGGCGACGAAAGGCCTCAAGTACGGTGGCGGTCGGCGTTTCGCGATTCACGGCCGGTTGATCGTTGAGCAGGGCGCTGAGGTCGCTGCCTTCATCGTTCAGCGCAACGGCGCTGCTGTCGTGTTTGGGCATCAAGGCCCGGGCATCGCGCGGCGGGTGCTCTTGAGGGCGTCCGAGCAGATAGCCCTGTACCAGATCCACCCCCATTTCGGTCAACACCGCCAACTCTTCCGGCAGTTCGATGCCTTCGGCAATCACCTGTGCCCTTGAGGCCTTGGCGATTTGCAGGATCGATCCGACGAACTCGCGTTTCAATGCGTCTTGGTGAATGCCGTCGATAAAGTGCCGATCGATCTTCACGTAATCCGGTCGCAATTCCGACCATAGACGCAGGCTCGAATAACCGGCGCCAAGATCATCGAGGGCAATTGAAAACCCCATTGCCCGATAGTGATGCAGCGCAGTTTGCAGCAACTGGAAATCATCGATTGGTGTCTGTTCGGTGAGTTCGATCACTACCTGACTCGGTGGAATGCCGAAATCCTGAAGCAGCTGCAGCGTGCGCCCCGGCTGGTGCGCCGCTTCGAGCAGGGATTCGGGCGAGACGTTGAGAAACAGCTTGCCCGGCAACTGCTGTTCGTTGAAACGACGACAGGCACTCTGGCGGCAGGCGATTTCCAGTTCGCTCAAGCGTCCGGCCTGGCGGGCCACGGCGAACAGGGCGATGGGGGAGTGCAGCGGGCTGTTGGACGGGCCGCGGGTCAGGGCTTCGTAGCCGAGAATGCGTCGTTCGGAGAGGCAAATGATCGGCTGGAACAGGCTGTGTAAACCGCTTTGAGTCAGGATCGAGCTCAAGGCACTCAGCTGTTCGGTCGTGGTCATGGCAATCTCTGGCGATAAAAAAAGGACTGGGAGCGTTCTCGATGAAGAGAACCGCTCCCAGTCCTTTATTGCACGACAGAATGATGACTGTTTGATGACGATCCGGGGATCGTCAGCATTAAATTGCCATCACCTTACTTCTTTGCGACCTGGTTGCTCAGCTTCAGGTAATCCAGCAGCACGCGCCCGGTCTCGCTCAGGTAGGCGTCGTCTTCCGGTTTGACCTTGTCCTGCTCCGCGGCTGCCAGGGCGTCGTCGTCTTCTTTCTTCAGTTCTTTGAGCGGTTCTTCGCCTTTGGCCTTGCGACGGATGTTCTCCATCGCCAGTTGCTTGGCGTCGATGTCGGCGTGCTGGGCACGGCGCTCGGCTTCATTGAGGCTGACGGTTTTCTCTTCCAGCAGTTTCTGCGCCAGGGCCAGCTTGTCGCGGATGAACACGAACTCCGCGTCCTTGGCGGAACGGGTGTCATGCTCGGATTTGAGCTGGGCCAGGAACGGCTTGAACGGATCGCTCGCCGGTTTGATCGCCGCGCGGATGGTGTCCCACGGCATGGCTTCCGGCAGTGCGCTCTCGCCGATTTCCTTGGTGTCGATGATCGACGGGTAATCGATGTCCGGCAGTACGCCCTGATGCTGGGTACTCTGACCGGAAACCCGGTAGAACTTGGCCAGGGTCAGTTTCAGTTCGCCATGGTTCAGCGGCTGGATGGTCTGCACGGTGCCTTTGCCGAAGGTCTGGCCACCGATGATCAGCGCACGGTGGTAGTCCTGCATGGCACCGGCAAAGATCTCCGAAGCCGAGGCAGACAGGCGGTTGACCAGCAGCGCCATCGGGCCTTTGTAGAACGCGCCCGGGTTTTCATCTTCAAGGACGTCGACCCGGCCGTCGGCATTACGCACGAGCACGGTCGGGCCCTTGTCGATGAACAGGCTGGTCAGCTCGGTGGCTTCCTGCAGGGAACCGCCGCCGTTGTTGCGCAGGTCGATGACCACGCCGTCGACTTTCTCCTTCTGCAGTTCGGTCAGCAGCTTCTTGACGTCACGAGTGGTGCTCTTGTAGTCCGGATCGCCGGCACGGAAGGCCTTGAAGTCGAGGTAGAACGCCGGAATCTCGATCACGCCGAGCTTGTAGTCGCGGCCGTCCTGTTTCAGGTTCAGCACGGACTTCTTCACGGCCTGGTCTTCGAGCTTCACCGCTTCACGGGTGATTGGCACGATCTTGCTGGTCTGGTCGTTCGGCGCATTGCTGGCCGGGATGACTTCCAGACGTACCACGGTGCCTTTCGGGCCACGGATCAGTTTGACCACTTCGTCCAGACGCCAGCCGACCACGTCGACCATCTCTTTGTTGCCCTGGGCAACGCCGATGATCTTGTCGGCCGGTGCAACCTGCTTGGTCTTGTCGGCCGGGCCTGCCGGCACCAGACGCACGACTTTTACCTGGTCGTTATCGCTCTGCAACACGGCACCGATGCCCTCGAGGGACAGGCTCATGTTGATGTCGAAGTTCTCCGCGTTATCCGGCGACAGATAGTTGGTGTGCGGATCGTAAGACATGGCGAAGGTGTTGATGTACGCCTGGAAGATGTCTTCGGCGCGGGTCTGGTCCAGACGCGCCAGTTGATTCTTGTAGCGCTTGGTCAGGGTTTCCTGGATCTGCTTCGGATCTTTGCCGGCGATCTTCTGCCGCAGCACTTCGTCCTTGACGCGTTTGCGCCACAGGTCATCGAGTTCGGCGGTGGACTTGAGCCACGGTGCGTCCTTGCGATCGATCAGCAAAGTTTCCCTGGTGGTGAAGTCCATCTTGTCGACGCCTTTGTTCAGCTCGGCAAGGGCGAAGTCCAGACGCGCCTTCACGCGGTCCAGATAGCGCTTGTAGATGGTGAACCCGGCGTTGAGGTCGCCGCTCTTGAGAAAGTCGTCGAACTGGGTCTTCCACTTGTCGAATTCGGCGATGTCGCTGGCCATGAAGTAGCTGCGGGACGGGTCGAGCAGCTTGATGTAGCTTTCGTAGATGATCACCGAGCGCGCATCGTCGAGCGGCGGCTTGCTGTAGTGGTGACGCTTGAGCAACTCGACGACGTTCAGACTGGCGATCACTTCGTCGCGATCAGGCTGCAACTTGTCCCAGCTGTTGGCTGCGAATGTGGTGCCCGACACCGGCAACAGGCCGATACCGATGAAAAGAGCGAGGGCGGTGCTGGGGAGCAGATGCTTCATGCTGATTCGACGCAGGGACAATTGATAACGCATATTAGGCCGTCTTTGAAGTCGCCGGTACCTCTACGCTCTGTACGATAACTGCTGTTCAGCGTTCGTTCAGACCCCAGGGCCGGTCGCATAATGCAAAAAGCCCGGCGCTACAGCTTCGGGCTCAGTCCAGACTCACTATGGAGGCACTGTGAAGGCATTGCAAGGCGTTGAAGGTCAAGTGGCATGGGTTGATGAACCAAGTCCTACATGTGATGTAGGACAAGTTCGCATCCGGGTGGCGGCAGCGGGACTCAATCGCGCGGATTTATTACAGAAAGCCGGACTTTATCCACCCCCTCCGGGTGCCAGCCAGGTACTGGGTCTTGAGTGTTCCGGGGTGATCAGCGAGGTCGGCGCGGGTTCTTCCTGGCAGGTCGGCGACAGGGTCTGCGCCTTGCTGGCCGGGGGCGGGATGGCACAAGAGGTGGTCGTCGACGGACGGCATGTGCTGCCGGTTCCGGAAGGCGTATCGCTGATCGAGGCCGCTGCCTTGCCCGAGGTTTACGCGACCGTCTGGCTGAATGTGTTTCAACTCGCTGCGCTCAAACCGGGTGAGAAAGTTCTTCTGCACGCCGGGGCCAGCGGCATCGGCTCGGCCGCCATTCAATTGTGCAAGGCTTTCGGCAATCCGTGCTGGGTCAGCGTCGGCTCGGCTGAACGGCTGGCCTATTGCGAATCGCTGGGCGCCCAGGGCGGGGTGGTGCGCACCGACGACCTGGAGAGCCTGCGGGATTTCGGGCCGTTCGATGTGATCCTGGATCCGGTGGGCGGCAACTATTCGGCGTTGAACCTCAAGCTGATGGCGCAGGACGGACGCTGGGTGCTGATCGGTCTGATGGGCGGCCGTGAGGCAACACTGGATCTGGCCCAGGTGCTGGCCAAGCGGGTGCAACTGCTGGGTTCGACCCTGCGCAGCCGTGACGATCAGTTCAAGGCCGACCTGTTCAGCGATCTGAGCCAGCACGTGTGGCCGCTGTTTTCCGAAGGGCGCCTGAAGCCGCAACTGGCCAAGGCGTTCCCGATCAAGGATGCCGAGGCGGCGTTTGCGGAGCTGGCGAGCAACACGGTGGCCGGGAAGCTGGTGCTGGTGATCGATGAAAGCCTGAGCTGATCATCGACGTTTGTGGGAGCAGGCTTGCTCCCACAAGACCATCGCTTATTTCCAGAGGTGGATCGGCCAGCCGGATTTCTCGGCCTCTGCCAGCAGCACCGGATCCGGATTGACCACGTGCGGGTAGTCGACCTTCAACAGCAGCGGCAGATCATTGCGTGAGTCGGAATAGAAACTCGCGCCCTCAAGGTTTTCCTCTTCGGCGTCCAGCCATTCCAGCAGGCGGGTGATCTTGCCTTCGCGGTAGGTCAGGGTGCCCACGGTGTGGCCACTGTATACACCGTGCGCC
Source organism: Pseudomonas sputi (assembly GCF_021603585.1). Lineage (GTDB taxonomy): Bacteria > Pseudomonadota > Gammaproteobacteria > Pseudomonadales > Pseudomonadaceae > Aquipseudomonas > Aquipseudomonas sputi. Next base: position 47,891 of record NZ_BQHI01000030.1, on the reverse strand, counting down.
ACTTCCAGTTCGATTCCCAGCACCTCGTCGATGCCCAGTCGATCCGCAATCGGTTTGACCAGGTGCGTGCCCGAGGCCGAGATCACCAGGATCCGGTCGCCGGCCTTGCGGTGGGCGGCGATGGTTTTGGTCGCGTCGCTGAAGATGATCGGCTCGATAAAGTCTTCCACCCACGGCCCGACCAGATGTTCGACTTCTTCCGGGGTACGGCCGATCAACGGTTCGAGGCTGAAGTCCATGTAGTCTTCCATGCGCAACTTGCCATGGCTGTAGGCGTCCATCAGCTCGTTGTTCCGGCGCATGAACGACTCGGGATCGACCCAGCCCAGGCGCCCCATCTGCTCGCTCCAGAGAGTGGCGCAGTCGCCGTGGATCAGGGTGTCGTCCAGATCAAAAATTGCCAGGGCCATCAGTTCAGTTCCCTCTTGGGTGTCAGCGAAGTCATCAGGCTACCTCACACAGGGCGGTGGGATCGATGGAAAGTGACAGGCGCTGGCCGTCGGGATGCAGATCCGCCGCCGAGCGGTTGAGCACATCCACGACCAATTCCACGCCCCGGGCTTCGACGCGGTAGCGAATCACGTTGCCCAGCAGGCTGTGGCTGCGGATTTGCGCATCGGGTTCGCCGCTGAGGCTCAGTTCGATGGCTTCCGGGCGAATCGCGATGCGATGGTTGATCGGCCGCTGCAACAGCTTCGACGCGCTCTCGGCATCCAGCAGGTTGTAGTTGCCGATGAAGCCGGCGGCGAACACGTCGACCGGTGCGGTGTAGAGGGTTTCGGCATCGCCGCTTTGTACGATCTTTCCCTGATTCATCAGGAAAATCCGGTCAGACATGGTCAGGGCTTCTTCCTGATCGTGTGTGACGAAAATGGTGGTCAGGCCGAGCTCGCGCTGGATCTGCCGGATCTGTTCCCGCAAGTGTTTGCGAATCCGCGCATCGAGGGCCGACAGCGGCTCATCCAGCAACAACAGGCGCGGACGGGTCACCAGCGAGCGGGCAAGGGCGACACGCTGGCATTGACCGCCGGACAGCTGATGCGGATAGCGACTGGCGAAATCGTTGAGTTCAACCAGCTTCAACACTTCGGCAACCCGCTTGTGGCTGTCGTCGGCGTTGACCTTCTGCATGCGCAAACCGAAGGCGACGTTCTGCTCGACGGTCATGTTGGGGAACAGTGCGTAGCTCTGGAACACCATGCCGATCCCGCGTTTCTGCGGGGTGAGCGGAACGATGTCGACGCCATCGAGCAGAATCTTGCCGCCATCCACCGGCGTCAGGCCGGCGATGCAACGCAGCAGGGTGGATTTGCCGCAACCGGACGGGCCGAGCAGGGTGACGAATTCACCCTTCTGGATTTCGCAATTGATGTCGCTGAACACCGTGGTGCCGGCGTAGTTTTTTTGCAGGTGTTGGACGCTGACATAGCTCATTCGCTTTTGTCCTTGTTCAAGATGTTGGCGACCCAGGTCAGGACCAGCACGAAAAAGAAGTAGGAAATCACCAGCGCACTGGTGAAGTGGCCGCTGCTGTTGCGCATGTTGTTGAGGTAGACCTGCAGGGTTTCGTAGCGCGTTCCGACCAGGATGTTGGCGAACACGAACTCACCGAACAGGAACGAGAACGACAGCAGCAACGCGATCATCAGGCCCTTGCGCAGGTTTGGCAGTACCACCAGGAAGGCCGCCTGAAAGGTGCTGGCGCCGAGCAGTTGGGCGGCGTCCATCAGGTCGCGCAGGTTGATCGCTTGCAGGTTGTTGGTGATCGCCCGGTACATGAATGGCAGTGCCACGGTGAAGTAGCAACCGATCAGAATCCATGGCGTGCCGACCATCGCAAACGGCCCGGAACCGTAGAGCTGCAACAGCCCCACCGACGACACCACCGGCGGCACCGCGAAGGGCAGCAGGATCAGGATGTTCATCAGCGCATCGAGTTTCGGGAAGTGGTAATGCACCACGAACAGCAGCGGCAGAATCAGCACCACCGACAGGATCAGCGCCCCGACGCACACCAGCAGCGACTGGCCGAAGGCGTGCAGAAACCGTGGGTCGCTCCACAACTGGAGGTACCACTTGAAGGTGAAACCGCTGGGCAGGATGGTGGCCGACCAACTGCTGGCGATCGAGTAGATCAGCGTGCCCACCAGCGGCAGCAGGAGGATGGCGAACAACAGATAGACCACGACGCGGTGGTAGACGCCGGCCGGGCCGGATTCAGCGCGAGACATGGTAGCTCCTCTTCAGCAGCAGTTGATGCACGACGGTCACCAGGGTCATCAGCGCCACCAGCACCACGGCCAGGGCGCTGGCCAGGTTCGGATCGAGGGAAATGTCGCCGGACACCATCGCCGCAATCCGGATCGGCAGCACGTTGAAGTTGCCGGTGGTCAGCGCGTAGACCGTGGCGTAGGCACCGAGGGCGTTGGCCAGCAGGATCACGAAGGTGCCGAGCAGAGCCGGGGTTAGTACCGGCAGGCCGATGTGGCGCCAGAACTGCCAGCCATCAGCGCCGAGCAGTGCGGCGGACTCGCGCCAGTCTTCGCGCAGGGCGTCGAATGCCGGGTACAGCAGCAGGACGCCGAGGGGAATCTGGAAGTAGGTATAGAGGATGATCAGCCCGGTTTTCGAGTACAGGTTGAAGTCCTCGATGATCCCGGCCTGCTTCAGCATGATGGTGATGCTGCCGTTGAAGCCGAGCAGGATGATGAACGCAAACGCCAGGGGCACGCCGGCGAAGTTGCTGGTCATGTTGGCGAAGGCGTTGACGAAGTTGCGCAGTTTCGAATCGACCCGGCGCAGGGAATACGCACCCAGCACCGCGATGATGATCCCGAACACACTCGACCAGAAACTGATTTCGAGGCTGTACTGGATCGCCTGCAGATAGAACTTCGAATTGAAGATCTTGCTGAAGTTGGCGAAACCCCAACCGAACTCTTCCGATTGCAGGCTGTTGATCATCACCCAGATCAGCGGGGCGATTTCGAACACGATAAAGAACAGCGCGAAAGGCACCAGGCACAGGGCCGCCAGCCATTTGCCGCGGGTCATTGAGTTCACTTGAGCAACTCCCGGCACACAGGTTTGTCGTGGGGCACGCCGAGCAGTTCGCACACGGTGCCGCAGATGTCGGTCTGCTTCGGTGCGGCATCGGCGTTCAGGCTGAAGGCGTCACCGAGCGCGAACAGCGGCACCTGGCGTTCTTCCGGCAGCAGGCCGTTATGCGAGCGGTCGTTGTTCATGCCGTGATCGGCAGTCACCAGCACCTGGCAGCCGGCGTCGAGCCAGCCTTGCAGGTAGTCGGCGAGGATGATGTCGGCGCTGCGGGCGCTGTTGCGGTATTGCGGGGTGTCGAGGCCGTGCTTGTGGCCGGCGTCGTCGATGTTCATCGGGTGGATCAGCAGAAAGTCCGGCGCATGACGCAGACGCAGGTTTTCCGCGTCGGCGAACAGGTGCGAATCCGGGTAGTGATCGTTCCAGTAAAAGTGGCCGTGCTGGATCGCTAGCGTCGGGTCATCGGTATGCCGATCCCGTGCCGCCACGAACGGCGAGCGGTTGTAGAGCTCGCTGACCCAGTGGTAGGCCGCGGCAGCGGTTTTCAGGCCGGCATCGCGAGCGTAGTGGTAGATGCTGCGCTGGTTGGACAGGCGCGAGACGTTGTTGTGGACGATGCCGCTGTCGATCGGTGGCACGCCGGTAAGGATGCATTCGTAAAGCGGTCGGGACAGGGCCGGCAGCTCGCACTCCAACTGGTAGAGCGCGGCGCGTCCTGCGCCAACGTAAGCCTGCAGATGCCCCATGGCGTGACGCGCGACCTCGTAGTTGAGGCCGTCGAGCACGACAAGGATGACAGTGTGCTTCATAGGGGCAAAAACTCCGCGAAACAGAAAATTTCAGGTTCAACCCGGATCCCCCTGTGGGAGCGGGCTTGCTCGCGAAAGCGGAGTGTCAGTCGATAATTTTTTGACTGATCCACCGCATTCGCGAGCAAGCCCGCCCCCACATTTGGATCTTCAGCAGATCACAAAAGGGTGAGCTGTTGCCTTACTTCATCTCGACGATGACTTCTTCGTTCCACTTCTGCGGCAGGGCCTTGGAGGTTTTCTCCCACGCATCGGCATCCTTGATCGGCGTAACTTTCTTGTACTGCTCGTTCGGCAGCAGTTTGGCTTTCACGTCTTCCGGCAGTTGCAGGTGCTCGGCGCGAATCGGGCGAGCGTTGCCGCGGGCGAGGTTGGTCTGGCCGGCGTCGCTGAAGATGTATTCGCGGGTCAGCTTGGCGGCGTTCGGGTTCTTCGCGTATTTGTTGATGATGGTGGTGTAGCCGGAAATCACCGAGCCGTCGGACGGGATCAGCACCACGTAATCATCCGGGTTGGCCATCTTGGCCTTGTAGCTCAGACCGTTGAAGTCCCAGACCACGCCGACTTCGATCTCGCCTTTTTCCATGGTGGCGATGGTCGGGTTGGCCATCGACAGGCGCCCCTGCTTGGCGATGTCTGCGAACAGCAGCAGGGCCGGCTGGATGTTTCTCTCGTCGCCGCCGTTGGCCAGTGCTGCGGCGAGTACGCCGTTGGCAGCTTGTGCGGCAGTGCTCACATCACCGATCGAGACCTTGTATTTACCGCCCTTGAGGTCAGCCCATTTGGTCGGCACTTCGGAGCCGTGCAGCAGCTTCTTGTTGACGATGAAGGCGATGGTGCCGGTGTAGGCCAGCGCCCAGTTGCCGTCCTTGTCCTTGGCCCAGTCCGGCACCTGGTCCCAGGTGCTTGGCTTGTACGGTTGCACCACGCCTTGCTTGACCGCGATCGGGCCGAAGGCCGCACCGACGTCGCCGATGTCGGCGGTGGCGTTGTCTTTTTCAGCGGCGAACTTGGCGATTTCCTGGGCCGAGCTCATGTCGGTGTCGATGTGTTTGAGGCCGTATTTCCTGGCCAGGTCTTCCCAGGTGCCTTTCCAGTTGGCCCAGTCATCGGGCATGCCGACGCTGTTGACGGCGCCTTCCGCTTTCGCAGCGGCTTCGAGGGTTTTCAGATCGTCAGCCGCCATGGCGGCGGTGCACATGGCAATGGTCGAGCCTAACAGTGTTGCCAGGAAAAGCTGTTTCATTCCGAAGCTCCTTGGTCGTGTTCAACGCTGCGATTGCGGTTTGTGTTGGTCTAGGTCAGCAATACCTGAGCCAATGTAGGGGGGCTGGATGACACTTTGATGTCGGCAGATGTCCGATCCGCGTTTTATTCCTCCGGTATCGACGGCTGCCCGGTAAGCGTAGACCACCCGCCAAGTCCCGGTGGGCAAGGGACTTGGCCGATGTATTGCAAGTTGTCAGGACGACCGTTCGGTAGTTTTGTCATCTCTCGGTCATCTGCACTGCCTAGGCTTGCAACGTGATCGAACGGCGAAATAACCGTGCGGTTTTGCCCCGAAACAGTGCTGGTCTAGTCCAGATAGGTAACGTTGATGCGCGATGAGGCAACAAAAGCGGTGACAGCCATTGGCCAGATCCTCCAGGAGCAACTCGACCATGGGTTGCTGGCGGCGGGGAGCAAGTTGCCGGCCGAGCGCAAGCTCAGTGAGCTGTTCGGCACGACGCGGATTACGGTACGGGAAGCCTTGTTGCAGTTGGAGGCGCAGGGGCAGATTTATCGCGAGGAGCGTCGGGGCTGGTTCGTGTCGCCGCCGCGTCTGGCCTACAACCTGATGCAGCGCAGTCACTTTCACGCGATGGTCAGCGCGCAGGGGCGGGTGCCGTCGACCGAGGTGATTTCGGCGCGGTTGCAGCCGGCTTCAGCGGCGGTCTGTGCGTGGTTGCAGTTGCCGGCGCTGTCGAGCGTGATTCAGATTTGCCGGTCGCGGCGGATCGATGGGCGGCTGGTGTTGTATGTGGAGCATTATCTGAATCCGCAGTACTTCCCGGGGATTCTGGAGTTTGATTTGAATCAGTCGATTACCGAGCTGTATGCGCGGCATTACGATTTGCACTATGGGCGGGTGCGGTTCGAGATTGTGCCGACGTCTTTGTCGGTCGATGCGGCGGCGGCTTTACGGGTGTCGGTGGGGAGTCCGGGGTTGAGGATTGCTCGGGTTAATTATGATCAGTTTGGGCGGTTGATTGATTGTGATCTGGAGTTTTGGCGGCATGATGCGATTCACGTCGGTGTTGATGTTGTTTGACCTTGGCGGCCTCTGGGCCGACCAGGTTTTGGGTTGTTTTGGGTGAATATCCGTTGCTTCGGGGGTTGCGGCTGGCGGTTTCGCTTTTACAGCGACTCACTTTTGCAGACGCCCAAAAGTAAGCAAAACGCTTGGCCCCGGCGTTCGGCACCTCGCTGAGGCTCGGTGTTCCTTCGTTCCGGGATTCATCCGGGGGCATCGCCTACGGTTTGCTTCGCTGCACCTCCTCTCGATGCATGCGGCTTCGCCGCACGGTCGCTGCGCTCCCACCCCCGGATAAATCCCTCCACTCAGCCTTCCGATGGGGCCGGCACGTCAAAAGCGGTACTCGAGCTAACGCTCATCGTTTTGAGTGGTGAGTGGTGAGTGGTGAGTGGTGAGGCTGGGCTATTCCTGAGTTTGGCCGCCAGCGCCTGCGGTTATTACTTGCACATTCATCCTTGGCGTCGCCAAGTCCAGTCCGGCCTCGTCCAGATGCCGTTTCAGCGACAGGTTGAACGCTCGTGAAACTTCCCATTGTTTGATCGGTGCGGTCTTGAACCGGGCGCGCAATATCGCGTTGCCGGATTCAAAGCTTTCCACGCCCTGAAATTCCAGGGGTGACCAGATATTGCGCCGTTGCAGCGGGTCGGTGCGCATTTTCTGGCCGACGTCGCGCATCAGTTTGATGGCTTCGTCGATGCTCATGTTGAACGGCACGGCCACACGGAAGATCGCGTAGCCGAATTCGCGGGAGTAGTTCTTGATGCTTTTGATTTCGCTGAACGGGATGGTGTGGACGATACCGTCGATGTCCCGCAGGCGTACGGTGCGGATGGTCAGGCCTTCGACGGTGCCGAGGTGGCCGCCGACGTCGACGTAGTCGTCGATGGCCAGGGAGTCTTCGATGATGATGAACAGGCCGGTGATCAGGTCGGCCACCAGTGACTGGGCGCCGAAGCCGATCGCCAGACCGATCACGCCGGCACCGGCCAGCAACGGCGTGACGTTCATGCCCATGTTCGCCAGGGCGACGATCAGGGCGATGATGAAGATCGCCACGAACAGCACGTTGCGGATCAGCGGCATCATGGTTTGTGCGCGGGCGTTGGCCAGGCCTTTGCGTGAGCGGGTGAGGGCGTGGTGCACGGCGGTGTCGCTGAGGATCCAGATCAGCCAGGCGAAGATCAGCGTGCCGATCAGACTGAACAGTTTGACGCTGACATCGTGGCCTTCGCCTTCGGTGAAGCCGATCAGCGACATGCCCCAGACCCGCAGGCCGAGTTCGATGAAGGCCAGCCACACCAGCAAATGGGCGAGGGTGTAGAAGAAGCTTTTCAGACGCTCGGAATACAGCGCGTGGCGCTTCGGCCCGCGTTGGGGTTTGAGGGCGTGACGGCGGACGAGGCCGTTGATGACCATGCACAACACCAGCAGCACGGTGCAGATCAGCGACTGGCGCAGGGCGGTGCTGGTGTCGCCGGCGGAGACGAAGGTGGCGAACAGCGAAATGCCCACCAGCACCAGCGCCGGGACGTACCAGAAGGTGCCGAGGATTTCGATGGTGTCGCTGAGGGCGCGACGGGTCAGGCGGCGCGACAGTGGCTGGTTGCGGATCAGGTGGGCGATGGGCCGGCGGAAGCGCAGGATGAACAGGCCGGTCGACAGCGCCGCGAGGACATTGGCGACGGTGGCGGCGGTGTGGGCCAGATGTACGCCGAGGCCGGCCACCAGGCGCGGATCGTTCAAGGCTTCTCCGAATGCAGCGAAGCTGCCGATCAGCCACAGCGGGCGGAAGGCCTGGTGACGCAGGATATACAGCGCCCGGTGGCGGTGCGGGCCGTCGAGTACGGAAAAGGCGATCACGCAGATGGCCGAGAAGCAGGTGCCGACCACCAGCGCGTAGGCCAGCACCATGGCCAGGCTTTTGCCCAGCGATGAGGGCAGCGCGTAACTCATGTACACCGTGATGACCAGGGCGATCATCCACGGCCCGAGCTTGCGCAGGGCAAAGCGCAGCATGTCGAGGGCTCGGGGATGTTGCGGCAGTTCTTCAGTCAGACCGAAGCGCATGCGTACCCGATGACCCAGCCAGATCAGCGCGGCGGCGAGCAGGCTCCAGACGGCGAGGATCACGGCGAAGGCGAAGATGATCGGCAGCCATTCGCTGGCCGGCAACATCAGGCCTTTGAGCTCGTCCTTGGCCATGTCGAATTCGGCAGACCAGCGATTGAGTGGGCTGTCGGCGCCGGTGAACTGTTTTTCGAAGGTGGAGAGGGTGCCGCCGATCAGTCCCAGCACGCCTTCTTCCGGGGTGGCCTGGGCTTTTTTCGTGGCGTCGCGCAGTTTTTTCAGGTCGGTCAGCAACTGGGCGCGTTGCTTGTCGTTTTCCAGGGACTTGATGACTTCGTCCAGTGATTGTCCGAGCGGTTCCTGAGCTTCAGGCTGAGCCTTGCCGGCGCCCGTGAGCATTCCCGGCAGGCCGGCGGCATCGGCAGGTGCCGGCGACATCAATGTCATCAGGCAGACGAGAAGAAGACAGGGCAGGGCAAAAAGACGAGCAAACACTAGGCGGTCAACCTCGCAAGGGGCGGATCGGGCGAGTGTACGAGCCCGCCGGATTCAATGCGAGCCGGGCGCGGATTTATTCGTTGAGTTTGGCGAGGATCTTGTAGACCACGGTGGCCAGGATCATCAGCATGCCGATCCACATGGCGAACACGCCGGCATTCTTGTCACGGAAGTTGAAGCCGATGGCCAGCAGAATCATTCCACTCAGGATGGGAATGAGCATGGAGTGGAACGCAGACATCGAGATCATGGCGACAGCCTTGTCGAAGAGAATGTTTTAAGTCTAGGTGGGTTTTCGCTGGACGGTGCTGATGTGTATCAGAAATGAGGCGGTTCTACAGGCCCGAGGATCGCAGCTCAACGCTGCGATCCTGGCGGTGTCCTACGGCAATTCGCGACTGGCGTAGAACGCGCTCAGCACTTTGACCAGGTGAGCCAGGTCGTGGCTGCCGCACAGTTCGCGGATCGAGTGCATGGCGAACGTCGGCAGGCCGATGTCGACGGTGCGCACGCCCAGATGGCTGGCAGTGATCGGGCCGATGGTCGAACCGCAGCCCATGTCGCTGCGCACCACGAAGCTCTGCACCGGCACTTCTTCGGCCATGCACAGATGACGGAAGAAGCCCGCGGTTTCGCTGTTGGTGGCGTAGCGCTGGTTGCTGTTGACCTTGATCACCGGGCCGGCGTTGAGTTTCGGGCCGTGGTTGGCGTCGTGCTTCTCGGCGTAGTTCGGGTGCACGCCGTGGGCGTTGTCGGCCGAGACCAGCAAGGATTTCTGGATGGTGCGTACGAACTCGTCACCTTCCGGCAGCAGACGCCGCAGGGTCTGTTCCAGCATCGGGCCGTCGGCGCCGCAGGCCGAGCAGGAGCCGACTTCTTCGTGGTCATTGCACACCAGCACGCAGGTTTCTTCGGTGTCGGCGGTCAGCAGGGCCTGCAGGCCGGCGTAGCACGACAGCAGGTTGTCCAGGCGCGCACCGGCGATGAAGTCGCCATGCAGACCGATGACCGCAGCGCTCTGGGTGTCGTAGAAGCTCAGCTCGTAATCCAGCACCACGTCGGCGTTGAGGCCGTGTTCGCGGGCCAGTTGATCGGTAAGCACCGCGCGAAAGTCCACGCGCTCGTCACCGGCGAACTGCGCGAGAATCGGCGGCAGTTCGGTCTGGGCATTGATCGCCCAGCCTTGGTTTGCTTCACGATTGAGGTGGATCGCGAGGTTGGGAATGATCGCGATCGGGGCCTTGAAGTCGATCAACTGGCTCTCGACCTTGCCATCACGGCGGAAGGTGACGCGGCCGGCCAGCGACAGGTCGCGGTCGAACCATGGCGCCAGCAGTGCGCCGCCATAGACTTCGACGCCGAGCTGCCAGAAGCCCTGGCGCTGTAATTCAGGTTGTGGCTTGACCCGCAGGCACGGGCTGTCGGTGTGGGCGCCGACCAGGCGGATGCCGTCGTGCAGCGGCGAGTTGCGGCCCATCTTGATCGCGACAATCGAGGAGTCGTTACGGGTCACGTAGTAACGACCATTGGCTTCGGTGTGCCAGGTTTCGCGTTCGTCGAGGCGCACATAACCGGCGGCCTCCAGGCGTTGAACAAGGCTGGCGGTGGCGTGGAACGGGGTAGGGGAGGCCTTGAGGAAGTCGATCAGGCCTTGGTTCAACTCTTCGCGCATAAGAAGCTCCAGACAGCAATGGGCGGGAGTTTAACGCATCGGCCTGATGCTTGGGACATGACATGTGCCGCTCGCGTCAACGAGCGGCGGCCACGCGTTTTTTCAGGTAGTTCATGATCACTTTTTCGTCTTCAGGCTTGTCGGGACGAGGCAGCTGCTTTGGCCAACGATCGTGTTCCAGAAGCTTTTTCTGCCGGCTTTCGTCCCAGCGCAGGATTTCCCGTGAGGCGCATTCCCACCACTCATGACGACAGGCGCTGTAGTAGGGGTGATCCGGCGCGGCGCTGCCGTACAACAGGTCCCGGCCGACCTTGCGCAGGGGGCCGCTCTGGTTGCGCAATTTCCACTTGATCTTCAGGCGCTGCCAGGCGGACGGGAACGGTTTGACCCGGGGCACGTCAGTGCACAGGTCTACCAGCCGCTGGCTGAATTTCTCGCCGTGCTGAGCGAAGAAAAACGCCTGCATCGCATGGAAGAAGCGTTTTTCCGCGAAGTAGTGGTAGACGTGTTTGCGCGCTTCCACCACCGGCCGTTCGCGCATTGCGTAAGACAGGGCGATCTGCTCGATGGTATGAATCTCGAATCCGCCGGCCGTCCACTCATCGATCAGGCGGATCGATTCCTCGAACAGCGCCAAATCGCGGTCGGTGACGCCACACAGGCCGCTGTTGTAGAGCTTGAAACCGTTCTGTGGGCAAACGCCATGGGCTCTGAGGTCGCGAGCGAGCTTCAGATAGTCCGGCCGTTCGAAGACGTCTTTCCAGTCGTATTCGAAGCGATCCATCACCGACTGTTTTGCATCGATGTATTTGAACAGGCTGTTCGGGTGGCTGGTGAACAGCGTGTCGGTGTCGACGAACAGGGTTTTCTCGGCCAGTTGCAGGCCGGCGGCGATCGCGCAGGCCTTGCGCCGATGGTGATAGCCGTTGTGTCCCTGCCAGCGAGTCAGGGTCGCTTCATCGAGCAACACGGTGTCGACTGGCCAGCCTTCGTAATCCTGCGGCCGGTCAGTGAGAATCCTGATCGCCGGGCGTTTGCCGTTTTTGGCCTGGGACAGGGCGGTCAGGATGCTGAACTTGGCTTCGCGCCGGTAGACATCCTGATTGCCGTAAATCAGGTAGAGCAATTGATGACGTGTCTTCTTGACGGGTGTTGCCAGGGAATCGGTACAACTCATCCGGAACAAAATCCTATAAATCGGGCAGCTGTCGGTCCGACAGTGCTTAAAACGGTGCCGGGCATTCGAAACGCAAGCGTTCGCCGGACTGCGGGTGGGTGAAACTGAGCATGCTCGCGTGCAGGCACAGACGCGGCCAGGCAGCCAGGGCTTGCTCGTGGGCATAGAGTCCGTCACCGAGCAGCGGATGACCGATTGACAGCATGTGCACCCGCAACTGGTGCGAACGGCCGGTGATCGGGGTGAGCTCGACACGGCACCAGTCGCCGCAACGTTCCAGCACGCGCCAGAACGTCAGCGCGTGTTTGCCATGTTCATGATCGACCACGTGGCGCGGTTTGGTCGGCGGGTCGTAGCGCAGGGGCAGGTCGATGCTGCCGCTGTCCAGTTCCGGCTGACCCCAGCAGAGCGCAGTGTAGGCTTTCTCTGTTTCACGATCGTGAAACTGGCGCGACAGTTCGCGGTGGGTGTCGGCGTCACGGGCCAGCAGAATGATCCCCGAGGTTTCCCAGTCCAGGCGATGGACGATACGCGCTTCCGGGTAGCCGTTTTCCTGCAGGCGGGTGATCAGGCAGTCCTTGTTGTCATCGGCCCGGCCGGGGACGGAGAGCAACAGGGTCGGTTTGTTCACCACCAGAACGGCGGCGTCCTGATGAATGATTTGGACGTTGGACAACGGCATTAAAACAGCCTCGTAACAAATGCCAACGGCGGCTCAGGGCCCTTCCGGTGTCGGAAGGGCCCTGAGCCGCCGTCGTTCCTGCCGGATCGACTCAGCGGTCTGGCAGGGTTATGTTGAGTTCCAGAATCGAGCAGCTGCCCTGGCTCTCCAGTGCCACGTGCACGTCGTCGTTGCCGATGTTGACGTACTTGCGGATCACTTCCACCAGTTCCTTCTGCAAGGATGGCAGGTAGTCAGGGGTGCTGCGCTGGCCGCGTTCATGCGCCACGATGATCTGTAGACGCTCTTTCGCGACCGAGGCGGTACTTGGCTTTTTATTGGCACGAAAGAAGTCAAAAAGGTTCATTACCTACCTCCAAACAGACGCTCGAAGAATCCCTTCTTCTCGACATTCAGGAACCGGTGTTCTTTTTCCTTGCCCAGCAGGCGATCAACGGTATCGCTGTAGGCCTGGCCGGCGTCGCTCTGATCATCGAGGATCACAGGTACGCCCTGGTTGGAGGCCTTGAGCACGGCCTGGGATTCCGGAATGACGCCCAGCAGGCGCACGGCGAGGATTTCCTTGACGTCTTCGACGCCGAGCATTTCGCCTTTTTCGACGCGCTCCGGGTGGTAGCGGGTGATCAGCAGGTGCTCCTGGATCGGCTCTTCGCCGCGTTCGGCGCGACGGGACTTGCTGGCCAGCAGGCCGAGCATGCGGTCGGAGTCACGTACCGAAGACACTTCAGGGTTGGTCACGACGATCGCTTCGTCAGCGAAGTACATGGCCAGGTGCGCGCCTTTTTCGATGCCCGCCGGGGAGTCGCAGACGACGAACTCGAATTGTTCCTTGAGCTCCATCAGGACTTTTTCCACGCCTTCCTGGGTCAGCGCGTCTTTGTCGCGGGTCTGGCTGGCGGCCAGCACGTAAAGGTTTTCCAGGCGCTTGTCTTTGATCAGGGCCTGTTGCAGGTTGGCTTCGCCGTTCACGACGTTGACGAAGTCATACACCACGCGGCGCTCGCAACCCATGATCAGGTCGAGGTTACGCAAGCCCACGTCGAAGTCGACGATGACTGTTTTGTGGCCGCGCAGAGCGAGGCCGGTACCGATAGCGGCGCTGGTGGTGGTCTTACCCACACCACCCTTGCCGGATGTAACCACGAGAATCTTGGCCAAGGTGTTTCACCCCTAAGGAAGAAGGACTGTTCAGCCCCTGAAAAACATCTCTAGAAAACTACTGCAGTCGGACAGCCTTGGCTGGAATTCGGCTTTTGGCCTTTTTCCTACTTCGTTTGAGCCGTTTTCGCTACGTTTTAGAGATGCTTGGAAAATGCGGCAGTATCCGTTAAAGCCGAATGATGTTCAACACGTCGCCCGACAGGCTGACCTGTACGCCCGAACCCCACATCGGATCGCGACGCAGGTCTTCGGAAACCTTGTAATGGCCTGCGATGGAGATCAGTTCAGCGCTCAATTGCTGACAGAAAATCCGCGCCTTGGTGTCGCCCTTGACCCCGGCCAGCGCACGACCGCGCATCGGGCCGTATACATGGATGTTGCCATCGGCGAGAAGTTCCGCCCCCGGACTGACCGAGGAAACCACGACCAGATCGCCACCCTGCGCATATATCTGTTGGCCACCACGTACTGGCGTGGTGATGACGCGGGTCGCTTTGACGGTCGGCTCCGGCGGCTTTTCCGGTTTTTTCGGTGCGACGGGTTCAGCGCTTTCCAGCGGTCGCTCGCGGGCGCCGGAGGGCGGCAGCACCGGGATGTCGATGGCGATGGCAGCGGCGATGTCTTCGATGCGGCTGGCGCGGATTGCCAGGGTGCGCAGGCCGTGCTGACGGCACACGCGCATCAGGCCCGGCAGGTCAACAGCGCCTTCACTTGGCGGCAGTTTGTCCAGCGCCAGAACCAGCGGCGCATTGCTGAAGAAATTCGGTGCCTGGGCGACTTTGGCGGCCAATTGCCGATCGAGGCTGTCCAGGTCGTTGCGGGACAGCTCCAGCACCGTAATGGCGAGCATGCTGCCCTTCAGCTGGAACACGGGATCTTGGTCTTTCGGTTCGGTTTGGCTCATGTCGGCATACAACGGCTTGTCACTAAAAGTGCCGAGACTTATAACGAGAACGCCCGCAGGCCGCAAGCCGGGTCGAACGATGTAGAATGCGCGGCCACTGTATTTACGGAAGCTTTAATGGATCGCCCGCGTTTTCGAAAAGCATTTCTTGCCCCACGCTTCTGGCCGCTCTGGTGCGGCCTCGGGCTGTTGTGGCTGATCGTGCAGCTGCCGTATCCGGCCTTGCTGGCCATCGGTCGTTTTCTTGGTGCCCTGATGTATCGCTTCGCCGGCGACCGACGGCGCATCGCCAAGCGCAATCTGGAACTGTGTTTCCCGGAAAAGTCCGCCGCTGAACGCAAGCGTCTGCTCAAGGAAAACTTCGCCTCCACCGGCATTGCCTTCTTTGAAATGGCCATGAGCTGGTGGTGGTCGCGTCAGCGTCTGGCGAAACTGGCTCACGTAGAAGGTCTTGAGCATTTGCAGAAGGCTCAGCGCGAAGGCAAGGGCGTGATTCTGATGGCGGTGCATTTCACCACCCTGGAAATCGGCGCGGCGCTGCTCGGCCAGCAACACACCATCGACGGCATGTACCGCGAACACAAGAACCCGCTGTTCGACTTCGTCCAGCGTCAGGGCCGCGAGCGGCACAACCTCGATTCGCTGGCCGTGGAACGTGACGACGTGCGCGGCATGCTCAAGTTGCTGCGCGCGGGCCGGGCGATCTGGTACGCGCCGGATCAGGACTACGGCGCCAAGCAAAGCATCTTTGTGCCGCTGTTCGGCATTCAGGCCGCAACGGTCACCGCCACCAGCAAGTTCGCCCGGCTGGGCAAGGCGCTGGTGGTGCCGTTCACCCAGCAACGTCTGGCCGACGGCAGCGGTTATCGTCTGGTGATTCATCCGCCGCTGGAAGGTTTCCCGGGCGAGACCGAGGAAGAAGATTGCATCCGCATCAATCAGTGGGTCGAAGGCGTGTTGCGTGAGTGCCCCGAGCAATACCTGTGGGCACACCGACGCTTCAAGAGCCGGCCACCGGGCGAGCCGAAGCTGTACGCCAAACGCGGTTGATTGACCCATTCCCATAAGCACCACGGAGCGTTGCGATGAGCCCAGCTGAACCGGTCACAGGTTTGATTCTTTCCGGCGGCGGGGCTCGGGCGGCGTATCAGGTGGGGGTGCTGGCGGCGATTGCCGAATTGCTGCCGCTGGGGGCGGACAATCCGTTTCCGGTGATCGTCGGCACCTCGGCCGGGGCGATCAACGCGGTCAGTCTGGCCAGCGGTGCGACCGATTTTCGCGCGGCCATCGAGCGCCTGACGCTGTTCTGGCAAGGCTTTCGCAGCCATCGCGTATTGCGCAGCGACTGGCCGGGGGTGATTCGCCAGGCCAGCCGTTTCGTCAGTCACAGCCTGTTGGGCATGGGCCGCCAACTGCCGGTGGCGCTGCTCGACAGTTCGCCGCTGCATCATCTTCTCAACGAAAAACTGCACATGCCCGGTATCGCCGAGTCCATCGCGCGCAAGCAACTGCACGCAGTGGCGGTGACGGCGTTCGGTTATGAGTCGGGGCAGGCGGTGACCTTCTACCAGGGCGGCGGGACCATCGATTCCTGGCTGCGTCATCGGCGCATCGGTGTGCCGACGCAGTTGTCGGTGGAACACTTGCTGGCCAGTTCGGCGATCCCGCTGTTGTTTGCGCCAGTGAAGATCGGCGATGAATATTTCGGCGATGGCGCGGTGCGGCAATCGGCACCGATCAGCCCGGCGCTGCACCTGGGCGCGAGCCGGGTGCTGGTGGTGGGTGTCAGTGGCAATCCGCGCGGTTTCGATCCGGCGCAACCGCTGGCGCGCGCCTATACCGGGCAGCAGCCGACGCTGGCGCAGATCGGCGGGCACATGCTCAACAGCACCTTCATTGATAGCCTGGAAAGCGACATCGAGTTGCTTCAGCGTCTCAACCAGTTCAGCCGTCTGATGCCCGAAGGCACGCCGACCCGGGCGTTGGGTGTGGCGCCGGTGGACGTGCTGGTGATTTCGCCGAGTCAGCCGATCGATGAAATCGCGGCGCGGCATCGTCAGGAATTGCCGGCGGCGTTGCGTCTGTTTCTGCGTGGGCCGGGAGCGACCAAGACGAGCGGGGCAGGGGTGTTGAGTTACTTGCTGTTCGAGGCGGGGTATTGCAGCGAATTGATCGATCTGGGCCGGCGCGATGCCTTGGCCAAGCGCGATGAGCTGTGCCGGTTCCTCGGGATTGGCGAGGCGGTGGCTCCCGCTTGAGATTTGTGGTGCCGCCTTTCGCGAGCAAGCCCGCTCCCCCACTGGTTTTGTGAACGACACAAAACCAGTGGGGGAGCGGGCTTGCTGGCGAAGGCGTCCTTTCAGACGCCACTGACACCAGGATCAGAAGTGGAACTTCACCAGGAAGCTCGTGGTGCTTTGATCGGTCTTGAAGTACTGGCTGTCCTTGATCCCGTACTTGTCCGACCAGTAGTCGTACTCGACACCCACATACAGCTGCTTCTCGCCAATGTTCAGCGCCTTGCCCAGGTCGTATTTGACCTGTGGGTTGAAGTGCAGGTTGGCGTGGTAGTCGCCTTTGGAGTTGGAGTCGTTGTCGACCACCCAGTCCATGAAACCGTCGATCAGGATGTTCGAGTCGCCGACCGGAATCGTGTAGGACCAGACCGGGGTGATCTGCCAGACGTTGTCACCGGCACGGGAGCCTTCGGTGTGGCGCTGGTAGAAGTTCAGCTGGAAGTAGTCGAAGCCCGGGATTGCCAGGTCAAAGCCTGGACCGATCAGGTACGACTCGGTATCGCCTTCACCGAATTCGTAGGTCATGGCCAGCAGTACGTCGGTCACCGGACCGAAAGCCAGTTTCTGATCGAAGATCTTGCCGAACGACAGACGCGGGCTGATTTCGCCGTAGTAGGTGTTCGAGCCGACGCCGCCGTCATCCTTGCCGTTGTAGAAGATCTTGTCGACGAACACGAAGTTGTCGCCGTACTTCCAGGCATCGGCGTGCTCGAAGGTGACGGTCTGCTGAATGCGCGGGTTGACCTGGAAGTCCTTGCCATAGAGGTAGGTCAGGCTGTTGTTCTGCCATTGCAGCAGGCCGTCGGCCATGGCCTGACCCCCTGCCAGCAGCGATCCCGCAAGCATCAGGCTGGTGCACATACGTTTCATTCGGTTGCTCCCAAAGTAGGTGTTCCACGTTTATTTTTTTTAAGTCGGCGCTCTGGTGTGGCGCCTTTTTCGTTGCAGCAAAAATCATCCATCCGGTCAGCTTTCATGCTGTTAGCAAGAGCTGAGCCAAGGCTTTTCGAAAAGCAAAAAAACGCCCGTCGGCTGCTGAAAAACAGTCGATTGAGCGTGTTTTCGGGATGCCTCGGTACTGACCGCGGCCGGGATAAGTTGGCTTTTCGGTCAGAAATTAAATTCGGGCTTTTTTTTAGACCGAATTCAGGAGGCCGCGGAGAATACTGACTCAACGGCCAGGCCTCAAGTGCCCCGCAACAGGGCACCGACGACAGGTAGGGGGCACGGTTGCGGGCCATCTTAGAAGTGCACCTTTACCAGCAGGCTGGCGGTGTTCTGATTGGTGTCGAAACTGTGGGTGTTCTCGATGCCGTATTTGTTTTTCCAGTAGCTGTATTCGGTGCCGACGTACACCTGCTTTTCACCCCATCCGAGGGCTTTGCCCAGGTCGTATTTGATCTGCGGGTTGATGTGCAGGTTGGCGTGATAGGTGCCGCGTGAGTTCTGATCGTTGTCGACCACCCAGTCGAGGTAGCCGTCGATCAGCAGGTCGGAGTTGCCCACGGGAATGCTGTAGGACCAGCCCGGAGTGATCTGCCAGACGCCATCGCCGGGGCGCGGGCCTTCGGTCTGGCGGCGGTAGAAGTTCAGGGTGAAATAGTTGAAGCCCGGCACCTTGAGGTCGAAGCCGGGGCCGATCAGGTAGGCCTCGCTGTCGCCTTCACCGTATTCGTAAGTCATGGCCAGCAGCACGTCCTTGATCGGGCCGAATTCCAGCTTCTTGTCGAAGATCTTGCCGAACGACAGGCGCGGGCTGAATTCGCCGTAAAAGGCGTGGGGGCCTTTGTTGCGGTCTTCCTGGCCGTTGTAGAAGATCTTGTCGACGAACAGGAAGTTGTCGCCGTACTTCCACTTGTCGGCATGCTCGAACGTCACCGTCTGCTGGATCGACGGGTTGATCGCAAAGTTCTTGCCGTACAGGTAGCTCAGGCTGTTGGTCTGCCACAGCAGTAAATCGCCGGCCATGGCTTGCGAGGCGGCCAGCAGGCCGCCGCTCAACAACACGTTGGTTTGAGTCCGGATCATCTGTTGCTCCCTCTTGTTTTTATTGTTTGAGGCAAAGCTGTCGCGAGGGGGCTGGCGTTGGCGAGCCCCTTTTTTACTCTTCGGATCAGTGCGGGTGTGCCTGGCAGTCGTTGATCGCGGCGCGTTCGGCGCCACCGAGGATGTTGAACAACAGGTTCAGCGTCAGCGCGCTGAGGGTGGCCATGGCGATCCCGCTGTGGGTGATCGGGCTCATCCACAACGGCAGGTGGGCGAAGAACTCCGGACGCACCACCGGAATCAGGCCCATGCCGATGCTCACCGCCACCAGCAATTGGTTGCGACGGTCACCGATATCGGCTTCCTGCAGGATTTTGATGCCGGTAGCCGCCACCATGCCGAACATCGCTATCGCCGCGCCACCCAGCACCGCCGGTGGAATCGACGCCACCAGGAACGCCGCTTTCGGCAGCAGGCTCAGGACGATCAGCAGGCCGCCGGCGACGATGGTTACCGAGCGGCAGCGCACGCCGGTCATCTGTACCAGGCCGATGTTCTGGGCGAAGGAGGAGTGGGTGAAGGTGTTGAAGAATCCGGCGAAGAACGACGCGCCGGCATCACACAGCAAGCCGCGACGCAGCATGCGCGGGCAGACTTCCTGACCGGTGATCTTGCCCAGCGCGAGGAACATCCCGGTGGACTCGACAAAGATGATCACCACCACCAGGCACATCGACAGGATCGGTGCCAGTTCGAACTTCGGCATGCCGAAGTGCAGCGGGGTGACGAACTGAACCCACGGCGCATTGGCCATGCCGCTCAGGTCGACCATGCCGATGGCGCCACAGAGCACGTAGCCCAGGCACATGCCGATCAGCACGGAAATGTTGACCCAGAAACCGCGCATGAAGCGGTGGATCAACAGAATGGTGGCCAGCACCAGTGCAGCGATGGCCAGATAAATCGGTGAACCGAATTGAGCGGCGCCAGCACCGCCACCGGCCCAATTCACGGCCACCGGAAACAGTGACAGACCGATCGAGGTGATGACCGTGCCGGTCACCAGCGGCGGGAAGAAGCGTACGACCCTGGACATGAACGGCGCGATGAGCATGCCGAAGAACCCGGCGGCGATGGTTGCGCCGAAGATGCCCTGCAGACCGATGCCGGGCATGCCCGCCATGGCGACCATGCTGCCGACGGCGGCAAAACTGGCGCCCATCATCACCGGCATGCGAATGCCCATCGGGCCGATGCCGAGGGACTGCACGATGGTGGCGATGCCGGCGACCAGCAGGTCGGCGTTGATCAGGAAGGCGATTTCTTCACGACTCAGGCCAGCGGCCTGTCCGATGATCAGCGGTACCGCGATGGCGCCGCCGTACATCAGCAGAACATGTTGCAGACCGACCAGGATCAGTTGCAAAAGGGGCAAACGCTGAATGGCGGGTGCGTCGGGGATGCGCGCTTTGGACAGCTCGGACATGCAACACCTCGGATCTTTTTTATTCTTGTGATGAACAGCGGCCGGGTTGCTTGCCGCTGTCCTCTTTGCATCAGGCAGACCGCTTATGCGGCCAATCGCAGGCAAGCCGGCGCCCACAGGATCCGGATGATCCGTGTGGGCGCGAGCCTGCTCGCGAGGTTTTTACGGCTTAGTTGGTCTGGGCTCCCTGGGCGATCCATGCACCGATCAGGTCACGTTCCTGCTGGGTCATCTGTGTGATGTTGCCCAGTGGCATGATCTGCGTGGTGATGGCTTGCGCCTGGATCCGCGCCGCGTTCTGACGGATCTGCTCGGGAGTGTCGAGCATTACCCCGGCCGGCGCCGCGCTGAACAGCGGGCTGGTCGGTTTGGCCGAGTGGCAGACCGTGCAGCGTTCCTGGATCACGTTGTGCACCTTGTCGAACGCAGGGCCGGCGTTGGACGCCTGAGCCGGAGCGGCGGCCGGCGCAGCGGGTGCTGCCGGTTGTGCCGCTTCAGCCGGTTTCGCGCCACCACCCAGCGCCGTTTCCGGCAGCGGCTGGTACTCGATTTTCGCAGGCGCCTTGGCCACGTCCGGAGCGGTCGACATCGGCGCCGGGCCGGTGACGTACGCCAGACTGATCATGCCCACCGCTGCCACCGGCAGGGTCCAGGCAAACTTGTGGCTGTCGTGACGGGTGTTGAAGTAGTGACGCACCAACACCGCCAGCACGGCGATCCCGGCCAGGATCAGCCAGTTGTACTGGCTGCCGTAAGTGCTCGGGAAGTGGTTGCTGATCATGATGAACAGCACCGGCAGGGTGAAGTAGTTGTTGTGACGCGAACGCAGCAGGCCTTTGGCCGGCAGCGCCGGATCCGGCGTGCGGTTCTCGGCGATCGCGGCCACCAGTGCGCGCTGGGCCGGCATGATGATGCGGAACACGTTGCCCACCATGATGGTGCCGATGATCGCGCCGACATGCAGGTACGCACCACGACCGCTGAACACCTTGCTGAAGCCATACGCCGCGCCGATGATCAGCACGAACAGGATGAAGCCGAGCAGGGCCGGTTTCTTGCCGAGGGGCGAATCGCAGAGGAAGTCGTAGATGAACCAGCCGGCGATCAGCGAGCCGATGCCGATGGCCACGCCTTCAGGGCCGGTCAGGCCGCTGCCGGGTGCCACGAGGTAGAGCACGGGGTTGGAGTAGAACACCACGCAAAGGAGCGCGATCCCCGACATCCAGGTGAAATAGGCTTCCCATTTGAACCAGTGCAGGTTCTCCGGCATCGACGGAGGGGCCAGTTTGTATTTTTCCAGGTGATAGATACCGCCGCCGTGGATCGCCCACAGGTCACCGGCCAGACCGGTTTTCGGGTTGACGCGGTTGAGGTTGTTCTCCAGCCAGACGAAGTAGAACGACGCGCCGATCCAGGCCACGCCAGTGATCATGTGAACCCAGCGCACGCTCAGGTTCAGCCATTCCAACAGATGTGCTTCCACAGTCTTTACCTCTCGCCTGTCACTCTTGTTGTCGAGTGATCAGACCTTCTCTTATTGGTGGGGGGCGAGGATCAAACGCTCATCCTCTTTGAAAAAATGCTCATCGCAGTTATTGCCTGTGCCACTGCGATCAACCACCAGGAAGTCATCCCGCTTTTCGATCGTCAGCACCGGGTGGTGCCAGACGCCGCGATGGTAATTGATGCCCTGCCTGCCGTTGGTGACGAAGGCGCGGACCAAGCCTGATACAGGTACATCGCCAAGTGGCGCGACCACGATCAGAAAGGGGTTGCCGAGCAGCGGAATGAAAGCCTGGCTGCCCAGCGGATGGCGTTCCAGCATGCTGACGGTCAGCGGCATGTCCTGCGCGTCGGCGCGGAAGATGCTGATGATCGCGTTGTCCTCAGGCGTCGCGGTTTCGACCGTCGCCAGTTTGTGGAAGCGCATGGTCGAACCGTTGTTGATCATGAAGTGATCGCTGCCGTCGGTTTCGATCACGTCACCGAAAGGGGCGAAGGCTTCTTTGGTCAGCGGTTCAATCGTCAGTGTGCGCATGCTGTTCTTCTTAATCTCTTGAATATGATCGTTCCCACGCTCTGCGAGGGAACGCCGCCATGGACGCTCCGCGTCCACTGTGACGCAGAGCGTCACGGTATGCATTCCCACGCAGACGGTTCGACGCCTCGACGTGGGAACGATCATTACGGTGTTACTTCGCGACCTTGCCCAGTACGCGCAGGCGGCTCACACCACCATCCGGGAACACGTTCAGACGGATGTGGGTGATCGGCCCCAGTGCCTTGATCTGCTCGACGAAGGTGTGTTCGGCGTGCATTTCCAGCTTCTGGCTCGGCAGCAGTTCGCGCCAGAACAGCGACTGGGTTTCGATCTGGCTGTCGGTGCCGCCCTTGACGAACGCGCCCTGGATCGAGCAGCTGTCCGGGTAGTTGCCCTTGAAGTGCAGGGTGTCGACGATGATCTTTTCGATCTCGCCCGGATGGCCCAGCGCGACGATCACCCAGTCATTGCCCGGGGTACGACGACGTGCGGTTTCCCAGCCGTCGCCCATGTTGATGCCACGGCCCGGGTTGAGGATGTTGCTCATGCGGCCGAAGTGTTCGTCGGAGCAGGCGAGGGCGCGGCCACCGTTGAGGGCTGCAGCCAGGTCGACTTGCTCGTTGTCGCCAACGGCCGACCAGTCGCGGAACGGAATGCCGTACACGCGCAGACGGGCGACGCCGCCATCCGGGTAGATGTTGAAGCGCAGGTGGCTGAACGCCTGGTCGTTGCTGATTTCGTGGTAGTGGTGGCTGTTGCCCTGCAGCTCGACGGCCGACAGCACTTCAGTCCACTGGGTGTTTTCATCCGGCTCGCCCGACGCCAGGAAACACGCTTCCAGCGAGGCCGATGGCGGGTAGTTGCCGGTAAAGAATGAAGTGTCGATGTCCACGCCTTTGATCGAACCCGGTACGCCCAGGCGGATCACCGCGCTGTCGTAGCCTTCGAAGCGCTTGCGGCGGGACTCCCAGCCGTCCATCCACTTGCCGTTGTCATCGAACACGCCCTCCTTCCACACGGCCGGGGTCGGCTGAAACAGACGATTGGCGTCTGCGAACCAGTCATCGGTGACCGAGATGATTTTGGTGCCCAGACGGGCATCGGCCAGGTTGACGAACTTCTCGAAAGGTACGGCGTAAGCTTTCATTCTTCTTGTCTGCCTTTAAATAAGTGGCTTGGGATGCTTGCAGGGCCCTGGGAAACACAAGCGTTCTAGAGGTTTCTCGGGCCAGGCTCGCTAGAGAGTCAGTAATCGGAACAGGGCGATCTTGTTGATCTCCGCCAGCGCGCACTTGAACTCGGTGTCGACCGGGTTGTGAATGCGCGTTTCGAACGCCGCGAGGATCTGATGCCGGTTGCTGCCTTTTACCGCCATGATGAAGGGAAACTTGAACTTGGCCTTGTAGGCGTCGTTCAGCTCGGTGAAGCGCTGGAACTCTTCGGCCGTGCATTGGTGAATACCGGCGCCAGCCTGTTCATGGGTGCTGGCTTCGGTCAACTCGCCCTGGACGGCAGCTTTGCCGGCCAGGTCCGGGTGAGCGTTGATCAGGGCCAGCTGACTGGCGTGATCGGCGCTCAACAGGATGTCGCTCATGCGCTGGTGCAGGGTTTCGATCTGGTCGATCGAGGCGTCCTGGCCCAGGTCGAAGGCCTTCTCGGCCACCCATGGCGAATGTTCGTAGATGTCGGCGAAGGCTTTGACAAAAGCGTCGCGGCTCAGGGTCGACGGTTGCAGGGTTTGAAAGGTGCTCATTGGGCAGCCCCTTGGTACGGGTGGGTTTCCTGCCAGTGCCGCGCAATGTCGACGCGGCGGCTGAACCACACCTGTTCATGACTTTTAGCGTATTCGATAAAGCGCTTGAGCGAAGCCAGACGCGCCGGACGGCCTATCAGGCGGCAGTGCAGACCGATCGACAGCATCTTCGGCGCTTCAGCGCCTTCGGCATACAGCACGTCGAACGCATCTTTGAGGTATTCGAAGAAATCGTCGCCCTTGTTGAAACCCTGGACCTGGGTAAAGCGCATGTCGTTGGTGTCCAGGGTGTACGGAATCACCAGGTGCGGCTTGCCAGTCGGGTTGTTCGGTTCCCAGTAGGGCAGGTCGTCATCGTAGGTGTCGCAGTCGTAGAGGAAACCGCCTTCCTCCATCACCAGACGGCGGGTGTTGGGGCCGGTACGACCGGTGTACCAGCCCAGCGGGCGCTCGCCGGTGAGTTCGGTGAGGATGCGGATCGCTTCAAGCATGTGCTCGCGTTCCTGCGCCTCGTCCATGTACTGGTAGTCGATCCAGCGGTAGCCGTGGCTGCAGATCTCGTGACCGGCTTCGACCATCGCGCGGATCACATCCGGGTGGCGCTGGGCGGCCATGGCCACGGCGAAGATGGTCAGCGGAATGTCGAATTCCTTGAACAGTTTCAGGATCCGCCAGACGCCGGCACGGCTGCCATACTCGTAAAGCGATTCCATGCTCATGTTGCGCGCGCCTTGCAGAGGCTGGGCCGCGACCATTTCCGAGAGAAAGGCTTCCGATTCCTTGTCGCCGTGCAGGATATTGCGCTCGCCACCTTCCTCGTAATTGAGTACGAAGGACAGGGCGATCCGGGCATTCCCCGGCCAGTGTGGGTGAGGAGGGTTACTGCCGTAACCGATCAGGTCGCGTGGGTAGTCAGCGCTCACTGCAGTCTTCCTTCTTATTCGTTGACAGATTGTGTGGCGCCCTGAGGTCTGGATGGCAGGCTGGCGTCACAGCGATGGGCTGATTGTATACAACTTTATTCTCATTTTGTAAGCCTGAATTTTCGCATTTTTCACCGGCTGTCATCTTTTGCTGTTAATGGCCTGAGCCTGCAAGAAACCTGCCTGACCAGTCAGCTAATGGATTGGGGGTTCAATGAATGCAAGGTTGAAGGGCAAACCACCGGGAAATCGAAGGATGGCGGGGGTAGGAGGAAAAATGTCGTTTTTATTGTGTACAATTTTTTTGAAAAGTGTCTTAATCAATCGCTCGCCGCAGCTTTTCGTGCTCCGAAACGGTGCGGTCTCCTTTTCAACTGACTTCGGGAGGCGCGAGGTCTGACTGCTCCACGCAGGCAGGCGCGCAGAATCAATGGGACGTTTGACAACACACGTTTTGGACGCTGCACACGGTTGCCCGGGCAGCTCGATCAAGGTCGAGCTGTACCGCGTTGAAGGTTCGCACCTGGAATTGGTCGCCAGTGCATTTACCAACAGCGATGGCCGGGTCGATGCGCCGCTGCTGCAAGGCGATGACTACCGTACCGGTGTCTATCAGGTTCAGTTCCACGCCGGCGATTACTACCGCGCCCGTGGCGTCCAGTTGCCGGAGCCGGCATTCCTGGACGTGGTGGTGCTGCGGTTCGGCATTTCTGCCGAACAGGATCACTACCACGTACCGTTGCTGATCTCGCCTTACAGCTATTCCACCTATCGGGGCAGCTGACCCCCAAGCAGCTGCCCCTGCCGGGAAGCGACTGCGCATATAGCTTCTTTGGTCTTTCGCCCGCTCACACTGCGGGCTTTTTTTCGTTTCGCAAAAGGCGTTCCTGATTACAGATTGGCAAGCGTTCCGAGTCTCGACTCGTCATCCCTCACAATGAAAACGGTATCCGTTTGCGAAGTCAGCACCTGCGAACCGCCCTTGAGCCAGACCAGTTTTTTCTCCGCGTGTGCCTGGAGGATTTCCTGCAGTGCTGCGTATCCGATCTGGGTATTCAGCCGGGCATCGGTCGCATTCGGATCGGAATTCAAAGGCTGGTGAATTTTTCTGCCCTTGACGCGATACAGGCTGATGAAAAAGACGAAGGGGTGATTTTTTCGACGAAAGACCAACGCCGGAAAGGCATTCGCCATGGTCGGCGGGAAAACATCATAGCCCTGCCGTGTCAGGATGCCGGTCATCATCCGTTTGAGTTCGGTACCCGATTGCGTTTTCGTGAAATGGTCCCATTCCTGCCTCGTCAGATCGAAGTCCAGCCGCTCCAGAGGGCCTTGCGGGGATGCATTCGGCAAATCCAGGGTCCGGGAGAATCCCGAACCGCTGCCGGACGTTGGTAATACCGGGAGCATCAGCAGGGGATCAGCCAGCCGCGGGCGAGGTGCGCTGTTGCCACTTTTCCAGTCATTGAACGTTTGACGGAGGCGGGTCAGGCCGACACCTGTTGCCATGTCGCCATCGTTGGCCAGGCTGAACTGGTGTCGCGCCACTTTAGCCACTGAGGTCTCCGACAACCGCGGAAAATAGGCGGCAACGTATTGTTTCAGCGGGTGTTGAAAGGGAAGGTTCGGGTCTACTTCCCATTGATTGGCCGGTGGAACTCGGATGGCGCCCCGGGGTTGCTGCATCAAGTCAGTGTCGAGGATGCGCTCCAGGTAATCGAAATCGTAAACCCAGTGCTCCGGATTCTTGATGTAAACGATCGGGTGATCCGGATCGGTTCCGCGTGGTACCAGCAGAAACTGGGTGCCATCAATTTCGAGGCTGCCGAAGGATGCATGCTGAGGGGGCGCTGCCCATCTTTTCCAGGGATCTGACCCGTCATCACCCGTAGAAGTGGAAGGGCGTTTGGACGCGACAACCTCCCCAGGATCGTCATCCGGGGTGCGCAGGCGCTTGAAAGTCAATCTGGAGTCATTGTCGCCGGCGCTCTCGTCGGAGGGCTTCACGCGCCAGGTGAGGGTGCCTTCCACCCGCTCGATACGTGGGCCGGAGGGGTTGTAGTCGCTGTTCAATCTGGCCCGGTAATGATTTTCCGAGTCGATGCCCAGCAGCACGGTTCCTCCTTCCTGAAGATCAACGAAATGCCTTTGCGTCCCGAGCTCTCGAATGCCGGAAAGTGCATTCGGCGCCGGCAGTCTGGATAACTGATTGGGCGGTAGAAAAAAATGCTCGATCGGCGCATGGACAATGACCGGGGTGATATGCGTTTCGAGCGGAAGGTCGACGATCTCCAGAGGCACGGGACGAGAGGGGGTTGATTGAGCAGGGGTGCCGGGCTGGTCTACAGATGCCTGGTCTGCCGCATGAGTGTCCAGTGGCAGCCGGTGCAGTGCTGGAGGCCCAACGTCGGAAAGGTGGAAGGGGGCGTCGGGTGAGGGCGTATTGGTACCGGGTTTCAGCGGTTTTTTGGGGCTCATGGATTATTTCACTCGCAAGGTCGATTCACGTTGATCTGGCCAGAAGAGCCCGGATGTTCGGTGAATCAACGCTGCGCAGTGCGGTGCATATATCTAGGTGTCAGGCGAAATGTTGCCGTTCATCATGTGCTCTTGGAGGTCTCAGTGACTGCTCAGGAGCGAAGCTGCACCCGCACCACCAAACAGACCGGCGCTGATGCGGTTGAACCAGCTCTGGCCCTTGCCGCTGCGCAAATAGCGCGCAGCGCCATGAGCGCCAAGGCCGTAGGTCAACTTGCACAGCAGATCGAGTACCGTCCAGGTCGCGATCATCACCAGCAACTGCGGCAGGAAAGGCTGCTCGGCGCTGAGGAATTGCGGGAGGAAAGCGGCAAAGAACAGGATGTCTTTCGGATTGCTGGCGCCGAGTACAAAGGCGCGCCCAAACAGTGCGCGAAAGCGCGGAACAGGCGCTGCGTCCGGTACTGTGGCGCCCACCGCAGGCTGGCGCGATTGCTGCCAGCTCTGCCAGGCGAGGTAGAACAGGTAGATCGCGCCGACGATTTTCAGGGCGCTGAACAGTTTCTCGGACGCCAGCAGCAGGGCACCCAGCCCCAGGGCCGAGGCACTGAGCAGGCAGATCGAGGCGAACACACCACCGAGAAACGCCGGGTACGAACGACGCAAACCGTAATTCAGACTGTTGCTGATCATCAGCAACGACAGTGGCCCCGGAATCAGGATCACCACCAGCGCAGCGCCGCTGAACAGCAGCCAGGTTTCCAGACTCATCACGTGCTCCTTTTTATCGTTATCAAGAATGTGCAAAAGCCCCACCCGGTCGGGTGAGGCTGTTTTGAAGCGAGAACGGCCTGGCGCTTACAGGAAAATGAACTTGGCGATGAAGATCGCGCAGAGCACCCACAGGCTGACCGAGATCTCTTTGTATTTACCGGTGCCGGCTTTCAGTGCGACATAGGTAATGAAGCCCAGCGCGATACCGTCGGCGACCGAAAAAGTCAGCGGCATCATGATCGCGGTGACGATTGCCGGAATGCTGTCGGTCGCTTCGTCCCATTCGATGTGCGCCATGCCGCCCATCATCAGCATCGCTACATAAATCAGCGCACCGGCGGTGGCATAAGCGGGAATCATGCCGGCCAGCGGTGCAAAGAACATCGCGGCTATAAATAGCACACCCACGGTGACTGCGGTAAGACCAGTCCGACCGCCAGCGGCCACTCCGGCGGCACTTTCTACGTAGCTGGTGACCGGCGGAACGCCGACTACCGCGCCGAATACGCTGGAGGCGCTGTCGGCTTTCATCGCACGGGAGAGGTTCTCGATGCGGCCGTCAGGGTTCACCAGGTTGGCGCGCTGGGCGACGCCCATCAGTGTGCCGGCGGTGTCGAACATGTGCACGAAAAGGAAGGCCAGCACCACGCTGATCATGCTGACGTTGAATACGCCGGCGACGTTCATGGCCATGAAGGTCGGCGCCAGGCTTGGCGGGGCGGACATGATGCCCTCGTAGTGCACCAGATCCATTCCCCAACCGGCGAGCGTCACGGTGATGATGCTGATGAGAATCGCACCGAACACCTTGTGGTAGCTGAGGATCGCGATCATCAGAAAGCAGATGGCGGCAAGCAGCGGGCCGGGTTCGTGCAACGAGCCGAGCTTGATCAGGGTGGCCGGACTGTCGACGACAATGCCGGCGGTTTTCAGGCCGATCAGCCCGAGAAACAGACCGACACCGGCGCCCATTGCATAGCGCAGGCTGACCGGAATGCTGTTGAGCAGCCATTCGCGAATCCGCGAAAAGGTCAGGATCATGAACAGCACGCCCGAGACGAACACCGCACCGAGAGCGGTTTCCCAGTTGTAGCCCATGGTGCCGACCACGGTGTAGGTGAAGAACGCGTTGAGGCCCATGCCCGGTGCAAGACCCACGGGCCAGTTGGCGTAAAGGCCCATCAGCAGGCAGCCCAGCGCGGCGGCGATACAGGTGGCGACGAAGGCTGCACCGTGATCGATCCCGGCATCGGCCATGATGTTCGGGTTGACGAAAATGATGTAGGCCATGGTGATGAAGGTTGTCAGACCGGCAATCAGCTCGGTCTTCACCGTGGTGCCATGCAAGCTGAGTTTGAAGATGCGCTCAAGCAGGCCAGTGCGTAACGGCGGCGAGAGTTCCAGCGTCGATGCTTCGGATTTGCGGCTTTCCACAGCGAGTACTCCTCAAGAGTTTTATTGTTATTTCCAGGGCCGGACCCATGAGGGGTGGCAGCGGCCCTTTGAGGCATACGCGAATTTGTTGACCATAAGGTCAGGAACTCGCACGCAGTGGATTATGCTTTTGTGTACAAATAAAGCAAATATTGTTTTTGGTTTTGTAGACGAAAAGACTGGTGATCGAGCTATATCACTTGTTCGGGCGGTTGGCTCCCAGCGCCAGATTCACCGCCAGCCATCCGTTGACCGCCGTTTCGCCGGCTTCGGCAAAGACGCGTTCAAGCAATGTCACCTGTTCACGACGCAGCGCCTGCTCAAATTTCGCACCTTCGACGGTCAGTTCCAGCAGGCGTTTACGCTTGTCGGCCTCGGACGCCACGCTGTCCACCAGATGCATTTGCTGCAATTGGCGCAATGGCATGTTCAGCGCCTGCTTGCTCACGCCGAGCAGCGCTAGCAACTCCTTGACGCTCAGATTCGGATAGCGGGCGATAAAAAACACGATGCGTTGATGCACGCGGGACAGCCCACGACGCTCGAGCATTTCGTCGGCCTTGGCGGTGAACGCCTGGTAACCGAAGAAAAACGCTTCCATGGCTTGTTGTTGGCTGGCGCAGTTTTTAAGGTCAAGCATATTGACGTTTCCGAGTGGGGTGTCGTAATTTCAGTCAACAAGTTTGACTCATTTTTCCCATGCCTCGCTAGCGGTGACTTCCATGGCTTTTTCCGAACGTGTCTCGCGCCTCAAAAGTTCTCTGATCCGTGAAATCCTTGCCGCGGCCCAGCGCCCGGAAGTCATGTCGTTCGCCGGCGGTTTGCCGGCTGAAGCGATGTTGCCGAAGGTTGAGTGGGCTGACATGCCGCTGTCTCTCGGCCAGTACGGCATGAGTGAAGGCGAGCCGGCACTGCGCGAAGCGCTGGCGGCAGAGGCGAGGGCGCTGGGTTTGTCGTGCGAGTCGAGTCAGGTGCTGGTGGTCAGTGGTTCCCAGCAAACCCTCGACCTGGCGGCCAAGCTATATATCGACAAAGGCACCGAAATCCTGCTCGAAGCGCCAACGTATCTGGCGGCCTTGCAGATCTTCCAGCTGTTCGGCGCCGATTGCCTGACCGTGCCGCTGGAGGCTGATGGACCGAACCTGGCGCAATTGCGCCAGCGTCTGGAACAGCACCGCCCGGCGTTCATTTATTTGATTCCGACCTTCCAGAACCCGTCCGCCGTGCGATACAGCGAGGCCAAGCGCGAGGCCGTCGCGGCATTGCTCGACGAATTCGGCGTGATCCTGATCGAAGACGAGCCTTATCGCGAACTGACCTTCGACGGCGGCAGCGCCCAGCCGATTGCCGGGCGCCTGAAGAAGTCCAGCTGGATCTACACCGGCACCGTGTCGAAAACCCTGTTGCCGGGCCTGCGTGTCGGTTATCTGATTGCCAGCCCGGATCTGTTCCCGCACCTGCTCAAACTCAAGCAGTCAGCGGATCTGCACACCAACCGCATCGGTCAGTGGCAGGCGTTGCAGTGGATCGGCAGTGAGCAATATCAGCAGCACTTGAGTGAATTGCGCGGCTTCTATCGTCAGCGCCGCGACGCCTTTCAAGCGGCACTGGAAACTCACTTCGCCGATCTGGCGGACTGGAACACACCGCAGGGCGGGTTGTTTTTCTGGCTGACCCTGAAGCAACCGTTGGACACCCGCACGTTGCTCAATACCGCGCTGGCCAACGATGTGGCGTTCATGCCGGGCGAACCTTTCTTCCCCGAGCCGGATCGCAACCCCGGGCATCTGCGCCTGAACTTCAGTCACATCGACCCGGCCCGACTGGACGAAGGGCTCAAACGTCTGGCGGCGGTGGTGCGCCAGGCCCAGGCCGCGCAGGCCGCATAAACAAACCGGCCATCAGGCCGGTTTTTTTTGATTCAGACTGCGGCGAACCGCTGGTTCAGATAGTCGATGATCGTGTTGGACTCGTACATCCAGGTGGTCTGGCCGTTCTCTTCAATGCGCAGGCACGGCACCTTGATCTTGCCGCCCTGTTCCAGCAGGGTCTGGCGATCCTGCTCGTTGTTCTTCGCATCCTTCAGGGCCACCGGCACATTAAGGCGGCGCAGGCTGCGGCGGGTCTTCACGCAGAACGGGCAGGCGTGGAACTGATACAGCGTCAGGTCCTTGGCGGCAGCATCAACCTGAGCCTGGGCAGCGGCGGGGCGCTGTTTCTTGCCCGGGCGGGTCAGGAAATCAACGAAGATGATCAGTTGGCCGAGACCGACACGAAGCGCTTTGACGAACACGTTACAAGCCTCACAGGGACATTGAAGAAGGCGCGCAGCTTACCCGATTTTTCACGGACGAAAAAAAACCGGCGATCAACGCCGGTTTTTTTCTGTCGCGAATTACTTGATCAGGCTGAGAAACTCGCTGCGAGTCGCCGCGTTTTCACGGAACTCACCGAGCATCACCGAGGTGATCATCGACGAATTCTGTTTCTCGACACCGCGCATCATCATGCACATGTGCTTGGCCTCGATCACCACGGCCACGCCCAGCGCGCCGGTGACCTGCTGGACCGCATCGGCGATCTGGCGGCTCAGGTTTTCCTGGATCTGCAGGCGGCGGGCGTACATGTCGACGATCCGTGCGACCTTCGACAGGCCCAGCACTTTGCCGCTCGGGATGTACGCGACGTGGGCCTTGCCGATGAACGGCAGCAGGTGGTGTTCGCACAACGAGTAGAGCTCGATGTCCTTGACCAGCACCATTTCGCTGTTGTCGGAGCTGAACAGGGCACCATTGGTGACCTCTTCGAGCGTCTGTTCATAACCGCGGCAGAGGTACTGCATGGCTTTGGCGGCACGCTTTGGCGTGTCGAGCAGGCCCTCGCGGGAGACGTCCTCGCCCAATTGGCCGAGAATCGCGGTGTAATTCTGTTCCAGGGACATGAAACTACCTGTGGGGATTTTCGCAAAGGGCAAGGGTACGGTGGCGGACACGACCCTGCAAGTTCGGTGTGACGGGTTTATTCGTCGCGACCTTCCATCATGGTGCGTTTGAGCATCACGTAAACCGCGCCGGCGCCGCCATGTTTCGCCTGGCACGAGCAGAAACCCAGCACTTGCGCATGCTGGCGCAGCCAGGTGTTGACGTGGCTTTTGATCATCGGTC
Source organism: Pseudomonas sputi (assembly GCF_021603585.1). Classification (GTDB taxonomy): domain Bacteria; phylum Pseudomonadota; class Gammaproteobacteria; order Pseudomonadales; family Pseudomonadaceae; genus Aquipseudomonas; species Aquipseudomonas sputi. The sequence goes on along the minus strand of NZ_BQHI01000030.1, from coordinate 15,232 downwards.
GCTTGCCCTCCAGACGCACAGCCTTGCCGTGGGTGACGCGCACGCAGCGGATTTCGAATTTGGTGGCTTCGGCGAGAAACGCCCAGAGGGTTTCGCGGGCCTTTTCGACGCTCATGCCGTGCAGGTCAAGGCTGCCTTCGAATGGAATCTGCCCGATCTTGAGCTTGCGCATCTGGCTTTCCTGCACGCCGTCACGGGCCCACATCAGCTCGTCTTCGGGGCCGACGTCAATCACGAACTGATCGGACAGGCCGTCAACGGTCGTGGTGTCGGTGCGCACGGTGGCGGACTGGCGCAGCTTGGCGATCTGTGCGCGGTCAGCCTTGGGTTTGCCGGTGTCGGCGCGGTCGTGCTTGATCGGCTTGACGCCTTGGATCGCACTTTTGAACAGGGAAAAATCGTCGTCTTGCATGTCAGCCTCCGCGAAGGGCGGCCAGTTTACCCAAACAGACACAAAACGGCCCGGCAAAAAGCCAGGCCGTCGATTCAATCGTGTTTTTTCATCAGGTGCGGGGACATGTTCAGCTCCCGCGATTGCCGCGCGCGACGCCGGCAACGACGCCACAGGGCCACGCCGAAATACAGGAACAGCAGGCCCACTGCGAGAATGATCGCCGAGCCGAGCGGGGTTGCGTTCAGGTCGCCGAGCGCTGGCGGGCGCCCCAGCAGGCTGGCGACCCCGGCCATCGCCAGCAGCACGCCGAACGTCGCCAGAATGGCCGCGATCGCCGCGCCGAATCGAAATCGCCAGTTGCTTTGGCCTTTGGGCCGCAAGCGGCGTGCGTCAAATCCATCGGATAACTTCATTCCGACCTTCCTCAATGGGTATCGGCCCTTCGACCGGGAGTTGACCGGGTTGTTCCTGAGGCTAGGGTAATTGAAGCAAATGCGAGGCTTTTGCAGATGAGCGGCGGGCCGAGCCGCTCATTTACGGTCGATCAGATCAGATCCTGGGTCAGCGCGAGAGTGGCGAAGTTGTCGGCCATGATCGCCATTTCCGCTTCCTGCACCTGCTCGGCGCTGAGCACGCGGCCCTTGAACGGCAGATCGCGGGTGGCGCAGGCGTCTTCGACCAGGGTGCAGCGGAAGCCCAGGTTCTTCGCCGCGCGTACGGTAGTGCTGACGCTGGAGTGGCTCATGAAACCGCAGACGATCAGGTCCAGCGAGCCGATGGTTTGCAGGCGATCGTAGAGTTCGGTGCCGTGGAAAGCGCTCGGCAGCAACTTGCCGATGATGGTTTCATCGCCCTGGGGTTCCAGGCCGGGGATGAACTCGCCGCGTTCGCCCTGCGGGTCGAACAGACCGCCGACGGTGCCGAGGTGACGCACGTGCACGATCGGTCGGCCGGCTGTGCGGGCGGCGGCAACCAGTTGCTTGATGTTCGCGACAGCCGCGTCCATGCCGCTCAGGGCCAGCGGGCCGCTGAGGTACTCTTTCTGGGCATCGATGATGACCACGGTGGCATGGCTCAACGTGGCCGCTGCGTAACCGCGACCGCTGAGTTGAAACATCGTTTTTGGAACGGACATTCTGGGGCTCCTTCGGGTGGGGCTTTTGCGACATTGTCCTCTGGCTGAGCGGTTCTGTGAATCGCTACCATCGTAGGCACCGTCGTTGCTGGCCTGCAGCCTTGTCAAGTTACACGATCTGTTCAATAGCTGAAGAGAAAATCGGAAGAGTCCTACCGTCGCCTCGGAGTTTTTCCTGCGTCGTCGTGGCGCGTTTTGGCTGCTAGAATCGCCAGTCGTTTTTTCTGGAGTTCTGCCCCGTGATCACTTCCCGACTTCGTACCCTGCGCGACCACATCCGTTGGGCCGTCAGCCGCTTCCATGGGGAGGATCTGTTTTTCGGCCATGGCACCGACAATGCCTGGGACGAAGCCCGGCAGCTCGTGCTTGGCGCCTTGCACCTGCCATGGGAAATTGCCGACAGCTACCTCGATTGCGCACTGGAAGACGATGAACTGGTCAATCTTCAGCGCCTGCTCAAGCGCCGCATCGAAGAGCGCATTCCGACCGCTTACCTGCTGGGCGAAGCCTGGTTCTGCGGCATGTCGTTCATCGTCGATGAGCGCGTGCTGATCCCGCGTTCACCGATTGGCGAGCTGATCGAAAACCGGTTTGCCCCGTGGATCGGCGACGAGCCGGTGCGAATTCTCGACCTGTGCACCGGCTCCGGCTGCATCGGCATCGCGTGCGCCTACGAGTTCCAGAACGCTGAGGTGGTGCTGGCGGATCTGTCGTTCGAAGCGCTGGAAGTGGCGAACCAGAACATCGAACGTCATGGCGTCGATGAGCGGGTGTTCACCGTGCAGGGCGATGGTTTCGACGGTTTGCCGGGTCAACGTTTCGACCTGATCGTGTCGAACCCGCCCTACGTCGATGCGGAAGATTTCGCTGACATGCCAGACGAATACCAGCACGAGCCGGAGCTGGGTCTGGCTTGCGGCGATGACGGTTTGAACCTGGTACGCCGAATGCTCGCCGAAGCGGCGGATCACCTGACCGAGAAAGGTTTGCTGATTGTCGAGGTGGGCAACAGCCAGGTACACGTCGAGGCGCTGTATCCGGAAGTCGATTTCGCCTGGCTGGAGTTCCAGCGTGGCGGACATGGCGTGTTCATGCTGACCGCCGAACAGTGCCGCGATCATCAGGCGCTGTTCGCTTCCCGCGTCTAAATTGCTCTGATCGTTCCCACGCTCTGCGTGGGAATGCAGCCGGGACGCTCCGCGCCCCACCTCAGGCTGAACGCAGAGCCTGGGATCGATCAGTCAGCGGTGCGTCGCAATCCAGATCAGCAACCCGGCCTGAAACACCGCAAACGCCACCAGGCAAGTAATGGTGAACCGCAACCCGGCGTCTTCGCGCTTGAACTTGCTGACTTTGTCTTCCTGTTTCTTCAGCTTCACTTCCTGCTCGGCCAGATTCTGCTCGGCCTGTTGCAACATCTGCGCAGCTTCGAGAATTTCGACGATCTGCAGCTTTTCGCTGTTCCAGTCGCCAAGCAGGTCTCCAACCTTCACTTCTTTGACGCTGCCCTTCAAATGCTGGGCGTCGGCGTACACCACATCAAAGCCATGCACCCGCAAAAAATGATCGCGGCGCAGGCGAGTGTCTTCGTTCAGCGCGTCCTTGTTGTTCAGGTCCATGCCGTCGACGGTGTAGGCGGGCCAGCGCTTTTTTGCCCAGTTGATGCCTTGGGCGGCCATGAAGCGGCCGATGCCACGGTTCAGCGGTTCGATCTGCAAACCGCTGTCCGGGCCGAAATGCACGCGTTTGGTCGTGTGATCGACCCACACATCCAGGTGATTCTGTTCTTTACGCACGCGCTGGGCAGGCAACTTGATCGCCATGCGCATCAGGCTGTGTTCTTTACTGTTGCGCTCGGCGTAACCGAATTCGACGAAGCGCAGCGGCCGTCCGCCGGTGGTGCGGTCGGTCTGCAACGGCGCCAGGCGGAGCATCTTGTGGTGCTCGACGTGGACATCCGCCCAGGGCAGCTCGACCGCTGGCGGTGTGTCTTTTTCAGCGGTGGTGTCGGGTGAAGTCTGGGTATCGGTCATAACGGCGAGATCCTGTCCAAGCTGCTTGCCGCCAGCCAGTACGCTGGCGACAAAGGCTTATCGGCCGTTTTCTACAAGACTAGAGGGCAAAAAGAGTTCAACGGGTGCGAATTCCGTCAATAAACTCAAGGACGCGTGTCCCCAGTTCCGCCGCCAGCGGCAAATTCGGGTCCTTGTAGGAGGCCAGTTGCCGCTTCAGGTCGTTTGGCACGATGCGCAAGACGTGGTTCATGCCCTCGATCAGCGCCAGTTGCGCGTCCGGTTTGGCAGCCTTGAGCAATTTCGCATCATCGACCTGGACTTGAATGTCGTTGCTGCCTTGCACGATCAGCGCCGGCATTTTCAGCTGGGCGAAGGCTGCCGCCGGGTCCTGACGGAACAGCGAAATCAGGTACGGCTGCACACTCGGACGGAAAATCACCTGCAACGGCGCCGGCACATTGTCGTCGGTGCGCCCGGCCTTGAGACTGTCGAGCAGTTCATTGCTGCGCAGCATCAAAGGAGGAGGGAGGCTGCGGGCCAGTTGCCGGCGCAGTACCTGATCGATCGGTCGGGCCGTGCCGGAGAGCGAAATGACCGCAGCCGCATCGATCTTTGGAGCCGCGAGGCTGGCAATCAGTGCGCCTTCACTATGGCCGAGCAGGATCAACGGACCGAAGCGCGGATCGGCTTTCAGCTTCTGACCCCAGGCCACGGCATCCGCCACATAGGCTTCCACCGACAGGTTTCGCTCGTCCGGCGTGGCCGCCAGGCTGGCGGCCACGCCGCGCTTGTCGAAACGCACACTGGCGACATTGTGTTTGGCCAGCACCCAGGCCAGTCGCTTGAGGCTGTCATTGCGCCCGCCGTCGGGGTTGTTTCCGTCACGATCGGTAGGACCCGAGCCGGAAAGCATCAGGACAACCGGCACGGGGTTGTCGGATTTTGGCAACAACAGCGAGCCGAAAAGTTCGCCGTTGTCGGTGGTCAACGTGACCGGACGTTGCAGGACAGTCGCCTGGACAAAGCCGGTAAACAGGGAAAGGCTCAAGATCAAAACTCGCAGCATCATCACGCCATCATTTGCCAAGGTGTCGGTTGGACTCACCCACACCGCTAAGGTTCGAGGATGAACTACTCGGTTAGCCTGCGTATACTGGCGCGCATCACGAATTTGGGTTCGATATCACGGAGCGTCCTGCATGTCCGGCAATACCTACGGCAAGCTGTTCACTGTCACCACCGCGGGCGAAAGCCATGGTCCGGCGTTGGTCGCCATTGTTGACGGCTGCCCGCCGGGCCTGGAGATTTCCCTTGAGGACCTGCAACGCGACCTCGACCGTCGCAAGCCGGGCACCAGCCGCCACACCACCCAGCGCCAGGAAGCCGACGAAGTCGAAATCCTCTCCGGCGTGTTCGAGGGTCGCACCACGGGCTGCTCCATCGGCTTGCTGATCCGCAACACCGACCAGAAGTCCAAGGACTACTCGGCGATCAAGGACCTGTTCCGCCCGGCCCACGCCGACTACACCTACCACCACAAATACGGTGAGCGCGATTACCGCGGCGGCGGTCGCAGCTCCGCGCGGGAAACCGCCATGCGCGTCGCGGCCGGCGCCATCGCCAAGAAATACCTGGCCAGTCAGGGCATCGTCATTCGCGGCTACATGAGCCAGCTCGGGCCGATCGAAATCCCGTTCAAGACCTGGGAGTCGGTCGAGCAGAATGCTTTCTTCAGCCCGGATCCGGACAAAGTGCCGGAGCTGGAAGCCTACATGGATCAGTTGCGCCGCGATCAGGACTCCGTCGGGGCGAAGATCACCGTGGTTGCCGAAGGCGTGATGCCGGGCCTGGGCGAGCCGATCTTCGACCGTCTCGATGCCGAACTGGCCCATGCGCTGATGAGCATCAACGCGGTCAAAGGCGTGGAAATCGGCGCCGGTTTTGCCTGCGTCGCCCAGCGCGGCACCGAACACCGCGACGAGCTGACGCCCGAAGGTTTCCTCAGCAACAACGCTGGCGGCATCCTCGGCGGGATCTCTTCGGGTCAGCCGATCGTCGCGCACCTGGCCTTGAAGCCGACCTCGAGCATCACCACCCCGGGTCGCTCGATCGACATCGATGGCAATCCGGTCGACGTGATCACCAAGGGCCGCCACGATCCGTGCGTGGGCATCCGCGCCACGCCGATTGCCGAGGCGATGATGGCCATCGTGCTGATGGATCACCTGTTGCGTCACCGTGGTCAGAACGCCGATGTGCGGGTGAGCACCCCGGTGCTGGGTCAGCTTTGATGGATGACCTCAAAGCCGTCGCGGTCTGACCGTGGCGGCGTTCCCGTACTGGCGGCTGTCCAGTTTCTATCTGTTCTATTTCGCCTTGCTCGGTTCGACGGCGCCGTTTCTGGCGCTGTACTTCGATCACCTGGGATTCAGCGCCGCGCGCATCGGCGAGCTGGTGGCGATCCCGATGCTGATGCGCTGCGTGGCGCCGAACATCTGGGGCTGGCTCGGTGATTACACCGGCAGGCGCCTGGCCATCGTGCGTTTCGGCGCGGTGTGCACGCTGCTGACTTTCTCGCTGATTTTCGTCAGCAAGACCTACGCGTGGCTGGCGATGGTCATGGCTTTGCACGCTTTCTTCTGGCACGCAGTGCTGCCACAGTTCGAAGTCATCACCCTGGCGCATTTACAGAGCCAGACTTCCCGCTACAGCCAGATCCGCCTGTGGGGGTCGATCGGTTTCATCATCACCGTGGTCGCCCTCGGTCGCCTGTTCGAATGGCTCAGCCTCGACATCTACCCGGCGGCGCTGGTGCTGATCATGGCCGGGATCGTGCTCAGTAGCCTGTGGGTGCCGAACGCGCAACCGGCCCAAGGCAATCGGCCGACCGGGGAGGGCTTTCTCAAGCAGTTGCGCAATCCCGGGGTGCTGGCGTTCTACGGTTGCGTGGCGCTGATGCAGCTGAGTCACGGGCCGTATTACACGTTTTTGACCCTGCACCTCGAACGGCTGGGCTACAGCCGTGGCGTGATCGGCATGCTCTGGGCGGTCGGCGTGGTAGCGGAAGTGCTGATGTTCATGGCGATGAGCCGGATTCTCGCGCGGTTTTCCCTGCGGCGGGTGCTGATGGCGAGTTTCCTGCTGGCGGCATTGCGCTGGTTGCTGCTAGGTTCTTTCGCCGAATTCCTTGGGGTCTTGCTGTTTGCCCAGGTGCTGCACGCGGCGACGTTCGGCAGCTTTCATGCCGCTGCCATCGCGTTCGTGCAACGTAGCTTCGGCGCGCGCCAGCAAGGGCAGGGCCAGGCGCTGTATGCCGCGCTGGCCGGCACCGGTGGTGCACTTGGCGCGTTGTATTCCGGTTACAGCTGGAATGCCCTTGGCGCGACATTGACCTTTAGTATTGCCAGTCTCGCAGCGCTCGCCGCTGCCGTTATCATTGCCATTCGAATGCAAGAGGACAGGCCATGAGCCTTACCCGTGAACAGCTTGCCCGGCAAATTGTCGACGCCGGGCGTTTTCTTTATGGTCGCGGCTGGTCGCCGGCCACCAGCAGCAATTACTCGACGCGCCTGTCGCCGAGCGAAGCGCTGCTGACCGTATCCGGCAAGCACAAGGGCCAGTTGGGCCTGGACGACGTGCTCGCCACCGACCTGTCCGGCAACAGCCTGGAACCGGGCAAAAAACCGTCCGCCGAAACGCTGTTGCACACCCAGCTCTACAGCTGGCGCCCGGAGATCGGCGCGGTGCTGCACACCCACTCGGTGAACGCCACGGTGCTGTCGCGCCTGACGCCGGAAGATTTCATCGAGTTCGAAGATTACGAACTGCAAAAAGCCTTCAGCGGCATCTCGACCCACGAATCCCGGGTGCGGGTGCCGATCTTCGACAACGATCAAGACATTGCACGCCTCGCCACCAAGGTGCAGCCTTGGCTCGACGCCCATCCCGATTGCGTGGGTTATCTGATTCGCGGCCACGGCCTCTACACCTGGGGCGCGCAGATGAGTGATGCGTTGCGCCAGATCGAGGCCTTTGAATTCCTGTTTGAATGCGAGTTGAAGACCCGCAGCGTCATGAACCGCCAAGGCTGACTTCACCAGAACCAGCCCATTTGCCTGATGAATGCAGTGCCCGACCGGTCTGAAAGAACCGGACGGCAAGGCCGATACCGAGGAATGCCCCATGAGCAGCCTGTCCGTCTATCACGTTTCCAGCCCCGAGATTCCGAACAAGGTGCTGACCCATTTCGAAGACATCGCCTCGACCCTGGCCGAGCAGGGCGTGCGCTTCGACCGCTGGCAAGCCGCCGCAAAGATCCAGCCCGGTGCCAGCCAGGAAGAAGTGATCGGTGCCTATAAAGAGCAGATCGACAAACTGATGACCGAGCGCGGTTACATCACGGTCGATGTGATCAGCCTCAACAGCGATCACCCGCAAAAAGCCGAGTTGCGCGCCAAGTTCCTCGAAGAACATCGTCATGGCGAAGACGAAGTACGTTTCTTCGTCGCCGGCCGTGGCCTGTTCACCCTGCACATCGACGATTATGTCTACGCCGTGCTGTGCGAAAAGAACGACCTGATTTCGGTGCCGGCCGGCACCAAACACTGGTTCGACATGGGCGAGAACCCGCATTTCGTGGCGATCCGTCTGTTCAACAATCCTGAAGGCTGGGTCGCCAACTTCACCGGCGAAGACATCGCCGGCCGCTTCCCGCGTCTGGAGGACTGAGCCGATGTCGATCAAGGTCATTCTCACCGATATCGAAGGCACCACCAGCGCGGTGAGTTTTGTGTTCGACGTGCTGTTTCCGTATGCCGCCAAACACCTGCCGGACTTCGTTCGCCAGAACGCCCAGCGCGCCGATGTTGCCGAACAACTGGACGCGGTGCGCCGCGACAGCAACGAACCGCAGGCTGACGTCGAGCGGGTCGTGGAAATTCTGCTGAGCTGGATCGCCGAAGACCGCAAGGCCACACCGCTGAAAGCGTTGCAGGGCATGGTCTGGGAACAGGGTTATCAGGCCGGGCAGTTGAAGGGGCATGTTTACCCGGACGCCGTTGAAGCGCTCCAGCGCTGGCATCAGGCCGGCTATCAACTGTTTGTTTATTCGTCCGGTTCGATCCAGGCGCAGAAGCTGATTTTCGGCTGCTCCGAAGCAGGGGATCTGACGCCATTGTTCAGCGGCTACTTCGACACCACGTCGGGGCCCAAGCGCGACGCGCAGTCGTACAGCAACATCCAGCAGGCCATCGGAGTCGAACCGCAGGAGATCCTGTTCCTGTCCGACATTGTCCAGGAACTCGACGCTGCCCAGGCTGCCGGCCTGCAAACCTGCGGGCTCGCCCGTGAGGGTGGGGAACTGGAAGGGCATGTGACCGTCGACAGTTTCACCGGGATCGAACCGGAAGCGTTCTGAGTCCACACACTCGACGAGTAAAAAAAACAGGCCGTGAAGCGAAAGCTCCACGGCCTGTTTGTTTATACGGTGTTCGAATTACATCGAATGATAGGTCGGCAGGGCAAAACGCTGTTGGCTTTGCAGCATGCCGATCTGCGGCAGCTCGCTGGCTTGTTCCGCCAGATCACGACGAATCGCGCTGATCGCCCACGACAGTTGGTCACCGGTGTGCAATTGCTGATAGGTGAGCGCGCGCTTGAATACTTTGCCATCGGCACTCTTGAGCGTTAGCAGGATCCCGCCATCGGGACGTGGCTGGGTAGTGACGGCGAAGTTAGAGAACAGGGAAGTAAATTTTTCTTGGATCAGGTTCATGTCTTTCAGCTCCGTATGCACTTGAATGGCAAGCATGCATAGGGAGTTGCAGCGATTGTGCCAGTATGGTTTTTTTTAAAAATCTATATAAATCAATAGGTTATTAATTTAGTTCATTTCGGTTGTCGTGCAATCTGCATGAATGGCCATCGTGCATCCTGCATTTTGCGGGATCATGGTCGATCCGATGGAACCAATACCCCCGGCGGTAATCACGCTGCGTGTCGTAGCGCCGGGGCGGATACAAAACATTGCAAAAACCGCGTGTACAGCCCGCGAAGCCCTGACGTATTTTCGGCCTCGACCCTCGCGCAAGAAGCGCCGGTTGCCTCACCCGATTGCCCGACAATAAAAATCCGGCCTGCACGTCAAGGTCGAACGGGAGCTGCCATGCGCCACGCGCCGAGCGACACGATTACCTGGGGCATGATGCTCCGCAAACTGCCGATGATTGCCAAAGCCATCCCTCGGGTGGTGAAAGGCATGAAGGTGGCCAACGTCACGGATCCGACCCAGACCTGTGGCCTGGGCTGGACTTTCGAGCAGGCGACCCTGCGCAATCCCGAGGGCCCCGCGCTGCTGTCGGGCGAGGTGGTGCTGAGTTATTCGCAGGTCAACCAGTGGGCCAACCGCATCGCCCACTACCTGATCGGGCAGGGCATCGGCAAGGGCGATGTGGTGGCGGTGTTCATCGAAAACCGCCCGGAATTGCTGGTGACGATTCTGGCCCTGGCCAAAGTGGGCGCCGTCAGCGCGCTGCTCAATACCTCGCAGACCCGCGATACGCTGATCCACAGCATCAATCTGGTGGCGCCGGCGGCGATTGTCGTCGGTGAAGAGTTGCTGCCGGCATTTGCGGCGGTACGCGAGCAAGTGTCGATACCGGCGGCGCGTGCCTGGTTCGTCGCCGATCAGGATACCTTCAGCCATCCGGGCATCGCGCCCGAGGGCTACATCAACCTGATCAGCGCCAGTGCCGACGCTTGCGGCGACAACCCGGCCAGCAGTCGGCAGATTTTTTTCGACGACCCCTGCTTCTATATCTACACCTCCGGTACCACCGGTTTGCCCAAGGCTGGCGTGTTCAAACACGGCCGCTGGATGCGCAGTTCGGCGAGCTTCGGCCTGATCGCCCTCGACATGCGCCCGGACGACATCGTCTATTGCACCTTGCCGCTCTACCACGCCACCGGACTTTGTGTGTGCTGGGGTTCGGCGGTCAATGGCGCTTCGGCCTTCGCCATCCGTCGCAAGTTCAGCGCCCGGCAGTTCTGGAGCGATGTGCGGCGTTATCGCGCCACCACCATCGGTTATGTCGGCGAGTTGTGCCGGTATCTGGTGGATCAGCCGCTCAGCGCCGACGACAGTCGTCACGACGTGCGCAAGATGATCGGCAACGGTTTGCGGCCCGGTGCGTGGGCCGAGTTCAAGACCCGCTTCGGCGTGGATCACATCTGCGAGCTGTACGCGGCCAGCGACGGCAATATCGGCTTCACCAACATTCTCAATTTCGACAACACCATCGGTTTCTCGCTGATGGCCTGGGAGCTGGTGGCTTACGACCAGGACAGCGGCGAGCCGATTCGTGGTGATGACGGATTCATGCGCAAGGTCGGCCGGGGCGAGCGGGGCCTGTTGCTGGCGCGGATCGACGACAAGGCGCCGCTGGACGGCTACACCGATCCACAGAAAACCGCCAAGGTCGTGCTGCAGGACGTGTTCGCCAAGGGCGATCGCTTCTTCAACACCGGCGACCTGCTGCGCAACATCGGTTTCGGTCATGCACAGTTTGTCGACCGCCTCGGCGACACCTATCGCTGGAAGGGCGAGAACGTCTCGACCACCGAGGTCGAAAATCTGCTGCTCCAGCACCCGCACATTTCCGAAGCGGTGGCCTATGGCGTGGAAATTCCCAACACCAATGGCCGCGCCGGCATGGCGGCGATCACCCCGGCCGAGTCGCTGGCGACCCTGGATTTCGCCGAGCTGCTGGCCTTCGCCCGCCAACGCATGCCGGCCTACGCGGTGCCGCTGTTCCTGCGGGTGAAGGTCAAGATGGAAACCACCGGCACCTTCAAATACCAGAAGACGCGCCTGAAAAACGAAGGCTTCGACCCCGGCCTGACGGGAGATGACCCGATTTATGCCTGGCTGCCGGGGACCGAAACCTACGTGCAGGTGACAGATGAAATCCTCGCGGATATCCGGGCAGGCAAGTACCGCTATTGATATTGGCTATCGACGGTCTTGGAAAAAAGGGGATGACAGCTATCGCTGCGCTCGGGAAACTGTCGGCTTTCCGATTGACCGAAAGTGGAGTTGCCCCATGTCCGACCAAAGCCGCCAGATGACCCCCGAAGAAGCCGCCGAATTCACCGAGCAGGTATTCAACAAGGCGCGCGAGGGTGATGCGGTGATGCTCGATCGCCTGATCACTGCCGGTCTGCCGGTGAACCTGACCAACAGCAAGGGCGACACCCTGCTGATGCTCGCCAGTTACTACGGTCACGTGGACGCGGTGCAAGTGCTGCTCAAGCACAAGGCCGATCCGGAACAGCGCAACGGCAACGGCCAGAGTCCGATTGCCGGCGCGGCATTCAAGGGAGATCTGGCCGTGGTCAAGGCTCTGGTCGAGGGTGGGGCGCAGATTGAAGGCGCCTCCTTCGATGGCCGCACGGCGCTGATGATGGCGGCGATGTTCAACCGGGTTGAAATCGTCGATTACCTGATCGACCAGGGCGCCGATCCGAAAGCCAAGGATGCCAATGGCGTCACCGCCCTGGACGCGGCCCGGACCATGGGCGCCGTGGACACCACCGCACAGCTGGAAAAGCTGCTGGGCTGAAGCCGCTGGCCGGAACCTGCTCTGTGGCGAAGGCGAGAATGCGCTATCCTTCGCGCCCTCAAATTTTCTTCGCCACAGGATCCGCCCCCATGAAAGCCGCACTCGCCGAACTCATCAGCAAAATCAGCTCCGGCTGCATGGGCGAAGACGAGATCCTGAAAGTCGCCGATGAAGCGGCGCAGGCCTATGCCGATGCCGACGCTTTTCTGACCGCCAATCCCGACATCAACTACGACGAAACTTTCCCGATTCCGCTGGGCGAGTGGGTGGTGGTCGGCAGTCTGCCCGAGACCGTGCTGTTTCAGGCCGACACCTACGTTGACCTGTTCGCGCAGATCGTCGCGTCGTTCGGCCCGGGCGTCGAGTTCAACCTCAAGCCCAAGCAACTGGCCAGGACCGAGGCGCTGACCGCGCTCAATCGTATCCAGGTGCAGATGAGCAGCCTGAACAAGGAAAACGGCGGTTACACGCTGATGAACTTCAGCCAGTTGCTCGACGATGAGCTGCAAGTGGTGCTGGTCTACGGCAACGATGTACCGCGCGTGCTGGAACTGTGCGCCGAAGCCGGCATTGCCGCCGCGCCGTCGCTGGAAGCCCTGAAGGTCGCCGTTCACGTCTGAACGCAATAAAAGGGAACCCTGGGCGCGACCGTCTATCCTAAAAGTGCACGCCACTATTCTGGAGCGACACCATGGGTTCCACGTTCAACGGCCTGGTCGGCCTGATCATTCTTGCGCTCGACATCTGGGCGATCATCAATGTGCTGAAAAGCGGCGCCGAGACCGGGATGAAAATCCTCTGGGTGTTGTTGATCATCCTGCTGCCGGTGCTCGGCCTGATCATTTGGGCGATTGCCGGACCGCGGGGCAATGTGCGGATCTGACCGTTCGCACCCTGATGGGGTCGGGCCGATGAACTGAGGTTCGACCTGTCATCTTCGGCAACGTAGAATGCGCGCCTTTCCCGGGCAATCGAACCTGACGATTGGCGCCCGCGCATTCATCGGAGCACTTCACCATGACCGTCACCAAGACCAGCGAATACCTGGAAACCCTCTACGAAGGCTACGGCCAGCGTTTTCGCATGGAAAAACTGCTGCACGAAGTGCGCACCGAACACCAGCATCTGGTGATCTTCCAGAACCCTCGCATGGGCCGGGTGATGGCGCTGGACGGCGTGATCCAGACCACCGAAGCCGACGAGTTCATCTACCACGAAATGCTCACCCACGTGCCGATCCTCGCCCACGGCACCGCCAAGCGCGTGCTGATCATCGGCGGCGGCGACGGCGGCATGCTGCGCGAAGTGACCAAACACGCCAGCGTCGAGCACATCACCATGGTCGAGATCGACGGCACCGTGGTCGACATGTGCAAAGAGTTTCTGCCGAACCACTCCAGCGGCGCCTACGATGATCCGCGCCTGAACCTGGTGATCGACGACGGCATGCGCTTTGTCGCGACCACCACCGAGAAGTTCGACGTGATCATTTCCGACTCCACCGACCCGATCGGCCCGGGCGAAGTGCTGTTCTCGGAAAACTTCTACCAGGCCTGCCACCGCTGCCTGAACGAGGGCGGCATCCTCGTGACCCAGAACGGCACGCCGTTCATGCAGATCGAAGAAGTGAAAACCACCGCCGGTCGCCTGCGCAGCCTGTTCCCGGACTGGCACTTCTATCAGGCGGCCGTGCCGACCTACATCGGCGGTTCGATGACGTTCGCCTGGGGCTCGACCAATCCGACCTACCGCAAGCTGAGTCGTGAAGTTCTGCAACAGCGCTTCATCGGCAGCGGCATCGTCACCCGCTACTACAACCCGGAAATCCACATCGGTGCTTTTGCCTTGCCGCAGTACGTGCTGCAAGCGGTGAACAAGCCAAGCAACGACTGATCGTTCACGGGTAAAGAAAAAGCCGAGGCCGGTGTGCGAAATCACGCCGGCCTCGGCTTTTTTCATGTTGCAGCGATGTAAACCTTTTGAACGATCAGTCCTGACAAAAGTCGAGATAGGAGTAAGCCCACTTGCGGGTTTGATCGAGGAGGCTCTGATGTCAAAGTGGAAAGTCACTTTCGTGGACGATCATGGTGAAACGATCAACGAAGTCTTCGAGTGCGAGGAATGCCCCAGCCATGAACGGGCAGCCCGCCTCATCAAAGAACGATTGCTGCCGGTCGCCGCCGAGCTTGACCTGAACGATCTGGAAGGGCGCACCGCCGATGCCGGCGTTAAAAACCTGAAAACCCAGAACAGCATCGAAATCCGCAGCATCACCCCAATCTGAATCTTCTTTTACATTACGTACCAGGCCTTGGCAGCGGCTCTATCTTGGGGCTACTCTGCAAGCGAGATCAGCGAACGGATCGCTAAGGTCTGGTCTTGTCAGCTACATGCTTGTTTCCCGCCGGCAACGCGGTTGTCGTAGCACCAAGGCCATGGGGCCGGTGCAGGGAATACGGAAAGTCTATCCATCTATGCGAGGGGGACGATTCATGAGCACAGCCTATCAAGAAGACATCAGCAGCAGCGTGCTGCGCCGCATGAAAGAAGGCGGTTTCGATTTTTCACGATTCCATCCCATCGAGTTCTACGCCATTTTCCCGGACGAGGAGCGGGCGCGCAGGGCGGCAGGCAAGTTTCGCGGTGAATCCATCAATGCCCAGGTCAGTGCGCGCGACGACGGCGCCTGGTCTCTGGAATTGAGCAAGGTGATGTACGCAACCTACGATGACATTGGCGATTTCGAGCAGGGCTTTTCGGCGGTGGTCGAGCCCTTGGGCGGCATCATCGAGGGCTGGGGCGTGAAACAGGAGATCCGCAACCGGCATCGTTTGAATTGATAACTGACGCAACACGTCGAGCAACGGCTGACCTTCGGGTCGGCCGTTGTCGTGTCTGCCGTTGCGAAAGCTGCATGGCAAAACCCTGAAACAAGAAACCGGCGCAAAAAAAAGGTTCTTCACGGAATCCCGGGAAACATAGAAACAAGAACGCCGATTTGGTTGATGATGTTCGTGCGAGCAAACACATCTAACAAACCGGCGTTCTTATGCGCGATATTAATACTTTC
>NZ_BQHI01000029.1 GCF_021603585.1 Pseudomonas sputi | reverse complement strand
TCTGTGAATTGCTCAAGCAGCTCTTTCGGGATTTTTGGCAGCTCTCGCAACGCGGGTTTCTTTTTGGTTGGCATACATGCACCTCTTACTCATGTTATGCCCGAACACAAAGTTTCTGACACCCCCGGAACGGGTTGGCTTTCAATGCCGCCTGATGAACCCTGTCAACGCCGCCAACGCCTCCGGCGAGCGCAGCCGCTGGGTGAACAATTCGCCCTCCTCCTCGATCACCTTGCGAATCAACTCGCGATCCGGCGCCCGCATCAATTGCTTGCTGATGCGTACCGCCTCGGCCGGCAGCTCATCAAACCGCAACGCCATCTCCCGGGCCTTGGCCAGTGCCGCTTCGCCGCTGCCCAATGCCTCGGTGGCAATCCCCCATTGCGCGGCTTGCTCACCGGTAAAGCCGTCACCGAGCAACAACAACTCCGACGCCTTGGCCTGCCCGAGCAAGCGCGGCAGGATCAGGCTGGAACCGAACTCCGGGCACAAACCGAGATTGACGAACGGCATCCGCAACCGCGCATCCCGCGCCACGTAAACCAGATCGCAATGCAGCAACAACGTCGTGCCAATCCCCACCGCCGCCCCGGCCACGGCAGCGATCACCGGTTTGCGACACTCCAGCAGATTGAGCATGAACTGAAACACCGGGCTGTCGAGGTCGCTCGGCGGTTGCTGGATGAAATCGGCAATGTCGTTGCCGGCGGTGAAGCACTCGGCGCTGCCGGTGATCAGCACGGCGTTGATTTCGGGGTCGCGGTCGGCCTGATTCAGCGCCTCGGCCAACTGGCTGTACATGGCGCGGGTCAGGGCGTTTTTCTTGTCCGGGCGGTTGAGGCGCAGGGTCAGCAAACCGCGTTCGCAGTGCAGCAGAATGGCTTCGGGCATGGCGTGTCTCGCGTCTGAAAGATCAGCGCTCAACCACGGCTCAGAAAAACATCGGCCAGCAGTTGATTGCGCGGCAGTCCGGCCAGGAACAGACGCTTGGCAAAGGCGTCGACGCTAGCCGTCGAGCCGCAGACTAAGGCCAGGGTTTGCCGGGAAACAAGGCGCAGTTGCGCCAAAGCGCCCGGCAACTCGGCCGCGGTCCATAGTTCGACGCTGAGGTTTTCCCGCTGCGCAGCCAGTGCTTGAAGGGGTTTGGCCAGATAATGCCCGGCGGCATCATGGGCCAGGTGAATGATGCGGATGGTGCCCCGGTGATCCTGGCGCAAGGCCTCGCGTAACACACCGAACAACGGCCCCAGCCCCGTACCCGCTGCAAGAAACAAAAGCGGTCGGTCGTGCCAGTCCGGGTCGTAATGCAGCGCGCCGCCGCGCAGTTCGCCGAGCCGGATCGGGTCACCGATCTGCAAGCGGCGCGCGGCATCGCTGAATTCACCCGGCTCGCGGCAATCGAGGTGGAATTCGAGAAAGCGGTCCTCTTCGGGAAGGCTCGCCAGCGAATACGGCCGCGCAATGTGGCCGGCCCACAGCACCAGATGCTGGCCGGCGCTGTAGCGAAACGGTCGCTGGGGTGTCAGGCGCAATCGCAGCACGCTGTCGCCGAGCCAGTCCAGCGCTTCGACCACTGCCGGACGACCATCGGTGACGGGATCGAAGGTGTGCACCTGCAAGTCTTCAACCACCTGACACTGACAGGCCAGCCGCCAGCCCTGCTCACGCTGTTCGGCGCTCAGCGCATCCGGTCGACTGTCGGCAGGCAAGCCTTGGACGCATTGCACCAGACACGCATGGCAGCTGCCGGCGCGGCAGCTGTAAGGCACCGCCACGCCGTTCTGATTGAGGGCATCGAGCAGGTTGCTGCCCGCCGCCACCGCCCACTGTCGTTCACCGACCCGCAGTTCAGGCATCGACGTTCTCCCACGCCGCCGCGCAGCGATTGCGCCCGTCGCGCTTGGCCCGGTACAGCGCCTGATCGGCACGTTGCAAGGCCTCGTCCAGATCGTCGCCCAGTTCCAGCAGGGTCATGCCGGCGGACAGGCTCAGGTTTTTCACATTCAGACCCACCAGTTCAACGTCGGTGAAGGCGATGCGCAGGCGTTCGCAACAGGCGGTCAGGCGCTCGGCGTTGCAATCGGGCAGCAGCACCACGAATTCTTCACCACCATAACGCGCGAGTACATCGCCGTCGCGCAGGCAGGCGCCAGCGACCCCGGCGAAGGCTTGCAACACCTGATCGCCGGCGGCGTGGCCGTGGATATCGTTGATGCGCTTGAAATGGTCGAGGTCGATCAGCGCCAGCCCATGCACCACGTCGGCTTCCATCGCATTCAACTCGCGGGTGGCCAGGCGCAGGAAATGCCGGCGATTGAACAGCCCGGTCAGTTCGTCGGTGGCCACCAGGTCTTCGAGCTGGCGCATCATCCCGCGCAGGGTGTCCTGATGCGCCTGCAGGGCGAACCGGCGCTGGCGCATGCGTTGCCGTGAGGTCTGGACGAAGCGTGCGTAAATCACCAGCCAGGCCAGCACGATCAACAGGATGCAGGCCTGCAACGCGGAAAGCGCCGGATCGTGCAGACGCAAGTGGTAACCGTCCCAGAGCGTGATGGCGCAAAAACTGAAAAACACCAGCATCGCGCAGCGCACGAACGCCCGCTGTGACAGATGGAACAGGCCGAACAGCAGGATCAGTACATAAAAGACCAGAAACTCGCCCCGAGCCTCCTGCAGATGGGCGATCAGCCACGTCTGCCAGCCAAGGCCCAGCAGCACCTGTGCTTCGGTCAGGCTCGGGTCGGAAAAGCGCAGGTTGCAGCCCGAGTAAAACACCGCGAACAGGGTTGCCTGGCTGATGACCACCAGGGCGCTGCCGACGGCGACGCCAGCCAGCGAATCTTCGTAATGTCCGGTGAAATACGCCAGCCACAGCAGCAGCAAAGCCAATCCGTAGGTGGCTGCAGCGAGGGCAAAGCGTTTAAGCAAAAGACGTTGAATGGCGTTATGGGTCAATCGTTGACTCACCGTGCGATAAGAGGCTGACCGAGTGTCCTACTCTACAGACCGGCTGCCACTTTAGTGGCCCAGTCGATAAATGACCATTGATTTTCGGGCCGGGTATTTGGCGTCAAAAACCCGCAGCCATGCGACCAACGAATGACTCCCGGCAGATGTGCCCGCCAGCGAGGCGCGGTATACTGCCGCGCCTTTTTAGCGTCGCGCCAGCAGCCCCGGCGTGCCTTGAAAGGTGTCTGCGACCGATGCACCCAAGCCGCAGGCACCTTATTGAATGTTCCCGTCTTTTAGAGGAGCGCGACTCATGACCGTGATCAAGCAAGACGACCTGATTCAGAGCGTTGCCGACGCCCTGCAGTTCATTTCCTACTACCACCCCGTGGACTTCATCCAGGCGATGCACGAAGCCTACCTGCGCGAAGAATCGCCAGCGGCCCGTGACTCGATGGCGCAGATCCTGATCAACTCGCGCATGTGCGCCACCGGCCACCGGCCGATCTGCCAGGACACCGGCATCGTGACCGTGTTCGTGCGGGTGGGCATGGACGTGCGCTGGGATGGCGCGACCATGAGCCTGGACGACATGATCAACGAAGGCGTGCGCCGCGCCTACAACCTGCCGGAAAACGTCCTGCGCGCCTCGATCCTCGCCGACCCGGCGGGCGCTCGTAAAAACACCAAGGACAATACCCCGGCGGTCATCCACTACTCCATCGTTCCGGGTAACACCGTGGAAGTGGACGTGGCGGCCAAGGGCGGCGGTTCCGAGAACAAGTCGAAAATGGCCATGCTCAACCCGTCCGACTCGATCGTCGACTGGGTACTCAAGACCGTTCCGACCATGGGCGCCGGCTGGTGCCCGCCGGGCATGCTGGGCATCGGCATCGGCGGCACCGCCGAAAAAGCCGCCGTCATGGCGAAAGAAGTGTTGATGGAATCCATCGACATTCACGAGCTCAAGGCCCGTGGCCCACAGAACCGCATTGAAGAAATGCGTCTGGAACTGTTCGAGAAGGTCAACCAGCTGGGCATCGGCGCCCAGGGCCTCGGCGGCCTGACCACCGTGCTCGACGTGAAGATCATGGACTACCCGACCCACGCCGCCTCGCTGCCGGTGTGCATGATCCCGAACTGCGCCGCCACCCGTCACGCGCACTTTGTGCTCGACGGTTCCGGCCCGGCCTCGCTGGAAGCGCCACCGCTAGACGCCTACCCGGAAATCGTCTGGGAAGCCGGCCCGTCGGCCCGTCGCGTCAACCTCGACACCCTGACCCCGGAAGACGTGCAGAGCTGGAAGCCGGGCGAAACCGTCCTGCTCAACGGCAAGATGCTCACCGGTCGCGACGCCGCGCACAAGCGCATGGTCGAGATGCTGAACAAGGGCGAAACCCTGCCGGTAGACCTCAAGGGTCGCTTCATCTACTACGTCGGCCCGGTTGATCCGGTCGGTGACGAAGTGGTTGGCCCGGCGGGCCCGACCACCGCTACGCGGATGGACAAGTTCACCCGTCAGATCCTTGAGCAGACCGGTCTGCTGGGCATGATCGGCAAGTCCGAGCGCGGCCCGACCGCCATCGACGCGATCAAGGACAACAAGGCTGTGTACCTGATGGCCGTCGGCGGCGCCGCCTACCTGGTGGCGCAGGCGATCAAGAAATCCAAGGTCCTGGCGTTCGCCGAGCTGGGCATGGAAGCGATCTACGAGTTCGAGGTCAAGGACATGCCGGTCACCGTCGCGGTGGACAGCAAAGGTGAATCGGTACACATCACCGGCCCTGCGATCTGGCAACAGAAGATCAGCGAAAGCCTGGCGGTGGAAGTGCAGTAAGCGCTTTTATCGGCTTCGCAAAAAACGGGCGGTCAGCGATGACCGCCCGTTTTTTTTGCCCGCCGTCAGTCGGCACCTGTCAGATCTGACAGGTGCCGCGGCGAAAACCCTCTGTTAGCGTGGAAACTCGACGTTCACAGGTTGTGTTGCCATGGCCCTTGATGCAGATGCGCTTGTCACTCCGCCTTCCCTTGCCAAGACAGCGTCCATTGCAACGAACGGGCGCAGTTTCGGGCAGGTTGGCGTGTCCGGGCAGCCGTCTTACGCCTTGCAGGTGCCATTACTGTCAACCGCCGGGCGCACACTGATTCCCGAGTTACAACTGGTCTATTCCGGCAACGCGGGCAACGGCAAGTGTGGCCTCGGCTGGGATCTGCGGTATGCAGCCATTTCGCGAAAAACCAGCAAGGGCGCACCGACCTATACAGCCGACGATGTCATGGAGGTCGACGGCACCGACCTGCACCCCGAACGGACGACGCGCGGCAAGATCAAGTCGACCCGTCGTACCCTCGGAAAAGGCCGGCGAGCCCGAACGTTTTCGGTGGTGCGCTACATTCCGCGGCTGGAAAGCACTTTTGCCCGCTACGAATTCTGGACCCCCGAGACAGGCAACCCCTTCTGGGTGGTGTTCAGCCCCGACGGCTCGCAGCATTGCTACGGCAACACGCTCGACGCGTGCATTCACGACAGCGAGGACGAGAGCCACATTGCGGTGTGGCTATTGGTGGAAACCGTGAATGTGGCAGGTGAGCACATCTACTACGAATACAAGCGCGACGACAACGACCCTGATCCGCGATTCGACTATCAGACCCAGCGCTACCTGCGCCAGGTCTGTTACGGCAACAAGACAGCCAGCGCCGGCCTGTTGTGCCTTGAACATGAGCGGCCGCAGGACCTTGGATGGTTTTTCCTGCTGATCGTGGACTACGGCGAACGCGACACCAGACTGGACGTCGTTCCACCTTATCTGGCCGAGGATGAAAAAAAATGGCTGCCGCGCAGTGATCCGATTCGCCTGCACAGCTTCGGCTTCGAAGTCGGCACCCGGCGCCTGTGCAAGCAGTTTCTGATGTTCAACCACACCGGCCGCGATCCGATGCTGGTCAATCGCCTGTTGCTGGAACACGAAACCACGCCTCTGCGATACAACCACCTGAAAGCGGCGCATTACATGAGTTACGACGCGGCGGGCCGCGTCAAACACTCTCCCCCGCTTGAATACTTCTACAACGCGTTTGAACTCGACACGGTCCCCCAGCCCTTCCTGACACTCGACGCCATGCCCGGACTCAACGACGGTCAGCCTTACCACTGCGTTGATCTTTACGGCGAAGGCCTGCCCGGATTTCTCTGCCAGTACGACAACGCCTGGTATTACCGGGAACCCTTGCGCGGCACGCCTGGCACAGATGAAATCGTCTACGGCCCCTGGGCCTTGCTGCCGCTGATCCCGAATGCCGATAGGCTCCAGCCGGCGGTGCAGATCCTGACCGACCTCACCGGTGACGGTCGCCTGGACTGGGTCGTCGCCCAGCCTGGCGGCAGCGGTTATTACACCCTGAACCCGGACAGCAACTGGTCGCCGTTCAAACCGTTCAAGCAGTTTCCCGTGGAGTTTTTCCATCAGTTGACACAACTGGGCGACTTGAGCGGTGACGGCCTGGATTCTGCCGCCCTGGTCGGCCCGAACTGTGTACGGGTGTATGCCAACCTGCGCGAAGAAGGATTTGCACCTGGCAAGGACGTACCGCATACCCCGGATCGCTTGCCACTCTTCAGCGCCGCCCGCAGCGAGCTTGTCATGTTTGCCAATCTGCACGCCAGCGACCGCTCCGGACTGTGCAGGGTCCGCCACGACAAGATCGAGGCCTGGGCCAGTCGCGGCCATGGCAAGTTCGCCAAAGGTGTCGAAATCAGCCCTCTGCCCTTCGAATACGGATCTTTCAATGTCGATCAGGTTCGTTTCGCCGATCTCGACGGCTCCGGTGCGCCCGCGTTGATCCGCCTCTGCTCCGATCACTTCGAGATCTACTGGAATTACGGGGGCAATGCCTTTGAGCAAGTACCGGTAAACGTCGACTGGCCCGAAGGCATCCGCTACGACAACCTCTGCCAGGTGACCTTTGCCGACCTGCAGGGCCTGGGTTGCGCCAGCCTGCTGCTGACCGTGCCGCACATGAAGCCGCAGCACTGGGTTTATCACTTTTGCAGTGAACGGCCGTACCTGCTCAGCGGATCCAATAACAACATGGGCTACAGCGCCACGCTGCAATATCGCAGCAGTGCGCAATACTGGCTGGACGAGAAACGCCTGGAGTTGATGGCCCGCAGACGTCCGGTCTGTCGGTTGCCGTTTCCTCAGATGGTGCTCCATTGGCTACGCCAGGATGATGAAATCACCGGCAATTACCTGATGCAGTTCCATACGTATTTCGAGGCTTACTACGACGGTAACGAACGTGAATTTCGCGGTTTCGGCCGCATATGTCAGACCGACAGCGAACTGGAACCGGGCAAGGCCGAGAGCGGCCATACGGCGCCGATGCGAATGACAAGCTGGTTTCATACGGGTCAGGCCATCGATCAGGTGTTGAAAGGTACTTGCGAACTCGACGGGGAGATAAAGCCACTGCCGCCCACGGTTATTTCGCAGTTCGATGCAAAACGCCGCACAGAGCGAGTTCGCACGCGGCGCAATGCCAACGACACCGAAATCGCCTATGCCCTGGCCGGTCAGCTGCTGCGCACAGAAGTGTGTCAGGCAGACGACCCCGCCCCGGCCCCGGTGTTTTCGCTGTCCGAGGTTCGCTACCTGGTTCGGGTGGTCAACGACAGTCCGTCGAGCCTGCTGGTGCGCGAACTGGAGAGCCGCAACCACCAATACGAACGTTTCATGGACGACTCGATCTGTCAGCACGTTATCAATCTGGAGTGGAACGAGTACGGCCAGCCGACTCACAGTGTCACGGTGGCCTGCGCACGCCGCCGCACGGAAAACGACCCTCCGCCCTTCGAGCAGGAGGATCAACAGCGTGCCTGGAAAGACAGCTTCGATGAGCAACAGGAAAATTTTTATCTGACGGAAACCCTCGCCGAGTACCTTCACCTGATGACTGACGGGCACTGGCTGCTCGGTCTGCCCTGGCGCCAGCGCAGTAATGCACTGATGCTGCCCAAAGGCGCGTTGCCGGGCGGGCTGCGCGCGGAGGACATCCGTTTTGAAAACTTCGAGCAACATAAAGACAGTGCCGAGTGGAAAGCCGCCCGTGAACTGACGTCCCTCTCGCAGCAAACATATCTGGAGGGAGCTGATGGCCAGATCCTTTACCCCCCGCTGGCGGGGCCGACGGAACAGGCCGTATTCGACAAAAAGGCATTGTCGGCATACGACACAGTTCCCATTGTCATTCGGGACGAGCTGGTAAAAATCGGCTATAAGCCCATGAGCCTGTTTTTGCCACCGGATCCGGATGAAGATGATCTGAAAAACCTGTGGTCAGCCGAGAGCGGCTTTTTCACCTACACCGATGCGAACGGTTTTTACCACGTCACCGATGTGCGGCAGACCGCCAGTCATGGGGTGACACACATCACCTGGGATGCAGACCACCTGCTGATCATGGCCACCACCCTTGCGGATGGCTGCACGACGACAGTCACCCATGACCCCCACACGCTCCAGCCTTTGGGCATCACGGACGCCAACGACAACATCCAGGAAGTGCTCTATGAGCCGGGCGGCCAGCCCATGGTGCACAGTTTTCATGGCACCGAAGAAGGCAAACCGGCCGGCTTCATGCCACTGGCCGAGTACCCCGAACAGACGGACCTGAGCGTCGAGTACGCCCTCGCCCATCCAAAAGAAGTGCTGGCATCCGCCGCCAGTGTGGTGCGTACGGAACTGTTCAGCTGGATGCCATTGCTGCCGCCCGCAACGCTGCCGGGCAAAAGAAAGGCATGGATCGCCAAAGGGCTGATTCTGCCCGACGGACGCATCCGCGCCTCGGCCCGGCGCTGGCTGAACCAGCAAAAAAAACGCACGACCAGCGAACAGACACTGCTCGGAATCATCCATACCGCCAAGCGGCAACCGGTGCACATTCTCAATCTGGTTGCCGACCGCTACCACACCGACCCGCTGCAATTGATTCAGAGAAACATCGTTTACATCGACGGCTTCGGCCGCGAATTGCAAAGCAAACAACTCGTGCCGCCAGGCGATGCCTTCGTGGCCACGCACGAGGACAACCTCGAAACGGGGGCCGATGGCAAGCCGATCGAGATGCCGGCCGTTCAACGCTGGCGCGTACAAGGTCGTGTGGAATACAACCACAAAGGCGAAACCATCCGCGTCTACCGCCCCTATTTCCTCAACACCCATCGCTACATCAATGACAGCGCGATGCGTGAGCACGGCTACCACGACCGGATGTTCTACGACGCCCTGGGGCGGCCCGTCCAGACCATCAATGCCCTCGGCCATCGGGCGTTCGACATCCTGCACCCATGGTTCAAGCTCAGCTATGACTTCAACGACACCGACGACACCGACGACGCGCCAGCCACCCGGCCCGCCAGGCGCCCCGGACTGCCCGCCAGACCGGCGAAGAAGGTCAAGTCATGAACGCCAGTGTGCATTGGCACACACCGTCGCTGGCCGTCACCGGCCCGCGCGGCGAGGCCATCAGAACGGTCGAATATTTACGCAAGGTCGCCAGCGGTCCCGTACAGGCGCTTGTCACTCGCCAACAGCATGACTTGGCCGGCCGGCCAGTGGCGCAATACGACCCGCGTCTGGTCATACCCAATACCCAGACTGTGTTTGCGCTGAACGGCCAGCCGCTGAGGACGGCCAACGTCGACTCCGGCACGAACGCCACACTGCGGGGACTTGCTGGAGAATCCCTGCAAACCTGGGACGCAAACGGCAATCATCGCCGCATGATTCATGATCCACAGCTACGCATGGTCAGTCTTGAAGAGAACGGTGCGGCGGATATCGAAACATTCACCTATGCCTCGGCGACAGCCAATGCCGGAAACAATCTGCGCGGGAATTTGATCGAGCTGAAGGATCCGTCAGGCTCCGTCGAATTCAAAAGCTACGCACTGACCGGCCAACCACTGAGTGAAACCCGCACCTTTACAGACGCCCAGACGTACACCAACCAGCAAGCCTTCAGCCCGCTCGGAGCGATGCTCGAGAGCACCGATGCAGGCGGGCACCAGCAACGATCGTTTTACAACGTTGCCGGACAGCTCGTTCGAGCACAGCTCAAGATTGACGCTGAGCCAGATTGGAAAACGATCTTGCAGGAAGCGCATTACAACGCGGCCGACCAGATCGTCGAACAGTTGACGGGCAATGACGTGAGCAGTCGATGGCACTACAACCCGGCCGACGAACGTCTACATCGACAGGTCACGCAAAAGGCCTCGGCGCCGGCACTTCAGGATTTCGAGTACCAATACGACCGGGTCGGCAATATCACCCGGATTATCGACCACACCTATGTCCCTACGTATTTCAAGAATCAGCAGGTCGATGGCCACCGCGAGTTCAGCTACGACTCGCTATCCCGGTTGACCCGTGCAACCGGTTACAGCGATGCGCCACCGAAGGACAACCCCGGCCGGCCACAGCCGACCGATCCCAAAGACCGGCGCAACTACGTTGAAACCTACGAACACGACTCCGGTGGGAACCTCATCAAAACCATCCACGTACGCGATGGCATCCACCACACCTTAAAGATGTGCATTGATCCCGCCAGCAACCGGGGCGTACGTTGCGAGTCCGACGAACCACCACCCGACTTTACCCAAGCATTCGATCCGGCCGGCAACCTGCTGACACTGCAGCCTGGCCGGCCGATGCGCTGGAACAATCGCAATGAGCTGGAAAAGGTGACACTGGTCGATCGCGGCGGGACCAACGATGACCAGGAGACCTTCCGCTATAGCCAGGGCGAACGGGTCTACAAGCGCCTTGAGACACACGCCTCCAAAGTCAGTCACTTTCATGAAGTGCGCTACCTGAGTCGTCTGGAGATTCGCACGAAGGACAACGGTGAACTTCTCCACGTCATCGTCATTCCCATCGGGGCCGGTGAGGTGCGATGTCTGCACTGGAAAGCCGGCAAGCCACCGCTGATCGACAAGGATCAACTGCGCTACACCCACACGGATCACCTACGATCGGCACTGCTGGAAGTGGATCATCAAACCCGGATCATCAGTCACGAACGCTACTTTCCATTCGGTGGAACGGCGACCCTTACCGCTCGCGATGAGATAGAAGTCGATTACAAAACCGTGCGTTTTTCGGGCAAGGAGAAGGACTTCTGCGGGGTTCAATATTTTGGTGACCGTTACTATGCCGATTGGCTGCAACGCTGGATCAGTGCAGACCCGGCGGGAAATGCAGATGGACTGAATCGGTATGCCTATGTGGCAAACAATCCAGTGCGATATATCGATCTTCAAGGCAGGGAAAAGGCAGAGAACGTTATTCACAACTATTCGAGATTCATAAACGTTGTCGCCGGGCACGCCGAACAAACAATTGGACAACTCCACAACATTTTCCAAAAGAAAGTCGGGTTGGAACTTTTGAAAAATCTGGGAGGTGAATCCGTAAATGCGGTAGTCGGCTTTGTCGGCGGCTACTACGGCGGCCAATTGATTAGCCCGCTCATTCCTGATTCTCAGCACTATGCGCACCTTGCTACGCTTGCAAATACAAGCAATGCCAGTGTGCAAGGCAAGCCTCCATTCAGCGAAGGTCTGAGCGGCGGCAACGTTGGCGGAGACTTGCTCGGAGCGATGGGTGCCATTGCGACAAACAGTCTGACCAGTCCACTTATACCGCAGACCTCGAAAATGTCCGTTGCCGCGATTGATAAAGACCTGGGGCTGGTTGCCGACAAGGCGATTGACTGGAAAGAGCTTCCAGGCAAGGTGCTCAATCCCGATTTTTTAATGACCAGAGTGATCGGTTCGGTGGTGCCGGGAATCAATGCGTTTATGAATATGGGATCCCGGGTCCAGGAAGCTGAAGACATCATCAACCAGCTCGATCCTGTGAAAATCAACAAAATCGAAACAATGCTCGCTGACTGGAAAGCTGCCGTCATTGAGCGCTGGACCAATGCCGAAAAAGCCTTCGACGCGCTTGGCACAAACGTGATCTACCCAGCCGACCTGCTGCCGAATGTGAACAACATGACATCAGCCGAGGCCATCGCACCTGTTCGCCGGTCGGCACTGAAACAGGCAACCGAGAACACACTGAATTACATTGATCGCGCACAAAAAGGTATGGCCTGGTACAAGAAAATGGGCACCACGGACAATCAGTTCTTGCAACGGCAAGCCCATCCAGACGTAAATTTTTCCCGAGCACGCCACTTGTGGTCCAAGGTCCGAGGGTTGGTAGCTTGATTCACAGGCACACCCCCTCGCTCATCGTAAACGACGGGCGAGGCCTGCCGATTCGCCAGGTCGCGTATCTGCGCGCTATCGCCGGCGCCCCGGTGGAAACGCTCATCACCCGCCTGCGCCACGACAACGCCGGGCGCCTGGTCGAACAGCAGGACCCGCGGTTGTCGGTACCCAACTTCGTGAATGTATTCGGCTTGAGTGAGCAGCCTCTCAAGGTCGACAGCGTCGATGCCGGCCCGAGCCTGACCCTGCCAGGGCTTGCCGGGGAAGAGCTGAGGCGCTGGGATGCGCGGGGCAATCTCTGGTGCACAACCTTCGATGATCAATTGCGGGCGGTGAGGCTCGATGTAAACGCGATGGCCGGCGTAGAAAAGATGACTTACGCCGATGCCACGCAGGATCCCGGTCACAACCTGTGCGGACAGATGATCGAGCTGGAGGACTCATCGGGCTCGGTGAAGTTGCACAGCTTCGCAATGACCGGCCCGGCACTGCGAGAAACCCGCACCTTTCACGATGGCAAAGCGTTTGTCAGCCGTCGCAGTTACAGCCCGCTGGGCGCGGAATTGACGCAGACCGATGCCGGGGGACATCAGCGACTGTCGACATACGACGTGACCGGTCAACTCAATCGGGTGCAGTTGCAAATCAACGGACAGACCACCTGGCAAACCGTGTTGCAGGATGCGCAGTACAGCGCCTCCGGGCAGATCATCGAACAACAGGCCGGCAACGGTGTGACCAGCCACTGGCATTACCGCGCCGCCGACGGGCGCCTGCATCGCCACTGCGCGCAGAAGGGCTCGGGACCGGTGCTTCTGGATTTCGAGTATGAATACGACCGGATGGGCAACATCACCCGCATTCTCGATCACGCCTACACGCCGACTTACTTTCGCAACCAGCGGGTCGAGGGTCACCAGACGTTCGATTACGACACGTTGTACCGACTGATGCGCGCCACCGGCTACAGCGACGCTCCGCCCTCGGACAACATCGGACCGCCACAACCGACCGACCCCGCCGACCGGCGCAGTTACGTCGAGCACTACAAATACGACCACGGCGACAATCTCGTCAAGACCACCCACGTGCGCGACGCCACCAGCCACACCTTCGAGATGTTCATCGACCCCGTCAGCAACCGCGGCGTGCGTTGGAAACCC
This sequence comes from Pseudomonas sputi, assembly GCF_021603585.1. GTDB lineage: Bacteria > Pseudomonadota > Gammaproteobacteria > Pseudomonadales > Pseudomonadaceae > Aquipseudomonas > Aquipseudomonas sputi. Next base: position 42,871 of record NZ_BQHI01000029.1, on the reverse strand, counting down.
GGTGATCCGCCACCGGATTTCAGCCAACTGTTCGACCGTGCCGGCAATCTGCAGGCCCTGCAACCCGGCGTGCCGATGCACTGGAACACCCGCGGCGAACTGGAAAAGGTGACGCTCATCGATCGCAATGGCGGCCGCGCAAACGACGAAGAGTATTACCGCTACAGCCAGGGCCAGCGGGTCTACAAACGCCACGACACCCACACAACGAAAGTCAGTCACTTTCATGAAGTGCGCTATTTGCCGGGGCTGGAGATCCGCACCAAGCACAACGGCGAGGAGTTGCACGTCATCACGCTCGACATCGGACCTGGCGGAGCGCGCTGCCTGCACTGGAAGAAAGATCCGGCAAACATCGGCGCCGACCAGCTGCGATTCACGCTGCCGGACCACCTGGGTTCGGCTGTCAGGGAACTCGATACACAGGCGCGATTGATCACCGACGAGCGCTATCTGCCATTCGGCGGCACCGCTGTTTATACCAGGCACTCCGCCGTGGAGGTCGATTACAAGACCGTCCGTTACTCGGGCAAGGAAATGGATGTCACCCGGCTGTATGACTACGGCTCCCGCTACTACGCCGACTGGCTGGGGCGCTGGGTCAGTGCCGATCCGGCGGGCACTGTCGACGGACTGAATCTCTATGCGTTCGTGGGGAACAATCCGCTGCGCTTCATTGACCTTCAGGGCATGAACAAGGAAGAAAGCGCCGCCCGCCAGCAGATCACCGAGTATTCGAACCTGCTGTCGGCCACGAACAGTGAACTGAGGAAGCTCAACTACCAGCTCTACAACCTCACTCGTACACGTGATATTTACAAAACCGCCGGCAAGAAATTTCTGTTCAGCCTCGCGTCGTTTGCTGTCGCGATCAAGGCTGGCGCCATCGGAGGGACGATCGCCGGCGGCGCGGCCAGTGTCACCGGGCCCGCAGCGCCGGTTGCTGTCGCGATCAAGGCTGGCGCCATCGGAGGGACGATCGCCGGCGGCGCGGCCAGTGTCACCGGGCCCGCAGCGCCGGTTGCGGTGCCGGTGGCAGCCGCCATCGGCGGAATCATGGCCGCGGAAGCGGCCAGCAAGGTCATGGAAAAGCTCGGCGATGAAACCACTCTGGGCTACACCATCCTGCCCACCCCGTCGGCGCTGTCAGTCGGCCAACTGAAAAACAAGGCCTCGGCACAGCCGTTCAGTGTCACGGCAACCGCCAGAAGCTTCGACCCGAGAACCTCAGCGGGCCTGACCAAAACAGGCATCGAAACCACCGCCAGAGCGGTGGGCAAACACCTCAAGGTGCCCTACCTGAAACCGTCACTGGCCATCTTTCGGCAAGCCGCCGAACTGACCGAAGCGCTGAATGACGCCTGGGGCCAGGGTGATCTGGATCAGCTCAGTGCGCGACTCGACGAACTGTCGATTCACCTCGACCGGGAGGAAGCCACGGCCCTGCAAAACATCACCGCTCTGGCGAACGCAGATCCCGCGCCGGTGCGACTGGAGGGAGCCATGTCGTTGCCGCAAAAAACGGACAACAATTTGCCCGCCCTTGAACAGAAAATGAAGATTGGACGCGCAGCGATCAAGCAATCCAGAAACCTGTTGAGCCGAGTCTCGGCCCATATCGAGCAGCGACAACACGCGGCCTGAGTCAACGTTGGTGGCCGCAGCCGTGCTATCGTGCCGGCCCGACTATCAGCGTTTGCCAAAGCATGCTCGCGACCTCTCGCTTCCTGCGCATGACCCTTTATGCGTTTCTCATTCTTGCCGGCGCCGCGCTTGCCGCGACGCTCGCGATCCGCCACGCCGAGCGCCAGGCGCTGGAAGAAGACGCGGCCCGGGCCAATCAGCAACTGGCGCTGTACGCCAACTCGCTGCACACCCTGATCGACCGCTATCGTGCCCTGCCCGCCGTGCTCGCACTGGACCCGCAATTGCGTGCGGCGCTGGCCGGTCCCGTGAGCGCCGAACAGCAAACGGCGCTCAATCTGAAGCTGGAAAAGATCAACGGTGCCGCACAGTCCTCGACCCTGGAACTGCTCGACCGCACCGGGCTCGCGGTGGCCGCCAGCAACTGGCGTCTGCCCAGCAGTTATGTCGGCCACAACTATGGATTCCGTCCCTATTTCAGCCAGACCCGAACTCAGGGCACCGGGCGTTTCTACGCGGTCGGCGTAACCAGCGGAATCCCCGGTTACTTCTTGTCCAGCGCGGTGCTCGGCGACAACGGCGAGTTCCTCGGGGCGATGGTGGTCAAGCTCGAATTTCCCGAACTTGAACGCGAATGGAGCCAGGGCAGTGACACCCTGCTGGTCAGCGATGCGCGCGGGATCATCTTCATCGCCAACCAGCCCGGCTGGCGCTATCGCCTGCTACACCCGTTGAGTCCGGCCGATTACCGCGAGATCAAGGCCACCCGCCAATACGATAAACAGTCGCTGGTGCCGTTGACGCATCTGGCGCTGCGCAGCTTCGACGACAACAGTGATCTGCGCCGCGTCGAAGGCCCGCAAGGCACGGCGGATTACCTGTGGGAATCGCTGCCGCTGACCGCCGAAGGCTGGACGCTGCATCTGCTGCGCCGCCCGCAAGTGTCCTTCGAAGACCAGCGCAATGCCGGCCTCGCCGCTGCCGGGGTATGGCTGGCGCTGGTGTTCCTGTTGCTGTTTCTCAACCAGCGCTGGCGTCTGGCGAAGATGCGCCAGCGCAGCCGCGAAGAGCTCGAGCAACTGGTCGAGGAGCGTACCCGCGATTTGCGCACGGCGCAGGACGGCCTGGTGCAGTCGGCCAAGCTTGCGGCACTCGGGCAGATGTCCGCGGCGCTGGCCCACGAAATCAATCAGCCGCTGACCGCCCAGCGCATGCAGCTTGCAACTCTGAGGCTGCTGCTCGATCACGGTCGGGTCGATGACGCCTACAAGGCGCTCAAACCGGTGGATGAAATGCTCACGCGCATGGCCGCCCTCACCGGCCACCTGAAAACCTTTGCCCGCAAGAGCCCCAGCGGCCTGCGCGAACGGCTGGATCTGGCGACGGTGGTCGATCAGGCCCTGCAATTGCTCGATGCGCGCCTGCGCGATGAACAGGTCAGCCTGGTGCTGCACCTGACCCGTCCGGCGTGGGTCCGCGGCGATGCCATTCGCCTGGAGCAGGTGTTGATCAACCTGCTGCGCAACGCCCTCGATGCGATGCAGGGCAAGCCTTGCAAGCGTCTGGAAATCCGCCTGGAAGTCGACGAGCAACTGTGGCGCCTTAGCGTTATCGACAACGGCGGCGGCATCGCCGAAGCTCATCTGGGTCAGGTGTTCGATCCGTTCTTCACCACTAAACCGGTGGGTGACGGGCTGGGTCTGGGGCTGGCGGTTTCCTTCGCCATCGTCCATGAGTCCGGCGGGCGCCTGTGCGCCGAGAATGGTGACAACGGTGCGGTGTTCAGCCTGACCTTGCCGATCGATCTGGAGGCACACATCTGATGCTCAATTCGGTGATGGTGGTCGATGACGAAAGCAGCATTCGCAGTGCCGTCGAACAATGGCTGAGCCTGTCCGGGTTCCAGGTGCAGCTGTTCAGCCGCGCCGAGGAATGTCTGGCAGCACTGCCCAAGCACTTTGCCGGGGTGATCCTCAGCGATGTGCGCATGCCGGGCCTCAGCGGTCTTGAGCTGCTGGCCGAAGTGCAGCGCCGCGATGCCGACCTGCCGGTGATTCTGCTGACCGGCCACGGCGATGTGCCGATGGCGGTCGAAGCGATGCGCGACGGCGCCTACGACTTTCTGGAAAAACCCTTCAGCCCCGAAACCCTGCTCGGCAGCCTGCGCCGGGCGCTGGACAAGCGTCGGCTGGTGCTGGAAAACCGCGCCCTGCACGAACAGGCCGATAACCGCGCCAGACTCGATGCCACGCTGCTGGGTGTGTCCCGTGGCTTGCAGACCTTGCGCCGGCAGGTGCTGGATCTGGCGACGCTGCCGGTCAACGTGTTGATCCGTGGCGAAACCGGCAGCGGCAAGGAACTGGTCGCCCGCTGCCTGCACGACTTCGGCCCGCGCGCCGACAAGCCGTTCGTGGCGCTGAACTGCGCGGCGATCCCCGAGCAACTGTTCGAAGCCGAATTGTTCGGACATGAGAGCGGCGCATTCACCGGGGCCTCGGGCAAGCGCATCGGCAAGCTGGAATACGCCGATGGCGGCACGCTGTTTCTTGATGAAATCGAAAGCATGCCGCTGGCCCAGCAAGTGAAACTGCTGCGGGTGTTGCAGGAGCAGAAGCTGGAACGGCTGGGATCGAACCAGAGCATTCGGGTGGACTTGCGCATCGTCGCCGCGACCAAACCCGATTTGCTGGATGAAGCGCGGGCCGGGCGTTTTCGCGAGGATTTGGCGTATCGCCTGAACGTCGCCGAATTGCGCCTGCCGCCATTGCGTGATCGTCGCGAGGACATTCCGCTGTTGTTCGAGTCCTTCGCCCAGAGTGCCGCCGAGCGACTGGGCCGGACCTTTGCGCCGCTCAGTGGCGCGCAATTGAGCCACCTGCTGAGTCATGACTGGCCGGGCAATGTTCGCGAGTTGGCGAACGTCGCCGAGCGGCAGGTGCTGGGGCTGGATGAACCGGTGCACGGCATCGATCCGGGGCAGTCGCTGGCGGCGCAGCAAGAGGCGTTTGAAGCGCAGTGCCTGCGTGCCGCTTTGACCCGGCACAAGGGGGATGTGAAAGCCGTGCTTGAGGAACTGCAACTGCCGCGTCGCACCTTCAATGAAAAGATGCAGCGCCATGGTCTGACCCGGGAAATGTTCGTACCCGAATGAATCGTTCCCACGCAGAGTGGAACGATCAGATAGGCGAAAATCCGCTTACTCATTCCGGATCATCGGCAAAAAACCGCTCAACCCATCTGCCCAGCCCCTCTAAACCGGCCCTCCCCCCGTTGGCACAGCTCCTGCTATAGCCCTCGCAGGCTGCGTTTCAACGCGCTCCACAAAAACAATTAAACGAAGGATCCTTCAATGGATAACTCCAACGCCCTGCCCCTTGGGTCGGCTGCCGTGCCGGCCAAAGAACGAACCACCGCCAGTCGCATCAAGTCGATCTTCAGCGGCTCCGTCGGCAACATGGTCGAGTGGTACGACTGGTACGTCTATGCCGCCTTCTCGCTGTACTTCGCCAAAGCCTTCTTCCCCAAAGGCGACACCACCGCCCAACTGCTCAACACCGCCGCGATCTTCGCCGTGGGCTTCCTGATGCGCCCGATCGGTGGCTGGCTGATGGGCCTGTACGCCGACAAGGTCGGACGCAAAAAAGCCCTGATGGCCTCGGTTTACCTGATGTGCTTCGGCTCGCTGATCATCGCCCTGAGCCCGGGTTATGAAACCATCGGTGTCGGCGCGCCGATCCTGCTGGTGTTCGCCCGCCTGCTGCAAGGCCTGTCGGTCGGTGGCGAATACGGCACCTCGGCGACTTATCTGTCGGAGATGGCGACCAAGGATCGTCGCGGCTTCTTCTCCAGCTTCCAGTACGTGACTTTGATTTCCGGCCAGCTCATCGCGCTGGGCGTGCTGATCGTGCTGCAACAGTTCCTGACCACCGAAGAGCTGTACGCCTGGGGCTGGCGTATTCCGTTCGCCATCGGCGCGCTGTGCGCCATCGTGGCGCTGTACCTGCGTCGCGGCATGGAAGAAACCGAGTCGTTCACCAAGAAGGAAAAGTCCAAGGAAAGCGCCATGCGCACCTTGCTCCGTCATCCGAAGGAACTGCTCACCGTGGTCGGCCTGACCATGGGCGGTACGCTGGCGTTCTACACCTACACCACCTACATGCAGAAATACCTGGTGAACACCGTCGGCATGAGCATCTCCGACTCCACCACCATTTCCGCCGCCACACTGTTCCTGTTCATGTGCCTGCAACCGATCATCGGCGGCCTGTCCGATAAGATCGGTCGTCGCCCGATCCTGATCGCTTTCGGCGTGCTCGGAACGATCTTCACCGTGCCGATCCTGATGACCCTGCACACCATCCAGACCTGGTGGGGCGCGTTCTTCCTGATCATGGCGGCGCTGATCATCGTCAGCGGCTACACCTCGATCAACGCCGTGGTGAAAGCCGAGCTGTTCCCGACCGAAATCCGCGCCCTGGGCGTCGGCCTGCCGTACGCGCTGACCGTGTCGATCTTCGGCGGCACCGCCGAATACATCGCGCTGTGGTTCAAGAGCATCGGCATGGAAACCGGTTACTACTGGTACGTGACCGCCTGCATCGCGGTGTCCCTGCTGGTGTACATCACCATGAAAGACACCCGGAAACACTCGCGGATCGTCACTGACTGATCCCGCAACGCCAATCAAAAAAGGGGCAGACCTTCGCGGGTCTGCCCCTTTTTCATTGGCCGATCAGCGGTTCCCGGTGATTAATCGCTGGTTAATTCGCCGAAGCGATCCTGCACCTGCCTGAATCGATCACAGTCGCCACGCCCCGTCGAGCACCCTCTGCGATGTGGTTTGCGGGCCTTAATATCGACTTAATCGATTGTTATCAGCATTATTTTGCTCTTTTTAATCAATTTAATTGGCGCAGCATGAACCCCATGCGAAACACATCGCCAACGAATAAAGAATCTGGAGAACGACCATGAAAACCAAACTGATCCTCGCCCTGACCCTGTCCGTACTGGCCGCCAACACCTTCGCCGCCGATGGCTCGGACAAAACCAAATCCGCCGACTTCATTTCCGGCGCCAGCGCTGCCATCGAAACCAGCCACACCGGCACCTACGCTGCCGACGGCTTCGATAAAACCAACGTCGGCAAAGCCGTCGCTGCTGATGGTTTCGACAAGACCGGTACTGCCAACGCCATCGCTGCCGACGGTTTTGACAAGACCGGTACTGCCAACGCCATCGCTGCCGACGGTTTTGACAAGACCGGTACCGCCAACGCCATCGCTGCCGACGGTTTCGACAAGACCGGTACTGCCGCTGCCATCAGTTGATCGCGGGATACACACACCACAGCCCGGCTTCGGCCGGGCTTAGTCATGTCTGGAGGACTGGAAATCAGCCGCCCGTCCTTGCACTATGGCCGCTTTCTGAAAGCCGTTTCCAGGATCCCCCGCCATGCCCGATGACATCCATTTCTACGAACCGGCCAACGGCCACGGTCTGCCCCACGATCCGTTCAACGCCATCGTCGGCCCGCGTCCCATCGGCTGGATTTCTTCGCAGGATGCCGAGGGCCGGCTGAACCTGGCGCCCTACAGTTTCTTCAACGCGTTCAACTACATTCCGCCGATCATCGGGTTCTCCAGCGTCGGTCGCAAAGACAGCCTGAACAACATCGAGCAGACCGGCGAATTCGTCTGGAACCTCGCCACCCGCCCGCTGGCCGAGCAAATGAACCAGAGCTGCGCGATGGTCGGGCCCGAGGTCAACGAGTTCGAACTGGCCGGGCTGACGCCGGTGGCGTCGAAGGTGATTGCTGTGCCGCGCGTGGCCGAAAGCCCGGTGTCCTTCGAGTGCAAGGTCACCCAGATCATTCAGTTGCAGCGCGCCGACGGCGAGACCGTGCCGAGCTGGCTGGTGCTCGGCGAAGTGGTGGCCGTGCACATTGCCAAATGGCTGTTGAAGGACGGGATCTACGACACCGCCGCCGCCGAACCGATTCTGCGGGGCGGCGGGCCGGCGGACTATTTCCAGCTGGGGCCGGAGGCGTTGTTCAAGATGTGGCGCCCGGGCGCGACGAAGTAAGCGGTTACCAGATCAGCTCGGCGTCGTCGGTGACGCCCTTGAGCTTGTCCAGTTCATTGATCGCGGCGTCATCGGCCGCGATGGCGCCGGAAAAAACCCGATCGTTCAGCAGTTTGTGAAAGCGCGGGGCGCCGCCGTCGACCAGGGCCTTGACGGCGATTGCCGCGTGATAACCCTTGTTGCCGCCCAACTCGACGGGGACTACAGCGGAAACCGCTTCGAAGTGTTCGAACTCTTTACGTGCCATATCGCAGGTCCTGGCTCAGTCAGATAAGCCGGACATTAAACATTCAACCGGCGAGTTTGTGTATCGGCGCAGTGCATTGCCCTACGGCCTGTGCAGCCGAGACTTCCTTGAACGTGTGGAAATCCAGGCTGTTGACCACCAGGTCCTGCACCAGCTCGGCAAAGATTTCCATCGTCGGACTGCTGAAGTACGCGGTCATCGATTGCTGGTTGCTCCAGAAACCGGAGACCAGCCACAAATCCGGATCGCACTGCGAATGCTGCAAGGAGAAGCTCAGGCAACCGGGGGCGGCGCGGGACGGTTCGATCAGGGCGCTCAGGCGCATGCCGAGTTCCGCCGAGCGTCCGGCACGCGCTCGAACGAAGGCCATATGACTGACGGGAATCTGCTTGGACATGTTCAACCCTCCCAGGGAGTCGCGTGGCAGCCGGGAACGGGCTGCGACAGGATTGAAGGTTAAGGGCGGCCCCCTGTTCGCCGTTAGTCGATTCCTGCCGTCGCGTTGCACAATCCTGCGAGACTGTCTTGCAGACCTGTAACAAGTCGTGAATTCCTGTCACCGTCCTGTCACACCGGTTTCGGGCAACGCTGACGACCTGCGTCCTGCTATGGCTGGACGGGCCAACAACCCAATGCAGGATCAGGCAAGCATTTCGCAGGATGTGTCTACCGCCCTGGCTTGCACAAACTTATGCTCTGCCCCATTCCACCGACTTTGCCGAGGATGCCGCACGTGACGTCATTCGATCGTTTTCAAGCGCCAGCCGATGCCGACATGGAAAAGCAGCGCGCGGAACTGGCGGCCATCATTCGCCGCAACACATCCGAAGATGGCAGTTATGCCACCGCCGTCGACTCACTGTTCATGTCGCGCCACACAAAATCCCACGATTTCGCCCCGGTGCTCGCGCAACCGGCGCTGTGCATCATGGCCCAGGGGCGCAAAGAGGTACGGCTGGCGGACGAATTCTTCAATTACGACCCGCTCAATTACCTGGTGGTGTCGGTTTCGATGCCGTTGAGCGGGCGGGTGGTGAATGTCTCGCCCGAGGAGCCGATCCTCGCCGTGCGCCTGGACATTGATCCTGCGCAAATCACCGCGCTGATCGCCGACGCCGGCCCGATGGGCGTACCGACCCGACCGACCGGGCGTGGTTTGTATGTGGAAAAAATCGACAGCGCGATGCTCGATGCGGTGCTGCGTCTGGCGCGTCTGCTCGACGCGCCGAAAGACATCGCCATGCTCGCGCCGCTGATCCGCCGGGAAATTCTCTATCGCCTGCTGCGCAGCCCGCAGGGCCATCGCCTGTACGAAATCGCCATCGCCAACAGCCAGAGTCACCGCATCAGCCAGGCGATCAAATGGCTCAACGGCAACTTCGAACAGCCGCTGCGCATTGATGATCTGGCGAAGGAAGTGAACCTCAGCGTCTCGACCCTGCATCACCGTTTCAAGGCGATGACGGCGATGAGCCCGTTGCAGTATCAGAAGCAGCTGCGCCTGCAAGAGGCGCGGCGCCTGATGCTGACCGAAGGGCTGGAGGCGTCGGCGGCCGGGTATCGCGTGGGCTATGAAAGCCCGTCGCAGTTCAGCCGCGAGTACAGCCGGTTGTTTGGCGCGCCGCCATTGCGGGATCTGGCGCGCCTGAGATTGAGTGTCTGATCAGGCGCCCAACACGCGACACGCCTCACTCGGCAACGTCACCGAAACCGGATGCCCGATCCCCAGCCCGATGCCCTGACACGGCGTGCTCAGCGCCGTGAAGGTCACGCCGGAACATTCCACCGTGGTCTCGATGGTCGCGCCGATATCCCGCACGAACGTCACCTTGCCCAGCAAGCGATTGCCCGCCGTGGCCTGCGGCGCTGAGAGTTGCAGGTCTTCGGGGCGGATCAGCATTTTCACTTTCTGCCCGACCACGATGCTGCTGCAGATCGGCACTTGCAGCGCATCGCCGCCCGGCAGCACGACCTTGCCATCGCCCAGTGCGGTGGCCGGAAAAATATTCCCCGAGCCGATAAAGTCCGCGACGAATTCGTTGGCCGGATGCCGATAGATTTCAATCGGCGTGCCCACCTGCTGCACCCGATGCTCGCCCAGCACCACCACGATATCGGCCATGGTCATGGCTTCGCGCTGATCGTGGGTGACCATGATCGTGGTGATGTTCAGGCGTTGTTGCAGTTGCCGGATTTCCACCTGCATGGACTCGCGCAACTTGGCATCCAGCGCCGACAGCGGTTCGTCGAGCAACAGGATTTTCGGGTGCGAGGCAATTGCCCGGGCAATCGCCACCCGCTGGCGCTGACCGCCGGACAGTTTTGCCACCGGGCGATCGATCATCGGTTGCAGCTGGATCAGCTCCAGCAACTCCACCACCCGCGCCTGTTGATCGGCTTTGCTCACACCGCGCAGTTTCAGCGGATAGGCGATGTTCTCGCCCACGGTCATGTGCGGGAACAGCGCCAGCGACTGGAACACCATGCCGAAGTTGCGCAGGTGCGCCGGGGTGCGGCCGATGTCCTCGCCGTCCAGGCGGATCTCGCCGCCGGTGAGGGTTTCCAGCCCGGCGATCATTCGCAGCAGCGTAGTCTTGCCGCAGCCCGACGGGCCGAGAAAGCACACCAGTTTGCCTTCGGGCAAATGCAGGTTGACGTCCTTTACCGCGCAGGCCGAGCCGTAGTGTTTCTCGACGTTTTCCAGAATCAGACCAGACATAACTCACCTCAAGAAATCAGAACGAAACGCCGCCTTCACCGACCAGCTTCTCCAGCGCCCAGATCAGGACGAAGTCGATCAGCACGATCAGCACGGCAAACGAGAACACGGTAGGGTCAAGCGATGACACGGTGCGGCTGTACATCCAGATCGGCACGGTCATGACGTCGATGGTGTAGAGGAAATAGGTCACGGCGAATTCGTTGAACGAGACGATGAACGCCAGCAGCATCCCCGCCAGAATCCCCGACTTCATCAACGGCACCACCACATCGACGATGGCGCGCAGCGGCGAGGCGCCGAGCATTTGCGCCGCCTCTTCGACTTCGCTGCCGATCGAAAGCATGGCCGCGGTGCAGTTCTTCACCACGAACGGCAGCGCCAGAATCACGTGGGCAATCACCAGCCGTGAGGTGGTCATGTGGAACGGCAGGCTGTCGAACACCAGCAGCAAAGCCAGCCCCAGCACCACCATCGGAAACACCAGCGGCAGCGACATCAATTGCAGCGCCACACCCTTGCCACGGAACTCGCAACGGGTCAGCGCGTACGCCGCCGGCACCGCGATCAACGTGGCGAAAATCATCGTCAGGCACGCTACCAGCAAACTGGTGCCCATGGCCTGGCCGAGGCTCAGCACATCGCTGGCATCGGGCGAGACGAAGGTGTGCCACGCCGCCTTGTACCACTGCAGGCTGTAGCTGCTCGGCGGGAAGTCGAGGTTCGACGCGCCGCTGAACGACATCACGATCATGGTCAGAATCGGCAACACCGCCAGCAGCAGAATGAACCCGGAAAGGATGCCGGCCAATTTGCCGGTATCGCCCGGCAACAGCGACTGACGCTTCTTGGACAGGGCACTCATTGCGAAGCCTCCAGCAGACGGCGACGGCGGCCGGTGATGTATTCGGACAAGGTCATGATGGCGAGCGTGGTGACGATCAGCACCACCCCGGCAGCGGACGCGGCGGGCCAGTTCATCAGCGGGGCGATCTGGTCATGCACCATCACCGCCAGCATCGGCACGCGCCGACCGCCGAGCAGCAGCGGCACCACGAAGCTGCTGGCGTTGTAGGCGAATACCAGCGTTGCGCCGGTGATGATCCCCGGCAGGCTCATTGGCAACACCACTTGACGGAACACTTGAAAACGACTGGCGCCGAGGGTGGCGGCAGCTTCTTCGTAGCTGCGGGCGACGCCGCGCATGGCGCTGGCAATCGGCAGCACGGCCAGCGGAAACGCGGTCTGCACCAGGCCCATCAACACACCGTTCTGGTTGTACAGCAACATGATCGGGCGCTTGATCAGACCCAGACCCATCAGGGTCTGGTTGAGCATGCCGCCGGGGCCGAGGATCACCAGCCAGCCGTAGCTTTGCAGCAGCAGGTTGACCAGCAGCGGCAACAGCACCGCCGCCAGAAAGATCCGCCGCACGAACGGCGAGGTCAGGCGCGACATGGTGTAGGCCACCGGGATCGCCAGCACCACCGCGATCACCGCGCTGATTAACGCCAGACGCAAGGTCAGCAGCAACGATTTGAGGTAGTAGGGTTCGAGCAACTGGGCGTAGCTGGCCAGGCTGAAACCGCTCCACTCCGAGCCTTTGGTGCCGACGCTCATGCGCAGCACCAGCAGGCTGGCGGCAATCAGCACGCCGAGAAACAGCATCGACGGCGTGAGAAAAAACCACGCCCGCGCAGTCGGCGAAACACCTCGCGCCGGGCGCACGTCACCCGCGCCAACCGGTTGGGTCAGGGATTGATGTTCCATAGCAATGATCTCGTCAATGGAGAACGAATCTCCCGGGCACCCCGATCATGCGGTGCCCCGGAAGGTCGGCGTCAGGAAGAAAAGATTTCCGTATAGCGACGAATCCACTGGTCATGCACGGTCGCCAGGAAGGCGTTGTCGTGCATGATCGCCTTCTCCGCGATCTGCTCCGGGGTGAGGATGAACGGGCTCTTGCGCGCTTCGGCGGAGATGATCGCCTTGGCGTTGACCGGGCCGTTGAAGATGTCTTCGGCCATCTTGCCCTGCACCAGCGGGTCGAGGGAGTGGTCGATGAAGGCGTAGGCCAGGTCGGTGTCGCCCGGACGGTGCTTCGGCATCACCGAGAGCATCAGGTCGGTGTAGAAACCTTCCTTCATGCCGAACGTGGCGCCCAGGCCATAGTTCGGGTCGCGGATCTGCTTGGGGAAAAACGCGGGAGCGTAGAGACCGCCCATGTCCAGGGAACCGGTGCGGAACAACTCGGCAATCTGGTTGGGGTTTTCACCCAGGGTCACCACGCGGTCTTTCAGCTCCGCGAGTTTCTTGAAGCCTGGCTCGATGTTGTGCTCGTCACCACCGGCCAGTTTGGCGGCGATGATGATCAGGTCCATGGCTTCGGTCCAGTTCGGCGGCGGCAGGAAAATGTTCGGCGCCAGATCAGCGTCCCACAGCGCGGCGTAACTGTCCGGTGCGCTGCTCTGGGTGCGAGTGCTGTAGACCAGACTGTTGCACCACAGCAGGTAGCCGATGCCGTGACCGTTGGCGCCGGTGCGGTATTTTTCCGGGACGTCGACCAGGTTGGGAATGCGGTTGAGATCAGGTTTTTCCAGCAGCCCGGCAGCGGCCAGACCTTCGGCGCCAACGCCCGCCAGGGTGATGATGTCGTACTGCGGACGGTCACCGCCGGCCTTGAGCTTGGCGACCATTTCCGAGGTGCTGCCGGTGCGGTCGGCAATCACTTTGGCACCGGTCTTGGCTTCGAACGTTGCGGCGATATTGCGCAGTGCGGCCAGGCCGGTGTCATCGGACCAGGTCAGCAGGCGCAGGGTCTTGCCGGCAAAGCGGGTGTCGCTGGCACTGGCCCGGATGAAGGGCATGCTCATGGCCGCCGCAGCCACCGAGGCCACGCCGACGGTTTTGATGAATTGACGCCTGTTCAGATCGTGCTCGCCCATTTGGGACTCCCATTATTCTTGTAAGTACGAGACTGGTCGCAACCCTTGCATCTGCTTGACCGATATGGCTCAAGCGCCCGGTTTCAAAGGGCTTGAGCGTGGTCTGCGGGTTCATCCTGAGGTCGTGCAAAACACCTGACTATCGATAAAAACTCATTGAAGCCATGACGCCGGCGCATGCCTCGTTGCGAGGCATGCGCTGACCTTTTTCGGGCATTCAGAGCGCGCGGATCACGTGCTTGATTTCCTGAAATGCCGCCAGGCCCCACGGCCCCAACTCGCGGCCGATGCTGCTCTGTTTGTAGCCGCCCCACGCGGTCTGCGGGAAGATCACCTGCGGCGCGTTGAGCCACACCAGCCCCGCCTGCAAGGCGTTCGCGACCCGGTCCGCCGTCTCTGCGTTACGCGTCACCACACTCGCCACCAGACCAAACTGAGTGTCGTTGGCCAGGGCAATCGCCTCTTGTTCCGAAGCGAAACTGCGCACGCAGATCACCGGGCCGAAAATTTCTTCACACCACAGCGCACTGTCCAGGGGCACTTCGGTGAAGATCGTCGGCTGCAAGAAATATCCACGCGCAAGATGCGCCGGGCGATTGCCGCCGCAGATCAGCTTGGCTCCGACGCTGAGGCCACGGTCGATGTGACCGAGCACACGTTGGTACTGCGCCTGATTGACCAGCGCGCCCATCTCGACTTCAGGATCGAACGGATCGGCCACCCGGATTTTTTCCGCGCGGGCCTTCAGACGAATCAGGAATTCATCGGCGATTTCATCGGCGACCAGCACCCTGCTGGTGGCCGAGCACATCTGCCCGGCGTTGAAGAAACCGCCACCGCAGGCAAGCTCCACCGCCAGATCAAGGTCGGCGTCTTCGAGGATCAGCAACGAGGATTTGCCGCCCAGTTCCAGGCTCACGCCCTTCACGGTTTCCGCGGCGCGTTGCATCACTTGCACGCCGACGGCGTTGCTGCCGGTGAAGGAAACCTTGGCGATGCGCGGGTCCGCCGACAGCGGCGCACCGACCGCCAGACCGGTGCCGCACACCAGGTTGAACACGCCTTTGGGCAGACCGGATTCGGCGATGATGGTCGCCAGTTCCAGCTCCGGCAGCGGCGTGACTTCCGACGGCTTGAGCACCACGCAGCAACCGGCGGCCAGGGCCGGGGCAAGTTTCCACGCGGTGGTGACCATCGGGAAATTCCACGGCACGATCAGCCCGACCACACCACACGGTTCGCGGCGCAGACGTGCGCTGAAGTCGTCGCTGGGCAGCGGCACGTTGCTGTCCTGTTTCGCATCGAGACCTTCGGCGAGTTCGGCGTAGTACTCGAAGGTGGCGATCACGTCGTCTACATCGATGCCCGCTTCGAACTGCGGTTTGCCGTTGTTGCTCGACTGCAACTTCATCAGATGTTCGCGGCCGTTGCGCACGCCATTGGCGATGTTGCGCAGGATCGCGCCGCGCTCGATGCCGGTGGTTTTCGACCAGCCCTTGAAGGCTTCAGTCGCTGCCGTTACCGCTTGATTGACGGCGCTTTCGTCACCGCCATTGACCGTGGTCAGCAACGCTTCGGTGGCCGGGTTGATCACGCGCAGATGCTCGCGCCCGGCAGACCATTGACCGTTGATGTACAGGCCGTCGAGTGTGGTCGGGAAGTTCATCATTGGGCCACCGCCTTCATCCATTGGGTCTGGTCGATTTCGATCAGGGTCGGGCCCTGACGATCGGTGGCGGCGCGCAGGGCACTGCGCAGGTGTTCGGCGCTGCTGATCGCCTCGGCCGCGCAGCCCAGAGCCTTGGCCACAGCGATGAAGTCCGGGGTGTAGATGTCGACGCCCACCGGCTCGATGGCGCGGTTGACCATGTATTTCTTGATCTCTTCGTAACCCTGGTTATTCCACAGCAGGATGATTACCGGTGTGCGAGCTTCGACGGCGCTGGCCAGTTCCGGCAGGGTGAATTGCAGACCGCCGTCGCCGATCAGGCACACCACCGGCGGACGCGCGCCGTGTTCGAGGGTGCCGCCAAGCCACGCGCCAATCGCCGCCGGCAAGGCGTAACCGAGGGTGCCGTAACCGGTGGACGAGTTGAACCAGCGGCGCGGGCGCTCCGGGTTGAAGGTGAGGTTGCCGGTGTACACCGGTTGCGTGGAATCTCCGACGAACACCGCGTTCGGCAACTCGTGCAGCACGGTTTCGAGGAAACGGGTCTGGGCCAGGGTCGGTGCGTCCCAGGTCGCGGCCAGGTCTTCACGCAGACGGGCGGCGCGTACCTGACCCCAATCGTTGCGGCGCTCGGCCAGCGATTTGTGCGACAGCGCACTGAGCAGCGCCTGTGCAGCGTTGCGCGAATCGGCGACCAGCGCGACATGTGGCGGGTAGTTGCGCACGGTCTGGTCCGGATCGATATCGACGCGCAGCAGCTTGCCGGGGATTTCGAAACCGCCGGCGAAGGTCACGTCGTAGTCGGTTTCCGCCAGCTCGGTGCCAATCGCGAGCACCACGTCGGCATCGGCTACCAGGGCACGGGTCGCCACCAGGCTCTGAGTCGAACCGATCAGCAGCGGATGGCTGGCCGGCAGCATGCCCTTGGCGTTGATGGTCAGGGCCACGGGTGCGTCGAGCAGTTCAGCCAGTTCGGTGAGCTCGGCAGCCGCGTCAATGGCGCCGCCACCGGCGAGGATCAGCGGACGCTGGGCGCCGGCCAGCAGATCCGTCATGCGGCTCACGGCGGCCGGCGCAGCACCGGCGCGGTCGATGTTGACCGGCACGCTGGCCAGCAATTCATCGGCTTCTTCGACCAACACGTCCAGCGGAATTTCGATGTGCACCGGACGTGGCCGTCCGGCCTGGAACAGCGCAAACGCTCGGGCCAGCACGCCCGGCAATTCGGACGCCGACATCAGGGTGTGGGAGAACGCCGCCACGCCGCCGACCAGTGCGCTCTGGTTCGGCAGTTCATGCAGCTTGCCGCGACCGCCACCCAGTTGGTTGCGCGACTGCACGCTGGAGATCACCAGCATCGGAATCGAATCGGCGTAAGCCTGGCCCATGGCGGTGGTGATGTTGGTCATGCCCGGGCCTGTGATGATGAAGCACACGCCCGGTTTACCGCTGGTGCGGGCGTAGCCGTCGGCCATGAAGCCAGCGCCCTGCTCGTGGCGCGGGGTGACGTGGTTGATGCTCGAACGGGCCAGCCCGCGATACAGCTCCACGGTATGCACCCCGGGAATGCCGAACACCTGCTCGACCCCATAACCTTCGAGTAACTTGACCAGTACTTCGCCACACGTCGCCATGTCTTTGCCCTTCTTGTTCGTTGAGGCACCGGGCTTTAAAGGAACCGGTGATTGGCCTCATTGAAACGGGCGACCCGTAGCCGCAACAATCGATAAAAGCTCATACTAGCCATGTCCTCACGTCATACCTTGGATCCACATGAAACGACTGCCTCCCCTG
This sequence comes from Pseudomonas sputi, assembly GCF_021603585.1. Classification (GTDB taxonomy): domain Bacteria; phylum Pseudomonadota; class Gammaproteobacteria; order Pseudomonadales; family Pseudomonadaceae; genus Aquipseudomonas; species Aquipseudomonas sputi. The sequence goes on along the minus strand of NZ_BQHI01000029.1, from coordinate 25,769 downwards.
CCCGCCCTGCACACGTTTCTGATCACCGCGCAGTGCTGCAACTTCACCCGGGCCGCCGAGCAGTTGCACATCACTCAGGGTGCAGTGAGCCGGCAGATCGCCGGGCTGGAGGAACATCTGGGCTATGAGCTGTTCATTCGTCTGGCCCGGGGCCTGGAACTGACCGCCGAAGGTCGCGAATGGCTGCCACGGGTGCAGCAGGTGTTCAGCCTGATCGGCGATTCGGTGGAGCAGATCGGTGCCAGGCGCGAAACCCTGCAACTCAAGGCCCCAAGCTGTGTGATGCGCTGGTTGCTGCCGCGACTGTTGCAATGGCAGCGCGAGCGCCCGGACGTGCCGGTGAAACTCACGGCGTCGTTGCAACACGGGGTGGATTTTCATCGCGAGCAGTTCGACGCGGCGGTGATCTACGGCACCGCGCCCCACGACTCCCCCGCCACCCTGCATCTGTTCGATGAGCAACTGACGCCGGTTTGCTCGCCAACGCTGCTCAACGGTGGACCCGCCCTGCACACACCAGCGGATCTGCAACAACACTTGCTGCTGCATCCGACCCACACCGATGACGACTGGGCACTCTGGCTCAAGGCCGCCGAACTGCAATTGAGCAACATCGGCAGCGGTCAGCATTTCGAAACCCTGGATCAGGCGATGTCGATGGCGTCCCACGGGACGGGCGTGGCGATTGGCGACTGGTCGTTGATCGGCGACGACTTGAATGCCGGGCGACTGGTCATGCCGTTCGATCTGAAGGTGAAGACGGGACTGGGTTATTACATCGTCGCGCCGGCGTCGGAGCCGTCGGCGAAATTGCAGGAATTGATGGGGTGGCTGGTGGAGCAGGCTCATACCCGCTGAAGCCTTTGATGATCGTTCCCACGCAGAACCGGTGATCGTTCCCACGCTCCGCGTGGAAATGCTCAGCGGTCTGCGTGGGAACGATCCAGGACTTAATATCCGACGGTAAACCGCTGACGCGAATGCTTCGGCGTTTCCACTTCGTCGATCAGCGCAATCGCGTAGTCGGCGAAGGTGATCCAGCTCTGACCTTCGGCATTCACCAGCAAGTCATCCTTGCCGACGCGGAACTTGCCGGTACGCTCGCCTTCGACAAACAGCGCCGACGGCGACAGGAACGTCCAATCCAGTTCCTGCTCCTGACGCAAGGCCTCGAGGAATGCCGCACCGGCACTGGCCTCAGCCTTGTACTCGGCCGGGAAACCGGCGCTGTCGATCACGCGCGTGCCGTCCGGCAGCAACAGCGAACCGGCACCGCCGACCACCAGCAGACGTTTGACCCCGGCCTGTTTCACCGGACCGATCAGCGCATGGGCCGGCACCGTGGCGAAATGTGCGGCGCTGATGACTGCATCGTGACCGGCGACGGCGTCCTGCAATGCGGCGGCGTCCAGCACGTCGACATTCTTGCTGACCACACCGGCGCGGGCGCCGATCTTCGAGGTATCCCGCGCAATGGCGGTGACGCTGTGGCCGCGACGCAGGGCTTCTTCCAGCAGTTGGCTGCCGGCACGGCCGGTGGCACCAATGATTGCGATCTTGCTCATGACATTCTCCAGTTGGCGTGAGAGTGCTGCGTTTTCAGAATCGGGTTACCACTGCATTTCGCCCTTGGCGACTTTGGCGCTCAGCTCCAGCGAGCTTTCTTCGCCCAGTGTCGGGTAGCGTTTTTTCATCGCGGCGATCAGCGCGGCAGAATCCTTGGCCTTGGCGGTTTCTTCATCGAACGCCTTGATGTAGTCGGCGGTGAATTTCACCGCGGCCAGCGAACGGGCGCTGTCACCCAGGTAGTGCCCCGGCACCACGGTTTTCGGTTTCAGGGTTTCGATCGAGTGCAGGGTTTGCAGCCAGTCGGCATGGGATTGCGCAGTCTGGGTGTCGGCCATCCAGACGTGGATGTTCTCGGCGACGACCACACCGCCGACCACGGCTTTGAGCGAAGGAATCCACACGAAGCTGCGATCCGGCTGTTTGCCGTCCAGGCCGATCACCTGCATTTTCTGCCCTTCGAGCATCAGGCTGTCGCCCTTGAGCACGCCCGGCACGATGGTTTTGGCCGGCACGTCGGCGCCCATTTTCGGGCCCCAGTACGCGAGCTTGCCGTCGACGGTTTGCTTGATGTGATCAACGGTCGGTTGCGAGGCCAGCACCTTGGCATCCGGGAAGGCCTTGGTCAGGGTGTCGAGACCGAAGTAGTAATCCGGGTCACCGTGGCTGATGTAGATGGTGGTCAGTTGCTTGCCGCTGGCGCGGATCTTTTCCACCACTTGCTCGGCCTGAGACTTGCCGAACTGGGCGTCCACCAGAATTGCGTCCTTCTCGCCGCTGACCAGCACCGACGTCACCGGGAAGATCGCGTGGGTGCCCGGGTTGTAGACATCGAGGGTCAGGTTCGCGGCGGCTGCGTGGGCAGCAAAGCCGAGGGTGGCGGTGGCCAGTAAAACGCGCTTGAGGGTGGTGAAGCCGATCATGGGTTGCTCCGCTGTTCGAATGCCGTGCTTGGCGATGGGGACAGAGCTTAGTTGCCAGACTCGTTACAAAAAATGCGATGCTTGGACATAGTTTGTTTCTGAAAGCGGGCAAATCATGGATCGTCTCCAAGCAGTGCGGGTGTTTGTCACGGTGGTGGATCTGGGCAGTCAGTCGGCAGCGGCTGATCACCTGGACCTTTCGCGACCGGTGGTATCACGGTATCTGGCGGAACTGGAAGACTGGGTCGGCGCACGCCTGATGCACCGCACGACCCGCAAGTTGAGCCTGACCGCCGCCGGCAACGAAATCCTGCCGCGCTGTCGGCAGATGCTGGAGCTGTCCAGTGACATGCAGGCCGCCGTCAGCGAACCCGCCGATGCGCCTCGGGGGTTGCTGCGAATCAGCGTCAGCACTTCATTCGGCCAGGCGCAACTGGCCGATGCCATGGCGGCGTTCGTCAAAGCCTATCCGGGGGTGAACATCGACCTGCAAATGCTCGATCGCACCGTGAACCTGGTGGACGAGCGCATCGACCTGGCGATCCGCACCAGCAATGATCTCGACCCGAATCTGATTGCCCGGCGCCTGACGGTCTGTCGTTCAGTGGTCTGCGCAGCGCCCGCCTATCTGCAAGAGCATCCGCAGCCGCAGCGAGTCGAGGAACTGAGCCGGCACAATTGCCTGACCCATTCCTATTTCGGAAAAAGCCTGTGGCATTTCGAGGAGGATGGCGAACCGGTCTCGGTGCCGGTGCAGGGCAACATCAGCGCCAACGAGGCCAGTACCCTGCTGCGCGCGACCCTGGCCGGCGCCGGCGTGGCGATGCTGCCGACCTACCAGGCCGGGGTGCATGTGCACCGCGGCGAACTGGTTCGCCTGCTGCCCCACGCCGAGCCGCGACAGATGAACATCTACGCCGTGTACGCATCGCGCAAGCACATGCCGGCGGCGTTGCGCTGCATGCTGGACTTTCTGGTGCAGCGCTTTCCCGAAAACCCGCAATGGGATATCGGGTTGTAATCCCGTTCACAGAGCCGCTGGCAACTCCACGGCGCTGACCTATGCTGAAAGTAGTACCCAAGGGTATTCGTTCAGAGGTCAACGCCATGAACACCAGAACAAGAAGATACCTCGCGATTTTCATCACCTGCGCGGCCACGCTGGCGCTGTACGGCACCGCGGCATGGCGCGTGGAGCAGCTGCGGCAACTGCCCCGCGAATACGCGAGCTGCAATTTCGAGCGCTGCATCCCTCACAACGCCACCCTCAACGCCCTGCGCTGACACAGGACGTCAGGCGTCGTCGTTCTGTTCGGCCTTCAAACGGTCGCGGAACGCCTTTGGCGAGATCCCCACCCGGCGTCGGAACAGGCGCGTGAAGTTGGTCGGATCGGAAAACCCCAACACCTCGGACATCTCGTAAATGGTCATGCTGGTGTAAGTCAGCAGGCGCTTGGCTTCCAGCAATTGACGCTCGTGCATGATCTGCAACGCCGGTTGCCCCGCCAGTTCGCGGCAAGTGCCATTAAGGTGCGAGACGGAAATCCCCAGGCGATGGGCCAGGTCTTCGACCTTGACGTGCTGTCTGTACGTCTCCTCAACCAGTTGAATAAAGCCATTGAGGTATTCGCGCTGACGCTGCGGGCGTTGCGTGGCGTTGTGACGGCGGATCGCCTGACGGCTGACCCAGACCATGATCACGCTGACCAGCGAATGCATGAGCATTTCACGTGCCGGTTGATGGCCGTTGTACTCGGCCTGCAACGCGGCAAACAGACTGTTGAGGTAATCCGCGTCCTTGCCCGCCGGATAGCTTTCGGCCTGAGCCAGGGCCTGTACCGCGCCGCCCAGTTGCGCCTGCAGATGGTTGATCAACGGGGTGGCGAGGGTGACAACAAACCCTTCGACGTCCTCGGAAAAGCGGAATCCGTGCACCGATAACGGCGGCAGGATCTGGATCGCGGTTTCGTTCAGTTGCGTGCGTTGGCCTTCGATTTCAAGCTCTGCCTGACCTTTGAATACGAAGAGCAACTGGCACAAATCGGCGTGGCGGTGGGGTTTGATTTCCCATTGGTGTTCGCGGCTGCGTTTGGAAATGGTTTCACAGTGCAGCAAGTCAGGGGTCGGCCAGTCCAGGCTTTCACCGTAGAGCTTGAACACCGGAATCGAAGGCAGGTCAGGCTTGTTCATCACTTCAATCCAGGCCTCGAGGTTTGCGGGCGATAATCGCACCGATTGGCAGAATGTACAGGTATCGGCTCAGTTTTCACCTTCAATTGACAGACCCGCAAGGGAAAAATGCAAGCACTCGAATCCTGAAAATCATTCACCGGCCATTGTCGCGTGAAGCTTGCGAGTCATAAAAACAATGAAAACGCTGAAAACCCAAGTCGCCATCATCGGCGCCGGTCCGTCCGGATTATTGCTCGGCCAACTGCTGCACAACGCCGGCATCGAGACCCTGATTCTGGAGCGCCAGACACCTGACTATGTGCTCGGCCGAATCCGCGCCGGCGTGCTTGAACAAGGCATGGTAGAGCTGTTGCGCGAGGCCGGTGTGGGTCAGCGGATGGACGCCGAAGGGCTGGTGCACGGTGGTTTCGAACTGGCCCTCGACGGGCGTCGTGTGCACATCGATCTGCAAGCCCTGACCGGTGGAAAAACCGTGATGGTCTACGGCCAGACCGAGGTCACCCGCGACCTGATGGCCGCTCGTCGGGAGACCGGCGGCCAGACCCTCTACGAAGCCCGCCATGTCGTTCCCTGTGACATGAAAAGCGACGAAGCCTATGTCACGTTTGAAAAGGACGGCGAAACCTGGCGCGTCGATTGTGACTACATCGCCGGTTGCGACGGTTTCCACGGCGTGGCCCGGCAGTCGATTCCCGAGGACTGCCTGAAGGTCTTCGAACGGGTTTATCCGTTCGGCTGGCTGGGCATTCTCGCCGACACGCCACCGATCCACGATGAACTGGTCTACGCCCGCCATGAGCGCGGCTTTGCCCTGTGCAGCATGCGGTCGGCGACCCGCACCCGTTATTACCTGCAAGTGCCGGCCGAAGAAAACGTCGACGACTGGCCCGATCAGCGTTTCTGGGATGAGCTGCGCAATCGTCTGCCGGAGGATCTGGCGCAGAAGCTGGTGACCGGCCCGTCGATTGAAAAGAGCATCGCGCCGCTGCGCAGTTTTGTGGTCGAGCCGATGCAGTACGGGCGGATGTTTCTGGTCGGGGATGCGGCGCACATTGTTCCGCCGACCGGCGCCAAGGGTTTGAATCTGGCGGCCAGCGACGTCAGCACGCTGTTCAGGATTCTGCTGAAGGTCTACCGCGAAAGTCGCACCGACCTGCTGGAGAAGTATTCGGAAATCTGCCTGCGTCGTGTCTGGAAAGCCGAGCGTTTCTCCTGGTGGATGACCTCAATGCTGCACCGCTTCGACGAGCATGATGATTTCAGCCAGCGCATCTGTGCTTCGGAACTGGACTACTTTGTCAGCTCGGAGGCCGGTCAAAAAACCATTGCAGAAAATTACGTCGGGCTTCCTTATGAGGCTATCGAATAGCTTCCTACCGACTTACACTGGCGAGCATCCCCGCTCGCCTGGCGATCTGCGGGACCCTCACTGCCCGCAGGTTTTGCCCGTGACCCACCTCAACCATCCCGAAACGCCCAAACCGGCCATTCGCAGCGTGCTGGTCGCGCTGATGATGGCGATCTTTCTCGGTGCGCTGGATCAGACCATCGTCGCCGTTTCGATGCCGGCCATTTCCGCACAGTTCAAGGACGTCAGCCTGCTGGCCTGGGTGATTTCCGGCTACATGGTGGCGATGACCGTGGCGGTGCCGATCTACGGCAAGCTCGGTGACCTGTACGGGCGGCGCAAACTGATGCTGTTCGGCATGGGCCTGTTCACCCTCGCCTCGCTGTTCTGCGGCATGGCCCAGAGCATGGAGCAACTGGTGCTGGCGCGGATTTTCCAGGGCATCGGCGCCGGTGGGATGATTTCGGTGAGCCAGGCGATCATCGGCGACATCGTCCCGCCTCGCGAACGCGGGCGCTATCAGGGCTATTTCTCAAGCATGTACGCGGTGGCCAGCGTTGCCGGCCCGGTGCTCGGCGGCTACATGACCGAATACCTGTCGTGGCGCTGGGTGTTTCTGATCAACCTGCCGCTGGGCCTGGGCGCGTTCTGGGTAGCGCGGCGCAATCTGATCGGCCTGCCGATTCCCCAGCGCAAACCAATCATCGATTATCTCGGCACGCTGTTGATGATCATCGGCCTGACGGCACTGTTGCTGGCGATCACTCAGGTCGGCCAGGGCCATGCATGGCGCAGCAGCGAAGTGCTCGGCCTGTTCGCTTGCGCGGTGGCGGTGCTGGCGGTGTTCGTCTGGCATGAGCGACGCGCCCGGGAGCCGTTGCTGCCGATGCACCTGTTCACCAACCGCAGCGCCCTGCTGTGCTGGTGCACGATTTTCTTTTGCAGCTTCCAGGCGATTTCCCTGATCGTGCTGATGCCGCTGCGCTTTCAGAGCGTGACCGGCGCGGGGGCCGACAGCGCTGCATTGCACTTGCTGCCGCTGGCGATGGGGTTGCCGATCGGCGCCTATTTCGCCGGGCGCCGCACCTCGATCACCGGACGCTATAAACCGCAGATTCTGTCCGGCGCGCTGCTGATGCCGATCTCGATCCTCGGCATGGCCTTCAGCCCGCCCGATGCGACGTTGCTCAGCAGCCTGTTCATGTTGCTCAGCGGGATTGCCGGCGGCATGCAGTTTCCGACCTCGCTGGTCGGCACACAGAATTCGGTGGAGCAAAAGGATATCGGCGTCGCCACCAGCACCACCAACCTGTTCCGCTCCCTGGGTGGCGCGGTGGGGGTAGCGTTGATGTCGGCGCTGTTGCTGGCGTTGTTGCAGGATTCCAGCTTCGCCCACCTGGCCGGCAGCTCGCTGATGAGCGAAGGGCATTCCGGCAACGTGCTGCTCGACGGCCTGAACGCCGCGCCCGGCGATGCGCAGGATGCCTTGCGCGCCGAGTTGCTGGTGACGTTCCGGCATTTGCTGATGGTCAGCGCGGCGGTGTCACTGCTGGGGCTGGCGGCGGCGATAGCGATGCCGAACCGCTTGTTGCGGGGCCGTGAGCACGGCGCCCGCTGATTGATGCCGATGGCTCCTACGGGCTGCGTGGGAGCGTTGAGGAATCAAGCACTGTAATAACCGACCGCCACCAGCAGATTCCCGACTTTCTTCAGGTAGGCATGCTTGTCCTCGACCTTGCCGGTCACCGGGTTTTTCCAGCGGTATTCGTACTCGCCCTCATCCTGCTTGCCGATCAGCGCCAGAATCGGTTCGCCCACCGGCTTGCCTTCCGGGTCCTCGACCTTGGCGAAATCGGTGTTGATCAGCCGCAGGTTGGTGCCGTGGGCGACATAGCGGTGGTTGTCGAGATTGACCACGAACACATACAAGTCGTCTTGCAAATAACCGCCCTTGAGCGAATTGATCGCTGACAGCGTGCCCTTCTCGTCCTTGGTCAGATCGGCAGCAGCCTTGTCGAGCAACGCTTTGGCCTGCTCCGCCGACGCGCGCGGCAAGTAATAACCCACCGCCAGAATCCGCTGACCGATGCGCTGATAGTAAACGTGCTTGCGCTCGACCTTGCCGTCGGACCAGTTCTGCCAGCGGTATTCGGCCTGCTGGATGCCGTTGCCTTCCGGCACTTTCAAGGCGTCCTTGAAGGACTTCTGCAAGTCCGGCCCGAGCACTTCGCTCACGTCGCGCCCGATCAATGCCGACGACGGCCCACCGCTGGCGAGCATCACGCCCTTGGTGTCGACCACGAACACGTAGCGGTCCTTGTCGACGAATTCGCCCTGACGGCTGAACGCCGCGAACGCCTTGTCGCCGTTGTCGTGGTAATAGGCCAGAGCCTTTTCCAGCAAGGCGATGGCGGCCTTGCTGTCGTCTTTTTCGGTGGTGGCCGCGTTGGCCTGACCGAAACTCAACAGCAGTACCGCGCCGAGCCAGGCCAGTTTTTGCACAAACCCCATGACGCATCCCTCGTTCTTGTTGGTGTTTCAAGAGCGTAGACGGCTTGAGGCCATGTATGGCTATTCAGAAAGCTTCTGAATGTTGCTGCGGCGAGGGCGTTCGCGCCCTCGCCGCACAGGAGGCTTACGGACGGGCGTTGAGTTGCCGTTGCAGGTTCTGGATCTGCGCTTGCAGGGTGTTGATGTTGCGGGTCATCTGCGCTCGGAACGCGTCGAACTCGGCAGTGCTGGTGCCCCCCTGCGCAGCGGCCGGACGATTGTCCTGCTCGCTCTTGAGAATGACGATTTCCTGCTCCAGACGGTCGATGGCGGCGCTCGGATTGCCTTGTTTTTTCAGGGCCGTGATGTCGGCACCGAGGCTCTTGAACTGCGCATCGAAGCCTTTGACCTGAGCATCGAGACTCTTGAGCTGGGCGTCGACCTTGCTGGTGTCGGCCGGCGTGCTTTTGAGGGTCGCCAGTTCGGTGCTCAGGGCTTTGACCTGGGCCTGCAACTGGGTGTTGGCGGTCTGCTGTTCGGTGGTCTGGGCGGTCATCTGCGCCAGGCGCTTGTCCAGATCGCTTGCCTGCCCGGCCACGCCCTGCTGCTGTTTGCTCTGATCCTGAAGGGCGCTTTGCAGCTGTTTGATCTGCTGCTTCAGGGCTTCGCTGTCGGTGGTGACGTTGGTCTGGCTGGCCACGACCTTGCCGGAAATGTCCTGCAGGCGCCCCGCCGCTTCCTCACTGATGCGCGCGAAACTTTCCTGGGTCGCCACCAGTTGCTGCTCCATCAGCGAAATCTGCTGGAAGCTCCACCAGGCCAGACCGATGAATGCGAAGAACAATGCGCCAACCAGTGCCCACAATGGCCCGGTGCTGGCGGCCTTGACCCTGACCACCGGCGGCGTGCGCGAATGCACGGAGGTGCGGGCGGTGACCGGAAAATCGTCGTCATCGAGGGTATCGGCGCGCAGGCTCGGTACATCGTCGAAATCGTCGTGGGCATCGTTACGCATGGACATTGAGGCAACCTTTGTGGAACGCGGTGATGGCAGATTGGCGCGAAGTATAAACCCCGCGGCCGCTGGGGTTGACCCTCAAGCCGTGGCGCGGTTCAGTGCCGGCCGGCAGATTCGTATCAACGAATGTCCTGAGCCTTCCACCAGCCACAGAACTCATCAAGGGCCGTCCACAGACTGACTTTCGGATCGTAGTCCAGATAATGCCGGGCGCGACTGATGTCGAGGGTGAAATTTTTGTTCATCACCTGCATGCCCAGGCGCGACAGGGTCGGCTCGGGACGCCCGGGCCAGAGCTTGCACACACCTTCGTTGAGCGCCGCCATGCTGTAGGCCAGCCCGTAGGAACGGTACTGGGTGACCTGTGGGACTTCCATCTTGCGCATCACGTAATTGACCACATCCCACAGCGGCACCGGGGCGCCGTTGCTGATGTTGTAGGCCTTGCCCAGCGCGGAAGCATCGGCCAGCAGGCTGCTGAGCAATGCTTCATTGAGGTTGTGCACGCTGGTGAAATCGACCTTGTTCAGCCCGTTGCCGATGATCGCCAGACGGCCTTTGCGCTGCATGTTCAGCAGGCGCGGAAAGATGCTCATGTCGCCGGCGCCGGTGACGAAGCGCGGGCGCAGGGCGAGGGTTTCGAGGCCGAATTCCTGGGCGCCGAAGACCTTTTGCTCGGCCAGGTATTTGGTCGCCGCATAGTGATGCTTGAAGCGATTGGGCACTTGTTCCTCGGTCAGGCCGAGATGGTCGCGACCGTCAAAGTAGATCGATGGCGACGACAGATGCACCAGCCGCCGAACCCGTTGTTTCAGGCAGGCCTCGACCACGTTTTCGGTGACCTGCACGTTGCCCTGATGGAAGTCCTGATAACGGCCCCACAAACCGACCGCGCCGGCGCAATGCACCACGGCTTCGACATCGCTGCATAGCGCACGCACCAGATCCGGATCGCTCAAATCGCCTTGAACGAACTCGGCCCCGCGACGCACCAGATGCTCGACACCCTCGGCCCGGCGACCGTTGACCCGCACGTCCAGGCCCTGCTCCAGGGCGAAACGCGCAAAGCGTCCGCCAATGAAGCCGCTTGCGCCGGTGACCAGAATTTTCATGTAGAGCTCCAACAAAACCAGCTGCAAGCTTCAAGCTTCGAGCTGCAAGGTAAAAACAGTACGCAAGCGCTTTACTTGACGCTTGCAGCTTGACGCTCGCAGCTGCTTTCAGGCCACCAGCCATTGCGCCGACGAGCGCACCAATTGCTCGGTCAACAGCCCGAGCAATTGACCGCCATTGCGCCAATGATGCCAGTACAAGGGCACGTCGATCGGTTTATCTGGCAACAGTTCGCGCAGTACGCCGCGCTCCAGTTGCTCGCGCACCTGTAATTCCGGCACCAGTCCCCAGCCGAGTCCCGCTTCGGTCAGGCGGATGAACCCCTCGGACGACGGGCACAGGTGATGTTCGAAACCGCCATCGACGCCGAGGGACGCGAGGTAACGATGCTGGAGAAAATCGTCCGGGCCGAACACCAGCGCCGGGGTGCGCGGTAGCTGTTCGGCCCGCACACCCTCGGGAAAGTGCCGTTCAATGAACGCCGGGCTGGCCAGCGCTCGATAGCGCATCGCCCCGAGCAATACGCTGCGTGCACCCGCCACCGGCCGTTCGCTGGCGCACAGGCAAGCGGCCACTTCACCGGCGCGCATGCGTTTGAGGCCGACGGTCTGGTCTTCGACGATCAGGTCCAGCAACAGATGTTGTTCGGCGCAGAAATCGCCCACCGCCTCGGCCCACCAGGTGGCGAGGCTGTCGGCATTCAGAGCGATGCGCAGGCGCTCCGGCAGGCCCTCTTCGTCCAGCGCCGGTACCAGCGTCTGCAAATCCCGTTCGAGCAGGCGTACCTGCTGCACATGGTTGAGCAGGCGCCGGCCGATCTCGGTCGGCGACGGCGGCGTGCCGCGCACCAGAACCGGCTGGCCGACCCGCGCTTCCAGCAGTTTGATCCGCTGGGAAATCGCCGATTGCGAAAGGCCCAGCACCTGCGCCGCCCGTTCGAATCCGGCCTGCTCGACCACGGCGGCCAGAGCGGAGAGCAATTTGTAGTCGAACATCAGTTTTCCTAATGAGCGATCAGCACTATTGGTTTTTCTTATACAGCCTCAACCGGGAGAATAGCCAGCAAGCACTCTTTATCAAGGACCACCCCCATGGCTGGCGAAACCGCGTTGACCACCCTGCTGCGCAGCATGAACCCTCAGCTCAATGCCGGCGAATACGTGTTCTGCACCCTGCGCGACGGCCAGTTGCCGAGCGGTCTGGAGATCGTCGGCAGTTTCCGTGAACAGGAAGGTCTGACGGTCATTCTCGAACGCTCTCACGCCGAGCGCGCCGGTTTCAGCTTCGACTACGTTGCGGCGTGGATCACCCTGAACGTGCATTCGGCGCTGGAAGCGGTCGGCCTGACTGCCGCCTTCGCCACCGCACTGGGCAAGGCCGGGATCAGCTGTAACGTGATCGCCGGCTTTTACCACGATCATCTGTTCGTCGGTCAGGCCGACGCCGAACGTGCCATGCAAGTGCTGCGCGACCTCGCAGCCCACGCGGAGTAATCGTCATGTGGCAAAGCTATACCAATGGTTTGCTGGTGGCGTTCGGGCTGATCATGGCGATCGGCACGCAAAATGCCTTTGTCCTGGCCCAGAGCCTGCGGCGTGAACATCACTTGCCGGTCGCCGCGCTGTGCGTCACCTGCGATGCGCTGCTGGTGGCGGCCGGCGTGTTCGGTCTGGCCACGGTGCTGGCGCAGAACCCGACATTGCTGGCAGTTGCCCGCTGGGGCGGCGCGGTGTTCCTGATCTGGTACGGCAGCCAGGCGCTGCGCCGGGCCTGCTCGAAACAGAGCCTGCAACAGGGTGAAAACCAGACTGTGCGTTCGCTGAGGGCGGTAATGCTCAGTGCACTGGCGGTGACGCTGCTCAATCCGCACGTCTATCTCGACACCGTTTTGCTGATCGGTTCTCTCGGTGCGCAACAGTCGGTGCCCGGCGCTTATGTGGTCGGCGCGGCGAGTGCTTCGCTGCTGTGGTTCTTTACCCTGGCGTTCGGCGCGGCATGGCTCGCACCATGGCTGGCACGGCCGAGTACCTGGCGGATTCTCGATCTGTTGGTGGCGGTGATGATGTTCACCGTGGCGGGTCAGCTCATTCTGGCTTCGTGATTATTCCAAACAGCTCTGGAACCTCTATCCCACACAGTTGTTGCGTGGTTAAGCCGCACCCCCGGTGCTATGATCCGAACCCTGCGCCGCAAAGAGTAAAAACTCGCCGGTGCATTTCTGGCCGCCCGTGATCGGCCTTGCGCTCACCGCAACAGACCTGATTAGGAGAATCATCATGGCTTTCGAATTGCCGCCGCTGCCTTACGCACACGATGCCCTGCAGCCGCACATTTCCAAGGAAACCCTGGAATTCCACCACGACAAGCACCACAACACCTACGTCGTGAACCTGAACAACCTGGTGCCAGGCACCGAGTTCGAAGGCAAGACCCTGGAAGAGATCGTCAAGACTTCCTCGGGCGGCATCTTCAACAACGCCGCTCAGGTCTGGAACCACACCTTCTACTGGAACTGCCTGGCGCCAAATGCCGGCGGTCAACCAACCGGCGCACTGGCTGAAGCCATCAACGCGGCGTTCGGTTCGTTCGACAAGTTCAAGGAAGAGTTCAGCAAAACCTCGATCGGCACCTTCGGTTCCGGCTGGGGCTGGCTGGTGAAAAAGGCTGACGGTTCCCTGGCGCTGGCCAGCACCATCGGCGCCGGCAACCCGCTGACCAGCGGCGACACCCCGCTGCTGACCTGCGACGTCTGGGAACACGCTTACTACATCGACTATCGCAACCTGCGTCCGAAGTACGTCGAGGCGTTCTGGAACCTGGTCAACTGGAAGTTCGTGGCCGAGCAGTTCGAAGGCAAGACCTTCACCGCTTAAGCTGCACGCCAGACAAAAACCCGGCTTTGCCGGGTTTTTTTATACCTGCGAAAATCATCGTGGGTGCGTTGCATCGCAAACAGGGCCTTTTCCCACATCTGATACAGCCCTTCTCCCCTTGCTCCCAGGCCACGGCGGACTAACATCAAAAAAAGGAAAAATTGTCCGACGCCCCTCAAGTTGGAGGCCGAAACTACCGACACAGTACAACCAGGGCAAAGACTCCAGACAGCAGCATTTCGGCCAAGGCCACGGACAAATATTCTGCGGCTCGATTGTCCCTTTGACTGCCAACACGGGATTGCCAATACTCATGGCAACTTGACGCTACCCGCACGGAACAAGGAATAACCCTTTGAAGCTGGAACTCAAGAACAGCTTGTCGGTGAAGTTGCTCCGGGTCGTGCTCCTGTCGGCATTGATCGTCGGCGTGGTCTTGAGCTGCGCACAGATCGTGTTCGATGCCTATAAAACACGCCAGGCCGTCGCCGGCGATGCCGAACGCATCCTCGACATGTTCCGCGATCCCTCCACCCAGGCCGTCTACAGCCTGGACCGGGAGATGGGCATGCAGGTGATCGAAGGCCTGTTCCAGGATGACGCCGTGCGCCAGGCCTCCATCGGTCATCCCAACGAAGCCATGCTCGCGCAAAAGTCGCGTGAGCTGCAGCAGTCCAACAGCCGCTGGCTGACCGACCTGATCCTCGGCCAGGAGCGCACGTTCACCACCCAACTGGTGGGGCGCGGGCCCTACAGCGAGTATTACGGCGACCTGAGCATCACCCTCGACACAGCCACCTACGGTCAGGGTTTCATCGTCAGTTCGGTGATCATCTTCATTTCCGGCGTGTTGCGCGCCCTGGCCATGGGCCTGGTGCTGTATCTGGTCTATCACTGGCTGCTGACCAAACCGCTGTCGCGGATCATCGAACACCTCACCGAGATCAACCCGGACCGCCCCAGCGAACACAAGATTCCGCAGCTCAAGGGCCACGAAAAAAACGAACTGGGGATCTGGATCAACACCGCCAACCAGTTGCTCGAATCCATCGAACGCAACACCCACCTGCGCCACGAAGCGGAAAACAGCCTGCTGCGCATGGCCCAGTACGACTTCCTGACCGGCCTGCCGAACCGCCAGCAATTGCAGCAGCAACTGGACAAGATTCTGGTGGATGCCGGCAAGCTGCAACGCAGGGTCGCCGTGCTTTGCGTAGGTCTGGACGATTTCAAAGGTATCAACGAACAATTCAGCTACCAGACCGGCGACCAGTTATTGCTCGCCCTGGCTGACCGGCTACGCGCCCACAGCGGTCGCCTCGGCGCCCTCGCCCGTCTCGGCGGCGACCAGTTCGCCCTGGTGCAGGCCGATATCGAGCAACCCTACGAAGCGGCGGAACTGGCGCAAAGTATCCTTGATGACCTGGAAGCCCCGTTCGCCCTCGATCATCAAGAGATTCGCCTGCGCGCCACCATCGGCATCACCCTGTTCCCGGAGGACGGCGACAGCACCGAAAAGCTGTTGCAGAAAGCCGAACAGACCATGACCTTGGCCAAGACCCGCTCGCGCAACCGCTATCAGTTCTACATCGCGAGTGTCGACAGCGAGATGCGCCGACGCCGCGAACTGGAAAAAGACCTGCGCGATGCGCTGTTGCGCGACCAGTTCTACCTCGTCTATCAGCCGCAGATCAGCTACCGCGATCACCGCGTGGTAGGGGTCGAGGCATTGATCCGCTGGCAGCATCCGGAACACGGTCTGGTGCCGCCGGACCTGTTCATCCCGCTGGCGGAACAGAACGGTACCATCATTGCCATCGGCGAATGGGTTCTGGATCAGGCCTGCAAGCAACTGCGCGACTGGCACGATCAGGGCTTCGTCGACCTGCGCATGGCGGTCAACCTGTCCACCGTGCAACTGCACCACGCCGAACTGCCGCGGGTGGTCAACAACCTGTTGCAGATGTACCGCCTGCCGCCGCGCAGCCTGGAGCTGGAAGTCACCGAAACCGGCCTGATGGAAGACATCAGCACCGCCGCCCAGCACCTGCTGAGCCTGCGCCGCTCCGGCGCCTTGATCGCTATCGACGACTTCGGCACCGGCTATTCCTCGCTGAGTTATCTCAAGAGCCTGCCGCTGGACAAGATCAAGATCGACAAGAGCTTCGTCCAGGATCTGCTGGATGACGACGATGACGCGACCATCGTTCGCGCCATCATTCAACTAGGCAAAAGCCTGGGCATGCAGGTGATCGCCGAGGGCGTGGAAACCGCCGAACAGGAAACCTACATCATTTCCGAAGGCTGCCACGAAGGTCAGGGCTACCACTACAGCAAACCGCTGCCGGCGCGCGAGTTGAGCATTTATCTCAAGCAGGCCCAGCGCAGCAACGCGGCCATCCTCTGAAATCTTCTTGCCAAGCCCGGCGAACCCCTTGATCCGCCGGGTGCGGTCTGCGCTGTTGATCCAGCGCAAACCCCGTGCAAATAAGAAATATTTCCAGCTACAACCCTTTACACATAATGCGAAAGATTTGCATTATGTCGCAGCTTTGCGCGCCCCCGCGCCTGTCCACTCACAATTACCGAAGCAGGATGTTCGCCATGATTCGTATGCCTCTGGCTACCGCCAGTCTGCTGGCCATCGCTATTTCCCTCGCCGGTTGCGGCGAAGGTAAAGACAAAGAAAAGGCCGCCGCTCCTGCGCCGACTCCGGCTGCGAGCACCGCTGCACCGGCTGCGCCTGCTGCTGCCAGTAAAGTCGACGAAGCCGCCGGCAAAGCCGTTGTCTCGCACTACGCCGATATGGTCTTCGCCGTTTACAGCGATGCCGAATCCACCGCAAAAACCCTGCAAACCGCCATCGACGCGTTCCTCGCCAAGCCGAACGACGACACCCTGAAAGCCGCCAAGGCTGCCTGGGTCGCCGCCCGCGTTCCTTACCTGCAGAGCGAAGTCTTCCGCTTCGGCAACACCATCATCGACGACTGGGAAGGTCAGGTGAACGCCTGGCCCCTGGACGAAGGCCTGATCGACTACGTCGACAAATCCTACGAGCACGCACTGGGCAACCCGGGCGCCACCGCCAACATCATCGCCAACACCGAAGTGCAGGTCGGCGAAGACAAGGTCGACGTCAAGGACATCACCCCGGAAAAACTCGCCAGCCTGAACGAGCTGGGCGGTTCCGAAGCCAACGTCGCCACCGGCTACCACGCCATCGAATTCCTGCTCTGGGGCCAGGACCTGAACGGCACCGGCCCTGGCGCCGGCAACCGTCCGGCTTCGGACTACCTGGAAGGCAAAGGCGCCACTGGCGGTCACAACGACCGTCGTCGTGCCTACCTGAAAGCCGTGACTCAACTGCTGGTCAGCGACCTGGAAGAAATGGTCGCCAACTGGAAGCCGAACGTGGCCGACAACTACCGCGCCACCCTGGAAGCCGAACCGGCTGAAAGCGGCCTGCGCAAAATGCTGTTCGGCATGGGCAGCCTGTCCCTGGGCGAGCTGGCTGGCGAGCGCATGAAGGTGTCCCTGGAAGCGAATTCCCCGGAAGACGAACAGGATTGCTTCAGCGACAACACCCACAACTCGCACTTCTACGATGCCAAAGGCATTCGTAACGTTTACCTGGGCGAGTACACCCGTGTCGACGGCACCAAACTGACCGGCGCCAGCCTGTCGTCGCTGGTGGCCAAGGTCGACCCGGCTGCCGACACCGCGCTGAAAGCCGATCTGGCTGCCACCGAAGCCAAGATCCAGGTCATGGTCGATCACGCCAACAAGGGTGAGCACTACGACCAGCTGATCGCCGCCGGCAACACCGCCGGCAACCAGATCGTCCGCGACGCGATCGCTTCGCTGGTCAAGCAGACCGGTTCGATCGAAGCCGCTGCCGGCAAGCTGGGCATCAGCGACCTGAACCCGGACAACGCCGATCACGAGTTCTGATCACAGCGTCCGCGTTAAAAAAGGCGACCTTCGGGTCGCCTTTTTGCTGGTCGTTCCCACGTCGAACTGTCTGCGTGGGAATGCTCAGTACCCCTGGCGCAAATCAAGCAAACGATAATTCCTCTTATTCAAACCCCGGCGCCCTGTTAGACTTTGCGCCTTTAAATTCGCCCCTTTTGCAGGAAGTCTGATGCCCTCGCTGCCTCTTCGCTTGACCGCACTGTTTCTGGCCCTGGGCCTGAGTGCCTGCGATGACGCCCCGCGTTTCACCAAGGCCGAGCCGGGTGAGGCCCGTTCCGGTGGCGCGGCGACCGTGCGCAAGAGCGATCAGAACGCGTTCTCCCTGCCGTCCGCCAACCTGCCGCCCTCGCGCCGGGTGGACTTTAGCGTCGGCAACAGTTTCTTTCGCAACCCTTGGGTGATTGCGCCGTCGACCACCACGGCCCGTGACGGCCTTGGCCCGCTGTTCAACACCAACGCCTGCCAGAACTGCCACATCAAGGACGGCCGCGGTCATCCACCGACGCCGGATGCGGCCAACGCGGTGTCGATGCTGGTGCGCCTGTCGATCCCCGATGCGCCGCAGTACGCCAAATTGATCGAGCAGGTCGGTGTGGTGCCCGAGCCGGTCTACGGCGGGCAGTTTCAGGACATGGCCGTGCCAGGCGTCACGCCGGAAGGCAAGGTGCGGGTCGACTACATGCCGGTGCCGGTCCGCTTCAAGGACGGCACTGAAGTCGAATTGCGCAAACCGGTCCTGCAGATCACCCAGCTCGGCTACGGCCCGATGCACCCGGACACGCGTTTCTCGGCCCGTGTTGCGCCACCGATGATCGGCCTGGGCCTGCTCGAAGCCATCCCTGAGGAAGCGATCCTCGCCAACGCCGCCGCGCAGGCCAAAGAGAACAACGGCATCAACGGCCGGCCAAACCGGGTCTGGGATGACGCGCAGCAAAAGACCGTCATGGGGCGATTTGGCTGGAAAGCCGGCCAACCCAACCTCAATCAACAAAATGTTCACGCGTTTTCGGGTGATATGGGCCTGACCACCAGCCTGAGGCCGTTTGATGACTGCACCGACGCGCAAACCGCCTGCAAACGGGCGCCGAACGGCAACGGCCCGGACGGCGAACCGGAAGTCAGCGACAACATCCTGCGCCTGGTGCTGTTCTACAGCCGCAACCTCGCGGTTCCCGCCCGTCGTGGAGTCAACGATGCGCAGGTGCTGGCCGGCAAGAATCTGTTTTTCCAGGCGGGCTGCCAGTCCTGTCACACACCGAAATACACAACCGCCGCCAACGCGGCCGAACCTGAACTGGCCCATCAAGTGATTCGCCCCTACAGCGATCTGCTGCTGCACGACATGGGCGAAGGTCTGGCGGACAACCGCACTGAATTCCAGGCTTCCGGCCGCGACTGGCGCACCCCGCCGCTGTGGGGTATCGGCCTGACGCAGACGGTCAGTGGCCACACCCAGTTTCTGCATGACGGCCGCGCCCGCAACCTGCTCGAAGCGGTGCTCTGGCATGGCGGCGAAGCGAAGGCGGCGCAGCAACAGGTTTTGTCTTTCAATGCCGAGCAGCGTGCCGCGCTGCTGGCGTTCTTGAACTCACTTTAAACACTTAAAAGAATCGGGAGCCCGACATGTTCCGTCCCAAGCTGTTGTTCACCAGCCTTGCCGCACTGGCCCTCGGCGCGTGCTCGCCGCAGGATCCGCAAGCCGTCACCTCGGCGGCCATCGCCAAATCGGTGATCCTGCCGACCTACACCCGCTGGGTCGAAGCCGACAAGCAACTGGCCGTCAGCGCCCTCGCCTACTGCCAGGGCAAAGAGACGCTGGACACCGCCCGTGCCGACTTCCTGCATGCACAGAAAGCCTGGGCCGAGCTGCAACCGCTGCTGATCGGCCCGCTGGCCGAAGGCAATCGCTCGTGGCAGGTGCAGTTCTGGCCGGACAAGAAGAACCTGGTCGGCCGTCAGGTCGAGCAGTTGGTCACCGCGCAACCGCAGATCGACGCCGCCGCCCTGGCCAAGTCCAGCGTCGTGGTTCAAGGCCTGTCCGCCTACGAGTACATCCTGTTCGACGCCAAGCCCGACGTGGCCAACGACGCGCAGAAAGCCAAATACTGCCCGCTGCTGGTAGCCATCGGCGAGCGTCAGAAACAACTGGCCGAAGAGATCCTCAACAGCTGGAACAACACCGACGGCATGCTCGCGCAGATGAGCAAATTCCCGAACCAGCGCTACGCCGACTCCCACGAAGCGATCGCCGATCTGCTGCGGGTACAGGTCACCGCCCTCGACACCCTGAAGAAAAAACTCGGCACGCCGATGGGCCGCCAGAGCAAGGGCGTGCCCCAGCCGTTCCAGGCTGACGCATGGCGCAGCCAGTCGTCCATGGAAGCGCTGGAAGCCAGCCTCGCGGCGGCCAAAACCGTCTGGGAAGGCGTCGACAACAAAGGCCTGCGCGGCCTGCTGCCGGCTGAGCAAAAGCCGCTGGCGGACAAGATCGACGCTGCCTATGCAGCCTCGCTCAAACTGTTCGACAGCACCCAGCGCTCGTTGACCGAAATGCTCAACGATGACGCCGGTCGTCAGCAGCTCAACGACATCTACGACAGCCTCAACGTCGTCCACCGCCTGCACGAAGGCGAACTGGCCAAGGCGCTGGGCATCCAACTGGGCTTCAACGCCAACGACGGTGACTGATGAGGGCACGTGCCATGCTGCGACGCCAGGCTCTGACTTTAGGTAGTTTGCTGCTGGGAGCAGTGACACTGGGCGGCTGGACGCTGTTCAAACGCAAGGACCAAAGCCCGCTGCTGCTGTCGGCGCGGGACGACACCGACGGCAAGCACTACGCCGTCGGTTATCGGCTGGACGGCACGAAGGTGTTTGCCACCGAAGTCGGCCAGCGCTGCCACGACATCATCAATCACCCGACGCTGCCGATCGCGCTGTTCGTCGCCCGCCGACCGGGCACCGAGAGCTACCTGATCGACTTGCGCAACGGCGCATTGCTGCAAACCGTGACGTCGCAGCCGAACCGGCATTTCTACGGCCACGCGGTAATCCACCACAGCGGCGACTACCTGTACGCCACCGAAAACGACACCACCGATCCGGGCCGTGGCCTGCTCGGCGTGTACAAATTCGAAGGCGAACGACTGGTGCACAGCGGCGAGATTCCCACCCACGGCCTCGGCCCGCATCAGGTGTCATGGATGCCCGACGGTGAAACCCTGGTGGTGGCCAACGGCGGGATCCGCACCGAGGCCGAAAGCCGGGTCGACATGAACCTCGACGCCATGGAACCGAGTCTGGTGCTGATGCAACGCGACGGCACCCTGCTGAGCAAGGAAACCCTCGCCCAACAGATGAACAGCGTGCGCCACCTGGGGATCGCCAGCGACGGCACCATCGTCGCCGGCCAGCAATTCATGGGGCCTTCCCACGAACGCTCGGAACTGCTGGCGATCAAACGTCCCGGCCAGCCATTCGTGGCGTTCCCGGTGCCGGAGCATCAGTTGCAGTCGATGGGGCATTACACCGCCAGCGTCGCCGTGCACAGCGACCTGCGTCTGGTGGCGCTGACCGCACCGCGCGGCAATCGCTTCTTCATCTGGGACCTGGACAGCGGCGAAGTGCGCCTCGACGCCCCGTTGCCCGACTGCGCCGGCGTCGGTGCGGTGAAGGACGGGTTTGTCGTGACCTCCGGTCAGGGACGCTGCCGCTACTACGATTGCCGCCAGGACGATCTGTTGGCCAAACCACTGGATTTGCCCGCAGGGCTCTGGGACAACCATCTTCATCTGATGGCCTGAAATTCGCCGCCGACCGTTCGGTCGGCGGCCCCGCTTTTCTCCACCTTCTTCCCTTACACCCGATAAAAACTGGCAGTTGGAATCCCTGCCGGACTCGGGGTAATGTGCCCGCCTGTCTCGCCTGATTTTCTCCAAGGAACTGGAAATATGCTGCGTCGCCGCATGCTGATCATGTTGGGTGTTGTACTGCTGATCGTTTTGCTTCTCGCCGGTTACAAGGCCTTCTCGATCTATACGATGATCCAGGGCTTTTCAAAACCGAAGCCGCCGATCAGTGTCGCCGTGGCCACGGCTGTCGAGCGCCCGTGGCAGATGCGCCTGCCCACCGTCGGTACACTGAAGGCGCTGCAAGGCGTCGACCTGAGCCTGGAGAACGCCGGCACCGTCACCGAGCTGAAGTTCGAATCGGGGCAGAAGGTCAAGGCCGGCCAGCCGTTACTGCAACTGGACAGCGCCGTCGAAGCCGCCTTCCTCGAAACCGCCAAGGCCGATCTCGGTCTCGCGCAACTCGATTACGGTCGCGGCAGCCAGCTCGTCGGCAGCAGCGCCATCTCCAAAGGCGAATTCGACCGACTCTCGGCGCAACTGCAAAAAAACAAGGCGACGGTCAATCAACTCAATGCGGCGCTGGCCAAAAAACGCATCGTCGCACCCTTCAGCGGCACCATCGGCATCCGCCTCGTCGACATCGGCGACTACCTCGCCAGCGGCACCAAGATCGCCACCCTGCAGGATCTGAGCAGCCTCTACGCCGACTTCTACGTGCCCGAACAGTCGGTGCCGAAACTGGCCATCGGGCAACCGGTACAGATTACGGTCGCGGCGTATCCCGGCGAGAACTTCACCGGCGCCATCAGCGCCATCAACCCCATCGTCGAGAGCACCACCCGCAACATTCTGGTTCGCGCCACCCTGGCCAACCCCGACGGCAAGTTGCTGCCGGGCATGTTCACCAGTGTCGAGGTGCTGCTGCCGGATCCGCAGAAACACGTCGTGGTCCCGGAAAGCGCGATCACCTACACCCTGTACGGCAACTCGATATACGTGGTCACCCAGAAAAAAGCCGAAGACGGTACCGTCGAAAAAGACGACAAGGGCCAACCGGTGCTGATCGCCGAGCGTCGGTTCGTCGAGACCGGCGAACGCCGCGATGGCCAGGTGATGATCAACAAGGGCGTGCAGAACGGCGAACAGGTGGTGACGGCCGGCCAGATCAAACTGGACAACGGCGCCCACATTGCCATCAGCGATGACAAGACCCTCGGCGAGCAGAACAGTCCGCCCCGCGCCGACTGATCAAGGAAACCCCATGGCTTTTACCGATCCGTTCATCCGCCGCCCGGTGCTCGCCACCGTGGTCAGCCTGCTGATTGTGCTGCTGGGCTTCCAGGCCTGGAGCAAGCTGCCGCTGCGCCAGTATCCGCAAATGGAAAACGCCCTGATCACGGTGACCACCGCGTATCCCGGGGCCAACGCCGAAACCATCCAGGGCTATATCACCCAGCCGATGCAACAGAGCCTGGCCAGTGCCGAGGGTATCGACTACATGACCTCGGTCAGTCGCCAGAACTTCTCGGTGATTTCGATCTACGCGCGCATCGGCTCCAACAGCGACCGCTTGTTCACCGAACTGCTGGCCAAGGCCAACGAGGTAAAGAACAAACTGCCCCAGGACGCCGAAGATCCGGTGCTGAGCAAGGAAGCCGCCGACGCTTCGGCGCTGATGTACATCAGCTTCTTCAGCAAGGAGCTGAACAACCCGCAGATCACCGACTACCTGTCGCGGGTGATCCAGCCGAAACTGGCGACCCTGCCGGGCATGGCCGAGGCGGAGATTCTCGGCAACCAGGTGTTCGCCATGCGCCTGTGGATCGACCCGGTGAAACTCGCCGGTTTCGGCCTCAGCGCCAGCGACGTGACCAACGCGGTGCGCCAGTACAACTTCCTCTCCGCCGCCGGCGAAGTGAAAGGCGAGTACGTGGTCACCAGCATCAACGCCAACACCGAACTGAAGTCCGCAGAAGCCTTCGGCAAGATCCCGCTCAAGGTCAGCGGCGACAGCCGGGTGCTGCTCAGCGATGTGGCGCGGGTCGAGATGGGCGCGGAAAACTACAACTCGATCAGTTCGTTCGGCGGTACGCCCTCGGTGTACATCGGGATCAAGGCCACGCCCGGGGCCAACCCGCTGGACGTTATCAAGGAAGTACGCAAGATCATGCCGGAGCTGGAAGCCCAGCTGCCGCCCAACCTCAAGAGCGAAATCGCCTACGACGCCACGCTGTTCATCCAGGCCTCCATCGACGAAGTGGTGAAAACCCTGTTCGAGGCGGTGCTGATCGTGATCGTGGTGGTTTTCCTGTTCCTCGGTGCGCTGCGTTCAGTGGTGATTCCGGTGGTGACCATCCCGCTGTCGATGATCGGCGTGATGTTCTTCATGCAGATGATGGGCTACTCGATCAACCTGCTGACACTGCTGGCGATGGTGCTGGCCATCGGGCTGGTGGTGGACGACGCGATTGTGGTGGTGGAAAACATCCACCGGCACATCGAGGAAGGCAAGACACCGCTGGAGGCCGCGCTCGAAGGCGCCCGGGAAATCGCCATGCCGGTGGTGTCGATGACCATCACCCTGGCAGCGGTGTATGCACCGATCGGGTTCCTCACCGGGCTGACCGGGGCGCTGTTCAAAGAGTTTGCGTTGACCCTGGCCGGCGCGGTGGTGATCTCCGGCGTCGTTGCCCTGACCCTGTCGCCGATGATGTGCGCCATGCTGCTGCGCCATGACGAAAATCCCACGGGCCTGGCCCATCGCCTGGACCGGATTTTCGACAGCCTCAAGCGTCGCTATCAGAGCATGCTGCACGGTACGCTCAACACCCGGCCGGTGGTGCTGGTATTTGCGGTGATCGTGCTGTGCCTGATTCCGGTACTGCTCAAGTTCACCAAGTCGGAACTGGCACCGGACGAGGATCAGGGCATCATTTTCATGATGGCCAACGCCCCGCAACCGACCAACCTCGATTACCTGAACACCTACACCGACGAATTCATCAAGATCTTCAAAGAGTTTCCGGAGTACTACTCCTCGTTCCAGATCAACGGCTATAACGGGGTGCAGAGCGGCATCGGCGGTTTCCTGCTCAAGCCGTGGAACGAGCGCAGCCGCACGCAAATGGAGATCCTCCCCGAAGTGCAGGGCAAACTCGAGGGCATTGCGGGTCTGCAGGTCTTCGGTTTCAACCTGCCATCCCTGCCCGGTACCGGTGAAGGCCTGCCGTTCGAGTTCGTGATCAACACCGCCAACGATTACGAGCTGTTGCTGCAAGTGGCCGACCGGATCAAGAAGCGCGCCATGGAGTCGGGCAAGTTCGCCTTCGTCGACCTCGACCTGGCTTTCGACAAGCCCGAAGTGGTGGTCGACATCGACCGCGCCAAGGCGGCGCAGATGGGCGTGTCGATGCAGGATCTGGGCGGTACGCTGGCGACTTTGCTGGGCGAGGCGGAAATCAACCGGTTCACCATCGAAGGCCGCAGCTACAAGGTCATCGCCCAGGTCGAACGGGCCTACCGCGACAACCCGGACTGGCTGAACAACTACTACGTGAAAAACACCCAGGGCGAACTGCTGCCGCTGTCGACCCTGATCACCGTGACCGACCGCGCACGACCGCGACAGCTCAACCAGTTCCAGCAACTCAACGCGGCGAAACTGTCCGGGTTCCCGCTGGTGAGCATGGGTGAAGCCATCGACGCCGTGTTGCAGATCGCCCGGGAAGAGGCCCCGGCCGGTTTTGCCTTCGATTACGGCGGCGCCTCCCGGCAGTTCGTCCAGGAAGGCAGCGCGCTGTGGGTGACCTTCGCGTTGGCGCTGGCGATCATTTTCCTGGTGCTCGCGGCGCAGTTCGAAAGCTTCCGCGACCCGCTGGTGATTCTGGTGACCGTGCCGTTGTCGATCTGCGGGGCGCTGATTCCGCTGTTCCTGGGCTGGTCGAGCATGAACATCTACACCCAGGTCGGGCTGGTGACGCTGATCGGGCTGATCAGCAAGCACGGGATCCTGATCGTCGAGTTCGCCAACCAGTTACGCAAGGACAAGGGGCTCACGCCTCGGGAGGCGGTGGAAGAAGCGGCGGCGATTCGTCTGCGTCCGGTGTTGATGACCACCGCGGCGATGGTGTTCGGCATGGTGCCGCTGATCCTGGCCACCGGTGCCGGTGCGGTCAGTCGCTTCGACATCGGGACGGTGATTGCCACGGGGATGTCGATCGGGACGCTGTTTACGCTGTTTGTCCTGCCATGCGTTTATACCGTGCTGGCGAAACCCGATCCCAAGCCATAACGCAATAAAAAAGGTTCATCACGGATTGCCGGGAAACACGCTCTTGATCTTCATGAAAAAGAATTCGCTATCCCGGTAACCGTACGCCATCCGTTTGATGACCTTTATTCGATTGTTTATGCCTTCCAGCT
>NZ_BQHI01000028.1 GCF_021603585.1 Pseudomonas sputi | reverse complement strand
GCACAAATCGAAATCAACCCCCGCCCCTGCCCCGCCGCATCCAGCAACTTCGCCAGGTTCACCACGATCCGCCCGCCCGTCGCGGCAAACGGATGCCCCGCCGCCAGTGAGCTGCACTTGACGTTCAAGCGGCTGCGATCAATCGAGCCCAACGGCGCGTCCAGCCCCAGCCGGGTCTTGCAGTACTCCGGATCTTCCCAGGCCTTTAACGTGCACAGCACTTGCGCGGCAAAGGCTTCGTGGATTTCGTAGTAGTCGAAGTCCTGCAAGGTCAGCCCATTGCGCGCCAGCAAGCGCGGCACCGCATAGACCGGCGCCATCAGCAGCCCTTCGGCGCCGTTGACGAAGTCCACCGCCGCCGCTTCGCCGTCGCGCAAGTACGCAAGGATCGGCAGACCACGTTCCTTCGCCCACGCCTCGCTGCCCAGCAACACCACCGACGCACCATCGGTCAGCGGCGTGGAATTGCCGGCGGTCAGCGTGCCCTTGGCGCTCTTCTCGAAGGCCGGTTTCAGGGTTGCGAGTTTTTCCAGGGTCAGGTCGGGGCGCAGGTTGTTGTCGCGGGTCAGGCCGAGGAACGGGGTCATCAGGTCGTTGTGCCAGCCTTCGCTGTAGGACGCCGCCAGTTTGTGGTGACTTTCGAAGGCCAGTTGATCCTGTTCTTCGCGGGGAATGTTCCAGGTCTGCGCCATCAATTCGCAGTGCTCGCCCATCGACAGGCCGGTGCGCGGTTCGCCGTTGCGCGGGAATTCGGGGATCAGGTGTTTCGGACGCAATTGCAGCAACGTCTTGAGTTTGTCGCCGGTGGTCTTGGCGCGGTTGGCTTGCAGGAGGATCTTGCGCAGACCTTCGCTGACGCTGATCGGCGCATCCGACGTGGTGTCGACACCGCCGGCAATGCCGCATTCGATCTGGCCGAGGGCGATCTTGTTCGCCACCAGCAGTGCGGCTTCCAGGCCAGTGCCGCAGGCCTGCTGGATGTCGTAGGCCGGGGTGGCCGGTGACAGGCGCGAGCCGAGCACGCATTCGCGGGTCAGGTTCATATCCCGTGACAATTTCAGCACCGCCCCCGCGACCACTTCACCGATGCGCTGGCCGTGCAGGTTGTAGCGTTCGATCAGGCCTTCGAGGGCGGCCGTGAGCATCACCTGATTGCTCGCGGTGGCGTAAGGCCCGTTGGAGCGGGCGAACGGAATGCGGTTGCCGCCAATGATCGCGACGCGGCGCAGCTGACTCATGAAAGGCTCCTTGTGAAATATCCGGTCTGAAAATCGAGCGCTGAAAACCCGGTCGGGCCACAAAAGCGCCGAGGGCAAACTACTCTGCTGTTCTAGCGTAGGCCTTATTGCGTGGATCGAACGATTGATTGCCCTTCGCAGTCCACACTTTGAACCCCATCTTCTGGAGAGCGTTCCATGTCTGACCGCTATATCGACTTCGCCAACTCGTCCATCGGCCACCGTCTGGTCGGGGCCCTGGGCCTGCCGTCGCCGGTGCGGCTGGAACGCTGGCAGGCCGGGCGCCTGCGGCCGGTAGAGGGTGCACTGCTGATCGGCGGCGGGCCGCTGGCCGAACGGGTCAGTGCATTCGCCAACCGGCTGACCGATGCCATTTATCGCTACGGCGACCAGCCGGCGAGTGCCACCCAATGGATTCCCGGCCATGGCCCGAAACTCAAGGCAGTGGTGTTCGACGCCAGCGATCTGCAGCACACCGACCAGCTCAAGCAACTGCGCGAGTTCTTCCAGCCGCTGATGAAGAACCTCGACAGCAGCGCGCATCTGGTGATCCTCGGCCGCGCCCCGGAAACCCGGGGCGAACCATTCGCCGCCAGTGCACAGCGCGCACTTGAAGGTTTTTCCCGCTCGCTGGCCAAGGAACTGCGCAGCGGCGGCACGCTGCAGCTGATCTACGTCGGCGAAGGTGCCGAGGATCAGCTCGAAGGGCCGCTGCGGTTTTTCCTGTCGCCAAAAAGTGCGTTCGTCTCCGGGCAGGTGATCCGGCTGACGGCCTGCGCCACTCAAGTCACCGACTGGACGCGCCCATTGGCCGGACGCAAGGCGCTGGTCACCGGTGCGGCGCGAGGCATCGGCGCCTCCATCGCCGAAACCCTGGCCCGGGACGGTGCCGAGGTGATCCTGCTCGATGTGCCGCCCGCGAAAACCGATCTCGAAGCCCTGGCCGCTCGCCTCGGCGGGCGCGCCATCACCCTCGACATCTGCGCCGAAGACGCGGCCGCGCAATTGATCGAACAACTGCCGGACGGCCTCGACATTCTGGTGCACAACGCCGGCATCACCCGCGACAAGACCCTGGCCAACATGACCCCGGAATTCTGGGACGCCGTGCTGGCGGTCAACCTCAACGCGCCGCAAGTGCTGACCAAGGCCCTGCTCGACAGCGGCACCCTGCGCGATAACGCCCGGGTGATCCTGCTGGCATCGATCAGCGGCATCGCCGGCAATCGCGGGCAGACCAACTATGCGGCGAGCAAGGCCGGGCTGATCGGACTGGCCCAGGCCTGGGCGCCGACCCTGCTGGAACGCGGCATCAGCATCAACGCCGTGGCGCCGGGTTTCATCGAGACCCAGATGACCGCGCACATCCCGTTCGGCCTGCGTGAAGCCGGGCGTCGCATGAGTTCGCTGGGCCAGGGCGGCCTGCCGCAAGACGTCGCCGAAGCCGTGGCCTGGCTGGCACAACCGGGCACCGGCGCGTTCACCGGGCAAGCGCTGCGGGTGTGCGGCCAAAGTGTTCTGGGGGCCTGAACATGACCATCGAATGGAAAACGCTGCACCGCGAACCGAGCCTGCCGGGGTTGTATGCCCGGGCGGCCACCCGACGCAAAATCACCGGCACCACCCTGCCCACCAGCGGCTTGCGTTGCGCCGTCGAGGTGGAGGGCAAACGGCTGGCGGCCTACCGCAAGGTCTGCGGTTTCGCCGATGACGGCCTGCTGCCGCCGACCTATCCGCATATCCTGGCGTTCGCCCTGCAGATGCAGTTGCTGACGGCCAAAGACTTTCCGTTCCCGCTGCTGGGGCTGATTCATCTGAGCAATCGCATCCGCGTATGGCGGCCGATGGGCGGGATCAGTCGCGCGCAAGTCAGTGTCCGGGTGCATAACCTGCAACCCCATTCCAAAGGCGCGACCTTCGACCTGCTGACCACCCTCGACGATCAACTCGGCCCGTTGTGGGAAGCCGAAAGCCGGATGCTCTGTCGCGGCGTGAAACTTGAAGGCGAACCGATCGAACAGAGCTGGGAGCCGTCGCTGCCTCTGGCGCAGGTCGCGCAATGGAAGGCGCCGGCGGACATCGGCCGGCAGTACGCGAAAGTCTCCGGCGACTACAACCCGATCCACCTGAGTGCCGCCAGCGCCAAGTTGTTCGGTTTCCCTACAGCCATCGCCCACGGTTTGTGGAACAAGGCCCGCACGCTGGCGGCGCTGGCGGATCATCTGCCCAAGGCCAACCTTGAGGTCACCGTGCACTTTCGCAAACCGGTGCGCCTGCCGAGCGAGGTAAACCTGTTCGCCAGCGCCGCCGGTTCCAGCGGTGAGTTACGCCTGATCGGCGCCGGGGATCTGGAGCACATGGTGGGCAATTGGCAGCCGGTAGCCTGACATCGGGGCCGGGATAACCTGTTCAATTGTGTATATATCACTAAAGTTTTCCCGCGCCGCACACGCCTCCCGCGTCAAAACCCAGCCTTGATTTTCAAGGCTTTTTTTTGCGCGCCTATATCCTCGGTATTAGTCGTTAGGCGGCACCGGCGGCCACCTGCATAAAGGCGTTAATACCAACTTGAGAATGGCATGGATCCGGCCTTGCGACTGATATGAGCACAACGGACGAAGGCACTGCCGGCAACAGAATCGGCGGGCCATCGAAAACAACAAACGTTGTGACAGGTGCAAGGAATAACGCTCATGAAAACTCAGATGAAAGTTCAAGCGGCGTGGTGCAAATCGGCGACGGCACTGGCCCTCATTCTCTCCCTCGGTCTGACCGGTTGCAGCAGTGGCGGCGGTGGTCATCACAGCAGCTCCGGCAGCTCTTCCCCCGACAGCTCGACTGCGGGTACTGGCGGCACCGGTGGCACGGGTGGAACCGGGGACACCGCGGGCACTGGCGGTACCGGTGGCACGGGTGGCACTGGCGGAACGGGAGGGACGACGGATCCAACCAACCCGACCAATCCCACCGACCCGACAGATCCCACCAACCCCACCAATCCGGGCACTCCGACACCTCTGGTTACCACCACCCTGGTGCAGGACGTCGGCAATACCGTCAGCGGCGTCGGCGATGGCGTCGGCCAGGTCGGTGACTCCCTGAGCGGCGTGCCGGTCGTTGGCGGTGTGGTGCAAAGTGCGGCCCGGACTGCCGGCAACGTAGTGACCACGCTGGGTGACGGCGTAGCCAACGGCATCGGCAAACTGGCGACCACCGACAATGGCCTGGGCGTCACCGCTTCGGCAGTCGGCGGCGTGGTGCAGGATGTGGGTAACGGCGTGTCCGACCTGAGCGGCAAGCTGGCCACTGCCACGGGCAGCGTTCCCGTGGTCGGCGGTGTGGTAACCAAGGTCGCCCCAGTGCTCGACGGTGTCGGTGAACGGGTCACCATGCTCGGCGACACCCTCAGCACCGCCACCACCACCGGCCCGCTCGGCTCGGTTACCAAAGAAGTCGGCAACAAACTGGTGCCGGTGATTGCCATGGTTGAAAGCACCACGGACAAACTCGGCAGCGCCACGGGGCTGGGCGATCCGTTGAACGGTTTGATTCAGAAAGTCGGCAGCACGGTTGATGGTGTGGGTGACAAGGTGACCGTTGCGGGCAACGGCAACGCACTGACCAACACCGTCGGCGGGGCCCTGAGCAATGTCGGCACCGCTGTCGGCAAGTCCGGCGGGCTGGTCGACAACGGCACCGGTTCGGGAACGGGCGTCGGTGGCGGCCTGGGCAGCAATGGCTTGTTGCAAACCGTTGGCGGCGCCGTGGTCAACGTCGGCGCCGGCTTGAGCAGCGGCAATGGCACCCTCGCCGCACCCGGCGGCGTGCTGGCCGCGGCGGGCAATACCGTGGCCTCGCTCAATACCGTGCTCGGCGGTTCGGGCTCGCCGATCACCAGCCCGACCACTCCACTGGCAACCCTGGGCAACAACGTGGGTGCCGGGCTTGCGCCAGTCACCACGGCGGTCACCAGCCTGACCCAGAATGTCGGTGCCGCCACCGGGCTCGGTACTCCGGTCGCCGGCCTCACCGGCCAGGTCGGCGGTGCCGTCGGCAGTCTCGGCAACACGATTGCCAGCACCAACAGCAACCCGGTCGTGACGGCGGTCGGCAACACCGTCACCACGGTGGGCAACACGGTCACTGCAGTCGGCGGACTGGTCAACGGTGGCACCGCCACCGGAACTGGCGGCGGACTGGGTGGTGTCCTCGGCGGTCTGACCGGCGCCCTGGGCGGCAACAAACGCTGAATTGCACCTGGCCGATTCGACGGCCGAACCTACAGCGCCTACGCTTGGTTGAGGGCGGAAGATTCCCACGAGTCTTCCGCTTTTTTCTTAGGAGAACACCCACTGGGGTTTGAACATGGAGTGTCCTATGCGCGTTATGGCATCCCTGCTGTTTCTCAGTCTCAGTTCCACAGCCGTCGCCGACACCCTGCCCAGCTTTCTCAACAGCAACGAAACCATCCGCAACCTGCCGGTGCCGAACCTGCCCGCCGACGCCTACCGGCCCAACGCCGCGCCGCTGCAAGTGCCGGATCCCGGCGCCACGGCCGCCCAGCCGTTGCTGATGAGTACAAAGATCAACCTCAGGACCGTACAGATCGAAGGCGGCACGCTCTACCCGCTGAACGACCTGGCAGAGATCTATAAACCCCTGATCGGCCGCCAGAGCAGCCTCGCCGATCTGATCGAAGCCACCCGCAACATCACCCGTCGCTACCAGCAGGACGGTTATCTGCTGTCCTACGCCTTCCTGCCACAACAGAACTTCGACGACGGCGTGGCGCGCGTCGTGCTGGTCGAAGGCTACGTGCGGGACGTGCAGATCGCGGGCGACGTCGGGCGGGTCAAGGCCCTGCTCGAGCGACTGGCCGCCAAGCTCCAGGCCGAGCGCCCTCTCACACGCAAGACCTTCGAACGCTACACCACACTGATGACCCGCATTCCCGGCGTCACGATCCAGGCCCAGGTGCCGCCGCCCGGCACCACCGACGGCGCCACCACGCTGATTGCCCAGGCCAGCCGCAAACCGTTCACCAGCACCCTGAGCGCCACCGAAGACAACCGCAACGGCACCCAGGCTTTGCTCGGTGTCAGCAGCAATTCACAAACCTCGATGGGCGAACAACTGAGCCTCAGCGGCCTGTTTCCACCGGGGGATGACCACGAGCGTTACTACCGGCTGGACTACAACCAGTTCATCAACGACGAGGGTGCGCAACTGAGCCTGTCGGCCTCACGCTATCGCGCAGATCCCGGCACCAATGTGCTGCTGAACAACGGTCTGGAACTCAAGCCGCACCGCGAAAACGATCGTTACTCGCTCGGCTTCAGCCTGCCGCTGATTGCCGCCTCGGATGAATTGCTGACCGCCGGATCGCGCCTGTACGCGGTCAACGACAAGACCCGCTACAAGGTAATTGGCTACCCGCTGAGCGTCGAAGAACGCACCGACATCCGCGCCCTCGCCTTCGAAAGCGACTGGCGCAAGGTCGATGCCCGGCAACTGCGCATTCTCAGTGGCGGCGTGTATCAGGGCTTCGACAGCCTGGGTGCGCACACCAACAACAGCGCCATCGACCTGGATTTTTTCCGGGTGCGTCTGTCGGGAGTGCAAAGCGACAAGTTCCTCGACAACTGGCAAGGCGTACTGTCAGCCGCGTTGTACTGGAGCGACGACACCCTGCCCGACAGCGAGCGCGCGGTGTTCGGCGGGCAGAATTTCGGTCGCGGTTATCCCGACGATCAGGCATCCGGCGACAAGGGCTGGGGCGTGGCTTACGAAATCAACTACAGCTTCAACCGCGACGGCAACTGGGTGCGCATCCTGCAACCGTACTTCGTGCTCGACCGCTCGCGCAGCTGGTTCAATGAATTGCCGGTGCAGGCCAACAACCTGTCATCGGCGGCGGTCGGCCTCAGATTTGGCGATGCGAAGTACTACAACATCGCCCTGGAAGCCGCCAAGGCGATGTCGGATGAAGCGCTGGATACCTTCAATCGCCGGCCGCGTTACAGCATCAGTTTCAGTTATCAGCTGTAAGCCATCGTCGCAGGCATCCCCGGTTGCCTGCGACGAGCTAGTCATTCGTCTCGATCTTGCCGCCGACATCCGGGTCGTAGAAATCGGGGATTTCGTACTTGTACTTCTTCAGCCAGCGCTGCATCGCCAGCTCACGCTCGGTAGCCGTGGCCGCCTGCGGATCGGGAGACGCGGCCTTGTTGCGGCTTTGCAGCAACAGCCAGCCTTCGGTTTCCTGCTGCTGGGCCGAGGCCGGGCCGGCGTCGATGGCCAGGGCACCGAGCGGCAGAGTCAGCAGGCTCAGGCAGCACAGGGTCTTGAACGTATTCATGGCACCTCCTTGAGGCTCACTTGATCGTCGCCGGTTGCGCGTCAACCGCGACCGCGACCTGATTGCCCGCAACGGGTCTGGCCCTGACCGGCGACTTGAGTTTCTCCGCGCGCTCCTGGGCATCGGTGAACTGCTCCGGGGTCAGATGCGCCCGGCTGACCACTTCGGCGGCTTGCTGCCAGTTGTTCTGGTAGAGCAGCAGGGTGACCAGATTCAGCGTCGCCAATTGATTGTTCTGTTTCAGCTCGATGGCCGTCAGGAACTCGAAGCGAGCGTCTTCGAGCCGCAACTGATTGAGGTACACCACGCCCAGGTCATTGCGGATGTTTTCATTGGTCGGCGCCAGCCGCGCCGCCCGCTGCAGGTGGGCCTGCGCCTGGCCGTTGTCGCCACGGGCGGCGTACAACTGGCCCAGGCCATGTTCGGCGTCGGCGTTCAGGCAGGTACCGAGCAGGCTGCGATACAACGGCTCGGCTTCACTGCGTCCCAGCAGGCGATAGACCTTGGCCTTGCGCAGACGCACCTCGACGAGGTGGTCGGGCAAACTCTGCAGGTTGGCCAGGCTGGCGTGCAGCTTGCCGTCGTTGACCAGGTCATCGGCCAGGTTCAGCGACAGCTCCTGTTCGGAACTCAACTTGCTGCAGCTGGCCGGCGCCAGCATTGTCGTCCACGGCGCCTGACCGTCCGTTGCGCAACCGCCAAGCAGCAACAGACTTGCCACGACCATCAGTGCTTTCATCAATCGCTCTCCATCGCCATTGTCATTGTCAGGACGCAAATGCCCGGGTGATCGCGGTAAAACCAGGGCCCGCCAAAACGATCAGCAAGGCCGGAAACAGCAGCAGCATCATGACCACCGACATCTTCGCCGACATCTTCGAGATGTATTCCTGCAAGCGTGTCAGGCGTCGGTCATCCAGCAGTTGCTTGAGCGTCAGCAGCGACTTCATCGCGCCGCCGCCCTGCTGAATCAGTTGTTGCAGGATCACGCACGTGTCGGTGAATTCATCCACCGCCAGCATCGCCGCGGCCTTGTTCAGTTCCTGGCCGAGTTCCAGGCCCGAGTCGACACGGGCCAGAATCAGGCGCAATTCGCTGGTCAGTTCCGGCAGCAGTTTTTGCCCCTCGATACTGAGCACACGCAAAGCCTGCTCGACGGCCATGCCGGACTCGAACAGGATCCGCAGCAGGGGAATGAACGTCGACACTTCCACCGCAATGATTTTCTGCCGGCGGGCAGTGGCATACGCCAGCAGGCGTTTGGGCAGCAGATAGCCGACGCCGGTGGCGATCATCGGTACCAGCCAGCCGTTGGGTGCGAGGGGGAAAAACACCTCCTTCAGAAACAGGCCCAGCCCCAGTGTCAGCAGCGGCGTACCGATCTGGCAGGCGGCAAACAGCGAACGCTCGCTGGCCCGACGCCAGCCGAGACGACTGAGCAGGGTCTGGGTTTCGCTGTCGATGCTCACCGAGCGCTGGCCGAACCGGCTGCTGCCCAGCGCCCGCAGCCAGTTGCCAAAGCGGTTCTCGCGCACCAGCTGCCCCTGCAGACGCTGATTGACCTGACGCACCCGCCGCCGCTCGGTCAGCAGGTGATTGCCGACCAGCAACAGCGCCCCGAGCAATAGCATGAGACTGGCCAGCATCAGCATGTCAGACACTCCTCAACATGCGCCACAGCGCCAGGCAACCGGAGACCTGCAGCACCACCGCGACAATCAGCATGGTCCGACCGCCCGCGTCGTTCCACATGCCGAGCATGTAGCCGGGATTGGTCAGCATGAAGTAACTGACCAGAATCACCGGCAACGATCCGAGTACCCACGCGGTCATCCGTGTTTCGCCGGTCAGGGCACGCAGTTGGCGGGCACCCTGGTCGCGTTCGCGAATCAGTTTGATCAGGTTCTCCAGCAGCTCGCTGGCGTTGCCGCCGTAGCGATGGTTGACCTTCAGGCCCAGAGCGAACATGCGCAGTTCGTCCTGCTCGTAGAGCTCGGCGAAATCGCTGACCGCGTCCGGCAGGTTCACCCCCAACTGGACGTTGCGCTGCACCCGGCCCATCGCGGTTTTCAACGGATCCTCACTGGTTTCGATGCCGCCCATCACTGCATCGCTCAGGGTCCGCCCGGACTTGAGGCTGCGCACGGTGTGGTCGAGCAACTGCGGTAACTGTTCGATCATCCGCTTGAGCCGACGCCGGTACAGCCAGGCGATGTACAACCGCAGAATCAGCGGCGGTGCCAGTATCAGCAGCAACAGGCCGATCCAGTCGGCCAGCAGATAACCGAGCATCATGCCCACGCCCCACAACGACAGCCAAAGCCCGAATCGCTCGCTCGGCCGGCCAAGGCCTGCCCGCAGGAACATCCGCTCCAGCCCGGTCCACGAGGTTTTTCCGGCCGTTGCTTGCGGTTGCCCGGCGGCGAGGCGAGAGAGCACCCGTTCGTTGGCAGTCTTGCGCACGCCCTGCAGGAACAGGCGAATCGACAATCCCAACAGCAACAGGCAAAGGACAATCAGGATCACCGGTGCGATCATGACGAAGCCTCCATGCGCTCAGCCCAGACTCGACTCGTGCCGCAACTTGTCGCCGGCCGGATTGACGGCTTCGCGCAGGAAGCCGAAACCGGTACGTCGATCCAGACGGAACAGAGTATTGGTCACGTAGACGTCTTCGCGCACGCCGACCACTTCCACCACCTCACTGACACAGCGGCGGCCGTCGGGCATGCGGGTCAATTGAATGATCACGTCGAGCGCTGCGCAGATCATCTGCCGCAGGGTGCGTTCGGCCACGGTGCGCCCGGTCAGGCCGACCAGAGTTTCCAGACGCAGCAACGCATCCTGGGCATTGTTGGCGTGCACGGTGCTCATCGAGCCGTCGTGACCGGTGTTCATCGCCGTGAGCACGTCGAGCACTTCGACGCCACGGATTTCGCCGAGAATGATCCGGTCCGGACGCATCCGCAGGGCATTGCGAATCAGGTCGCTGGCCTTGACTTCGCCATGGCCCTCGGCATTCGGCGGCCGGGTTTCCAGACGCACCACGTGGGGATGCCCGAGCTGCAGTTCGGCGACGTCTTCGATGGTCACCAGCCGTTCGTGTGGGTTGATCAACTGGCTGAGGATGTTCAGCAACGTGGTCTTGCCGGTGCCCGTGCCGCCGCTGATCAGGATGTTGCAGCGCTTGCCGACGGCCTCCTGAAAGCACTCGAAAATCGGCAGGTCGATGGTCTGCATGGCGATCAGGTCGCTGCTCTTGA
This sequence comes from Pseudomonas sputi, assembly GCF_021603585.1. Classification (GTDB taxonomy): domain Bacteria; phylum Pseudomonadota; class Gammaproteobacteria; order Pseudomonadales; family Pseudomonadaceae; genus Aquipseudomonas; species Aquipseudomonas sputi. Next base: position 54,320 of record NZ_BQHI01000028.1, on the reverse strand, counting down.
GCATGTCCTTGCGGAATTTTCGAATCGACAGACAGGGGCCGTCGAGGGCGATCGGCGGGATGATCGCGTTGACCCGGCTGCCATCGGGCAGGCGTGCATCAACCATTGGCGAAGATTCGTCCAGTCGCCGACCGAGCGGTGCGAGAATGCGCTGCATGACCCGTTCGACGTGGTGCGCATCGATAAAGCGCAGGTCACTCTGATGCAGTACGCCGTCACGTTCGACGAACACCCGGTGCGGGCCGTTGACCAGGATTTCGGTCACGGCGGTATCGCGCAGCAACACTTCCAGCGGGCCGAACCCGGTCAGCTCATCGACGATTTCTTCGCCCAGCCGCTCCATCTCGTAACGGGAAATCGCCAGGTGCAGACGGGCGATGTATTCGGCGACCTTGTCGGTGACGAATTGCGCCAGCAACTGCCGTGAACCTTCCAGCAGGTTTTTCCCGGATTCCTCGATGGCATCGATGATGTAGCGATGCAGGACCAGCTTCAGGCCTTCGTGATCGGCGTTGCCCGATTGGCCACTCGCCGGCGCACCGAAAAGTTTTTCCGGGCTCATGAGGTGCCTCGCAACCGGTCGAACCAGGAGACCTTGGGTTTGGCCAGCCCTTCGGAGCGTTTGGCCAGCCGTTCGCCGAGCACCCGCAGGCTCTGGGTGAGTTTCTCTCGGGGCGCCAGTTCAAACAGGCTGACCCCCTGATTCTTGGCGTTCATGCGCAGCTCCGGACTCAAGGCCAGCACCGCGATCACTTCCAGGTTGAAGGTCTTGCCGAGGGTGTCCGCATCCGGCGCGACATGGCTCAGATAGCGGTCGACCAGCAGCCGACCGTGATCGAGCTTCATGCCTTTTTCCCGCCACAGGTTGAATAGCGCCAGGTTGCGCCGGCAATCGAGCACGTTCTGGTCGGTGTACCAGATCAGCTTGTCGCAATGGCTGACAAAGGTACGCAGGGCCTCGCTGTCAGGCTGGCCGGTGAGGTTCACGACGATATGCTGGAAATGCTGGCGCAAGGTGCTGAGCAACATGAACAGCTCGGCGGCGCTGGTGTTTTCCAGTGGTTCGTCATTGTCGGCGTACGCCAGAATCCGCAGCCCCGCTTCGGCGCTGGTGAACGCACTGTCGATCAGCGTGGCGTCGATCCTGCGCAGGTGGCGCAAGGCGTCGCCGAAGTGGAACGAACTCTCCAGTCCCAGCAACGCCAGGCTGTCGCCACGAGGCAGCCCGAGATCCAGCAGCAGCGTTTGCTGCCCGCTTTTTTGCACCACCAGTGCCATATGGTTGGCCAGCAGTGCGCCGTCGGAACTGCTCTGTACGCCGTACAACGCCGTCAGGGCACCCAGTTGCGCGTTGTGGGTCACCGGCGGCAGGCGCTTGCTCAAGCGGCGCACCAGCCCGGCCACTTCGCTGGAGCGCGAACCATAGGCGACGAAATCCCTCGCCCCGGCGCGCATGGCATTGAGCACCAGCTGGTTGTCCATACCGTCGCCGAGGGCAACGATCGCCAACATCGGCTTGGCCTCCAGCGCACCTTCGATCAGCGCGCTCTGGGCTACCACGTGTTCCCGGTCAAGGCCGACGAACACCAGGCTGGCGAAGGTGACGTCCACCAGTGCGAGCAATTCGTCGAGACTGCCGCCACCGGCACTGACCACCTGGCCCAGCGGCGCAAGTGCGCTTTGCAGCCACTCCAGATCGGTGCTGTTGCGGGTGATGGCGAGAAAGGTCTGACTCAGGTTCTGGCTCATTGGGACAACCCGCTGCGCTTGTCGAAGTTTCCGTTTTCCAGGAAAAACATGCGGTAGAAATTCGGGTCGTAGTTGCGCAGTTTTTCACCCGGCAACGATGGCAGTTGTGCCTCCGCCGAGAGCGGACGCACCAGGTGCGGGGTCACAATCATCAGCAGCTCACGCTCTTCGCGTTTGATCTGCGAGCTTTTGAAAAAAGCCCCGAGCACCGGGATATCGCCCAGCCCTGGAAACTTGTCGACCTGGGAACTGTTGGAGGTGCTGATCAAACCGCTGATGACGAAACTCTCGCCATCGGCCAAGGAAATGCTGGTGTCGGTGCGGCGGATGGTCAGGGCCGGCACGGTGGTGCCGGCGATGTTCACCGCGTTGCTGAAATCCAGTTCGCTGACCTCCGGCGCCACTTTCAGGGCGATGCGATCGTGGCTGATGATGGTGGGCGTCAGGGTCAGGCGGATGCCGAACTCCTTGTATTCGATCGACACGTTGTCGCTGCCGGAGCTGGGCACCGGAATCGGAATCTGCCCGCCTGCGAGGAAGCTGGCGCTCTGCCCGTTGAGGGCCACCAGGCTCGGCCGCGCCAGGGTGTAGGCGAAGCCGCTGCCCTCCAGGGCATTGATGATCGCCATGGTCTTGCCGCCGATCCACGAGAAGTTGAACAGCGAGTTGTCCACCGGCAACCGCGGCTGCGGGACGCCGTCGATGGGCGGCAGTGTTCCGGGCGAGCCGAAAAGGAAATTGCCGCGGGTGCCGATCAGCGAAGCCGAGGCCTGTTTGAGCTTGGTGCGGCTGACTTCGACGAAGCGAATATCCGTCTGCACCTGGGAGGGCAGCAGCGCATCATCCGACGGCAGCGCACCGGTGTTGGTGAGGGCCGAGGTCGCGGCGCCCTTGACGAACACCATGCTCTGGCGGGGCTCACTGGAGCAGCCGGTCCAGACCATCAGACTGGTGGCGCCCGGCGCCACGGCGGTGAGCAGGAACGATGAGTTGCCATTGGCATGCACGTCGGCGATTTTCGGATCGCCAATGGCCAGGCGCGTAATCGCCACCGGTGATTGCATGTCCTGCTGCCAGCCTTCGTTGATCTCGATCACCGCAGGCAAGCGTCCGAGGGCCGCGCAGTTGCCAGTGGCCGCGTGCGCGGCATTGATTGACAGTCCCATCACCAGCAAGGCCCGGAGCACGGGATTGAAGATCGGCCAGGAACGACTCTGCATGCACTTGGATCCTTGCTCAATCATGGTTTTTTTGGGGGGGGCTGATTGCCGCGAATCACTTCCACCGCGGACCGAACCGAACCGCCGTGTTCGCCACCGGCCGCGGCCTTCGGCGCTGTCCCCAGCGCCAGTTGAGTGAACTGGAAAAGCTGGCTGTTGGCGGCCACCAGTTTGTCCGGCGCCTGACGTTCGCCGGCCCAATACCTGGCCAGGCGCTGTTCTTCGCTGCTGCGCACGGCCAGGCGCAACGTCCCGACCTGGGTGGCGAGCATCATTCGACTCAACAATTGTTCCGGCACCGCCAGCACCACGGTGCGCGCGGTGAGCCGGCGCTGGTCCTGTTTGATCTTGTCGTCGGCACTCATTGCAGGAGCGGACGGCTGGCCGTCGTTGGTCAGGCCGTACTGTTCGCCGACACCGAGCACACGCATGGCCGGCACCACAATCTGTGCCGACTGCTGCGGGTTGCTGGCGTCCTGGCGCAGGAACAACAGCACGTCGACGTAATCCCCGGGGATCAACTGCCCGGCCGCGCCGATCACTTCATCGACCGACACCGCCAGTGCGCGCTCGTCACTGTGGATCATGCGCGCCAGTGTGCCGCCGGCTTCAAAGCTTTCTTCGTTGAGCCAGGTGCCGGCACTCAGATGGCGCCACGGTGTGCGGCCCACAGCCTGTTCGATTGTGCCGAGGCTGCCGGCGGGGGCGCTGAGCAGTTTTTCAACGGCCAGATCGGCGGCAGTGAGGGGGGTGAAGGGCGGGACGTCTCGCACCAGCACCACGACGGGCTGGCGGGTCTGGTCTTCGGCGGCAGCGACGGTTTTTTCGACCGTGACCACGGTCGGTGCGGGAGCCTCGGCAACCGGAGCGGGATGCCGGCTGAGCACCAGGCCCCAATATCCGACAACGATGGCTCCCAGTAAAAGCACCGCTGCAAGGCCCATGGTCACACGACTGTTCATGACGGCTCTCCCTTCCCTGCTGCACTACCAGCCCGCACTTCCTACCTAGGGAACTTCGCAATCAGGCAGCTATGAACATCCAACTATTTCGCTATTTCCACGCTAGCTGAAATAAGCCAAAACGCCATTACTGACAGGCAAATTACCCACGAAAGTATGGGTGTTGGCCAATCAGCAGTCGAAATACAGGGAATGAAGGAGCGACTCATACTTTATGACTAATCCGTTCTTACAGTTGTTGGGTGGGGGTTTGTTGACAATGCTCAAATGGCACGGCGAACGCTTTGCCGCTGCTGTTACATCGGCGCCAGGAGCGCAAAGGAGTGGGCATATGTTGCGAATGATCGTTGATTATTTAATGGCCAGAGCTCTGCTGCTCTACAAACATGAAGACGGGGCTTCGGCCATCGAATACGCCATCGTCGTGGCCATGGTCGCCGTGGTGGTTGTCGCTTTCGTCACTCCGCTGGGTGATCGTATGCTGGCGATCTTCAACAACGTTCTGGTGTCGCTGGGCGGCACGGCGGAAACCCGGCCAACCGTCCCGTAATCGACAGCACCTTGCGGATGTCGGGCTGCACTCGATCTTCCATTCAGCCTTCAGGTACTGCCCATGAACGTGTCTTCTTCTGCCCGCCAACAGTTACTTCTGGTTGACGACGAAGAGGACGCGTTGCTGGAACTGGCGGAGTTGCTGGAAGGCGAAGGCTTCATCTGTCATACCGCGACCTCGGTCAAACTCGCCCTGCATCACCTGACCCGCCATCCCGATATAGCCTTGGTAATCACCGATCTGCGCATGCCGGAGGAAAGCGGCATGTCGCTGATCAAGCGCTTGCGCGAACACACCTCGCGTCAGCATCTGCCGGTGATCGTGACGTCGGGGCATGCGGACATGGAGGACGTGAGCGACATGCTGCGGTTGCAGGTGCTGGACCTGTTCCGCAAGCCGATCTATCACGTGCGGCTGCTGGAGACCCTGGACAATCTGTTTCCCAAGCCGAGGGTGAATGCCGGGTGAAACGAATGCCCGGCAGTCCGTTTCAGTGGGCAGTCACGCGCTGACGCAAAGCGGAATTGCCCGGCGATAACGCCAGCGCCAACTGCGTGCGGTTATGCATATGGGTCAGGCGCAACACCTGCGAAACATACAGCTTCACCGTGTTTTCGGTGATGCCCAGCTCACAGGCAATCTGATAATTGGTCTGTCCCTTGCCCACCAGGCGCGCCACGTCCAGTTGCCGTGGCGACAGCTGATTGAAGATCGCCGGGATCTCCAGTTCAGCGGTCTCACAGGTGGCTTCGTCACTGACGGGCGCCGGTCCGCGACGCACCTTGTCCAGATCCTGATAAAGATCATCGATGGACGAGGACAGCTCCTGAAGCTTGTGATTCAGATGGCCCAGTTGCAGGGTTTTCTGCCGCTCCTGCAGCACCGCTTCCTGCCGTTGCAGGCCTTCGAGCAATTCATCCAGATTGACCGGTTTCTGGTAGTAGTCGGCAATCCCGACGCGCAAGGCCTTGATCACGTCCTGCTTGTCGGCGCGACCGGTGAGCATGATGGCTTCGAACGCCCGGTGTTTGCCGGACAAACGCTGTAATTCCTGCACCAGTTGAATGCCGTCCATGTCCGGCATATGCAGATCGCACAGCACCAGACCGATCGCAGTGTCGTCCGTAAAACGCTCGATCGCCTCTTTGCTGGACTCGCACGGAACACAGCGGTAGCCGCTGCTCTCGAGAAATTCACAGAGCTCTTCGACGATCAGAGGCTGATCATCGACAACGATGACTTTTACCGCGGATATAAGCTTGTTCACATGCCACTCCATGCCCAGGCCAAAACTGACCATTCCTGCACTGTCAGCCGCTGACTGAATAACCCGTTACTTTTGAAGGTAGACGCACTTTCCGACTATGTACATAAGACGAGTGGCGCTTGACGACTAATGGATCCAGGGTAGTGCAAGCATGAATCCGATCAGCACGAACGGTGCAAATGGCAGCTTTTTTGACACGGATGGCGCCATATACCGAAGACGCGCCCTAAGCCCTTGACTCATATGCAGCCAGACTCTTGGCGCCAGCAGCATCCAGAGCAGACTCGCCGCACCGGCACCGATGAATATCCCGAGCAACGACAGGCCATCCGTCGAAAGGCCAAGAGCTGTCATTAGCTTTACATCGCCGGCGCCCATTCGCCCCATGAAATACCCTGGCAGCGTGAATGCCAGCGCCACGACACAGGCCCAGCCGCCCTGCACGGCTTCGGCCCCCATCCAGGTGGTACCGAAAGACAACAGATAGACCAGCGCGAGTGTCCCGACGCCCAGCGTCAGAACGTTGGCAATCCTTCGTTGCCGGGCATCCTGGGCGGCGCAGACCGTCAACCAGATCAGAAGGACAAGGCTTTGCATGCGGTAAAAACCGTCCGTTTTTGCTGAATGATTCTATGCTGATACTAAGCAGTGACTGTCAGGGTAGACGCACGGATGAAAACCGGCTCTCGGAAGGCGCAAAAAGGTGCGGTGGCGATCGAGTTCGCCCTGGTATTCGTGATCTTTTTCGCGGTGTTTTATGGCCTGATCAGCTACAGCCTGCCGTTCGTACTGATGCAGACGTTCAACCAGGTCACCGCCGAAGCGATCCGCCGCGCGGTGGCGGTCGACCCCACGGTTGCCAATTATTCGACTGTGCTGGTCAGCACCGCGAATGCCGCGTTGACCCAGCAATTGTCGGTGTTGCCGTCGTCGCTGAACGTGGTGGTCGGCACGGATACGTCAACGGTCTACGACCCGACTCAGGGCACGCTCACCGTCAGCGTCAATTACCCGGTGAGCAAACTCAATCAGGTCATCCCGTTTCTGGTGTTGCCGGGCGTCGGCGCTGTCCCCAGCCTGCCCGACAACCTGACCGCCATTTCGAGCCTGAAATTTTGACGCCGGGTGACAACCTGCTCGGCCGCCTGCTCAAGCGAAGCATGGTCGCCAGCGATCTGCCGGACGTGCTCGGCACTCCTCTGACGGGCCTGCATATCCACCTCGACAGCGAAGCTGGCGTGTTGCAAGTGGCCGGCCCGTTGCGTCTGCTGCTGGCGCAGCAGACGCCCCGTGACAAACCGTTGCCGTTGCACGAGTACGTGCTGGCGCACAGCACACTGGCCATCGAGGGTCGTCCGCAGGACTGGCAAGGCCAGCTGCTGGACCTGGACTTTCCCGGCCTGGGCGACCAGACCTTGCACCTGCGTGGCTGGGTCCAGCCGCTGGCCAATGGCTGGCTGCTGCAACTGATCGACATTGCCGACCTGTTGTCCGAACGCCGACAAGCGCATCAGCGCGAGGCATGCCACATGCTCGCCGAGCAGATCAGCAAGCAGTTGCGCAGCTGCAGCCTGGGACGGTTGCCGATACTCGTCAGCGAACAGTTGCAGGTGATTGCCCAGCGCTGGCAGATCCCGTGCCTGGCGCTCGCCCTGCTCGATGAACAGGAACAGGGCTGGCAAATCCATCAGCAATTCCACGCCCATGACGCCCCGGCGCTGTGGCATGACGGCCAGCGTCTGGGTACGCCGCTCGACAGCCTCAATGGCACCGGCCCGCAGCGCCTGGGTGAGCACTACGGCCAGTACGAACACTCGCGGGTCCAGGGGCTGTTCGGCAATGCCGAAGGTTTTGCCGTGCCCTACAGCGATGATCGAGGTGTGATGGCGTGGCTGCTCTGCGGTTTTTATGCGGTGGACAAGACCGCGCCGTATCTGACCGACCGCGACTGGCTGATGCTGGCGGGCGCACTGGCCGGGCCTCTGCTCGGTCGCTTGCGCGAACAACAGCATCAACTGCAACTGGAACGGCTGGAGTCGTTGCAGACGCTGCTCGGTACAGGCTGGTGGGAAATCAGCCACAGCGAGCAGATTCAACTGGCCCCGACGCTGGCCGCCATCCTGCAACAGGACAGCTCGACGCTGACGCTCGACGCCTGGCAGAGCCTGATCCATCCCGCCGATCGCGAGGAAGTCCGCAGCCGCCTGCAAGCCCTGCAACTGCACGGGGAAGTCCTCGACCTGTGCGTGCGCCTGCAGACTCGAGATGCCAGCCAGGCGCCGGCCTGGTATCGCCTTCAGGGGCAGGTGACCGGCACCGGGGAGCATCGGCGGCTGGCGGGGTTCATGCTCGACATCAGCGACATCAAGAACCAGCAGCAACGGGCCGCTGCCGCCCATGCACGGCTGGACAACCTTATCGCCAGCTCACCGGCGGTGATTTACGTCCAGCACTACGTCGAAGGCGCTTTGCTGCCGGCGTTTTTCAGCGCCAGCCTGCAACCGCTGCTGGGCTGGAGCCTGGAAGACTGCGACGTCAGCGGGCTGACAGAGCGGATTCACCCGGATGACCGCGCCCTGTATTTCGAGCGAACCCGGCAACTGCTGCGCGAAGGCTCGGTGCGCGCCCGCTATCGCATGCGCGACAGTCGCGGCGATTACCACTGGCTGCTCGACGAAGCCCGGCTGTTGCGCAACGACCTCGGCCTGCCGGTGGAAGCTGTCGGCTTGTGGCTGGACGTCACCGAAGCAACGCTGGCCGCCGAGCAGGTCAGACAGAGTGAGGAACGCTACCGGATTCTGGTGGAGGACTCACCGGCGATGATCTGCCGCTATCGCCCGGATCTGGTTCTGACGTTCGGCAACCGGCCGCTGGCGACCTATCTGGAATGCGCCCCCGAAGCCCTGGCCGGGGTCGATCTGGGCAGCTGGATGTCCGACGTTCAGCGCGCGGCCTTCGTTGAGCGCCTGGCGCAATTGACCCCGCAATCTCCCGTCAGCACCGCCGAAATCAACCTGCAATTACCGGGGCGCGAACATGCATGGTGGGTGTGGTCGGATCGCGGCGTGTTCGATGAGCACGGGAAACTGATCGAAGTACAAGCCGTTGGCCGTGACAACACCGAAGTGCGCCGCTCTCAACAGCAGCTCACGCAAAGCGCAAAAATGGCCACCCTTGGCGAAATGGCCACCGGCCTGGCCCACGAAATCAATCAGCCGCTGAACGTCATGCGCATGGCCATCGTCAACGTACAGAAGCGCCTGAGCAACGGCGATGCGCAGATCGATTACCTGACCGACAAACTCAATCGCATCGACGCCCAGGTGCAGCGCGCCGCAAAAGTAGTGGATCACATGCGGGTGTTCGGTCGCCGTTCCGAGATCGAGCAGCAACTGTTCAACCCGGCCAGTGCCATCGAAGGCACGCTGTCGATGCTGGCCGAAGGCATGCGCGGCAAAGGCGTGGATTTGCGCATCAGTGAAACCGCATTCGAAGTTCAGGTGCGCGGGTACGTCGATCAGCTTGAACAGGTGTTGATCAACCTGATGGTCAACGCCCGGGATGCGCTGCTGGGCAAACGCGAGTCCGACTCGGCATTCAAGCCGTGGATTTCGATCTACGCCGAACGCGACGAGCAGAACGTGCGACTGTGGGTCGAAGACAACGGCGGCGGTATCGACCCGCGCCTGCTGGAGCGGATTTTCGAACCGTTCTTCACCACCAAACCGATAGGTGTCGGCACCGGCCTGGGGTTGTCGGTGAGTTACGGGATCATCGAGAACATGGGCGGCCACCTCAGTGTGCGCAACTCGGTGGACGGTGCGCGGTTCTGCATCGAGCTGCCGATCGCCCCCGACGACTAGATCACCAGATAGGCCTTGCCGGTCTGGCCGCAGGTCATGTTGGCGCCGACGTCGACATCCATCAGGTTGATCCCCAGCCCCTTGAGCACATTGTTGAGCAGCGGATCCAGCAGCGGACTCACCACGTTGGTGATCAGCGGTTGCAGGATCGTCGTGACATCACTGATCAGGTTGGCCACGCCGGTGACGACCGCCCCCAGCGGGTTGCTGCCCTGGGGTTTGTAGACGGTCAGATTGATCCCGGCGAGGGTGCTTGCCAGGCTGTTGACGATGTTGCTGCTGGGGGCGGCGGCAATCACGCTGGGCGGCAGTTTCAGGTTGGGCGGGGTGGCGAACGGATTACCGCTGGAGAACACCAGGTTCTGGGTGTTCTGTGCCACGCTGGTATTGACCATGATCGCAATACCGCCGGCGCCATATGGCACGCGGGTGCTCGGGTCACAGCTGCCGATCCCCAGAATCTTGTGGCAGGTCACCGTGCCCAGATCCACCAGCGGCAGCGGTGTGACGGTGGGTTGGGCGGCAGATGAGAAGGCGTTGGTCGGGTCGATCTTGCCCAGCTTGAGGTCGGCAATCGAAGTGATGGTGTGTGCCGTCAGGCTTTTGGTCCCGGTGTTGTCGGTCGGGCAACTGTAATCGGTGACATAACTGATGGCACCGCCGGCATCCAGACTGATGTCGATTTGTGGCGAGGGCAGCAGTTTCGGATCCAGCTGCTCGCAACCGGCACCGAGCAGGCAGCCGACCGAATTCAGTGTGGCGACCAGATTCAGGCCCAACAGTGCATTGAGGGTCGGTGTCAGCGTGCCAACCAGCCCGAGTACCGCATTGGTCAACCCCGTCACCCCGGACAGCACCGGCAGATTCACCGAAAGCAGCGTGCGTATCTGCGCGGTGCGCACATAGATCCGGTTCGGCCCGGTGGGATCGGCCTTGGCCAGCGCCGGATCGCCGATAGCGGAAAACTGCGGCGGCTCGATGACTTTGACCCGCACCGTGACATTCGCCAGCCCCAGCACGCTGATCGGCAGGGTCGCGGCCACCGCACTCTTGCTGTTGGCCAGCTGAATCACGCCCTGGACCAGTTGCAGCAACTGCAGATTGGCATCCAGCCCGGCGGCCGTGGTGCCGGTCTGCAATTGCAGGATGTCGCCAAGCTTGACCGGCGCAGCATTGATCGCCGCCACTTGCAGCTGACCCAGCGCGGTAATCACCTCAGCGGTTGCACCGTTGAGCTGCACCGCCGTAATCGCGGCCTGGATCAGTTGCGTCACCGTGGCCTGGGTATTGAGCAACTGGCTGTAATTGCCGGCGGCCACGTTGAGGTTGATCGCCAGTTGATTCAGGTAGCTAAGCAGATTGATGTCGGTGTTGAGCAGGCCGTCCCAGCCCAGGGCCGTCAGGTTGACGTTGCCGCCAAGCAGTCCGGAAAACAGCGGGTTGAGGATGTTCGATTGCGCGGTGTTGATGCTGGCCAGGTTACTGCGGATGTTCAATTGAGCGACGGTTGGCCGGGGTTTGGCTGCCACTGCCGAAGCGTAAAGCACGGTGTTGAGACTGACCGGTGTACCACTGAACAGCGCCTGCACACCACCGGCAAAACTGGTGGTGACGGTTCGGTTGACCGCGACCTTGACCGCCTCCGATTGCGTCGCGTCCACCGTAAAGGTGCGAAGGCCGGTGGCGGCTGTCGCCAACCGACCGCAATCGATCACAAGGACGTTGGTGGCATCGGCGACAAACCCGTTGCGGGTCGCGCTTTGCCCCGCGTAACTGGCGGCGGTGAGGCCCGGCAGGCAGTTGCCGCCACGGCTGACGGCTTCGAGGGCGGCGGTGTCCACCAGACGCTGCAGTTTGCGTTGTTCCATGTACAGGCGACCGGTGTCCACGACCAGCAACATCAACACCAGCGCCAGACTGAGGGTGGCGGCCGCCATCAGGCCGATGGCTCCCCGCTGCCGGGCTGGCCCGCTGCACTGCGGATGACGCGACATGGCGCACTCCTTTGCCGGCGCACGGCCGGGCGCAACCTCCATGGATGGGTATGAGTGTAGACACGCGCAGACAACACTGCCGGCAACGCGCCATTCTCACCCGCCCATAAAAAACGGGAGCCATCTGGCTCCCGTACTTTTTTCAACAGACTCAACGCGGTGGATAGTTGGACAGGATCCGCGCCACGGTTTCGCGGATGGCATTGCTGCGATCCGCCGGGTTCGGCGTGCGGCTGAGCATTTGCTCGTCGCTGCCGCGCCACACCAGTTTGCCGTCCTTGCCATCGAGCAGATCGACCTGAATGGTCGCCACCTTGTAGGTGATGTTGCGGGTTTCGTTGTACATCGGGGCGCCCCAGTAACCGTTCCACGGGCCGCCCCAACCGCCGCCGTAGTTGGTGGTCACCTGTTGCTGACGGTCCTCGACGATCAGGTAGGTCTGCACAAACAGATCGCCTCGGGCGCCCGAAGCGGCCGGGCGCAGGCCACGCTGATCCAGTTGATCGGCGACGGCCTGACGGATGCGCTGCTCGGTCAGGTCGCTCTTGATCCGTGGATCATCGGGGCGGTATTGCAGGGCGGGGTCTTTCCAGCTCCAGCTGCGATAAGCGGCAAAGTCGCGGCTGGCGTCGAAATCATGATTGACCTGGTTCGAGGCGCAGGCACTGAGCAGCGCGACCACGACCAGTAAAGCAAGACGGCGGAACATGGTTTTTCTCCGGTGGAAGACATGAACCTGAGGGCGCTTTCATTTGCAGAAGGCTAACCGGGAGGATACGCCGACAGGGCCTTTTCGACAGCCTGCCGAATCGCATCGGTGCGATCACTTTGCTTGCCCTGGGTGCCGGTTTCGGCGCTGGCGCTCCAGACTGGTTGACCACTGCCGGCGTCGAACAGATCGACCCGCACCACCACGACCTGTTCCTGATAGGTACGCACGATCGGCACCGTGTTGTACATCCCGTAACCGCGGCCGTAACGGTCATAACCGCCGTATCCGCCGCCGTAGTAACCGTAATCGTCCTGCACCTGACGCAGGCGGGTTTCCAGGCTCAGGTGGGCACTGACCAGCAGATCGGCGGGGCGGTTGTCATGCAGCGGGCGCAGGCCGCGCTGGTCCAGCGCACTGCTGACAGCTTCGGCCACTTGCGCCGAATCCGCCCAGGCCGTGCCCGGCGGCAGCTGACCGTTGAGCCACGCCCAACTGCGATAGCGCCCGTAATCCCGAGGCGGCGCAGGATAAGCGCTGCGGTCGAAAGTGGTCGCTGCCTGCGGAGGGGCCGGCGGCAACGGTCGCGACTGCGCTACGTAGGGGTTGCTGCCCTGGCAAGCGGCCAACCCCAGACAGATCAGCAGTAACCCTGAATGACCTTTCATATCTCGCTCCGATCAGATCGGCCGGCAGATCCAGTGCAAGTAACGCCCAAGCCCGGCGAAGCCTGGGTGACGACGGTGGGCGAGTTCCATCTCGAGCAAATCAGTCAACTCGGCGCGGGCCTGGAATTCCACCGGCATGTAATCGTGGAAAACCCGCACCCCGCTCTGGGTTTCGACCTGCCACAACCCGGTGAGTTGCGTCGCCAGTTCCCGTGGATCGAGCGGCTGCTGCGGGGTCAGGCTCTGCTTTTCGCCGGCCATGTCGTTCTTGCGCATTTTCTTGAAATGGCCTTTGAGCAGGTTCCGGTAAATCAGCGCATCGCGGTTGTAGAACGCCAGCGACAGCCAGCCGCCGGGTTTGGTCAACTGATGCAGCACCGGCAGGATCGCGTGGGGCTCGGCCAGCCATTCCAGGACCGCATGGCACAGCACCAGATCGTAGGGTTCGGTGAGCTGGCCGAGCAGTTCCTGCCAGGGCGCTTGAATGAACGTCGCGGTTTGCCCGGCTTCGGCAAAGCGCTGGCGTGCGCCTTCGAGCATCGGTTCGGCCGGCTCGGTAAAGGTCACCTCGTGCCCGCGCTCAGCCAGCCACAACGACATGTGGCCCAGGCCGCCACCGATGTCCAGCACCCGCAACGGACGATCCGGCAAGGCTTCGGCGAGGTCAGCCTGCAGCACCGCGAGACGGATCGCGCCTTTGGCACCGCCGTAGATTTTCTCGGCGAAACGGGTCGCCAACTGGTCGAAATGACGGTCGCTCATCAGCTGAACCGCCGTTCGCTGTCGGCGAGTTTGCTGCGCACCACTTCATTCATGTCCAGGCCCAGCTCGCTGCACAGCAGCAACAGATAGAGAACAATGTCGCCGACTTCCTGGCCGGCGTGGGCGAGTTTGTCCGCCGGCAGTTCGCGGGACTGGTCTTCGGTCAGCCACTGGAAGATTTCCACCAGTTCGGACATTTCCACACTGGCGGCCATGGCCAGGTTTTTCGGGCTGTGAAATTGCCGCCAGTCATTGCGGTCGCGAATGGCGTGCAGGCGTTCGGTCAGTTCAACAAGGTTCATCGGGCTCTCCTGAAGGCGTATAGCTTCGGGGGGATGCGGAGCGAAGGCAAGCGCCAGTCGCCCGGTAAAACCCTCTATGCTTGCAGGGAACTCGACCGCCCTCGCTGCGGCCCAAGGCTCAGCTCTTTCATCAGGAAACAGACATGCAGGTAGAAAGCTTTTTCGAATGGCTCGGGCAGGCGCTCGGCTCGATCATCCGCTTCATCGTCGACGGCCTCAGCGGCCTGTTCAATCTGCTGGGCAACGCCGGTGGCAACTTTGTCGACGGGCTGTCGAAGGCGCTGGGCATGGACACCTCGATCATCAGCATCATCGCGCTGATCGTCGGCCTGATGCTGCTGTGGTCGGCGATTCGCGCGTTCATGAATGCCTCGATCATCGCCGGGATCATCTGGTTGCTGCTGGGATTGTGGCTGCTGAGCTGGATCATTCACTGACGCCTCCCGTTACAATGCCGCTCCCCAAGGAGCCCGCATGTCCAACCTGATCGCCGACTGGCGCGATCGCCCGACCCATCGCCGGGTCTGGGCCCTCGCCGCCCCCATGATCCTGTCCAACATTTCCGTGCCGCTGGTGGCACTGGTCGACAGCACCGTCATCGGCCATCTGCCCCACGCCCATCAGCTGGGCGCGGTGGCGGTGGGCGCCAGCCTGTATACCTTTCTGGCCTGGGCCATGGGGTTTCTGCGCATGGGCACCACCGGGTTCGCCGCCCAGGCCGCCGGACGCAGCGACGGTGCGGCCTTGCGACAGATTCTGCTTCAGGGTCTGCTGCTGGCGATGGGGCTGGCGCTGCTGCTCGGAACGCTGGGCGTACCGCTGAGCGGGGTTGCGCTGCACTTCATGCAACCGTCGGCGGAACTGGATCAGCTGACCCGCGACTTCTTCCACACCCGGCTGTTCGGGCTGCCGGCGGCGCTGGCCAGTTATGCGCTGGTCGGCTGGTTCCTCGGCACCCAGAACGCCCGGGCGCCGCTGGCCATTCTGCTGAGCACCAACCTGATCAATATCGTGCTCAACCTGTGGTTCGTGATCGGCCTGGACTGGGGCGTGGTCGGTTCGGCGCGGGCCTCGGTGATCGCCGAATGGAGCGGCGCCCTGCTCGGCCTGTGGATGACCCGCAAGGCGCTTCGTGCCTATCCCGGCCACATCGCCTGGGCGGCACTGAAGGTCTGGCAGAGCTGGCGTCCGCTGCTGGCGGTCAACCGCGACATTTTCATTCGCAGCCTGGCTCTGCAATCGGTGTTTTTCCTGATCACCGTGCAGGGTGCCCGGCTCGGCGATGCCACGGTCGCGGCCAACGCGCTGCTGCTCAACGGCCTGCTGCTGACCGCCCACGCACTGGACGGTCTGGCCCACGCCGTCGAAGCCCTGTGCGGCCACGCCATCGGCGCCCGGGATCGTCTGGCCCTGCGTCGTTCGCTGGTGGTTGCCGGTGGCTGGTCGTTGCTGGCGAGCCTGGGCTTTGCCGCACTGTTTCTGCTGGCCGGCCACTTGTTCATCGCAATGCAGACCGACATCCAGAGCGTGCGCGATACCGCGTTCATCTACCTGCCCTACCTGGCCGTCCTGCCGTTGATCGCGGTCTGGAGCTACTTGCTCGACGGCCTGTTCATCGGTGCCACCCGCGCCCGGGAAATGCGCAACGGCATGCTGGCGACCGTGATTCTGCTGCTGCCGATCGCCTGGGCGCTCCAAGGTCTGGGCAATCACGGCCTGTGGATTTCATTCCTGCTGTTCATGGTGCTGCGCAGCCTGACGCTCGGGGGACTGGCGTGGTGGCTGCGGCGCACCGATGGCTGGTTCAACGGTGCCGCTCACTGAAGCGACGCCTCACGACGGATCATTCAGCCAGCGCCGACGTAACAGTTCGAGCCGCTCCCGTGGGGTCAAACCTTGCGGCAGCGGCATCAGTTCGGCACGCGGATGCTGCAACCGCAGCCACAACCAGTCGTCCAGCAGCGCCTGCTCGCTGAACCCCAGCGCCAGGCCTTGCTCCTGAAAGGCTGACATCAGCCGATAGTCGTTCCCCGTCGCCTGACTCCAGCGCCAGACATGCTGATCCAGCAGACAACGATGCAAGCGTTCACGCTGTCGGCGGGTCAGGCTTTGCTCGATCCGCAGCGGCTCCACGGCCAGCCCCGGATTGCGCAGTTGCTGCCAGCCCTGACTGCCGCCGGCCAGATCGGCCCAGGTCCCGCCGAACCAGCGCAGCCATCCGATCGGCCCAAGCCAGCAGCTCAATTGCCGGGCATCGCAGGCATCGAAAAAGTAGCTGGCGGTCTGACGATTGTAGAAATTGAGCAGTGCCCGGTGGTTCAGGCCGATGGACACGGTCAGCATCCGCTGCAAGTGTTCGCGCAATGCCTGCGCCGCAGCGTCGCTGCCCAGCAACAGCCCTTGCCAGGTCAGCGGGTCGGTGTGGCAGAGCGCCGACAGCGCAGGGCTATCGCGCAGGTCCACCAGCCATGGTCCTTGCTCACTGGCCGGCTCAAACTCGGTACCGTCAAACAGCTTCAGGCTGTTCACACCGGAGAATCCCTGGCGTAACGTCTTCACTGCCTGCGGTGCCTGTGCGATGTCCAGCAGCAACCACTGCGCACGTTGCCCGGGAGCCGCGACGCTCATCTTCCGTCGCTCGTTTTGAGCCCGGCGACCAATCGACAGCTGCACAGTGATGCCGCGCAATGGCGATAACTGCCGCCCCCCGGTATCAGGCACAGCAACAACAAAGGCTCGGCCGCCTTCAACCATTGAGGCAAGCCCGTGATATCCAGGTGTTCGGGCAGCGGTGACGGTGCGTCATCCTCGATGGCCTCGGTGAGTGCCGGGGCCTGCAAGACGCCACTGATCACGGGCCGCTCGGGGTCACCTTCCAGAAAGCTCACCACCACCTCGACCCCGTCCTTCAATGATGCCATCGGCGTATCGGCCAACGCCGGAGCCAGCGGCAGCCAGCAGTGGCTGGGACGGGCCCCCTCGCCCTGATAAAGCCAGTCGAACTGAACGGCCACCGGCCGCACGGCATCAGGTTGCGCTTCCTCGACCGACACCACCCACGCACGTTGCGGGCTGCACATGCGCGCCCCCTGGTGGTCAACGGATGACCGGGATGTCGATAACTGGTCAGCGGCAAAAATCCTGTTGCTGTAGGGCGGTTCGAGTGACTGATCGGCCCGGTGCTCGATTCGGCTCACCAGCCATTGCGTATTCGCGTCTGCCAGGGGCTCGCCGGAGATCGTCAACCATTGGCCACTGCGCAGGGTTGGCGAGTCGGAGTGCCCCTGCGCCGTACGTGTTCGCCGCGAGCCTTCTGCGTGCAGGCACGCGTGCTCGCCCAGTTGCCAGCGGCGCACTGTCGGCGACCGCTCCCCTTGTTCGCCCTCGAATCGCAGATTGCCGGCGCGCGGCAGCCGGGCCGGGTCATCCCCGAACACCAGGCAATGTCCTCGGCTCCCATGTTCGAAGTGATAGTGAATGCGTGCCTGCCCACACAACCGCTGCACCAGTTGCAGATCCGACTCGCCGTACTGGGTGCAGAATGTCCGGGGCGGATACACAGCCTGCAGATCGAACCGGCGCCAGTTGCCACTGATGCCGTGCTCTCTGAGCACCTGATCAAGAATCTGCGGCACCGAGCGGTCGCTGAAGATGCGTTGGCTGAAGCGCAGCCCCAGACAGCTCAACCGCGGCCCGAGCCGCGCCCGGCACAACCGGGCACCGCGTCCTTGTTCATGCTGGACAAGGCTGTGCAACTGCCCGTGAACACCATTGTCACCAGGCCCGAAACACAGGCGCGCCGAACGATACATCAGCCCGGCAAGGTCCAGGTGCGGATCATTGACCAGCACGTCGATCTCGAACGCAAAAGGCTCGCTGATGGCTTCGCAACCCGTGAATGCCAGGACTTCAAGCGAGTCGGACAGGCCCGCTACATCGAGACGAAACGACGGCTCGTCGGCTGGATCGAACATGGAGGGAATCTCTACAGGGGGGCGGGCGGGGATTCTCGCCGAGACCCATGGCCGAGTAGAGGGCCGAACTACAAATTCGGAAATGACCTACGCGAAAAGCAGACGACGTCACTTTGCTCGCCCGGAAGCAGGCCGTTTCGCGAAGAGAAAAAGAAGCGTCTCACCCGGTTATCTGAAACGTCCGCGATGGGCGGAACAATTTCAGACAACCAGATGAAAGCGAAACCTGGCCTCAGGAAGACAGGTAAGAGGAGCGGGTCAGACCCAGGCGCAATGCATCGAGGAACTGGGTACGCTCGCTGGCGCTGATGCGGGCACTGGCGCACTTGTCGCGGTAGTGGGTCATCAACTCTTCCGGCGACAGGTGCACGTAGCGCAGCATGTCTTCGATGGTGTCGTGGGTTTCAATGCCGGCGTGGTACACGCTGCCGTCGGCGTTCTGGTAGATGTTCACCGAGTCGGTGTCACCGAACAGGTTGTGCATGTCGCCGAGAATTTCCTGATAGGCCCCGACCAGGAACACGCCCAGCAAGTAGTCTTCACCTTCGTTCAGCGCGTGCACCGGCAGGCTGGTCTCGATGCTCTGCTCGTCGACGTACTGGTTGATCTTGCCGTCGGAGTCGCAGGTCAGATCCTGCAGCACCGCGCGACGCAGCGGTTCTTCGTCGAGACGGTGCAGCGGGATGATCGGCAGCACCTGATCGATCGCCCAGGTGTCCGGCAGGCTCTGGAACACCGAGAAGTTGCAGATGTACTTGTCGGCCAGCTTGTCGTTGAGTTCGTCCAGCACCTGACGGTGCGAACGCTGACGCGCCTTCAGCGAGTTGTGCAGACGACGGCACACCGCGAAGTAGCACTGCTCGGCCAGGGCTTTCTCGGCCAGGGTCAGTTTGCCGTCGGCGTACTGGGCGGCCACGTCGCTCATGTAGTGGGTGGCGCGCCAGTAGGTCTCGGTGACCATTTCGATGTCGGTCGGACCGAGCAGGTCAACCAGCCACTGCACGGTTTCCGGCAGCGCTTCCTTGTTTTCGATCTGCGGCACGTCGTCATTGTGTTTCTCGACGTCGGTCACCTGCACCACCAGCATCGCGTGGTGCGCGGTCAGCGAGCGGCCGCTTTCGGAGAAGATGTGCGGATGCGGCAGGGCCTGCGCGTCGCAGAACTCTTTGAGCATGCCGACCACGACACCGGCGTAATCGTCCATGTCGTAGTTGATCGAACTGGCGTTGCGCGAGTGTGTACCGTCGTAGTCCACACCCAGGCCACCACCGACGTCGATGTGATCGACCGGCAGACCGAGGTTGCGCAGCTCGCCGTAGTAACGGATCGCTTCCTTGAAGCCATGCTGGTAGTCAGCCAGGTTGGCGATCTGCGAACCCATGTGGAAGTGCAGCAGACGGATGCCCTGATCCAGGCCCGCCGCGCGGAAACGCTCGACCACCGACAGCAGTTGCGCCGCCGACAGACCGAACTTGGATTTCTCGCCACCGGTGTCCGCCCACTTCGACGACGCCAGGGACGACAGACGCACGCGCAGGCCGACCTGCGGCTTGACCTTGAGCGAGGCGGCTTCTTCGATCACCAGACCGACTTCCGATTCTTTCTCGATCACGATGAATACATTGTGGCCGAGCTTCTGGCCCATCAGCGCCAGACGGATGAACTCGCGGTCCTTGTAACCGTTGCAGACGATGGTCCCGCCCTTCGGCGCCAGCGCCAGCACCGCCAGCAGTTCAGGCTTGGAGCCGGCTTCCAGACCGATCGAAACGTTCTGGGTGGCGATGATGTTTTCAATCACCGCTTCCTGCTGGTTGACCTTGATCGGGTAAAGCGCGGTGTATTTGCTCTGATACTCCAGACGCTCGATGTTGGCGTCGAACGCGCCGGTCAGCTGACGGACACGGTCTTGCAGAATGTCGGGGAAACGCACCAGCAGCGGCAGGGACAAGCCGCTCTTGCGCAACTGGTCGACTTGTTCGAACAGATCGATAGGCGAGCTGCTCGGGCCGTTCGGACGAACTTCGACGCGACCGGCGTCATTGATCGCGAAATACCCGGCCCCCCAATGGCGAATCCCGTAAACACTGCGGCTGTCCGCAACTGTCCATTGGCTGCCATCGTCTTTGCGTGTGCGTCGTACGGACATCGAAGTCCCCTATAAAGAAGTCATAGTGCGTCGCCTGATCGCAGGCCGGCGCAGTCTAAAGAATGAAAATGACGGTTCGTCAGCGGGGCGGTAGACCGCGCTGACTGCGTTGAGTTTAGAAACCGTTCATGAACAGGCTCTGTGAAAACCATGGAAACGACGTCAGACCCAGGGACTCTGGAGCTGAATCAAGCCGCCGGTGGGTTTCACAGAGGCTGCTAGCCGCCGGACTTCTTCGCCTTGAAACCGTGCTTGATCAGTTCGGCCAGCAGTAGCTCGACATGGTCGCCCTGAATCTCGATGACCCCGTCTTTCAACGCACCGCCAGTGCCGCAACGTTTCTTCAACGTTGTCGCCAGCTCCTTCAGTGCGTCTTCGGCCAGGGGCACACCGGTGATGGTGGTCACCGTCTTGCCGCCACGACCCTTGCTCTCGCGGCGCACGCGGGCAATGCCGTCGCCGGCCGGAATCACGGTTTGCTTGCAGATACAGGCGTCCACCGGTTTGCTGCATTCCGGGCAATGACGACCTGCGTCGGTGGAAAATACCAGGCCGCCCAGGGCGGCGAAGGATGCGGCTTTTTTGGCCACCGGCAATCCTCTCGGGAGGACAAAGACTGATCGCAGCCTCGGGCAAGGCTATCGACCGCGAAGCCCCACTCAGGCAGGGGCAGCGCTACTGTGCCATCAGCTCCTGAAAGCGGACCGGCACAGCTTGAAAAGGTCGCGCAGTGTAACGGCAAAAACGCCGATTGCTAAGTGCCAATCGGCGCCAATTTATGTGTTCTTTGCGACGTCGCTTTGTTGCGCCTTCAAATAGCGTTGCAACGCGGCCAGAGAGTCCGGGCAATAAGGTTTTTGCCGGATTTCCCGCATGACCTGCTCGACGGGAATGAAGCGCGCTTCGAGCACCTCCTCCGGCTGCAGGATCAGCGGCCCGTCCCACACGGCCGAAAACGCCGAACACCACAGGCGATTGCCGGTGTCCTCGAAGTAGAAGTGGTCGTGAGCCGTCAGCTCGACGCCGCTCACTCCCAACTCTTCTTCCAGCTCACGGGCCGCCGACTCGGCGTAGGTCTCGTTCGCCTGCACCATGCCGCCCGCCGCCACGTCCCAGTAACCGGGATAGATGGCTTTGCTCAACGTACGCCGATGGACGCAAAGCTCACCGGCGGAGTTGAACAGCATGATGTAGGTACCACGGCCGATCAGTCCGCGTTCTCGCAGGTCCGAACGCACCAGCGCACCAAGCAGGTTGTCCTGCTCGTCGACCCAGGCGATCTGTTCGGCATCCGAAGCGGCGCGGTGAGCCGCCTCTTTGGCGCTCTCGTCCATGACTCAGCCCTGATTGAGCAGTTGACGCAAATCGATCACGGCCGCGTTGGCCCGGGAAATGTAGTTGGCCATGACCAGCGAGTGGTTGGCCAGCACACCGAAGCCGCTGCCGTTGAGGATCATCGGGCTCCAGACCGGTTCCTGAGACGCTTCCAGCTCACGGATGATCTGACGCACGCTGACGGTCGCGTTCTTCTTCGCCAGCACGTCGGCGAAATCGACCTCGATCGCGCGCAGCAGGTGCGACAGCGCCCAGGCCTGGCCACGGGCCTCATAGAACACGTTGTCGATCTGCATCCAGGGAGTCTCGACCACTTCCTCGTCGACCTGCGGCACTTCACCCACCGCCGGCACTTCGGTTTTCAGCGCAGTGTTGAGTTTGACCCGGCCGACACTGGCCGACAGGCGTTGCGACAGAGAACCGAGGCGAGTGCCGACATCACCCAGCCAGTTGTTCAGGTTGTCGGCGCGGGCATAGAACAACGCACTTTTCTGGGCCGGGTCGGACAGGCGCGCCTGATAACGGCTCAGGGAATTGATGCCTTCCTGATATTCCGACTCGCTGGACGGCAGGATCCAGCTCTTGTTGTCGAAGTTGAAGCGCGGCTCGGCCTTGGCCAGGTCGGCGTCTTCAGCCGATTGCGACTGCGAGCGGGCGAAATCCTTGCGCAAGGCGCGGGTCAGGTCGCGGACCTGCACCAACACGCCGTATTCCCAGCTCGGCATGTTGTCCATCCACAGGCCAGGCGGGAAACGGTCGTTGGAAATGTAGCCACCTGGCTTGTCGAGCAAAGTGCCGGCAACGGTTTTCAGGGTTTCGACGGTGGTGTAGCCGACCACCATCTGCCTGCCCTCTTTCTCGGCGGCAACCTGGGCGTTCTGCGCGACGGGAAACAGCGCCGGCTCCTGGCTCCAGTACCAGCCAAGGGCAATGGTCACCAACAGGTAAATGGCGACCAGCGTGGCCAGCGCCCGGCTGAACAACAGCCCGCCGACATAGCTGCGGGTGGCCGACTTGGGCTCGGCGGCACGTTCAGGCGCGCTGCCCGCGCGGTTCTTCCAGTCCAGCATGGCGATATC
Organism: Pseudomonas sputi; assembly: GCF_021603585.1. Classification (GTDB taxonomy): domain Bacteria; phylum Pseudomonadota; class Gammaproteobacteria; order Pseudomonadales; family Pseudomonadaceae; genus Aquipseudomonas; species Aquipseudomonas sputi. The sequence continues at coordinate 31,737 of NZ_BQHI01000028.1, read as the reverse complement.
CTTTCAATCTTGGGTTCAACGGTTCGACCACAACCATACAACAACGTGCCTCGACCGGGCACCCGCGATCAGGGTAGCGGAGAAAAACAAGTGGAGGTCGTCAGTGAACGAAAGGATAGACGCAGGCTTCAGACGTTGAAAATTCGCATTGAAATCTGCCCGGCATCCTCCGGCATGAACAGATGAGCAATGCCCTCGGCATCAGTTCGGCGCTGGGTGGGAACCCCATCGATGGTTGCAATGTAGGCCTGCAGCGGCAATGGCTCGCCGGTCATGCTGTCGACCAGACGATAGATTCGCGGTGTTCGGGTGGGTTGAGCCGGTGGATTGTTCATCAGGTCGAGCACCGCCTGATCGAAGGCTGCCTGGGCAACGGGCCATTCGCTGTAATCGGCTTCTGACCTGAGCAACCGCCAGTCGCCGCGCTCGATGTGCTCCAGCACTGCGCTGTCCAGATCGAGCATCAGGCCTGCCCGCAGTTGATCGAGACCTTCGAGGGGTTGCCTTTCCAGCAATACCTTGCAAACCCGCTCCAGCGCCTGATCCACCGGATAGACATGCAGGCGCTCGTTTTCGGTCAGGTGCGAATGGTGAACCAGCCTCATCCCTGGCCCTCGCTCTGCCACTCATCCGAGCCCATTGTCCGGCTGATCTCATGCCGCCAGTAGATGCGCCGGTAACTGAAGTGGACTTTTTCCCGTTGTGTCAGGTGCGCTGTGACTGGGTCCTGGCAGTCGGGCATAAAGACCTCGGCGCTGACGATCTGCGCGTCCTCCAGTTCAATCGTATAGAAGTGCTCCTGAGTACCGTGGGCCGATGTTCGATAGAACTCCAGACAACACTTGCTCAGCCGTTCACCGGAACACAGGGCGACCTGGATCAGCGGCGACGCTTTGTCGATGGTTTTGGTGATGACCAGCGGCTTGTGCATTCGCCGCCCGGCACCCGCGCCGTTGGGCAGGAGAATGCCGTGGCTGAAGGCCTGAACCATGATCTTGTCCTCACGCCCGTTCTGGTAGCTGTTGCCCACCGACGGTTCGGTGAAGGCACCGGCGCTGATCAGGCCCTGATGGCTGCCGTAGATCGTCATGAAAGCGGGGGTTGGCATGGTATTGCTCCTTGTTTGGGTTGAGGCGAAGGAAAGGGGTGGGGTTCTTCGTAGAGGTCTTCCGTTTCCTCGAATCTCCAGGGTCTGCTGAGCTCTAGAGTGATGAGATAGCGCTCCTGATCGGGGTGTCTGGAGTCGGCGAATCGTCCAAGAAACAACATCGCTTCGTACTGCTCGCCGGCCTTCCAGTAAGTGGTACCAGTCCGTACCCCCGGCCTTAGAAAGGCCCGCCACTCGGGGGTGTCCGCGATGGTGGGATTGTGCCGCGTCCCCATGGGTTTCCACCCTTTCGCGCACCATTGGGCTTGCAGATCGAGAACGACCTTCAAGGCATCTTCAATCAGCAACGGTTCGACCTGGGGAGACATACGAATATTACCGACCACGTCACCCTTGAAAGTGAACGTAAAGAACCGCGCCAGCGGCGTTTCGAAACCGTACTGCGGATCGACAAATCGCAGGCGCGCATCTGTCCTGGAAGCGCCACCCCAGACGCGCCTGCCAACATGGCCCCATATAACGAGGGGTGCGGTCGAATGGTCACGCATGTATTCATACGTTCCTCCAACGGACATGGCGATCACAGAATCGCCCCACAGAGGCTGTGTCAATTGACGTGCAGCAGCCACTGCCAAAACACCACAAAACCCCAGCCATGCCCAACAACGCCATCTGGACAGACAGGCACGCAAGCGCATCAAGCGCCCTCCAAGGCAGCAATCTCACGGATGGATTGCGCCAGTGCGTCTCTGTTGCTGTCATTGAGCATCTGGTGAAAACGGGCTGCGGCCCGCAGGACAAACGCCATTCGCTGATCGAGATCGGACAGGTCCGCCAGCGGGTTGCGGCCAAAATCGATGGTGCGACCGTCATCGACCCGCTGACATTGACTGGAGAGGGTCAGCTCGATGGCCTGGGCTACACCGGAAGGGAAGCCGGTCACGTAGGAAAAATGGTTGCTACGCAGCAGCATTACCAATTGACGGTTTTCGTAGATGCTCGGCTGAAGAATGTTTTGCTGTTCGTGCCAGGCCAGATGTTGCACGCTTGAGGCAATGTTTCCCGCCTCAATGGCCTCGAAGGCATTCAAGACTTGTTCAAACGCCTTCCCAAACGGGAGCGTTTCCTGACTTACCGGCCAAAGCACGGGAAACTTTGCGTACCCATAAATGCCTTCGCGTGCCCTCAAACACTTCTTCAACTCCGCCAACCCTCGCACCGCATAAAACTGATGCAGCGGATAAACATCCAGAAACAGCGTGGTATTGCCCATCGCCATCATGTCGTACACATGCCGGAACTGTTGCTGCACCAATGACAGCTCTTCACCCGAAGTACGCAAATCCAGCGAAGGCACAGGGTTGCGCGCCCTCGCCTCTTGGTAATCCCCCCAGTCCTCGGCCTGTCGGGGCATTTTGTCCGGAGTGAGCAGCCCGGACTCTCGGCGCCCGTCCCGCACCCGCTGCCGCGCCTCATGCTCCTGGCGGATCAGCTTGATACTGTCCGCCGCATGCAGCAATCCACAACCGACCTGCTTGGACGCGAACGCCGCCAGCCCGGCCCACTGGAACCGCGAATCATGCAGCCACAGTCGGGCATACGCGGCGTTGATCGCCCGATTGCGCTGCACGGGATCGGCGATCAACGCGCCGTCAGGGGCGACGATTTTTTCCGCCTCCCGCTGATAGGCACGCCAAAGGCACTGGCACGTCAAAACCGGTACCTCGGTCACCCTCACCCGTTCGCCATACAACCTCTCTTCATTGCACTCGCAGTCGGCGACGGGCGTGATGCTGTGATTCAGGCGCTGGGCATCGCTGGGGTGTTTGTTGAAACACTGGGCCATGTTCGGGCAAACATCCGGTAGGGGTTTCCCTGACCCTACCAGCGCAAAACCCTTGCGAAACCGACCTTGGGAAAAATCAGAAAGCCCTGACAGACGATGACCATCCAGTGCGGGGGAAGCGTCCTCAAAAGCCTTGAGAAACATCCTTTAAGGCCCGGTTCACGGGCACTTGATCGACGAGCAAGTCCCGGACAAAACCGCCCAGTCAGAAACTGAATGGTGACGCACCGCAGATTATTGACGTACGACACTCATGTAAGGGAAAAGAGGTGCTAGCATAGAGCCACCAGTCGATCTCAGCATGCAGCCTAACTAGTAGTCAGGATATGACCGAGCCAGAAGACCCCAGCCGTGAGCGCCTCAAGCACCACTTTGCCCAGCGGGTAATTCATCAGGCACGTCAGATTCTTGAGATATGGCAGCGCCTGCAACGCAGTGAGTGGTCCACTGCCGATCTCGCCGAACTGAGCGAGGCCAATCTGCGCCTGCTGCGTTTTGCCGAGCGCTTCGAACAGCCCGAACACACGCAGCTGGCCCGCCACATCAGCCAGTCGCTGGAAGCGGTGGATGCCAATCGCGGACGCCTGAGCAGCGGCCTGATCACCGACCTCAACCGTTTGATGCAGCGCCTGTCGCGCACCGGGCTGCGCCATGGCGATCAGCTCGATCAGACCTTCCTGCCGCCCCTGCGCAAACCGATCTACGTGATGCTGCAGGATCACGACCGCGCCGAGCGGCTGGCCAAGCAGCTGGAGTTTTTCGGTCTGAGCGCCCAGGCGCTGGACAGTGTGTCGGCGTTTCGCTCCTCGATGGTCGAGCGCCTGCCGGCCGCGATCGTCATGGACGTGGATTTCAGCGGTGCCGGCGTCGGCCTGACACTCGCCGCCGAAGCCCAGCAGGGTCTGGAAGAACCGCTGCCGCTGCTGTTCTTCAGTCTGCACGAAACCGACACCCCGACCCGCCTCGCGGCGGTACGCGCCGGAGGCCAGGAATTTCTCACCGGCACCCTCGAAGCCTCGAGCCTGCTGGAGAAGATCGAAGTCCTGACCTGCGTCGCCCAGTACGAACCCTATAAAGTGTTGATCATCGACGACTCCCGCGCCCAGGCACTGCACACCGAGCGCCTGCTCAACAGCGCCGGGATCGTCACCCGCACCCTGATCGAACCGATCCAGGCCATGGCCGAGCTGGCGGACTTTCAGCCGGACCTGATCATTCTCGACATGTACATGCCGGCCTGCACCGGCACCGAACTGGCCAAGGTCATCCGTCACAACGACCGCTACGTCAGCGTGCCGATCATTTACCTGTCGGCCGAAGACGATCTGGACAAGCAGCTCGACGCCATGAGCGAGGGCGGCGACGACTTCCTGACCAAGCCGATCAAGCCGCGTCACCTGATCACCACCGTGCGCAACCGCGCCGCCCGCGCGCGCAACCTGAAAGCGCGGATGGTCCGCGACAGCCTCACCGGCCTGTACAACCACACCCACATTCTGCAATTGCTCGAAGACTGCTCGTTCCGCGCCCGCCGCGAGAACAAGCCGCTGAGCTTTGCCATGCTCGACATTGATCACTTCAAACGGGTCAACGACAGTCACGGCCACCCCATGGGCGACCGCGTGATCAAGAGCCTGGCGCTGTTCCTCAAGCAGCGTCTGCGCAAGACCGATTTCATCGGCCGCTACGGTGGCGAAGAGTTCGCCATCGTCATGCCCGACACCGATATAGAAGCCGCGCACAAAGTGCTCGATGAAATCCGCCAGCGCTTTGCCGAGATTCACTATCCGGCCCAGCCGCAGGATCTGTGGTGCACCTTCAGCGCCGGCGTGGTGGAGATGCGCGACGACTCCGACAGCCTGATGATGGCCAGCCAGGCCGACGAGGCGCTGTACCGCGCCAAGGGCGAAGGACGCAATCGGGTGCAGACCGCGCGCGACTCAAAGCAAAGTGCCACTTTTTCATCGGAATCGACCCAATCGGTCATAACCCTGTAACAGAACCGCAATAAATTCAGGCGCTTACCATTCTGCCGTTGGTAGCCGTCATGCGCCTGAAGTTGCTCACCAATCTCAATACTCTGTTGCTGGTCGCCGTCTGCGTGGCTCTCGGTGCCACGCTGTGGTGGTCGCAGAAAGCTCTGGAACGCCCGTATCTGTTGATGGAGCGTTACCTGGGGCTGTCGCAGCAATTTCAGAATGACGTGGCACGCAATGTCGAGGATTACCTGGCCAGTGGCGACGCCCTGCGTCTGAGCAGCGCCAGTCAGGCCATCGATCATTTGCAGAAAGAACTCGGCGAGCTGCCGCCCGCCCTGGCCGACACCCTGCGCCCGAGCCTCACCGACCTCGATGGATTCAGCAAGACCGACCTGCTGGCCGCCGGCAAACTGGCCGGTGACCCACAAGCCCTGCTGTTGCAGGCCGAGCGCGAATTGAGCGCCAGCCTTGATCAGCTCAACACCTACGCCGGCGGCAACGCGACCTACCTGACGCCCCTGCTGATTGCCTCCCAACACCTGGGCAAACTGTCGCTGGCCCGGGACAAACTGGTCAGCAGCGGACGCAGCGAACTGGCCGCCGATGTCGAGCGCGAAGTCAGCAACATCCGCGCCCAGGCCCAAACGATTGACGCCCTGCCCTTGCTCGGCGTGGTCGCCAGCAGTGAATCCGGCAGCGACGATTTTGCTGCGATGATGGGCATCGAAAGCACAGAAAAAGCCGCCGCCGAAGACGCCGGCGTCGGCCTCAAACGCGAACTCAACAGCCTGCTCGGCCGTTATCCGGCGGAGCTGGCGCGCACCCGCGATCAGATCCAGAAACGCACCGACCTGAGCGCCGCGACCCACCAGAAAATCGCCGCCGTGCAGCAAGCCATCGCCGGTCTTGAACCAGTGGTGCGCGCCCAGCACGGGCAGATCCAGGGCGAAGTACGGCTGATGCAAGGCGTGATGATCGGCCTGATTCTGCTGATCGCGCTGCTGATCGATACCCTGCAACGACGCTTGGCCCGAACCTTGACCAACCTCGCGCCGGCGCTGTCGACCTGGGCCGAAGGCGACTTCAGCCGCGATATTCACCTGGGCAAGACCAACCGCGAGCTGCACGACATCGAAGCCTCGCTCAATCGTCTGCGCGCCTATCTGGTGGATCTGGTCGGAACCATTCGCGGCAATGCCGAGCAGGTGGCGGGCAGCAGCCGCACCCTCGCCGAGCTGAGCAATGACTTGCACAGCGGCGCCGAACACCAGGCCGGCGATACAGCGCTGATCCGTGACTCCCTCGGCGAACTGGAAGCGACCATCCAGCAAGTGGCCGGCGATGCACGCCAGGCCGCCGATGCCAGCCGCCATGCCGGGCTCGCCGTCGAACACGGGCAACAAGTGATCGGCCAGAGCCTCACCGGCCTGCACGCGCTGGTCGGCGAAGTGCAAGGCAACGCGCAAATGATCGAACACCTGGCCGAAGAGTCGGCGACCATCGGCGGCGTGCTGACGGTCATTCGCTCGATTGCCGACCAGACCAACCTGCTGGCGCTCAACGCGGCGATCGAAGCCGCCCGCGCCGGGGAAATGGGGCGCGGATTCGCCGTGGTGGCCGAGGAAGTGCGCTCGCTGGCGCAACGCACCGCCGGCGCCACCGCAGAAATCCAGACCCTGATCGCCGGCCTGCAAACTGCAGCGAGGCAATCGGTCGAGGGCATGCGCGCCCAGGTCGAACACGCCGAGGCTACGGCCAATCAGGCGCAATCGGCAGACGGTGCGCTGGACAGGATTGTCGGCGCGATCCAGACCATCTCCGACACGGCCATCCGCATCGCCGACATCACCGCGCAACAGAGCGGCGCGGTCAGCGAGATCCGCGATCACAGCGAACGGATTCACCAGTTGGGCGGGGACAATCTGCTGCGCATCGGCCAGGGTCGCGAGCAAGGCGAGAACCTGCTGTTGCTCGGCGGTCAACTGCACACCGCCGTGCAGGCGTTCCGCGTGTGACACACAGCGCAGGGCCAAGTCCGCTATCATTCCCGCACCTCTGATTCGCGAGATTGTCATGCGCCGTCTGCTCTGCCTGCTGTTTTTCGTCTTCGCCCTGCCGGCCGGCGCCGCCGGTCTGTTCGACAGCAAGCCCAGCGCCACGCTGGGCTCGGTCAACAACAGCGCCGATTTCCTGCCGGTGCGCGAAGCCTTTCAACTGAGCCTGGTCGAGAGCACGCCGCAATCGGTCAAGCTGCGCTTCGTCGCCAGCGAAGGCTATTACCTCTACCGCCATCGCTTCCAGTTTCGTGCCGAGCCTGCCGAAGTGAAACTCGGCGCCGCACAACTGCCCCAAGGCGAGCAGAAGCACGACGAGTATTTCGGCGACGTCGAGGTCTACCACGGCATTCTCGATGTGCAACTGCCGCGCAATGATTCCCGGGCGTTCACGCTGGCCGTCACCTATCAGGGCTGCGCCGACAAGGGCTTGTGCTATCCACCGGAAACCGAACGCCTGAGCATCGAAGGCAACGCAGCGCCGAGCGACGCGTCCGCTCCAGTGACGGGCTGGGACTGGCGTGATCTGGCGCTGTTCTTCCTGGCAGGCCTGGGGCTGACCTTCACGCCCTGTGTATTGCCGATGCTGCCGATCCTGTCCGGAGTGGTGTTGCGCGGTCAGGTCGGCGGTTGGCGTGGTTTCAATCTGTCGCTGGCTTATGTGCTGCCGATGGCTGCGTGCTTTGCGCTGCTCGGGGCCTTGATGGGGCTGTTCGGCGCGCAATTGAATTTGCAGGCGCGGCTGCAATCGGCGTGGGTGCTGGTGCCGTTCGCGATGTTCTTTGCCGTTTTCGCGCTGGCGATGTTCGGCGTGTTCGAGCTGAAACTGCCGCACTTCATCAGCAGCCGCCTCGACCGGATTGCCGGGCGCACCGAAGGCGGCTCGCTGTGGGGCGCGGCGGTGTTGGGCGTGGTGTCGAGTCTGCTGGTCTCGCCGTGCGTTTCCGCCCCGCTGGCCGGCGCACTGCTTTATATCAGCGCCAGCGGCGATGCGCTGGGCGGTGGCCTGAAGCTGTTCATGCTTGGCCTGGGCATGGGCGCACCGCTGTTGCTGGTGGCCACTGGCGGCGCGGCATGGCTGCCGAAAAGCGGGCCGTGGATGATGTACGTGAAGAACGGCATCGGCGTGTTGCTGCTCGGGCTGGCCATCGGTTTGCTCAGCCGGGTATTGCCAGGACAGATCACGTTGCTGCTGATCGGCTTGCTGGCCGGTGGTGTCGGCCTGTTCCTCGGTGCTCTGGAATTCGTCTACAAACCGCCGCGCAAACGCCTCGGCCAGTTGCTCGGCATGTTCCTGCTGTTTTATGCGCTGGCCTGCTGGTACGGCGCGTTCAGCGGGCAGACCGATCCGTTGAACCCGATGGCCCCGGCGCGCCTTGCCGACAGCGGCGCGACCGCACAAAACAGCGGTTTGTGGCAGACCGTCAGTACCCCGGCGGAATTGGACCGGGTGTTGCTCGAAGCGAAAACCGCCGGCACCCCCCTGCTGCTCGACTGGTACGCCGACTGGTGCATCAGTTGCAAAGTCATCGAGCACGAAGTGCTCAATGACGCCACGGTCGTGGATCGGCTGAAGGGCTATCGCTTGATCCGCTTCGACATCACCGAAAGCAATGCTGAGCAACGCACCCTGCTGGATCGCTACAGCCTGTTCGGCCCACCGGCGCTGATGTTCTTTGGCAAGGACGGGGTGGAACGTCGCGATGTGCGGGTGATCGGCGAGATCAACGCCAGCGACTTCGCCGAACGTGTTGCCAAAGCGAATGACCGGATTTAATCGGTCGGTCACATATTTTGCGCAAACATCGGACATCGTGCTGGCTATTGCAGAGAACTGGACAGTCACAAAGTCTTTGCGGCATAGTCGCCGGGTTCTGACGAAGGCTCACCCATAACAAGGAACACGCAGATGGCAACGCTACTGGTGCTGCACGGCCCCAACCTGAACCTGCTCGGCACCCGGGAGCCCGGGACCTACGGGTCGACCACCCTGGCGCAGATCAATCAGGATCTGGAACGCCGCGCCCGCGAAGCCGGCCATCATCTGCTGTATCTGCAAAGCAACGCCGAGTACGAATTGATCGATCGCATCCACGCCGCACGCGGTGAAGGCGTCGACTTCATTCTGATCAACCCGGCAGCATTTACACACACAAGTGTCGCATTACGTGACGCGCTGCTGGGAGTGAGCATCCCATTCATCGAAGTGCATTTGTCCAACGTGCACAAACGCGAACCTTTCCGCCATCACTCCTACTTCTCCGACGTAGCGGTAGGAGTGATCTGCGGCCTTGGCGCCAGCGGTTATCGACTGGCCCTGGAGGCTGCACTAGAGCAGCTTGAACACCAAGCTATACGCCCCTGACCGACCCTTGGGAGTTGATGATTCATGGATATCCGTAAAGTTAAGAAACTGATCGAATTGCTGGAAGAGTCCGGCATCGACGAGCTCGAGATCAAGGAAGGCGAAGAGTCCGTACGCATCAGCCGTCACAGCAAGACCCCGGCGCAGCAGTACTACGCTCCGGCTCCGATGCAGGCTCCGGCCGCTGCACCTGCCGCCGCTGCCGCTCCGGTGGCTGCTGCAGCCGCAGCTCCAGCTGCCGCTGCTGCTCCAGCGCTGAACGGCACCGTGGCCCGTTCGCCGATGGTCGGCACCTTCTATCGCAAATCTTCGCCAACCTCGCCGTCCTTCGTTGAAGTCGGCCAGACCGTGAAAAAAGGCGACACCCTGTGCATCGTCGAAGCCATGAAGATGATGAACCACATCGAAGCTGAAACCAGCGGTGTGATCGAGTCCATCCTCGTCGAAGACGGCCAGCCGGTTGAGTACGACCAACCGCTGTTCACCATCGTTTGAACTGCGGAGAGCCTTTGATGACTGCGAAGTTGGAAAAAGTTCTGATCGCTAACCGCGGTGAGATCGCCCTGCGGATTCTGCGTGCCTGCAAAGAGATGGGCATCAAGACCGTCGCCGTTTACTCCAAGGCCGACAAAGAGCTGATGCACCTGGGTCTGGCAGACGAATCCGTCTGCATCGGCCCGGCTTCTGCCGCGCACTCCTACCTGCACATCCCGGCAATCATTGCGGCCGCTGAAGTGACTGGCGCCACCGCCATTCACCCAGGCTACGGTTTCCTCGCGGAAAACGCCGACTTTGCCGAGCAGGTCGAGAACTCCGGCTTCGCCTTCATCGGCCCGAAAGCCGAAACCATTCGCCTGATGGGCGACAAGGTATCGGCCAAGCACGCGATGATCGAAGCCGGCGTGCCAACCGTTCCAGGTTCCGACGGCCCGCTGCCGGAAGACGAGGAAACGGCACTGCGCATCGGTCGTGAAGTCGGCTATCCGGTGATCATCAAGGCCGCCGGCGGCGGTGGTGGTCGCGGCATGCGCGTGGTGCACAAGGAAGAAGACCTGATCGCCTCGGCCAAACTGACCCGCTCCGAAGCAGGCGCGGCGTTCGGCAACCCGATGGTCTATCTGGAAAAATTCCTGACCAACCCGCGTCACGTCGAAGTGCAGGTTCTGTCCGACGGCCAGGGCAACGCCATCCATCTGGGTGACCGCGACTGCTCGCTGCAACGCCGTCACCAGAAAGTTCTCGAAGAAGCGCCGGCACCGGGCATCGACGAGAACGCGCGCAAGGAAGTCCTGGCTCGCTGCGTCAAGGCGTGCATCGACATCGGCTACCGTGGCGCCGGCACCTTCGAGTTCCTGTACGAGAACGGTCGTTTCTACTTCATCGAAATGAACACCCGTGTTCAGGTGGAGCACCCGGTTTCGGAAATGGTCACCGGTATCGACATCGTCAAGGAGATGCTCAGCATCGCCGCTGGCAACAAGCTGTCCTACACCCAGGACGATGTGGTCATCCGCGGTCACTCGCTGGAATGCCGAATCAACGCCGAAGACCCGAAAACCTTCATGCCGAGCCCGGGTACGGTCAAGCATTTCCACGCACCAGGCGGCAACGGCGTTCGCGTCGATTCGCACCTGTACAGTGGTTATGCCGTTCCGCCGAACTACGACTCGCTGATCGGCAAGCTGATCACTTACGGCGCGACCCGCGACGAAGCCATGGCCCGCATGCGCAATGCCCTGGACGAAATCGTGGTCGACGGGATCAAGACCAACATCCCGCTGCACCGTGATCTGACCCGCGACGAAGGCTTCTGCAAAGGGGGCGTGAACATTCACTACCTCGAGCACAAGCTGGCTGGCGACAAGCACTAAGCTTCAGCCCGCACCTGACAAAGCCGCCTTCGGGCGGCTTTGTTGTTTCCGAAGGTTTCATCTGCTCACACATTCCCCGTTCCCACAAAACCGTCGCGCTCGCGTAAACTTGCGCGCTTCTCGCAGGCCGCTAGGCTGCAATCAATCTTTTTCACAGGTGCCCGCCATGCCTTGGCTGCAAGTCCGTCTCGCCATCAGCCCAGAACAAGCCGAAACCTACGAAGACGCTTTCCTTGAAGTGGGCGCCGTTTCGGTGACCTTCATGGATGCCGAAGATCAGCCGATCTTCGAACCGGAACTCAATACGACCCCGCTGTGGGCGCACACCCACTTGCTGGCCCTGTTCGAGGGCGGCACCGAAGCCGCCCCGGTACTGGCCCATCTGGAACTGCTGACCGGCAGCCCGCTGCCCGAGCATCACAGCGAAGTGATCGAAGACCAGGACTGGGAACGCAGCTGGATGGATGGTTTCCAGCCGATGCGCTTCGGTCAGCGCCTTTGGATCGTGCCGAGCTGGCACGCCGCGCCGGAACCGGACGCGGTCAACCTGCTGCTGGACCCGGGCCTGGCGTTCGGTACCGGCACTCACCCGACCACCGCGCTGTGCCTGGAATGGCTGGACGGCCAGGACCTGAAAGACTGCAACGTGCTGGATTTCGGCTGCGGCTCGGGGATTCTGGCCATCGCCGCCCTGCTGCTCGGCGCCAAGGAAGCCGTGGGCACCGACATCGACGTGCAGGCGCTGGAAGCCTCTCGCGACAACGCCGGGCGCAACAACATCGCTGACGAGTTGTTCCCGCTGTACCTGCCGCAAGACCTGCCGCAGGTCAAAGCCGACGTGCTGGTGGCCAACATCCTCGCCGGTCCGTTGGTTTCCCTGGCACCGCAACTGTCCAGCCTGGTCAAATCCGGCGGGCGTCTGGCGCTGTCCGGGATCCTCGCCGAACAAGGTGACGAAGTCGCCGCCGCCTACGCGCAGGACTTCGATCTCGACCCGATCGCCAATCGCGATGGCTGGGTGCGCATCACCGGCCGTCGGCGCTAGAATGACCGCCTGCTCAATCCGGATCGCCGCATGACCGACAGCTTCGTCACCCAGTGCCCGCATTGCCAAACCAGTTTCCGCGTCAGCCACGCTCAGTTGAGTGTGGCCCGCGGGGTGGTTCGTTGCGGCTCCTGCCTGCAAGTGTTCAATGCCGCCAAGCAATTGCTGGAGCAACACGCTGGCAAGGAAGCTGTCACGCCGGTGGCGCCGTTAATCAGCGAGCCGGCGCCTGTCGAGCCATCGGCCATCGTCGAAACGCCCGAACCACGCGCCATCAGCCAGAAGCAATGGAGCGCCGCCGAGCTGGATCTGGACAGCCTGGACCTGGACGAAGAACTGGCCCGCCTCGAGCAACGGGAAATCCAGCCGACCACCGAGCTCGGTCGCCCGCGCGAAGATGCCCTGAGCGCTCGCCGCGACAGCCACGAACCGGAAGAGACGACGTGGCCGGACAGTCTGTTCAGCGAACCGGCGGATGAGCGCACACCAGAGGTCGAAGAGACACCCGAAATCATCGAGCCCGAGCCGCTCCGACCGGAGCGCACCGAGCCCTCGCTGTCGCTGGAGCCGGTGGATCTCGATGACGAACCGCCAATTCCGCCAATGCGCCTGCACGATCCGATCGACCCGAATGCCCGACGCGAACGCCTGTCGGCCAGCGACGACATGGATGACGAACGGCCACTGATCGTGCCTGCGCGCAAAAAACGCGAACGCGTCGAAACCAGTGCGCGCGCCGAAGCGTTGCAGGACCTGACCGACGATCCGCTGCAACTGGACTGGCAGAAACGCCGCTCGCCCTGGGGCCGTCGCCTGCTCTGGCTGTTGCTGATCGCGCTCGCCGCCGGCGGTCTGGCCGGACAGTACATCGCCTATCACTTCGACGAACTGGCGCGCCAGGATCAATACCGGCCGTGGTTCCAGCAACTGTGCCCGCAAATCGGCTGCACAGTGCCGTCCAAGGTGGATATCGCCAAGATCAAGAGCAGCAACCTGGTGGTGCGCAGCCACCCGGAGTTCAGCGGTGCGCTGGTGGTGGACGCGATCATTTACAACCGCGCCCCTTTCTCGCAGCCGTTTCCGCTGCTGGAGCTGCGCTTCGCCGACCTCAATGGCCACCTGATCGCCAGTCGTCGCTTCAAACCCGGCGAATACCTCAACGGCGACCTCGAAGGCATGGCGGAAATGCCGCCGCAGACGCCGATCCACATCGCGCTGGACATCCTTGATCCAGGCCCGAAAGCCGTGAACTACAGCCTGAGTTTCCACTCGCCCGAGTGAAACGCTTCACCGCTCCCCGATTGACGGCAGATTTCTGACTGCGCAGCGCGCGACCAAACCGGCGGTAATAACAGAATAACTGTTCAGATTTTGTTCAATTCAGCCTTTATCCAGTCATCGAGAGCGGGTATCATGCCAACCCTTTTTCGAACTCTCATGATCCGGCCCCACTTCAGGGAAGTCCTATGTCGGCGGTACGCATCGGCCCATATACATTGCAGAACGGCTTGATCCTCGCCCCGATGGCGGGCGTCACCGACCAGCCCTTTCGTCAGCTGTGCAAGCGCTTGGGCGCAGGGCTTGTAGTCTCGGAAATGGTCACCAGCGACATGAGCCTGTGGAACACCCGCAAGTCGCGCATGCGCATGATCCACGAAGGCGATCCCGAGCCACGCTCGGTGCAGATCGCCGGTGGCGATGCGCAGATGCTGGCGGATGCGGCCCGGGCCAACGTCGAGCTGGGCGCGCAGATTATCGATATCAACATGGGTTGCCCGGCGAAGAAGGTCTGCAACAAGGCCGCCGGCTCCGCGTTGTTGAAGGATGAGGCACTGGTTACCGAGATCCTGCATGCCGTCGTGGCGGCGGTTGATGTACCGGTGACCCTGAAGATCCGCACCGGATGGGATCGTGACAACAAGAACGGCCTGACGGTGGCGAAGATCGCCGAGCAGGCCGGGATCACGGCGCTGGCGGTGCATGGCCGCACCCGCGCCGACCTGTACACCGGCGAAGCCGAGTACGACACCATTGCCGCGATCAAGCAGGCGGTGTCGATTCCGGTCTTTGCCAACGGCGACATCGTATCGCCGGAAAAGGCCCGCTACGTGCTCGACGCGACCGGTGCCGATGGCCTGTTGATCGGCCGGGCCGCCCAGGGGCGGCCATGGATTTTTCGTGAGATCGAACACTTCCTGCGTACCGGCGAAAAACTGCCGGCGCCGGAGCTGATCGAGGTGGAACGCATTCTGCTTGAGCATCTGGCCGCCCTCCACGCCTTCTATGGGGACGTGATGGGCGTGCGAATTGCCCGCAAACATGTGGGCTGGTATCTCGCAACCTTGCCGGGCGCCAGGGAATTTCGCGCCCACTTCAATCGTTTGGATGGTACGGAAACACAATGCGCCAACGTTCGGGAGTTCTTCGCCGAGCGTTACAAGAGCCTGACAGGGGACGGAGAAGGGGTGGCCGCATGACGATGATGACCGAGACTTTAGTGAGTGGAACAACACCCGTGAGCGACAACGTGAATTTGAAACAGCACCTCAATACCCCGAGCGAAGAAGGCCAGACCCTTCGCGGGAGTGTCGAGAAGGCGCTGCACAATTATTTCGCCCACCTTGAGGGCGCGTCCGTCACGGACGTGTACAACCTGGTGCTCTCCGAAGTCGAGGCTCCCCTGCTCGAAAGCGTGATGAACTACGTCAAGGGCAACCAGACCAAGGCCAGCGAGCTGCTCGGACTGAACCGTGGCACGCTGCGCAAGAAACTCAAGCAGTACGATCTGCTGTAAGCATTCAATCAAACCAGAAAGGCGCCCGCGTAAAACCGGTCGCCTTTTTTGCTGACTTCCCTTGCTTTTGATGGAAATTGAGATGACCGACCAGACTACCCGCCTGCCGATCCGCCGCGCCTTGATCAGTGTTTCCGACAAGACCGGGATCCTCGAATTCGCCAGGGAGCTGGAAGCCCTGGGCGTGGAAATCCTTTCCACCGGCGGGACCTTCAAACTGCTGCAGGACAATGGCGTGGCCGCAGTGGAAGTCGCGGATTACACCGGTTTCGCAGAGATGATGGACGGTCGGGTGAAAACCCTGCACCCGAAAATCCACGGCGGGATCCTCGGTCGTCGCGGTATCGACGACGCGATCATGAATGAGCACGGCATCAAGCCGATCGACCTGGTAGCCGTCAACCTGTACCCGTTCGAAGCCACCATCAGCAAGCCAGGCTGCGACCTGCCGACCGCCATCGAGAACATCGACATCGGCGGCCCGACCATGGTCCGTTCGGCGGCGAAAAACCACAAAGACGTGGCGATCGTGGTGAATGCCAGCGATTACGCCAACGTCCTGGAAAACCTCAAGGCCGGCGGCCTGACCTACGCTCAGCGTTTCGACCTGATGCTCAAGGCGTTCGAACACACGGCTGCCTACGACGGCATGATCGCCAACTACATGGGCACCGTGAACCAGGCTGCCGAAACCCTGAGCACCGAAGGCCGCAGCGAATTCCCGCGCACCTTCAACAGCCAGTTCATCAAGGCCCAGGAAATGCGCTACGGCGAGAACCCGCACCAGAGCGCGGCGTTCTACGTTGAAGCCAAACCGGCCGAAGTCGGCATCGCCACCGCCACCCAGCTGCAAGGCAAAGAACTGTCGTACAACAACGTGGCCGACACCGACGCCGCGCTGGAATGCGTGAAGAGCTTCGTCAAACCGGCCTGCGTGATCGTCAAGCACGCCAACCCGTGCGGCGTGGCCGTGAGCCCGGACGCCGAAGGCGGTATCCGTCAGGCCTACGAACTGGCCTACGCCACCGACACCGAATCCGCGTTTGGCGGCATCATCGCCTTCAACCGTGAACTGGATGCCGAGACCGCCAAGGCGATCGTCGAGCGTCAGTTCGTTGAAGTGATCATCGCCCCAAGCGTCAGCGAAGAAGCCCGCGCCATTGTCGCCGCCAAGGCCAACGTGCGCCTGCTGGCCTGCGGCGAGTGGTCGGCCGATCGCGTTCCGGCCTGGGACTACAAGCGCGTCAACGGCGGCCTGCTGGTACAGAGCCGCGACATCGGCATGATCGGCGCCGACGACCTGAAAGTGGTGACCAAGCGCGCCCCGACCGAACAGGAAGTCCACGATCTGATCTTCGCCTGGAAAGTGGCCAAGTTCGTCAAGTCCAACGCCATCGTCTATGCCAAGAACCGTCAGACCATCGGTGTCGGCGCCGGCCAGATGAGCCGCGTGAACTCGGCGCGTATCGCGGCGATCAAGGCTGAGCACGCCGGTCTGCAAGTGGCTGGTTCGGTGATGGCATCGGACGCGTTCTTCCCGTTCCGCGACGGTCTGGACAATGCGGCCAAGGTCGGTATCACGGCGGTGATCCAGCCGGGTGGCTCGATGCGTGATGCCGAGGTGATTGCAGCGGCTGATGAAGCCGGCATCGCCATGGTTTTCACCGGCATGCGCCACTTCCGTCACTAATCAGACAACGGCCGCACAGAAGCCGGCATCTGCAGCGTTGGAGCCGACCTCGATGATGCTCATTGCCAAACGGCAACTCCGCTCACCGAGGTCGACTCCGCCTTGCATCTACCGACTTCATTGCGACCTCCTGGAGCGTGAAGCGCTTCAGGTTCTAAAACAGAATTAGCGTCATCCGAGGTTTTTGAAATGAATGTTTTGATCATTGGCAGCGGTGGCCGCGAACACGCTCTGGCCTGGAAAGTGGCTCAGGATCCGCGTGTGCAGAAGGTTTTCGTCGCGCCGGGCAATGCCGGTACCGCGATTGAAGCCAAGTG
This sequence comes from Pseudomonas sputi, assembly GCF_021603585.1. Lineage (GTDB taxonomy): Bacteria > Pseudomonadota > Gammaproteobacteria > Pseudomonadales > Pseudomonadaceae > Aquipseudomonas > Aquipseudomonas sputi. The sequence continues at coordinate 14,668 of NZ_BQHI01000028.1, read as the reverse complement.
CGAGAACGTCGCCATCGACGTGCTGGCCCTCGAGCAGCTCGCTGACTTCGCCGAGAAAAACGTTTCCCTGACCATCGTCGGCCCGGAAGTGCCGCTGGTGGCTGGCGTCGTCGACCTGTTCCGCACCCGTGGCCTGGACTGCTTCGGCCCGACCGCCGGTGCCGCGCAGCTGGAAGGCTCGAAAGCCTTCACCAAGGATTTCCTGGCGCGCCACAAGATCCCGACTGCCGACTACCAGAACTTCACCGAGATCGAGCCGGCCCTGGCTTATCTGCGTGAAAAAGGCGCACCGATCGTGATCAAGGCCGACGGCCTGGCCGCCGGTAAAGGCGTGATCGTCGCCATGACCCTGGCCGAAGCCGAAGACGCCGTGCGCGACATGCTCGCCGGCAATGCCTTTGGCGACGCCGGTTCGCGCGTCGTCATCGAAGAGTTCCTCGACGGCGAAGAAGCCAGCTTCATCGTCATGGTCGACGGCAAGAACGTCCTGCCGATGGCCACCAGCCAGGACCACAAACGCGTCGGCGACGGCGACAGCGGCCCGAACACCGGCGGCATGGGTGCTTACTCCCCGGCTCCGGTAGTGACCGCTGACGTGCACCAGCGCGTGATGGACCAGGTGATCTGGCCGACCGTGCGCGGCATGGCCGAGGAAGGCAACGTCTACACCGGTTTCCTGTACGCCGGTCTGATGATCGACAAGGCCGGCAATCCAAAGGTCATCGAGTTCAACTGCCGTTTCGGCGATCCGGAAACCCAACCGGTGATGCTGCGTCTGCAATCGAGCCTGGTGCTGCTGGTCGAAGCCGCACTGGCCCAGGCGCTGGACAAGGTTGAAGCGCAGTGGGATCCACGTCCGAGCGTCGGCATCGTGCTGGCCGCCGGCGGTTACCCGGGCGACTACGCCAAGGGCGCGTCGATCAACGGTCTGGACGCCGCCGCTGCACTGGAAGGCAAGGTCTTCCACGCCGGCACTGCGCTCAAGGACGGCAAGGTCGTGACGGCCGGTGGTCGGGTGCTCTGCGCCACCGCCATGGGTGCCAGCGTGAGTGCTGCCCAGGAGCAGGCCTACAAACTGGCCAAGGCCATCGACTGGGAAGGCTGCTTCTACCGCACCGACATTGGCTACCGTGCCATTGCCCGTGAACGCGGTGAGTCTCAGTAATAAGCTACGCTGTGTTTCCGGCAGGGGCTCATCGCCCTTGCCGGACTGTTCCGACGCTGCGCATCGTTATATTCTGGCATCAACCTACGAAGGGATTTCGCCGTGCGCTGGCTCAGGATTGCCATAGGCTTCACCGTCACGCTGTTGACCTTGCTCTGCATGCTCCCGGCCCAGGCCGCACAAGGCAGTGGCTGGTCGGTATTGCTCGACGATCAGGGCAACCTCCAGCTGAGCGACATCCGCTCCGCCCGCTACACCAATCAATTCAGCCCTATCGAGCTTGACCGCCTCACCGCGGCCGAACCCGATGGCGCCTTGTGGCTGCGCTTCAGGCTGGCGCCCGGCAAGCACGAGCAAGTGCTGCGGATCTTCGCCCCAGACCTGTCGCACCTCAATCTGTATGTCCTCGACGGCGACCGCCTGATCGAGCAACGCGACACCGGCACCGCTCAACCCCAGGTGGAACGACCGTTGCCGAGCAGCGACTTCATGCTGCCGTTGCCGCAGAGCGACAAGCCCCTCGATGTCTACCTGCGACTGGTCTCCGATCATCAGTTGCGCCCTTACATCACCCTGCAATCGGCGGTGATGGCCGCGGCCAATCACAACCAGACCCTGGTCTACGGCCTGCTGTTCGGCTGTCTGGCGATGCTGATCCTGCACAACCTGATCCGCTACGCCTACACCCGCTCGCGCAGCAGCCTGTGGCTGGCCGTCTGTGAAGCGCTGCTGAGCCTGAGCCTGTTGCTGCTGCTCAACCTCGCCGGGCCGTGGCTGCCGAACTGGCACGCGATCCAGACCCCCGGCGCCTATCTGGCGCTGCTGCTGACCGCACCGGCCGGCCTGATGTTCGCCTACCGCTTTTTCGCTCCGCTCGGCCCGCATCCGCTGAACAAGCTGCTGATCGGCGACATTCTGTTCATCGTGATCTGCAGCCTGTTGCTGTTGTTCGTCAACACCCTGCCGCTGAACATCATTACCTATGCACTCGTCGCCCTGGCCGGCCTGAGCATGTTGCTGGTGGGTTCCTATCACTGGCAAAAAGGCTACCGCCCTGCCCGGCTGTTCGTTGCCGCCATGGTGGTGTTCAACATCGGCACGCTGATCATCCTCCCGGCCTTGCTGGGTCTGACCCTGGTGGCGCCACAAGGCCTGATCATGACCCTGATGGGTTTCATCTGCATCAGCGGCCTGCTGATGAGCATCGCCCTGGGCGAGCGCCAGCGCAGCATCACCGAAAGCCGCTTCAGCATCAGCCGCGACCTTGCGGCGAGCAACGCCGAGATCAATGCCAAGGCCGAATTCCTGGCCAAGATCAGCCACGAAATCCGCACGCCGATGAACGGCGTACTGGGCATGACCGAACTGCTGCTTGGCACGCCGCTGTCGGTCAAGCAACGCGACTACGTGCAGACCATCCACAGCGCCGGCAACGAACTGCTGACCCTGATCAACGAGATCCTCGACATCTCGCGGCTCGAGTCCGGCCAGATCGAACTGGACGATGTGCAGTTCGACCTCAACGCGCTGATCGATGATTGCCTGAGTATTTACCGCGCCAAGGCCGAACAGCAGAACGTTGAACTGATCAGCTTCATCCAGCCGCAAGTGCCACGGGTCATCAGTGGTGACCCGACGCGCCTGCGCCAGACATTGCTGAGTCTGTTGGAAAACGCCCTGAAGAAAACCGAAGAAGGCGAAGTGCTGGTGGTGGTCGCCCTCGACGAACGCGGCGCCGGGCCACGCCTGCGCATTGCCGTGCAGGACAGCGGCCAGCCGATGGATCAGGAAGAACGCGACGCACTGATGCACGCCGAGTTGCACAGCAAGCACTTCCTGTCGGCCAACCGCCTGGGCGGCAATCTCGGTCTGGTGATCGCCCGCCAATTGATCCGTTTGATGCAGGGCGAGTTCGGCATCAAGAGCGGCGCCAGCCAGGGCAGCACGCTGTGGCTGACCCTGCCGCTGGACCCCGATCGTCTGGAGCACCCGACCTCGGACCTCGACAGCCCGCTGCAAGGCGCCCGCGTGCTGGTGGTCGACGACAACGACACCTGCCGCAAGGTGCTGGTGCAGCAATGCAGCGCCTGGGGCCTGAACGTCAGCGCCGTGCCGTCGGGCAAGGAAGCGCTGGCCCTGCTGCGCACCAAGGCACACCTGCGGGATTACTTTGACGTGGTTCTGCTGGACCAGAACATGCCCGGCATGACCGGCATGCAACTGGCGGCCAAGATCAAGGAAGACCCGAGCCTGAACCACGACATCCTGCTGATCATGCTCACCGGCATCAGCAATGCGCCGAGCAAGATCATCGCGCGCAATTCGGGGATCAAGCGCATCCTGGCCAAACCGGTGGCCGGCTACACCCTCAAGACCACGCTCGCTGACGAGCTGAACCAGCGCAACCGCGGCCAGGTGGTGTTCCAGCCGCAGCCAGCCAGCCCCGCTGCGCCGGTCAAGGTGCCAAGCGACTTCCGCATTCTGGTGGCCGAAGACAATACGATTTCCACCAAGGTCATCCGTGGCATGCTCGGCAAACTCAATCTGCAACCGGACACTGCCAGCAATGGCGAAGAAGCCCTGCAGGCAATGAAAGCCCAGCGTTATGACCTGGTGTTGATGGACTGCGAAATGCCGATCCTCGACGGGTTCTCGGCGACTCAGCAATTGCGCGCATGGGAAGTCAGCAACCAGCGCATCCGCACGCCGATCGTTGCCCTGACGGCGCACATCCTCGCTGAACACAAGGAGCGCGCGCGTCAGGCCGGGATGGACGGGCACATGGCCAAACCGGTGGAGTTGTCGCAACTGCGTGAGCTGATCGAGCATTGGGTGGCCCAGCGCGATCAACAGAACCGAGCGACGACGCAACCGTCGTGAGCCGACAGACGCGATAGCGCCTGTTAGACTCCCCCGACCTTCCCCGCCAGCGAGCCTGCGCCATGCTCCACGTGTTATTCAGTGTTTACCTGAAGATGCTGGTGCTCTACAGCCCGTTCTTCGTGTTGTCCTGTTTCATCAGTCTGACCCGTGGTTATTCGCGCAAGGAACAACGCCGTCTGGCCTGGAAAGTGGCGATCGCCACCCTGGTCTCGAGCGTGTTGCTGTATCTGTTCGGGCGGGTGATTTTCGACGTGTTCGGCATCACGGTGGATGCCTTCCGCATCGGTGCCGGTAGCGTGCTGTTCATTTCGGCGCTGGGCATGGCGCAGGGCAAGTCCGCCGTGCAGACCGACAACGTGCAGCAGGATGTGACGATTGTTCCGCTGACGATTCCGCTGACCGTCGGCCCCGGCACCATCGGTGCGCTATTGGTGATGGGCGTCAGCCAGCCACACTGGGACGACAAGCTGTTCGCGATCATGAGCATCGCCCTCGCCAGCTTCACGGTCGGGGTGGTGCTGTATCTGTCGAACCGCATCGAGCGGATTCTCGGCGACCAGGGTCTGCAAATCGTCAGCCGCCTGATGGGGCTGTTCGTGTGCGCGCTCGCGGCGCAGATCATCTTTACCGGCGTGAAGGGTTATCTGGTGCCCTGAAACCCGTTTCGCGAGAGAAACAAATGAAAAGCGGCTCCGCAAGAGCCGCTTTTTTGCATCAGCCGTTTGGCTTTTCCCCGTACCAACGCGGCGTATACACCCACGCCCCACCCTCGACACGAGGGAAGGTGCAGGTAGTCGACGAACCGATCAACACCATGGTGCGCATGTCAACTTGATCCGGGGTCAATGCGCCCAGCGTGATGGTGCGCAACGTCTGGCCGGGACGGCCGATATCGCGCCCCAGCACCACGGGTGTTTCTGGCGTGCGATGTTGCGCGACGATTTCCAGCGCGCGCCCGAGTTGCCACGGACGGGCGCGGGAGATCGGGTTGTAGAACGCCAGCGCCAGATCCGCTTCGGCAGCGAGGTCCAGACGTTTCTCGATGATCGACCACGGTTTGAGGTTGTCCGAGAGCGACATCACGCAGAAGTCGTGACCCAGCGGTGCACCGGCCTGAGCGGCGGTGGCGAGCGAGGCGGACACACCCGGCAGGATCTCCAGATCGACGCTGTGCCACGCCGGGTCCGTCGACTCGTGCAACGCTTCGAGCACTGCCGCCGCCATGGCGAACACACCCGGATCGCCCGATGAAACGACAATCACCGAACGGCCCTGAGCGGCCAGCCTGAAGGCGTGACGGGCGCGCTGCATCTCTTCACGGTTGTCGGTGCAATGTTGCACCTGATCGTCGCGGAACGGGCCGGCCATGCGCACGTAGGTTTCGTAACCCAGCACGTCGGTGGCCCGGGCCAGTTCGGCTTTTACCGCCGGCACCATCAGCTCGGCCGCGCCCGGACCGAGGCCGATGACAGCCAGACGTCCGCGCGGGCGCCCCACCTGCGAAACGTCCAGCGGCTGATCGGCCACGGCGATGGCAAGGTCGGGGGATGTTGTGATGATTCGAGCGTCGGGCACTGCGTCGCGAGCCAGCTCACCTATCTCGCTCGCCGGCGCGACAAAGCGCAGCGGCACCGCCAGTTCAAGCGCGGCTTCACGCAATGCCGGACTGGCCATCTGAACATCAGCCGCCACCAGGCAGGCCAGCGATTGAATCGCCACACCGGCCTGCGCCAACGCATCGCGGATCGCGCCCGACAGGTCGGCTATATCGGCACCGACCGCCACCGCCACGCTGCGCGGAAAAATCAGCAACTCACTGGCGCTCGCTGCGCGAGCATCGCTGCCGACATGAATCGAGCGCTGCGCCTGGGGATCTTCCGGCAGTTGCGCTTGCTCAAGCCACGGCGCAGCGCCGTCGATGCGCACGCTGTGGCCGGCGAGCAGATCGGAGACAAAGCGTTTGCCCTGCTCAAGATCGCCGAGGGCATAACCGCCGGGCGGGTTGAGCAGGCAAGTGCCGAAACGCAATTCGCCGCTGGTGGTGATCGCCGCGGCCACTTCAAGCGCCGCGGCCATCTCGCGGGCCATGACATTCACCCCGCCCAGACCGCCGAGCAGCGGCACCACGGCGCTGCCGTCTTCAGCCACGGCGAGCACCGGCGGTTCGGCGCCTTTCTCCAGCAACAGCGGCGCCAGTGTGCGGATGACAATGCCCGCCGCGCACAAGGCAATGATCGGCGTGTCCTGTTGATACAGCTCGCGCACGGTCGCGCCGAATTCGCTGTAAGTCCGGTCGGCGCCTTCGACGCGTCCTTTCAGTCCGAGAACCTGCGCGCCGGGATAGACCTGCTGCAGACGACGGGCCGTGGCCAGCGCGCCCTGGCCGAGAATGACGATGGCCGGTGTGGAATGGGTCATCAGCCTTGCCACCGTTCGCCGGGCACAATGATCAGCGAGAAGTACGGCGACGACATCGGCTCGACCTCATCCAGCGGCACGATCTTCTGATTGGCCATGGTCGCGCGCTCGACGTACAGCGCACGCTCGGCCAGGCCCAGCTCTGCCAACACCTCGCGCACTTTCGGGAAATTGCGCCCCAGTTTCATGATCACTGCCGCGTCGGCATCGGCCAGACGGCGCTTGAGCTCCTCATGAGGCAGCACGCCGGACAGCACCGACAGGCTCTGATTGCGATACACCAGCGGCGCGCCCAGCACCGAAGCGCCGCCCAGCATCGAGCAGACGCCCGGCACGACTTCGGCTTCGTAACGGCTGGCGAGGCGATCGTGCAGGTACATGTAGGAACCGTAGAAGAACGGGTCACCTTCGCAGATCACCGCCACGTCGCGACCGGCGTCCAGATGCGCGGCCACTTCCTCTGCCGCGTCATCGTAGAAATCACTGATCACCTGTTCGTAGGACAGCGGCGCCGGCAGCACTTCGGTGGTCACCGGGTACACCAGCGGCAGCAGGTTCTGCGCGTCCTGCAGGTGCGCTTCGATGATGCCGAACGCGTTACCCTTTTTGCCCTTGGCCACGAAATACGCCACCACCGGCGACTCACGCAGCAGGCGCAGGGCCTTGACGGTAATCAGTTCCGGATCACCGGGGCCGACGCCCAGGCCGATCAGACGTCCTTGAGCCTGCATCATTCGATCTCCGTGGCGAGGGCATTGACCGCAGCGGCGGCCATGGCGCTGCCGCCGAGGCGGCCCTGCATGATCACGAACGGCACGCCACGGCTGTTGGCGGCCAGCTCGGCCTTGGATTCGGCAGCGCCGACGAAGCCCACCGGGAAGCCGAGGATCAGCGCCGGTTTCGGGGCGCCGGCATCGAGCATTTCCAGCAGATAGAACAGCGCGGTCGGCGCGTTGCCGATCACCACCACGCTGCCTTCCAGATGCGGACGCCACAGTTCCAGCGCCGCAGCCGAGCGGGTGTTGCCCAACTCACGCGCCAGCGCCGGCACGCGCTCGTCGCGCAGGGTGCAGATCACTGGGTTGTTGGCCGGCAGGCGCGCACGGGTCACGCCCTCCGAAACCATCCGCGCATCGCACAGGATCGGCGCACCGGCGGCCAGCGCATCGCGCCCGGCCTTGCCGGCGCCTTCGGAGAATTGCAGCCCGTCGATCGCCTCGACCATGCCGCAGGCGTGGATGACCCGCACCGCGAGTTTTTCCAGATCGGCCGGGATGCGCGCGAGGTTGGCCTCGCGGCGAATGATCGCGAAGGAGTTGCGATAGATCTCCTGACCGTCGCGGATGTAATCAAGCATCAAGGGGGCTCCGTGAGCGGGCGGCGAGCAGGGTCGCGACCGCTTCGATAGTAAGGTGGTGGGCGTGCAGCGCGCCGAAACCCGGCAGCGCTGTATCGCGAAAATAGAGATCGTAGCGACCGGGGCCGACCGCCAGCAGCGTCACCGCAGCCCGATGCGCGGCAGCGCAGGAGCGCGGGCAGCCGGACAGGTGCACGTCCACGGCGTGTGGCAACAGCGTAGCCAGCAGGCGGGCATCATGCTTGGTGTCGGCCAGGCCTTTGCCGCAACCGTTGGCGCCGGTGCAGGCGATCAGATGCGCTAAAGGATCTTCGATATGGGTCAGCAGGTTCAGCTTGCCCAATTCGTCGAGCACTTGAAGGGCATCCACCTCACGCACATTGGGCAGCAACAGACTCTGCCAAGGGGTGAAACGCAGGCTGCCGTCGCCGAAGGTTCTGGCCAGTTGTGCGGCGCCACGCAGCATGTCCGGATCGAGGCGGCCGAGCGCCGGTGCGGCACCGACATAGACCTGACCGGGCAACTGCTGAGCGTGGATGCCGAGGTGCAAACCCTCTGATCCGGCTTCGCGCTGCCAACCTCTGGCAGCCTGGAGGTTGATCCGCTGACCGAGCGCTTCCAGAAACTTCGGCGCCGGGCATTCTTCCAGCAGATGGCGCATCCGGGCCTGATCCGGCCGGGCCAGATCGAGGAACAATTCCAGCACCGCCACCACCAGCGCATGTCCGTGCGCAAGCGCCACGGCGGCCAGCGGTCGCTCCGTCGGGCAACCCGCCAGGCCGAACGCCAACAGCGTTTGGCCGTGCTCTGCGTAGGCCGACAACCACAGATCGTGGGGATGTTCGAGCATCGCCAGCGCTTCACCACCATCCAGTTGCACGGCGAACTTGGCGCTCAGCTCATGAAAACGCGGATGGCTTTGCAGGGTCTCGAGGATCTGTCCGGCCAACGGGCGGGTATCGAATTGCATCTGCCGGTCGATACCGGCGGCGGGGCTGAGCATCAGGTTGCGCACATCGTCGCCCGCTGCGGTTCGCGGCCCGAGGCCGGCGGCCAGCAGGCTGTCGATCAGCGCGGCGGACTGCGCGCCGATGCCACGGATCTGCAGATTGCCCCGGTTGGTCGCCTCGATCGCCCCGCCGGCAAACCGCTCGGCGGCGTTGGCCACCGCATCGGCCTGATCGGCCGTGATCGAACCGCCATCGAGCTTGATCCGGCAGATCCCGCCATCCAGCGCCTGGACGATACGCAGCAACCCCGGACAGGCCGAGGGGCGTATGGCGTTGGACATCGGGCGTTCGTTCAAGGGCTGGCAACTCTGTGGGAAAGGCGCTTCGCGGGCGAAGGCGCGGTATTATGCCTGCTTTGTCCGACGGCATGAAAAGTCTGCCCGTCGGAACAGCGCGTTTGCGGACACTTTTTTGAGGGGCTACAGATGTCACCCTGGCTGACAGTAGTAGGAATCGGTGAAGACGGCTTCAAGGGCCTGGGCAAGAATGCCCGGCGCGCCCTGATGGACGCTTCACGGATCATCGGCGGTCAGCGTCAGCTGGATCTGTTGCCGGTGTGCATCCGTGGCGAGCGCCAATTGTGGCCGAGCCCGTTTTCCCTGGCCCCGGTTCTCGAACGTCGCGGCGAAGCGGTGTGCGTGCTGGCCAGCGGTGATCCGATGTTCTATGGCGTTGGCGCGAGTCTGGCGCGGCAGGTTACGGACGCCGAGATGCTGGTTCTGCCATCGCCCTCCTCCTGCTCGCTGGCGGCCGCCCGACTGGGCTGGTCGTTGCAGGACGTCAGCGTGCTGTCGCTGGTGGCTCGCCCGCTTGCCGCCCTCAACGCGCAACTGTTCAGCGGCGTACGCCTGTTGCTGCTGAGCAATGACGGCCAAAGCCCGACGGCCGTTGCAGCCTTGCTGCGCGAACGCGGATTCGGCGCCAGTCGCCTGAGCGTCCTGGAACATCTGGGCGGCAGCGCTGAACGCCGGATCGACAGCACCGCCAACGACTGGAACGATCCGCTCATTGCCGACCTCAACGTGATCGCCATCGAATGCCTGGGCGATCCGGATACACCGCGCCTGTCGCGTCTCGCCGGCCTGCCGGACTCGGCCTTCCAGCACGACGGCCAACTGACCAAGCGCGACGTGCGCGCCATCACCCTCGCCCGCCTCGCCCCGACCCCAGGCGAACTGCTGTGGGACGTCGGCGCCGGCAGCGGCTCGATCGGCATTGAGTGGATGCGCGCTCACCCGAGTTGCCGCGCCCTGGCCATCGAGGCCGACGACGGCCGACAGCAGTTGATCGAACACAACCGCGATGCCTTGGGCGTTCCCGGCCTGCAACTGATTCGCGGCAGTGCCCCGCAGGCCCTCACCGGGCTGGAACGTCCGGACGCCATCTTCATCGGCGGCGGCGTGACCCGCGAAGGCGTGCTCGACACCTGCTGGGAACACCTCAAACCCGGCGGCCGACTGGTGGCCAACGCCGTGACCCTGCAAAGCGAAATGACCTTGATGAGCTGGCGCGAACGCCACGGCGGCGAGCTGACCCGCATCCACATCGCCCAGGCGCAACCGCTGGGCGAATTCGATACCTGGCGCCAGGCGTTGCCGATTACCCTGCTCGATCTGGTCAAACCCCTCGATGCGTGACGAAACCGCCGAACAACCCGCGCCCCTGCGCAGTGGCCTGACCACCGGCAGCTGCGCCACGGCCACCAGCCTCGCCGCTGCCCGCCTGTTGCTCGGCGGCGTGGTGGCGGACGCCGTGCAGATCGTGTTGCCCAAGGGCAAGCAGGTGCAGATGCGCCTGGAGTTCTGTCGACTGACTGATGACGGCGCTGAAGCTGGGACGATCAAGGATGCCGGCGATGACCCGGACGTGACTCACGGCGCCCTGCTCTATTCGCGGGTGCGACTGATGGCCGGGCCGGGGATTCGCTTCATGGCCGGCAAGGGCGTCGGCACCGTGACCCGGCCGGGATTGGTGCTGGGCGTCGGCGAGCCGGCGATCAACCCGGTGCCGCGCAAGATGATCAGCGATCATCTGACATTGCTCGCCGAAGAAACCGGCTATCGCGGCGGCTTCGAGGTGACGGTCAATGTCGAGGGCGGTGAAGCCCTGGCATTGAAAACCATGAACCCGCGCCTGGGGATTTTGGGTGGCCTGTCGATTCTCGGCACCAGCGGCATCGTCCGGCCGTTTTCCTGCGCGGCGTACATCGCTTCGATCCACCAAGGCATCGACGTGGCGAAAACCAACGGCTACCTGCACATCGCCGCCTGCACCGGCAACGCCAGCGAAGACACCATGCGCCGGGTCTACAACCTGCCGGAAATCGCCCTGATCGAAATGGGCGACTTCGTCGGCGCGGTGCTCAAGCACCTGCGCAAAGTACCTGTGGATAAACTCAGCCTGTGCGGCGGCTTCGGTAAGATCAGCAAACTGGCGGCCGGGCACATGGACCTGCACTCGCGTCATTCGAGCATCGACCTGCCGCAACTGGCCGAGTGGGCGGCGGCAATTGGCGCCGACGACACCTTGCAGCAAGCCATTCGCGGGGCGAACACCAGCCAGCAGGCGTTGGCGATGGCCAGTGCGGCGGGTGTTGCCCTCGGTGATGAAGTTTGCCGCCATGCGCTGGAATTCGCCCGCAGCGTGGTGCCGGCGCAGGTGCAGGTCGAGGTGTTTGCGATTGATCGTCAGGGCGGCATCGTCGGTCATGCGGGGGCATTTGTGTGAAACGTATCTTGTTGCTGGGCGGCGTGACTGAAGCGCTGGCGATCGCGCGCACGTTGGGGCCGCAACACATTTACAGCCTGGCCGGGGTGGGCCGGGTGCCAACCGATCTGGCGTGTCAGGTGCGGGTCGGCGGCTACGGCGGCGCCGAAGGTCTGGCGCAGTTCATTCGCGACGAAAGCATCACACTTTTGCTCGACGCGACCCATCCCTACGCCGCACAAATCAGCCGGAACGCTGCCACCGCTGCGCAACTCACCGGCATCCCCTGCTGGGCCCTGCGCCGCGCCGCGTGGCAACCGCAACCCGGCGATGACTGGCGCGAAGTCGCCGACTGGGCCGAACTGATCACCGCCCTCGAACCCTTCCGCCGCCCCCTGTTCACCCTTGGCCGCGAACCGCTGCAACACCTCGACGAAATCCCCGCGCACCAGTTCTGGACCCTGCGCGCCCTCGACGCCTACCCCGGCAACGAACGCTGCGAAGTCATCGGCGCCCGTGGGCCGTTTCTGCTGGAAGATGAGCGGGCGCTGTTCAAACGCCGGCAGATCGACGTGCTGATCAGCAAGAACAGCGGCAGCACCGCGACCGAGCCGAAGCTGGAAGTGGCGCGGGAGCTTGGGGTGCCGGTGATGGTTTTGAAACGGCCGAAATTGGCGGGGGTTGATCGGGAGTTCATGAGTACGTCTGAAGTCCTGGAAGCCCTCTCTACGTCAGATAATTCCTGATTTCGAGCTAATCCTTGATTTGACCGGCAAATTTTCAGGAAGCAGCTGACTGTTCGCTCTTGCCACCTCACGCCAAGATTTCGATTCCTTTAATCCCCACAGATTTGCAGCGAGCAAATTCTTGAAGCGCATTGCAGCGTTCAAGAAAAATGCGGCTTGTCAGTCTGTATCCCAAGGAATACGATTTCGACATGATCGAATTTGAACGATCCCCTGCATTTGCCGATTGGCTCGACTCGATGAAAGACACCAACGGCAAAGCTCGCATCATCGCCAGACTTCGAGGCGCAGAGCATGGAAACATGGGTGATTGCGAGTTCGTTGGCAGTGCCGTTTATGAAATGCGTGTTCATTACGGTCCCGGCTACAGGATGTACTTCACACATAAAGGTGACGTGATTTATCTGCTACTGCTGGGGGGCGACAAGTCGACACAAAAACGAGATATCAAACGCGCCATCCGGATGGCGCAAAGCATCGGTAATGAGGAGTAAGTCATGACCGAAAAATTCACCCGCTTCGACGCTGCAGAGTTTCTTAAAACGCCCGAGGAAATGGCGGCTTACCTGGACGCTTGTTTTGACGAAGATGCTGGCGATGGCGTTCTCATCCGTGCAGCACTTAATGACATTGCCCGCGCCCAAGGCATGACCCAGGTTGCACGAGATGCAGGGCTGGGTCGCGAAAGCCTTTATAAAGCGCTGAGCAGCACTGGAAATCCGGAATTCGCGACTATCATGAAAGTCATGAAGGCGCTGGGTTTGCGGCTGCATGCCGTAGCAGGCTGAATCCTCTGCGACACCAAACCGCACGACGCTTTTTTACTTATCGGCCCTGATCAGGCTAAATAGCCGCGCCTGATCGCCCACCCTACGGATCTGTCCCATGAACCGACACCGGCTCGCATTTGCCTGGATCGCCTGCTTCGCAGTGCTGTTCAACATGCTCGCCATGCCGTTGACGGGAACGATGGCGCAGGCGGCGCAGACGCCGGCCGAGCAGTTGCTTTGGAGCAGTTTCTGCACCGGCAGCGGGACGAAGATGGTGGCGATCGACATCGGCAGCCTCGATCAGAAAGCGCCGCAGAGCGGTGACACTCATTCGACCATGCAGCATTGCTGGTGTTGTTCCGGATCGGCGCCGGTGGTGGCGTTGCCGGGGCATTCGCCGCAGCTGTATTTCGCCCGGTACGAAAGCAATCGCAGCGTGGCGCCCGTCTTGCTGCAAACCCCGACACCGCGCCAGCAATGGCCGAGCCTCAACCCCCGCGCCTCTCCTCTGGTTTGATTTGTTCCCGCATTTGACCTGCGTTTCAAATCGTTCTGGAGAACTGCCATGTTGAACAAATTCATCGTCATCGCTGCGCTGTTGCTGCCGGCGTGCTTCGCCCATGCCCACGAATACAAGGCGGGTGAGCTGGAAATCGCCCATCCATGGTCGCAGGAACTGCCGCCGAACGCGCCGACGGTCGCCGCGTATTTCATCATTCACAACGCCGGCAAGACGGCTGACCGCCTGCTCAGCGTCGACTCGCCGATCGCCCCGACAGCGGAACTGCACGAGCACGTGATGCAGGGCGATCTGATGAAGATGCAACAGGTGCCGAACGTGGCCATCCCGGCCGGTGGAAACGTGACCTTCGCGCCGATGGCCTATCACGTGATGCTGATGAACCCGACTGACCGCAGCCTGCTGACCGACGGCAAGCGCTTTCCCCTGACGATGCACTTCGAGAAGGCCGGTGACGTGACCGTCGAGGTCGCCGTGCAGAAGAAGCCACCGGAAGCCACACAAGACCACGCGCACGCCCAGTAACCGTTCCGGCAGACTCCGTCCATGCGCCCCCTGAGCGCCAGGCCCTCCCTGCAACGCCGTCAGACTGAACACCTGACCCGCGGCAGCTGGATCGCCCTGTTCGCCATGTTGATGATCTTCATCGGCCCGCTGATTTCCCAGTCGATGCCGATGGATCAGCACGCCTCGACCTCCATGCCGATGAGCATGGACATGTCGATGGACATGCCGGGAATGGATCATTCCGCGCATGAAGCGAAACCCTCGGCGGAACACTGCCCGCCGCAATCCTCGCACCACGTGCTGTGGGAAAAATGCGGTTATTGCAGCCTGCTGTTCAATTGCCCGGCGCTGACCGGCGGCGGCCATGCCGCTGCCTTGCACGTACGCGGTCGGTTGGCCGAGGTTCGGGAAAACCGTCTGGTCATCGCCGAACACCAGCAGGTGGCCTTTCTTGCTGTGCTGCTCCAGCAAGTGCAACAACTGCGCGCTCAGGCGCTCGACCGTGGCGACGCTGAAATGCGCCTGGTCGAAGCTCATGTGCAGCGCCAGGGTTTCACCCAGCGTCACGCCGAGGGTCAGCGGATAG
>NZ_BQHI01000027.1 GCF_021603585.1 Pseudomonas sputi | reverse complement strand
CCCGCCGTTACCGCCACCGCCGTGTCCACCTCCACCTCCGCCGCTGCCTCCGCCGCTGCCTCCGCCACCCCCACTTCCACCTTCCTTGGCCTGAACACTCGACACCCCGGACAGGCTGTCCGGAATCAATACGGTAGACGCGGACAGGACTGCGCCGATGGCCATGGCGAGCACGAGCTTTTGAATGTGCATATCGTTCTCCGTCTTTGTTGTCTGGGTTGGGAACGTGGAATTGCGTTGTTGCGTGGGATCCGACCCGTTCCCGAGGTCAGTGGATACTGGAAGCCAGTTCGAAGATCGGGATGTACATCAGGATCACGATCACCCCGATCAACAGGCCGATGAAGGTCATGAGCAGCGGTTCGAACAACCGCACGAACCACTCGATCCAGCGGCTGATTTCCTCGTCGTAGAAATCGGCGCTGCGTTCCATCATTTGTCCCAGGTTGCCGGACTGTTCACCGGCGCGCAGCAGGCGCAGGGACACGGGCGTCACCAGATGGTTGAGCTCAAGGGCAGTGGACAGCGACTGCCCCTCGCGCACCCGCTCGCAGGCCTGGTCCAGCCGCGCTCGCGAGGCCACGGTGAGCAGGCCGCGCACCATGCCCATGGCCGTCACCAGTGGAATCCCGCCTTGCAGCAGAATCCCCAGTGACCGGTAAAACCGCGCCAGCTCATACATGAAAATCCGCTGGTGCACGGCGGGCAGTTTCTCCACCAGCCGATCCAGCCCACGGCGAAACGCCGGTTGTTTCTGCAGCACGGCGAGGGCGATGACAATCGTCGCCAACAGGCCGAAAAACTCGCCCTGATGCGCGTGCAGAAACATGCCGCTGCTCATCAGGATCTGCGACAGCCACGGCAGGTTCGAGCCCAGCCCTTCGAACACCAGGCTGAAGCGCGGCACCACGTAGCCCATCAGAAACAGCACCACGCCACCGCCGACCACCAGCAACAACAGCGGGTAGATCGAAGCGCTGACGATCTTCTGCCGCACCTCGTCCATGCGCTGGCGATAGCTCACGTAACGGCCCAGCGCATCGCCGACCGCGCCGGTCTTCTCGCTGGACTGCACCAGCGCCACGTACAAGGGCGGGAACACCGCCGACAACTGGCCCAACGCCTGGGAGAACGATTTGCCTTCGTACAGCAGCCGCACCAGCTCGCTCAGGGTTTTGCGGGCGGCGGGGGCGGTTTCTTTTTCGGCCAGGCTTTCCAGCGCATCGATCAGCGGCAGGCCGGCGTTGAGCAGGGTGGTCAGCTCCTGGCTGAACAGCACCAGATTGAAGGTTTCACGCTTGCTCAGGCGCAACGAACGCCAGTGGCGCTCAACGTGCAGGCTGACCACGCGCAAGCCCTGATCCTCGGCGATGCGCCGCGCTTCACTCTGGCCGGGCGCCTCGACGCTCAGCGACACCACCCCGGCCTTGCCCACTGCTTTGAGTTGAAATCGCATGCCGTGAGCTCCGCTTATTGCCAGTTGGTGACTTCGGCGTTTTCGCCTTCACCACCGGGCTGGCCGTCCTTGCCCATCGAGAGCAGGTCGTACTCGCTGTTTTCGCCGGGATAGCGGTAGGTGTAGTTACGCCCCCACGGATCCTGCGGCAGTTTTTTCTGCAAGTACGGGCCGGTCCATTTGGCTTCGTCGCTCGGTGCGGTCACCAGCGCCTGCAAGCCTTGTTCGGTGGACGGGTAGTGGCCGACCTCCAGCCGGTACAGATCCAGCGCCTTGCTCAGGCCTTCGATCTGCGCCTTGGCGACCTTCACTTCGGAGCGCCCCAGCTGGGCGAAATATTTGGGCGCGACGATCCCGGCCAACAGGCCGAGCACCACCAGCACCACGAGCAATTCGAGCAGGGTGAAACCGCGCTGGGCACGCGGACGAACATGCAGCTTCATGATGACCTCCCGTGAATGGCAGTCGTGTCGCCGAAAGGGCTTATGCAATTGCCATGCTCAGCCCCCGATAAATTCGGCTGTCGGGCTGGAGCCCTTGTAATACGGGCTTTTCCAGAGTCGGCACAGTGCTTGCGTACGGCTGGATGACGACGGGTCAGTGGGGCATTTCCCCCAATTTTTCGGGGCCTGTCAGGGGAGGCCCAATGATCCATTCATTCACTGCAGGACTGCTCGGCTGCTTGATGCTGAGTGGCGTCGCACAAGCCGATGTCTTCGTATCCGTCGACGCCAAGGGCAGCTATGTGCTGTCCAACGTCCACCGTCCCGGACGCACTTACGAGCGGGTGATTCGCGAGTCCGATGCGCCACTGGTCAGCCTTGACCGGCAACCGCAATTGATCGCCAACCAGCCCTACGCCGAGCTGGTGTCAGCTGCCGCTACCGCCAATCAACTGCCCGAAGCCTTGCTGCATGCGGTGATCAAGTCCGAATCCAACTACAACCCCGGCGCCACCTCGCCCAAGGGCGCCGGCGGACTGATGCAACTGATGCCCGGCACCGCGCGGGACATGGGCGTGACCGACGTCTACGACCCCAAGGCCAACATTCAGGGCGGGGCCAAATACCTCAAGCGCCTGATGAACCTGTTCGACAACGACATTGCCCTGGCCGTGGCGGCCTACAACGCCGGGCCGGACGCGGTGCTCAGCCGGGGCCGGGTGATCCCGCCGTTCGCCGAAACCCAGCGTTACGTGCCCAGCGTTTTGCGTCAGTACCGGCGCCTGCAGGGGCTGGCGGTGGACGCGCCGTTGTAGGCCCCTCGGGTTTTCCCCACTTTCGGGGCAAACCCGAGGGGCCCGGAAAGTGGGGAATCGGGTGGGGAATACCCCCCGGATTCTCAAGTGACCTGTGTAACCGATTGAGTTGGAACGACATTTTTTGTGGCATGCGGATTGCTCCAAGGGATTTATCGAGAATCGTTCCCTGTGAGCACCCACTACGAGGTTTCCGATCATGGTTGGCATTCACCACGCACCGCCCCTTTTGAACTGGCTGCTGTTGCTGGCCTCGATGCTCAGTGTCGAACTGGCCAGCGCCACCGTGCGCTGTGAGCGCAATCTGGTGGCCAATGTGGTCGCCTTCGATCAACCGCTGATGTTCAACCGCCTCGGTGCGCAGAATGCCAACGGCATGATGTACGCCCTGCGCCGCGATGTGGTGGATGAGCATGAGGTTTCGCTGGCCAATGGCGGCAGCGCGGTGCCGGGCAAGGTGTCGCTGCGGCCGGACAAGCGCCCGCGGCCGTTGGTGCTGCGGGTGGCTGCCGGTGATTGCCTGACGGTCAACCTGCAGAACCTGCTCGATTACCAGGCCAACCCGAACAAGCATTTCGAAGCACCTGAAGGTGAGGAGGGCACCGAGAACGCCAACGGCGCCGATGCTTTCAAAGTCGACGAGCAGGTCGCCGACCGCCACGTCGGTTTTCAGGTCAACGGCCTGCAAGCGGTGAACAGCATCGACGACATTTCCTCCTACACCGGGCGCAACGCCAACACCCTGGTGCCACCGGGGGCGAGCCGTTCGTATGTCCTGTACGCCGAGCGCGAAGGGGCGTTTGCCGTCAGCAGCCGTGGCGCGACATTCGGTGGAGAGGGCGCGGCCGGCAACACTGCCAATGGCCTGTTCGGCCAGGTCGTGGTGGTGCCGAAATCAGGACGCACCTATCGCAACACCCTCACTGAAGAAGAAATGCGTCTGGCCACCACCGGCCGCACACCGGCCGGCCACCCCATCGTCGATTACCAGGCCCGCTACCCGCAGCGCGAACCGTGGTTGAGTGAAGGCAAGGCCGGCACGCCGATCATCAGCATGGTCGACGGCAACGAAATCATCTCCAGCGAAAGCGATGCGATCGTCATGGGCAGTAATGCCGATGGCAGTTTTGCCCCCAGCACCTATCCGCTGGAATCGTTGGGCAAACGCAACCCGGCGATCCCCAACCGCCTCGAGCCGTTTCGCGATTTCGCCTCGCAGTTCCAGGACGAAACCGCCGCTACCCAGGCATTCCCCGCCTACTGGGCCGACCCGGTCATGGCCCATGTGCTGGAGCCGACCCGCGACTCGTTCATGATCAACTACGGTTCCGGCGGCATGGGCGCTGAAGTGGTCGCCAACCGCCTCGGCGTGGGCCCGATGCACGATTGCCTGTCGTGTGCCTACGAAGAATTCTTCCTCAGCTCGCACACCGTCGGTGACGTGGCGATGCTGGTGGACGTGCCGGCCAACACCGGGCTCGAGAACATCGCTCCCGGCCAGACCCCAAGCGCCGATCAGGTCGGCGTCAAGGCCACCATGGCCCTGTATCCGTCGGAGCCGTCGAACGTCAACCACAGCTACATCGGTGACTTCGTCAAATTCCGCAACACCCACAACGGGCACGAGCAGCACATCTTCCACCTGCACGGCCATCAGTGGCTGTTCAACCCCAACGACGACAACTCCGATTACGTCGATGCCCAAGGCATCGGCCCCGGGGCCGGCTATACCTACGAAATCGCCAACGGCGGCTCCGGCAACCGCAACCGGGTGGCCGGCGATGCGATCTATCACTGCCACTTCTACCCGCATTTCGCCCAGGGCATGTGGTCCATGTGGCGGGTGCACGATGTGTTCGAAGAAGGCACCCGGCTGGAAGTCTCGCAACAGGGCGCCGATGGTTATCACAGCGAACCTTACGCCCTGCGCAGCGGTAAACCGGCCGTCGGTGCCCGCGCGTTGCCGGATGGCGAGATCATCGCCGGCACGCCGATTCCTGCCGTTGTGCCGCTGCCCGGCAAAGCCATGGCCCCGATGCCGGGCAAAGTGGTGGTGGTGCCGAAAATCGGTGAAGCCCTGGTCGCCGGCCACGATGACGACGATGACGAAGAAGAGGGCGATGACGACGGCGAACACCACGGCGGTAACAGTGGATCGCAGGCCATTGGTTCCCTGGCACTGGTCGATCGCAGCGAAGCCAACCGCAACGCCGACGGCAGCCTGAAAAACCCTGGCTATCCATTCTGGATCGGCGGCATGGAAAGTTCGGTGGGTCAGCGTCCGCCAACCCCACCGCTGGACATGCTCGACGCCGCCACTGCGCAATCGTTGAAAGCCAGCGGCAAAGCGTTGTGGGCCAACCTCGAGCCGAATCAGTCCGGCGGCTGGGATGGCGGCTTGCAGCGGCACGCCCTCGACGGGGTGTCGGCCGGCGGTGAGGCGTACACCGTGACCACCTCGCTGGACTTCTCCAAGCAAGTCACCCGCGCCAAACCGATTTACCTGCCGGAAGAGGGCACCGAAGTGGAACAGGCCGCGATGGCGTTCCACGCGAAGAAGGATCACCCAAGCTTCGCCTTGCTGCCCGGCAATCAGATCGTGGCCAAGGCCTTCCGCACCAACGGCGCCTTGCCGATGGCCGGCGCGCCTTACTACGAACCGTGCATGGACGACCGGCAAAAACGCCTGACCAGCAGCGCCGGCACCGGTGAATTTGCCAGCGGCGATCGGCTGGACGGCATGTCCTTCGTCGGCGCCTCGACCTTCACCGCCGACCGGCCGCGGATCTACAAGGCCGCCAACATCCAGTTCGACGCGGTGTACAACAAAGTCGGCTACCACTTCCCGCAAGCCCGCATTCTGGCGCTGTGGGAAGACGCCTGGCCAGTGATCACCAAGCAGCGGCCGCCAGAGCCGCTGGTGATGCGCATGAACACCTTCGACTGCGTGCAATACCAGCAAACCAACCTGGTGCCTGCCACCTACGAGATGGACGACTATCAGGTGCGCACCCCGACCGACGTGATCGGCCAGCACATTCACCTGCCGAAGTGGGATCTGACCTCCGCCGACGGTTCCTCCAACGGCTGGAACTATGAGGACGGCGTGCTCTCGCCCGGTGCCGTTCAGGAACGCATTCATGCGATCCGCGAATTCAACCAGTGCGAGGGCACCGACCCGCGCGACGGCACCCAGGCGTGCCCGAAAGCCAAGGCGCATCCGTTCTTCGGCCAATTCGGACGCAGTGACTGGATGGGCGCGCGCACGGCCATGCAGCGCTGGTTCGTCGACCCGGTGGTCAATGCCAAGGGCGTGGATCGGGGGCTGGGCACCATCTTCACCCACGACCACCTAGGCCCATCGACCCATCAGCAGATCGGCCTGTACGCCACGGTGCTGGCGGAACCGGCCGGTTCCACCTGGTTCCACGCCGAAACCGGCGAGCCTCTGTACAGCGGCGCGCGGCAGGACGGCGGGCCGACCTCGTGGCAGGCGGTGATCAACACCGGCGACCTCGACGGCGACGGCAAGAACGACAGCTTCCGTGAGTTCTTCCTCGAATACAGCGACTTCCAGCACGCCTACGAAGCCGGTGTGTACGTGGGCGCCGGCCCCAACGGCGTGCCGAATCCGCAAGCCTTCCCGGCTACCGCCGACAGCTTCCGCTACGCGATCAACCCGCCGGTGCGCAACAACGCCAGCACCCTGCTCGAAGGCGTGCTGGAAGTGCAGGGCGGTCAGGTGCCGGGCTGCCCGAGCCGGCCTTGCCCGCAAGCGATCTCCGTGGATGACCCGGGCATGTTCGTCGTCAACTATCGCAACGAGCCGCTGGCCCTGCGGGTCTACGATCCGAACAAGGTCGGCCCGGACGGCAAGCGCGGCATGCAGGCTGACGGCCTCGGCGGCGATCTGGCCTACGCCATGCAAAGCCGTACCGACCGGGCGATTCCGGCGATGAACCTGGCGCCGAACCTGGTGACGGCCGCCACTGGCCCGACCGGCGGCACCACCCTGTTCCCGCCGCACATCAACAAGGGCGGCAGCGAGCCGGGCGACCCGTTCACCCCGATGCTGCGTACCTACACCGGCGACAACGTGCGCCTGCGGGTGCATGCCGGCGGCCACGAAGAGGAGCACAACGTCACCCTGCATGGCGTGAAATGGCTGCAGAGCGGTTCCGGTTTCGGCAACAGCTCCAACTCCGGCTGGCGCGCCTCGCAGATGATCGGCATCTCCGAACAGATGGGCTTCATTGCACCGGTGTCGATGCTCTCCAGCTCTGCCGCCACCACAGGCGACTATCTGTACTCGATGGACGCTTCGATTGAAGGCTACTGGAGCGGGATCTGGGGCGTGATGCGTAACTACACGGCCAAGCGCAATGATCTGTTTGCGATCCCCAACAATCCGAGCCCGGCCGCCATGCGCAACACAGTCGCGTTCGAGGGCAGTTGCCCACGCTATGGCGCCAACCCTAACGGCATCGGCACACGGCCGACGGTGCAGCGCAACTATGAAGTGGTCGCGGCGCTGGCCAATGACATCCTCGGCAATTCGCTGGGCTTGAGCATCGGCGATTCTGCCGGGCTGGGGCAGCATGTCGGCGGGCCGCTGAATCCGGCGGGCGGCACCCTGGTGCTGAACTCGCGCACGGTGAGCATCCCGCAGGTCACGGTCACTGATCCGGAGGACGGCGAGACCATCACCATTGGTGGTCAGAGTGGGCCGCTGCATGATCCGACGGCGATCCTGTACGTGCGCAAATCCGACCTCGATCCGGTCAGCGGCAAGCTCAAACCCGGCATTCCGGTCGAACCGCTGGTGCTGCGCGCAGCGGCCGGGGACTGCATCAATATCACCCTGGAAAACCGTCTGCCGAGCGTGATGCCGGACCTGACCCAGACCGCGGTGATGCAAGGCATCGTCAAGCGCGACCGCAACAGTGGCCTGGGCTCGACCACCTTCAGCAACAACCTGATGCGGCCGTCCAGCCACGTGGGGCTGCACGCGCAACTGCTGGCCTACGACATCACCAAATCCGACGGTGCCAACGTCGGCGCCAACCCGATCCAGACCGTGCCGCCACGGGTTGGCAGCAGCGGTGCCTACCCGACCCGTACCTATCAGTACTACGCCGGGCACCTGGAGCGTGAAGGCAAACCGGTCACCCAACTGGGGCGCAGTGTCGACAACATCAACGCCACGGCCGTGGAGTTCGGTGGCCTGAACATCACCCCGGCGGATGTGATCAAGCAACCACAAAAAGGCCTGGGTGGGGCGATGAGCATCCTGCCGATCGGCGCGACCTGGGTCGAGGATGCGCGCAAGGTCAACGCCACGGTCACCGCACCGGGGCAGACGACTTACCGTGACTTCGCGATGGTCTGGCACAAGGCGCTGAATACTCGCTGGGCCAATGGCCGGCCGGTCGAAGGCATCGCTGCCGAGGGCTTCGGTGTGCCGACCGATCCGCAGGACAACTCGAGCATGGCCATCAACTACAAGACTGAACCTTTGTGGTATCGCTTCGGCCTCGCCCCGGATGCGCCGTTTGGCCGTGCCGATGGCGCGGGTTACGGCGACATGACCCATGCGCACATGGCCTACAGCAATGCGCTGGTGGGCGGCGATCCGCAGACGCCGGTGCTGTATGCCAAACCCGGTCAACCGTTGCGTACGCACATCCTGATGCCGAGCGGCGGCAGTCGCGGCACGACGTTCCAGCTCGACGGGCACGTCTGGTCGCTCAACCCGTTCCAGGCCGAGAAGAGCGACACCGGCGGCTACCCGATGGGCACGCCGGGCGTGGGTTCGGTGCGCTTCGGCTACAACCCGATGTCGATTTACATCGGCGCTCACGAGAGCATCCTGCCGGCAGCGCACTTCAGCTTCATGATCCCGAGCGCCGGGGGCAGCAACGCGATACCGGGTGACTACCTGTTCCGCGATTACGGCGCCTATGGCAACACCTCGGGACTGTGGGGATTGCTGCGGGTGACCAATGAGCCGGAGCCGGCGCCGCCTGCTCAGTAGGTGCCAATGCGCGACCTGTGGGAGCCGGTGAACCCGCTCCCACAGGTGGGGAAAGGTGTGTAGGGGAGGGATGTATGAACAGGATCATCAACATCATCGGCGTCTGCCTGCTGGCGATGGCCGGCGCGCTGCTCACGCTGAGCGAGATTGCCCTGGCGCAGACCGATGCCGGGCAGGTGCTGACCCGCGACGGCGTGTCGATCACCTTCAACCTGAAGCCGCTGGCCAGCGACGGCCAGTTGCGCGAGGGCGAGTTCGCTGACGTGCAGTTCCGGGTCACCGACGGCGCGTCAGGCCAGCCGTTGTCCGGTGTGGCGCCGGGGGCCTGGATCGATCCGCAAACCCTGGCCGCCGATCAGGCCCAGGGCCGCGACCAGAGCTGCAAGTCGCGGGTCGGCACGTTCCTCAAATCCAGCATCGGCGCGCGGCCGCTGCTCGACCTCAACAGCTATTTCCTGCTGGTGATGAATCGCGATGCCAGCGTTTCGGTGGTCGATCCGTCAGTCTCGGTCGGCGGCATCACCAGCACGCTGGCGCGGATCGAACTCAAGCAGTCGCCGATGGACTGGGTCACGCCCAAGGACAACAAAAAGGTCTTCGTGTCGATGCCGACGGCGGGGGAAGTGGCGGTGATCGACAGCGAGCAATTCAAGGTCATCGACTCGGTGGCCGCCGGCAGCCAACCGGTGCGGGTCGCCCTGCAACCGGACGAGCGCCTGCTGTGGGTCGGCAACAACGCGAGCAAGGTTGAAGAGTCCGGGGTCACGGTGATCGACACCCAGAGCCTCAAACCGCTGAAGCACCTGGCGACCGGTCGCGGCCACCACGAAATCAGTTTCAGCAAGGACAGCCGTTTCGCCTTCGTCAGCAACCGCGACGACGGCACCCTCAGCGTGATCGACATCGCCAGCCTGAGCCTGCTGCAACAGGTCAAGACCGGTTCCAGCCCGTTGTCGGTGGCGTACTCGCCGCTGTCCGGCGCGGTGTACGTGGCCGATGGCAAGGACGGCACTGTCACCGTGATCGACAGCAACAGCCGCGCCGTACGCCGAGTGATCAAGCTGCAACAGGGCCTCGGCCCGATGGGCTTCAGCGCCGACGGTCGTTTTGGCGTGGTGCTGAGCACGGTGGAAAACCGCGCCACGGTGATCGACGCGGCCAACGATTCGGCGATCCATGACCTGGAGGTTTCAGCCGAACCCTATCAAGTGGTGTTCACCCAGGCTTACGCCTACGTGCGCGGGCTGGCCTCGCCGAAAGTCACCATGATCAACCTGTCTTCGCTGGGCGAAGGGCGCCAGCCGATTACCCAGGGTTTTGAAGCCGGGCCGCAGCCGCCACGGCTGGCCGGGGATCTGCCGCTGGCATCGAGCCTTGCCGTTTCACGCGATGACAACGCGGTGTTCGTGGTCAACCCGGTGGACAACACCACCTATTTCTACGCCGAAGGCATGAACGCGCCGATGTCCGGTTACCCCAACCGGGGGCAGATCGCACGCGCCGCGCTGGTGATCGACCGCAGCCTGCGCGAGGTCTCGCCGGGCCTCTACAGCGCACGGGTGAAACTGCCGGCGGCGGGGCGTTTCGACGTGGCGTTCCTGCTCAATCAGCCGAACATCATTCATTGCTTCACCGCCCAGGTGGCGTCCGACGGCGCGCCTGAAAAACACCTGGGCGCGGCGAAAGTCGAGTTCCTGCTGGACAAGACCGCCGTGGCCCTCAACGACCCGTACGTGGTGCGCTTTCGCATCGTCCAGGGCAAACAGAAGATCCAGCGCAGCGGCGTGAAAGACGTGCAGTTGCGCTACTTCCTCGCGCCGACTTCCCGGCCCCGTGAAGTGGCCGCGCTGGAAGTCGCCGACGGCGTGTACGAAGCGCCGGTGACCCTCGACCGCAGCGGCGCCTGGTACCTGCATGTGCGCGCGGCCTCGCTGGGCGCCGCTTTCGACGACAAGACTTTTGCCAGTGTCCGGGTGCTGCCCGGCCAGACCCAGTGACGAGGAAACGACCATGAACCGATTTGCATCCCGTGGCCTGCTGACCCTGTGCCTGTTGGCCGTCGGCATTCAGCAGGCCAGCGCTCACTCGGCGGACGAGCATGCCGGGCACACCCCACCGGCCACTAACAGCCAGGAGCACGCCCAGGTCAAGTTCGCCAACGTGCCGTTGCTTGACCAGAACGGCAAGACCGTGCACCTGGAGCAGGATCTGGTGCACAACAAGATCGTCGTCATGAGCTTCATCTACACCAGTTGCACCACGGTCTGTCCGGTGGTTTCGTCGATCATGGGCAAGGTGCAGAAACAGCTCGGAGCCCGGGTCGGCACCGAAGTGCAGCTGGTGTCGATCAGCATCGACCCGCAGCGCGACGACCCCAAGCGTCTGCAGGATTACGCCCGCACCTTCCAGAAAGGCCCCGGCTGGAGCTGGCTCACCGGTTCACCGCAATCGATCACCGCCACCCTCAAGGGCCTCGGCAGTTTCAGCGGCGACTTCAAGAATCATCAGCCGCTGATCCTCGTCGGTGACGGCAACAGTCGCCACTGGACGCGCTACTACGGCTTCACCGACCCGGCAATGCTGGCCAAGGAAGTCGAGAAACTCAGCGGCCTGCGCACCCACGCCAAACACACCGCGATTGCCATGGAGCAACAACCATGAGAACCCTGGACTGGATCACCCTGACGGTGTGTTTCTGGATTTTCAGCGCGATGGCGTGGGCCCATGAAGATCATGCCCAGGCCGCACCGGCAACGGCCAGCGCTGCTGCGGCGCCGGCGAAAGGCACCCACGACGCGAAAACCTGGTTCACCGACACGCCGCTGCTGGATCAGAACGGCGACGTCCAGCGTTTCTACAGCGATGCACTGCACAACCGCGTGGTGCTGCTCAACGTGATCTTCACCAGCTGCAATGACGCCTGCCCGCTGATCACCCGCAAGCTCAAGGAAGTCCGTGAGCTGCTGGGCGACAAGGCCGACGGCATCACCTTCATTTCCCTTACCAGTGATCCGCTGCGCGACACGCCGGCGGTGCTCAAGGCTTACACCTTGAAGCAGGGCGCCGATGACCCTCACTGGCTTTTCCTTACCGGCGACAAGGCGCAGATGGATCTGGTGCTGGGCCGCATCGGCCAGATCGTGCCGACGCCCGAGCAGCACTCGACCCAGTTGATCGTCGGCGACGTGGCCAACAAACGCTGGAGCAAAATCCGTCCCGACGCCCCGGCCGCCGCCATTGCCCAGCGCTTGCAGCTGCTGACAATGCCCGTGGCCGGCCGCTGAGTCCGCGCCATGAACCTTGGCCGCATCGTCACCCTGATCCTGCTCGCTGGCGTCAGCCTTGGCGCGGCCGCGTTGCCGCTGACCGATGAAGAAAGCGCTGGCAGGCGCCTGTACCGCGAAGGCCTGTCCGCCAGCGGCGAGCCGATCATGGCGCGGGTCGGCGCGGCGGATGTGTTGCTGCCGGCCACCAGCCTGCCGTGCGCCAACTGCCACGGCGCCGACGGCCTTGGCCGGCCCGAAGGCGGGGTGCGTCCGCCGGAGCTCAACTGGTCGCGGCTGACCAGCACTCACGGTCAGCAACAGGTCAACGGCCGCAACTACCCGGCCTACACCGACAGCAGCCTGGCGCGGGTCATCCAGCAGGGCCGCGATCCCGGCAACAATCGCCTCGACCCGAGCATGCCGCGCTTCCTGCTGTCGATGAAGGATCAGCGCAACCTCACCGCGTACCTCAAACGCCTGGCCGATGACCGCGATCCGGGGCTCGATGACCAGACCTTGCACCTGGGCACCTTGCTGCCCAGCCAGGGGCCGTTGGCCGAGGAGGGCGCCACCATCGCGGCGGTGCTCAACGGCAGCGTGGCGCGGATCAATCAGGCCGGTGGCATTCACGGCCGGCAGTTGCGCTTGACCGTGGCCGACCCCGGCCCGGATCGCGCCAGCGCCGAACAGGCCCTGCAACGGCTGATCGAGGAAGAGCAAGTCTTCGCCCTGATCGCACCGCTGGCCCCGGCACTGGACAGCGAACTGGCGCCGCGTCTGGAGCAGTCGGGCGTGCCGCTGATCGGGGCCCTGTCGCTGCTCGGCCCGGTACAGGCCAGCCCGCAGATTTTCGAACCCTTGCCGGGCCTGCGCGAGCAACTGATCGCGCTGGCCGACTACGCCACCGCCAGTCTGCGGGTGCTGCAAGGGCCGACGCTGATTGCCTATCCCGATGACCCGGCCCAGGCGCTGGCGGCGCAGACCCTTGGCCGCTATCTGCAGGAGCATGGTTGGCAAAAGGTCCAAGTGCAGACCTACGACCCGGCGGCGGACAGCTTGCCGCTGGGCTCACGCTCGGTGTTCTACCTGGGCAGCGGTGTTGGTTTCAGCCGGCTGGCAGCCGGATTGCAGAATGCCGGGCAGGTGCCGTACCTGTTTGCGGCGTCCAGCCAAGTGGGGGGGGATCTGCTGCAAATGCCGGAAGGGTTTTCCCGGCGGGTGTTTCTGGCGTATCCGTTCGTGCCCAGCGACTGGACCCAGGCCGGGCGCATGGCGCTGACGCTGTTGCGCGAGCATCAAGGTCTCGGCGCCCAGCATGCGGTGCTGCAAGTCGGCGCCTACGCCTCGATGCAGTTGTTCAGCGAAGGCATGAAGCAGGCCGGTCGCGACGCCAGCCGCGAAAAACTGGTGGCGGCCCTCGAAGGCCTGCACGACTTCGACACCGGCCTGACCCCGCGCCTGAGCTTCGGCCCCGGGCGACGATTGGGCCTGAGCGGGGCGCATGTGGTGACCATTGATTTGCCTGACCAGCGTTTTTATCTGGTCGCTCCCTACAAACCGATTCTTGCCACGCCCTGACCGGAGGCCCTGATCATGAAGCTCAAAACCCTGTGTTGGCTGCTGACAGGCTGGTTGTCGGTGGCGCTGGCGAACAATGAACCGGTGGCCGCCCGGGTCAATGGCGAGGCGATTTCCGAGTTTCGCCTGGAACGCTATTTCGCCGAGTACCTGGAGGATCAGGGGCGCGCCGTGGCGAGCATCCGCAACCCCAAGGCCTATAAACAACTGCGTCAGGCCGCACTGGATACGCTGATCGACAAGGAATTGCTCTGGCAGGAATCGCGCAAGCGCGGGGTAACGATCGATGAGCAAACGGTGCGCGAACAGGTCGAACGGACCCGCACCGCCATTGGCGGCACCGATAAATTCCTCCAGCGTTTGCAGGACGCCGGTTTCGACGAGGCTTCATTCACCGAGTACACCCACCGCGAATTGGCGGCGCAGCGGATGTTTGCCGAACTGACCCAGGTCCAGGCCCCGGACGAGCAAACGGTGCGAGCGTTTTTCGAGCAACACCGCGCTGAAATGGGTGCGCCGGAGCAGGTGCAGGCCCGGCACATTCTGATCAAGGTCGCCGGCGATGCCGATGCCGCCACGGTTGAAGCAGCGCGGCTACGCTTGGAGGAGTTGCGTGCGACTATCGCAGGGGGGCAAACCTTTGCTAGCGTCGCCCAATCGGGTTCGCAAGATGTCACCGCCAGCCAGGGCGGGGACCTGGGGTATTTCGCCCGTGGGCAAATGGTGCCGGCCTTCGAAGCGGCGGCGTTTGCCCTCAAGCCTGGTGAAGTCAGCGAAGCGGTGCGTACGCCGTTCGGCTGGCATTTGATTTTTGTCGAGAACCACAAGGAGGCGGCCGATGTCCCAGAGGAGCAAGGGCTGGAAACAGTCAGGGCGTACCTCGCCCGACAGCAACAGACCCAGGCTCGTCGTCAAGTGCTCGCGCAGTTGCGGGCGCAGAACAGGATCGAACGAATTGACGATGACTGAAGGTTCCCCCCCAATAGTGGGGAATGGCTTCGATGCCCATTCAGGTGCTTCCCCGTTTCTGGGGAACGGGGTACCGGGACGAGCGGGCATTTCCATTCAATTCAAGGACATGAAGACAAGAAAATACCGGCACTCAGCCTGGCATGAAGTGTGCGTTACCTCCTGTGAGGCGCACTCCAGCAGGTTCAGTTTTCGGACTTGCGGGTTTCAAGGAGTCCACCTTGGTTAACAAAGTACTGGTTGTCGAAGACGAACAGCTGCTTGCACAGAACCTTCAGGATTATCTGTCGGCGCAAGGGCTGGACGTCCGGATTGCACATGACGGCGCAGAGGGAATCGGCCTGGCCGAGACTTTCGCTCCTGACGTGCTGGTGTTCGATTACCGCTTGCCCGATATGGAAGGGTTCGAGGTGCTCGACGCGGTCCGCCAGAACAGGACGTGTCATTTCGTGCTGATAACGGGTCACCCGACCGCTGAAGTCTGTGAGCGGGCGCGGCAACTGGGGGTCAGTCACATCCTGTTCAAACCGTTTCCTTTGGCGGAACTGGCCCGAGCTGTCTGCGACCTTCTGGGGATCCAGCGCGAAGCGAAA
This sequence comes from Pseudomonas sputi, assembly GCF_021603585.1. Taxonomy (GTDB): domain Bacteria; phylum Pseudomonadota; class Gammaproteobacteria; order Pseudomonadales; family Pseudomonadaceae; genus Aquipseudomonas; species Aquipseudomonas sputi. The sequence continues at coordinate 54,546 of NZ_BQHI01000027.1, read as the reverse complement.
CCCGGTGCGAGCCCATCCGAAGGCTTCGTCGAACGACGCCAGAGCAGGACCGAGAGCTTCCCGTTGCAGTTGTACGATGGCAGTTGGGTGCTGGCGGACCGCCGACGAAACCGGTCGGAGGCCATGGCACCGGACGACGATCAAATGCTCACCGGGGAGTAATGGCGCGATAGACGTTCCGGCACTCGCCGAACTCGCCTCCCGCGCCGTCAGGGCCTCAAGCCCCGGGTGTTGGAGAGCAAGCCATGGATCGTCTGTCCGTTGTCGTCGAACCGCTGTCGGTCACCCCTCCCCAGGAGGCACAGACCCCGCCGCGCTTTTCCAGTGAGCAACTGGCCCAGGCCCGGGCACGGGCCAGCACTTCCGGGGAGCGGGTGCTCGATGCGCTGGCCGTGCTCTGTGAGCTGGCGCCGATGCCGTTCATTGCCAGCCTCGGCGCCACCCTGCATTACCCGGTGCTCGACACCGACACGCTGTTTCTGGCGGCGCCGGTGTTCGACCGGGTCACCCTCGCGCAATGCCTCAAGCGCGAATTCATCCTGCTGCGCCACAACGACGAAGTCATCGGCGTGTTCGCCGACCCCTTCGACACCGCGCGCCTGGCCTGGATCGACGAATGCCTGCACGGCGCGCCGTTGTACCTGGTGCACGCCGATGACCTGAAGGCCTATCTGGCCCGCCACGAAGAAAGCTTCCACGCGGTGGAGTCGCTCAACGCCCAGGCCGATGCCGGCAGCGAGACCGACACCCTGCAAAGCCTGTCCCTGACCAGCATCAGCGAAGATTCGAGCGTGGTGGTGAAACTGGTCAACTCGACCCTGTACGACGCGCTGAAAATGCACGCCAGCGACATCCACCTCGGCACCACCGGCCAGGGCCTGGTGATCAAGTACCGGATCGACGGCGTGCTGAACAACATCGGCAAGATCCAGGGCAGCGAGTTCGCCGAGCAGGTGATTTCGCGGGTGAAGGTCATGGCCGAACTGGACATCGGCGAAAAACGCGTGCCCCAGGACGGTCGCTTCAAGATCGGCATCAGCGGCCGGCAGATCGACTTCCGGGTGTCGATCATGCCGAGCATCTTCGGCGAAGACGCGGTGCTGCGGGTGCTGGACAAACAGGACCTGGCCGACAAGGTCTGCGGTGTGCAACTGCAAGCACTGGGCTTTGAAGACGAAACCCTGCGCCAGTTGCGTCGCCTCGCCGCCGAACCCTATGGCATGGTGCTGGTGACCGGCCCCACCGGCAGCGGCAAGACCACCACGCTGTACGCGATGATCACCGAGATCAACCACGGCGTGGACAAGATCATCACCATCGAAGACCCGGTGGAATATCAGCTGCCGGGCGTGCTGCAAATCCCGGTCAACGAGAAAAAAGGCCTGACCTTCGCCCGGGGCCTGCGTTCGATCCTGCGCCACGATCCGGACAAGATCATGGTCGGCGAGATCCGCGACCCGGACACCGCGCAGATCGCCGTGCAATCGGCGCTCACCGGTCACCTCGTATTCACCACCATCCACGCCAACAACGTGTTCGACGTGATCGGCCGCTTCACCCAGATGGAAATCGACCCTTACAGCCTGGTCTCGGCGCTCAACGCGATCCTCGCCCAGCGCCTGATCCGGCTGGTGTGCAGCAGCTGCAGCACGCCGGTCAACCCGAGCGATGAAGAACTGCGCGCCTCGGGCCTCGACCCACTGAAAGTCGATCACTACCACTTCGTCCACGGCAAGGGCTGCGGCCACTGCCGGGGCAGCGGCTATCGCGGACGCACGGCGATTGCCGAACTGCTGCACCTGGACGACGAACTGCGGCAAATGATCGTCGAGCGTCAACCCATCACCCAGATCAAAGCCCTGGCCTGCGCCCGTGGTTTGCGCCTGTTGCGCGAATCGGCGCTGGAGCTGGTGGAGCACGGTCGGACCACGCTGGAGGAGATCAATCGTGTCACTTTTATCGCGTGATCACTTTATCGCCGTGCTCGGCGCCAGCGGTGTCGGCCTCGGCCAGCGCCGGGGCAACGACACCCTGTGGCTGGGCAGCGTCGGCTACATCGACGAAGGCTTCCAGAGCTACGCGGTGGCGCTGGACACCCTCGACCGTCTGCTTGGCGAACACACCCGCGCCGGTGCCGAGCTGAGCGTGGTCATCTCCGGTCACTTCAGCCGTTTCTGCCTGGTGCCCTGGAGCGAGCAGATCAGCAGCCCCGAAGAACTGCGCGGCTTCGCCCAACTGTGTTTCGAGGACCTGTTCGGCGCCCCGACCCAACCGTGGAGCCTGGTGCTGTCGGCCGAGCCCGCCGGGCATGACCGGATCGCCAGCGCCTTGCCGCAGGATTTGCTGGAACGCCTGCGCACGCTGGTTACGGGGCGCGGTCTGCGCCTGCGTTCGGTGCAGCCGTACCTGATGACTGCGTTCAACCGCTTCGACAAAAGCCTCGATGCCGGCGACTTCCTGTTCATCGTCGCCGAACCGCAACGCAGCGTGTTGCTGCTGGCAAGGGAAGGGCGCTGGTCGTCGGTGCGCTCGGTGGGCGGCAGCGACAGCGACGCGGCGCTCAGCGCCTTGATCGGTCGCGAACGGCAACTGCAAGCCTCCACCAGCGAACGCGCCTTCAACGTTTATCTGCACGCCCCGGCGCGCCTTGATGCGCAACCGGAGGTGGCGGGGGTGCAGCTGCGCACCCTCGAAGACAACTCGATGACCGTGCATGACGCCTTGTACGTCATGTCCCGGGCGGTGGCCTGACATGCGCGCCTTGAACCTCGACTTCCAGCCTCGTCCGCGTTCCGGCCCGTTGGGCTGGAGCCTGCTCGGCGGTGGCGTGATCCTCGCGCTGGTGTGCTTCAGCGTGCAGCAGCACCTCGGCGATCAGGCCGAACAACAGCACGGTCACTTGCAGCACACCCAGCGCCAGCTCACCGGCGACAGCGGCAGCAAGACAACGCTGAGCCCGGCGGAAACCCGCGAGCAGGCGCAAAACCTCGCCGAAATGCGCAAGGTCTCGCAGCAACTGCGCCGCCCCTGGGAACGCCTGTTCGCCATGCTCGAAGCCATGCCGCGCGACGACATCGCCTTGCTGACCCTGACCCCGGATGCTCGCAAGGGCCAGGTACGGATCAGCGCCGAAGCGCGGGATCTGCAAGCGATGCTGGATTTCCACAAACGGCTGGAGGCCAGTGACGAGCTGTCCGACGTGTCGCTGCTGAGCCACGAAATCGTCGTCAAATCGCCGGAGCAACCGGTGCAATTCAACCTGTCGGCGACCTGGGAGATGGGCGATGCGAATCCCTAGACTGATCGTTCACGAATACCTGCAAGGCCTCGGCGTTCCGGGTCTGGCCGGTCTGGCGCTGCTGCTGGTCACGGTTGTCTGGGCACTCGGCGGTTTGCTGCCGGGCTGGCAGTCGCTGCAACAGCTCAGCCAGCAAACCCAGCAAGCCACCGAATACCTGGCCAGGGTCGAGGACGGCAGCATCGCGCCGCCGGTGGTGCCGCAGCGTCAGCTCGATGATTTTCGCAACAAGCTGCCGGCCCAGCCGCAAGCCACTGTCGCCATCGACCGCATCTATGCGTTGGCTGCGCAGGAGCACATCACCCTGGCGCGCGGCGAATACGCCCTCGGCGTCGATCCCAAGACCCATCTGGCGCGCTACCAGATCCTGTTGCCGGTGCGCGGCAGCTACCCGCAACTGCGCCGCTTCCTGCACGCCTTGCTCGGCCAGTTGCCGGCAGTGGTGGTGGAAGACGTCGAGTTTCAACGCAAGAAGATTGCCGACACCGACCTCAGCGGCCGGATCCGTATGACCCTCTACCTGTCGAGGTCGTGATGGACAGCAAACGCATAAGCGGCTGGGTGGCGTTCTTCGGCGTGGCGGCGGCGCTGGCCTGGTTGCCGGACTATTTCTCGCCGAGCGACGAGGCGGATTCGATCGAAGTCGCCGTGGCCAGCCCGGCAAAAGCCACCGCCCGTGGCGCCTTGCCCGCCAGCAGTGCCAAGGCCAATGCGGCGCCGATCAAGGACCTGAGCCCGGCCGGCGACCTGTTTGCGAGCAAATCCTGGAAGGCCGCGCCGATCCTGGCGACGGTCACCGAACGAGCGATCAACCCGACCCCGGTGGTGCAAGCCCCGAGCCTGCCACCGGTGCCGTTTCAGTTCGTCGGCAGGCTGCATGACCGCAGCGACCTGCAGGTGTTCTTGCAGGACGGCGAGAAAATCTACGTCGTGCGCAGCGGGGATGTGATCGACGACACCTGGAAGATTGCGGCGATTTCCGATGTGGAACTGAGCCTGGTCTACCTGCCTTTGCATTTGTCGCAGACCTTGTCTGTGGGGAGTACGCAATGAACAGATCCCGTTTGCTGATGAGCCTCGGCCTGTGTGCCGGGCTGGCCGCGTGCAGTTCCGCGCAGGTCGCCAACAAGGAAGCCGCCGACCTGATCGATCAGGGGCAGTACGAGGCGGGCCTGGCCCGGATCGAGGAAGGCTTGCGGGAAAATCCGCGCGACACCGAGCTGCACCTGCTGCTCAACAGCGGCCGCGCCAAGGCGATCACCGCGCTGCTGACCTCCGGTGACACCGACCGCGCCCGTCGCGATTTCGCTTCGGCCCGCACCGCCTATAGCCGGGTGCTGACCATCGAGCCGAACAACCGCCGCGCCCAGGATGCCCTGCGTCAGCTCGACTACCTGCGCAGCATGGACGAGAAACTCGAACTGGCCCGTGGCGACCTGCGCCGTGGCGACATCTACGGCGCCGACCGCCAGGTCAAACAGATCCTCGAACTTGACCCGAAAAACGACGGCGCGCTGGAGCTGCAAGGCAACATCCGTCTGGTGCAGAGCCGCAACGTGATCCAGTACCCGCAACTGCGCACCCGGCTCGATCGCCCGGTGACTCTGGAGTTTCGCGACGCCAACCTCAAGACCATTTTCGAAGTGCTGTCGCAGGTCGCCGGCCTCAATTTCATCTTCGACAAGGACCTGCGCCCGGACATGAAAGCCACGATCTTCGTGCGTGACGTGCGCATCGAAGACGCCGTGCAACTGCTGCTGCAACAGAACCAGCTGCACCAGAAAGTGGTGAACGAAAACACCTTGTTGATCTACCCGGACTCGCCGCAGAAGCTGAAGGATTACCAGGAGCTGGTGATGCGCACCTTCTACCTGACCAGCATCGACGCCAACACTGCGCTGAACATGATCAAGACCATGCTCAAGACCCGCGACGTGTTCGTCGACGAACGCCTGAACACCCTGACCATGCGCGACACCGAAGACGCCGTGCGCATGGCCGAGAAACTGCTGCAATCGCAAGACCAGTCCAATCCGGAAGTGGTGCTGGAAGTGGAGGTGATGGAAGTCGCTACCCAGCGCATTCTCGACCTCGGCCTGCAATGGCCGAACACCTTCGGTGTGGTCAACAGCGACGGTTCGGCGGTGACCATTCTCGATCAACTCAAAGGCATCAACTCCAGCCGGATTTCCATCTCGCCGTCGCCACAGGCCAAGATCAATGCCCAGGACAACGACATCAACACCCTGGCCAGCCCGGTGATCCGCGTCAGCAACCGCGAACAGGCGCGCATCCACATCGGTCAGCGAGTGCCGATCATCAGCGCCACGTCGGTGCCTTCCACTCAAGGCCCGGTGATCACGGAAAGCGTGACTTACCTCGACGTCGGTCTGAAGCTCGAAGTGCAGCCGACCGTGCACCTGAACAACGAAGTGGCGATCAAGGTCGCGCTGGAAGTGAGTAACGCCACGCCACTGGAGCCGACCCGCCAGGGGACGATTCCGGTGCAGGTCGACACCCGCAACGCCCAGACCTCGCTGCGCCTGCATGACGGTGAGACCCAGATCCTCGCCGGCCTGATGCGCAACGACCACGGTGCCACCGGCAACAAGATTCCGGGCCTCGGCGACATTCCGGGTCTGGGCCGGCTGTTCGGCAGCAACAAGGACACCATCGGCAAATCGGAACTGGTGCTCTCGATCACGCCACGGATCGTGCGCAACCTGCCGTACCAGAGCCCGTCGGACATGGAGTTTTCCACCGGCACTGAAACCAGCATGCACATCCAGGCGCCGGACCGTTCGCAAAGCTACTCGATGCCGGCGCCTGCCGCGCAGCCTCGTGCAGTCGGTGACGCGGCCGTGGCCACCACCCGTGTCACTGTCGAGAAGCCTTGATCATGAACGCCTCCCAGCGCGGTTTTACCTTGATCGAAGTCGTGGTGACGCTGGCCCTGATCGGCCTGCTGGCCGGCATGGCCGCGCCGCTGACCGAGACCCTGGTACGGCGTGGCAAGGAGCAGGAACTGCGCACCGCGCTGTATCAGATTCGCGATGGCATCGACGCCTACAAGCGTGCCTTCGATGCCGGCTACATCGAGAAATCCCTGAACAGCAGCGGCTATCCGCCGAACCTGAAAGTGCTGGTCGAAGGCGTGCGCGACGTGCGCAGCGCCAAGGGTGCGAAGTTCTACTTTCTGCGCCGGATACCGCGGGATCCGCTGGTGCCGGCCAAACGTGACGACAACGGCGGTTGGGGCCTGCGGGCCTACAACAGTTCGGCCCAGAACCCGCGCGATGGCGAGGACGTGTTCGACGTCTACTCCCTCGCCAGGGGCCGTGGCCTCAACGGCATCGCGTACCGCGAGTGGTGATTCTCATGCGCCGGGAAAAGGGGTTTACCTTGCTCGAGCTGATGGTGGTGATGGCGATCATCGCGACCCTGATGACCATCGCCCTGCCGCGCTACTTCAACAGCCTTGAGGCCTCGAAAGAGACCACGTTGCACCAGAGCCTGTCGGCCATGCGCGAGGCGCTGGATCACTACTACGGCGACACCGGGCGCTATCCCGACTCCATCGAACAACTGGTGGAAATGCGTTACCTGCGCAACGCGCCGGTAGACCCGATCACCGAACGCAATGACCAATGGGTGCTGATCGCGCCCCCGGACGGTGTGGCGGGCGGCGTTGCCGATATCAAGAGCGGAGCGACCGGGAGGGCGCGTGATGGCAGCCAGTATTCCGAGTGGTAAGCACGCGGAGCAGGGTGGGTTCACCTACCTGGGCGTGCTGTTCCTGATCGTGATCATGGGCATGGGCCTGGCCAGTGCCGGCGAGTTGTGGTCGACCGTGTCGCGCCGCGACCGCGAGAAGCAACTGCTGTGGGTCGGTACCCAGTATGCCCAGGCGCTGCGCAGCTACTACCGCAGTTCGCCGGGGCTGGCGCAGTACCCGAAAGAACTGGCCGACCTGCTGCAGGACGAACGTTTTCCGCAAGCTCGGCACCATCTGCGCCAGCTCTATCCGGACCCGATCGGTGGCGGCGAATGGGCGCTGCAACGGGGTTTCGACGGACGCATCACCGGCATCAACAGCCCGTCTACCGAGGTGCCGTTGAAGCAGGCGGACTTCCCGGCGCAATGGTCGGACTTTGAAGGTATGCAGCGTTATTCGGACTGGCAGTTCGTGGCCGAGAAAGCCTTCCTCGATGGCACCAACGGCCCGGCCAAAGGCCAGTCAGCGCTGCCGCAGGCGTTGCAGCCATGAGCCGGCAAGGGTGGTGCGCGTTGATCCTCGCGGTCGTGGCGTCTTTCGCCAGCGCCGGCGAGGAAGACGAAATGATGGGCTTCATCGTCGACGACACGATCTCGCACATCGGCCACGACTTTTACTACTCGTTCAGCGAGCGCCTGCGCGACACCAGCCGCATGGATTTCAACCTGGTGGTGCGCGAGCGCCCCGACGCGCGCTGGGGGAGCCTTGTGACCGTCGAATATCAACAACGCCTGGTGTATCGGCGCTTCCTGCCGCCGAACATCGTGGAACTGAAGGACGAGGCCTACGCGGCCGCCGATTCGGTTCGACTGGAGGTGGTCCGGCGCAAGCTGGAAGCCTTGTTGCAGGACACCACCGACCTTGAGAAGGACGAACTATGAACACGACAACGTTCTCACGGCGCAGCGGATTCTGGATCTCGGGGTTGTTGATCGGGCTTGCCAGCGCCGCGGCTGTCCAGGCCACCGAACTGGTCTACACACCGGTCAATCCGTCGTTCGGCGGCAACCCGCTCAACGGCACCTGGCTGCTCAACAACGCCCAGGCGCAAAACGACCACGACGATCCGGACCTGAAAAGCCGCACGGCGGTGGCCGGCACTTCGGCGCTGGAGCGCTTCACCAGTCAATTGCAGTCACGGTTGCTGGGGCAACTGCTGGACAACATCTCCACCGGCAACACGGGGAGCCTGTCCACCGACGCTTTTATCGTCAACGTCGTTGATGACTCGGGGGCACTGACGATTGAAGTGACCGACCGTGCGAGCGGCGAAGTTTCTGAAATTCAGGTGAACGGCCTCAACCCATGACGGGATGACGGTTCCGGGGAGCGATGGACATGAAAAAAATAATTGCGCTAGGGCTGATGTTGGCAGCATTACAAGGGTGCAGTCTGCGCGAGCCGATGCCGGCCGAGCAGGACACCGACACCCCGACCCTGACCCCCAGGGCCTCGACCTACTATGACTTGCTGAAAATGCCGCGACCCAAGGGCCGGTTGATGGCGGTGGTGTACGGCTTCCGTGACCAGACCGGGCAGTACAAACCGACGCCGGCCAGTTCCTTTTCCACCAGCGTCACCCAGGGCGCGGCGTCGATGTTGATGGACGCGATGCAGGCCAGCGGCTGGTTTGTGGTGCTCGAACGCGAGGGGCTGCAGAACCTGCTGACGGAACGCAAGATCATTCGGGCCTCGCAGAAGAAGCCGAATACGCCGGTGAATATTCAGGGTGAGCTGCCACCGTTGCAGGCGGCGAACATGATGCTCGAGGGCGGGATCATTGCCTATGACACCAACGTGCGCAGCGGTGGGGAAGGGGCGCGGTATCTGGGGATCGATCTGTCCCGTGAGTATCGGGTCGATCAGGTCACCGTCAACTTGCGCGCGGTGGATGTGCGCAGCGGGCAGGTGTTGGCGAATGTGATGACCAGCAAGACGATTTATTCGGTGGCGCGCAGTGCGGGGATTTTCAAGTTTATCGAGTTCAAGAAGTTGCTTGAGGCTGAAGTCGGGTATACGACCAATGAGCCGGCGCAGTTGTGTGTGCTTTCGGCGATTGAGGCGGCGGTGGGGCATATGGTGGCGCAGGGGATTGAGCGGCGGTTGTGGCAGGTGGCGGGGGATGCTTCTACGCCTTCGCAGGATGATGTTTTGAATCGGTATTTGACTCAGAACAAGGTGGATCCGGAGGCCGAGTGAACTTGGCGGCCTTTGGGCCGACCAGGTTCTCTGGGTGGTTTGGGTGAATATCCGTTTTTTTGGGTGTTGCTGCTGGCGGTTCCGCTCTTACAGCGGGTCACTTTGGCAAACGCCCCAAAGTAACCAAAGGTCTGGGCCCCGGCGTTCGGCCCCTCGCTGGGGCTCGGGGTTCCTTCGCTCCGGGATTCATCCGGGGGCATCGCCTACGGTTTGCTTCGCTGCACCTCCTCTCGATGCATGCGGCTTCGCCGCACGGTCGCTGCGCTCCCACCCCCGGATGAATCCCTCCACTCAGCCTTCCGAAGGGGCCGGCACGTCAAAAGCTTTACTCGAGCTAACGCTCATTGTGTTGAGTGGTGAGAAGCGAAAAGCAGAAAGCGGACTGCTTTTGCTTTGATCGTTCCCACGCTCCGCGTGGGAATGCAGCCCGGGACGCTCCGCGTCCCATTCTCGAATGTTTAAAAGTTGTGTCTGTTTTAGCGATCCTTCCCACAAGGTTTTCAGGTTGTCCGTCGGAAGCGCGGGCTCTAGCCTGTTTCGGTCGCTGCCAATTCAGCGGCCGGGCCTGGAAACCCGGGAATGTGAGAAGGCGAAAACGCTGTTCATAACGTATGCTGCGCACCTTCATTGTGTGCACGCTGTTATGGCGGCTGTACGCGGGAGACATTTATGTCTGCCGGGTCGCGTTCTCCCCGGATTTCCAGCCTGCGTACGGCTGCCACCCATTCTTCCTGGAAGTCGATTGGGCCAGCTGCAACTATCAATGAGAACGAAATGATCATGAAGAAACCAACACCCAACCCACCCGAAAACCAAGCCCATTCCGAAAGCGACCCAACTTCCCCATACACCTCCACCCACTCCAGAAAACTCCACGAAGCCGCCGAGCGCGCCCTGGACCATTACCTCTGCCCCGGCGCCCACATCATGGGCAGCGTCAACGAACCCGCCCCGATGTACCTCGCCAACCCGGCCTACAACACCGAATCCCTGCTCGCCAACGCCAGCGAATCCCTGGGCTCGGCCAGCGAAATGCTCAACAACTTCGCCGCCACCCTCGACCCCGCCCACCGCAAGACCGCTCTGGGCATCGCGCAGATCCTCATGCTGGGTGAACTGGCCGTAAATCAGGCCTTGGATCACGTCGAGCTGAAGGGCTGATCCAGCAAGTCCCCAATAAAAAACGCGACCCAGCAACGGGGTCGCGTTTTTCACATACAAACTGGAGCCACCATGGATCCCCTGATCTCCACCATCGTTTCAGACTTCGAAAGCGAAGAGCAGGCCCCCCAGCTATGACCGTTGGTTGCGTGCCAAAGTACAGGCTTCAATCGATGACCCACGACCCAGCATTCCGAATGCGCAGGTGATGGCTGAAATGTCGGCCCTGATGGAGGACAAACGAAGAAAGCATGAGGCGGGGTGAGTGCTTTGCGTTGGCAAGGTGAAAAGTAGAAAAGCGCAATACCGATTTTGGCTACGCTAATGCTTCCTGGCGACTAACTATTTTTGAGGAGCGCATGGACCTTTCACCACCACGGGAAATCGACAGCGCTACCTATGCAGAATTCTTGGGCCTGTGGGAAATGGGTTCCTTTGATAATCAGCGATTGGGACAAGCCTTCTACAATCATTTCCGTCTCCATCGGTTAACCGATCAGGCTTTGTTGCATGGGCTTTACGAGGCAGACGGCAAGAAGGCTCGAGCCGCTATAAGTCGTATATTTCATCTCAATTAGCATCAGCCCTTTTGCGCATCGATTCCATCAAGGCATGTATCTCGGCCATCACCTGGTCATGCGGGATGTTCGGACGCGGATCATCGAGAGAGGCCTGTACTTCGGCCCGAAACCAACGGTCGTAACTCGCAGCCTGCTCCTCGGGATCAAGATCCGAAACAACCGGGCACAGTGGGTCGAACGGTATCGCTGTCGTCGCTGTCTGGATGAATTGCATGTAGGCCAAGCTCCATGGGGATCAAGTTGTCCCGGCAAATCCTAGAGCCTGCACTTCCGACGGCCAACCGCCAGAATTCGTCAGAAAACTCCCTGAATTTCTGAAAACGTTCCGTTTTCCGTAGGACGCCACTCAAGCGTCAGCGCAAAAAAAACCGCGACCTCAAGATCGCGGTTTTCCAACACTCAACACTTACTGCTGCAACACCGTCGCCTGGTTAGCCGACCCGAACTGCTGAATGGTCGCGGTCTGTGTCATCCCGCTCTGGTCCACATTGGCGAAGTTTCCTGTCCCGCCCTGGGTCACATACGCCACGTTCATGGTGTCAGTCTGTTTCACGGTGATCATGTTGTCGCTGCCGTACAGCTGCGCGGTGTACGCCTGGTTGCCGGTGCCGGACTGGTCGAACTCGGCGCTGTTGCCCGAGCCGTTCGACGAGCCCTGAACCAGGTTGGTGGTGCCGCGCTGGTCGGCGATGAGGATGTTGTCGCTGCCGTTCTGATCGAAGTACAGCTCGTTGTAGGAATCGGCCTGGCTGACCGTCGTCTTGTTGCCGGTGCCGGTCTGGTGGGTGGTCATGATCTGGCCGATGCCGTCCTGGGTGAAGCTGGCAATGTTGCCGTTGCCGGCCTGGGTGACGGTGGCGCGCTGGCTGCTGCCGAACTGGCCGCCTGACTGCGGGCCTTTCCAGTTGCTGGCGTAGACCTTGTTGTCGTTGCCCACCGATGTGGCGTTGAGGGTGTGGCTGTCGCCGTTCTGGTAGGTGAAATGCACGTTGCCGTTGCCGACCTGGTACAGCGCCAGGGTCGAGTTGACCGATTCGAACTGGTCGGCATAGATGGCGTTGGTGTTGCCGACCTGGGTGACGGCGGCGGTGTTGTTTTCGCCGAAGCTCTGGTCGACCACGGTTTCGTTGCTGTCGCCGTACTGGTTGACGGTGGCCTGGCTTGCCAGTTGCGAGTCTTGCCAGATTTCGGTGCCGTTGAGGTTGCCGAACTGGTTGATGGTGATGTTGCCGCCGGTGCCGTTGCGCTGGTCGCCGTAGGCGTAGTTGCCTTCGCCGGCCTGGTTGATGCCAATCTGGCCGCCGTTGTGCAGCACTTGTTCGGCGGTGCCGTAGTTGGCGGTGCCGTACTGGGTGATCACCGAACTGTTGCCGGTGCCTTCGTACAGCTGCTCGATATTGGCTTCGTTGCTGTCGCCGAACTGGAAGGTCTTGCCTTCGCTGCCGTTCTGCGAGTCCTGGTAGACGAACGAGAAGTTGCCGGTGCCTTGCTGTTGTTGCAGCGCCTGGTTGCCGGCGCCGAAACCGAGGGACTGGCTGGCGTGGGTGGTGTTGAAGGCGCCGGTCTGTTGTTGGGTGATGGTGCTGTTGTCTTCGAACAGCTGTTCGGCGTAACCGGCGTTGTAGTCGCCGACCGCGTCCTGGGTGATGACGCTGGTGGCGGTGTCCTGCACGGCGGCGGCGTTGTTGCCCTGGCCCACTTGGGTCTGGGTCGCGGTGCTGAACGGGGCCTGGGTCTGCTTCACATCGGCGATGTTGGCGGTGCCGAGCTGGCTCTGGGTGGAAATGCTGTCGTCGGCCATGGCCTGGGCACTGATCATGACCAGGATGGCGGCGGTGAGGGGTGTCAGTTTGAACATGATGAACTCTCCGATGATTGCAGTGCTTAGCGATATTGCTTGACCGAAACGCTCATGCCGTTGCCCGACTGGGTCACGGCGCTTTGCAGCCCCGTGCCGGCCTGCTCGATGCTGGCGTCGTTGTTGTTGCCGTTTTGCGAAATCTGCGCGCGGTTGTGGCTGCCGGTTTGCGTGATGGACGCGGCGTTGCCGGAGCCGGTTTGCGTGATCAGGGCCATCAGGTCGCTGCCTTGTTGCAGGATGTACGCCTCCTGATTGCTGCCCGACTGCACGATCCTGCCCAGCAGCGACTGACCGTTCTGCGACAGCAGCGCGAGGTTGACCTGGCCGTTCTGGTCGATCAGCGCTTGCTGGCCCACGGGGGGCGGCAGTTCGCCGAGATCGGCGCTGTTGGGCGCCAGGTCGTCGTTTTCCATCAGGTCGTCGGCGCGCACGCCCGCACTGACGCACAGGGCGAGCAGGCAAAGCAGGGCGGCGGTCGGCGTGTTCATGGTGTTGTCCTGTTGTGTTTTGTGTTGCTCAAACCTGAAATCGTGGTTGAGTCAGCCCCACCCACCCCGCGCCAGGCGGTGTGGGTTGGGTGGGGCGTGGGCTCAGAGGGTGGTCACCGAGACGGTGCGAACGGTGCCCTGGGACGAACGGATGGTGGCGGTCGGGTTGGCCGATGGCACGACGAGCGTGTTGTTCAGCGTCAGCCGCCAGCGTCCGGTGACCGGTACCGTCGTCGTGCCGAGCGTGACCAACCCGTTCGGGGTGGTGACCTGCACGGTGATGGTGTTGCCGGTGGTCACCGACGAGGTGCCGGTGAAGTCCCAGTTGAAGCGTCCGCCGGAACGGGCCTGCACGGTCGAGGTGGTGATCGTGAAGGTCTCCGCGGCAGGCCGTGGCGACACTTGCACCGTCACGGTCGCCGGCGTCGACTGGGCGCCGAAGCTGTCCCGGGCGATGTAGGTGAAGGTCGTGGTGAAGGCCGTGGTCACGGTGGCCGGTGGGGTGTAGGTGATCACCGTACCGTCAGTGCTGACCGTGCCGCGGCCAACGGCCGGTTGGGTCAGGCTGGCGACGCCCAGCGGCGTGTTGCCTTCCGGATCGGTGTCGTTGGCCAGGACGTTGATCGGGATCGCGACGCCCAGCGTGGCGACGCTGTCGGCGACGGCGGTCGGTGGCTGGTTGGGCGCGACGGTAATCGTCACGGTCGCCGGGTTCACCGAGGCCAGGCCTTTGTTGTCCTGGGCCTTGTAGGTGAAGGTGGTGGTCAGCGGAGTGTTGACCACGGCTGGCGGGGTGTAGACCACCGACGTGGTGCCGTTCAGGACCACGGTGCCTTGGCCGGCCGCCGGTTGAGTCAGCGCAGTGATGCTCAGCGGCACATTGCCGTCGGGGTCACTGTCGTTGGTCAACAGGCTGAGGGTGATGGGCACGCCGAAGCTGGTGCTGCCGGTGTCGGCGACGGACAGCGGTGCCTGGTTCTCACCGGTGTCCGGTGCGCTGCCGACCACGACCACCGGTTCGGTGTCGCTGCCGCCGGCGGCGGACTTGACCGTGACGGTGGCTGGGGGCTGAGTCAGGTCAGCCACGGTGATGCGTTGCAGGGTGCCGGATTTCGACAGGCGTCCGTAGCCTTGGGCAACCATGTCCGGCACCGTGACTTCATCGGTCGAGGTGGCTTCGATCAGCAGGCTGTGGTTGGCCCAGCTGTAGCGGGCGGTCTGGATTTTCACCACGTCGGTGAGCTTGGCCGAGACAGCCGTCGGCCGGGTCGTGCCGGCCGGGTTGGTGGCGGTCACGACCACCACCGACGGCAGGGGGCCGGTGCCCAGGCGCTGGCCGAAGAACAGCCCGTTGTTGTCACCCAGCAGACTGGTCTCGCAAGGTGTCGGCGGCGGGCCGGGCAGCAGCGCTACCGTTTCGCGGAAGCACAGGGTCGAGCTGCTGTCGGCCTTGGCGAACACTTCGGCGCGCACACCGGCCGAAGTCCGGCGATAGGTGGCGCGGTCGATGGCGACCTGGGTCTGCTGCCGGTTGTCGAGGACCTTGCCGGCGACGGTGAACAGGTTGGTCTGAATGGTGCCTGCGCCGGACGGACCGACGATCCGCAGGAAGTTGGTGTTGAACGGGCTGCCGGTCACCGCTTCGGTGAGGTTCGGATCGCCGACGAAGGTTTCGATGCCGCCGGTGTCCGGATTCACTTCGGTATACGGTCCGTTGACGCTGCGCAGAAATGGCCCGATGTCACCGTTGAGCGCACCGCTGAAGTTGCCCGGCGCGCCGATGCCGATGTCCCTGGTGATGTTGATCGCCCGCCGGCCCGGCGTGGTGACGTTGACGGTTTCAACGCCGTACGGGTGGGTGATGGTGTAGGTGCCGGCCACCGGGACGTTCACCCGGATGCGGATCCGCGCGAAACTTTGCTGATCGCCATCCGCCGGATTTTCCGAGGCGAACGCCGCCTCGATCCCGGCCACGTAGGCGTCCACGCCGAAACCGGCGCCGTTGTCGGGGATGGCGGTTTCGGCCAGGAACCAGAAAGCTTCCGGCGGCCAGTTGTCGGGGAACACCATCGGCAGGCTGTCGTCATAGACGCCCGGTTCCGGCAGCAGGGTGCACATGTACGCCGGCGGGGTGCTGACCGGCACCCGCGAACTGGCAGCGCGGGACTGGCAGAGCTCCATCGACAGCTGATTGTTGTCCTGGTACCACATCGGGAATTTCCCGGTGGCGAAGGTGTAGGGGCCGGGATCGACGGCGGCCAGTTGCGCGAACGCACTGCCGGTCAGCGAGATTGTCAGCCCGAGCGCGTTGAGCGCGAAGCGTGGCCACTTGTTCATGATGCCTCCTGATGCGGATCTGGGCATGTGAGCGTTCATTGCACGATGACCACTTCTTCGGTATCGCTGCCGCCGTTGGACGACGTCACCCGAACCCTGGCCGGTGGTATCGGCGTGATCCCGGTGGCCAGGGTTTTCTCCGCGCCGTCGCCGCCCAGCGCACCGATGGTGGCGCCGGTGTCGGAGGTGGCGGTGAGCACCGGTGGCGAGGTTTCGTCACTGGTCGAAGCCACCACGGTCAATTGCCCGGAACTGAGGCTGTACTCGGCGCGCTGGATCACCACCAGGTCAGTCAGCGTCATGGGCAGGGTGGTCGGTGAGCTGGTGGCGATTGCCAGGTGGTTGTCGGCGGTCACTTGCAGCACGGTCGGCAAGGTCGGGTTGACCGCCGATTGCGCGTACCAGCTGCCGGTGCTGTCGGCTTCTGTCATGTTCACGACGGGCGTGCTGCTGGTGATGGCGGCGGTGCCCGGCGCTGGCGGCGCTTTGACGAACACGTCTTGTTGGGCCACCGGTGCGCTTTCGCCGGGCTTGCGTGAGTAGGTGCTGCGCTCGGTGATCAGAGGCGTTGGCCGAACCACTGTCGACAATTTGCCGGACACGGCGAAGGTCGTGCTGCGCAGGTCAATGCCGCCCGGGCCTTCGATGCGCACGTAGTTGGTATTGAACGGGCTGCCGGTTACCGCCTCGTTGAGATTCGGATCGCCAACGAACTGTTCAGCCGCGCCGGTCAACGGGTTGGTCTCGGTGTACGGCCCGTTGACGCTGCGCAGGAACGGACCGATGTCACCCTTGAGCGCGCCGTCGTAGGTTTGCGGGATGCCGATACCGATGTCGCGGGTCATGTTGATGGCCCGCTGGCCGGGTGTATCGACGGTGAACACATCGACGCCGTACGGGTGGGTGATGACATAGGTGCCGGCGGTGGGCACGTCGACCCGGATGCGGATTCGCGCGAAGCTGACCTGATCGCCTTCCACCGGCTCTTCGGCGGCGAACGCGGCTTCGACGGCGCTGACGTAAGTCAGGTCGATGCCGCGTGCCGCATCGACAATGGTGGTTTCGCCGGTGAACCAGAACGCTTCATCGGGGAAGTTGGTGGGGAACACGATCGGTTGCGCGTCATCGAACACGCCGGGGGTCGGCAGCAGCGAGCACATGTACGACGGGGCGCCCGGGGTGCTCGGTACGCGGGAGCTGAGCGCTTTGGACAGGCACAGATCCAGAGTGCGACCGTGGCTGTCCTGATACCAGCTGGCGAAACCGCCATTGGCCGGTGTGTAGGGACCCGGATCGACGGCGAACAGAGCGGCCTGGGCAATGCCCTGGGCCAAGGCGCTCACGACCAGGACGGTCGCGGTTTTGGACAGTAAAGGGTGCATGAGTTAATCCCTCTAGCAAAGTACCTGCCCCGTGGGATGGGTCAGTTGCAGAGGGCTTTACAACTTCCATACCAACGATCGGCCAACTGGCGGCAAAGGCCCGTGGCGCAAGGGTTCGAGGGTGGGCATGGGAGAAAAGGACGCTCGCCCTGATAGGGCGACTGTCCCCAGCATTGGGGATTGTGGGGGCATGAACGCTTGGCGGTTTTCGCCTGACCGGGAAATTGGTTGAGTGTGGGGCCGTTCACCCCCCGCATCCGGACAAACACCCAACCGTGGGCTATAACCCTATAGGGACGTATCGGGAAGTCGCCGCCATGAACATGCAGTCACAATCGCTACCGGTCGAGGAGGGCAGCCAGCGGCTGAGCTCGCGCAAGCAGCCGTTCAACCTGTTGCGCTGGTTTTCATTGATCAGCATGGCGGTGATCGGCACCGTGGCCGTGGCGCTCGGGGCGGTATCGACACGGTTCGTGATCGAGGAAAGCGTGCAGCGCGATGCCCTGCTGACCGCGCAGTTCATCCAGGCCATCGCGTCGGCGGAAGTGCGCCACGTCTCGATCCCCAATATCCGCACCATGGGCGAGTTGCTCGACCCGCGTCAGGACAACGACTTTCCCGATGTCGACCCGGCGGCCCGAGCCAGTGCCCGGGGCGAATTTCTCGATCACATCGAACATTTGCCGGACGTGATCCTCGCCAACATTTATGCGCCGGATCGTACCGTGATCTGGTCGACCAACCCCGCGTTGATGAACACCCGGATTCATGCCGACGAAGACCTTGACCGGGCGTTCGATGAAAGGATTCCGGTGTCGGCGAGTTACCACGATGTGGACAAGGCCCGTGAAGAACAGAAGTTCGTGGTGCCGCCGGAATACATCTTCATCGAAAACTACATCCCGCTGTTCGACGCCGAGGGCAAGAACGTCACGGCGATGGTCGAGATCTATAAAGAGCCGAAAGACCTGATCGCCCGCATGGAGCGCGGCCTGACGCTGATCTGGCTGGCCACCGCGCTGGGCGGCGGACTGATTTATCTGGGGCTGTACTGGATCGTGCGGCGGGCGGCGATCCTGCTGGCGGCCCAGCAAAAACAACTGATCGCCAACGAAACCTTTGTTGCGCTGGGTGAGATGTCTTCGGCGGTGGCCCACAGTCTGCGCAATCCGCTGGCGACCATCCGCTCCAGTGCCGAGCTGGCGCTGGAGTTCGATGCGGGGCCGGCGCAGAAGAACATCAAGGACATCATCGGCCAGGTCGATCGCATGTCGAAGTGGGTGCGCGAGCTGCTGCAATCGTTGCGACCGCTCAACGATGACCCTGAACCGGTGAACCTGGTGGCGGCGCTGCACGACAGCCTGATGGCGTTCGAGCAACAGATCGCCAAGGCCGGCGTGCAGGTGGTGTTTCACCCCCAGCAGACGCCGATGGTGCTGAGCCAGCCAGTACAGCTCGCACAGATCCTCAACAGCCTGCTGGCCAACGCGCTGGAAGCCATGGACAAGGGCGGCACGCTGACCATCACCCTCGAACCGAGCGACAGCCGTGGCGTGAGCGTCATGCTCAGCGATACCGGCAAAGGCATGAATGAAGAGCAGCGCAGCATGGCGTTCCGGCCGTTCTTCACCACCAAGCAGGGCGGCCTTGGCGTGGGGCTGGTGCTGGTCAAACGGATCATGGAGCGCTTCGGAGGCGGCGTGAGTCTGGACAGCCGCGAAGGCGAGGGCACCACCGTTCGTCTGGCGTTTCAGCTCATCCAGTAAATCGGGGTGAACTTCCCCCAGCAGTGGGTGTCAGGCCCCGGTCACCGGGGAGTGGGGAATGCAACAGCGCCTGCAAGTCCCTGTTACAACTGGAAATGATTTTTTGGCGAGGTAATTGCAAAACACCATCACCCCTTCCTTAGATGAGGCGGTTGGTGATGGACAGAACAACGCATGACCCCAAAAAACGCTTCCTGTTGACGCCACTGAGCGTCTTTCTGATGTTGACCCTCGGCCAGATGACCGGGGTTCGAGCGAGCCCGATCGACGACGAGAATCAGCCGGAAGCGTCCGACCCGTCGGCCTATTACGACGAGCCCGAGGACCGCGCCGGCGCCCTCAACGCGATCCTGACGATGCCCGAAGCCAACGAAGACTCCTTCGATCTGCCCGACGGGGTCAAAGGCACGCGGGACACGACGCGTACGGAAAACATTCTGCCGCCCACCGTCCAGACCAGTTTCAATTACCCCACCAACGGCAAGCCGAGCCCGCTGTACGGTGCTCAGCCGTTCACTCAGCAACTGATGCTGTTTGAAGAGTTCGGCCCGGAAAAACTCGACCCGACCACACCGGCAGCGCCCTTGAGTTTCCCGCCAGCCGCCATCGGCCCGGCGCCGGCGCAAGACCCGAACAACATCGCCCGCAGCGCGCCTCCCGGCACGGCGCTGGATGCATTTCTGCGTCAACCGGGGCTCACGCCATTTCCGAGCCAGTACGCCAACGTGGTTGACCGCAACCCCTGGCAATCGCAGATCGAACTGTTCCTCAACCGGCATATCGGCTCCTCTGCCGAAGGCCGGCCACCGGGAAAAGGCTGGGCCCATCAGCGCTGGAACGAGTTCTACCCGCAAGTCGCCTACAAGACCGTGCAGACCGGCGCGCGCCTGAACGGCGGGCTGCGTGACAGTCGGCAGATGCACGGTTATGCGGTCGGCGAGTTCGGCCCCGGCGGGCTGTACCACAACGTCGCGGGCATACCGGCGACGGATGGCGCGGCCAAGGGGGTCGACGTTCGCTTCCACCCGGCGATGCCGGTGCAGAACCACAACTCGGTGTGGACCTTCGACGGCACGCTGCCACCGAAACTGTTGATGGTGCGCTACGGCCAACCAGTGTTGATGCGGCATTACAACGGCTTGCCGATCGATCCGTCGGCCAACCGTGGCTTCGGTCTGCACACCATCAGCACTCACGAGCACAACGGCCATGCGCCGGCAGAGAGCGATGGTTATGCCAACGCGTTCTTCTTCCCCGGCCAGTACTACGACTATCGCTGGCCGATCCAGCTTGCCGGTTACGACAGCATCAACACCAAGGCCGAAGATCCGCGCGCCGCATTCCCGTGCGCGCCGGGAGAAACCCTGTGGGTCAACGACCTGCAGCCGGCGAAAAAGACCTGCGACCACGGCACCATCAAGATTCGCGGCGACTACCGGGAAACCATGAGCACCCACTGGTTCCACGACCACATGCTCGATTTCACCGCGCAGAACGTCTACAAGGGCAACGCGGCGATGATGAACTACTACAGCGCCCTGGACCGCGGCAACGAATCGGTGAACGACGGCGTCAACCTGCGCTTTCCCAGCGGCAGCGCCTTGCCGTGGGGCAACCGCGACTACGACGTCAACCTGGTGTTCGCCGACAAGGCCTGGGATCAGCAAGGTCAGCTGTGGTTCAACCCGTTCAACACCGATGGCTTCATCGGCGATCAGGTGCTGGTCAACTGGCAATGGAAACCGAGCCTCGACGTGCGGGCGCGCAGTTATCGCTTCCGTCTCCTCAACGGTTCGGTGTCGCGCTACTTCAAGCTCGCCCTGGTGCGTGAAGTCAAAGGCAGCGGCGGCGAATTCCCGGGGCCGAAAAACGCTGGCGTGTCGTACAGCCGCGTGCCGTTCCACATGATCGCCAACGACGGCAACATCATGGAACACAGCGTGCCGTTCGACGGTTCGATGGACCTCGATGCCGACGGCGACAAACAGAACCACAACGCGATTCTGCCGACCCAGGGCATCGCCGAGCGGTTCGACATCATCGTCAACTTCGCGAAAAACGGCATCAAACCGGGCGACAAGCTGTTCTTTGTCAACCTGCAAGCCCAGGACGACGGCAAGGGTCCGAAAGAAGTGATCCCGCTGGCCGACGTGCTGTCGGAGAAATACCTGGCGGTCATCAAGCAGGCCAGCAAAGGCCCGCAATGGGACCGGGGCGACCCGGTGGTGGGCAAGGTCCTGCAACTGAACGTCAAGGCTTATACCGGCCAGGATCTGTCGATGAACCCGGCCGCCTACGAGCCCGCCAGACCGGGCAAGGCGGAAGGCATGGTGATGATTCCGCTGAAGATCCACCGCGACAACGCTGCCGACAAGGCCTTGCTCGCCAAGGCGCTGCACCGGACGTTCACCTTCGGCCGCGCCGACGGTACCGATGAAGCGCCGTGGACGATCAAGACCGATGGCGGCTTCGGCTTCCACATGGACCCGCGCCGGTTGAATGCCTCGACCAAACTGGCCAGCGGCCCGACCGACGCCGGGGTCAGCGGCATCGGCACCCTGGAGGTGTGGAACATCAAGGCCGGCGGCACGGGCTGGAGCCACCCGGTACACGTGCACTTCGAGGAGGGGATCATCCTCAGCCGTGGCGGCAAGGCCCCGCCTGAATGGGAAAAATGGGCGCGCAAGGACGTCTACCGGATCGGCTCGGAAGCCGACGGGCTGGACAGCGTGGAAATGGCGATCAACTTCCGCGAGTTTGCCGGGACCTACATGGAGCACTGTCACAACACCCAGCATGAGGACAACTCGATGCTGCTGCGTTGGGACCTCGAGAAACCTGGGCAACTTCAGCTGATGCCGACACCGCTGCCAAGCTGGGACGGCGTGCGCTACGTCAACTCCGCTGCACTGCCAACCTTCCGCACTGGCGATGGCGTCGGCCCGCAAGTGACCGTGAAACCATGAGCCGGGAGGGAGCCGACATGACCCAGCCAACGCCGCGCTCCCGCGCCCTGGGCATGCATCTGATTCTGGTGCTGGTCACCTGCCTGCTCGGCAGTCAGGTGCTCATCGCCCATCAGGCGCAGTCCGACGGTGCCAGCGAATCCGCCACCCCGTGGGGTGGCGACTATTTCCCCAATACCCTGCTGACCGACCAGGACGGTCGGCAGGTGCGGTTTTTCGATGACCTGATCAAAGACAAGGTGGTGGTGATCAACTTCATCTTCACGTCGTGCAGCGACTCCTGCCCACTGGAGACCGCGCGTCTGCGCCAGGTGCAGAAACTGCTGGGGGACCGGGTCGGAAAAGACATCTTCTTTTACTCGATCACCCTCGACCCGTTGAGCGACACCCCCGCAGTGCTCAAGGCCTATTCGCAACGCTTCAGGGTCGGCCCTGGCTGGAAGTTCCTCACCGGCGAGTTCGAAGATGTCACCGAGCTGCGCAAGAAGCTCGGGCTGTTCATCGAAGGCGTCGACAATGGCCGCACCAAGGATCACAACCTGAGCCTGATCGTCGGTAACCAGAGCACCGGGCGCTGGATGAAAACCTCGCCGTTCGAGAACCCGTGGATCCTCGCTGACCAGCTCGCCAATACGTTGCAGAACTGGAAACAGGCCAGCACCGCAGAGAGTTACGCCGACGCCCCGCAGATCCGTCCGCCGAGCAACGGCGAAGAACTGTTCCGCACCCGCTGCGCCTCGTGCCACAGCCTTGGCCCGCAGGATGGCGAAGGCATTGGCATGCGCAACATCGGCCCGGACCTGATCGGCGTGACCCGCCAGCGTGACCCGGCCTGGCTCAGTCGCTGGATCCGCGAACCGGACCGCGTGCTGGCGGAGAAAGACCCGATCGCGCTGCAACTCTATGAGCAATACGAGCGCATCCCGATGCCCAATCTGCGTCTGGACGAGGCCTCGGCACAGTCGATCATCGACTTTCTGAGTGCCGAAACCGAGCGTCAGCATCCGTCGGTGCAGCCCTTGGCTGACGGGGCGTTGACGCCAGTAAAACCGGCATCTGCGAGCGAAACGGTGAGTCGTATGCGGTAGCGGCTAAATAGCATCATTGAACCGTGTGTCACGGTCATTGCCACCTACACTCACTCGTAAGGCGGCGCTGACCGACGCGATACAAAAAAAACACCAGGGCACTGCCATGCACCGACTGGAAGAACAGAAAACATCGGCACCGAACCTCGCGCTGGCGGCCATCAAGAGCTGGGGCGGGCAGTTCAATCTGCTGCGCTGGTTTTCGCTGGCCAGTTTTTTCATCATCGCGGCCGTGGCGCTGGGGCTGGGCTACATCTCCACGCGCTTTGTGGTGACCGAAAGTGTGGAGCGCGATGCCTTGCTCACCGCGCAATTCGTGCAGGCCATCGGCGATGCGGAAATGCGCCACGCCAACATCACGCCGCAACGCACCATGGGCGAGATGCTCGACCCGCGCCAGGATCAGAACTACCCCGATGTCGACGCGCTGGCCCATGCTGCGGCCCGCGCCGAGTTTCTTGATCATGTCGAACACTTGCCCGACGTATTGCTGGCCACGGTGTATGCGCTGGACCGCACGATCATCTGGTCGACCAACCCCGAGCTGATCAACGTCAAGATCGAAGATGACGATGAACTGGACGAGTCGTTCAAAATGAAAGTCCCGGTGTCTTCCAGCTATCACAAGATCGACGATGAGAAACCCGAGCAGCGGCTGTCCCGTGAACCGAAATACCTGTTCATCGAAAACTACATCCCGATGTTCAACGCCGACAAAAGCAAAGTGGTCGCCATGGTCGAGATCTACAAGGAACCGGCGGATCTGGTGGACCGCATCGACCGTGGATTCGCCTCGATCTGGGCCGCGACCATCCTTGGCGGCGCGGCGATTTACCTGGGGTTGTTCTGGATCGTACGGCGCGCCTCGAGCCTGCTGCAGAGCCAGCAACAGCAGTTGATCAGCAACGAAACCTTTGTCGCCCTGGGCGAGATGTCCTCGGCGGTGGCCCACAGCCTGCGCAATCCGCTGGCGACCATTCGTTCCAGCGCCGAACTGGCTCAGGAAATCGCCAGCCCCGGCGCGCAGCGCAACATCGGCGACATCATCAGCCAGGTCGATCGCATGTCGCGCTGGGTTCGCGAACTGCTGGTGTCGTTGCGCCCGATGAGTGATGACGGCGAGGCGGTGGAACTGCTCGCGGCGGTCGAGGATACCCTCGGGGCGTTTGATGCGCTGATCCGGCGCAATGGCGTTGAAGTGCGATTCACGCCCCAGGATTGCCCGCCGGTCGTCAGCCAAAAGGTGCTGCTCACGCAAATTCTCAATAGCCTGTTTGCCAACGCCCTGGAAGCAATGCCCAAGGGCGGCGTACTCAGTGTCGAGATTGAAACAGCGCAGACCGACCAGGTGCGCATGACCCTGAGCGACACCGGCAAAGGCATGAGCGCGCAGCAGCAACAACTGGTCTTCAAACCGTTTTTCACCACCAAGCAGGGCGGCCTCGGGGTCGGCCTGGCGCTGGTCAAGCGAATCATGGAGCGGTTTCAGGGGTCGGTCGTGCTGACCAGCCGGGAGCAGGAAGGAACCCGCGTCAGTCTCAACTTTAGAGTGGCATCGGGAGGGGAATATGGAACACAGCATTCTGCTGGTCGAGGATGACGAACTGCTGGCCGACAATATTCAGACCTACCTGGAGCGCAAAGACTTCGAGGTGACGGTCTGCCACTCGGCCGAGGACGCGCTGGGGCAACTGGAAAGCTTCATGCCGGACATCGTCCTGACCGACAACTCGCTGCCGGGCATGAGTGGTCACGATCTGATCCAGAAGCTGCGCATCAGCGCGCCGGAACTGAAAGTGATCATGATGACCGGCTACGGCAACGTCGAAGACGCAGTGGTGGCAATGAAGGAGGGCGCCTTTCATTACGTCACCAAACCGGTCGCGCTGCCGGAACTCAAACTGCTGCTGGACAAGGCCCTGGCCACCGAACGGATGGAGCGCACGCTGTCGTTCTATCAGGAGCGCGAGGCGCAGAAATCCGGAGTGCAGGCGCTGATCGGCGAATCGGCGCCGATGCTGCACCTGAAAAACACCATCGGCCAGTTGCTCGAAGCCGAGCGACGCATGACCAACGGCGATCTGCCGCCGGTGCTGGTGGAGGGCGAAACCGGGACTGGCAAGGAACTGGTCGCCCGGGCGCTGCATTTCGACGGTGCGCACAGCAAAGGCCCGTTCATTGAGTTCAACTGCGCGTCGATTCCGGCCAACCTGGTGGAGTCGGAGCTGTTCGGTCACGAGAAAGGCGCGTTCACCGATGCCAAGGATCGCCGGGTCGGGCTGGTGGAAGCCGCTGATGGCGGCACGCTGTTTCTCGATGAAATCGGTGAAATGGATCTGGTGCTCCAGGCCAAACTGCTGAAACTGCTGGAGGACCGCACCATTCGCCGGGTCGGCTCGGTGAAGGAGCGCAAGGTCAACCTGCGGGTGATCAGCGCCACCAATTGCAACCTTGAACAGATGGTCCAGCAGGGCAAATTCCGCCGCGATCTGTTTTTCCGGCTGCGGATCATCTCGATCAAGGTGCCGCGTCTGTACGCCCGTGGCGAAGACATCCTGCTGCTGGCCCGTCACTTCCTCGCCAGTCACGGCAAGCGTTACGGCAAACCGAACCTGCATTTCAGCGATCAGGCCGAAGAGCTGCTGCGCAGTTACACCTGGCCGGGCAACGTGCGCGAGCTACGCAACATGCTTGAACAGACCGTGCTGCTGGCGCCAAACGACACCGTCGCCGCGCATCAACTGAACGTGTGCATGAGCCTGTGCGATGACCTGCCGCCGCAGCATCAGCACGAAGTGCAGCATTTCGAACCACGTCCGGCGAGCAACACCGAATCGATGAACCTGCCGGAAGTCGAGCGCGACATGGTGCGCAAGATGCTCGACAAGACCGACTGGAACGTCACCAAATCGGCGCGCCTGCTGGGCCTGAGCCGCGACATGCTGCGCTACCGCATCGAAAAGCTCGGCCTGGCGCGGCCGGACAAGCGTCAGTGGTAAACCGCGTTACTGCGTGGATTGGGCGTGCCGAGGCATTCCAGCACGCACGTCGGGTCCAGCACTTCGTCGTTGACGTAAATGCCGCGCTCGGCATCGTAGGTGCGGATAAACACCCGCACCGTCGCATCGGCTACGGTGGGCAGCTGCGAGTCATGGAACACATGGCGATCCGGGATGACGATGAAATCCTGCGGCGGCGTGTCATCGAACGGCCGAGGCGGCTGGGCCGACAGCGACGGGGGAGCAGGGTGGGCAAAAGGCTGGTCCGACCCGTAATAGTTGAAGTTGCTGTCCAGCGCCTGCACCGGCGTGGCGGCGAGCAGACAGGCGGATAACAGCAGTCGATTGAACATTCCCATGGCAGCACCTGTGGAAGCGGATTTCCCCAAGGCTATTAACTATAGCTGCCCGCGGTGCAGGCGTTGGTGCAGACGCAGGCGGCTTACAAGTTCGCAACAACCTGTTGCGCGAGGCTGGACTAGACTCGGGCCGCTCAATTGTGAGCATCGCCCGGAGTGTGCCATGGAAGTGCCAAACAATAAAAACGCCATTGAGAGCAATCGTCAGGCGTGGAACGATTCCGCTCGTCATCATCAGGACTCGCCCGACTGGCAGGCCTTGCTGACCGAGGTCACGCAGGCCGATTTTTCCTGCCTCGACGACACCCTGCGCGGCGTGCTCGAGCAGGTCGGTGTCGATGGCAAAGACGTCGTGCAAATGGGGTGCAACAACGGCCGCGAAAGCCTGTCACTGTTCGCCCTCGGCGCACGGAGCGTGGTCGGTATCGATCAGTCCGGCGCGTTTCTCGAACAGGCCCGCGAACTGAACAAGCGTTCGCCGCACAAGGCCGAGTTCATCGAAGCCGATATCCATCATTTACCTGAATCGCTGCGCGCCCGTTTCGACGTTGCGTTGATCACCATCGGCGTCCTCAACTGGATGCCCGACATCGGCGAATTTTTCCGCCATGTCGCCTCGACCCTCAAACCGGGCGGACGGCTGGTGATCTACGAAACCCACCCGTTCCTGGAAATGGTCGACCCCGAGGCCGAGGACCCGTTTCGCCTTGCCAGCTCGTATTTCCGCGAAGAACCGTTCGTGCAGGAAGAGCCGATCGTCTACGTCGGCAAGGTCGAACAGCCGGCGGCGAAGTCTTACTGGTTCGCGCACACCCTCGGCGCGCTCTTCACCGCCGCCCTCGAGGCCGGCCTGAACATCACGCACTTCAAGGAATACCCGCACTCGAACCGGGAAGAAGTGTATGACCAGTACCAGAACCGCGAGGCGCAGATGCCGCTGTGTTTTACGTGGGTGGGGGTGAAGCGCTGAGGCGCGAATGGAGCATTGCGAAGGCGGCCGAATGGCCGCCTTCGTTGTTTCAAGCCTGCGCAGCCGCCGTCACCACCGGCCGTCCCGGCTTGCGCAGTGGATCCAGGCGTGAGCCTGCGTAGCGGGTTTCGCGGAAGAACCGCCATTTGCCGAACAGGCAATAGACGTGGGTGACGCGGCCCTGTTCGTGATAGCCCATGCGGATGTGCAGTTTCAGCGCCGGGATGTTGTGGGTTTCGCAGACGTCCACCACCTTGTTGCAACCCTGGGCGGCCATGGCTTCCCAGAGGGCGACCTGCACGTCTACCGACAGGCTGCTGCCGAAGTAGGCGCGGATCATTTCACCGCCGAACTCGAAGAACTCGCCGGGTTTGACCGGGAAGGTGCAGCCGTAATAGTGGCGGTCGTGGTAGTCGCGAATGCTGCCCCAGATAAACGCCACCGCATGGCCGTCGGCGTCCAGGTACATGTGCCCGGTGTGCCCCTCGTTGGCCAGCTCGGCCATGGTCTGCACCCGGTCACCGAAATGCTTGGCGAACGCGCCGGCATTCTGTGCGGTGATGTCGACTTTGCGCAGGCCGTCGTAGGGGCGCAGTTTGTGCGGCGGTACCGGGCTGACCAGGTCGCGCTCCATCCACAACAGTTCCCAATGGAAGAACACGTAGCGTTTCCACAACGTGCCGAAGGTGCGGCCCAGGCCTTTTTGCTTGATACGTTCACGCAGCTTTTCAATGACGCTCATGATGCCCTCCGAGGCCGGAGCCCGGGTGTTGTGGATGACGCTTTTGTGGGTATAGATCAAGCCGGCAAATTCATGTCAAAGCGCCAGCTTTGAAAGTATTGCAAGTTATGTAACGGTTCAGAGTGCCTCGGCACCCCGCAGAAAGTCCTTGTTCAGATCGGCATAGGAAACCCGTGGAACGCCCGTCAGTCGCTGCTCTAGCAAGCGGCTCAGGGACTCTTCGGGTTGCAGATAGGCGTCGCCGAAATCCGCCCCGAACTGGTTCGGATGGGCGACGATTTCCAGCACGCCGTCGGTCGGCGCCGGGGCGTTGCGCAAATCGACCGGCGTGCAGACGTAATCCGCGGTCACACCGGCCAGACTCTGCAACCGACGGTTGAGCAACCCCTTGAACACACGTTTGGGCAGGCTGAGGTTTTGTCCCAGGTTGCGCGCCAGGCGCACGGGCACCCCTTGATGGGCGGCGAAGCGCGCGACGATCTCGCCGATCGGCCAGATGTTGTGCACGTGCTGATGCGAATCGAGGTGGCTGGGACGCATGCCCTGATCGACACAGCGTTGCCACTGCGCCTGCAATTCTTCCTGCACCGCCTCGCGATCTTCGCGGCCCAGCCACAGGCTGTGGCGCGGCAGGTTGAGGTCGAACACGCCATGGCTGTCGCAGAAGGTGCGACGCTCGAGAATGGCCCGGCTCAAGGGCCGGCCGTAGGTCAGGTTGAAATGCAGACCGATCCGTCCTGCCAGCAGCGGCAACCGGGCCATGGCGCAGGCCGCTTCGAACGCCGGCATGTTGGCCATGGCGGTAGCGGAACTGATGACCCCGGCCTGGAACGCACTGAGGATCACCGCGTTTTCGTTCGGGCTCAGGCCGAAATCGTCAGCGTTGACTATGACTTGGCGTGGCATGTTCGCCCTCCTTGGTGAGGTGTTTTACCGGTGTCGGGGTGGCCGCCGCTTTTACGGTTGCACGCTTCGCCCGCCATTGTTGCAACGCCGGCTTGAGCCGGTGCCAGACGCGCAGCCCGAGCCCCAGCAACAGTCCGCTCGGGCGCCAGGAATAGAAACTCCAGCGCCAGTGCTCCAGTTGCCCGGTCATGCGTTCGTGCAGTTGATGGCTGGAGTTTTCCAGGCTGACCCGCGAGGCATCGATCCAGCGCCAGTTGTCGTCCAGCCCCCAGCGAATCCACTCCTCCAGCAACACCCGACCGCTGCCCAGATCGGCGTATTGCGGCAGGAAGGCGAGGTTGTAATCGTAGAGTCGACCCTGTTCGAGCAGGCCGAGCCGGTAGCTGATGCAACGCCCGTCCAGTTCCAGCATCACCACGCGCACCCGGCCCGACGCGGCGAGGGCAGTGAAGGCGTTTTCCATGTAGCGTCGGCTGCGGTCGCTGGCAAAGATTCCGACGCCTTCGTCGCCTTTCCAACTGACCGCTTCGACTTCGCTGATGACCTGCAGCAACGGGCCCATGCTGGTCGCGTCGGGCGTGATCCGCCGGACTTCGGCAGCGCACGCGGCGATCCGTTTGCGCGCCCGGCGCAGTTTGTAGCGCGGGTCGCCCGAGACTTCCTGGCGGTCGGCGTCGCTGATCAGGTGCACCGGTACCCGGCAACTCAAGCGACGTTCGCCGGTGGAGCTGCGGGCCATCCATTCGGTGAGCACGCTTTCGGCGCCCAGCGGCTCGGCGATTTCGTTGAGTTGCAACAGGGCGTGGGGCATTCGCTGACGAATCAGCCGCAGGACCTGGCGCATGTCTTTGGCGTCCAGCCGTGACAGCAACGCCAGGCGATCGGCCAGTGGATAACCCAGGTGATGCACCACCCGAAACGGCACGCCGAAAAACCGTTCACGGCTCGCCACCAGCGGCAGGCACAGGCGCAATTCGTCTGCTTCCCAACCCAGCAATACGTGCAGCCGCTCGTGCGCGTCGAGCGCCTGCTCTGCCGCACCCAGCCAGTCGAGGCTGTTGAACGGCGTGTGGTCCGTCACCCGCAGGCGCAGCGCTTCATAGGCCGCCGCCGGGAAGTCAGGTGCGCACAACGAAGTGCGCCATTCGAATCGCGCCATAGGCTCAGGTCACCGTGGCTGTGACAGGTGGACGGGAAGGTTTGCGCAATGCATCCAGGCGCGAGCCGCTGTAGCGGGTTTCGCGGTAGAAGCGCCAGCGACCGAACAGCTGATACACATTCATGATCCGGCCCTGTTCGGTATAGCCCATGCGCAGGTGCAGCTTGAGCGCCGGGATGTTGTGAAATTCGCAGACGTCCACGACTTTGTCGCAGCCCTGAGCGGCCATGGCGTTCCACAGTTCCAGTTGCAGGTCCACCGACAGTTCGGTGCCCCAGTACGAGCGGGTCAGTTCGCCGCCGAATTCGAAGAACTCGCCGGGTTTCACCGGGAACAGGCAGCCGTAGTAGTGCCGGTCGAAATAGTCTTGGGCGGTGCCCCAGATGAAGGCCACCGCATGGCCTGATCGTCCAGGTGCATGTGCCCGGTGTGATGTTCCCGGGCAAGCTCCGCCATGGTGCCGACGCGGTCGCCGAAGTGGCGGGCGAAGGCGCTGACGTTGTCCGGGGTGATCTTCACCACTCGCAGCGGCGGGTAGGGTTTGAGGCTGTGGGGCGGCACCGGACTGACCAGGTCGCGCTCCATCCACAGCAGTTCCTGATGAGAAAAGACGTAGTGCTTCCACACTTTGGCCAAGGTGGCCCGCAGGCCTTTGTGTTTGATGTGATCGCAGAGTTTTTGCAGAACATTCATGGTCGTGGCTCCTGATGACGAGTCATCGCGCGGCCAGAGGCCAGCGCGGCCGGACATCAACAGGGCGGTCATGAGGCGTTCCAGCGCAGGGCAAACAGGGTCTGTCCCGGCAGTTCGAAGCGCACGCGGCCGTCCTGACAGCGAAACGGCGCATCGCGGCTGCGGTTGTCGGCGCCGAAATAACGCAGCGCGCCGTTGTTCATCGGGCATCTGGCGCCCGCCAGGTCGACATGCTGCAAACGCGTGCCTTTGTTCACACCGAGCAGTCCGCGTTGATCGTCGCCGGCCATCGCCAGCACATCGACTTCGAACGCATCGTTCTCCAGCCACAACACGTTGTGCAACCAGTGCTGCTGGATGAACTGCTGGGCCAGCCCCACCGGCTTCAACTCGAAGCGATCATCGCCCAGCACTCGCAACATGCCTTTGGGGTACTGCGGCTCATCGGCGGCCTGGAACCAGTTGAGCATGGTCAGCAAACCGTCCTGGGAGGCGTTGATCACCACCGAGGCCCACCACAGTGAAGTGAAATGGGTTTCCTGATCGTAGGGGCTCAGGCTTGAACCGCTGGACAGGTTGGTCTGATCCAGCAGCAAGGCCTTGCGCGGCTGGCCGCGGGCGTCGAGGCCGACCAGCTCCGCCGCCCGCCGCACGCTGTCGCGGTATACGCGGGTGGCGAGCAGGTCGCGAATCATCCATTCGTGCCAGGCCAGCGCATCGACCTGTTCGGCGGATTCACCGAGCAGGCGCCGGGCCCAGTCGATGCCGCGCTTGCTGGCTGCATTGTCGGCGAAGGGGCCATTGACCAGCCGCGAACTGGCCGGCATCGCGATGCGCACGCCGGCCCTGGCATTGGCCGGATCGCTGCGCACTTGCCGGGCCATGCTGGTGAAGATCGAACGGTATTGCTCGTAGCTCGAATAGTTCAGGTTGGGCTCGTCGGCGAACCCGATGTAGTGCGTGCCTTTGCCGCCCAGCGCCCGGGTGCCGGCGAGCCAGGCGTCGAGGCCGTTGTTGCTTTGCACGTCGGCGCGCAGATCGGCCTGACGCTGGCTGCCGGCGAGCAGGGTGATGTCCTGACGAATGCCGAAGCGATCCTGATAAACCTGGCGAAATGCATCTTCGAACTGCGGTTGTCTCGCCGTCACGTCGACAAAACTGTAGTAACTGGCGGCCGTCGGTTTCAGTACGTCGAGCAGCGGATGGCTGGCGGGCGGCGGCATCACGTAGGGCAGGGCGATGCCCAGATCCGGGGTGCGCCCCAGGACTTTGTCGTGCAGGGTCAGGTGCGTCTGGCCGTCGTCTTCACGCAGCGGTTTGAGCTGTTGCGGATTCTGCGCGAACAGATTGGCCGTGCCGTCGAGCCAGAACGCCGCTTTGCCGCTGCCTTGCAGACGCAGGCGCCAGACCTGTTCGCGTTTGCTGACCGGCAACGCCACCTGATCGAACTGCCAATAGGCGCGATAGGGTTTGAGCGCCAATGTCAGTGGCTGGCCGTCGCCGACCCGTTGCACCTGCAGGGCGCTGACCCCGCCGTGAAACTTGCCCGCCAATATCGCGTGCTCACCGGCGGCGACCTTGAAATACAGTTCATCGCCGTTACGGGTTTCCGCGCTGAAATGCACTTTGGCCGGGGCGAACAGCGCCACGGTGTTTTCGTCGTGTTCGACCCGGTAACTGCGGAAGCTGTAGCCGGGGATTTCCAGCTGATAACTCGCGGCGCCCGGCGCCAACGGCCAGCTCTGGCTGCCACGGGTTTCACTGGCCTTGATGAAGCGCTCGCCCTGCAATCGCCCCCGGCCGTCGAGCAGGTAAATGTGCTCTTCGTTGGCCTCTGCCTGCCACGCCGGCGCCCAGCGCACGGTCACTGTGTCGGGATGATCGGCTTGCAGGTACAGGCTGCCGTCGCGAATGTCGCCCCAGCGCATCGACGCCGCGAGGGCGTCCAGCGACAGGCCGAGACCGAACAGCAGGGACAGGCCTTTCATGCCGATTTCCGTTGTAAGAAGCGTCGTTGCAACATCAGCCACATCGGCGTGAGGTCGCTGGGCAGAATGATCAGGGTTTGCCAGAACGCCACGCCGCTCAACCGGCAGTACAACACCAGCATCGCCACGGTCACCGCCAGATAGGCAATCGACGATGCCGCCGCGGCGCCGACGATGCCGTAGGCCGGAATCAGCAGCAGGTTCAGCGCGAGGTTGAGCAGCGCACCAAGCCCCATCAGCAGCGACACCGTGCCGGGGCGGTTCTTGCCGATCAGATCCAGGCGCAGGATGCTCGCGTAGCACAGGCCCAGCAGCCCCGGCAGCAATGCCAGCAGCGCTGGATACGCCGGCTGGTAGGCGACGCCGAACAGGGTGACGATCAGCCATTCGCCGATCACGGCCATGGTCAGGCAGGCGCCGAGCATCACCGTGGCGGTCAGGCGCAGGGCCAGCGGGGTGACCTTGTCCATGCCTTCGTCCTGCTGCAGCAGGCGCTTCATCAGCGGCGTGGTCACCGCTTCCGGAACGATCAGCAGCAACTCGGCGGCGGCGCTGGCCATCGCGTAATGCCCGAGGGCAGTGCTGCCCAGCAGGGCACCGATGAACAGGTAATCGGAACGCAGGATCACTTGCTGGAACAGCAGATCCGGGTGACTGCGCGCACTGAAACGCAGCAATTCGTACTGGCTGGCGCGATCCCATTGCAGCTGCAACGGCTGCGCGCGTTTGAGCCACAGCCAGCCGACCAGCACCACCAGACTGATGCCGGCCAGCCAACTGATCAGCGCCGCTTCAAGCGCCGCTTCTTTCCACATCCAGAACAGGGCGAGAAACAGCAGCAGCGGCGCCAGGGATTCCACCAGTCGCAAGGCATTGAACGCGACCACGCCGCCGGACGCATTGTGCAAGGTCAGCAGACCGCTTTTGAGCACGGTCAACGGCACCGCCAGCAGCAACAGCCACGCCAGCAGACCGAGTTGCATGGTCACGTCCAGTTCGCTGCCGAATTCGCGCACCAGCGCCACCACCAGCAAGGTCAACAGACCCGCCAGCAAGCAGCCGAACACCAACACTTGCGCGAGCAACAAGCCCATCGGTCGTTGCTTGGCGGCCTGATAACCGACCGCCGAATTCAACCCGCCGCTGGTGGCCGCGCTGATCAGATCCGGCAGGGTGCTGAGCAGGGCGAACAGGCCCCGTTCGCTGGGCCCGAGGATCCGCG
Organism: Pseudomonas sputi; assembly: GCF_021603585.1. GTDB lineage: Bacteria > Pseudomonadota > Gammaproteobacteria > Pseudomonadales > Pseudomonadaceae > Aquipseudomonas > Aquipseudomonas sputi. The sequence continues at coordinate 20,606 of NZ_BQHI01000027.1, read as the reverse complement.
CCAGCAGCACATTCCTCAGCAGGCGCAGGGCGATCATCGCCAGTTTGGTGCCCATGCTCAGCGCCAGGTGCTTGAGGTAATTGCCTCGACTCATGGCCGTGCCCCGCGATAGATCCGCCACGACAGCAGTTGCGGGTTGCGTGCGGTGCGCTGGCTGACACCGAAGCGCGGCAGATTCAGCGGATCGCCGGTGCCGCGATAGAGGCCGGTGCCGGTGCCGAGCGCGAAGGGGTAGTCGTGATTGGCGATCTGTTCGCGCACGCGCTCGTCGTTGTCGCCGTTGGGGTAGCAATACACCGGCAGCGGCCGGTTGCAGCCGTTTTGAAGAGCATCGCGGCTGCGGCTGATTTCTTCGCTCAGACGCACATCGTTCAGGCCCGTGAGGATCGCGTGACTGGCGCCGTGAGGGCCGAAACGCACCAGCCCCGAAGCTTCCATCGCCCGCACTTGATGCCAGTCCAGCGCTTGCGGCAATGACTCCTGCGGACATTCGTCGGTCAGGTGTTCGAGCATCATCGGGTCGAGCGCCTTCAGGCTTTGCAGGTAATGCAACAAGGTCAGACTGCGACGATCCACATCAATGTCGTCCAACAGCACCGGCAACGGCTGCCCCACCGAACGCAGACACTCGATCAAGTGCGTGCGGGCTTTTTCGCCATGGCTGCCCCACAGGGTTTCACCGATGCTTTCCCACCAGAAACGCTGACGGCTGCCGATGAAATCGGTGGAGAGAAAAATGCTCGCCGGCACCTGATGTTTCTGCAGCAGCGCGAAGGCGTTGGCGGCGTTGTCGCGCCAGCCGTCGTCGAAGGTCAGCGCCACCTGCGGACGCTCGCTGCGCAAGGCGTTGGGCTGCAGGATCTCCATCAGCGGCACGCAATCGAAATGCTTGCGCAGCCACACCAGCAAATGCTCGAAGGCCTTGGGCCCGACGCACAGTTCGTTGCGGTGCGGCAGGTCGGCGGCGCGGTCATTGGACAGCACCCGGTGCAACATCAGGATCACACCGGCGCCGTGCAACTGGTGTCGCCCCACGGACGAGTTGAGATAGAGCCAGCCGCTGGTGCGTTTAATCAGTTGTTTGATCGCCATGGCTCTGTCCCTCTCAACGGTTTTGGTCAGGGTTCCACTGGGCATAACGCTGGCCGCGCAGGAACTGCCACAAGCCGATGCTCATGCCCGCCAGTGTCACCAGCAGGAACGCCGCAAGGCGGAACGGCTTGGGCAAGCGGTGTTGTGCATCCAGCAGGCCGGCGATTGCGATGGCGTAGCCGATCAGTTGGGCGATCAGGCTCAGGCGATAGAAACCGTGCTCTTCCCACAGCCAGAAGTTGCTCAGCAGCAGCGGCAGCAACAGGATCGGCGCCAGGCGCCGGATCAACTTGTGGCTGATCAACGCAATCGCATACAGCCCATGCTTGAACGGATTGAGCAGCTCGCTGCGTTGCGCCAGGCTTTGCAGGCCGCCGACGGTGACCCGCTGGCGCCGGCGGAATTGCTTGTCCGCTTCGTCCACGCCGTGGTCGATCACTTGCGCTTCGGGCACGTAGACGATGCGCTTGAACTTCACCGGCGCACAGGTGCTGATGAAGAAGTCGTCATTGACCTCGGCCGGTACGTTCTCGAACAACTCGCGGCGCAGGGCAAGCAGGGCGCCGTCGGCGGAGACCATGCACCCGGTGCGATTCTCGACCCGGCGCAACCAGCCCTCGTAGTGCCGATAAAGACTGTCGCCGATGCTCAGTCCGCCACCGGTGACCGGGATCACCATGTGTCCGGCACAGGCGCCGACCTGCGGGTCGCTCAGGGGCGCCAGCAGGTTGCCGAGGGTTTCCCGCGACCATTGGTTGTCGGCGTCGGTGAACACCAGAATGTCGCCGGTGGCCAACGCCGCGCCGGCATTCAGCGTCGCCGCCTTGCCCTGGCGGGGCAGGTCGAGCACGGTGATTCGCGGGTCAACGACCTTGTGCGCGCAGGCCACGGTGTCGTCGGTGGAACCGTCGCTGGCCAGAATGATTTGCAGGGTCGTCGGCTGATAATCCTGGGACAGCAGCGAGCGCAGCTTGTGTTCGATGTGCCGCGTTTCGTTGTGGGCGGCGATGACGATGCTGATGTTCAGCGGCGGGGCCGGGCTGTGGCGCCACGCCGGAAACAGCGGCGCGAGCAGCGTCAGCAGCAGTGGATAGCCGACGTAGGCGTACGCCGGCAGCAGCAGGCACATCCAGAAAATGAATTCAGCCACGGGCAGGCCTCCTGGCGTTCCAATGACACAGACTGAGAATGAACGCCGCGCCCGCCAGATGCAGACGCAGCCAGTGCAGGCCCCACAGTTGCAGGGTCAGGCAGACGTTGCGGTGCCTGGCGCTCTGGCGCACGCTGAGCACCAGCCCCGGCACCAGGGTCAGCATCACCATGATCACGGCGTGATGGGGAAAGCCGTCGAGCAGGGCGGATATCGCCAGGAAATCGAGAATCCAGACGAAGATCGACAACATTGGAAATCGCAGCAGGCGCAGGCTGAAACCGTGGCTGCGCAGCAGTTGCAGATGACTGCCCTGGCGCCACAGTTCCTTGCCCATCCACTCGCGCCAGTTCATTTCGTAACCCCAGTGCAGCGCGACGTGTTCATTGATCGACAGCAGTCGGGCGCCGTGCTCGCGCAGGCGCAGGGTGAATTCCTTGTCTTCGCCGGTGCGCAGGGTTTCGTTGAAACCGCCGACCTTGTCGAACCAGCGCCGGCGCAGCAACAGGTTGGCGCTGGGCAGCCAGTCGACGGCATGGCTGGTGTGTCTGCTCGGGCGCAGGGTCCGGCGCTGCCAGGCAGTGGCGTACCACGGCGCAGCGGCGGGGGTGTGCAGATCGAGACCGAAGACGTCGGCCTGGCCGCTGGCTTCGATGTCGAACAACGGCAGCAGCCAGTCTTCGGGCATTTCGACGTCGGCGTCGATGAACGCCAGCCATTCCCCGGTGGCAATGGCCGTGCCGCGATTGCGCAGCGCACCGATCAACAGGCCCGGCATCACCAGTACGTGGGCGCCGAACTGCCGGGCGATCTGCGGTCCTTCGTCACTCGAACCGTTGTCGACGACGATCAGTTCACACTCGACATCCGCCGCGTGCGCCGCTTTTTGCGCGGCCAGCAAGGTGCGGCCGATGTGCCGGGCCTCGTTGTACATCGGAATGACGATACTGATCCGGCTCATGCCCTGGCCTCCGTCATCGGTGCCTGCTCGGCTTTGAGGCGCAGGACGCAGGTCATGGCGAGCATGATCCACAGGTATTTCTGGTTCGGCGCGCTGAGGAACATCAGGAACAGCGTCAGCGACAGAAAACTCACCCCCAGATGGGTCATCAGATCCGCCTGCTGCCAGTCACGCCGCAACATCCACGCCTTGCGCGCCCGCGCCAGGTTGTACAGGCCCAATCCAAGCATGCCGACAAACATCAGGCCGGCGGGCACCCCCAGTTCGCTGAAGATTTCCAGGTAGGTGTTATGCGCCCGGCGGTACAGGTCGCCGACTTTGCGGTTGGCGGAAAACGCCTTGGCGTAACCGGTGGTGGCGTAGTGCAGCGGGAAGGTGCCGGGGCCGGAGCCGAGCAGCGGGTTTTCGCGGATCATCTGGCTGCCGACCACGATGTACGAGGCGCGGCGGCCGAGGGATTCGTCGTTGTGCCCCTTGGCACCGGCGCTCAACACGCTGAGGGACTGGATGCGGGCGATGTAACCGGCGGGCATCGCATAGATCGCCAGCGGAATCACGATCGCCGCGCCAAGCATGGCAAAGCCCAGGTGACGCGGGCGAATCCGCGCCAGTTGCGCGCGGTAGTGCCAGCAACCGATCACCAGACTCAGGGCCAGCACCACCAGCCCGGAGCGCGATTCGGTCTTGGTCATGCCGCCGAGCAACAGCAGGCAGCAACCGCCCCAGAACAGCCGATGCAGCAGGTTCGGGCTGCGGATCACCAGCAGCAACGCCATTGGAATGGCGAACGCGATCAGCAGGGCGAAGGCGTTGGGGTCTTCGAGCAGGCCGGCGGCGCGGCCCTGATCCTGGAATTTGGTAGAGAACATGGCCATGGCGCAGGTCGTGCTGACCGCCAGGGTCACCAGCCGGGCGAACAGGTCCAGGTTCAGCTCGCGGCCGATCAGCAGGGTGATGACAAACAGAATCAGGCCGACGCTGATTTCCCGCAGATGACCGAGCGACATGCCCATGTCATCGGTGTTGAGCAGGCTCAGAAAGTACAGAACCATGAAGGCGATCAGGAAACGCCAGATATTGCTGCGCAGGCGATCCGAGGGAATCTGATGCATCGCCAGTTGCAGCATCAGGATCACCGCCAGCGAAGCACCGATCAGTTTGCTGCCCGACAGCGGGTTGTCCTTGAAGAAACCTTCGAACGGCACCAGGGCGACGATGCCGAGCAGGCCCCAGGTCGGTTTGCGGTACAACACCGCGAACCCCACCAGACCGAGCACTGCGCCCGGCGCCAGATAGGGCCAGGGGCTGGCCAGCAGAGCGATGCAGGCCAGCCCCAGCAGACTGACGATCGAGAGCGGAAGAATCATGCGCGTGCCTCCCGTGCCGTGCGGATGTACAACTGCGACCAGCGTTCGGCCAGGGCCTTGAGGTCGTAGCGGTCCTGTTGCGTGCGTTTTGCGTTGTCGCGCAGTTGCCGCGCCAACCCGGGCTCGGACAGCAGGGTATCGAGCTGGCGGGCGAGGGCATTGCTGTCGGTGGGGGCCGCAAGCAAACCGTTGTGGCGGTTCTCCAGCACATCGGGAATCCCGCCGACGCCGAATGCCACCACCGGCACTCCGGCCTGCATCGCTTCCAGCAGAATCATCGGCGTGCCTTCGGTGCGCGAGCTGATCACCAGCGCATCGAGTTGCTGCCACCAGGGGCGCATGTCGGTCTGGTAACCCGGCAGACGGATACGCTGCTGCAAACCGGCGGCGTCGATCCGCGCCTGCAAGTCTTCGCGTTCCGGGCCGTCGCCGAGCATCACCGCGTCGAGCTGCGGATGCTGGTGACACAGCGGGATCAGCGCGTCGAGAAACAGATCCGGGCCTTTCTCACTGCTCAAGCGCCCGACGTATCCGGCGAGCCAGCGTGGTCCTGGCGCCTCGCAAGGCAGGGCGGCCGCTGCCGGCAATCCGTTGGGGATCACCTGCAACTTCTCCGCGCGTACGCTGGCCTGACGGTGCAACAGCGCGATGCTTTCGGCGACACACACCACCCGATCCACCGACGCCGTGCGGCACAGTTGCAGGCTCAGCCAGGTGTAGAACTTCTGCTTGCGGCTGCGCGGGGTGAAGCCGTGCTGGGTGATGACCAGCGGCAGGCGCAACAGCGTGGCGCCGACCCAGCCGAACAACAGCCCCTTGAAATTGTGGGTATTGATCAACGGACGCTCGCCCCGGCGCTGACGCAAGTGCCGCAACAGGGCAGCGAGCCCTGCGCAGCCTTGTGCGTCGACGCCGGCCTCGCGAAAGCGCGCGATCAGTTCCGGCGGCGCATCGAGGAACAGCACCTGGTGCTGCCCCGGTGTCGCCAGGCAATGATCGAGCAACATGCGCTCGGCCCCGTAGAAGCCACCGCTGCTGAGCAAATGCATGATCGGCAGGGCGGCGTTCGGGGTGGACGGCGTGTTCAATTGCGCACCCAGTACATGAAGCTTGGCACGGTCCAGTTCTTGTGCGGGTTGCTCGGCTGGGCGTTCTGGTCGTTGATCACCAGCAGCACCGGCAGGCCCAGTTCGTGGCTGATTTGCGCCGGGTGTTTGAAGCGGTGATCGAAGAACTCACGCACGTAGACCAATGCAATCGCCAACAGCAAACCGGTGAACAGCCCGAACGGAATGATCAGCATCGGCTTGGGAAACGCCGCTTCGGTCGGCTCGAACGGCGGGCTCAACACCCGGGCGTTGGACAAGTCATCGTTCAGCGAACGGGTGGTGCTGCTTTCAGCAAAACGCTGGGCATAGGTCGAGAACGCGGCGTGCAGGGCATCGATCTCGGTGTCCATCTGCCGCAGTTTGCTCTGGGTTTGCTGCAATTCCTGGATGCGGCTCTTGAACTCGGCGATGCGCGCGGTTTTCTGATTGATCACCTGCTGGACCACCGCCAGATCGTTGGTACGTTCCTGGATGCGGTTGCTCACCACCTTGAGGAACTGCTGACGGGTGCGGGCAATCTGCTCGCGGGTCAGCAACATCGGTTCACTGCTTGGCTGGAACACGGCCAGGTCGTTCATGTAGCGGCTGACCTGAGTGGTCAGTTGCTCGCCCATCTGTTTGATTTCCCGATCCTCGAACGCCACGTTGTCGACGGTGGTGGTGAAGGTGTAGGGGAAGGTGTAGTCGTTGAGTTTGCTGTTACTGGCGGCGGCCAGCGCGGTCTTCAGGTACTCGAGCCAGCGCTGGCTTTGCAGCAGACGGTCGCGATACAGGTTCAGCGCCTGCTCTTCGGTGTTGATCGCGTTGAGGCGGAAGGTGATTTCCTCCTTCGGATCCGATGCGCCGACACTTTCCAGCAACGCCTGGCGATTGCCTTCCAGGCCATCGAGACGCACCTGATACTGATGTTTCTTGGTTTCGTAGAACGACTGCGGCAGCTCGATCGATTGCAGCGCCTGACGGCTCACCAGATAGTTTTGCAGCAGGGCAGAGACGAAGCTCGTGCCTTGATGCGGATCGGGGAAGCTGTAGACGATCGAAATCACGTTGGAGCCGGGCAGGGTCTCGATCTTCAGGCTGTCTATCGCGTCCTGGGTCAGCGCATCGAGCGCGGTGTCGCGCACCGGATCGGTCTCAAGCCCCAGGGCGTTGCGCAAGGGGTTGATCACGTACAGGCGCAGCGGCGAGCTGACGTAGCGCTTGAACGGCTCGCTCACCAGTTTGCTGAACATGCCCGGTGAAGGCGTGTATTCGCCCTTGTCGCGCAGCTCGCTGATGGTCTGCCGGATCAGCGCCGGCGAACGCAGGATGTTGCTCTCGGTTTCCATGTCCGCCAGCGACGGCGGGATGAAGGTGGCGTTGTCCACGGTGAGCGATGTGGTGGCGTCGCCCTGTGACAGTTTTTTCGACTGCACGATCACCTGAGCGGTGATATCGAAGCTCTGCTTGAGCAGCAGTGGCAGCACCAGCGCGATCACTGCAAAGATCAGGAAGACCCGTTTCACCAGTTGCTTGTTGGCGAAGAAGATCCTGAAGAACTCATGCAGGTAGTTTTCCTTTGGGTTCATGTCGGTCACCTGAGAGTCAGTTGCTGTCACTGTCTTTGTTGTCGACGCGGTAGCCGAAGCTGAAGCCCACGCCCTGGAACAGCACCACGTCGGCCAGTTGCCTGGCGAGTTCGCCGGCGCTGGCCAGTTTGGTTTTCGGCACGTACAGCATGTCGTCCGGTTGCAGGTAGGCGATTTGCGGCGCCTCGCCCGACAACGCTTTTTCAACGTCGTAGCGCACGGCCTGCACCTGATTGCCGTTGCGGCGCATGATCACCACCGAATCGAGCCGCGCCTTGACGTTGGTGCCACGCGCCAGGGTCAGCGCCTCCAGCACCGACACCGGCCGGCGGATCGGGTAGGAGCCCGGCTGGCCGACTTCACCCAACACATAGATTTCATTGCCGGCGGTGGACTTGAGCAGCACGTCCACGGTCATGCGTCCCGGCAGTTGCGCGTACTTCTTGTTGAGGAAGGCTTCGAGCTGGTTGACGGTCATGCCCTGCAGCGGCACGGCGCCGATTTCCGGGAAGCTCGCGTAGCCGTCGGTGCCGACGGTGATCTCGCGGCTCATGCCGGTGGCCGGGTGGTTGAGGGCGTTTTTCAGGTTCTGCTCGTTGGTCAGCGGACTGATGATCTGCACCGTCAACTGATTGCGGTTGGGCTGGAACAGCTGTTTGCGTTGATAGGCGCGCTGGATTTCCTGGCGCGCTTCATCGCTGGTCAGCCCGGCGATTTTCACCGAGGTGTTGGCGCCCGGCAGTTCGATGGTGCCGTCCGGCAGCACCAGTTGATTACCGTTGAGCTGGCTGGCGGCGGTGAAGTTCAGGCCGATCTGGTCACCCGACTGCACGCGGTAGGCGTCCGAGCCGCTGGTGCTGATGTGGAAGATCACGTCCAGCACATCCTGCGGGCGCAGGGTCTGCTCGATCTTCGGCATGTCGGTGGCCTGGGCGTTGGCCGGGGTGGCGGTGAGAATGTTCACCGGCATGTTCTGGGTTTCGGAGGTGCTCGAGCAGCCTGCAAGCGGCAGCATCAGCAGCACAAGAATCCTGGCGTTCATGGCGTCATCCTTTGCGGTTGCTTACAGGTTTTTGTAGAGCCATTTGGGCATGTAGTACTTGCGTCGGTTGAACACGCTGCCGACCACTTTCGCCCCGGCCTGGGTCAACCGTTGCACGGCTGCCTGGGCGACTTCCCAGCGCGTGTCTTCGGCGCGTACCACGAACACCACGCCGTCGACCTGGGTGCTGATGACCAGCGTGTCGGCGGCTGAATACACCGCGTCGCCGTCGATCACCACAAAGCGGTACTGGCTGCCCAGTTGATCGAGCAACGGGCTCAGGCGCTCGGCGGTCAGGTGTTCCATGGTGCGGATCGGCCGGCCGTTGGGCAGTACGTGAAACGGCAGGCTCGACACCTGCACCACGCAGTCCTGCAACAGCGGCGGGTTGTCCGGGTTGAACAGCAGGTCGCGCAGGCCGCGCTCCTTGCTCAGGTTCAGTTGCTGGGTCAGGTTGCTCGCCGACTGGCTGGCGTCGACGTACAGCACCTGGCCGCTGCTCATCTGCGCCAGTTGACTGGCCAGCGCCAGGGCGCTGGTGGTGGTGCCGGCGCCGGGGTTGGCGGCGGTCAGGAACAGGATCCGCAGATCCAGGTCCAGCACGGTCGAGGTCAGGTTCGACTCGCTGGGGCTGGCAATGCTCAGGCTTTTGTTGGTTGAACCGTCCATTAGCTTGCTCCGTGGCCGCTGAATACTTTGAAGGGGGTTTTCAACAGGATCTTCAGATCAAGCAGAAGGCTCTGCTCGGCGATGTAGCTGAGGTCCAACTCAACGCGCTGGTCGAAGTCGATATTGCTGCGTCCGGAGATCTGCCACAGGCCGGTCATGCCGGGGTAGATCGCCAGACGCGCGAGGTGATTGTCCTTGTAGCGGTAGGCGTTGAACGAGGTCGGACGAGGGCCGACCAGGCGCATGTCGCCGGTCACGACGTTGATCAGGTTGGGCAGTTCGTCGAGGCTGGTGCGCCGCAGGAAACCGCCGATCCCGGTGATGCGCGGGTCCTGGTCGATCTTGAAGTCGATGGCGTCGGCACCGTGCTTGTTCAGGTGGCGCAGCGACTCCTTGAGCTCTTCGGCGTTGGCGACCATGGTCCGGAACTTGTACATGCCGAACTTGCGCCCGCGATAACCGGTGCGTTTCTGCACGAACATCACCGGGCCCTTGCTGGTGAACTTGATGGCCAGCGCCAGACCGATCAGCAGCGGCGAAATCATCAGCAGAATCATCAGTGCGCCGAGACAGGCGACCACCCGATTGGTGCGCGACAGTTGCCACGGCCGACCGCCATCGCGACCGGTCATCCAGCCTTGGCCCTGACGGTGGATCGCCGCGTCCAGGCGCATTCGCTGTTCCGGATCCATGCGTTTGTCCCGCACCAATTGTTGGATCGGTACACCTTTCTCATGTCCAGTCATGGAGTCCTCCGCTGATGTTCAGCCGCGAGCGGCGCGTGGGCGATAGGCAGTGGGGTAGTAATCGCGGAACCAGGCGATGAATCGCCCCAGTCCCTCATCCAGCTCGATCAGGGGCTGGAACCCGGTGGCCTGGGCCAGATCGCTGGCCTCGGCGCAGGTATTGAGTACGTCGCCCGGTTGCAGCGGCAGCAACTCCACCACGGCTTTCTGACCGAGGTGTTTTTCCAGGAGGGCGAGGTAGGTTTTCAGCGCCACCGGATGCTGGCCACCGATGTTGAACAAACGCCACGGGGCCATGCTGCTGGCCGGGTCGGGTTGCTCGCGGTTCCACTCGGGATTGGCCCGGGGCGCCCGCTCGATCAGGCGTGCGATGCTTTCGATGATGTCGTCGATGTAGGTGAAATCGCGCTGATGCTCGCCGTAGTTGAACAGCTTCAGCGGTGAGCCTTCGCTGATGGCTTTGGCGAACTGGATCGGCGACATATCCGGCCGGCCCCAGGGCCCGTACACCGTGAAAAACCGCAGTCCGGTGCAAGGGATGCCGAACAGGTGGCTGTAACTGTGGGCCATCAGCTCATTGGCTTTCTTGGTCGCGGCGTACAGCGACAGCGGGTGATTGACGCCATCCTGTACCGAGTAGGGCGTGCGCTGGTTGGCGCCGTACACCGAACTGGACGAGGCGTAGATCAGGTGCTCGACCGGGTGCCGGCGGCAGCACTCCAGCACGTTCAGGAAACCGTCGAGGTTGCTGTCCAGGTAGGCCCGTGGATTTTCCAGCGAATAGCGCACCCCGGCCTGCGCCGCGAGGTGGACCACGACTTGCGGCCGTTCGCGGACGAACAGGGCTTCCAGAGCCGACGCATCCGCCAGATCAATCGTGGCGAGCTGGAAATCGCCAATCTGTTCGCGCACCCAGTCCACCCGATCGTGCTTGAGCTGCGGATCGTAGTAGCCGTTGAAATTGTCCAGGCCGATCACCTGATGCCCGTCGCGCACCAGCCGCAGCACGCCATGAGCACCAATGAACCCGGCCGCACCGGTGACGAGGATTTTCATGGCCGTAACCCGTCGGGCGCGATATGGCGCAGACCGATGCCGCTGTAGTGCAGGCCGGCGGCTGCCACTTGTTCCGGGTTGTAGAGGTTGCGGCCGTCGATGATGACTTTGGAGCGCAGCTTGCTGGCCAGCAGCTCGAAATCCACCACGCGGAAATTCTTCCACTCGGTGCAGATCACCAGCGCGTCGGCATCCTCCAGGGTGTCGTCGCGGGTGGCGCACAGGTGCAGGTCATTGCGGTAACCGTAAAGGCGCCGGCACTCGGACATCGCTTCCGGATCGTAGGCCTGCACGCTGGCGCCTTCGGCCCACAGCGCATCCATCAGGTAACGACTCGGGGCTTCACGCATGTCGTCGGTGTTCGGCTTGAACGCCAGACCCCAGATCGCGATGGACTTGCCGGCCAGCCCCTGAGGGAATTGCGCCCTGAGTTTGCTGAACAGAATGTGCCGTTGCGCGTCGTTGACGTCGGTGACGCTGCGCAGCAGTTTCAGCGGCATGCCGTTGTGTTCGGCGGTGTGCAGCAGGGCGCGCAGGTCCTTGGGAAAGCATGAGCCGCCAAAGCCGCAGCCGGGGTAGATGAAGTGATAGCCGATGCGCGGGTCGGAGCCGATGCCCTTGCGCACCGCTTCGATATCGGCACCGAGCAGTTCGGTGAGGTTGGCCAGCTCGTTCATGAAGCTGATGCGGGTGGCGAGCATCGCGTTGGCTGCGTACTTGGTCAGCTCGGCGCTGCGGTTGTCCATGAACATCAGTTTTTCGTGGTTGCGGCAGAAGGGCGCGTACAGCTCGCTCATCTGCTCGCGGGCCAGCTCGTCGCGGGTGCCGACGATGATCCGGTCCGGACGCATGCAGTCGGCGAGGGCGCTGCCTTCCTTGAGAAATTCCGGGTTGGACACCACCCGCACCGCCAGACCACTTTTGCCGCGCCGCTGCAGTTCTTCTTCAGCGGTGTGCAGCACCTGATCCGCCGTGCCGACCGGCACCGTGGACTTGATGATCAGCGTGCGATCATCCTCCATGAAGCTGGCGATCTGCCGCGCCACGTTGAGCACATGGCTGAGGTCGGCGGAGCCGTCTTCGTCGGCCGGCGTGCCCACGGCAATGAAGATCAGTCCGGCATGTTCCACCGCATCACTGGCCTGGGTACTGAACAACAAACGCCCGGCCTTGATGTTTTCTTCCAAAGTTGCCGAAAGACCCGGTTCGCTAATAGGCGGTACCGCCTGTTGCAGTTGTTTAATCTTGTTCGGGTCAATATCAACGCACAATACGCGATGTCCAACATCGGCAAGTGCGGCTGCTTGTATCAGGCCAACATAGCCCGTACCAAATACGCTCACGTCCATATTGGCGTGCCTCGTAAGACGGTGATGGAAGATCAAAATGGAACTGTCAAAAGGGGTATAGCGCAATGTGGGAAAAGCGTGTCAGCAAAATGACATGTTGCAGGGGTATAACACCCCCATGTCTGGGGGCGAAAGGCCATCAAGTGCTTGCTGTAGTTGGATTTGTCCCGTTCTTGACGTGTTTTTCCCATTTTCAAGAAAGCGATAAACGGTCGTAGGCCGCGAAATTCAAGGGTTTTAACGACTTGGGTGTGTCAGATTTGAGTCAGCGGTTTTTTGACGCTTTTTGATAATGTCCGACATTTCTTGCGCTTTGATGGCCCGGTGCTAGTGTCAGATTTTGACCGACAAACCTTTGACAACGTCTCGTCGGACGCACCCGGAATCGCCATGTTTCGATATTTAAAAGAACTGCTTTTAATTATTTATCTATTGCTTTATTCCGAATATTACCTCGATCGTTTAAATGCGATGGGTATGGGGCTGACAGTACTTCTTTTTGGCGCGATGTTTTTGACGCTTACAGGTGCGTTATTACTAACTGCCTATATACGTCAGACTATCATTCGGCATGTGTTCGCATTAACCCTGTTTGTCTCGGCGGTGTTCTTTGATGTTTATACGAGGGTGACCGCCGATTACCTGACCTACAGCAGTTTCGTTTCGCTGGTGTACTCCGGCGGCTTCATCCAGGAAGCGGCGTATCAATACCGGGGAGCGATCATCCACGGGCTGCTCAACGGGTTGTTGCTGTTGTTCGGGATCGGTCTCAAGCCTCGGCACGCGATCCCGCTACCCAATGCCTGGCGGATCGCTGCGCCGGTGTGTGGCGTGTTGCTGCTCAGCGTCGTGCTGTTCGTACGCGCCGGGGAGGGCGCGCGCGGGTTGCCGATCATGTACACGCCGCTGGCCTATCTGAACCTGTTCGGCTACGAAGCGCTGCACAACACCGTCGGCCCGCGTGAGCCGGTGACCCTCGCACGTAACGGCCCGGCGATCGGCCACGACATCGTGCTGATCATCGACGAGAGCATTTCCGGCAATTACCTGGACATCAACGCGCCGTTCGGCGTGCACAGCAACCTCAAGCAGGCCCGTCCGGGCGTCGAGATCTTCAATTACGGCTACGCGGCGTCCATCGCCAATTGCAGCGCCGACACCAACATCACCCTGCGCTACGGCGGCACCCGCGCTGACTACATGCGGATCAACAGCACGTTGCCGTCGATCTGGCAGTACGCCAAAAAGGCCGGCCTGCGCACGGTCTATATCGACGCTCAGCGCACTGGCGGCAACCTGCAGAACCTGATGAACGATGCCGAAAAAAAGGACATCGACGAATTCGTGCAATTCGACCAGACCAGCGTGCGCGACCGCGACATGGCCGCCGCCGCCAAGTTGATCGAGCTGCTCAACGACGACAAGCCGGAGCTGGTGCTGATCAACAAGGTCGGCGCGCACTTCCCGGTGCACGACAAATACCCGGACGCCTTCATGGCCTACCGCCCGACCTTGCCGCGCGGGCAGTTCACGGAAGTCGCCGACACCGGTGAACGCACCGGCTTCAACGGCCAGCCGGATGACTGGGTGCTGTATCGCAATGCCTACAAGAACACCTTGCTGTGGAATGTCGGCGAGTTCTTCTCGCGGGTATTTGCCCAGGCCAACCTGAACAATGCGCTGCTGATCTACACCTCGGATCACGGCCAGGATTTGCACGAACGCGGCAATCCGGGACTCAACACCCACTGCGGCGGCGATCCGGTGGAGGAAGAAGGGCTGGTGCCGCTGGTGGTGATTCAGGGCGATCAGTTGCACACGTTGGACTGGTCGGCGCAACTGGCGGCGAACAAGGATCGCTCCAGTCACTACAACATCTTCCCGACCCTGTTGCAGTTGATGGGCTACGACCTGCCGGGAATCGAAGCGGTGTACGGCAAACCGCTGAGCGTGGCGACGGCGGATGAATTCACCTTCAACTACCGCTTCAACGCGCGGCTGGGGGCCAAGCCCGAGTGGAAACACATCGACCTGAACAGCATCGTGACGCCGGGTGAAGCGCCGACGAGTGTGGCGGTGGGGCAGTAACGCGTCGGTATCCGCTATCCTTGGCCGACACGGATCGATCGGATGGCGGCATGCTCCAGGTTCACAACGTCTTCAAAAGCTACCTCACCCCGCAAGGCTCGTTGCCGGTGCTGCAAGGCATCGACCTGACGCTCAAACCCGGCAGCAGCCTGGCGCTGATGGGCGAGTCGGGCAGCGGCAAGAGCACGCTGCTGCACCTGATCGCCGGGCTCGACAAAGTCGACAGCGGCAGCATCAGCAGCGGCGAGCATCGACTGGACCGGATGAACGAGGCGCAACTGGCCAACTGGCGGCGCACCGAAATCGGTCTGGTGTTTCAGCAGTACAACCTGATCGGCAGCCTGCGGATCGAGGACAACCTGGCGTTTCAGGCGCGGCTGGCCGGGCGGCATGACCCGCGCTGGCAGCATCACCTGGTGCAGCGTCTGGGGCTGAGCGAACTGCTCAAGCGCTATCCCGAACAACTCTCCGGCGGCCAGCAACAACGGGTCGCGCTCGGTCGGGCGCTGGCCGCGCAACCGAAATTGCTGCTGGCCGACGAGCCCACCGGCAGCCTCGACGAAGCCACCAGCGACGAAGTGCTGCGGCTGTTGCTGGAATTGCTCGACGACACTCCGACCACCTTGCTGATGGTCACCCACAGTCAGCGGGTGGCGGCACGGCTGGCCGAGCGGGTGGTGCTGTCCAACGGACGATTGACGTGAAGGTTTTCCGCCATGCGCTGATGGCGCTGCTCAGTCACTGGCGACGCCATCCGGTGCAGTTTTTCAGTGTGCTGACCGGACTATGGCTGGCCACCAGCCTGTTGACCGGAGTCGAAGCCCTCAACAGTCAGGCGCGGGACAGTTACGCTCGGGCCAGCCAAATGATCGGCGGCGAGCCCCAAGCCAGCCTCAGTACGCCGAACGGCGCGACGTTCCCGCAACAATGGTTTGTTGACCTGCGGCGCCTGGGCTGGCCGGTGTCGCCGGTGCTGCAAGGGCGCCTGATGCTCAAGGGCCACGAGAACCAGCGCCTGCAATTGATGGGCATCGAACCGGTGTCGTTGCCCGGCGACAGCGCAGTGGCCGGGCAGGCGATGCCGATTGAACGCGTCGTCGAATTCTTCACCCCGCCGGGCAGCACCTGGATTTCTCCCGACACCTTGCGGGCGCTGAACCTCGTCGAGGGCGCGACCCCGACCAGCGAAACCGGCCAGACGTTGCCACCGCTGCGAGCGCAAACCGACATGGCCCCCGGCGTGCTGCTGGTGGACATTGGCGCCGCTCAACGCGTGCTCGAACAACCCGATCAACTGTCGCGTCTGCTGCTGCCGAAGGATTTTCACGCCGAGGTGCCGGCCGCGTTCAAAGGCCAGCTGCAGCTCAAGAGCAGTGGCGAGGAAAACAACCTGGCGCGACTGACCGAAAGCTTCCACCTCAACCTCGATGCGCTCGGGTTCCTCTCGTTTATTGTCGGCTTGTTCATTGTCCACGCGGCCATCGGTCTGGCGTTGGAGCAACGCCGGGGACTGCTGCGCACGCTGAGGGCCTGTGGTGTCAGCGCGCGAATGTTGATCGCTTGCCTGATCGTCGAGCTCGGCGCGTTGGCGTTGATCGGCGGGCTGTTCGGCGTGGTCAGCGGTTATTGGCTGGCGAGCGTGCTGTTGCCGGATGTCGCCGCCAGCCTGCGCGGTCTGTACGGCGCGGAAGTGGCGGGGCAGTTGCGTCTGAGTCCATGGTGGTGGTTCAGCGGTATCGGCTTGAGCCTGCTCGGCGCGTTGCTGGCCGGAGCCAACAGCTTGCTGCGGGCGGCGCGTCTGCCGTTGCTGGCGGTGGCGGATCCACAGGCCTGGCATCAGCAACATGCGCGCTGGTTGCGGCGTCAGGGTTGGGTGGCCGGCGTGTGTGCAGTGATTGCCTTGGCCGCGCTGGTGTGGGGCAACAGCCTGGCCAGCGGTTTTGTGTTGATGGCGGGGCTGTTGCTCGGCGCCGCGCTGGCGCTGCCGGTGTTGCTCAGTGCGCTGCTCAACGGTTCGCTCGGGCGTAGCCGCTCGGTGCTCGGGCAGTGGTTTCTCGCCGATTGCCGCCAGCAATTGCCGGCGCTGAGCCTGGCGTTGATGGCGTTGCTGCTGGCGATGGCGGCGAACATCGGTGCCGGCAGCATGACCGCCGGTTTCCGCCAGACCTTCAACGACTGGCTCGAACAACGGCTCACCGCCGAGCTCTATCTGAACCCGAGCAACCCGGCGCAGGCGCGAGAGCTGTCCACCTGGCTCAAACAGCAACCGAACGTCACGGCGATCATGCCCAACTGGCAGGTTTCGGTGACGCTGCAAGGCTGGCCGGCGGACGTGTTCGGGATCATCGATCATCCGCACTATCGCCAGCACTGGCCGCTGCTCGAAGCGCGGGGCGATGACCCGTGGGCGGCGCTGGCCAAGGACGATGCGGTGATGCTCAGCGAGCAACTGGCGCGTCGCTTGAAAGTGGCGCCGGGCGATCACCTGACGATTCCCACGCCGGGCGGGTCGTGGTCGCCGCGCATCGTCGGGATCTACGCCGACTACGGCAACCCCAAGGGCCATGTGCTGGTCAACAGCAATCACCTGTTGCGCGGCTGGCCGCAACTGACGCCGAACCGCTTCAACCTGCGCATCGACCCGCCGAACATCCCGGCGCTGCTCACGGCCTTGCAGGCACGCTTTCAGCTCGATGACAGCCGCATCGTCGATCAGGCGCGACTCAAGGGCTGGTCGGTGCAAGTCTTCGAACGCACCTTCGCCGCGACCGCCGCCCTGAATAGCCTGACGTTGGCCGTCGCTGGCGTGGCGCTGTTCATCAGCCTGCTGACCCAGAGCCAGAGCCGTCTCGGTCAGCTCGCACCGTTGTGGGCTCTGGGCGTGACGCGACGACAATTGATGCTGCTCAACCTCGGCCAAACCTGGCTGTTGGCGCTGCTGACGCTGGTGCTGGCGTTGCCGTTGGGCATCGGCCTGGCGTGGTGCCTGGACGCGGTGATCAACGTGCAGGCTTTTGGCTGGCGTCTGCCGCTGCGGGTGTTTCCATGGCAGTTGCTGCAACTGATGGGGCTGGCGCTGCTGGCGACCTTGCTGGCCTCGGCGTGGCCGCTGTATTCGCTGTACCGCACGCAACCGGCGGACTTGTTGAGGACGTTTGCCCATGAGAATTAGGTTTGCGCTGGCGTTTCTGGCGTTATTGCTCGGTGGATGCGACAACCCGGCACCGGAGCAGAAGGGCTTCGCCGGGATGGGCGCTCAAGCGCAGGCGTTTACGCCGGTGGTGCCGGGGCGGGTGTTCAGCTTCCCGGCGGATCACGGTGCCCATGACGGTTTTCGCATCGAATGGTGGTACGTGACGGCCAATCTCAAGGATGCCCAGGGCAACGATTTCGGCGTGCAGTGGACGTTATTCCGCAGCGCCCTGAACGCCTCGCCGCAGCAACCGGGCTGGGCCAACCAGACGATCTGGCTCGGGCATGCAGCGGTGACCTCGGCCAGCGTCCACCACGCCGCCGAGCGTTACGCCCGTGGCGGCGTCGGCCAGGCCGGGGTGCGTGCGGCGCCGTTCGAGGCATGGATCGATGACTGGCGCTTTGTCAGTCAGGCGAGCGATCCGCTGGCCGACCTGCAACTCAGCGCCCAGGACAAGAACTTCAGCTACCAACTGCGCCTGACCTCCAGCCGCCCGCTGGTGCTGCAGGGCGACAAGGGCTTCAGCCAGAAATCCGAACAGGGCCAGGCGTCGTATTACTACAGCCAGCCGTTCTTCCAGGCCAGCGGCACCCTGCAGATCGACGGCCAGACCTACACCGTCAACGGCCCCGCGTGGCTCGACCGCGAATGGAGCAGCCAGCCGCTGACCGCCAACCAGACGGGCTGGGACTGGTTCTCCCTGCATCTGGACGGCGGTGAACACGTCATGCTTTACCGCATGCGCCAGAAGGAAGGTGCGCCGTACCTGACCGGCACGTGGATTGCCGCCGATGGCCAGACCGAAACCCTGCACGCCGAACAGATCAAGCTGACCCCGCAAGGCACTGCGAAGGTGGCCGGCCGTTCGATGCCGGTGCGCTGGTCAATCGACATTCCGCAGAAAAACCTGCAGATCACCCTTGATGCAATCAACCCCGATGCCTGGATGAACCTGCGCATTCCGTATTGGGAAGGGCCGGTGCGCCTGAGCGGCAACCGGGGCGGGCAGGGGTATCTGGAGATGACCGGGTACTGATTGACCCGGATCGAGGAGCAACGGCCGATCAGCGTCTATGCTCCTTGGCACGCACGCTGCCGAGACCCATTCGGTGCCGTGCGCTGCCATCCATCACAGGGAAAGTACCGCTTATGAAGCTCAAAGCACTGACGCACGCCATTGCACTTGCCACTGTCTTTTCTGCTGCCAGCCTTTCGGCGATGGCCGCCGATATCCCGCTGTCGGCCGCGGTCGAGGCGGACCGGGTCACCACCAAAGTGCTGGCGGTTGACCCGGCCAATCATCAGGTGGTCCTGGAAGGCGCAGAAGGTCGCCAGGTGCACATTCAGCTCAGCGACAAGGCGAAAAACCTCGGAAATCTCAAGGTGGGCGATCTGGTCAAGATCGAGGTGACACGTTCGGTCGCCGCTTATCTGGACACCGACGTGGATAAAGGTCTGCCAGGCTCCACCGAGCGTACCGGTGAACTGCGTAACGCCGTGGGCAGCAGCAACCCCGGTGGCGAGGCTTTCCGCCAGGTTCAGGTCCAGTTGAAAATCACCAAAATTGATTTGGCGACAAACCAGGTCACCCTGGAAAACCCTTCAGGCCAGTCGAAAACCCTCAACGTCGAAAAGCCTGAGATTCAGGCCAAACTGAAAGATTTGAAAGTCGGGCAAAGCGTTGTGGTCACTTACACCGATGTATTAAAAGTGACCAGTCAGCATGAAAGTTGAGTATTAACTCTACAAAGCGGCTGTTCTTGTACAAACAATTGTATGAGAACAGTCATATGAAGTATTCGAGGGGGTGATGTCAGAAAGTTTGTCGGGAAATATCGACGAATATTTTCTTTAACTTTTCAGTACATAAATTTCATGTTGAAGCAGGACGACATATCCGCCAGTTTCCATTAAAATCCTTCGCGTTCGCCCAGTGTCAGGGCTCTTTACCGGTGCATGGATTGCCAGGCCATTACACTGGGCGAACACCTCCTCGGAGTGGAGGCCACAGAATTCAGATACAAAAAGGGCGACTTTGAAGTCGCCCTTTTTTATTGTCTTACGATTTGGCGGGTCGCATGCCCTGTTGTAACTGAAGGCGCTTGAGCGTTTCCTGATACATGGTGGTGCGGCGGTGCTGTTTGCCGTATCCACCGATCGCGGCCACGGTGCCGGCCTGAATGTGATCCAGGTAGCGAAAGATCGTCCGCGGCGAGAGGCATTTGATGCCGTAGCCAAGGCTGCTTAAACGATCCTGCAGCGTGTATCCCGGGACCCGGTCGTCCATCGAAAAATGTAGTCCATGAGCCTTGATCAGGCGTGCATTCCACAAGGTGCAGAAGCTTTTCAGGTGAGTTTCCCGGTAGGGTTTTGGCTCTCGGGACGGCAACCCGAAATGCTGTTTTGCCCGGCGGAAATAGTGTTTGAAATAACGCGAAGACAAACGCCAGGTGTCTCTAAGAACACCGCGATCCAATTGCTCGACGCAACCGACCGCCGCCGTATCCAAAGATTGCATGCACTCATTCATCATCATCGAAAAGACAGTGCTGTCAAAAACGAAAGTATCGGTGTGCAGCAAAAACAGGTAATCGGTTTCAACTTTCGCAAGTGCCAGATCAAGTGCCTTGCCATGAGCAATATGCCCCGCCTCTTTGCCGGGTGAAGGGCGCTCGATCAAGTTGATCCAGTCCAGAGACCGCAAGTAAATCAGGCTTTCATCGGCGGAATCGTTGTCCACCACCCACACCGGAATTTGATGCTCCTTGACGTATTGCTGGAGAAATTCCAGGCACATCCGGGTTATTTCCGGCGTCTTGTAATTGACCAATACAAGACTGAAGGTGGGCATTTGTTTTGAGGTTGAATCGATCGCGCTCATGGTCCGGGCTCACTTCAAGTTGAAGGGTTCTGCTGACGGCAATCAGCACACAGAACCGCTGCTTGGTGGCCCGGATGGTAGGGACGCAACCTTAGCTCAAGCTTAATTTCCGAGCGCCTGGGCCGGGCGACTTGTTACGGCTTGCGACGCAGGCGAGGCGCTTGGCGATCAAGCGCGGTTCCACGGTAAGATGCGCCGCCCTTTCAAGCGGGACTGTCAGATATTTTGTGTGCGGGCCGGTAACGGCCTGCCGTCAGGCAGGCCGTGCTTTTACCAGGTTGGCCTGATAAATCGATCTCCGTACAGAATCGCAAATTGATTCATCGCACTTTTCC
>NZ_BQHI01000026.1 GCF_021603585.1 Pseudomonas sputi | reverse complement strand
CTGATCCACGACCGACAATTTAAAAGTCAGCGTGTAGTCTCGCTGACTACGCCTTTTAGCCGTTTCCATTACGTCCTCCTGAAAATAGATCAGAAGGTGTAAACCTTATTCAGGACGGGACACGGGCGTAAAAAAAGGCGGGAGCCAATGCTTGCTCCCGCCTTTTCTGTCTCAAGCGTCGGTCACTGCTTTTCGAGCAACCACTTGCGCTCACCTGGGGTGAACTGCGGTTGTTCATCTGCCAGCGCCGTGTTCACGGCCTGTAGGATCTCCAGCTCTTTGCCCTTGCGTACGAAGATCCAGTTGTTGCCCTGGCCGTTCTGCTGCAGCCACATGCTGTCGTTGCCGCTGCTCATCGATGCGCAATCGCCTGCGAGGCACAGCGCATAGCGGTCGGCACCCGGCAGGCCGGAGACTTGGCCGTCAGCCTGGAATTGCACGGTGGCACCTTCGCCCTGGCCGCTGGTGATGGTCCAGTTGCCGCCCAGATAAGCGGAATACAGCGCGCGTTCGAAGCTGGCGCCGATCGGTGCGCCTTCCGGCACCGGAATCTGCGCGCGGTCGAAGACCTGTTCCGGTTCGTTTTCATTGGCGGCTTGTTGCAGTTGACCACCGTCACGTTTCAGCTCGCTGGCGGAGCTGCCGTAGAAGTCGACTTTCCAGGCGCCGGACTCCTCGCCGAGCAGGCGACCTTCGACGTTTTCAAAACCGTTGGTGTAGCGGGCCTGGCCGGCCTTGGTGTTGACGTCCCACTCCAGGTTCGGGCCGTAAGCCTGAAGCGCTTCGCGCAGGGGGCCGCCCTTGGCAGCGGCATCGATGGCGACCTGATTGATCCAGGTGCCGCTGATGTCACGGTCGGCAGGGTTGCTGGCGCAACCGCCGAGGAAAATGGCGAGCAGCGAGAGAGCAAGCGCTTTGCGCATGGTGGAATCCTTTCAAAACCTTTTCTTTACCGCAGAGCAGTCGGCGCGGCGTCTGAGGCCGCGCCGTGCGCATTACTCGATGACCAGAATGGCATCCATTTCGACCTGCGAACCCTTTGGCAGGGCAGCCACGCCGATGGCGGCGCGCGCCGGGTAAGGCTGGTCGAAGTACTTGCCCATGATCTCGTTGACCTTGGCGAAGTGGCTCAGGTCGGTGAGGAAGATGTTCAGCTTGACGATGTCCTTGAACGAACCGCCGGCGGCTTCGGCCACGGCTTTCAGGTTCTCGAACACCTGGACGGTCTGGGCTTCGAAGCCTTCGACCAGTTCCATGGTTTTTGGATCGAGGGGAATCTGACCTGACATGTAAACGGTGTTACCGGCCTTGATCGCCTGGGAGTAAGTACCGATGGCGGCCGGGGCCTTGTCGCTGCTGATAACGGTCTTGGTCATGTATGACTCCTTGTAATGTTTGAGTTATGCACGCATGCGGGTGATGCGGATCACCCCGGTCAGGGCGCGCAGTTTCTTGATCACGCGGGCCAGGTGCACACGGTCGTGGACGCTGACCACCAACTGGACAACGCTGATGCGACCATCGCGTTCGTCCATGCTGATTTTCTCGATATTGCCGTCGGCGGCGTTGACGCTGCTGGCCAGCAGGGCGATCAGGCCGCGCTGATGTTCCAGCTCGACGCGCAGTTCGACGTTGAATTCGCCGGTGACATCCTTGGCCCACGAGAGCTGGATGCATTTTTCCGGGTTGTGCCTGATTTCGCTGATGTTGCGGCAGTTGTCCAGGTGCACGACCATGCCTTTGCCCGCTGACAGGTGACCGACAATCGGGTCGCCCGGGATCGGCGTGCAACATTTGGCGTAACTGAGGACCAGGCCTTCGGTGCCGCGAATCGCCAGCGGGCCTTCCGGGCTTGGCAGTTGTTCGCCTTCGCCGAGCAGGCGGCGTGCCACGACGTAGGCCATGCGGTTGCCCAGGCCAATGTCTTCCAGCAAGTCTTCGATCAGTTCGAGGCGGTACTCGGTGAGCATCGCCTTCACGCGCTCGGCCGGAATCTGTTCCAGCGCGCTGTCGAAGCCGTTGAGCACCTTGTTCAGCAGGCGTTCGCCGAGGCTGATGGATTCGGAGCGGCGTTGCAGTTTCAGCGCATGGCGGATGTGCGTCCGCGCCTTGCCGGTGACCACGAAGTTGAGCCACGCCGGGTTCGGCCGTGCGCCGGGAGCGCTGACGATCTCGACCGTGGAGCCGCTTTGCAGCGGTTCGGACAGCGGCGCGAGACGCCGGTTGATCCGGCAGGCGATGCAGCTGTTGCCGACGTCGGTGTGTACCGCGTAGGCAAAGTCGACCGCCGTGGAGCCTTTGGGCAGCTCCATGATCCGGCCTTTGGGCGTGAACACGTAGACCTCGTCCGGGAACAGGTCGATCTTCACGCTCTCGATGAATTCCAGCGAGTTGCCGGCACGTTGCTGCATTTCCAGCACGCCCTTGACCCACTGACGGGCCCGGGCATGAGTGCCTTTCGGCTGCTCGTCGCCGCTGGATTTGTACAGCCAATGGGCGGCGATGCCGTTGTTGGCCATCTCTTCCATTTCGCGGGTGCGGATCTGGATTTCGATCGGTACACCGTGCATGCCGAACAGCGTGGTGTGCAGCGACTGATAGCCGTTGGCCTTGGGGATCGCGATGTAATCCTTGAAGCGTCCCGGCAACGGTTTGTACAAATTATGTACAGCACCCAGCACGCGGTAGCAGGTATCGACCTTGTCGACGATGATCCGGAACGCATAGACGTCCATGATCTCGTTGAAGGCCCGACGCTTGCCGCGCATTTTCTTGTAGATGCCGTAGAGGTGTTTCTGGCGACCGCTGACTTCACCCTGGATGCCGTCGATGGCGAGGCAGTGGCCGAGTGATTCTTCGATCTTGTTGACGATTTCCTTGCGGTTACCCCGGGCGCGTTTGACGGCCTGGTAGATCCGCGCGGAACGCATCGGGTGCATCGCCTTGAAGCCGAGGTCTTCGAACTCGATGCGGATCGCGTGCATGCCCAGCCGGTTGGCGATGGGGGCGTAGATCTCGAGGGTTTCCTTGGCGATGCGCCGGCGTTTTTCGCCGGACAGCACTTCCAGCGTGCGCATGTTGTGCAGGCGGTCGGCGAGCTTGACCAGGATCACGCGAATGTCGCGCGCCATGGCCATGGCCATTTTCTGGAAGTTTTCCGCTTGGGCTTCGGCCTTGGTCTCGAAATTCATCTGGGTCAGTTTGCTGACCCCGTCGACCAATTCGGCCACGGTTTCACCGAACTGCGCTTGCAGCGCTTCTTTGGCAATACCGGTGTCTTCGATCACGTCATGCAGCATCGCGGCCATCAGGCTCTGATGGTCCATGTGCATGTCGGCAAGAATATTCGCCACGGCAAGAGGATGCGTGACGTACGCCTCACCGCTGCGGCGGCGTTGGCCGTCGTGGGCTTGTTCGGCGTAGAAATACGCTCGGCGGACCAGGTTGACCTGGTCGTTGCCGAGGTAGGTCGATAAGCGATCGGCGAGGGCGTCTATGCTCGGCATGATAATTCCTGCCGTAAGCTGTGATCCCGCGCCGTGCTACGTCGACCAGGCATAGGCTTAGACGGCCTCGTTGGACTCGTCCTCGAACGCAGCGAAGACAGGGTCTTCGTGGACGATTTCCTGCTCGGCGATGAACTCGTAGCTCATCAGGCCTTCAGCGATTTCACGCAGCGCCACTACGGTCGGTTTGTCGTTTTCCCACTGAACCAGAGGCTCTTTGCCGCCGGTGGCCAGTTGACGGGCACGCTTGGTAGAGAGCATGACCAGCTCAAAGCGGTTTTCCACGTGTTCTAGGCAGTCTTCAACGGTTACGCGGGCCATGGTATTCCTCGGAGCGAATGCAATATGCGCGCTGCCCGGTTGGGCGAGCGGACTCAACAGTTTAAAAAATCACCAGCGATTAGGGAAGCGCTGATTTTTTGACCAGACTCTTCAACGCGCTGCAAGTGCCAATGTAAAGCCCTTGCAGCGGTTTTGGGAAGTGCTGTTTCAGCCCAGCAATTCAGCCAGCAATTTGCCGAAACGCACTTGCTGACGTTTCTGTTGCAGCTGATTGGCGCGGAAAATCGCCTTCAGATCGTCCAGCGCATGGGCGAAATCGTCGTTGATGATCAGGTAGTCGTACTCGACGTAGTGGCTCATCTCGCTGACGGCTTCGCGCATCCGGCCATCGATGATCTCGTCGCTGTCCTGGCCACGGTTGGTCAGGCGCTGGTGCAGGGCCTGCAGCGATGGCGGCAGAATGAAGATCGAACGGGCCTGCGGCATCAGCTTGCGCACTTGCTCGGCGCCTTGCCAGTCGATCTCCAGAATCAGGTCGTGACCTTCGTCCAGGGTCTGCTGCAGGCGGCTTTGCGAGGTGCCGTAGAAATTGCCGAAGACTTCGGCGCGTTCCAGGAAGTCGCCGTGCTCGCCCATCTTCACGAACTCTTCGCGGGTCACGAAGTGATAGTTCACGCCGTCCACTTCACCCGGGCGCATGGCGCGGGTGGTGTGGGAAATCGAGACGCGAATGTCCGGATTGGTGTCGGTCAAAGCCTTGACCAGACTGCTCTTGCCCGCGCCCGAAGGGGCGGAAATGATGTACAGGGTGCCGGTGCTGTGGGTCATGTCGGGGGTAGCCTTACTCAATATTCTGCACTTGTTCGCGCATCTGCTCGATCAACACCTTGAGGTTGACCGCCGCCTGGGTGCTGCGCGGGTCGAAGGCCTTGGAGCCCAATGTGTTGGCTTCGCGGTTGAGTTCCTGCATCAGGAAGTCCAGGCGCCGGCCGGCGGCACCGCCGGACTTGAGCACCCGGCGAACTTCGATGATGTGGGTGCTCAGGCGATCCAGTTCTTCGGCCACGTCGCTCTTTTGCGCGAGGATGACCATTTCCTGTTCCAGGCGCTGCGGGTCCAGTTCGGCCTTCATGTCGGCAAAACGGTCGAGGACTTTCTGGCGCTGGGTGGCAAGCATCTGCGGAACCAGTTCGCGCAGGGTCACCACATCTTCCTCGATGGCGGTCAGGCGATCGTTGATCAGGCGGGCCAGCTCCGCGCCTTCGCGCTCGCGGCCGGCCTTGAGGTCTTTCAGGCCCTGATTGAACAAGGCCAGCGCCTCGGCGTTCAGCGCCTGCGGGTCGGTGGCGTCGGCGACCAGTACGCCTGGCCAGGCCAGCACTTCCAGCGGGTTCAGCGCGGCCGGGTTCTTGATCAGGCCGGCGACGGTTTCGGCAGCGGCGACCAGTTGCGCGGCGCGCTCACGATCCACCTGCAGCGGCTTGCCGGTGCTTTCCTCGGTGAAACGCAGGGTGCATTCCAGTTTGCCGCGTGACAGGCCCTGGCGCAGGGCTTCGCGGACAGCGCCTTCGAGGTCGCGAAACGACTCCGGCAAGCGCAGGTGGGGCTCCAGGTAGCGGCTGTTGACCGAGCGCAGTTCCCAGCTCAGGGTGCCCTGGACGCCGGCTTTTTCGACGCGGGCGAAGGCGGTCATGCTGTGCACCATGGTGGTACCTCGCAATGCAGATCGGCGCAGAAACGACGTTCCGCGCAGGCGATCTCAATGAATGTAAGCCGACTGGCAGCAAAGGCGCAGGATTGTAGCGCAGTGCGGCGGATGCGCCCAAACACACGGTGTGACAAAGGGCTGCAGGCCGTCGGCAAAGCGCGTTTCAGGGCCTTCGGTCGTCGGCCGGATTTTTTAACGAGTGCCCAGGTGCGGTGCACGGCTCTATAATGCTCCGCAGTTTTCCGTCCCCAGTACAGGTATCTCCTATGAAACGTCCAAGTGGTCGCGCTGCCGATCAGCTCCGCTCGATCCGCATTACCCGCAACTACACCAAACACGCCGAGGGATCGGTACTGGTCGAATTCGGTGATACCAAGGTCATCTGCACCGTCAGCGTCGAAAACGGCGTGCCGCGATTTCTCAAAGGTCAGGGCCAAGGCTGGCTGACTGCCGAATACGGCATGCTGCCACGCGCCACCGGCGAGCGTAACCAGCGTGAAGCGAGCCGCGGCAAGCAGGGCGGTCGTACCCTGGAAATCCAGCGCCTGATCGGTCGTTCCCTGCGCGCCGCGCTGGACATGTCCAAGCTGGGCGATGTCACCCTGTACGTCGACTGTGACGTGATCCAGGCCGATGGCGGTACCCGTACCGCGTCGATCACCGGCGCCATGGTTGCGCTGGTCGATGCACTGAAAGTGATCAAGAAGCGCGGCGGCCTGAAAGGCGGCGACCCGCTCAAGCAAATGATCGGTGCTGTTTCCGTGGGCATGTACCAGGGCGAGCCGGTACTGGATCTGGACTATCTTGAAGATTCCGCCGCCGAGACTGACCTCAACGTGGTGATGACCAGCACCGGTGGCTTCATCGAAGTGCAGGGCACTGCCGAAGGCGCGCCGTTCCAGCCTGAAGAGCTGAACGCGATGCTGGAGCT
Source organism: Pseudomonas sputi (assembly GCF_021603585.1). GTDB lineage: Bacteria > Pseudomonadota > Gammaproteobacteria > Pseudomonadales > Pseudomonadaceae > Aquipseudomonas > Aquipseudomonas sputi. The sequence goes on along the minus strand of NZ_BQHI01000026.1, from coordinate 75,330 downwards.
GGCGAAGAAAGGCATGAACGAAATCTTCGAACTGCAAAAGGCTGCACTGGCCGACTGAGCAGGTTCGTAACCCGCAAGGAGGACGCGATGAGTGATGAGCAAGAGTTGCTGCCCAAGCCGAGCCAGGAGGTTCGCCAATGGGCGATGTTTTGTCACTTGTCCGCCTTGCTGGGGATCTGGATTCCGTTCGGTACGCTGATCGGGCCGCTGGTCCTGTGGCAGATGAAGCGCGAGACCGATCCGTTCATCGACGCTCAGGGTAAGGAAGCGTTGAATTTCCAGATCACCGTGGCGATCGCTTCGATGATCTGCTTCGTGCTGATGCTGTTGCTTATTGGGTTCGTGCTGTTTGGCCTGCTGGCCATTGCGGCGCTGGTGCTGACGATCATCGGTGGGGTGAAAGCCAACGAAGGTTTCCCGTACCGCTATCCGTTCACCTGGCGGTTGATCAAATAACGAACGATCGCCCACAAAAAAACCGACAGTGATGTCGGTTTTTTTGTGTCTGCGAAAGTCCGCTTAGATGGTCAGCGTCCAGTCGTAGTCGACGATCAGCGGCGCGTGCTGCGAGAACCGAGGCTGACGCGGCAGACGTGCGCTGCGCACGAAGCGCCGCAGGCCCGGAGTCAGGATCTGGTAGTCGAAGCGCCAGCCCAGATTCAGCATCTCGGCCTGTTCATTGTCCGGCCACCAGCTGTACTGGTCGCCTTCGCGACTGACTTCGCGCAGGGCGTCTACGTAGCCCATGTTGCCGACAATCTCGTCCATCCAGGCGCGTTCCGGCGCCAGGAAGCCGGGGGATTGCTGGCTGTCGCGCCAGTTCTTGATGTCGAGCTTCTGCTGCGCGACGTACAGCGAGCCACAATAAATGTACTCGCGACGTTTGCGCCGCTGTTTGTCCAGGTACTTGCCGAAATCGTCCATGAGCTTGAACTTCTGGTTCAAGTCCTCATCGCCGTTCATCCCCGAAGGAAGCAGCAAGGTGGCAATACTGACTTTGTCGAAATCTGCTTGCAGGTAGCGCCCGTAGCGGTCGGCCGTCTCGAAACCGAGACCGCTGATGACAGCCTTCGGTTGCAACCGCGAATACAAAGCCACGCCGCCTTGGGCAGGGACTTCAGCATCGCAGGCATAAAGGAAGTAGCCATCCAGTTGGAAGGCTGGGTCGTCCAGTTCAAAGGCGGAGGCACGGGTGTCCTGCAGGCAGATGACGTCGGCATTCTGAGCCTGCAGCCAACTGAGCAAACCGCGCTCGACTGCAGCCTGAATACCATTGACGTTCACACTGATGATCCGCATAAATGGCCCCAAAAATCGCGTGCGTGTATGATACACGGCGTCAAGCTAATTAGCTAAATCCGTGGTATTTGGGGTTTTTTTCATGCAAGCGTATCAGCGCGATTTCATTCGTTTTGCCATCGATCGCGGGGTTTTGCGCTTCGGTGAGTTCACCCTGAAGTCCGGGCGCACCAGTCCTTACTTCTTCAATGCCGGCCTGTTCAACTCGGGTTCCGCGCTGGCGCAACTGGGGCGTTTCTACGCCGCGGCCATCGCCGAGAGTGGCATTCCGTTCGACGTGCTGTTCGGCCCGGCCTACAAAGGCATCCCGCTGGCGGCAACCACTGCCGTGGCACTGGCCGAACACCATAACCGTGATTTGCCATGGTGCTTCAACCGCAAGGAAGCCAAGGCCCACGGCGAGGGCGGCAGCCTGGTCGGCGCACCGCTGACCGGTGATGTGCTGATCATCGACGACGTGATCACCGCCGGCACCGCGATCCGTGAAGTGATGCAGATCATCGCTTCCCAGGACGGCGCCAAGGCTGCCGGCGTGCTGATCGCCCTGAACCGTCAGGAGCGCGGCAACGGCGAGCTGTCGGCCATCCAGGAAGTCGAGCGTGATTTCGGCATCCCGGTCATCAGCATCGTGTCGCTGAACCAGGTGCTGGAATTCCTGGCTGACGACCCGCAGCTCAAGCAGCACCTGCCAGCCGTTGAAGCCTACCGCGCCCAGTTTGGCGTCTGATCGTAGCTTCAGGCAAAAAAAGACCCCGCTCAGCCAGGCTGAGTGGGGTCTTTTTGTTTGCGCGAGCGTTTACGGACGCTTGCGATTGCTGATCAGCGTACCCACACCAGTGTCGGTGAAGATTTCCAGCAAGATCGCGTTCGGTACACGGCCGTCGATGATCAGCGAGCTGCCCACGCCGCCCTGAACTGCTTCCAGTGCGCAGCGGATCTTCGGCAGCATGCCGCCGTAGATGGTGCCGTCGGCGATCAGGTCGTCGACCTGCTGGGTGCTAAGGCCGGTCAGCACGGTGCCCGACTTGTCCATCAGGCCGGCGATGTTGGTCAGCAGCATCAGCTTTTCGGCTTTCAGTGCTTCGGCAACCTTGCCAGCCACCAGGTCAGCGTTGATGTTGTACGACTCGCCGTTTTCACCCACGCCAATCGGCGCGATCACCGGGATGAAGTTGCCTTTGACCAGCAGGTTCAGCAGTTCGGTGTTGATCCCGACCACTTCGCCCACATGGCCGATGTCGATGATTTCCGGCTGGGTCATCTCCGGGGTCTGACGGGTGACAGTGAGCTTCTTCGCGCGAATCAACCCGGCGTCTTTACCGGTCAGACCGATGGCGCTGCCGCCGTGGCGGTTGATCAGGTTGACGATGCTCTTGTTGACCTGACCGCCGAGGACCATTTCCACCACGTCCATGGTCGCGGCGTCTGTGACGCGCATCCCGTCGACGAAGTGGCTTTCGATCGACAGGCGCTTGAGCAGATCACCGATCTGCGGGCCGCCACCGTGAACGACCACCGGGTTGATGCCTACGGCCTTCATCAGCACGATGTCGCGGGCGAAGCCGGTTTTCAGCTCCTCGCTTTCCATCGCGTTGCCGCCGTATTTGATCACCAGGGTCTTGCCGACGTATCGGCGGATGTAAGGCAGCGCTTCGGACAGGACCTTGGCAGTGTTGGCGGCGGCATCGCGTTCGAGGGTCATTCAGGGCTCCGGGTGAATCAGCAATCAGAACGGTAGTTGGAGATCAGGTGCAACGCGTTTCAGTTGGGCATGGAACACAGCCTGGATGCGCTGCAGTTCCGCCTCGTCATCGGCCTCGAAGCGCAGCACCAGCACCGGTGTGGTGTTGGACGCGCGCACCAGGCCCCAGCCTTTGGCATAGTCGACCCGCACGCCGTCAATGGTGGTCAGGTCGGCGCCTGGACCCCACTGCGCATCGTGCAGTGCATCAATGATGCTGAATTTGCTCTCTTCGGTCACATGGATATTGATTTCCGGTGTGGAAATATCGTTCGGGAAGGTCGCGAACAGCGTTTCCGCGTCAGATTTTTCCTTGCTGAGGATTTCCAGCAGCCGTGCGGCGCTGTAAATACCGTCGTCGAAACCAAACCAGCGTTCCTTGAAGAAAATGTGCCCGCTCATTTCGCCGGCCAACAGTGCGCCGGACTGTTTCATTTTCTTTTTGATCAACGAGTGACCGGTCTTCCACATTAGCGGCCGGCCGCCATATTCCTTGATCAGCGGGACGAGGCGGCGGGTGCATTTGACGTCGAAGATGATCTCCGCGTCCGGGTTGCGCGCCACCACGTCACGGGCAAACAGCATCAGCAGGCGATCCGGGAACACGATGGTGCCGGTGTTGGTCACCACGCCGACGCGGTCACCGTCGCCGTCGAAAGCCAGGCCGATGTCGGCATTGGTTTCCTTGACCTTGGCGATCAGGTCGACGAGGTTTTCCGGTTTGCCTGGATCCGGGTGATGATTCGGGAAGTTGCCGTCGACTTCGCAGTACAGCGGGATGACTTCGCAGTTCAGCGCTTCGATCAGCTGCGGGGCGATCACGCCGGCCGCGCCGTTGCCGCAGTCGACCACGACTTTCAGGCGCCGGGCCAGTTTGATGTCCTGGACGATTTCGGTGGTGTAGCGGTCGAGGATCTCGACCTGAGTCACGCTGCCCGTGCCGCTGCTCAGGTTGCCGGTCTTGAGGCGCTCGTGCAGGGCCTGGATCTGTTCGTTGGCGAGGGTGTCGCCGGCGATCACGATCTTGAAGCCGTTGTAGTTCGATGGGTTGTGGCTACCGGTGAGCATCACCCCGGATTTGCCAGCCAGCACGTTGGCGGCGTAGTACAGCGCAGGCGTCGGCACCAGGCCGACGTCGCTGACGTGGCAGCCGCTTTCGGCGATGCCGCGGATCAGTTCGGCCACCAGCTCCGGGCCGGACAAACGGCCGTCACGGCCGACGGACACGTTCGGTTCGCCCTGGGCCAGGCTCTGGGAGCCGATGGCGCGACCGATCCAGTAGGCGGTTTCGCCATTGAGGAATTCCGGCACGGTGCCGCGAATGTCGTAGGCGCGGAAGATGCTGTCGGGAAGCTTCGGGGCGACTTGGGCGGGGGTGCTCATCTGCGAAAATGCTCCATCTCGAAAGTGGCTGGACACACCGACGACTCATTCGACGGCAGGTTCAAACTGAAGGGTATGACGGCGGTTTTCACAGAGAGTTCGTGGTGTGAAAGGGCCATGACGCCTTGTGCGGCGTGGCTTTGGCCTGCCAATGCCTTGATTTTCAGCGGTAAAGCTTCCAGATGAATCTGCGTATTTTTATGGCGAAGGAGCAGGCTCCCTCGCCACAAAACCAATCACTTGGTGCCGGAATGGCCGAAACCACCTGTGCCGCGCTCGGTCTCGACAAACTCTTCAACCATTTCGAAGTGCGCCTGCACTACCGGCACCAGTACCAGCTGCGCCAGGCGTTCGCCGACCGGCATGGTGAATTCAGTCTGGCCGCGGTTCCAGCAGGACACCATCAGCGGGCCCTGGTAGTCGGAGTCGATCAGGCCGACGAGGTTGCCCAGCACGATCCCGTGCTTATGGCCCATGCCCGAGCGTGGCAGGATCAGCGCGGCAAGGTTCGGGTCGCCGATGTAGACCGACAGACCGGTCGGGATCAGCACGGTTTCACCCGGTTTGATCACGATGTCCTCTTGCAGCATGGCGCGCAGGTCGAGGCCGGCGGAGCCCGGTGTGGCGTATTGCGGCAGCGGGAATTCGGTACCGATGCGCGGGTCGAGGATCTTGGCTTGCAAAGCGTGCATGTAAATTAAACCTGGTTCAGACGTTCGGCGATAAAAGTGACCAGTTGGCGAGCGATCTTACTCTTGCTGGTCTGGGCGAAAACCGTGGCGTGCAGCGCACGGTCGATGACGCTGCAGGCGTTTTCTTCGCTGTTGAAACCGATGCTCGGGTTGGCGACGTCGTTGGCGACGATCAGATCGAGATTCTTGTCCTTCAGCTTGCGTGCAGCGTAGTCGAGCAGGTGTTCGGTCTCGGCGGCGAAGCCGACACTGAACGGACGGTCGGGACGGGTCGCGATGGTGGCCAGGATGTCCGGGTTGCGCACCATTTGCAGGACGAAGCCGTCACCGCTTGTAGGGTCTTTCTTCAATTTTTGCGGGGCGACGACTTCCGGACGGTAGTCTGCGACCGCCGCCGAGGCGATGAAGATGTCGCAAGGGATCGCGGCTTCACACGCGGCGAGCATGTCGCGGGCGCTGACCACGTCGATGCGGGTGACGCGATCCGGCGTCGGCAGGTGCACCGGGCCGCTGATCAGCGTCACGCGGGCGCCGGCTTCTACTGCCGCTTCAGCCAGCGCGAAGCCCATTTTGCCGGAGCTGTGGTTGGTGATGTAGCGCACCGGGTCGATGTTTTCCTGGGTCGGGCCGGCGGTGATGACCACGTGCCTGCCGGTCAGCGCCTGACGCTGGAAGCAGTCCGCCGCGAGCTGAGCCAGGTCGGTGGCTTCCATCATGCGGCCCATGCCGACGTCGCCGCAGGCCTGGCTGCCGGAGGCCGGGCCGAAAGTCTTGAGGCCACGGCTTTCAAGCAGTTGCAGGTTGGCCTGGGTCGCCGGATCGCGCCACATGGCCTGGTTCATGGCCGGAGCGACCGCCACGATGGCGTCGGTGGCCAGCACCAGCGTGGTCAGCAGATCATTGGCGATGCCTTGGGCCAGCCGGGCGAGCAGGTCGGCGGTGGCCGGGGCGATCAGCACCAGATCGGCCCATTTGGCCAGTTCGATGTGGCCCATCGCTGCTTCGGCGGCCGGGTCGAGCAGGTCCAGGTGAACCGGGTGGCCGGACAGCGCCTGCATGGTCAGCGGGGTGATGAATTCGCTGCCGCCACGGGTCATGACCACGCGCACTTCGGCGCCCTGATCGATCAGGCGGCGCACAAGATCCGCGCTCTTGTAGGCAGCAATGCCGCCGCCGACGCCCAGAACGATGCGTTTCCGATACAGCCGCTGCATAGGTCTGCCTTTCATTTCGTTGGTGACATACGTGGCGAAACCCCCTCCCCAGGGTGAATTCGCCCGCAAAAAAGATGGGCTACGATATCACAGCGACCGCTACGGAACAGCGGCGCCCACAGACAAGGAAGGTGTATGAGTATTCGCGATTGGCCGGCGGCGGAAAGGCCGCGGGAGAAACTGTTGGAACAGGGCTCGGGAAGTCTTTCCGATGCCGAATTGCTGGCGATTTTTCTACGCACCGGCGTAGCAGGAAAGAGTGCGGTGGATCTGGCGCGGCACTTGTTGAATCAGTTTGGCAGCCTGCGTGCTTTGCTGGAGGCTGATCTCGGAGCGTTCAGCGAGCAATTGGGCTTGGGGCCGGCGAAATTTGCTCAATTGCAGGCCGTGCTGGAAATGGCCCGGCGGCATCTGGCCGAGCGCATGCGTCAGAAGCCGACCCTGGAAAATCCACAGGTCGTACGCGACTACCTCAAAGCCATGCTGCGCCACGAGCCGCATGAGGTGTTCGGCTGTCTGTTTCTGGACTCAAAACACCAAGTGCTGACCTTTGAGCCTTTGTTTCGGGGCTCCATCGACAACACTGCGGTCCATCCCCGGGAAGTGGTGAAGCGTGCGTTGGCGAACAACGCGGCGGCGCTCATCCTGTGCCACAACCACCCGTCGGGAAACACCGATCCCAGTCAGGCTGATCGATTATTGACCAAACGCTTGCAGAAGGCCCTGGAGTTGATCGACGTTCGGGTGCTGGATCACTTCATCGTCGGTGATGGTGAGCCGTTGTCGATGGCGGAGTGCGGTTGGATGTAAATCTCAAGGAACTGCGAACCCTGTGGGAGCTGGCAAGCCAGCTCCCACAGGGTATGTGCTTTGGCGGGTTATTTGAGGGTGACCTTGGAGTAGTCCTGCCGCCCGAACGGGCTCACCGAGTAACCCTGCACGTCTTTGCGCGTCAGTGCATACGCCGTCGGATGCGCCAGCGGCAGCCACAGCGCCTGCTGCTGGATCTGCGTTTGTGCCTGTTCGTAGAGCTTGGTGCGCACACCTTGCTCGCTGGTGGTCTTGCCGGCGCTGATCAGCTTGTCCAGGTCGGCGTTGCAGTAACGGGCGAAGTTGGTGCCGGACTTCACCGCCGCGCAGGAAAACTGCGGGGTGAGGAAGTTGTCCGGATCGCCGTTGTCGCCGGCCCAGCCCATGAACAGCAAGTCATGCTCGCCCGCCTTGGCGCGACGGATCAGTTCGCCCCATTCGATCACGCGGATTTCCGCCTGAATGCCGATTTCCGCGAGATCCGATTGCAGCAGTTGTGCACCCAGGCTCGGGTTCGGGTTGAGCAGGCTGCCGGACGGACGCGTCCAGATAGTGGTCTGGAAGCCATCCTTCAATCCGGCCTTGGCCAGCAATGCCTTGGCCTTGTCCACGTCGTGGGCGTAGCCCGGCAGGTTCTTAGCGTAGCTCCAGGTGTTCGGCGGATACGGGCCGTTGGCAGCTTCGGCGGTGTCTTCAAACACAGCTTTGAGGTAGTTGGCCTTGTCGAAGGCGAGGTTGATCGCCTGACGCACTTCCGGTTTGTCCAGTGGCGGATGCTGGCTGTTGATGCCGACGAATGCGGTCATGAATGCGTCAGTCTTTTCGACTTTCAGCGTCGGTTCCTGTTTTGCCGCCTGCACGTCCAGCGGTTTTGGCGACAGGGCAATCTGGCACTCGTTGCGCCGCAATTTTTGCAGGCGCACGTTGGCGTCCGGGGTGATGGCGAAGATCAGCGGATCCACCGCCGGTTTGCCGCGGAAGTAGGCCGGGTTGGCCTTGTAGCGGATCGAAGCGTCTTTCTGGAAGCGGTTGAACACGAACGGGCCGGTGCCGATCGGTTGGCTGTTGAGCTTGTCGGTCGCGCCGGCCTTCAGGAGTTTGTCGGCGTATTCAGCAGAATAAATGGAGGCAAAACCCATGCTCAGGGTCGCGAGGAACGTCGAGTCCGGGTGATCGAGGGTGAAGCGCACGGTCAGCGGATCCAGCGCGTCGATCTTTTTGATCAGGCTCGGCAACTGCATCGACTGGGCATGGGGAAAGCCGCTCTGGGCGACCTTGTGCCATGGGTTGGCCGGGTCGAGCATGCGGTCGAAGCTGAACTTGACGTCTTCGGCGGTCAGCTCGCGGGTCGGCTTGAAGTAGTCGGTGGTGTGGAATTTCACCTGCGGGTGCAGCTTGAAGACGTAAGTCAGGCCATCGGTGCTGACTTCCCAGCTGTCGGCCAGGCTCGGGACGACCTTGCCACTGGCGGTGTCGAAGTCCACCAGCCGATTCATCAGCACGTCGGCCGAGGCGTTGGTAGTGGTCAGCGAGTTGTACTGCACCACGTCGAAGCCCTCAGGGCTGGCCTCGGTGCAGACGCTCAGGGCGGCGGCCTGGGCCAGTGGACTCAGTAACAGCGGGGCGAAGAGCAGGGGGAGGGCAGCGAGGCGCATGGTCGGCTTCCTTTACAGATCGAAGGCCCATCTGCAAGTGCAGTCTGGAAAAGGCCTACCCTAGTGGTCGCGATTGCAAATGACTATCCCCTTTTTGCATTTTCGAGGCTGCATGGCTGAGGATTTGTCGGAAGAGGCGGCAGGAAAAGTCTCGATAGCGGGTATGATCGATTTTCTTCGACGAATGGTAAAAATTGCCGGCAGCCCTAGCCCAAGGCGCTTGCGGCCGTCGAAAGCGGCTTTTTAGCCATTCTTTGTTCACGGAAAGTTGTTGCTCCGTGGTCTTTCTGGTATAAAGCAGCGCTCTTTTCTAGGGGCCCGGTTCCTTCGCTTGTAGGTGTAGCCGGTAAGACCTCTAAAGAATCGCGGCGCCTGGCGCCACAATGACTAGAGATTAAGCGGCCAACCCATGCCGGGTTGGGCATGTGGTTTTAGAGGGCTGAGGCATGTCTAGAGTATGTCAAGTTACCGGTAAGGGTCCGGTGACTGGGAACAACATTTCCCACGCAAACAACAAAACCCGTCGTCGTTTCCTGCCGAACCTGCAGCATCACCGCTTCTGGGTTGAAGAAGAGAAACGTTTCGTACGCCTGCGCGTTTCCGCCAAAGGCATGCGTATCATCGACAAGCGTGGCATCAGCGTTGTGCTGGCCGAGCTGCGTCGCGACGGCAAGGTTTAAGGGAGCTAATCATGCGTGAATTGATTCGTTTGATTTCGAGCGCCGGTACTGGTCACTTCTACACTACCGACAAGAACAAGCGTACTACCCCGGACAAAATCGAGATCAAGAAATATGATCCGGTTGTTCGCAAGCACGTGATCTACAAGGAAGGCAAAATCAAGTAATTGATTTTTCCCGACTTACGAAAAAGGCCCGTATCTCACGATACGGGCCTTTTTTGTGGCCTGGTGAAAGGCCTCAAGCTTTCTGTTCGAAGATCACATAGACCTTGCGGCAAGCCTCCAGCACTTCCCATGTGCCACGGAAACCGGCCGGGATCACGAAGCGGTCACCCACACGCAGGGTCTTGGCGTTGCCTTCGCTGTCGCGCAGTACCGAAACGCCCTGGAGGATTTCGCAGTATTCGTGTTCGGTGTAATTCACCGTCCACTGACCGACTGCCCCTTCCCACACGCCGACGCCCATTTGCCCACAAGGGCTGTCGTATTGATTGAACACCGCCTGCTCGGGATCCCCCTTCAGCACTTTGGCCGGGTCCGGGCGATAGCGTTCGGCTTCGCGGGTGGTCAGGCTGATGTCGACGACGTTCTGGATGTTCATTGTTGTTTTCTCCCGTGGTGACGGCGCGGTGGCTTGAAAGGGCCAAAGTCTATGTTGATTAAATTGAACGCCGCAAGGCCGTATGGCGAGCTTATGTCAAATATATTGAAACAACCCCGGCCGCTGGTTTAGGGTGGCGGATGCCTTGGGCCGAAAAGCAGGCTGGCCGGGCAGTATTCCTGAGGACGACCGCGACGATCGCGGCGCTCGTATTGAACAAGAGGAGGACACTCGAATGACCACCCTGACTCGTGCCGACTGGGAACAACGCGCCCGCGACCTGAAGATCGAAGGCCGCGCCTTCCTCAATGGCGAGTACACCGATGCCGTCTCCGGCGAGACCTTCGAGTGCATCAGCCCGGTCGATGGCCGTCTGCTGGGCAAAATTGCCAGCTGTGACGCCGCCGACGCCCAGCGCGCCGTGGAAAACGCCCGCGCTACCTTCAATTCCGGCGTCTGGTCGCGCCTGGCGCCGACCAAGCGCAAAGCCACCATGATCCGTTTCGCCGGCCTGCTCAAGCAGCATGCCGAAGAACTGGCCCTGCTCGAAACCCTCGACATGGGCAAACCGATCAGCGACTCGCTGTACATCGACGTGCCGGGTGCCGCGCAAGCGCTGAGCTGGAGCGGTGAGGCGATCGACAAGATCTATGACGAAGTCGCCGCTACCCCGCACGATCAACTGGGTCTGGTAACCCGGGAGCCGGTCGGTGTGGTCGGGGCCATCGTGCCGTGGAACTTTCCGCTGATGATGGCCTGCTGGAAGCTCGGCCCGGCCCTGTCGACCGGTAACTCGGTGATCCTCAAACCGTCTGAAAAATCCCCGCTGACCGCCATCCGCATCGCCGAACTGGCAGTCGAGGCCGGCATCCCGAAAGGTGTGCTGAACGTGCTGCCGGGTTACGGCCACACCGTCGGCAAGGCGCTCGCGCTGCACAATGACGTCGACACCCTGGTGTTCACCGGATCGACCAAGATCGCCAAGCAACTGATGATCTATTCCGGCGAATCGAACATGAAGCGCGTCTGGCTGGAGGCCGGCGGCAAGAGCCCGAACATCGTGTTTGCCGATGCACCGGATCTGCAAGCCGCGGCCGAATCCGCCGCCAGCGCCATTGCCTTCAACCAGGGCGAAGTCTGCACCGCCGGTTCGCGCCTGCTGGTCGAGCGTTCGATCAAGGACAAATTCCTGCCGATGGTGATCGAGGCCCTCAAGGCCTGGAAACCGGGCAACCCGCTGGATCCGGCCACCAACGTTGGCGCGCTGGTGGATACCCAGCAGATGAATACCGTGCTGTCCTACATCGAGTCGGGCCACACCGACGGCGCCAAACTGGTGGCCGGTGGCAAGCGCATTCTTCAGGAAACCGGTGGCACCTACGTCGAGCCAACGATTTTCGACGGCGTGAGCAACGCGATGAAAATTGCCCAGGAAGAGATCTTCGGCCCGGTGCTGTCGGTCATCGCTTTCGACACCGCCGAGGAAGCGATCAACATCGCCAACGACACGCCTTACGGTCTGGCGGCGGCGGTCTGGACTCAGGACATCTCCAAGGCGCACCTGACCGCCAGGGCACTGCGTGCCGGCAGCGTGTGGGTCAATCAGTACGATGGCGGCGACATGACCGCACCGTTTGGCGGCTTCAAGCAGTCGGGCAACGGCCGTGACAAGTCGCTGCATGCGTTCGACAAATACACCGAGCTGAAGGCGACCTGGATCAAGCTGTAAACCGTTAAGGGAGCCCCGAGTCGGGCTCCCGAACGATACAAGGATCCCTGTGGGAGCGAGCTTGCTCGCGAAAGCGGTGTATCAGTCAGCAAAACTGCTGAATGTGAAACCGTTTTCGCGAGCAAGCTCGCTCCCACAGTGGTTTTGTGGTGCACATAAAAATATCCACAGGAGCGTGGACCATGCGTTGGGCGACGTATTTCGCCGTTTTGGCATCTGTCTTGAGTGTTGGTCTGGCCCTGGGTGTCAGCATGCCGCTGGTGTCGCTGCGCCTGGAGGGTTGGGGCTACGGCTCATTCGCCATCGGTGTGATGGCGGCGATGCCGGCCATCGGCGTGTTGCTGGGGGCAAAGATTTCCAGTCATCTGGCGGCGCGCTTCGGCACAGCCAATCTGATGCGTCTTTGTCTGTGGGGCGGGGCACTGTCCATCGGCCTGCTGGCACTGCTGCCGAGTTACCCGATCTGGCTGGTGTTGCGGCTGATGATCGGGGTGATCCTGACCATCGTGTTCATCCTCGGCGAGAGCTGGATCAATCAACTGGTGGTCGAGCACTGGCGCGGGCGACTGGTTGCTCTGTATGGCAGCAGCTATGCATTGAGCCAGCTGTCTGGTCCGTTGCTGCTGGGTGCGCTCGGCACTGAGCATGATTATGGTTTTTGGGTTGGAGTCGCCCTGCTGATGGCCTCACCCTTGTTGTTGCTGGGCCGCAGCGGCGCCCCAAGCAGCGAGGCCAGCAGCGTGACGTTCGGCGATCTGTGGGGCTTCGCTCGCGAGCTGCCGGCAATTGCCTGGGCGGTGTCGTTGTTCGCTGCATTCGAGGCGATGATCCTGACGCTGTTGCCGGTGTATTGCCTGCAACAGGGTTTTACGGCGCAAATTGCGCTGGTGATGGTCAGCACCGTCGTGGTGGGTGATGCGCTGCTGCAATTGCCCATCGGTGCGCTGGCCGACTACCTGTCGCGGCGGACCTTGTTCACCGGTTGCGCCGTGGTGCTGATGCTGTCGAGCCTGGCGATCCCGATGCTGCTCGACACCTTGCTGATCTGGCCGCTGTGGGTGTTGTTCGGCGCCAGTGCCGGTGGCCTGTTCACCCTGTCGCTGATCCTGATCGGTGAGCGCTACCGCGATGATGCACTGGTGCGAGCCAATGCCCATGTTGCGCAACTGTGGGGTGTTGGTTGTCTGCTCGGACCTTTGATGGCGGGAGCGGGCAGTCAGTGGATCAGTGGACACGCGTTGCCGTGGCTGATGGCGGCCGGAGCGTTCGGGCTGGTGCTTCTGCTGTCGCGGCAAGGCGCATTCGGCAAGGTGCCGGAGCCCGCTTGATGAGGCTGGTGGAGCGGGCTGCTACAGCATCCGCTCCAGTCCAACCGTGGTGCTGAACCACGCATTGAACCGTCGCCACCAACTGCCGGGTTCCTTGGTCAGCGTGTGCATCTGGCCGTTGTCTTCGGTAACCCAGACGACTTTTCCATCCTGCAATTTCGCCTCGTAACTCAGCGCCGGTGCCATGCCCTGCAAGGCCAGCTCGCGCACGTGCGCTGCCAGTTCGGGACTGTCCACCAGCACCCCGACTTCGGTGTTCCACAGCACCGAGCGCGGGTCGAAATTGAACGAGCCAATGAACGATTTTTTGCCGTCGAAGATCATCGCTTTGCTGTGCAGGCTCGAATCCGAGCCGCGATAGGACTTGCTGTAAAACAGGTGCGGGCCGCTGCCGTAATTATCTCCAGGCTGGCGCCGCAGTTCGAAGAGCTTCACGCCGTGTTCCAGCAACGCCTTGCGATACGGCGCGTAACCGCCATGCACGGCTGGCACGTCAGTGGCTTCCAGCGAATTGGTCAGCAGACTCACCGCTACGCCGGCATCGGCACGGCCGGTCAGGTAGACCAACCCCGGCTGCCCCGGTACGAAGTAGGCAGAAATCATCACCAGTTCGTTGCTGACACCGGTGAGCTCCGGCGCCAGTTGGGTCGTCAGCAGCAGGTGCGGATCGGGTTCGCCCTTGGCCAGTACCTTGCTCGGCGCATCCCACAGCGCCTGGTTCCAGGCCCAGATCAGTTCCCGGCGCCAGACGTCCATGCGCGGAGCGGTGCGGTAAGTCATCAACTGCTGATACAGCGCGTGATTCTGTTTGCGGGTGTCTTCCAGCGACTCTTCCAGTCGCGTGCGGGTGTTTTGCAAGTCTTTGGGGGTGGGTTTGCTGGAAAGAAACTCTTCGATTGGCCTGCTCAGCGCGCTGTTCCAGTACTGGTCGAAACTGTGTCCGAGTTGTTCGGCGACCGGCCCGACACTGAGCATGTCGATATCGGTGAAGTTCAGATTGGGTTCGGCATCGAAGTACTCGTCGCCCAGATTGCGTCCGCCGACGATTGCCGCGCTGTTGTCCGCCAGCCACAACTTGTTGTGCATCCGCCGGTGCTGCAGCGACAGGTTGAACAGCCGGCCTGCAGCGCGGGTCACGCCGGTGCTGCGGCCCAGGTGCAATGGATTGAACAGACGGATCTGGATATTCGGATGCGCCGCCAGCGTGGCGATGATCAGGTCGAGGCCGTCGCTGGTGGTGTCGTCCAGCAGGATCCGCACCCGCACGCCACGATCAGCGGCCTTCAGCACTTCTTCCACCAGCATTCGCGTGCTGATGCCGTCATGGACGATGTAGTACTGCAGGTCGAGGCTGCTTTGGGCGTTGCGGATCAGTTCGGCGCGGGCAGTGAAGGCTTCGGTGCTGTTGGACAGCAGGCGAAAACCGGACTGGCCCTTGTAGGGCGCTGCCTGCGCCCGAATTGAACGGCCGAATGCCGATTCGTTCGCCGGCAAGGCCTGACTCGGTTCCCTGGGAACATCCAGCGAAGCGCAACCGCCGAGCAACAGGACGAACAGCAGGGCAAACGGCAGAGTGTGTCTGGAGCTCAAGTCGGACCGTTCCGGATGAGTGGCGAGATCAGGAGTATGGCACGACAGGCACCGGGTGTTGCCCCAGCGTGTCTGGTCAATCCGACTCACGGCGCAGAGCGGCGTGTAGCCCGGGGCTGTCGGCAGGGTGAGCATTTTTAAACAGATCGGCGATTTTTCCGGCTCACATCAGCTACGCCCGCCAGCGATTTTTCCAGTGCGAATCGCGCTTTCGCCTTACATCGCTGCCGGGAGGCAATTGGAATAATGACAACGCTGATTTTGAAACAGGAATTTTCCTGTCTTTCAGTAGAAGACGCGTAGCTGGCTGTCATCTTTCGATTCTTATGGAGTGAGAATTTTCATGCGCAAGACCTTTCGTGCAATTGCTGTCGCAAGCACCTTGTTACCGGCAGGGGTCATGGCCGATAGCGCGGATCTGACGATCACGGGCTCGATTATTCCGACCTCGTGTACACCGGCCTTCACCGGCGGCAATACGGTCGACCTGGGAGACATTCCCGCCGGTTCTCTGAACCGGGATCGGCAGACCGAACTGCAAAACCGCAACATAACCCTGAGCATCAGTTGCTCCGCAGCCGCCCCCATGGCGATCAAGGTGCATGACAACCAGACTCATACACGACTGCCCGGGATTGTCGTCGATGGCTCCGACTGGGCCATGTACATCTACGGGATCGGTGAAGTCGCCGGGGCGAAGATCGGTGGCTACGGTCTGCGATTCGGCACACCCTCCGTCGACGGTCAGCCGTCGATGATCCTGTACAAGCAAGGAGACATGGCCAACTGGGACACTCCCGATACGGCAACGCTGGTCGGGAAATACACCGAAGGCGGCAACCTTCGGTACTCGTGGGGGGCGTCGTTGTCGGCAGGCCCGACACCTGGCACCGTGCATACGTTTCCCATGACGCTGGTCCCGGTCATCGGCCCGTCGTCGAGCCTGCCGATTACCTCCGAGTTCGCACTGAACGGGTCGGCTACGTTCGAGTTGCTTTACCTCTGAAGGGGCGCGTGACGGTGCCGGACCTGAGGCATACCAAGGCTTTGCAGTAACTCTCGACAGGCGTGGCCTGTCATTTCCAATCAACCTGATCGGCTGGCTCGTGGCCCGGCATTGCCGCCGGCTGCGCGCTCGCCTGTGGACAACGACATGAACGCGTTCGCACGCAACGCCATCACCCGTGTACTGCTGGTGTTCTTGCTGGGGCCCGGATCGATCCGGGCGGCGGGGATGGTTCCCGAAACGCCGGTGCTGGTGCTCGATGAAGGACTGGGTGAGGCGGGGATCAATGTGTTCAACAGCGAGCCTCATCCGGCGCTGCTGCATACTTCTGTCGAGGATGTGCCGCAAGACACCGAGCCGTTGCTTCTTCTGACGCCGCCGGTGGCCCGGGTCGAGCCCGGAGCCACCCAGCGTGTGCGATTCATTCTGCGCAGCGCTGAACCGCTGAAGACCGAGCGTCTCAAGCGTGTGGTGTTCGAAGGGATCGCGCCGCAGGATGCGACGGGCAAGGCGCAGGTCAGCCTGAGTGTGCGCCAGAACATCCCGGCGATCCTGCGGCCGGCAAAGCTGCCGGTCGACCGTGAGCCCTGGAAACATCTGGTCTGGTCACGTCAGGGCACTGAGGTCAAGGTGCGCAATCCCAGCCCGTATGTCGTGCGACTGGGCCATTCGGTGACGTTGTTGCCGGGTGGCAAGGAGATGGATCTGGGGCGCACCTATGTGTTGCCCGGCGAACAGCTGACCTTGAACGGGATGGCCGAGCCGAGCCATTTACAGCGTCAGGTACGGCTGTTTCCAGTGACCACTTACGGTTTCGCCATTGCGCACTTCGACGCTCCGTTGGTGACGGATTGATGCATCGAATGTGTCGCGCCGGCGCGGCGCTGATGATCGTTTTTGGCGCCGCTCCTGTCGTCAATAGCGCCGAGCATGTGTCCGTGCAGTTCAACCAGGCTGTACTGAAATCTCGCGGGCTGGATCCGCGCCTGGCCGAGTACTTCAGCCAGGCGCCGCGCTTTCGCGAGGGCGTGCAGGCCGTCACCCTGACGGTCAACGGCGTTCCCAAGGGACGGGTGCAGGTTACGTTCGATGCCGAAGGCGAATTGTGTTTCACCCCGTCACTGCTGGAGCGCGGCGATATCAGGGCAGTGGATCATGTTGAGTCGGCGGGTGGATCGGGGTGTGAACTGTTCGCTCGGTACTTTCCTGACGCTGTGGTGCAAGCCGATCCGTCGCAGGAACACATCGCCCTGCTGTTGCCCTCCGCTGTGCTGTTGCCCGAACGTCCGGCCCGTCGCAGCTTCCTGAACGGTGGTACGGCAGGCCTGTTCAACTACGATGCCTTATTGCTTGGCAACCGTTTCGCCGGCCAGTCATCGCAGTACCGGAACTTGAACGCTGAGCTGGGCCTGAATGCGGCGGACTGGTCGTTTCGCAGTCGTCAGGTGTACAGCGAGTTCGCCGGTCAGGATCGCCTCGAGCACCTGTATGCCTATGCCTCGCACACCTCGGAGCGCTATCAGGCCAACCTGCAACTGGGTCAGTTGAACATGGTTTCCCCGTTGTTTTCCGGCGAGGCTTTTAACGGCTTTCAGGTGCAGCCGGAACTTGCCTTGATGGCGCTGGACGATGACAGCTCCGGTGCGCGGGTTGAAGGCATTGCCTATTCCGCCGCGCGGATCGAAGTCACACAGAACGGTGCGCTGATCTACACCACGGTGGTGCCCGGTGGCCCGTTCACTCTGGTCGGTTTGCCGTTGCTCAGTCAGAGCGTGGATCTGGAAGTGACGGTGCATGAAGGAGACGGGCAGCAGCGGCGCTTCATCGTGCCGGCGACGCAGTTACGTGGCGGGATGACGGGACGGGCGGCCGGTTATGGGCTGGCGGTCGGCCAAGTGCGACGCTACGCCGGTGACGATCGAGATTCGCCGTCCTTTGCCGCTGCCAGCAAGGACTGGCGGCTGGGGGCGCGCGGGCAGGTTACGGCCGGCGCCATGCTCGGCACAGGCTATGAGTCGGTGGGCTGGGCGATGCAGGGCAGCATCGGCGATCGGCTGGTACTCGGTGGCCGACAGGTGATTTCCCGGGCGCAGGAACAGGCGGTGTCCGGCGCGCAGTTGCAGTGGACGGCCAGCGGTCTGTTGAGCGAGAGGTTGTCGGCGAGTGTTGCGCTGACCCAACAGACCCAGGGTTTCCGCACGCTGTCGGATACCACCTGGGACTCGCACAATGATCAGCCGTTTCAGCGGGTACGCAATCAACTGACGGCCAATCTCAGCACCAGCAGTCCGATGTACGGCGGCCTCTCCGCCAGCTACTCGCGGTACTCCTTGCTTGACGGGACGGCCACTTCAAGAGCCGCCCTGGCCTGGTCGCAGAGCATTCGGCGGGCCAATGTGACATTGTCGGTTGAGCGCGATGTTGCCGGGGCGCCGGACGATGCGCGTGGCACCGCGGCTTATCTGAGTGTCAGTCTGCCGTTGGGTGTGCGGCAGACGTTGCGCGGCTATGTGCGCAACGACGATGTGGGCGGCACCCGCAGCGGCCTGAGATTCAATGAACAGCTCAGCGACACACTGGCCTACAGCATCGGCGCCGAACGGCCGGATAACGGTAGCGCCGGGTTCAACGGGCGGGTCAATCTGTTGCCCCACTACAGTCAGATGGACATGGGCTATTCCCGCAGCGGTGCCGGTAACCAGAACTATGACCTCGGCTTTCGCGGCGGTGCGCTGATCCATGGTGAGGGCGTGACCCTGTCGCCCTATCCACTGCGCGAAACCTTCGCCTTGCTCAAGGCCGGCGACAGTGCCGGCGTCAAGCTGAACACCCCGCGCGGCCCGGTCTGGACCGACTATTCCGGGCGCGCCGTGGCGGCGAGTCTGCCGGCGTACAGCACAGGCCGGGTCGAACTCGATACGGCCAGCCTGGGGCGCAATGTCGATGTGCACAACGCTTACCTGGAAGTCGAAGCCGGGCGTGGTGCGGTAGCGACGCTTGCATTCGACATGGTCACCGCGCGGCGCCTGCTGTTACAGGCGCGTTCCGCCGACAACGTTCTTCTGCGCAAGGGGGGAGCCGTTTTCGACGCGCAGGGGCAGTACATCACCAACGTACTGGAAGCCGGCACGATCTTTTTGCCCGATGTCCGACCGGACACGATTTTGCACGTGGTGCTGCCCGATGGCAGTCGCTGTCGGCTGTCCTACGACCTCGGCGAACAACCCGACACGCACGCGCTGTACGAAACGGCGCAAGCCACCTGCCACGCGGTTTAAGGAGTCAGTCACCATGCATCGTTTGAATACCGGCACGATCGGTCTGGCATTGCTCGGTACCGTGTTTGTCGCCGATCAGTCGCAGGCGCAGTCGGACTGTGCCGTCAGACTGGGGCAGCCTTCAGTCGATTTTGGAGCGATGACGCGCGGTCAGTTGCTGCAACAGCCACTGGAAAATGACCAGTTGAGTTTCGGGCGCCGGCGGGTGCAGATCACCGTTCAGTGTGACCGGGCAGGACCGCTGCGACTTGACCTGGCGGCGCCTGCGGCGGGTGCCGTGGACTATCGGTTTGGCGCCGGGGCGTTGAGGGTTCAGGTGGTGGCTGTGCGGGTGGATGGCAAGGCTGTGCAGTGGCTTGGATTTGAACCGGGTGTCGCATCCGGTGCAGTCTGGCCCGCCGGGCAAAGCCTGATTCCTGCGCGGGCGGGCGTCGCCCTGGAAGGGCAGCGCATGGACGTCGACGTAGAGTTTGAAGGGCGGGTCGGGTCAGCGCAGACCCGGGTTGCCGATCTGACCCGGTTCGAGATCGATGCGCGCTTTCAAGCAAACTGAAACATTTGGCTACGGCAGCGTAGGACCCCACCACCGAGCACAAATTACCTATTAATCCAGTCGTGATTTCGCTGTTTGAGCGCCACTATTTCCTACAGATTTATCTCTCATAAGCCGCAATCATCAGCCCGCTTACTTACATACCAGGTTTGTAGGGACTGAACTGTCAATCAAATGGAAGATTACGGCTTATGAAAAAGACATCCCGTCTTGCGGTACTGGCGGCAGCGTTGCTGCCAACGTTGGCGATGGCAGAAAGCGTTGACCTGAATGTCATCGGTACCATTATTCCGACCTCGTGCATTCCGGCCTTTGCCGGGGGCAGCACGGTGGATCTGCGCAAGATTTCGGCGGCGACGCTGAATCCAACCACCCAGACACTGTTGGCCGGTCGCGACGTATCGCTGCACATCAATTGCGATGCACCGGCTCCGGTGGAAGTGTCGGTGCGCGATAACCGGGCTGGCACCAAGCTGCCGGGTATCAGTGATGGCGCCGGGCAAAGCGATCCGGCGCTGTTTTACGGGTTGGGTGAAATCAACGGTACGCGTATTGGCGGTTTCGCCTTGCGTCACGGCATTCCGGAGACCGACGGCAATGCCCAGACACTGCTGACCCGGACGCTGGCGGCCCCGGCATGGCGTGTGCCGACCAGTACGCTGGTCAGCAATGCGCCGCAGTTGTACTCGTGGGGCGCCAGCGCTGCGACCGGTCCCGTTGCCGCTCGTCACCACGGTTTCCCGATGCACCTGCTGCCGATCATCGGCCCAAGCAACGCCCTGCCGATTGCCAACGAAATCCCGCTGGATGGCTCCGTGACATTCGACATGTTCTACCTCTGACGGATGCGTCCCGGTACCTCTCAGGCACCGGGACGGACTGGCTCATGCGAGCGCGGTCCGGCACCTGCCGGATCGCATCCAGGATTTCACGGATTATCCCGATGCCCATTTCTTTCAAGTCTGTTTTCAAGACGGCACCGCTGTGCCTGTCCGCATGGTTTTCAGTGCCTCTGGTCCACGCCGCCGGAATGGTTCCACAGACGCCGGTGCTGTTGGTGGAGGAGGGCATGGGTGAAGCGGTGATGAACGTGCGCAATACCGATACGCAACCTGCATTGCTGCACACCACCGTTGAGGACATCGAAGACAGCGACGACGTACTGCTGATCTTCACCCCACCCATTGCCCGGGTCGAACCCGACGGCATTCAGCAAGTGCGATTCATTCTGCAAAACCGGCAACCGTTGAAGGTGGAACGTCTGAAACGGGTGATCTTCGAGGGAATCAGCCCGGCCAGTGACGCCGCCGGAGCGCGGGTTACTCTCGGTGTACGCCAGAACTTGCCGGTGATTTTGCGTCCTGCCGGGTTGCCGGTCGAACGTGAACCCTGGAAGCGACTGACCTGGTCAATGGATGCCGCAGGTGTGCAGGTCGTCAATCCGAGCCCCTATGTTGTGCGGCTGGCGAAAACCATTGTGCCTCTGCCGGGCACCCGCTCGGTGAATCTCCCAAAGACCTACATCTTGCCCGGCGAGCGCCTGCACGCTGATCTACCCTTGCACGCCTCGGCACAGACGATGGCGGTGAGGATTTTTCCGGCCACGACCTACGGCTTTGCTGTCGATCATTACGATGCGCCGGTTACTCGCTGATGAGAGTCTGCGTTCGTTGGGGCGTGTGGCTGCTCGCGGTCAACGGTACCGCGCTGGCGACCGAGTCACTGGAGTTCGACGCTCAAGTGTTGAGAGACCGTGGCATCGATCCTGCGCTGGCGGCGTACTTTCGTGAGGCGCCGCGCTTCACCCAAGGCGAGCATTCCGTGGCGCTTGAGGTCAACGGACAAGCCCGAGGCCGTGTGCGGGTGTCGTTCAACGAGCGCGGCGAATTGTGCCTGCACCCCCAGTGGCTGAACGCCGCCGGCGTGCGTCCGCCACCCTCGATGGACAAGCTGCGACCGGCGCAGTGCATGACGCTGGCACGGGGATTTCCCGAAGCGGTCGTGCAGCTGGACCCGGGACGCGAACTGATTGACCTGCGGGTACCCACCGACAGTCTGATGTTGCCGGAGCGCGCGCCAAACAACTTCGCCCATGGTGGTACGGCCGGCGTCTTCAACTATGACGCGTTGATGGTCGGCAGCCAGCATGAAGGCCGGCACGACAGGTTTCAAAGCCTGGGGTCGGAGCTTGGTCTGAATGCCGGGGACTGGGTGTTGCGCAGCCGGCAGTCCTACACATCGACCTCCGGCCACTCGCGGTTCGAGCACCTGTATGCCTACGGTGCGCGAACCCTGGAGGACGCCGAAGCCAGTCTGCAGGTCGGGCAATTGAATCTCGCGTCGACCTTGTTTGCCGGTGAGTCATTCACCGGTGTGCAGATCCTGCCGGAAGCGGCATTCACGCAATTACGAACAGCGCAGGACGGCGCGCGCGGGCAGGTGGAGGGAGTCGCATATTCGCCGGCTCGGATCGAAGTCCGGCAGAACGGCGTGATGATCTACACCACTATGGTGCCGAGTGGGCCGTTCACGCTGCGAGCGCTGCCGTTGCTGAGCAACCGGATTGATCTGGAAGTGACTGTCCACGAACAGGATGGACAGGCGCGGCGCTTGCGGGTGCCGGCAGCCAGCCTCCACGAAGCGCAATGGGCCGGACCGAGCGGGTTCAACTTTGCGCTGGGCACGGTGCGACGGCTGGGCTCGGACGACCGACAGACGCCTTCTTTCACCGCCTTCAGCAAGGACTGGGATTGGGGACAGGCCACGCGGCTTACTGCCGGCGTGCTCGCGGCAACCGACTATCTGTCAACAGGCTGGGGCCTGCAGCGGCAGTGGGCCGGCGGCTACGCACTGGGCGTGAAGCAGGTGCTGTCCGATGAACGCTCCCGTGGCGTGGGGGGCAGCCAGACGCAACTGACGCTCAGTGCGCCGCTGTCCGAGCACCTGTCGACGAGCCTGGTTGCCGTGCGCCAGAGTCGGAATTTTCGCACGCTGTCAGACACAGGTTGGGATCAGAACCTTCACCGGGCCGAATCCCCCGGTCGCGATCATCTGGTTTTTTCTGTCACAGGCTCGGTGGATCAATGGGGCGCATTCGGGGCGACCTGGTCGCGATATTCGACCCAGGGTGAACCGTCGCAGTCGCGTCTTGGCCTGTCGTGGTCGCGCACATTGCCTGAGCGCATCAGCCTGTCATTAAACCTGGAGCGTGCTATCGGCGACACGGCGCCCGATCGCCTGGGTAACTCCGCTTACCTGACGCTGGGAATGGCGCTGGGTGGCCAGCGAAGACTGCGCGGCTATTTGCGCCGTGATGATCGATCCGGCGTGCGCCGGGGCGTGGCTGTCAGCGATGTACTGAGTGAAAACCTGGCCTACAACGCCAACGCCGAATACCGCGATGAGACGGCGGCCGGTTACGGAGTACGTTTCACTGCGCTGCCGCGCTACACCAGCCTGGACGTTGGCGTCGGCCAGCGATCCGGCGCGACCGATTACGACGTGGGGCTGCGCGGTGGTGTGGCGTTGCATCGCAATGGCGCAACGTTGTCACCCTATCCCCTGCGCGACACCTTCGGCGTACTCAAGGCCGGTGATCGATCGGGCGTGAAACTGAACACGCCTCAAGGACCGGTCTGGACCGATGGCTCGGGCCGGGCAGTCGCGGCGAGCCTGCCGGCCTGGTCGACGGCGCGGCTGGAAGTCGACCCGCTCAGCCTGTCGCGCAACGTTGAAGTACTCGACGGGGTGAAGGAAGTGCAGCCGGCACGAGGCTCGGTGCAGCATCTGGACTTCTCCCTCGTGACCGTCCGGCGATTGTTGCTCAACGCGATGACCGTCGACCGGCAATGGCTGGCTAAGGGGCTGAGCGTTCACGACGAACAGGGCCGCTACCTGACAACGGTCCAGGACGGCGGAGCGATTTTTCTGCCTGACGCAAAAGCGGGTCAACGGCTACATGTGCAGCTTCCTGACAACACGCGGTGCGAGTTGCGTTTCCCGCTTTCCGAATTTCCTGAAGACAGCGCGCTCATCGAGCGGGTCGATGCCACCTGCGCCCCGGCCGAGCTGTCCTGAACGAGCACATCTGATGAAATTTCTGCCGGTTCTGATCGTCTTGCTGTGCCTGTTATTTCAACCGGTGTGGGGCGCTGAAACATGTCAGTCGAGCCTGTCGCCCGCCAGCGTGAACCTGGGGAGCGCGACGCGCGCCGAGCTGCTGCAACGTGCGGCGCTTGATGGCCGGGGACCGGGTTTTGGCCTGCGTAGCGTGCACCTGCGGGTGCAGTGTCCCGATGTGCGCTTGATGCGCTGGGCATTTGTCGCGCCCCCCGCCGATCCGCAGCGTTTCCGTTGGGCGGCGGGCACGCTGCAATTACGCATAGTGGCCGTGCGTCTGGACGGTGTGGCGGTGCACTGGCGCCTGGACAGCGGCCAGTCGGTCGAAGGCGATTTCCTGCGCCCGGGCATCCACGTCGTCCCATGGCGGGCGGATGCCGGTGCCCGGGGCAGCCGGCTGGAGGTGGAGCTCGAGCTCGATGCGCGAGTCGATGACGCCTCAAGCCGCCCCGTCGATCCGGTGCGGTTTGAAGGGCAGGGCGCTTTTACGGTGGATTAATCGGTCTCGGCCAACAGCTTGATCGCGGCCGCGCCGACCTTGCGCACCGCCTCTTCGATCAGCGCTGTCGGTTTGGCCGCGTAGTTCATGCGCAGGCAATTGCGGTACTTGCCCGAGGCGGAAAAGATGCTGCCGACGGCAATCTGTACGCCTTGATCGTGCAGCGCACGATTGAGTTTCAGCGTATCGAAACCTTCCGGCAGTTCGACCCAGAGCATGAAACTGCCTTGCGGACGGCTGGCGCGGGTGCCGGCCGGGAAGTATCGCGTGACCCAGTCGATCATCACGTCGCGATTACGCTGGTATTGCGTGCGCATCCGCCGCAAATGCGGTTCGAAGTGCCCGGCCTTGAGAAATTCGGCGATGGCGATCTGCGGTTGCGGTGCTGTGGAGCC
This sequence comes from Pseudomonas sputi, assembly GCF_021603585.1. Classification (GTDB taxonomy): domain Bacteria; phylum Pseudomonadota; class Gammaproteobacteria; order Pseudomonadales; family Pseudomonadaceae; genus Aquipseudomonas; species Aquipseudomonas sputi. The sequence continues at coordinate 50,756 of NZ_BQHI01000026.1, read as the reverse complement.
AGTGCTGATGTATTTCATGTGCAGCACGCGCTCGAGATAGCGACCCGGCGCGACCCAGCCGATGCGCAGTCCTGGCGCGAGGGTCTTGGAAAACGAACTGCACAGCAGCACGCGGCCGTCTTCGTCGAAGGATTTGATCGTGCGCGGACGTGGGTAGGTGTAGGCCAGTTCGCCATACACATCGTCCTCGATGATCGCCACGTCGAAGCGCTGGGCCAGGTTGAGCAGGGCGCGTTTGCGCGACTCCGGCATGATGTAGCCGAGCGGGTTGTTGCAGTTGGGCGTGAGCTGGATGACCTTGATCGGCCATTGCTCCAGCGCCAGTTCCAGCGCTTCGAGGCTGATGCCGGTGAGCGGATCGGTGGGGATTTCCAGGGCTTTCATGCCCAGCCCCTTGAGGGTCTGCATGGCGCCGTGAAAGCTTGGCGAATCCACCGCGACGATGTCACCGGGCTCGCAGATCGCGTGGATGCTGGTGGACAGCGCTTCGTGGCAACCGGTGGTGACTACCAGATCGCTGGCGCTCAACTGGCATCCGGAATCGAGCATCAGCCGGGCGATCTGCTCGCGCAGTTCGAGGGTGCCGTGGATGTTGTCGTAATGCAGACCGGGCATGTCCTGACGGCGGCTGATACGGGCCAGCCCGCGCAGCAGCGGTTTCATCGTCGGCGAGCTGATGTCCGGCATGCCGCGACCGAGTTGCACCACGTCCTTGCGCGGCACGGCGCGAATCAGTTCCAGCACCTGATCCCACTGGGAAATCTCCACCGGGCGTTGCGCCGGACGCCCGATCGCCGGTAGCTCCGGCAACTCACGACCGACCGGCACGAAGTACCCGGACTTCGGTTTCGGCGTAGCCAGACCGCTGTCTTCCAGCATCCGATAGGCCTGCTGCACCGTGCTCAGACTGACTCCGTGTTCGACACTCAGGGCACGTACCGACGGCAGTCGGTCGCCGGGACGGTAGAAGCCTTGTTCGATGCGCGTGCCGAGCAGCTCGGCGAGGTTTACATACAGGGTCATGACGCTGCCTCGGTGCAGGTGATTCGGTAAACCGGTACAGATGCGAGAAAAATCGACAATTCAGAGCTTCAGATGGTCAATCTGTATGGAAGTAATACAGATGTGTTGAATCTGTAATGCTTTTGCTCGCCCGCGCATCATGGAATCTCTGGCTACCCAAGTAAACAGGAGCAATGAAAATGAACGGCTTGAGCGATGTGCGGCTGACGTTACACAGTCAGGAACTGGAGGCAGGGCAACAGGACAATGCGCGCAACGAGAGCATGCGCAACGCACCGTCCGGCCTGAGTCGCTGGAACCTGTTCTGGCATCGTCTGCACACGCGCAAGGCGTTGCTGCGCCTGACGCCGGAGCAGCTCAAGGACATCGGGCTGACCCGCGAGCAGGCGCTGGAGGAGGGGTTGAAGCCGTTCTGGCGGATCTAGAAAGGATCGTTCCCATGCCCTGCGTGGGAACGATGTCAGACCAACTCTTTCAATCGATGCCACAACATCCCCAACGCCAGCAGCGGCGAGCGCAGATGCTTGCCGCCGGGGAAGGTGATGTGTGGCACTTTGGCGAACAGGTCGAAGCCGCCGCCGTGCTGACCGCTGATGGCCTCGGCCAGCAGTTTGCCCGCCAGGTGCGTGGCATTCACGCCATGGCCGGAATAGGCCTGGGCGTAATACACGTTCGGTTGCTCGGCGAGCCGGCCAATCTGCGGCAGACGGTTGGCACCGATGCCGATCATCCCGCCCCACTGATAATCAATCTTCACCGAAGCCAGTTGCGGAAACACTTCCAGCATCTTTGGCCGCATATAGGCGCCGATGTCCTTCGGATCACGCCCCGAGTAGTGACAAGCGCCGCCGAACAACAGGCGCCGGTCTGCCGAGAGCCGGTAATAATCCAGCGCCACCCGCTGGTCGCAGACCGCCATGTTCTGTGGCAGCAGGTTGTGGGCCTGTTCTTCGCTCAGCGGTTCGGTGGCGATGATGTAGCTGCCCGCCGGCAACACCTTGCCGCTGAGTTGCGAATTGAGGTCGTTGAGATAGGCATTGCAGCCGAGCACCAGGGTTTTCGCCCGCACCGAACCTTGTGCCGTGTGCACCCGGACTTCAGGGCCGTATTCGATGCGGGTAACCGCCGATCGCTCGAACAGCTTCACCCCCAGTTGCTGCGCTGCTGCGGCTTCGCCGAGTGCCAGGTTCAGTGGGTGCAGATGTCCCGAGCCCATGTCGATCAGGCCACCGACGTAGCGTCTGGAGCCGACCACGGTGTGCATTTCGTTCGCTTGCAGCAGACGGGTTTCGTAGCGATAACCGAGGCCGCGCAGCTCTTCGGCGTCTTCGGTAAAGCCTTCCAGGTCGGAAGGTTTGTTGGCGAGGTCGCAGTAACCCCAGGTCAGGTCGCAGGGGATCTGAAATTTTTCGACGCGCTGGCGGACGATTTCCACCGCCTCCAGGCCCATGAGTTTCATTTGACGTACGCCGTCGGTGCCGATCACGTTGGCGAACTGATCAAGGCCGTGACCGACCCCGCGAATCAATTGCCCGCCGTTGCGACCGCTGGCGCCCCAGCCGATCCGGTGCGCCTCGAGCAACACCACGCTCATGCCGCGTTCAGCCAATTCCAGCGCGGTGTTCAGCCCGGAGAAACCGCCGCCGACCACGCACGCGTCGGCGATCAGTTCACCTTGCAACACCGGATGGTCGGGTTGCGGCAGGCTGCTGGCGGCGTAATAAGAGGCAACGTGGGGTTGGCTCGCGGAGGCGTGGGCGCGGGCATTCATGGGCGTCATCCTGAGCGGGTGTCGAGAAAATTTGACGGAGCATAAGCCGCAGGCCCGAGGCCGGGCAACATTGGTCGGGCGGTGGTGTCTGGATCACGGCTTTTGCGGCACAATTGCCGCCTATTTCGCTCCGGTTACCGCTGCTATGAGCTGCAACAGCCAGAAAATCCGCGCCCTGCGTCAGCAGATTCCCACGTTCGAGTGCGTGCCTGGCTGTCATGACTGCTGCGGGCCGGTCACCACGTCGCCCGAGGAAATGGCCCGCCTGCCGCGCAAGACCCGCGCCGAACAGGACGCGGCCATGGAAGAGCTTAACTGTGTGCACCTGGGGCCGAATGGCTGCACGGTGTATGACGAACGGCCGCTGATCTGCCGGTTGTTCGGAACGACGCAGACCTTGCCGTGCCCCAACGGCCGGCGCCCGGTGGAGCTGATTCACCCGCGGGTCGAGAAGCAGGTGTTCGAGTACATGGCCGAAAACCGGCAAGTGCTGGTCTGACTCTGTTCGTTCCCTCGCTCTGCGTGGGAACGATCCAGTGGGCAGGTGCTGGTGTGAGCGATCAATCCGGAATCGGCAGGCTCAGGCTCTCTTTCACTTCTTCCATCACGATGTAGCTCTTGGATTCGCGCACGTGCGGCAACTTGAGCAGGATGTCGCCCAGCAGCTTGCGGTACGAGGCCATCTCGGAAATCCGCGCCTTCACCAGATAGTCGAAATCCCCTGACACCAGATGGCATTCGAGTACGTGGGGCAATTTCAGCACCGCACGTCGGAACTCTTCGAAAGTATCGCCGGATTTGTAGTCGAGGCTGATCTCGACGAACACCAGCAGACTACCCTTCAAGTGCTGCGGATTCAGGCGGGCGTTGTAGCCCATGATGATCCCCTCGCGCTCCAGGCGTCGCACCCGCTCCGTACACGGTGTGGTGGAGAGCCCGACCTTCTCGCCCAGTTCGGTGAATGAAATCCGCCCGTCCGCCTGCAGGATACGCAAGATGTTGCGGTCGATCTTGTCCAGCTCACGTTTGGTCTGAGTGTTGGTTCGCATAGGGGATGCGCCTCCGTGAAAAGGGTTTTTGCCGAGAATTGTCGCCAAATATAGGCGCTTATACAGTGAAAAGCACTGGCAAATCTTTTTTACACTGCGCGCATCATTGCTCTGACAACACACATGCGCGGCACGCCGCGATGAGGGATACAAAAATGCGCGTTATGGTCTTGGGTAGCGGCGTCATCGGTACCGCCAGTGCTTACTATCTGGCCCGTGCCGGGTTTGAAGTGGTGGTGGTCGACCGGCAGCCCGCCGCGGCCATGGAGACCAGTTTCGCCAACGCCGGCCAGGTCTCGCCGGGCTACGCCTCGCCGTGGGCTGCGCCGGGCGTGCCGCTCAAGGCCATCAAATGGCTGCTGCAACGCCACGCGCCGCTGGCGATCAAGGCCACCGCCGACATCGACCAGTACCTGTGGATGGCGCAGATGCTGCGCAACTGCACCGCCAACCGTTACGCGGTGAACAAGGAGCGCATGGTGCGTCTGTCCGAGTACAGCCGCGACTGCCTCGACGAATTGCGCGCCGAAACCGGCATTGCCTACGAAGGCCGCAGCCTCGGTACGACCCAGCTGTTCCGCACCCAGGCGCAACTGGATAACGCCGCCAAGGACATCGCTGTATTGAAAGAATCCGGTGTGCCGTTTGAAGTGCTCGACCGCGCTGGCATTGCCCGCGTCGAACCGGCGCTGGCGGGTGTCACCGATATCCTCGCCGGTGCCCTGCGCCTGCCGAACGACCAGACCGGCGACTGCCAGATCTTCACCACCCGCCTCGCCGAAATGGCCACCAAACTGGGTGTGGAATTCCGCTTCGGCCAGGACATCCAGCGCCTCGACTTCGCCGGTGACCGCATCAATGGCGTGTGGATCGACGGCAAGCTGGAAACCGCCGACCGCTACGTGCTGGCCCTCGGCAGCTACTCGCCGCAACTGCTCAAGCCGCTGGGCATCAAGGCCCCGGTGTATCCGTTGAAGGGCTACTCGCTGACCGTGCCGATCACCAACCCGGCGATGGCCCCGACGTCGACCATTCTCGACGAGACCTACAAGGTTGCGATCACCCGTTTCGACAACCGCATCCGCGTCGGCGGCATGGCGGAGATCGCCGGTTTTGACCTGTCGCTGAACCCGCGTCGGCGCGAAACCCTGGAGATGATCGTCAACGACCTTTATCCTCAGGGCGGCAACCTGGCCGAAGCGAGCTTCTGGACCGGCCTGCGTCCAACCACCCCGGACGGCACGCCGATCGTCGGTGCCACCCCGTTCAAGAACCTGTTCCTGAACACCGGTCACGGCACCCTCGGCTGGACCATGGCGTGCGGCTCCGGTCGCTTGCTGGCCGATCTGATGGCGAAGAAAAAACCGCAGATCAGCGCCGAAGGCCTCGACATTTCCCGTTATGGCAACACCACCCAGGAGTCCGCAAAGCATGGCAATCCAGCGCCAGCTCACCAATGAGCGCATGAGTCAGATCGTCAGCCACAACGGTACGGTGTATCTGTCCGGGCAGGTCGGCGATGACTTCAACGCCGGTGTCGAACAGCAGACCCGCGACGTCCTCGCCAACATCGAGCGCCTGCTTGATCTGGCCGGCACCGACAAACAGCATCTGCTGTCGGCGACGATCTACCTGAACGACATCGAGGCGCACTTTGCCGGCATGAATTCGGTATGGGATCAGTGGCTGCCCAAAGGCGCCGCCCCGGCCCGCGCCACGGTCGAAGCGAAGATGGCCAAGCCAAGCATCCTGGTCGAGATTTCCATCGTCGCCGCGTTGCCGTAACCCGTTGTAAAGATCCCTCTCCCGGTGCTGTTGGCGGTTCACGCCGCCAGCCAGCGCCGGTTTTTATTCCCATGACCGCCAAGAAGTCTGCTGCCATGCGTCCTGCCCGTGCCCTGATCGACCTTCAAGCCCTGCGTCACAACTACCGTATCGCCCGTGAAGTCACCGGTGCCAAGGCACTGGCGGTGATCAAGGCCGATGCCTATGGCCACGGCGCGGTGCGTTGCGCCCAGGCGCTGGAGGCTGAGGCGGACGGTTTTGCAGTGGCGTGCATCGAAGAAGCCCTGGAGCTGCGTGCCGCCGGGATTCGCGCGCCGGTGCTGTTGCTCGAAGGCTTTTTCGAGGCCGAGGAACTGGCGCTGATCGTCGAGCACGATTTCTGGTGCGTGGTGCATTCGCTGTGGCAGCTCGAGGCAATCGAGCAGGCGGCGTTGAGCAAACCGATCACCGTGTGGCTGAAGCTCGATTCGGGCATGCATCGGGTGGGCCTGCATCCGAAGGACTACCTGTCGGCTTATCAGCGTTTGCTGGCCAGCGGCAAAGTGGCAAAAGTCGTGCTGATGAGCCACTTCGCCCGGGCCGATGAACTGCACGAGCAGAGCAGCGCCGAGCAGGTCGCGGTATTCGAAGCGGCGCGTCAGGGCCTGGCGGCCGAAGTCAGCCTGCGCAACTCGCCGGCCGTGCTGGGCTGGCCGCAGATTCACAGCGACTGGGTGCGTCCGGGCATCATGCTTTACGGCGCCACCCCGTTCGAAGAAGCCAACGCTGTGGCCGATCGCCTGCAACCGGTGATGACGCTGGAATCGAAAGTCATCAGCGTACGCGAACTGCCGGCCGGCGAGCCGGTGGGTTACGGTGCGAAATTCATCACCGACAAACCGATGCGCATCGGTGTGGTTGCCATGGGTTATGCCGACGGTTATCCGCGTCAGGCACCGACCGGCACCCCGGTGCTGGTGGCCGGTCAACGCAGCCGCATTCTTGGCCGGGTCTCGATGGACATGCTGTGCATCGACCTGACTGACGTGCCACAGGCCGGCCTCGGTTCGACCGTCGAGTTGTGGGGCAAGAACATCCTCGCCAGCGACGTGGCGAAGTGGGCGGACACCATTCCGTACCAGATCTTCTGCAACCTGCGCCGGGTGCCAAGGCTCTATTCCGAGGGTTGAAGCGCAAGCGGGGCCCAAGTGTTGTAAATACTGAACGCTGTCGCCATGATAACGCTCAATATTTCTACAACATCTGGAGGCTCCAGCCTTGGACGTCGGTGAACGACTGCAATCGATCCGCAAGCTCAAAGGGCTTTCCCAGCGTGAACTCGCCAAGCGCGCGGGCGTCACCAACAGCACCATTTCGATGATCGAAAAGAACAGCGTCAGCCCTTCGATCAGTTCGCTGAGGAAGGTTCTGGGCGGGATTCCCATGTCCATGGTCGAGTTCTTTTCCGAAGAGATCCTGCAGGAAAAACCGACCCAGATCGTCTACAAGGCCAACGAGCTGATCGACATTTCCGACGGCGCCGTGACCATGAAACTGGTCGGCCGCGCGCACCCGAGTCGGGCCATCGCGTTCCTCAATGAAATCTACCCGCCGGGCGCCGACACCGGCGAAGAAATGCTCACCCACGAAGGCGAAGAAACCGGGATTCTGGTGGAAGGGCGCCTGGAACTGGTGGTGGGTCTTGAAACTTTTATCCTCGAAGCCGGCGACAGCTACTACTTTGAAAGTACCAAGCCGCATCGTTTCCGCAATCCGTTCGATGCACCGGCGCGACTAATCAGCGCAGCCACGCCGGCGAATTTTTAAACCAAGAGGCGCCAGGCCATACGGCGAAGGCGCCCGAAACGTTTTTCCACAGCGCGATATAACCCCTTCGACTTTGGGGTTGTTTCAGTGAAGCGGGCTAACCGCTATACTTGCGCCCGCCTGCGAACCGTGGCCGCAGGCGTGAATAGCCACCATTGAGGGTGAACGCGTGAATCTAATTATGAAAATGCTGGCTGCACCAGCAACCGTACTGGCCCTCTGGGCTGTCAGCGCTCAAGCTGCGACGAATGACGACATTGCCAAACGCCTCGAGCCGGTCGGCCAGGTGTGTGTTCAAGGGCAAGAGTGCAAGGGGATGGAAGTCGCTGCTTCGGCAGGCGGCGGTGGCGGCGCCAAGACGCCGGACGAAGTGATTGCCAAGCATTGCAACGCTTGCCACGGCTCCGGCCTGTTGGGCGCACCGAAAATCGGTGACACCGCGGCCTGGAAAGAGCGCGCCGATCACCAGGGCGGCCTCGACGGCATCCTGGCCAAGGCCATCACCGGCATCAACGCCATGCCGCCAAAAGGCACCTGCGCCGACTGCACCGATGAAGAGCTCAAGGGCGCCATCCAGAAGATGTCCGGCCTGAAATAAGCCGCGCTTCTGACGAAAAAAACCGTCTCCGGACGGTTTTTTTGTGTCCGCGATTCAGGCCTGAGGCTGTTCTTTGCAGCAAACAACCGGCAATCTCGGTCGTACCTCTATTCACGGAACGGGCAGGAGGCTTCAGATGGTGCAGTTGTGTTCGATCGAACAGGCGGTGGACGATGTGCTGGCGCGGTTGCCGGCGCACATCCACATGGGCCTGCCGTTGGGGCTGGGCAAACCCAACCCCTTCGTCAACGCGCTGTACCGGCGGGTGGCCGGATTGCCCGAACGTCAGCTGACGATCTACACCGCCCTGTGCCTTGGCCGTCCTGCCTTGGGCGACGGTTTGCAGAAACGCTTCATCGAACCTTTCGTCGAGCGGGTATTTGGCGATTACCCGGAGCTGGAATTCCTCGCCGACCTGCACCGCGACAGCCTGCCGGCCAACATCCGCATCGAGCAATTCTTCATGCAACCCGGCAGTTTGCTCAACTGTGCACCGGCCCAGCAGGACTACGTCAGCAGCAACTACAGCCACGCCGCCCGCGACATCAACGCCGCCGGGCTGAATCTGGTGGCGCAGTTGCTCGCCAGCAGCAGCGAACATCCCGATTGCCTGAGCCTGAGCTGCAACCCGGACATCACCCTCGATCTGTTCCCGATGATCGCCAAACGCCGGGCGGCGGGGGAAACGATCCTGCTGGTCGGGCAGGTGCACACCGAGCTGCCGTACATGCCGGGCGATGCCGAAGTCGACATCGATACCTTTGACCTGCTGATTGACGAGAAGGACAGCAGCACGCTGTTCTCCACGCCGAACATGCCCGTGGGTTTTCAGGATCACTTCATTGGTTTGCACGCCAGTACGCTGGTGCGCGACGGCGGGACTTTGCAGATCGGCATCGGTTCGATGGGCGATGCGCTGACCGCTGCGTTGCTGGCGCGTCAGGCCGACAATGCCGAATACCAGGACTTGCTGGCCGATGTGAACCTCAGCCAATGGGCGCAGTTGATCGAACGCGAGGGTGGTATCGAACCGTTCGCCAAGGGCCTGTACGGTTGCAGCGAAATGTTCGTCAACGGCCTGCTGGTGCTGGCCGAAGCCGGGATCATCCGGCGCAAGGTCTACCCGGATGTGCAGACCCAGCAGCAGGCTAACGCCGGGACCCTCGACGAGACGGCGCAAACCGATGGCATCTCGATCCATGGCGGTTTCTTCCTCGGACCGCGCAGTTTCTATGAACGCTTGCGTGAATTGCCGCTGAGCAAACGCCTCGAATTCAACATGACCCGCATCAGCTACATCAACGAGCTGTACGGTCAGGAAGAGCTCAAGCGCCTGCAACGTCTGGATGCGCGGTTCATCAACACGGTGTTCACCATGACCCTGTTGGGCGCGGGGGTGGCGGACCAGCTGGAAGACGGGCGGGTGCTCAGTGGCGTCGGCGGCCAGTACAACTTCGTTGCCCAGGGCCATGCGCTGCACGATGCGCGCTCGATTCTGCTGCTGCGCAGCTGGCGCGAGTCCGGCGGCGATGTCAGTTCGAACATTGTCTGGGAGTACGGCCACTGCACGATTCCACGGCACCTGCGCGACATCGTGGTCACCGAGTACGGCATCGCCGATTTGCGCGGCAAGTCGGATGCGGTGGTGATCGAGGCGCTGTTGAACATCAGCGACTCGCGCTTCCAGCAAGGCCTGATCGAACAGGCGCAGAAGGTCGGCAAGCTGCCAAAGGATTTCCGTCTCGATCCGCGCTTTACCGACAACACCCCACAACGCTTGCAGGCGATTGCCGCACGGCATCCGAACCTGTTTCCGGAGTATCCGCTGGGCTGCGATTTCACGGAGGTCGAAAAGGATTTGTTGCGGGCGCTGAACTGGCTCAAGAGCAAGTTCAAGCTGACCGAGATTCTGGAGTTGGGCAAGGCCGCGCTGGACGCGCCTCAGGCTTCGCTGTATCCGGAACATCTGGCGCGCATGCAGCTCACCAGCCCGGAAGGTCTGAAAGAAGACCTGTTTCAGCGGTTGTTGCTCACTGGTCTGAAGGCCAGCGCGCCATAACTGTCCACCCCAAAACAACGGTGGGAGCCAGCAAACGGGCTCCCACATAAGTCCTGCGGTGTTGCGGGTTACTCGATGAAAGTCACCACGCCATCCTTCAGCGACTTCACGCGAGCCAGCGACTCGACGCGGTAACCCTGGGAATCCAGCTCCGCACGGCCGCCCTGGAACGACTTCTCGATCACGATGCCCAGGCCTGCGACAGTGGCGCCGGCCTGCTTGATGATCGAGATCAGCGCCTGGGATGCCTTACCGTTGGCCAGGAAGTCGTCGATGATCAGCACGCGGTCGCTGCTGGTCAGGTGACGCGGGGAGATGGCCACGGTGCTTTCGGTCTTTTTGGTGAACGAGTAAACGGTCGCCGACAGCAGGTTTTCAGTCAGGGTCAGGGACTGTTGCTTGCGGGCGAAGATCACCGGTACACCGAGGTTCAGACCGGTCATGATCGCCGGAGCGATGCCCGAGGCTTCGATGGTGACGATCTTGGTGATGCCCGAATCCTTGAACAGCGTGGCGAATTCGTCGCCGATCAGCTTCATCAGGGCCGGGTCGATCTGGTGGTTCAGGAAGGCGTCGACCTTCAGGACCTGGTCGGAAAGCACAATGCCTTGTTCGCGGATTTTCTGGTGCAGGGCTTCCATGAAGCTGTCCTCTGTTGGCGCCTTGTGCGCCCTAAGGTTTTAAAAAAGTGGTCAATTCTAGCGCTTTAACATCGCGCGTATATCGGCCAGTGCGCTATTGCCCCGCACGGCTTTGACTTCGGTCGGTGTGTCGTCGTTGCCTTCCCAGGCCAGATCGTCCGGCGGCAGCTCATCGAGGAAGCGGCTTGGCGCGCAGTCGATGATCTCGCCGTACTGTTTGCGCTTGGCGGCGAAGGTAAACGCCAGGGTCTGGCGCGCGCGGGTGATGCCCACGTAGGCCAGGCGGCGTTCTTCTTCGATGGTGTCGGCTTCGATGCTGGAGCGGTGCGGGAGGATTTCCTCTTCCATGCCCATGATGAACACGTAAGGGAATTCCAGGCCCTTGGACGCATGCAGGGTCATCATCTGCACGCCTTCGGCGCCTTCTTCCTCTTCCTGCTGACGTTCCAGCATGTCACGCAGGACCAGTTTGCCGATGGCGTCCTCGACGGTCATTTCGCCGTCTTCGTCTTTTTCCAGAGTGTTCTTCAAGGCTTCGATCAGGAACCAGACGTTGCTCATCCGGTAGTCCGCAGCCTTGTCGCTGGAGCTGTTGGTGCGCAGCCAGTTCTCGTAGTCGATGTCCATGACCATGCTGCGCAGGGCGGAGATCGGGTCTTCGCCGGCGCACTGCTCGCGCACCTTGTCCATAAAGCGCTTGAAGCGCGACAGGCGATCGGTGAAGCGGCTGTCCAGATGTTCGCCCAGGCCGAGTTCGTCGGTGGCGGCGTACATCGAAATCTTGCGTTCGGTGGCGTAGTTGCCGAGTTTTTCCAGGGTCGTCGAGCCGATCTCGCGGCGCGGCACGTTGATCACCCGCAGGAAGGCGTTGTCGTCGTCCGGGTTCACGATCAGGCGGAAGTAGGCCATCAGGTCTTTCACTTCCTGACGGCCGAAGAAGCTGTTGCCGCCGCTCAGGCGGTACGGCACCTGATGGTGCTGCAGTTTCAGCTCGATCAGCTTGGCCTGGTAGTTGCCGCGATAGAGGATTGCGAAATCGCTGTACGGGCGGTCGGTGCGCAAGTGCAGGCTGAGGATTTCCATGGCCACGCGCTCGGCTTCGGCGTCTTCGTTGCGGCAGCGGATCACGCGGATCTCGTCGCCGTGGCCCATCTCACTCCATAGCTGCTTTTCGAATTCGTGGGGGTTGTTCGAGATCAGCACGTTGGCGCAGCGCAGGATGCGGCTGGTGGAGCGGTAGTTCTGCTCCAGCATCACCACTTTCAGGGACGGATAGTCGTCCTTGAGCAACATCAGGTTTTCCGGCCGCGCGCCGCGCCAGGCGTAGATCGACTGGTCGTCGTCGCCCACCACGGTGAACTGGTTGCGTTTGCCGATGAGCATTTTCACCAGCAGGTATTGGCTGGCGTTGGTGTCCTGGTATTCGTCGACCAGCAGGTAACGCACCTTGTTCTGCCACTTTTCGAGGATGTCGGCGTGCTCTTCAAAGAGTTTTACCGGCAGCAGGATCAGGTCGTCGAAGTCCACCGCATTGAACGCCTTGAGCGTGCGCTGGTAATGGGTGTAGACGATGGCGGCGGTCTGTTCCTTGGGGTTGCGGGCGTTTTCCAGGGCCTGGGCTGGCAGGATCAGGTCGTTTTTCCAGGCGCCGATCATGTTCTTGATCTCGTCGACGCCGTCGTCGCCTGCGTATTCCTTCTGCATGATGTCGGTCATCAGCGACTTGACGTCGGTTTCGTCGAAGATCGAGAAACCGGGTTTGTAGCCCAGCCGTTCATGTTCCTTGCGGATGATGTTCAGGCCCAGGTTGTGGAAGGTGCAGACCGTCAGCCCGCGGCCTTCACCTGGACGCAGCAGGGTGCCGACCCGCTCCTTCATCTCGCGCGCGGCCTTGTTGGTGAAGGTCATGGCGACGATGTACTGGGCGCGGATGCCGCAGTTCTGGATCAGGTGCGCAATCTTGCGCGTGATCACACTGGTCTTGCCGGAGCCAGCACCGGCGAGCACCAATAGAGGGCCGCCGACGTAGTTCACGGCTTCTTGCTGCCGGGGATTGAGTCGGGACATACGAAAATTCGGGAGTCGTTGACGAAATGGGCCGGCATTTTAACAGGCTCAGCGATTTGTGCTGCTCTCTCCGACTTGTGACGCAGCACGCGATTCAAATTTGCCGGTTTTGTTACTTTCACGCAGGATGCGCGGTGATTTTGCGGCTAATGTTCTCATTCGTGACACAAAATAACGGTTTGATAACCGTTGTCGTTTGGTCATTGGTTGCCGCAACGGCATAATGCCCGCCGCCCACATCATTGCAGAGTCTAGGGAGTCAGCTTGACTACGCCTGTCGAACCCTTGCGTTTGCTGCTACTGGCCGAAGAGCCAGCGTGGACAGCGTTATTGCGCGAGTGTCTGGCTCCGTTGGGGAGTGCGGCGGTGCTGATCAGCGCGCCGAACTGGGAGTCGGTCAGCAGCCTGTTCGAAGACAACCGCCACGCGGTGTTGTTGACCGTTCCCGCGTTGCAGCCGGCGCCCGGCCGCTGCAGCCTGCCGACGGTGTTGCTGCTGGAGCACGAACCGGCGACCGCGCCCGACGGCGTCAGCGACTGGCTGGTATTCGATGCCCTCGATCCCGGCATGCTCCGGCGTTGCCTGCGCCATGTGCGCGAACGCGGCGTGCTGGAAAACACCCTGCAACGCCTGGCCGAGCAGGATCCGCTGACCGGCATCGCCAACCGCCAGGGCTTCCAGACCCTGCTCACGGCCCGTCTGGCCGAAAACGATGGCCGCGGCCTGGCCCTCGGGCACCTCGATCTCGACAACTTCCGCCACGCCAATGACGCCCTCGGCCACCAGGCCGGCGACCGCCTGATCCTGCAAGTCGTCGCACGGCTGAAAAGCCAACTGGAAGTCGGCGATCAACTGGCGCGCCTGGGCAGCGACGAATTCGCCCTGCTGATCGACACCCGCCGCGCCCCGCAACGGGCCGAATGGATGGCCGAACGCATCACCGAAGCCTTGGCCGAACCTTATTGGGTCGATGGCGAAAGCCTGTTGATCGGTTCCAGCCTGGGCATCGCCCATGCCCGCGCCCAGGGCGGCGCCGATCCGCTGATGTGGCATGCGCACATCGCCATGCAGCAGGCCAAGAGCACCCAGGGCTGCACCTTTCACATCTTCAACGAGCGGATCAACCGTAACGCGCGAAGCATGGCCGACCTCGAAAGCGAGCTGCGCCGGGCCTTGCGCCGTGACGAGCTGGAGCTGCATTACCAGCCGCGCCTGAACCTGCAGGACGGCCAGATCGTCGGCCTCGAAGCGCTGGTGCGCTGGCGCCACAGCGAGCGCGGCCTGCTACCGCCGAGCGAATTCGTGCCGCTGGCCGAGCAGAGCGGTCTGATCGTGCCGCTGGGTTACTGGGTGATTTCCCGGGCCCTGCGCGACATGCAGGCCCTGCGCGAGCGCGGTCTGCCGGCGCTGCACATGGCGATCAACCTGTCGTTCCGCCAGTTCCAGGACAGTCAGTTGTTGCCGACGCTCAGCCGACTGATCGCCGAGCGCGGTGTCGAGGCGCAGTGGCTGGAATTCGAACTCACCGAAACCGCCGTGATGCGCCGCAGCGACCTGGTCAAGCAGACCATGGACGCTCTGGGTCGCCTCGGCGTGCGTTTTTCGCTGGATGACTTCGGCACCGGGTTCTCGTCGTTCGTGCACCTCAACAGCCTGCCGATCACTTTGCTGAAGATCGACAAGAGCTTCGTCGGCGGCATGGAGCAACGCGAAGAGAACCGCAAATTGGTGCACGCGATGATCAATCTCGCGCACAACCTGCACCTGGAAGTGGTGGCCGAAGGGGTGGAAACCCGGGAGCAGCTGGATTTGCTGCGTGGGTTCGGCTGCGATCAGGTGCAGGGCTATCTGATCAGCAAGCCGTTGCCGTTGGCGGAGCTGGTTGAGTACCTGATGGCTGATGCCAGTCAGCCGCCGCTGGGGATCGTGGTTTAGCCTCAAATCCCTGTGGGAGCAAGCTCGCTCCACAGGGAAACTCACTCGGCCTGGGCGATCTTGAAGCCTTGAGCATGCGGCTCGAGCCGAATCATCCGCTTCATCTTCCATTCGAACGCCAGCGTCAGGCTCACCGCCGCACAGGCCAGCCCCAGCGCCAGCCCCCACCAGACGCCGGTCGGCCCCCAGTGCAGATGGAACGCCATCAGCCACGCCGCCGGCGCACCGATCAGCCAGTAGCAACCGAGCCCGACCAGAAACGTGGTCTTGGCATCCTTGAGTCCACGGATGCAGCCCATGGCAATCGTCTGGGTGCCGTCGAACAGCTCGAACCACGCCGCCACGGCCAGCAGGCTCACCGCCAGACGAATCACCTCGGCAAACGCCGGGTCGTCATGGTCGAGGAACAAACCGACCAACTGATTCGGCAGCAGCCAGAACACCATGGCAAAGCACAGCATCGCCACTGCGCCGAACGTAATGCCGACCCGTCCCGACATCCGCGCATCCATCAATTGCCCGGCGCCGTAATGCTGGCCGACGCGCATGGTGATCGCATACGACATGCCCGCCGGGACCATGAATGCCACCGAGACGATTTGCAGGGCAATCTGGTGTGCCGCCAGTTGCGTGCTGCCCATGGTGCCCATGCACAGCGCCGCGAAGGCGAACAGGCCGACTTCCACCGCATAGGTGCCGCCAATCGGCAGGCCCAGGCGCCAGAGCTCTTTCAGGTACTGCCGGTTCGGCCGCGACAGGCCTTCGCGCAGCGGGTAGGCGTCATAGGCCGGATGCCGGCGAATGTGCCAGGCCAGTGCCAGTGCCATGCAGTTGGCAACAATCGCCGTGACCAGACCGATACCGGTCAGTCCGAGTTTCGGCAGGCCGAACATGCCGGTGATCAGTGCGTAATTGAGCAGGAAGTTGGCCACCGTTCCGGCGAGACTGATGACCATCACCGGTGTCGCCCGGCCGATAGCGCTGGTGAAACCGCGCAGGGCCATGAAGCTCAGGTAGCCGGGCAGGGCGAAGGGCAGGGCGATCAGAAATTGCCCGGCGGCGTTGACGTTGGTTTCGGTCTGGCCGAACAGCAACAGCACCGGTTTCAGGTTCCACAACAGCAGCCCGGCACCGAGCGCCATCAACCACGCCAGCCACAGTCCGGCCTGGGTCAGCCGGGCAGCGCCGATGATGTCGCCAGCGCCCTGACGAATCGCCACCAGGGTGCCGACCGCCGCGATCACGCCAATGCAGAAGATCGACACGAACGAATAACTCGCCGCGCCCAGACCGCCGCCGGCCAGCGCTTCGGGACTGAGGCGCGCCATCATCAGGGTGTCGGTCAGCACCATCAGCATGTGCGCCAACTGCGAAGCAATCAACGGCCCCGCCAGCCGCAGGATGGCCCAGAGTTCGGTGCGCACAGGTTGTTGCATGAGGTGGGTGCCTGTTGATCGATTTGTAGGAAAAGTCCGTCGATTCTCGGCGCTCGTACCGCTTTGCACAAAGGGATAAAAAGGATGGGTGGCATGATTAAAACTCATCCTGCGGCGATTCTGCTAAGTTGGCGCAATCCCGCCATAGGAGCGCTGTGCATGTCCCGTCGTCTTCCCCCCTTGTATGCCCTGCGCGCATTCGAAGCGGCGGCCCGCCACAGTTCGTTCACCCGGGCTGCCGAAGAACTGTCGATCACTCAGAGTGCAGTGAGCCGGCACATCCGCACGCTCGAAGAGCATTTCGCCTGCCGGTTGTTCCACCGCAGCGGGCGCAACCTGCAATTGACCGAGTCGGCGCGGCTGCTGCTGCCAGGCATCCGCGAGGGGTTCGCTGCACTTGAGCGGGCCTGCAATACCTTGCGTGCCGAAGATGACATCCTGCGCATGAAAGCCCCGTCGACCCTGACCATGCGCTGGTTGCTGGCGCGGCTCAGTCGCTTCCGGCATCTGCAGCCAGGCAATGAGGTGCAACTGACCAGCGCGTGGATGGACGTGGATTCGGTGGACTTCAACAACGAGCCCTTCGATTGCGCGGTGCTGCTCAGTGACGGACATTTCCCGCCGGACTGGGAAGCCAGCCTGCTGTTTCCGGAGGAGCTGATTCCGGTCGGCGCGCCGAACCTGCTCAACGATCAGCCCTGGGACGTGGCGCGGCTGGCCAGCGCCGAATTGCTGCACCCGACGCCGGATCGTCGGGACTGGCGCAGTTGGCTGGAGCACATGGGGCTGTCGGATCAGGTGTCGCTCAAGGGCGGGCAGGTGTTCGATACCCTCGAACTGGGCATGATCGCGGCGGCTCGGGGCTATGGGGTGTCGATGGGCGATCTGCTGATGGTGGCGGAGGATGTCGCGCAAGGACGATTGAGCCTGCCGTGGCCGACGGCGGTCGCCAGCGGACTGAATTATTATCTGGTGTGGCCGAAGACCCGTCCGGGAGGTGAACGTTTGCGCCGCCTCAGCGACTTCCTGCAAGGGGAAGTCCGCGCCATGGCGCTGCCGGCGGTCACGCGCTTGAGCTGAATCGTTCGAGCCTGCACAATGCCGGCCTTTGGCCATAACCCTGCTGTTCGCTCAAGTATTCGGTTTTACCGCCGAATACGTGCATGTGGAACCGTCGTGCCGGTCTCCACGATTCACCCCACTATTAGAAAATTTCCGAGTCAGGATCAAGGAGGATCCCGAGGCTCGGCCAGGAGCTGTCCATGTCTCAACCTCGCGCTCGGATCGCCTCGCAGCTGGGCCTCGCGCTCGCCGTGATACTGGCGATAGTCATCAGCGGCAGTACGGTGTTCGCCCTGCGTTCGCTGGACACCGCCAACCTCGCCACTCGTGAGGAGCACCTCGCCAGTGAAGCGCGTCTGCTCGCCGACCAATTGAGCACCTTCCACGGCACGCTGCGCGAAAGCACCCAGCGCCTGAGCGGGTTGTTCGAGAAGCGCTTCAGCGCCGGTCTGAGCATTCACCCGAGCGAGCCGGTCAATGTCGCTGGCACCCAGACGCCGGGCCTGCACCTGGGCAGCGAAGTGTTGAACAACAACTTCAAGGAAGTCGACGAGTTCAAACAGATGACGGCCGGTGTCGCCACGCTGTTCGTGCGCAGCGGCGAAGACTTTGTGCGGGTCAGCACCTCCCTGACCAAACAGGATGGCACCCGCGCCATTGGCACCTTGCTCGACCACGCCCATCCAGCCTATGCGAAGTTGATGGCGGGGCAAGGGTACGTCGGCCGCGCCTTGCTGTTCGACCGTTCCTACATGACCCAATACACCCCGGTGCGTGACAGCAGCGGCAAGGTGATTGCGGTGTTGTTCGTCGGCTTCGATTACACCGACGCGCAAAACGCCCAGTTCGACAACCTCAAGCGCTTCCGCATCGGCCAGACCGGCTCGCTGGCGCTGCTGGACGAGAAGAATCAGTGGCTGGTCGCGCCGGCAGGCGTGCAGGCGCTGGATCAGGCGATTCCTGTGGTCAACGATTTGGCGAAGGCGCCGGGTAAAGGCCGGTTCTGGAGCGACAAATCCGAAGATTTCTACAGCATCGCCGTGCCGTTCGAGGGTGGACCGTGGTCGGTGGTGGCGAGCATGCCGAAGGCCGAGATCCGCGCGGTGACCTGGAGCGTCGGTACCCAACTGGCCATCGGCAGCCTGCTGGCGATGTTGCTGGCGGTCGGCTCCGTGGTCTGGTTGCTGCGCAGCAAACTGGCACCGTTGAGCGATCTGGTACGTCAGGCCGAAGCCTTGGGCGCCGGTGATCTGAGCGTGCGTCTGAGCGTGTCGAGCAACGACGAGATCGGTCAGCTGTCGCGCGCGTTCAACCAGATGAGCCAGGCCCTGTCGACCATGGTCGAGCACATCCGCCGCGCCTCGGAAGAGGTCAACCGTCGGGCTCAAGCCCTGTCCGGCCTGTCCGGTGGTGCCTACGAAGGCATGGAGCAGCAGTCCGGCGAGATCACCAGCATGGCCGGCGCGGTAGAGGAGTTCTCCGCCACTTCGCTGAACATTGCCGACAACATGGGCAACACCCAGCGTCTGGCCCAGGAAAATGCCCAGCAGACCCAGATCGGTCGCACGTCGATGGAAGAAGCGTCTTCCTCGCTGGAGCAGATTGCCGGCGCACTGAACACCACCGCGACCGTGATCAACACGCTCGGTCAGCGCTCTCAGGAAATCGGCGGCATCGTCAGTGTGATCACCTCGATTGCCGAACAGACCAACTTGCTGGCACTCAACGCGGCCATCGAAGCGGCCCGTGCCGGTGAACAAGGTCGCGGCTTTGCCGTGGTGGCCGACGAGGTGCGCAGCCTGGCCTCGCGTACCCGTCAGGCGACGGATGAAATTTCCAGCATGATTCACAGCATTCAGCAGGAAACCGGCAACGCCATCAGCAACATGGAGCAAGGCAACCTGCTGATGCAGGAAGGCCTGTCGCGTAACGCCAATGTCGCCTCGGCGCTGGCGCGGATCGATGAGCAGAGCCGTTCGGCCGGACAACAGTTTGCGGCGATCACCACCGCGACCCAGGAACAGAGCAGCACCGCGACGCTGTTGAGCAGCAATCTGCAGAGCATCGCGATGGCCAACAGCGAGCAGCGCGAAGTGGTGTCGAACCTGGCCATCACCGCCAAGGAACTGGAAGGCCTGGCAGCCGACCTGCGCCAAGAGGTCGACCGTTTCCGTTAAGCCGCCTTCGAAACAGTTATCGCGAGCGGGCTCGCCCCCCACAGGATTTGCGTTGGACCTGTGAGCGAGCCTGCTCGTGTTTGGGCTCGCCACAATCTCGGCATTCACTGAGTCGTCGGCCGATACTGCAACGCTTCGGCCAGATGCTCGCGACGGATATCTGCGCACTTTTCGAGATCCGCCAACGTCCGCGCGACCTTGAGCAGCCGGTGCGCCGAGCGCAGCGACAAGGTCAATCTTTCGCACGCGGTCTCCAGCCAGGTTTCATCGGCTGTGGATAACTTGCAGTGCTTCTTCAGCCCCGGCAAATCGAGAAACGCATTGGCGCAGCCCTGGCGTTTTTGCTGACGCTCGCGGGCTTCGGCGACCCGCGTGGCCGCGCTGGCGCTGTCCTCACCCGGTTTCACCGCCGGGTTCAGCGCTGTCGCCTCCCGCGCCACCGTCAGGTGCAAATCGATCCGGTCCAGCAACGGCCCCGACAGTTTGTTGCGATAGCGCTGCACCATGTCCGGCGTGCATGAGCACTTGCCGCTCGGTTCGCCAAGATATCCACAGGGACAGGGATTCATCGCCGCTACCAACTGGAATCGTGCGGGAAACCGCACGCGCTCTTTGGCCCGTGCGATCACGATGCAGCCCGACTCCAGCGGTTCGCGCAGAACCTCGAGCACCTTGCGATCAAACTCGGGCAGCTCATCGAGAAACAGCACGCCGTGATGAGCGAGGGTGATTTCGCCGGGTTGCGGTTTTGAGCTGCCACCGACCAATGCCGGCCCGGAGGCCGAGTGATGGGGTTGGCGGAACGGGCGTTGCGGCCAGTGAGTCAGCGGCGCTCCACTGGCGACGGATTGAATCGCTGCCACTTCCAGCGCTTCACTCTCGGCCAGCGGTGGCAGCAACCCCGGTAATCGACTCGCCAGCAACGTCTTGCCCGTCCCCGGTGGCCCGCTGAACAGCAGGTTGTATATAGATACAAAACAAACAAATCGAAAATCATTCAAGTTTCAATAATTCGTGGGGCAGTTGTTTGCTTCGCCCAACTCGAGTTAATCTCCGTTACTCACGTGGTCACTTCCGTAACGGCGTTAATACTTAAGAAGTGACAGTTTAGTTGCTCTGGCGGGATAGTCAGAATTACATATGAAGTACAGTTGAGGGGTGGCGGATGGGTGTGGATCAAGGAAGTTCGATAAAGCAAAAAATTGTGCTCTTTATAGGTAATGCAGATTATGAAGGGGTAACTGCAAAGCTGAAGACTGTCGGGACACCATATAAAAGAAAAATGCTAGAATCTCGCCCCGATAACTGGAAGACGATAATTTCTATTTTTCATGAGTATGATGTGTCTTGTGTGGTCGCGAAGCTGACGAGTGCAACATTTCACGTTCTTTGCAGGCCTCAATATAGTGAGGTAAGGAGGGAGCTACTAGAGTTGATTTCTGGAAAGCCAAACCTGCTTATGGCTCATGAATCTATATTGATTGGAGATCGGGAAAAGTCGACCTCCGAGCATGTTCATCAATCTTATGATTTTGACCCCGACCTAGTCGATGACTATGAGTATGAACTTTCCGACTATAGTGAGATGTTTGTCTCTCCTTCGACTGAGATAGTGGATGAAGTTGTTGAATTGTTTTCTGAATATGGAATGATAGTTGTTCCTTATAGGAAAAACGTAGAACTTGTTGTGGTTGCATCGTCGTTCGTCGAAAAAAATGAAAGCAACTTAATTTTTAGAATTTATGTTCCTTCTGAGCGAATGTGGGCAAATGAAGCGGAGAAGCTACTACAGTTGTTTCGCGAGTATTTGCAGAAAGTTTCTGGTTTGAATGTCCGGCATGATCAATACCGAACAAATCAGGGAGTTGTGTATGAATTTTTCGGTGGCGAAAGCTTAGAGTCGAACTCGTTGCCTCAAAAGTTCAATGAATTTTCGACGTTTATGGAGATGTGCGTCACAAACCCCCACGATGCACAGTTTTTGTTGGCCTCTTCTCATCTTAATAAAATTGAAGTGTTCGATTTGGTTGAAAGGTACAGCAAGGAGGCGAGAAGACTTCATGTTGATATAAAACAAGAACGTGAAAGAAAGCTTCTCGCTATAAGACACGGCTTGGAGGCTGAGCTTGCTGAGTACGTAAGAACAGAGCAGGACTGGAGTGTAATTAACCGTTTGGTAGAAAGTAGTATACCTGCTGCAAGTGGTGTACTGTCGTCATTGACAATTGATCGACATCCTCTGCCTGAAATTAATAATAACCTAACATTCAATATCAATTCCCAGATCATCGAGAAAATTAACGGAGTGGTCGCTCAGCAAATACATGGAAATCAGCACTTGGGGGTAGATGGAAAACAGTTGCTTGAACTTATTGAGCAATATGGGGCAGCTAACAAGGCTGCTCTCGCGTCGGCCGTGCATGAGTTGGCGGATGAAAGTGCTAAATCTGAAGATAGGATTTCGGCGAAACAAAAGCTGAAGGGTTTTCTCTTTTCGATAGGGGGGAAGATTGGAGATGTGGCTACCGGTGTTCTTCAGACTTACATTGAGCAGCAAATAGGGCTATAGAGTTTGTTGGTTGCGTCGGTGAATTTCACTGGCGCCTCCCATCTGCGTAATTGTTTGGTTTGGCACAAACCCAAAAAAAACCTGATTTAACCGCTATAAAACATGTGGTTTTTATCGATGACGGAGAGTACCGAAGCGCGAAAGCCCCCGGTTTTATGGACGAACGCTTGACAGAGGCCTGATTGCGAAACGGTTTTTGAGTTTCCCGCACTACTAATGCATAATTTTCACAAAATTAAGCCTCAGAATGGTTCCCTTCGGCCTCGGTATAAGCCAACGCTGGCGCTGTCTCCGGTGTCTAATGGTCAGCCGGATTTGCTGTTCAATCAATCAGCAAGTATAGGAGGGGAACTCCAAGTATGTTCATCAGTGAGGAGGTATAGAGGGATGAGTGAATCCAGTGAAGACAAGACCAAGAGAAAGTACTTGGCTGTACTCCGTTCCTACCAATGGTCATATCAACATTCCATCTTCTATGATGACCCAGAACAAAGTCATGCGTTGCTTGATCACATGGTGAAATTCAAACAGACACTCCGTAGGCGGTGTCCTGATCAACCCTTTCTCATCAGGGTTCAAATGTTGAAAAAAGGGGGGAGGCCGTTACAAGCCTACCTGACCATCTTCACAACCGAGAAAGTCGAAGACCTTCGAAATATGGCGAATAAGGTCTTTCCTACGGTCATGAATGTTCTGGGAAAGAAATTGTCTACCGAGAAACTTGATCAGATTGCAACTGCTATCGAGAAACAGAAACCACACGATCTCTCTAAATTGTTTGGTAAACAGGGAGTCAATCGGTGGTCTGTGCTTAACAAGCATTTGTTGCTGCCGTCTGGAGCGACTATCTGAAGTAGAAAAACAAAAACGCTACCACCAAAATCACGAAAATTACTCGCCCTTGAAGCACGTCAGAGTTCAATTGGTCATTCTTGATCTGCTTGTAAGTCTCGTTATCACTCAAGCCTTGCGTCTTGTAGTGCATGATTTGATTGATTTGCTTATCGATCCTTTTGTTGTGGGCGTCGTTGCTTCGCATGGTGATGCCCCACACGATCAACCAAAGACCTCCAGTCAGCACTGTCATGATCACGTGCAGGATGTGATTGGTTTTCTTCTTCTGGGTGGTCAGAACAAACAGTTTTTCGTTCATGGGGCGTCCCTGTCAGGTGCAAGCTGGGTGAGCATTGAGCATACCAATGTATCAGTTAGTGTGTCACCAGTTGGTGTGTTCACGATTGGAGCACGTCCCACCATCATTCGGGCATGCAGCCAAATCAAAATCTGAGAAAGGGCTTCGGCCAACGAATCCGAGAACTACGCACCAGTCAGGGCTTCAGTCAGGAGGCTTTCGCTGATAGGTGCGGGCTCGTTCGTACGTACATGTCACGAATTGAGACGGGCACAGCCAACCCCAGCCTAGATGCGGCCAAGGTGCTTGCTGATGGGTTGGGAATGACCCTGTCAGAGCTACTACAAGGGCTCTGACGGCTTCTACACACAAACTCAAGGAAATGAGCCGTGCCAGACAACACAGAAGCCCATATAGCCACAGCGGACGTACTAACCCTCCTGCTGCACAACCAGCACGCACTTGCAGCAGCGATTGAAGAAGTAGCCCTGTGGGTTAGGGCCAATGGTTCCAGTGACGTGCATGAGAACGCAGTCACTGCATTGCAGACTCTCGATGTGAATGCATCAGCAATCACCGCTGGAATTCTCAAGCTTCGCCAATCCTGATCATTGTATTCAATTAGGTACACCCTATTGACCTTATGTCGGTGAATACAGAATCTGTCATTTTCAGAAGACGACTGCACCAATTGACGGGGCGTAACGCCAGATGTGCAGGCGACTCCTGACAACGCAATATCAGAAGTCATCTGCACCAATCTCGACTATGCTCAATACTCGTGTGCACCAAAGCGAGGTGTGAGCATGGCGTCAGACACATCATTGATTGCCGAGCAAGGCGTGGCCACCCTGCCCGATGCGGCTTGGGCGCAGGCCCGGCAACGGGCGGAAATCATCGGGCCGCTGGCAGCGCTTGATGTGGTCGGGCATGAAGCCGCCGATGCCGCTGCTCACGCGCTTGGCCTGTCCAGGCGGCAGGTGTATGTCCTAATCCGCCGTGCCCGGCAAGGTGCTGGGCTTGTGACGGACCTGGCTCGCAGCCGATCCGGCGGCGGAAAAGGCAAGGGACGCTTGCCGGAATCAGTTGAGCGCATCATCCGCGAGTTGCTGCAAAAGCGCTTCCTGACCAAGCAGAAGCGTAGCCTGGCAGCGTTCCACCGCGAGGTCGCGCAGGCTTGCAAAGCGCAAAAGCTGCGGGCGCCGGCGCGCAACACCGTGGCTCTGCGGATCGCCGGCCTCGATCCGCTCAAGGCCACTCGCCGCCGGGAAGGTCAGGATGCGTCCCGCAGCCTGCAAGGTGTCGGTGGTGAGCCTCCCGCCGTGACCGCGCCACTGGAACAAGTGCAGATTGATCACACGGTCATCGACCTGATCGTGGTGGACGAGCGCGACCGGCAACCGATTGGCCGTCCGTATCTGACCATCGCCATCGACGTGTTTACCCGCTGCGTGCTCGGCATGGTCGTCACGCTGGAAGCGCCGTCATCTGTTTCGGTCGGCCTGTGCCTTGTGCATGTCGCCTGCGACAAGCGTCCCTGGCTGGAGGGTCTGAACATAGAAATGGAGTGGCCGATGAGCGGCAAGCCCAGGCTGCTCTACCTGGACAACGCGGCCGAGTTCAAGAGCGAAGCGCTACGCCGAGGCTGCGAGCAGCATGGCATCCGGCTTGACTATCGCCCGCTCGGGCAGCCGCACTACGGCGGCATCGTGGAACGGATCATCGGCACGGCGATGCAGATGATCCACGAATTGCCAGGGACGACCTTCTCCAACCCTGACCAGCGCGGCGACTACGATTCCGAAAACAAGGCCGCCCTGACGCTGCGTGAGCTGGAGCGCTGGCTCACATTGGCGGTCGGCACCTACCACGGCTCCGTGCACAACGGCCTGCTCCAGCCGCCGGCAGCGCGCTGGGCCGAAGCTATCGCGCGGACCGGCGTGCCAACCGTCATCACTCGCACCACGGCTTTTCTGGTCGATTTTCTGCCCATCATCCGCCGCACGCTGACCCGCACCGGCTTCGTCATCGACCACATCCATTACTACGCCGATGCGCTCAAGCCGTGGATAGCTCGGCGCGACCGCTTGCCTGCGTTCCTGATCCGGCGCGACCCGCGCGACATCAGCCGCATTTGGGTGCTGGAGCCGGAGGGGCAGCACTATCTGGAAATTCCATACCGCACCTTGTCGCACCCGGCTGTCACCCTCTGGGAACAACGACAGGCGCTGGCGAAATTGCGGCAGCAAGGGCGCGAACAGGTGGATGAGTCGGCGCTGTTTCGCATGATCGGCCAGATGCGCGAAATCGTGTCCACCGCGCAGAAAGCTACGCGCAAGGCGCGGCGCGACGCGGATCGACGCCAGCATCTCAAGGCAACGGCAGTTCTTTTCAAAACCACGCCACCACCGGACGCGGACATGGCTGACCCGCAGGCAGACAACCAGCCACCTGCCAAACCGTTCGACCAGATTGAGGAGTGGTAGCCGTGGAAGAATATCCCATCATCGACTTGTCCCACCTGATGCCGGTGGCCCAGGGCTTGGCCCGTCTTCCGGCGGACGAACGCATCCATCGCCTTCGCGCTGACCGCTGGATCGGCTATCCGCGAGCAGTCGAGGCGCTGAATCGGCTGGAAGCCCTGTATGCGTGGCCGAACAAACAACGCATGCCCAACCTGCTGTTGGTCGGTCCAACCAACAACGGCAAGTCGATGATCGTCGAGAAATTCCGCCGCACCCACCCGGCCAGCTCCGACGCCGACCAGGAGCACATTCCGGTACTGGTCGTGCAGATGCCATCCGAACCGTCGGTAATCCGCTTCTACGTCGCGCTACTTGCCGCGATGGGCGCGCCATTGCGCCCGCGCCCACGGCTGCCGGAAATGGAGCAATTGGCGCTGGCACTGCTACGCAAGGTCGGCGTGCGCATGCTGGTGATCGACGAATTGCACAACGTCCTGGCCGGCAACAGCGTCAACCGCCGGGAATTCCTCAACCTGCTGCGTTTCCTCGGCAACGAGCTGCGCATCCCGCTGGTCGGGGTCGGCACACGCGATGCCTACTTGGCGATCCGCTCGGACGACCAGTTGGAAAACCGCTTCGAGCCGATGATGCTGCCGGTGTGGGAGGCCAACGACGATTGCTGCTCACTGCTGGCCAGCTTCGCGGCTTCGCTCCCGCTGCGGCGACCCTCGTCGATTGCCACGCTGGATATGGCCCGCTACCTGCTCACGCGCAGCGAGGGCACCATCGGCGAGCTGGCGCACCTGTTGATGGCGGCGGCCGTCGCTGCCGTGGAGAGCGGTGAGGAAGCGATCAACCATCGCACGCTCAGCATGGCCGATTACACCGGTCCCAGCGAGCGGCGGCGGCAATTCGAGCGGGAACTGATGTGAAGCCAGCGCCACACTGGCCACTGCATCCGGCTCCCAGGGAAGGCGAAGCCTTGTCTTCGTGGCTCAACCGCGTGGCCCTTTGCTATCACATGGAGGTGTCCGAGCTGCTGGAGCACGATCTTGGTCACGGCCAGGTTGATGACCTGGACACCGCGCCACCACTGGCGCTGCTGGCGATGCTCTCCCAGCGGAGCGGCATCGAGCCGGACCGGCTGCGTTGCATGAGTTTCGCCGGCTGGGTGCCTTGGCTACTGGACAGCCTTGATGATCAGATTCCAGATGCATTGGAAACCTATGCGTTCCAGCTCTCGGTGCTGCTGCCGAAACTCCGCCGTAGGACGCGATCCATCACGAGCTGGCGTGCCTGGCTGCCCAGCCAGCCGATACATCGCGCCTGCCCGCTCTGTCTGAACGATCCGGAGAACCAAGCCGTACTGCTCGCGTGGAAGCTGCCCCTGATGCTGAGCTGCCCACTGCATGGCTGCTGGCTGGAATCCTATTGGGGCGTGCCAGGGCGGTTTCTCGGCTGGGAGAACGCCGACGCCGAACCGCGCACTGCCAGCGACGCGATTGCGGCGATGGACCAGCGTACCTGGCAGGCACTGACGACCGGCCACGTGGAGTTGCCGCGCCGACGCATCCACGCCGGATTGTGGTTTAGGCTGCTACGCACGCTGCTCGATGAGCTGAACACCCCGCTTTCGACGTGCGGCACCTACGCGGGGTATCTCCGCCAAATCTGGGAATGCTGCGGGCATCCGCTGCGTGCTGGGCAAAGTCTGTGGCGACCGTATGAAACCCTGAACCCGGCAGTACGGTTGCAGATGCTGGAGGCGGCGGCAACGGCAATCAGCTTGATTGAGGTGAGGGATATAAGCCCGCCAGGCGAGCACGCAAAGCTATTCTGGTCCGAGCCCCAAACCGGGTTCACCAGTGGCCTGCCGGCGAAAGCGCCGAAGCCCGAACCCGTCGATCACTGGCAGCGTGCAATCCAGGCCATTGATGAGGCCATCATTGAAGCACGACACAACCCCGAGACGGCACGCTCGCTGTTCGCGTTGGCTTCCTATGGTCGGCGCGACCCCGCTTCCTTGGAACAGTTGCGCGCCACCTTCGCGAAGGAAGGCATCCCCCCGGAATTTCTGTCACATTATGAGCCTAGCCTACCCTTTGCATGCCTTAGACAGAATGACGGGTTAAGTGACAAATTTTGACGTGCAGAGCTTCCCGATGCAAACTGTCACATAATCGAACGTATATGTGACAGGTACAAGATGCTGATTGGCTACATGCGAGTATCGAAGGCGGATGGCTCCCAGGCGACGGACTTGCAGCGCGATGCGCTGGTCGCGGCCGGTGTTGATCCGGCGCATCTCTATGAAGACCAAGCGTCCGGAAAACGCGAGGATCGTCCCGGTCTGGCGAGCTGTCTGAAGGCACTACGGCCAGGCGACACGTTGGTCGTTTGGAAACTGGATCGGCTCGGGCGCGACCTGCGCCATCTGATCAATACCGTCCATGACCTGACCGGACGCGGCATCGGCCTCAAGGTGCTGACCGGGCACGGCGCGGCCATTGACACCACGACCGCCGCCGGCAAGCTGGTCTTCGGTATCTTCGCCGCGCTGGCCGAGTTCGAGCGCGAGTTGATCGCCGAGCGCACCGTGGCGGGCCTGGCCTCAGCACGGGCACGCGGCCGGAAAGGCGGCCGGCCGTTCAAGATGACCGCCGCCAAGCTGCGGCTGGCGATGGCGGCAATGGGGCAGTCAGAGACCAAGGTCGGCGACCTGTGCCAGGAACTTGGCATCACGCGGCAGACCCTGTATCGGCATATTTCACCCAAGGGCGAGCTACGTCCAGATGGCGAGAAGCTACTCAGCCGAATTTGATGCCGACATGAGGCGACGTAGCGAAAGCGTGGTTTGTCTCAATTTGACGGCGGCGAACCGCAAGCGTTCGGTTCGCCGCTCGTTTCGGTCGCAGTGCTGGCCCGCGCCTGGAAACGTTGATAACACTCCAGCCCGCAGAAGTGCTCGACGTACTCCGCGCCTTCCGGTGTGAAGGCGGCATCGAGCGGAATTTCCTTGCAGCACACGCAGCAACTGGTGGCGGTCGGATCATTTGCATTCATGGTGGCACCCCTCCATTGACTGACGAAGACGGCGAATGCCGCCGCCGGCATCGGCTTTGCGAACAGAAAGCCTTGCCCGCGCTCGAACGCTTGGGCCCTCCGCCGTAGTCCATCCATCCGGCCGGGAAGCGCTCATGATCTTTCCCTGAATGCCCGCAACGCCCGCGCCAGTGACAGAAGAAACAGGCCGGTCAAACCGAGCGCCGTGATGACCCAATACTCGACAAGGAATGCACCGGCGGTTGTGCCGGCCAGCACGGCAGCGAGGATGGACAGGTGGCAGGGGCAAGTCAGCACGGCCAGCGTGCCCCACAGGTAGCCGGTGAACGGTTTGTGCGTCTCGGCCGGCATGCGCTCGGGGCTGTTCATGGCAAACTCTCCGCATGCTGTGCCGGCGCGGTCGGCATGGCGGCCAACTGCACTTCCAGATTGGCCAACGCTTCGCGCCGGCGTTCGACGAACTGACGCAGCACAGCAAGCTGCGCGGCAGTTTCATCGCAGTTCGCCGCATCCAGCGCCCGGCACAGCCGCGCCAATGCGCCGAGGCCGATGCCCGCCTCGAAGGCGGCCCGCACGAAGCACAGTCGCTGCAAGGCGGCGTCATCGAACAGGCCGTAGCCACCCGTGGTGCAGGCGACTGGCCGCAGCAATCCGCGCAGCAGGTAGTCGCGCACGATATGCACGCTCACCCCGGCATCAAGGGCCAGCCGGGACACCGTGTAGGCGTTCATCGAACACCTCCTTTTGGTCGGTTCACGGCAATGCATATACCGTTTCGCCGAGTTCAATCCGCGCGCTGCGAATCCGATGCCGGTGCCGTAGAACATTGGGTCGATATCCGATCACGGTGTCCTAGATGACATGGTCTGCAACAGATGTCGATTAAACTCCTGGCCCAAGCCGAAAGCCTCGTGGACACTGACGATCGCCAATCCTTCCAATCCTTGATGCTTGGAGGCCCAGTCTTCCGCCGTCGGGACAGATGCAAAGAAATGTACATGGCAACAGAAGGACTGACGAACGTCGGCTGCTTCCTGCGGCAATACCAAGGACACCGCCATGCCGGCAGGTTCGACAGCCTGTATCTCGCTGGGTGAAACCGTGAGTGAAACGGGTGCTCCGGTTGCAGCGCAATGCGATGAGACGCGAGCTGTACGGCCGATCAGCGCCGGAAATATCAAGGTGTCCAGCGCGCACCAGGCATACAGACGGCGGTCGTCAATTTCAAAGACATACGAAGTCTCGCGCAAGGTGAGGCCGTAGCCGATGATGTTCCCATCTTTGTCATATTCGGTACTGGTGGCCTGTTCGAGTACGGCGGCCACTCGCTCAGCGGGCCAGTCGAGAATCCCGGCAAGTGTCGTTCGTGAAACCGGACGCCCCTTGGCGAGTTCCCGCAGTAGCGGGACCAAGAGATCCGCAGTACCATTGGTACGATTGACCGAAGTGAGACGTTCTAAAATATATGGGGCGAGCTTCATGGTTCCATCTCCTATTTGAATTGGATAGCGTAACCTTACTTCCGTACTCATGTACGGAGTCAAGCGGTATGGAAAATAATTTGGAGAACCTGACCATTGGCGTTTTTGCCAAGGCAGCCGGCGTCAACGTGGAGACCATCCGGTTCTATCAGCGCAAGGGCTTGTTGCCCGAGCCGGACAAGCCCTATGGCAGCATTCGCCGCTATGGCGCGGCGGACGTGACACGGGTGCGATTCGTGAAATCGGCCCAGCGGTTGGGCTTCAGCCTGGATGAAATCGCCGAGTTGCTGCGGCTCGACGATGGCACCCACTGCGAGGAGGCCAGCAGCCTGGCCGAGCACAAGCTCCAAGACGTGCGCGAGAAGATGGCCGATTTGGCGCGCATGGAGGCTGTGCTGTCTGACCTGGTGTGCGCCTGCCATTCGCGGCAGGGGAATGTTTCGTGTCCGCTGATTGCGTCGTTGCAAGGTGGAACGAGCTTGGCAGGGGCTTCCACAGCTTAGCGTGCTTTATTTTCCGTTTTCTGAGGTGCCCCCTACCAGCAACGCACCGCCGAAGACCGGCAGCAGGAGCGCGAGCAATTCCAGATGGTTAACCGGGGCCTGAAAGACCAGATTCAAGACCTGCAAAACCGGCTCATCCAAGCCGAGTCAAGAGCGTCCGAGCTGATAGACACTAATGCGCAATTACAACGACAAACGCATGAGCTCGAACAGGCCAATGCGATGCACAAAAGCACCTTGGATAGGCAAGTGGCCGATATCCAGAACTTGGAGCATCAACTTAACGACGCCTCGGCAAAAAACCGGGAGCGGAAGCATGAAAGCAAACAATTGGCGGATAATATTGCCGCACTCGCAAGCCAGAAAGCAGATGCCGATAAGCAGGTGGCCGTACTATCCCAAGCATTAGAGGTCACCAAAACGGATCTGAAAGCCTCTCAGAATAGAGCGGAAGTTCTGTCCGATGAGAACAAGTTGATTCTTCAGGAAAAAGCGGTGATTCAGGGGCAGTTTAAGCAGCTTCAGGAGTCACTGTCGCGATAAAGGCTTTAGTCAAACATTCATCGAAAAAGCTATATTAATCAATATATTATATACGAAGTGGCTAATTCCAACGCTTTTACCGGCCGGACCTCAAGTAGCTGCACCGGCCGCCATTTCATTCAAAGAGGCCTCGACGACAGTCAAAACTGTTCGACGCACGTCGATCTTCCATCGCACGCGCTCGACGCATCGGTCCAGGCTTTCGCTATCGTCTGCGTCCAATGCTTTGCAAAGTCGCGCCAGTTCGTCGAGCCCAATTCCGGACTCGAAGGCTGCGCGGAGAAACCGCAGCCTTCCGAGTGTTTTGTCATCGAAAATGTTCTAGCCACTTTCGGTTCGCCGAGCAGGGTGCAACAAGCCGCGTATCATGTAGTCGCGCACGACATGCACGCTGACGCAAGCATCATCAGCCAGCTTCGATATCGAGTACGCATTCATACTGGGCTTTCCTCGCAGTCCTCTAGCAGCTTAAGCGCGACATCATGACCAAGGTCGAACGCACTCTCGACAGGCACGACCTCAATCCCTTGGTGGGTCGAAGCCCACGAATTTGCAATAGACGGAGACGCAAAGAAATGCACATGACAGCAAAACGAACAACGAATGTCGGGCGAAGTATCCGGAGTTCGCAGTGAAACCATTGCTTCTGCCGGTTCGACATGAAGCACTGCTTCTGGTGCAACGGTGAGAGTGATCGGCCTACCGGTGGCGGCGCAGCGGGAAGTGACACGGGCAATCTTGCCGGTCAAGGCGGGAAACATCAAGGTGTCCAGCGCACACCATGTGTACAAATGACGGCCATCCACCTCAAAAACGTGAGAGGTTTCACGTAGTGTCAGCCCCAGTCCAATGATATTGGCCTCGTCGTCATATTCCGTACCAGGTGCCTGCTCAAGTACCGTTGCAACTCTCGCTCCAGACCATCCGAGTGCGCCGGCGAGCTTTTCGCGTGATACAGGTCCCCCCATCGCTAGCTGTCGGAGCAGCGCGACAAAGAGCGTTGCGAACTCTTTAGGATGATTGCCAGATGAAAGGCTTTCGGCAATCTTTTTGGAATAAATAGTCTTGTCCATTTTCCACCTGTTATATCGGGCAGCGATCAACCGGGATAAACCTTACTCGGCGGTTACGTCCTGCGCTTAACAAAGACGAATTACTTTGTGCCTTGCCGGCGTTGCCATTCCTCGGCCAGCAGCTGGGCTTGCTGTAACTGTTCGGGCTTCATTTGAGCTGCATAGTCTGCAACGACTTTTGCTGCTGTCGGTTCTCCCGACGCTGCGGCCAGACTCATCCACTGGTATGCCTGCACCTGGTCGGGCGCGATGTCGGTAAGACCCTTTGCAAACAGCTGGGCCAGCCTGACTTGAGCCTGCGTGTGTCCCTGCTCGGCAGCGAGGCGGTACCACTTGAAAGCCTCTGCATCGTTGGCAGGAGCCGCACGCCCATTCTTATACATACCGTCGACTTCACTTCCGTAGAGGCGCCCGAGGTTGAACTGTGCATCGGCTTCACCCTGCTCGGCCGCCCTGCGGAACCACTGGATCGATGCCGCGTGGTTTTGCTTTACGCCCATACCGCATTTGTACGCAAGACCCATGATGTTCTGAGCCATGGCATCGCCAGCCCTGGCCTTCTTTTCCCAATCACTGACGGTCTCTGGCGACAATGTTTCAATCGCGGCGCCGAGCTTAGAAAAATCATAAGCCGCCAACGCTTGGTTTGGCATGCCTAACGTTGCGGTACTTGCCAGTACGATCGTCAAGCACGCGCGTACACGGCGTAATTTAAGTCTGATGTCACAAAACATAAAAACTCCTCTGTCCCTGTTTTGGTGCCCAAGGTTTAGCCGGCACAGCACGATAGCTGTGTCACATCCTTCGAAAAAGTCTGTGCCACCAGTTTGAGACCTTCAACCATGGTGAGGTAAGGGAAAAGCTGGTTAGCCAGATCCTGGACGGTCATGCGGGCCCGGATGGCAATCGCGGCAGTCTGGATGATTTCGCCTGCTTCCGGTGTCACAGCCTGGACTCCGAGAATGCGTCCGGACCCTGCCTCAGCAACAAGCTTGATAAAGCCGCGGGTATCGAAGTTGGCGAGTGCACGCGGCACATTGTCGAGCGTGAGCGTACGGCTTTCGGTTTGCAGACCAATGCGCTGGGCCTCTGCTTCACTGTAGCCTACCGTGGCAACTTGCGGATCGGTGAACACGACTGCCGGCATGGCGTCGAGATCGAGCTTTACGTCGCCGCCGGTCATATTAATGCCAGCCCGGGTACCAGCCGCGGCTGCAACGTAGACGTACTGAGGCTGGTCAGTGCAGTCGCCAGCTGCGTAAATGTTCGAAGCACTCGTGCGCATGCCTTGATCGATCAGGATGCGATGTTGCGAGTCAAACGTCACACCTGCGCGCTCGAGATTCAGGCTTGCGGTATTTGGCGTGCGGCCGGTGGCAACAAGCAATTGATCCACCTTTAACTCGCCCTGCGCGGTCGTCAGGATGAATTGGCGGTCGCAATAGGTCACGGCACTCGCCTGCGTCTGTGTCAGCACCGTGATGCCTTCCGCACGGAAAGCTGCAGTCACGGCCTCGCCAATGGCAGGGTCGTCACTGGCAAACAAGGTGCGCCGGGCCAGGACCGTCACCTCGCTGCCCAAGCGCGCAAACGCTTGTGCCAGTTCCAGTGCTACGACCGAGGCGCCAATTACTGCCAGCCGTTTAGGAATGGCTTCGCTAACCAGGGCTTCGGTGGACGTCCAATATGGCGTTCCTGCAAGACCAGGCAACGGCGGGATGGCAGCGCTTGCACCAGTGGCAATGAGACAGCGATCGAAGGCCACTTCGCGAGTGTCACCTTCTGCCGCTTCCACGATAAGCGTTTGGCCATCCTTGAATCGGGCGCTGCCTCGCACCAGATTGATCGACGGATTGCTTTCGAGGATGCTTTCATATTTAGCATGACGCAGCTCGTCCACACGGGCCTGCTGTTGCGCCAGCAGACGGTCACGCAGGACAACTGGGGGCGTTGCCGACAGTCCCACGTCAAAAGGACTTTCGCGTCGCAGATGAGCGATATGCGCTGCCCGAATCATGATCTTAGAAGGGACGCAGCCCACGTTGACGCAGGTGCCGCCGATAGTTCCCCGCTCGATCAGGGTGACACGGGCACCGTTTTCAGCTGCCTTCAGCGCTGCTGCCACAGCGGCGCCGCCAGTACCGATGATCGCCACATGCAGCTGACCTGCCGGTTTCTCCACCGCGCGCTCGCCGCTCAGCCACTGGGCGGCTTTGCCAAGGAGTCCTGGCTGTTCAACACTGCGCTCTTTGCTTTCAAATTCGTCTGTAGGCGTAGCACCGTAACCAAGGGCGCCCACTGCTGCTACGAGCGCGGACACGTCAAGCCTATTGCCTGTGACTTGCGCCTTGTTCGATGGATAATCGACAGCCGCTCGCGTTACGCCGGGGACCGCCAGCAGCGCGTCCTCAACGTGCCTTGTACAACTTGGGCAAGTCATTCCCGCCACGCTCAAACCAACTTCGTTTAACTCTTGCATTCCGCTCTCTCTTTTATCCGTTGTGCCCAAGCCAACTAGTACGACGCCTCGGTCACTGAATCGGTTGTGCGCTTCAGGGAACAGGCTCCGTGGGTCGTTTACAGGCTGCTCACGCGATGACGACCGGCAGAATCGCCTGAGCGGCATCTCTGCCGTGGTTCTAGCGATGCTGCCGTTATTTGTTGCCTTACTTCTTCAGCTCAGATGGGTAGCCTACATCCGTCGTCGCCTTGCTAAGCGCCTGGACGTTGGTCTTCGCATCGTCAAACGTTACGACGGCAAGCTTGGTTGAGAAGTCGACCTCGGTCTTGCTAACACCGTCGACCTTGCTCAAGGCCTTTTTAATGGTGATAGGACAAGTCGCGCAGGTCATGCCAGGAACGGCCAAGGTGACCGTCTGCGTGGCGGCCCACACCGGGGCAACAGCGGCGGCGAGGGCAAGGGAGGCAAACAGTTTCTTCATGATGAACTCCTGGTTAATAGAAAAATGGAACGACATAGGGAAATCCAAGCGCGACCA
The DNA here is from genome assembly GCF_021603585.1 of Pseudomonas sputi. GTDB lineage: Bacteria > Pseudomonadota > Gammaproteobacteria > Pseudomonadales > Pseudomonadaceae > Aquipseudomonas > Aquipseudomonas sputi. The sequence goes on along the minus strand of NZ_BQHI01000026.1, from coordinate 15,519 downwards.
GGACCAGCACGGCCACGATCCAGAAAATCAGCTTGTAGGTGGCGCGCACCTGCGGAATCGCGCAGACCTCACCTGGCTTGCATGCCTGCACGGGCCGGTAAATCCGCTTCCAGGCGAAGAACAGCGCCACTAGCGCCGCGCCGATGAACAACGGTCGATAGGGTTCCAGCACCGTCAGGTTGCCGATCCAAGCACCGGAGAAGCCCAGGGCGACCAGTACTAGCGGCCCCAGGCAGCAGGTCGATGCAAGAATGGCGGCCAGCCCGCCGGCGAAGAGCGCACCGCGCCCGTTTTGTGGTTCAGACATACGTTGGCCCTTTTGAATTTGGATTGGATAGCGTAACCTTACTTCCGTACTCATGTACGGAGTCAAGCGATATGGAAAATAATTTGGAAAACCTGACCATTGGCGTTTTTGCCAAGGCGGCCGGGGTCAACGTGGAGACAATCCGCTTCTATCAGCGCAAGGGCCTGTTGCCGGAACCGGACAAGCCTTACGGCAGCATCCGCCGCTATGGGGAGGCGGACGTGGTTCGGGTGAAATTCGTGAAATCGGCACAGCGGCTGGGGTTCAGTCTGGACGAGATTGCCGAGCTGTTGCGGCTCGACGATGGCACCCACTGCGATGAGGCCAGCAGCCTGGCCGAACACAAGCTCAAGGACGTGCGCGAGAAGATGGCCGACTTGGCGCGCATGGAAACCGTGCTGTCTGAACTCGTGTGCGCCTGCCATGCACGAAAGGGGAATGTTTCCTGCCCGTTGATCGCGTCACTACAGGGCGAAGCAGGCCTGGCAAGGTCAGCTATGCCTTAGCGTGCTTTATTTTCCGTTTTCTGAGGTGCCCCCCGCCAGGGCCAGCGAGAAACTGCGGAAGCAGCAATCGATGTGCAAGCGCGTACGAGTGAGCATCCGCACCGGCATGTTCAATCCCGACGAGCCCAAGTTCGCAAAAGGGGTAGTGTGCGAGCTGCCGTACCCCACTGATGACACCCGGCACATCACTCGGGCGGCTATTGCAGGTCTGGAACACGTTTATCGGGACGGCTTCTCTTTCAGCAAGGCCGAGGTCCTTTTGATGGACCTCCGCCAGCGCGGCGAATATACCGCTGACCTCTTCACCGAAACCCAGCCTGCCGCCTCGGAGCGCGTCATGGGCGTGCTCGATGCGATCAATGCCAAGTGGGGCCGCAATACCCTGAGACCAGGCCGAATAACTACGACGCCGGATTGGGGAATGCGACGGGACATGATGAGCCAGAGTTTCACGACCAGGCTGGATCAGCTATGGGTGGTTCGCTGCAACTAGGGGAGCGGATGTGACACTTCCCAACTGTCGGAGGGATGACGGGAAAAGTTAGTTTGATATGGGGTTCAGCAATGTCTGCTCTCGGCCAAAAGGAGACGTACAGGTGGGCCAATCACAACGGGGCAGCCCACGAAACGATTTCAGCTTCTGTTGATGCCATTCCCTGATCGATTTGTCAGAGGCTGCAGCCTTAAATGCGGGCAATTAGGTTGGGAGTAGCACCCGTAACTGTTGTGTAGTTAACTGTGGCCTGCACAGAAGCAGCTTGCATTCCGCTAAACAAAGCGTGAAAGCCGACCCCACCTGAGAGAAGGGAATCCAGTGAATATTACAGAGTCCATCATCCACGGGATTGAGAAAGCCCGAGACACGTCAGGCCCAGGTAGCGCCACTGTGGTCCCCCGACTGACTCCGTTGCCGCTAGACGATCGACTTCAGAATCTGGGGGATGATGTGCTGAAGCTGTATGGGAGACTCAGTAACGGCTACGGGACTCTAGGCGCCAACCATATGATCCATATCTTCCCTAAGATCCTGACCGACTACCATGCCGGGAAAACTGATCTGGTGGCAATGAGTAAACTTTGCACCGAAGTTATTTCGACAGAAATGGCGAACAGCAGGTTGACTACCACAAGCTATCCTGTGTTCATCCGGTATGAGAATCAGGGGCGGGACTGGCTACTGATTGCGATGCTGAAGCTTAAAGAGGGAGTAGGGATAGATAGTACGACGCTCGACTTAAACGACTCGCTTTTCTTTGATGTTAGCAATCTGCGCGAGGCGGCGCGGATCGATATTGAGAAGTGGCAAAACGATGAACAACCTTACCTTTCCTTCATTAAAAAAGGAACAGGCGCTGAAGGCGACTCATCCGCATACTTCAGGCAGGCACTCGCATGCATTGATTACACGGACTCCAAATACAACACGCAAAAGCTTATCGAAACGATAGATTCATATTGCGAAGAAAATGAGTTCGCCGCGGCGGAGCGCCAATCCATTCGCGCCAAGGTTTACGAACACTGTAAAGAAATGAAGGACGATGACAAACCAGTTCATTTGGTAGCACTTTCAGCGTTCATTAACCCAGAAGAGCCCGCTTCGTTTATCGAGTATGTCAAAGACAATAACGTTGAGATTCACGAAACTTTCTCTCCGCACAGTAGCAGCATTAAGAAACTGCAGCGCTATACAACAAAGTTTGGCACTATAAGTCTTGGGTTTGATGTTGAGGATATATTCAACGAAAGAGTATATCTAGACGACGACGAAGAAAGCATTATCATCAGAAATCCCCCAGTCGATCTGATAGCAAGAATAAAAAAAGAGAAAGGTATAGATCCAGAAGACAACGAAGAATGAGATGAACGATTTAGAGCTCGCTATTCATTTAAGCAAGAAAATAGCAGGGCCCGTTTCTTCTGGCCGGGTGCTGTCTGGTCGCCTTCCGCAGGCAGAATATGCGAGTATTCACTCAGACCTCGAAAAAAGCGGATTGGAGGCTCAGTACGATCAAAGGATTGAGCAACTATCTTTTAAGTTGCCGTCCCAAGATGATTTAATCTTTGCCAGCTGTTTGGAAGATTTGATTTCGGCTCCGTCTCGCCAAGCACGCGTGCCGAAAGAGTTTTATTTGTCTGATATTGACTACCACTACAAGGGTGGAGAAAACGCACCCGACCGGATTGTACAGTATTATCTAGATACTGCTCGTTTTATCCAAGAAATCGCTAAAGTCGCGGATCATTCGGTATTGAAAGGAAAGTTAAAAGCCATTTTCTTACATGGCCAGAAAATCGAGTTATCTCTAGGCTACACCGTTAATGATCTCCGTCCCCTCGATGGCTGCCAAGATTTTTATGCCGAATTCGTTAATGCTCAGATTCATAAAGAACAAAAGTCCTCAATCATAAAATCAGTTCTGATTGAAATGTTGAAGACAAATGAGCTCGACAGACTAACACTTCCCTGTCTGCTTAAACGGTTTTCGGAATTTGTAGAACGCGTCAATGCGAATTATCAGTTATACGTCTCTGAGTTTTCTTTTGAAAAAATAAGAGATCAAGTAGAGAAAGAAAAGCTTGACTTTATGCTTAAGCTGAATAAGGTTTTTTCTGAGATACAGAATCAACTTCTCGCCATACCGGTAGCTTTAATACTTATTGGAAGCCAGACAGCGCCGACGGAAAGCATATCTCTTCATAATATATTCATTTTTTTTAGCATGCTTGTATTCGCTGCCCTTATGTCTCTACTGCTTCGATATCCTCCAGCTGCGCGTACCACACCCCCACCGACGTGCGCTTGTCGTTGAAGGCGTAATCGGCACCCGCGTAGTGGAAACGGTCGCTGCTTCTATTGCCGCCCAGCCGTGGCGTACTGCCGAGCTTGGCGAACATCTCGCCATCGCCTGCCTCGTTCAGCAGGCTTCCCGAGCGCAGCTGGCCGGCCTGCAGAGTCAGCCCGGTGATTTCGTTGGAAACGATGCTGGCGCCCTGGTAAGTCGGCGGCAGCAGGCGGATATCGCTGAAGGCGAGTACCGGCAGGTTGGGCGTCAGCTCGCCGACGCGCAGCTCGGTCTGCGACAGGCGCACCTTGAGCGCCGCACCGAGTCGACTGTAGTCGTCCTGCGCCTTGCCGTCGCTGCCAGTCGGTAGCAGACCGGTGTTGATCCGGCCGCCGCCGCTGTCGAGCTTGATGCCGAGCATGCCGATGGCGTCGATGCCGAAGCCGACCTGTCCCTGGGTGAAGCCCGAATTGACCTTGAGAATGAAGCCCTGCGCCCACTCTTCGGCCTTTGACTGCTGATTGGGACCGACGATGTCGGAGAAATCCCGACTGAAATAATAGTTACGCGCCTGCAAGGTTGCGGTGGCGTCTTCAAGGAAACCGCCGTCAGCGGCAAACGCGCCAGGGATCGTGGCGACTGTACCGATGGCCAGTGCAAGGCGGGAGATTCGAGTTTTCTGCATGGTGTCGCTCTCTTGTTTTTGTTTTTTCGGGTGCACGCAGCCGCCCCTCCGACGAAATCGGAAGAACGACAGATGGGTGGTTGGAACGCTAAAAAGCTACCTGCTCAGATTGAGGTCACCGTGCCGGCTGCTGCTCCTCGGAGCTCGTCGCGAGAGGCACTGCCGGAGCGCTTCGGCGTTGTCGCAGCCCGAGCAGCGCGTGGGCGCAGAGGCCGAATACCAAGCCCCAGAACGCCGCCGACAGGCCGAGAAACGACATGCCGGACGCCGTGACCAGAAAAGTGATCAGCGCCGCCTCGCGGTCGGCCGGGACCGCCATCGCGCCGGACAATGCAGCACCGATCGCCGCCAGCAGCGCCAGGCCGGCCAGCGCGGCGATCATCGCCGCGGGGAAAGCCGTGAAGAGCGAAACCAGCGTCGCCCCGAAGATCCCCAGCAACAGATAGAACACACCGCCGGAAACACCTGCGACATAACGCTTGCGCGGGTTTTCGTGCGACTCGCGGCCGGTGCAGATCGCGGCGGTGATCGCTGCCAGGTTCAGACCGTGGCAACCGAACGGCGCCAGCAACAGCGAACCCAGCGCGCTGCTGCTGATCAGCGGGCTGGCCGGCGTTGCGTAACCGTCATTGCGCAATACCGCCATACCCGGCATGAACTGCCCGGCGAGCGCCACCATCACCAGCGGAAAGGCAATATTGAGGATCACCTGCCAGCTGAACTCCGGAGCGATCCACACCGGCGTCGCCAGCCCGATCACCAGCGCCTCACTGCGCAGCTCGCCCGAGGCGATCGCGATAGTCACACCGACCACCAATACCGCGAGTACCGCATAGCGCGGCAGCGAGCGTTTGAACAACAGATAGGTGCCGAACATCGCCAGCACCAGCCAGGGCTGGTCCTTGACTGCGACGAACAGGCCAGTGCCGAAGCGGAACAGGATCCCCGCGAGCATGCCCGCCGCGATGGCCGCGGGCAGACGGTCAATGATGCGGTCGAAGGCACCGGACAGGCCGACCAGCAACACCACCACATTGCTGACGATGTACGCCCCCACCGCCTGGTTGAGCGTGATGTCGGGCAGCATGGTCACCAGCAGCGCCGAGCCGGGCGCCGACCAGGCGATGACGATGGGGACCTTGTAGCGAATGCTGAGCGCAATGCCGAGCACACCGCTGCCCATGGAGATCGTCCAGACCCACGACGACAGCACGTCATGCGGCAGGTCCGCAGCCTTGGCCGCCTGGAAGATGATCACCAGCGGACCGGCGTAGGAAATCACGGTCGCGATGAAGCCGGCGACCACGGCGGACAGCGAGAAGTCTTTGAGTAGCGCTTTCATATCGGGCCTATGGAGATCAGACGGCGACCACGGGGAAATCCACCGTGGTGTCGGCGATGTGGCTGGTGTAGTTGGTGAGCGTGTTCAGCGCGATGTTGGCGATCACTTCCAGTATCAGGCCGTCGTCGAGCCCCGCGCGGCGGTAGTTGGCCATGGCGTCGGCCGACACCACGCCGCGTTGCTCGACCAGCGCGCGGGCAAAGCCGGCAATTGCATCGTCAAGTGCGTTGGCCGCCTGGCCGGTGCGGGCCGCGGCGATGGCCTCTGCCGACAGTCCGGCACCTTTGCCGATCAGGGTGTGTGCGCTCAGGCAGTACTGGCAGCGATTGGCTTGACCGGCAGCCAGCGCAACGATCTCGCGCTGGGTGGCACTCAGGCGGCCGGTGCCCAGCGTTTCGGACAGGCCGAGGTAGCCGTTGAGCGCTGCCGGCGCGTGGGCCAGCGTGGCGAGCAGGTTCGGCACCACGCCGAGCTTGGCTTTGACGGCCTTGAGTGTGGCAGCGGTAGCGGCGTCAGCGGTGTCGATGGTCAGGGGGGCGATTTGGGTCATGTCTATCTCCGTAGTGGGTGAGGTGCAAGAGCACGTGGGCATGATCGCCCTTTGTTTGGTACGATATGGCACGTAAAGTATCAAATACGTAACCTATCGTCTTATATGGAGAGTGGAATGGCGGATCGACTGGCCGGCTTGCTCCGGCACTACTCGCTTTCGGCGCGCGTTTTTCACAGCGGCGCCTTCTGTGGGCAGCATCATTGCGCGGCGCCGCATGGCTATATCCATCTGGTGCGGCGCGGCCCGATTACGGCGCGTTCGCCCGTGCATGAAGATCTGCTGGTTACCGAGCCGAGCCTGCTGTTTTATCCGCGCGTGGCGTCGCATCGTTTTGTCGCCGCCCCCGGCGATACCGCTGAGCTGTTGTGTGCGGAGGTCGATCTGGGCGCTTCGACGGGCAATCCGTTGGCCATGGCCTTGCCGTCGATGCTGCTGATTCCGCTGGCGGACTTGCCCGGCCTCGGGCCGACGCTAGAGCTGCTGTTTGCCGAAGCCGAGCGCGACCAGTGCGGTCGGCAGGCCGCCATCGACCGCTTGTGCGAGTTGCTACTGATCCAGTTGCTGCGTTATCTGATGGATGGGCGGCTTGGCGCCACCGGACTGCTGGCGGGCCTGGCCGACCCGAAACTCGCGCGCGCCATAACCGCCATGCACGATGCGCCGCAGACCGCGTGGTCGCTCGAGGCGCTGGCGGCGAAGGCGGGCATGTCACGCGCGCGCTTCGCCGCCGCGTTCAAGGACGCGGTGGGCGTCACGCCGGGCGACTATCTGGCCGACTGGCGGATGAACGTCAGTTGCACCCTGCTCAAGCAGGGGCGGCCGGTGGCGGTGGTGGCCGACCGCGTCGGCTACGGCAGCCCGAACGCTCTGGCGCGCGCCTTCCGCGTGCGCATGGGCTGCGCCCCGCGCGACTGGCTGGCGCAGCAGCGCGGTGACGCGGCGCTCAGCGGTTCGTGAGTTTGAGTTCGATTCGCCGGTTCTTGGCGTAGGCGGCGCCGGTGTTGCGCTCGTCGAGCGGGTGAAATTCGCATCACGCCGGAACAACTGGCGGAACTCCAGGTGGCGATCCGTCAACGGCTGGTCAGTCTGTTCGTGCGGCGCGGCCGGCTGGACAAGGCTGAGTCAGTGGCGCAGGTAGCTGGATGACGCTGTCCCGCCCTGAGCCGACGCTCACAGGCGGGGATTTCCAGTGTCGTCATTGTCGGCTATTGGCCGGCAGCAGCCCGTCGTTGCCTGATGGATCCAACCCCTCCGCTGCTATAGTGCAGTCGGCTTCTGACGTTCAGTGCAGCCGTCTTCTGAAAACGACAGAATCTGTATTCAATAGGATTGATTTCGCATTTAGAATACATTCATAATGCCAGCCTCTAGAGCCAAATGAATACAGAGGGCGGGAATATGGCGAGCATTGGCTATGTACGGGTTTCATCGGCTGACCAGAATACAGATCGTCAGTTGGACGGGGTTGCACTAGATGAAGTGTTCACCGACAGGGTGTCAGGAGCGACAACAGACCGCCCAGAGCTACAGGCAATGCTTCGCCACATCCGCAAGGGTGATGTTCTCCACGTCCACAGCATCGACCGTCTGGCTCGTTCGTTAGAAGACTTGCTGTCTCTAGTGAAAGGGATGATTGCCAAGGGTGTGGCGGTGCAGTTCCACAAGGAAGGTCTCCACTTCACTGGCGAAGCCAGCCCTATGCAGGAACTCATGTTGGGCCTGTTGGGCAGCGTCGCTCAGTTTGAGCGTGCATTGATCCGTGAACGTCAGGCAGAAGGCATCCAGAAGGCCAAGGCAGCTGGTATCTACAAGGGGCGTGTGAAGACGGTGGATGATGCAGCCATCCGCAAGGCAATGGCAGAAGATGGAGCCTCATTTCGCAAGGTGGCAAAGGCTCTTGGAGTGAGTCTGAGCAGTGTGCAACGGGCTATGAAAAACTAGCCCCTGTGAGGGTTCTACAAGCTCGCTCAAGGCGAGCTTTGTTGTTTCTGGTGTCGTGGCTTGATGTAAAGCGGCGTGCCCTCAACGGCCTTGTACAAGCCTCTAGGCGTGTAGGGTTATTTCTATATTTCTCGGGTTTCCATTTGGACCTGTCGCACTTGGCTTAGCGCCTCAGGCAGAACTACGGTTTATTATTTTCTGTGCTTCAAAATCAACCGACTGTCGAATAACACCAGAAATTTTGGCGGGCAGTGGGGGGCGTCTGGAAAGGGCTCCCGGTTGGGCAGGGCCAAGGGGTGGCTTTTTCTTTTCACCTCTCATACCCTCCAACAAGAATCCATCGCGCATTGCTGCCAGCAAGGACGAAATCAAGTGAATGATATGGTCGTAGGTTTTCCGGGGGGCTCGAAATCGCGCGTCAATGCTGCTGGCTATAGCATCCGCGACCAGCGTGCGAGCGTTGAAGATATGCACGTAATTGATGAGTGGCGAGCTGCCCACCGTATCGTCTTGAATACATTCCAAGCGAGCTTGCGAAGTCGCACTCGAGGTAAGCAAATCGTTGTTGCTCAAAGGCATAAACGCAAGAACACGATCTTCCATAAATTGATGCGACTTCCAAAGATGGAACTATCCCGCATGGATGATGTAGCGGGATGTCGCCTCATATTTCGCTCGATTGATGAACTATATGAGTTTCGAGAGAGCTTTCATAAGGCACGATTCAATCACAAGCGCAAAAATGAAACCGACAAATACGATTACATCAAACGCCCGAAACAAACAGGCTACAGAGGCATCCACGATGTCTACTCATATGATGTGCGGTCAAAGAATGGTGATCAGTACCGTGGGCTGTTACTCGAAATCCAGTATAGAACCCTAGTTCAACATGCGTGGGCAACGGCAGTTGAAGTTATTGGCTTCATCACTGAAAGTCAGCCAAAGTTCCAGCAGGGCGACAAAAGATATGAAAATTGCATGGCTCTTGCCAGCGAGATTCTCAGTAGAGCCCACGAAAGCAAAACTGGTCCATTTCCTGATTATAGTGATGGGGAATTGCTGCAGAGATTTGAAGCTGTTGATAAAGAGATTCATATCATCAGAACCCTTACAGGGCTGAATTCTTCGGAGACGGTGTACACAGACAGTCGAAACTCCATTCTCATTTTCAAAGAAGATGGCAGCCTCGAGGTGAGGAGCTTTAAAGAAGCTCCAGATGCATTAAGGGAGCTATTTCGATTGGAGAGGGACTATCCCACCCTTGATGTTGTTCTCGTAAAGGCGGACACGAACGAAGAGATTCGTATGGCGTTTAAGAACTACTTCTCTGACGCAAAGGATTTCATAAAACTACTGACAGAAGGACAGCATATCCTCGAATTGACGGCCTGAATAGGCAAACGTCTAGAGCCCGCCTTTGAGCGGGCTTTTCTTTTCACTCAGTTCTTAAAGCCCGGTAGACCATTCGCCCGGCAATAGTCGCTCACTGTGCGTGCCACGCCATCTGCTGAATCATCCTGGACTATCCCGGCTTGGGCTGGGGTTGCCTGACGTTAAATGGATGCTCAAGAGCTGGCTTTAGGACAAATCCCAAATGCAGTCGCAGCTATCTTCTCTTGGCAAGCTCTGCGAAGACTTCGTCCGGTAGCTCGTCCCATGACTCGGATTTTTCAAGCAGTGCCTGTAGCGGCGTTAACTCGCCTTGTATCACCTGCAAGTCTATTAACTCGTCTCGCATTCCAAGAATCGTTACTCCTTCTTTTCTGTGGGTGGCAATGAAGTGCAGATTGGAAAATGAAGGCGAAAATGGTAGCGGTACTTCATTTTTCTCAGAAACAAAGTATGACTGCTCAGTGGGTGCCTGGCTAAGTGCGAAAATGTACAGGTTGAGGCGCTTCAGAAGGCTATTGGCTGCGTGTCGACCTTCATATGAGGCTAGGTCTAGACGCTCCAAGAAGTGCTCTTTGGATACGACTTTAGAGGCCGCCACGCTTTGTTTGAGAGCCTCTTTTTCAGTTTGCAGGGCGGATTGCTCTGATTCCAATTTGGAAATCATCCGTGCGACAGCGGTTGATGGTGACGCGTAGTAGTCAGCATTCATTTGCGAATGTCGTTGACTCAACGTTTCGAGTTTTCCTTCCACTGTTTTGAGTTGTTTGAGTGCTTCACCTTGGCTCGTTTGTATGAGGCTCAGTGAGTCAACCTTCGCGAGAATCTCACGTAGGATAAATTCAGCTCGCTCCAAGCGAATGTAACCATTTTTACACACGCCCTTGCGTGCTGAATGACATTGAATATAAGTCGCCCCCTTGGGTGGTCTACCCTTGTTGACGATATGCATTGCATCACCGCACGTATGACACTTAATTACGCCCTGTAGAACATTGAAACGCTTCGACTGCTTACCTGTTTTGTGTGTTCTGCGTTCAGCTCGCACTGCCTGTGCTTGATAAAATATATCTTCTGTAACCACTGTAGGAAAGAATCCAAGGATAGCGTCTCCGTCATTTACTCTAATGCCATCAACGATATGGGTTGGTTGGTACTCGCCCAGTAGTGCTCGGTTGTTCAGTATCTTGGAAACGCTGCTCGTGCCCCATGACCCAGAGTGGTTTCTATTGCGACTACCAAAGACAGGTATCTGCCGATCATTTAGCATCCGTGGTATGACGCCTTGTCCGTATCCAGCGATTGCTAACTCGAAGATCAGCCCGATGGTTTCGACACGTTGTTGGATAGGTTGATACTTCTCATCCCTTAGTTCGAGCCATGCTGGACATGCCCGACCTAATGGCTTGAGTTGTGTCCGAGCGAGGGCCTTCTTGTTATCCCAAGCTGACGACAGTCGTTGAGCCTTTATTGAACTTTCGTTGTGAGCTCTGCTCATGTGGACGATGCTGATAATCAAATCCAGTTCGTTGAATTCTTCCGTGTAGAGGCGATTATCCGACAGCGTAACCACACGTATGCCGCTGTTGAGTAAGTCCATGAATCGAGGGAGGGCGGTACTCACCTTTTCCCTTGAGAGGCGATCCAATGACTCTACGAGCAAGTAGCTTCCACGTACGACAGCGCCACTATCGACAAGGTCGAGAAATCTCCGTAACTGCCCTTCGTCATCAAGGTGGCGACCTTTGTAGGCGCTCCGCCCTTTATCGAGAAACGTGTATTCCCGTGATGAGGCGAGCTCTATTCCATGCGTTGAGCAATACTCTTCGGCGGCTTTCCGTTGCCTCCTGTAGCTATCACCTTTGGCTTGCTCGGGCGAGGAAAACCGGATGTAGGAGTACGCTTTGCTGGTCATCAGATGTTCGATCGCTTTATCACAGTGATGTTTTGTAACCTATCATAATGTCAGCAGGTTGTGGGCGCCAGCAGCGGCAATCAGCAGCGCCCGTTTGGCGGCGAGTTGGCCCTGTACTTCATTCAGATCGGGATAAGGTTTGGCGGCATGGATCAGCCCATCCGAAACATAAGGCTCGACCGGTGTATGCCCGTTGAAATGCGCCACGGCTTCGAGCAGATGATCCACCGCAATCACTCTCAGTCCCGAAGCCAGACAAGCCTCCTCGGCATTCGCCCGCGGCACCACCAGCGTCCGCCCGGCCTTGCGCGCTGCCAGCGCTGCCGGCAACACCCCGCGCACCGCCCGCACGGCGCCGGATAACGCCAACTCACCCAGACATTCCACGTCATCCAGCGTCAACGTCGGCACCTGCACACTCGCCGACAGGATCCCCAGCGCAATCGCCAGATCGAACCGCCCGCCATCCTTGGGCAGATCCGCCGGTGCCAGATTCAGAGTGATCCGCCGCGCCGGAAACTGCAGCCCGGAATTGATGATCGCACTGCGCACCCGGTCCTTGCTCTCCTTCACCGCCGCTTCCGGCAGGCCGACCATGGTCAGCGAGGGCAAGCCGTTGGCCAGGTGAACTTCGACGGTGACGGCGGGAGCATCCACGCCTATCTGGGCGCGGCTGTGGACGATGGCGAGGGACATGGTCGTTCCTTGAGTTGAGTCAGGGGCCGCTTCCTGCGGGTTTTTGAAGGGTAGTAGGGGGCGTGGAGTTTTGCGGGAGATTACGAGGACAAATATAAACCAAATATTACTTGGATTTACTTTATGGAAAAAACGACAAGCGTTTAAGTTTTAAGTAGAAGATGGAGAGATATTCTCACCATCTTCATTTTTTAAGCCGCTCTTGGCGGTGTAGGAGAGGACGGCGGTGGAGGAACATCTATAGGGGGAGTTGGTTGTGTAGAGGGAGATACCTTGGACATTAGGTCTTGAACAACCTTTCCTTCGATTGTTTGATAGGGGTCAAGATACTCTGTTCCAATATGCGTTGCGTCAGTTTTGATTATATCAATTGCCGAACCTGAGCTATCCTTTCTGTTGCCGCGAGCTATGAAGAATGATGCATATTTGCTCGGCGCTACTCCTGAGAATGTTTCAAACAAGGTTTTTCCGACATGGTTTTCATCGGTTGTAATTGCATCTTCATGAAGGTCTAATGCGAGACTTTTTTCGTAAGGCTCAATGTAAACTACACGCTTGATTCCCGCAGCGATAATATGTCTGGCGCAATTGTGGCATGGAAATGTTGTTGTATATAGTACGCAGGAGTCAGTAGAGTTTCCTTGCGAGCGCGCGAGTCCTAATATAGCCTCCATTTCCGCATGAATAGCTCTGGAAAACTCAATGATTGATCCTGCTCTGGTTTCTTTCTGAATGAGTTTTGCTAGCTCGTCTTTTACGTCGTCGGTTACAGTTATTTTTTGGCTAACAATTTTTACAATGTCTTGAATGAGTGCTGACTTATGAATGTCGTTATAGCATTTTCCGCCATGGTAAATACATCTTTGATCGTTTCTAGAGTCTGAAGTGTAGAGCCCTCCTCCAAACTTTGGTACGTCATTCCATCCCAAAGAAATTATGTTGCCCTCTTTGTTCGCTATTGCAGCACCCACTTGCCTGCTTAAGCAAGCGGACTTCAACGAGGCGGAGTAGGCAGCATACATTCCTGATTCGTCCTTGGTAGGAGTTACACCATTTTTTCCATGGACTAGAGCTACGAAACGTTGGCAGGGATGTAGCAGATTTGAAATAGAGTCCTGATTGTTTCGGATGAAATAATCGGCAAGTTGGACAGTTTTTTCTAATTTTTGCCCATATGAAGTTCTTAACTCGTCCCTGTCCCGATCTATCAGGAACTGTGCGTCGTGACCAGGTATGCGTTCAGTTCTTGTTAAGTAATTGAACCTGACATTCTGCGGGCTCAAAACACCAATAAGATAAAATATGTTTCCATAAACGAGTTTGAATAGTTCAGCTTCTTCGGGGTGTTTTAGCTGGTCAACTATATAGACCGTTTTGGGCGGTTTTTCTATATCATTTTTTCGCATGGCGATGTCGCGGTTTGCGGCTACTTTTGCCATGGCGAGTGCAGCTAATATCTGGGAGTCAAAGCGTTGACGTAAATCATTTCCAAGGTCTTGCAGTGTTGTATACCGCTCTTTACCCGGCGAGGGGTTCAACGACAATTTTGAGAGTCTCGGAGGTAGTCCATTTTCTCTGTAATAGTCTTTAATTATATCGCTGATCTTAATGTGTTCGGTTAGGTACCCGTACTCTTCGAACTGAGCTCGAATAGTTCGTATTACATCGGCAAGGTTACAGCCTACGGGACCGCAGAACGCAATAACTATTTCGTCGCTGCGGCGACCTTCTATGCGCTCCCCAATTGTTCGAATATTTGAATGGCTGTCATTATTTTTAGGATGACTTTCCTTGGGGACTGCTGACATTTTTCGCGCCTTTCCCTGCGCGAGCTAAAGGAACTGGTGTGTTACCAGTCAACTTTTTGCGCGCGAGCCAAAATGTTATTTATTGCTTTTTTATATTCTTCATCGGCTTTTTTTTCTTTGAAAGCGGCGAAGCCGATAATGTTGGAGCTCTGATTGTTGTCCAGACGTGACGATTTATCATTTTGATAAATTTTTGTGTCATCAGATCTCTTCATTTCGTTTCCCTTCCTCTCAATGCATACGAGGTTTGACTTTAAAAATCGGAGCATTCTACAGTCAATAATCACGAAATCAACGGCTTTGCAAGCCATAGATTAGCTTGTGATGGAGTGATGGCAAGCTGATTGGAAAAATTGACATTTGCATGGTGAAGCTCCGCGAGATTTGAAGGCCGCTGGCTTTAAGCAATGCTCGAATCTGATCTGAGGCGTTCTGAGGAGCTCATTTTGAGATTTGCTGCCAGACGGCCGAATCATAGGTTAAAGAGAGAAGAGCTAGAATCAGGCGCGAGAGCTAATCCTTGTAGGACCATGCCCAAATTGCTGAAGGACGTCGGCGAAAGGGTTCGGAGGTCTTGAATAGCTGGATTGGATGTTCCAGTTTGGCCGCTCAATGCAGCCGCTGGAGGCAAAAAATGGACCGCAATGGTATGCGCCCGATTCATCCGGGCGAGGTGCTGAATAAGGAATTCATGGAGCCATTGGGCATGACGGTCATGGACTTGGCCACGCCCACGAACTGGCCTGAAACCGAGATCGAGAAGCTTGTGAAATGCCAGCTCAGGATCTGCGCCGATCTGGCAATCAGGCTGGCCATCCACCTCAACACCACACCTGAGTTCTGGATGAATCTTCAGTCGACTTACGATTTACGCAGGGCTCAGCTCCGGCATGCGGGCCTATAGCGATTGCAGCATCCGCGAAGCTCTCTTCCACCAAGTGCCCGGTTCTGGGCGCTTTAGCTTTTCCCGTTCTACCACCATCAACGGCACATCCTGCAACCGAATCCACGGCTGGTTATTCCAGTGCAGCAAACTCAACGACATCTCGGGCCAATTCAGCAGGCTTAGCTGTGGGCGTTCGCTTGTGGTGGGGTGCTGGGCGTCGCGCAGGGTGGGGATAACCTGATGGGTGAGCCATTCGCGTAGCGCTCGGTATTCGGGGCAGTAGTGGTAGACGAGGAGGGCGTAGATACCGGATTCGCTGATCAGGAGGGTGTTTTCGATCTGGTTGTGGATCAGGGTTTTGCGGGTTTGGTATTGGTCGGGGTCGAGTTTTCGCAGCATGCGTTTGTTGAGGTAAATGTGCAGCAGGCGGCCCAGGTCGCGGGCAGAGAACCAGGGTTGGTTCTGGATGAGCAGGGCGTGGAGAGGGAGTTTGTGGCGGGTGAAAACCTGAGGAGTGAGATACGTCTCTTCGTTATTCATTGAACAGCTCCTTTTGCTTTAAGGGCTGCCCTCAATTGGGGGGTGTCAGAAATTTTGTGTTCGGGCATAACATGAGTAAGAGGTGCATGTATGCCAACCAAAAAGAAACCCGCGTTGCGAGAGCTGCCAAAAATCCCGAAAGAGCTGCTTGAGCAATTCACAGAT
>NZ_BQHI01000025.1 GCF_021603585.1 Pseudomonas sputi | reverse complement strand
AAGTGAAACGATGCATCGCCGATGGTAGTGTGGGGTTTCCCCATGTGAGAGTAGGTCATCGTCAAGATTAAATTCCGAAACCCCAATTGCGAAAGCAGTTGGGGTTTTGTTTTGTCCGCGGGAAAGTTTTTGCTCGCGTCAGCGAACAAATTTGCACAGTTATTTTCGAATCAGAACACTAGAATAGATCCCAACTTTTTCGGAGCCAGAGCCCTTATGTCAGATTCGGTTGGCGCCCCCGGGCTGTCAGATTTACCGCTGGATGACTTGGTGGCCTGCCATGAGTGCGATCTGCTGATGCGCAAGCCCAAGCTTGCTCACGGCGAAAAAGCCCTCTGCCCACGTTGCGGTTACGAACTGTATGCCCATCGCCATAATGTGGTGCAGCGCAGTCTCGCCCTGGTCATTGCCGCCTTGTTGCTCTACGTGCCAGCGAACTTTTTACCCATCATGCAGCTCAATGTTCTCGGGCAATCGTCGCAAGACACTGTCTGGAGCGGTGTGATCGGTCTGTTCAATACCGATATGCGCGGTGTTTCGGTCGTCGTATTCCTTTGCAGCATGGCGATTCCCCTGCTGAAACTGCTGTGTCAGTTGATCGTATTGTTGACCATCCGTTTCAACATCGGTCGTAGCTACGGCCTGTTGCTCTACCGCATTTATCACCACCTCAAGGATTGGGGCATGCTTGAGGTCTACCTCATGGGCGTCCTGGTCGCGATTGTCAAACTGGCGGATATGGCGGCCATCACCGTCGGCCTCGGTCTGGCATGTTTTATCGGCTTGTTATTGGTTCAGGTCTGGCTCGAGGTGGTGATGTCCCCGCATCAGATCTGGCAGGCGTTATCAGGAGAAGATGCCCATGCGGGCGATTGATGCAGGCATTTTGATCTGTACCGAATGCCACGAACTGAACAGGCAGGATACCGACAGCGATGTGCAGACCTGCACTCGATGCGGTGCACTGGTTCACGCCCGGCGGCCCAATAGTCTCGCGCGAACCTGGGCGCTGCTGATTACAGCCGCGATTATCTACATACCAGCCAACGTATTGCCGATCATGACAGTCAGCTCGCTGGGACAGGGTGACCCGAGCACGATCATGTCCGGTGTCATCCAATTGGTGCAGCACGGCATGATTCCAATCGCCGCCGTGGTGTTCATCGCCAGCATCCTGGTGCCGACCTTCAAGCTGGTGGGCATCGCGCTGCTGTTGTTTTCGGTGCAGCGCCGCCAGCCCTTGTCCGCACGTCAGCGGATCTGGATGTACCGCTTCATCGAATTCATCGGCCGTTGGTCGATGCTCGACATTTTCGTGATCGCCATTCTGGTGGCGGTCGTCAACTTCGGCCGGCTAGCCAGTGTCGAAGCCAATCTTGGCGCCATCGCCTTCGCCAGTGTGGTGATTCTGACGATGCTCGCCGCTGTCACTTTCGATCCCCGACTGATATGGGATAACACGGAGTCGGACGCCGACCATGACTGATTTGCCTGTAGCGAAAACCCGACCGGCTTCGAACTGGTCTGCCATCTGGGTACTGCCCCTGATCGCCTTGATTATCGGCAGCTGGCTCGGCTGGCGTGCCTATACCGAAACCGGCATCGAGATTCAGGTGCGGTTTGAAAGCGGTGAAGGCATTCAGGCCAACAAGACCGAGGTGGTCTACAAGGGCATGCCGGTCGGCAAGGTGAAAGCACTCAAGCTCGATGATGAAGGCAACTCCAAAGGTGTCATCGCGACCATCGAGATGAACAAGGAGGTCGATCAGTACCTGAAGACCAGCACCCGTTTCTGGCTGGTCAAGCCGAGCGTGACGCTGGCCGGGATCACCGGCCTGGAAACCCTGGTATCGGGGAACTACGTCGCTATCAGCCCCGGTGAAGGCGAGCCGACCCGCAAGTTCAAGGCCTTGGCCGAAGAACCGCCGCTGTCGGACTCCAAACCCGGTCTGCACTTGACGATCAAGGCCGATCGCCTCGGTTCGCTGAATCGCGGCAGCCCGGTTTTCTACAAGCAGATCAAAGTCGGCCAGATCAAAAGTTACGTGCTGTCGGAAGACCAGAGCACCGTTGAACTCAAGGTGTTCATCGAACCAACCTACGCCAAGCTTGTGCGCAAACACACCCGTTTCTGGAACGCCAGCGGCATCAGCATTGACGCCAACCTGTCCGGCGTGAAAGTACGCAGCGAATCCCTTGCCAGCATCGTCGCCGGTGGTATCGCCTTCGCCACCCCGGAGAACCGCAAGGACAGCCCGCCCACCGATCCAAGCCTGCCGTTCCGTCTCTACGAAGACTTCGATGCAGCCGCCGCGGGCATACGCGTGAAGGTCAAACTCAGTGACTTCGAGGGCCTGCAAGCCGGGCGCACCCCGGTGATGTACAAGGGCATTCAGGTCGGTAACCTCAAAGCGCTGAAGATCGATCCGGATCTGTCCAGCGCCACCGCCGAACTGACCCTCGACCCGCTGGCCGAAGATTACCTGGTGACCGGCACGCAATTCTGGGTAGTTAAACCATCGATTTCCCTGGCCGGCATCACCGGTCTGGAAGCGCTGGTGAAAGGTAACTACATCGCCGTACGCCCGGGCGACAAGGGCGGCGCTCCGCAGCGTGAGTTCGAGGCCCGGCCAAAAGCGCCGCCACTGGATCTGCGCGCTCCCGGTCTGCATCTGGTGCTGTTTACCGACACTCTCGGCTCGATCGATGTCGGCAGCCCGATCCTCTACAAGCAGGTCAAGGTCGGCTCGGTGCAGAGTTATCAGTTCTCCAAGACTCGTAAGCAACTGGTGATCGGCGTCCACATCGAGAAAGAATACGAAAACCTGGTCAACGCCTCGACCCGGTTCTGGAATGTCAGCGGTGTCACGTTGACCGGCGGTTTGACCGGCGGGATTCAGGTCAAGAGTGAATCGCTGCAGACGCTGATGGCCGGCGGCATTGCCTTCGAAACGCCGCAAGCCAAGGCTCCGCTGCAAAAACGCATCCCGCGCTTCCGTCTGTTCGCCAATCATGATGAAGCGAATCAGAAAGGCGCCGTCGTCACTATCAAGGTGGATCGCGCTGACGGTCTGCGCAGCGGCACCCCGATTCGCTTCAAAGGCCTGGATGTCGGCAAGATCGAAAGTGTCGACCTGACCGATGATCTGCAATCGGTCATCCTCACCGCGCGCATCACTGAAGTGCCGGAGAAGATCGCCCGGGTCGGCAGCCAGTTCTGGGTGGTCAAACCGGAATTGGGGCTGATCAAGACCTCGAACCTGGAGACGCTGGTCACCGGCCAGTACATCGAAGTGCAACCGGCCGCCAAGAACCTTGGCCCGCAGAAGAACTTCGTGGCCCTGGCCAATGCGCCGGAAGTCACCAAGCAAGAGGCAGGCTTGAGACTTGTATTGAGCGCTGCCCGCCGAGGCTCGCTAAAGCCGGGCGTGCCAGTGACCTACCGCGAAATTGCCGTGGGCAAAGTCACCGGTTATGAACTGGGCCAGACCGCGGATCGCGTACTGGTACATATCCTGATCGAACCGAAGTACGCGCCACTGGTGCGCAGCGGCAGCCGCTTCTGGAACACCAGCGGTGTCGGTTTCGACATCGGTCTGTTCAAGGGCGTAACGGTGCGCACGGAGTCGCTTGAAACAGTGATCCAGGGCGGTATCGCCTTCGCCACGCCGGATGGCGAGAAGATGGGCAATCCGGCCCGCGCCGAACAAACCTTCCCGCTGTTCGACAAATTCGAAGACGAGTGGCTGACCTGGGCGCCGAAAATCCCCCTCGGCAAATAATCCCGCCCAATGAAAAGGGCCGCGATCCAATGGATCGCGGCCCTTTTTTTGTGCCCGTCAGTGACGCATCAAACCGCATCCAGCTCCGGCTCGTCGGCCTGGACATTGACGGTGGCTTTCACCCCATCGTGGCGACGGATGTACTTCCAGTCCGCCTCGTCGATGTAGATGCCGGCCGGGCCGCTGCCGCCTTCCAGGTCGATGGCGACACTGGCGCAGACCTGCGGCTTCACACTCGCCAGAATCGGCACGAAGCCCAGTTGCAGGCTGGTTTCCAGCAGAGCGGCCTGGTTCTTCTCGTCGATGTCTGCTGCCTCGTCGAGGTAGTACGGCAGACGCACGCGACCGGCCAGGTCGCGGTCCATCAAGTGCAGCAACAAGTACATGTTGGTCAGCGCCTTGATGGTCATCGTGGTGCCGTTGGACGCCGCGCCATCGATGTCGGTGTGGATCACCGGCTGGCCGTTGACCTTGGTGATCTCGAACGCCAGTTCGAACAAGTCCTTGAGGCCGAGCTGGTTGTGGTTCGCCGCCACCAGCCGCGCCAGGTACTCCTTGGCCTCTTCGTTCTTGTTGTCCTGTTCCGCACTTTGGCTCAGGTCGAACACCGACAGTGTTTCGCCTTCTTCGTACTGACCGGCGCTGTGGATGATCTGGTCGATGTGCTTGAGCGCTTCCTTGTTCGGCGCCAGCACAATGCGGAAGCTCTGCAGGTTGGACACCTGACGCTTGTTGATCTCGCGGTTGAACAACGCCAGTTGGTGCTCGAGGCTGTCGTAGTCGCTGCGAATGTTGCGCAGGGTCCGGGCGATATCGGTCACGGCTGCGCGGCGGGCCTTGCCGAGGGTCAGGGCTTCGTCGGTGCGGTGCGCGTAAGCGTTGATCAGCAACGACAGACGGCGCTCCATGTCGTCTTCACTGTCGAACTTGGCCACGCCTTTGAGGCGCACCTGCGCGTACAGCGCTTCGATCTGGCCATCGGCGCGCAACAGGCCTTGCCAGCTGTCCTGATAGTCATTGAGCAGCGGCAGCAGGTTGTCCATCGAATCGTCGACCGGATCCATGAACGGCGTGCCGAACGGCAGGTCCGCCGGCAGCAGCTGACGGCGGCGCAGGGCGTCGTCGAGGGTGCGTTGCTTGGCTTCCATGTCGGCGATCTGCCGGCCGACCAGTTGCAGCTTGGCCGACAGTTGCTGGACGCGCTCGGTGAACGCATCGCTGGAACGCTTGAGTTCGTCCTGCGCAGCTTCCATCTGCGCCAGTTGCTCGAGCTTGTCGCCTTCTTCGGCGCTCAGGGTCTGGGTACGACGGAAGTCTTCCAGCGCTTTCTGCGCATCCAGCACCTGCTGGTACAGCGCTTCGGTCTGGGTCTTGCTCGCGGCGCGGTCAGCGGCCACGGCTTGTTGGGTCTTGAGTTGCTTGAGCTCTTTTTCCAGACGTTCTTTCTGATCGCGCAGCGCGGCACGGTCGGCCAGCGCTTGCAGAGCCGGAGGTTCGATATGCGAGATGTCGATCGACAGGCCCGGCACTTCGAAACGCTCGCCCTTGAAGCCGTCGAGAATCAGCTCCACGGACTTCACCCACTCGCCGTTCTCGTCCAGGGTGATGCCGTGTTCGCCCAGCGGCAGGCTGAACAGCGCGCTGTTGAACAGACGCATCAGGCGCTCGACATCCTGTTGCGAGAACTCTTCGCGCAGGCGTGCATAGCTGTTGTTGTCGGCGTGATCGAGTTGCTGCTTCACCGACTTCAGGCGTTTTTCCAGATCGCGAAGACGTTCTTCGAGATCCTCGGCACTGAATTGACGGGACTGCGCCAGCGCACCGGCCAGTTCGTCGTGAGCGTCCTTGGCCGCCAGCAGTTGCTGTTCCAGCACTTTGACGTCATCGACCAATGCAAAGCGGTTCTTCAGTACCGACAACTCGCCGAGCCAGCGCTGGATGCCGGAGATTTCCCGCTCCAGGCGCATCAACTCCTGAGTGCCGCCACGCTGATCGTTTTGCAGATCGTCCTGCTCGCGACGGTAGTGCTCGGCCTGAATCGTCAGCTCTTCCTTGCGCGCCGTGGCGTAGTCCGACCAGGTGCCGAGCAACGAGTCGAGCAGCGGCGACAGGCGATGCAGTTTGCCGCGCAGCACATCGCGCTGTTTGACGCCGTTGGCCAAGGCTTCGACCAACGGGCCGGCAGCCACCAACGAGTTGTAGTCCTGTTCCATGCGACGCACGTCGCGGAAGGCTTCTTCGCACGCCGCGATGTAATCGACGCTGCCGGAACGCAGACTGTGTTCGAACGCATCGAGGAACAGTTGCTTGAGCTTGGCCGCGGTGATTTCGCGCATGTGCAGCAGGTTGATGAACAGCGCGCGGAAAGTCTTCAGGCTCTGCTCGCTGGTCGAGCGCAGCGGAATCAGGGTCAGATCCAGCGGAATCGACGTATGACCGCCCACCAGCAAGCGGCGCAGTTCATCGGGCTTGAGTTCGTAGGCTTTCAGGCCTTCTTTCTCAAGGTTGCTGAACAACTCTTTCTGCCGCAGGCAAGTGTCGTTCTTCTGGTAGTGCGCCAGATCGAGCTTGCCGGCGTAGGCGAAGAACTGGTGACCGAAACCGCCGCCCGGGCCGCGACCGACCACGCCGATCACGTGCGGGCCGTGGGGCAGGTTCACTTCGACCAGGATGTAGCTGGTGTCGGAGGCAAAGTAGAAGCGCCGGGACTGTTCCAGGCTGTACTTGCCGAAACTCATGTCGGACATGCGCGCCAGAATCGGGAACTGCAAGGCGTTGATCGAGGCGGATTTGCCGAGGTTGTTCGCGCCGTAGACCGACAGCGGTTCTTCCAGCGGGAACAGGCCGAGGCTGTAACCGGCGGTGTTCAAAAGGGCAAAGCGGCGGATGCCGTAGCGTTCCTGGCTCATGCGTCGGACTCCTGTTCTTCGGCAATGGCGCGGGCCAGTGCGTCTTCTTCGCTTTCTTCCTCAAATTCGCTGAGATCGAGCGGGTCGTCGGTGGCGAGGAATCTGGCCTCGGCGGCTTCGTCGATCAGCACCGGTGCCGGCAACGGCAGAACGCTGTGCACGCTGGCCGCCAGATCGCGGTCCTGCTGAACCGACAGGCAGACATCGAGGAAGCGGTGCATCGGCGGCAAGAAACGGTACACACCGTTTTCCTCGCTGGCGAAACCGAGCTGGGTCATGCGGCGCATGATTTTTTCTTCGAGTTCTTCGACGGTCTGTACTTCGGCCTGGATGAACAGGTCGCGGTATTTTTCCAGCAGCGAGGGCAGTTCTTCGCGACCGAGGCTGCCGCCGTCGAGTACGGCGATCGGGTCGCGGCCCTGATCGGCCAGATGCTCGACCAGGATGAAAGTGAACAGCGCCAGACGTTGAGCGGTCTTGTTCACCGCCGCTGCAGCCATGTCCGGCACGAAGTAATAGAAACCACGGGTGTCGCAGACCAGTTCGAAGCCCAGTGCCTTGAACAGCGTGCGGTACTGGTCCTGGAAGTTCGACAGTTGCGCGTACAGCTCCGGGTCGCGGCGGCTGACGTGGTAACCCTTGAACAGCTCGCGGAAGATCGGCGCGAGTTGCGACAGTTCGGATAGATCAAGATGCATTGGGGATGCTCGCAGAATCCTCGGCGGCGGTGTCGCCGGCCGAGAGCAGGGCGAAGGAGCGCAGGCTGACCTGGTGCTCGTGAGTGTGGTATTCGCGGCGTTCCAGACGCTCGCGCTTGAAGCGTTTTTCCCGCGACAGGCGCGAGAACCAGTACAGCAATTCGTCGGTCGCGCCGTCCGGTTCCTGCTCCAGCAGCCAGGTCATCAGATCCGGCATCGGCAGGGACTCTTCGCAGCGGTCGACCATCTCGCGCACGGTGCGCGGTGCGCGCGGGGCATCGCCGGTCTTCTGCGACTTGTGCGCCTTGGGGAAACGCGCCGGTTTCGGCTCGAAACGGGCCAGGGCATAGACGTAGGCTTCAACCTGACTGGCGCTGCCCAGAAAGGTGCTTTGCGGCCGGGTGAACAGCGGCATCGCGGCTTGCGGCACGGCGTCGATGCCTTTGCGGCGAATGGCGGCCAGCGCCAGCGCAGCACCACGGGTCACGGCGTTGTGCCGGCGGGCTTCTTCACGCAGCGGCAACAGCAGCTCGCGGGCGTGACGCAGGGTCAACTGGGCGCTGGTCTGCATTTCGAGGATGCGTGCGTGGGTGCGCAGCAGCATGTCGTCATCGACCAGATGGCCGAGGCGCTGCTGTTCGCTGAGCATTTTCAGCAACACGGTTTCGACCTTGCGCACGCCTTGCTCGAAGGCGCCGTCGGCGTTCACCAGATCGATCATCGGCTCGACGTATTCGTCCCACGTCGCCAGCACTTCGGCGTAACGCTGACGCAGCGGAATCTGCCGATCACTGGTCTTGGCCCGCTCGGCCACGGCCACCAGCGCCTGTTCGTCGTTGTCGAGTTTCTTCAGAACATCGCGCACGCGCATGTCGAGCAGGCGCAGCTGACGGGCCAGGTCATTGCCGTCACGGACGTCGAACGCATCCTGGATATAACCGGCCAGACGCTCGAGGTGACGCAGATAGGCTTCGATTTCCAGGCACAGGCCCAGACGGTGCTCGCGGCGCAGATAGGCGAGGAAGTCGTGGATCTGCGCATTGAGTTCGAAACGGTTCGGGCTTTTCGCCACGGGAACCAGAATGTCGAGGCGGATCCACACGTCGAGCAGGCTGGTGATGTCCTGCGGCGTGCTGTCCAGTTGTTGGGCGGCCAGTTGCGTGCGCAGTTCGTTGAGGCTCAGGGTGCCTTGGTCGAAGTGCTCGCACAGTGGCTCCAGAAGTGCCCAGTGTTCAGCGAGGGCGCGCAAGACGCGCTTGGGTTCGATCATCGGAATGGCCGGCTGGTTGGCGATTAAAAGCCGCGATTGTACTGCATCACGAAGGATGCGATTCACTCTCGGGACGGGCTGTCGCTTTTCTTTGCGTCAAGCTATCGGTCAAGACTATCGATCAACAGCGGGCGATCTTGAGCGAAGGGCGGTAGAATCAGCGCACTTCAGTTATCCACAAGTGGCCGACCCTTGCTAATCGAGTCCCGCCGCCGCGCCTATTTGAACGCCATGCAGGTGGTCAACTGGCTGCCGCGCACCGAATTGCCCTTTGCCGCACCGTCGCGGCCCGAGCTGCTGGACATGCCCGAGCCCGAGATTGCCGCGCCGGTGATGCCCGCGCCCCAGGCCGAAACTCCGGTGCAACCGGCTGCGCGCCCGGTCGAACGGCCGAAGATCGAGGTGCCGCGACCTTCGCTGGCCAGTACCCGCACAGCCGCCAAACCGGTGGAAGAAGTCGACGAAACGCCGATCGTCGCCAGACCGGCACCCGTGCCGCCGCCGCGATTTGCCCTGCAATTGCTGCGCGCCGGCCGTTGCCTGCTGCTGGTTGAGTTACCCACAGGGGAAGCCTTCCAGTCCCGCGATCCGGCTTATCTGCTGCTCAAGGACATGCTGCGTGCCGCCGGTCTGCCGGACGCGCCACAGATTGTCGGTGAGCCGGTGCGCTGGCCATGGCTGAACCGCGGCACGATGGATCAGGGCCCGGAGGCGGCCCGGGACTTCGTCCAGGGTTTCCTGTCGGTGCAGATGGAGGCGGCGCCGTGCGCCTGTCTGTGGCTGATCGGCCTGCCGGCGGTGCGTTTTGCCGGCGAAGCGGAGGCCGAGGCGTTCAACCGTGAATTGCAAATCGAGGGGCTTGGCCTGGCGTGGGCCGTGCCCGGGCTGGAATTGTTGATGGAAGAGCCACAGCGCAAGGCCGCCGTGTGGCAAGCCATGCGTCGGCTGATGGCGCGCTGGAAAGAATCGAATGAGTGACGCTGTATCGTTTCGCCCGATGACCGAGGCGGATCTGGACGCTGTGCTGAAGATTGAATATGCCGCGTACAGTCATCCGTGGACCCGCGGGATTTTTCTCGACGGCTTGGGCAAGTATCAGATCTGGTTGATGTTCGAAGGAGAGCAGCAGGTGGGACACGGGGTGGTGCAGATCATTCTTGATGAAGCGCACCTGCTCAATATCACGATCAAGCCGGAAAACCAGGGGCGCGGGCTGGGGCTGACCTTGCTCGAACACCTGATGTCCCGCGCCTGCGCCGCCGATGCCCGGGAATGTTTCCTGGAAGTGCGCGACAGCAACACGTCGGCCTTTCGCCTGTATGAGCGCTATGGCTTCAACGAGATCGGCCGACGCCGGGATTACTACCCGGCGGTCGGCGGGCGCGAAGATGCCGTGGTCATGGCCTGCACCCTCGTCGATTAAAACGTTAAAGCCTCGCGGGCAAGCCCGCTCCTACAGGTTAGTGTCGTATACATAATTTGAGTACGACCCTGATCCCTGTGGGAGCGGGCTTGCCCGCGATGGCGTCCTGTCAGGCAATACCAATCAGCGGCTGCCATCCAGCGGATCACGCCGCGCCAGTTCAGCCTCATCCAGGCCATTGCCGCCGCCGATGTCATCTTCATCGACCAAGCTCAGATCCCAATCCGCCGGATTGTCTTCGCCAG
Organism: Pseudomonas sputi; assembly: GCF_021603585.1. Lineage (GTDB taxonomy): Bacteria > Pseudomonadota > Gammaproteobacteria > Pseudomonadales > Pseudomonadaceae > Aquipseudomonas > Aquipseudomonas sputi. The sequence continues at coordinate 73,539 of NZ_BQHI01000025.1, read as the reverse complement.
CCTCTTCGGCATCCCGAGCGCCATCTTCATGGATCAGGGTTTCCGGGCTCATGTCGTCGTCAGTCGGTTCATGATCACTGACCGAAGCCCCTGTCATGCCAGCCTCACGCACGCGCTCGTTGGGCATCAATTGTTCGCGTTCCTGCTCCGGGATCTCATCGCCGATCTTCGCACTGGGCTCTTCGTCGTCGAAGTCCAGCTCATGCACCGAACCCATGCGGTCTTCGTTATCATCGATGGGCTCCGGTTGCACCGCATCGTACGGACGTCGTGAATCAGTCATGGCAAATCCTCATACTGTGGGCCTTACTGAGGTGGACTCACCGGGCGCACGAGAATTCAAAGCAAATCACCCATGATCCCCGCGTGACCCCGACAGGCGGTCGACTGTCATACCAGCGCATCTTTCTTGAGGCCTTACCGCATGCATGACTTACAAGACCTGATTGATAACAACGAGCGTTGGGCTGACGCGATCACCAAGGAAGACCCGGATTTCTTCGCCAAGCTGGCCCGCCAGCAGACACCTGAATATCTGTGGATCGGCTGCTCCGACGCACGGGTGCCGGCCAATGAAATCGTCGGCATGCTGCCGGGCGATCTGTTCGTTCACCGCAACGTCGCCAACGTGGTGCTGCACACCGACCTCAACTGCCTGTCGGTGATCCAGTACGCGGTGGACGTGCTCAAGGTCAAACATATTCTGGTGACCGGGCACTACGGTTGCGGCGGCGTGCGGGCGTCGATGCAGGATCGTCAGTTCGGCCTGATCGACGGCTGGCTGCGCTCGATCCGCGACCTGTACTACGAAAAACGCGAAGAACTGGCCAAGCTGCCGACCGAAGAAGAACAGGTCGACCGTCTGTGTGAGCTCAACGTCATCCAGCAAGTGGCCAACGTCGCCCACACCAGCATCATCCAGAACGCCTGGCATCGCGGGCAGAGCCTGTCGATCCACGGCTGCATCTACGGCATCAAGGATGGTCGCTGGAAGAGCCTGAACACCACGATCAGCGGTTTCGAGCAATTGCCGCCGCAGTACCGCTTGCGTCCGGTCGGCGCGCCTTGATCGGTCGTTCAGCGTAAACCTTGCCGACGTCGCCAGCTCAGCAAATAGCGCTGGCCTTCAAGATTGGGTGTTTCGTCGTAACCGGTGATCCACCCACGGCAGTTCGAGGACCCGCAACCACAGGCAAACTGCCGCAGCAGTTTGTCTTCGGTGGCGGTGTAATCGATGGTCAGTCTTTCACCCTCCACAATATCGCGCAGAGCCCATACCCATAACTCGCTCATGTCGAGAAAGGTGTTCGGGTCGCAGCAATGCTCGAATGCGCCACAAAAACGCGGGTCGTACAGATGGATGCCGGCAAGCAGTTGCCGTGTCTGCCGGCAGCGATAGGGCAGCAGTTGGCCCGAAAAACGGCATATTCGAGTGATACGCAGAAATGCTCGGCACGCTACGACGGCGGTGGCCACGCCCTCGGGATCGTGAACAATCTCGAAATCCTGCTTCGACGGAAATCCCAGGCGGACGGGAAGTCCGGCAAAAGGATAAATGCCCTCTGTATCGCGTGCCGGTTTACCCGGTAATGCGTAAGTGTTCATAACGCTCCCTGTTGGCTCGGTGTCGCGACTTCCCTCGGCTGACATCCTGTCAGTCCTGCAACATGATGATTGGATCCACGATCCCGTAAATCACAATAGCGGTCTACTGTCAGATCTGACAGGCGAAATAGACGCTTTCCCGAGTCAGCCGAGGCTGACACGGGAACGTCGCACGTTCGTTCAGAGGTGGGCGGCGGGCGCGGCCATGTCCGGCAATGGACTTTTCAGCTGTTGCAGCTGGGATTTGATGGGGGCGGTCGAGCAGGTTTTTTCCGCTTGTGCGGCACTCTCGTTACGGATCGAGGTGTAGAACAGCTCGCAGGTTTTGACCTTCTGCGTCACTTGCCAGGTCTGGGTGCAGCTGTTGAGCAGTGTCTTCGGATCGGTTCCCGGTTTGCTGCCCATCCCCGCCTGCCAGCAGGCGGCGCTCAAGTCTTGTCCCATCACCTTCAGACCGGCCGCATCGGCCTTGGCCTGTGCATCGTCGCCGGTGTAGTTGGCCGGGTCGGCTGCGTACCAGATGTAGCTCGGGTGGTTGGAGCCCAGCACCGGTACATTCACCCCCGCGCTCGGGCTGATGGTTGCCAGGCCCAGTACATTCACGGTCGCACCGTATTGCTGCTTGATCCAGTTACGCACCGGTGCACCAAAGGCAACCATCGGCAGCACGGCGCCGCTGGCGTTCTGGCTGACCTGCTTGACCATGGTGGTCTGGTAGTCCTTGAAGTAGTCATACACGCCTTCCAGATCCTTGCCGGCGCTGGCCGGCGCGGCGATCGGGGCGATGTCGATGATGGTCTGGTAGCCCGGCGTCTGGTCGGCGGGGATGCCATTGTCGGTCAGCAGCGCGGCCCAGCGGTCAGTGGTGTTTGAACGCAGGTAATCCTGGGCCTGGGTCAGCGAGTAATCCGGCGGGAAGTGCAGCAGCTCGACACTTTTGCGGTTTTCCAGGGCCATGCCCAGTGGCAGGAACAGATACCAGCTGTATGCCCATTTGCCGTCGGCGTTGAGTTTGCTGGCGCCGTTGTAGGCCAGGTCGCCGGCGTCCAGCAGTGCGGTCAGCGGTTTGTCGTAGCCCTTCGGTACGCCGCTGATTTCGGCATAGAGCTGATCGTTGTCGTTTTTCACCAGCACTTTGGCGTTGGTGTAGCCGTCGCGCTGCACGCTCTGGCTCAGGTAATGGGCGACGGTCTGCTCCAGCGTCCAGTTGCGAAAGCAGATCACGCTGCAATTGTTGGGGTAGGCGAAGAGGCGGGTGACGCGCTCGGTGCTGCCCAGTTTCAGGTCGACATCGGCGTGGGCCGCAGCGCTCAACGTGAGCGCCGCGAGGGTGAGGCCTGCAAGTTTCAACATGCTCAGATCCTTTTCAGCGTGGGTAAAACCTTGGTGGAGGGGCAATCCGGCCCGCTTCTAGCCTAGCCGGGGAACAGGTGTTTCAGCGAATAACCGAGTTGACTGGCAAGAATCACGCCGGTCATGACCACCAGAAACAGCAGTTGCAACGGACTGAAATGCGCCCAGTGCAGTGCGGTCAGCCAAGGGCGCCGGTCGCTCAGTTCGGGGTCGAGAGTACCGATACGCCGCCTGTGGCACAGTCCGATCAGGATCGTGCCGATGTAAGTGAACGCCCCCAGTCCGCCAAGCAGTACCGAGAACAGCGCAATCATGATGGCTTGCGGTACGCCGTGACGGATGACCAGCCAGCGAGTGTCGGGGTTCCAACGGCGCGGAATCAGGGTCTCGGTCAGCCAGAGATCCTGAACGATCACCTCACCGCTGAGAGGCACCCACCAACTCAAGGCATTACGGAAAAACCACGTCGGGACGCAGGCGAAGGCCAACGGAATGATGATGCTCATTTCCGTGGTTTTGTGCTCGGTGGGGAGATAGAACAACCACAGCGCCAACGCAATTGCCGCCCATGTCCGCAAGGAGGTCTCGCCGGCAACGTAACGCGGCAGAAACCGTCGCCAGTAGAAAACATCGGCGTACGGAAGACGGGCGAGCAGGTCGGGGAAGCGCCACTTGAGGGTTTCCGACAGCTGCTGACAGGCCTGCCAGTCCGCCGGAATGAACCGGTCGGTCATGTCCTTCTGTTGCCGCGGCTTCATCGGGCTGATCAGCAGGCGCGCGGCCAGCGCGTCGGGCGTCCCGTTGCGTTGATCTTCGGCCCGGGCGCACAGGTTGTCGTAGAGGCTTTCCTGATTGCAGCGCTCGATCAGCGCCTGCCAGAGCCAGTCCGGTTGCGGATGAATGCCCTTGGTGTCGTCCCAGCCGAACAACTGGGACACGCGGTCGAACAGTGGCACGCTCCACTCCGTGTCCTGCAGCAGTTGCAGAATGATTTGCTGCCAGTGTTCCCGACGGTCGAACACCTGGAGCCAGGGTTGGGCCGTGTAAGTCCTGAGCCGCGCGAGAAATTCGCGCTCGTTTTGCGATGCGAGCAGTGTCTCCAGCGATTGTCGGTAGTCCGTCAGCAACTCGCTGACGAGAATGCTGCGCTGCCCGTCGGCAATGACGATCTCCTGAAATGGGCCCAGCCAACCGAGGTGCTGCACCGCCCAGCGGGCAATCGAAAGGCGCAGGGCGGGTTGATCGAAGCACAACGCCAGCAACCATGTCTGGAACGCTTGCGCACAATCCTGTTGGCGCGCTTGTTCCCAACGCTCGTCCAGATTGGTGTCCGAGAGGCCGTTCAGCAACGGGGATGCGGCTTCAATGGCTTGGTCAGCGGTCGGCTCCACGGGCTCTGAGTTCAGGGGCTGCACCCGCAAGATCGGCAACTCGAGCGGTGCTTCGGGTGCGGCCGGGGTCACCGGGTCGAATGGCGGCGAGGGGTAATCCCACGCATCAGTCCCGGTCTTCTGCAGCGGCTGAGCCATGGACTGCTCTTGTGCCGCCAGCGCGGCGATCCCCGGGGCCAGCATGACGTCGCCGTGCTCCTCGGTCTCTTCGTTTTCAAGGCGCCACTGGGCAATCGACAGTGCGCGCTCATAGGCCTCGCGCAGGCGCTGGAAGCCTGCGGCATCTTCATCGGGCCGGAAGACTTTCAGCAGCCGCGCATAGCTGCGCTTGATATCACGCAGCCCGGCATCTTCGGGCAGTTGCAGGACAGACCAGCATTCCATGTCGTGTTTCCTTACTGCCAGGGACTGCGGTCGAGGGCGCTCAACTGCTTGCTCAGTTCGGTGCGGGTCTCACGGATCTGCCGCTCGTCCTGAGAGTCCAGGGCGTGCTGGAATTGCTTGGCCCAATGGCCGATCTGATCACGCAGGTCGCCCAGGCTTTCCTGATACAGACGTTCCAGCCGCGCACTGAGCAGAGTGTTGACCTGTTGCTCGCGTGGATGGATCTTCAGTTGCGCGAGGCTTTGCAGACGCTGCTGGATCTCCTCGGGCGTCAGCACACCGGGGTTGTTCTCGATGACCAGCGAGTGTTGCTGACCGGTCAGGGGAATGCTGACCTGGGCTTCGAGCAAGCCGTTGTTGTCGTAGGTGAAGCGCACATCCAGCTCGACTTCGCCGGCCTTGCGCTTGGGCACCTTGATGTCCAGTTGGCCGAGCGCCACGTTGTCTTTGACCAGGCGGCTTTCGCCCTGAAAGATTTTCACGACGACCTGTTCCTGATTGTCGTGAAGGGTCTGCACGGTTTTCACCCGGCTGACCGGGACGATGCTGTTGCGCTCGATGATCGGCAGGTAATGCCCGCTTTCATATTGGCGACCGACCTGGGTGGAGGTCTCGATCCCCAGGGTGTAGGAGCAGACATCGGTGAGCACCACTTCTTCCAGCGCGGCCGATCGGGCCTTGAGCGCTGCCTGAATCGCGGCGCCCTGGGCCACCACCTGATCCGGATCGAGACTGATCGACGGGAAGCGACCGAACAGCCCGGCGGCAAGTTTGCGCACCAGCGGCATGCGGGTGGTACCGCCGACCAGCAGGATCTCGTCGAGGTCGCTGACGCGGATGCGTGCGTCGCGCAGGGCCCGTTCGATCGGTGCGCGCAGGCGTTCGAGCAATGGCATGTACAGCGTCGCCATTTGCGCCTGAGTGATGGTCTGCGTCCACTGCTTTTCGCCGACCTGCACTCTGAATTCGGCGCTGGCGTCCTGCCCCAGTGCGCGGCGCACACGCTCGGCCTCGCGGCGCAGCGGCTGGAGGATGGTCGTGCGCTCGGGGAAGTCCGACACGTTGCGATGCTGATCGATAAAGTGTTCAAGCAGCACGTTGTCGAAATCCTCGCCGCCCAGGAAGTTGTCACCGGCGCTGGCGCGCACCTCCATGACGCCTTCGAAGAGCTCGAGAATCGACACGTCGAATGTACCGCCGCCCAGGTCGAACACCAGGAATGAGGTTTCCTTGTCCCTTTGGTGCAGGCCGTAAGCCAGTGCGGCGGCGGTGGGTTCGTTGATCAGCTTTTCGACTTTCAGGCCCGCCAGCTCACCGGCGATGCGTGTGGCCTTGCGCTGGGCGTCGCTGAAATAGGCCGGAACGCTGATCACGGCTTCCGTGACGGTCTGGCCGTAGGTGCGCTCGACGTCTTCTTTCAGGCTCTTGAGCACCAGCGCCGACAGCTCTTCGGGACGGAATTTTTTATCCCCGAGGTAGACCTCCGTCGCGCTGCCCATATGGCGTTTGAACAGCGACGCGGTCAGGCGCGGGTGGGTGTGCAGGCGTTCACGGGCGGCTTGCCCGACCAGAATCCGGCCCTGATCGTCCAGCCCCACCACGCTGGGTGTCAGGAACTGCCCCAAGGCATTGGGCACCAACTCAGTGGCATCGCCGCGCCATACGGCAACAAGGCTGTTGGTCGTTCCCAGGTCAATCCCGACGATCATTGCAACGAACTCCCTTTGCGCTCAGACAAAAAATGAAACAGATATTGGCGCGCAAGAATATTACCGAGGCAGTGGCGCGGTAAAGAAAGATGATGGCTCTGAGCCATTATTTGCGACAGGCAGCCGCAGAACGATTCGTTCGGGTGATTTTGTTGAAGAGAAAGACAGGGCGCCGGGGCCGGCACCCTGTCGCCATCGTTTATGGCATCACGGGCGGGAGATAGGAAAGGGTCGTGCCCAGCGCCCACAGCAACACCAGCACCAGTGGCGTGTGCACCAGCAATTGCACGAACGAGAAACCGATCAGATCCCGCGCCTTCAGCCCCAGAACGCCCAGCAGCGGCAGCATGTAGAAGGGGTTGATCAGGTTCGGCAGGGCTTCGGCGGCGTTGTAGATCTGCACTGCCCAACCGAGGTGATAGTTCAGATCGTTAGCCACCTGCATCACGTACGGCGCCTCGATGATCCACTTGCCGCCGCCGGACGGAATGAAGAAACCGAGAATCGCCGAGTACACGCCCATCAGCAGCGCATAGGTGTCGTGGGAGGCGATGCTGACGAAGAACGTCGAGATGTGATGGGCCAGGGTCTGGGCGTCAGTGCCCTTGACCGTGGTCATCAGCGCTGCAATCGAGCCATACAGCGGGAACTGGATCAGCACCCCGGTGGTGGTCGGCACGGCCCGCGCCACCGCATCGAGGAAACTGCGAGGGCGCCAGTGCAGCAACGCGCCGAGCATGATGAACAGGAAGTTGTAGGTGTTGAGCCCGGAAATCGCGGTGATCGCCGGTTTGGTCGAAAACTCGTGGAACAGCCAACCGGCCGCCAGCAAGACCAGCAGAATGATCAGCAGCGGGCTGTGTTCCAGCCATTCGCCGGGACGGGTGCGCGGTTGCAGCGGCGGCAGGTTGAAGGCCGGGTCGATGCCGCAGGCCTTGGCGTCACGCGCCGAGTTCGGGCCGGGCGCGGTGGCGTAGGCGATGATGATCGAAATCACGATCAGCGCCAGCAGCATCACCCCCGACTGCCAGAGGAAAATCGTCTGGGTGAACGGAATCACCCCGGTGATCGACAGAATCGACGGCGGCAGGCTGGCCGGGTTGGCCTGCAACTGCGCGGCGGACGACGACAGTCCCAGTGCCCAAACCGCACCAAGGCCCAGATAGGCGGCGGCACCGGCGGCGCGGTAATCCATTTTCAGATCGGTGCGGCGGGCGAGGGCGCGGACCAGCAAACCGCCGAACACCAGCGACAGGCCCCAGTTGAGCAAGGATGCGACCATCGAGATCAACGCGACCCAGGCCACGGCCGAGCGACCGTTCTTCGGGATCCGCGCCAGACGGTCGATCAGTTTCACGGCGGGCGGCGAACTGGCCACGACATAACCGCCGATCACTACGAAAGCCATCTGCATGGTGAACGGGATCAGGCTCCAGAACCCGTCCCCGAACGCCATGGCGGCGTCAGTGGGTTTGGCGCCCATGGCCAGGGTCGCCAGGGCGACGATGATCACCGCCAGTGCGGCGAATACCCAGGAATCGGGAAACCAGCGTTCGGCAAAACTTGAACAGCGCAAGGCAAAGCGCGCAGAGCGGCTATCTTCGATATCAACGGCCACGGGAATACCTCGGATTTTTATGTTTATTGTGGTCTTCGGGGCTTGGCCGGCCCGTCTGGACAGGTGCCAACAGTAAATCAACGGCGGATTTTTGTGACCGTGTTTTGCAGAAATCAGGACTATGGTCTAACGGGTTGTCCGACGGCCCGTTTGCGTAGACCATGAGCGCCTTGGTTTTTTGCCTGCCAGAGTTCTTTGCCATGACTGCCCAATCCACAGCCCGACCGGTGCCGTTCAGCCGTTCCGACTACAAGACCCTCGGCCTTGCGGCCCTGGGCGGGGCGCTGGAGATCTACGATTTCATCATTTTCGTGTTCTTCGCCCTGACCCTCAGCCAGTTGTTCTTCCCGCCGGAAATGCCTGAGTGGCTGCGCCTGCTGCAAAGCTTCGGGATCTTTGTCACCGGCTATCTGGCGCGCCCGTTGGGCGGGATCCTGATGGCGCATTTCGCCGACCGACTGGGACGCAAGAAAGTCTTCAGCCTGAGCATCCTGATGATGGCGCTGCCGTGCCTGCTGATCGGGATCATGCCGACCTACGCGCAGATCGGCTATTTCGCACCGCTGTTACTGCTGGCGCTGCGCATCCTGCAAGGCGCGGCGGTGGGTGGCGAAGTGCCGAGTGCCTGGGTGTTCGTTGCCGAGCACGCACCGGTTGGTCATCGCGGGTATGCCCTGGGCTTTTTGCAGGCCGGTCTGACCTTCGGCTATTTGATCGGCGCATTGACCGCGACCTTTCTCGCACAAGTGTTCACTCCGTCCGAAGTGCTCGATTACGCCTGGCGTTACCCGTTCCTGCTCGGCGGTGTGTTCGGTGTGATCGGCGTCTGGCTGCGCCGCTGGCTGAGCGAAACCCCGGTGTTCATGGCCATGGAAGCGCAGCGCGAGGCGCGGGTCGAACTGCCGCTGCGCAGCGTGCTGCGCGATCATCGCCTGGCGATGTTGCCGGCGATGCTGCTGACCTGCGTACTGACCTCGGCGGTGGTGGTGTTCGTGGTCATCACCCCGACCATGATGCAAAAAACCTTTGGCATGACTGCCGGTCACACCTTCGCGTTGAGCGCACTGGGCATTGTCTTTCTGAACATCGGTTGCGTGATTGCCGGTCGGCTGGTCGATCGCATCGGCGCCTGGCGTACGGTCATGCTCTACAGCCTGTTGCTGCCACTGGGGATCGGCTTGCTTTACACCTGCCTGATCAGCGGCGGGGATTGGGTCGGTCTGGCCTACGCCATCGCCGGGTTGTGCTGTGGCGTGGTCGGTGCGGTGCCGTCGGTGATGGTCAGCCTGTTCCCGGCGCGGATTCGCGTCTCCGGGATCTCCTTCACCTACAACATTGCCTACGCCGCCTGGGCCAGTGTCACGCCGTTGCTGCTGATCGGTCTGATGCCATGGAGCCCGTGGATCTGCGTGATGTTCTGCGCGGTGATGGGCGCGGTGGGCGTCGCCAGTGCGGCGTATTTCGGTTCGCGGATGCCGCGCGCGGAGCAGTGTGCCGTGGCCGGCACCGCCTGAGTTGTCGAGGCTTAACTATTTTTGTAGGACAAGCCTCGCGCGCTCTTCAGAAAAGATTTCCAAGGCCGATGGTTAGGCTGTGTGTCCGCTCTCCATCCAGTCCATCGGTGCTTTCCCATGTTCAACAAACGCCTGAAGCAAGAGCTGGCGGCTCTTCGTGAAGAACTCTCCAGCCTTCTGCAAGTGAAGGAGAGCCTGGAAAGCGAGATGCTGGTGCTCACCCTTGAGCCCGACGGGCGGATTCAGTCGGTCAACCAGAACTTCCTCAACGAAATGCTCTACAAGAGCCACGACCTGATCGGCCGGGCCATCGAAGACATCGTGCCGGCCCATGTGAAGTCCGACGAGTTTCATCACCGCTTCAAGGCTGCACTGAGCCGTGGCGAGCATTTCGCCGGTGCTGTGCGTCTTTCACGCGGTAACGGCGAAGAGGCGTGGTTGCGCTCCATCGTCCAGCCGATTCGTTCATCGGATGGCCGGATCAAGCACTTCTCGATTTTCTCCAGCGACCTGACCCGCACCATCGAGGCTTCCCGCGAACACGAAAACCTGATCGGCGCGCTGGTGCGTTCGACGGCCGTGATCGAGTTCGACCTCAGCGGTAACGTGCTCAGTGCCAACGAACGTTTCCTCCAGGGCATGGGTTACAGCCTGGCGCAGATCAAGGGCAAACATCATCGCCAGTTCTGCGAGCCGGAGGAGTACAACAGCGCCGAATACCAGAACTTCTGGCGTCGTTTGAACAATGGCGAATTCGTTGCCGGCCGTTTCAAGCGGGTCGACAGCCATGGTCGTGTCGTCTGGCTGGAGGCCTCCTATAACCCGGTACTCGACGCCAACGAAAAGCTCTACAAAGTGGTGAAGTTCGCCACGGTGATCACCGATCAGGTCAATCAGGAACAGGCCGTCGCCGACGCCGCCAATATCGCCTACAGCACGTCCCTGCAAACCGACAGCACCGCCCAGCGCGGCACCCGTGTGGTGACTGAAGCGGTCAACGTGATGCGCGATCTGTCCAGGCACATGCAGACCGCCGGCGAAGGCATTGAGGCGCTGAACGAGCAATCCCAGGTGATCGGCACCATCGTCAAGACCATCAGCGGCATTGCCGAACAGACCAACCTGCTGGCGCTCAACGCTGCCATTGAAGCCGCTCGCGCGGGTGAGCAGGGCCGAGGCTTTGCCGTGGTGGCCGACGAAGTGCGGCAACTGGCTTCGCGCACCAGTCAGGCGACCGAGGAAATCGTCGGTGTGGTGCGCCAGAACCAGGATATGGCGCGCAACGCCGTGGCCCTCATGACCGACGGCAAGCAGCAGGCCGAGCAAGGGCTGGCGCTGGCGGCGGAGGCCGGTACGGTGATCGTCGAGATCCAGGACGGCGCGCAGAAAGTGGTGAACGCGGTCGGCCAGTTTGCCAATCAGTTATCCAACTGATGCTGTCAGGCGAAGGGATTGTCCATGACCATCCCTTCGCGGTTTTTATCCCGCTACAATCGGCTCTTTTCCCCGGAGCAGATCCCATGCGCGAGTCTTTCCGCCGCCCGGTTCCCCTGAACAAAGCCTACCGCCTGCTCAATCACGGGCCGACCGTGCTGGTCAGCGCCGCCCATGCCGGGCAGCGCAACATCATGGCGGCTGCGTGGGCCATGCCGCTGGATTTCGAACCGCCGAAAGTCGCGGTGGTCCTCGATAAGTCCACCTGGACCCGGCAATTGCTCGAAGCTGCGGGCACTTTCGTTCTCAACGTTCCTTGTGTGAGTCAGGCTGACATCGTGCAGACCGTCGGCTCGACTTCAGGCCTGGAAATCAATCGGGACCAGGGGCAGGACAAGTTCCAGGCTTATGGCTTGCAGACCTTTGCGGCTGAACAGGTTGATGCTCCGATGCTGGACGGTTGCGTGGCCTGGCTCGAATGCCGGTTGTTGCCGGAGCCGCGCAATCATGAACAGTACGATCTGTTCCTGGCCGAGGTGATTGCGGCGCAGGCTGATTCGCGGGTGTTCAGCGATGGACGCTGGCACTTCGAGGGGCATGACGGCTTGCGCACTCTGCACCACGTGGCCGGGGGGCATTTCCTGACGATTGGCGATCCGGTGGATGGCAAGACGCTCGAGGTTTGAGCGCCGCTGGATGACAAGTCATGGCCGGATGTTGCAATACAAAAAAGGCTTGCCTCTCGGTAAGCCTTTTTCAGTTGGCAGCGTTGATTCAATCCCCCAACGCTACTCCTTCGCGCCGAGGATCCGCCCCACCTGCCAGCGTTGCCTTCCCCTGAGCATCCTTGTCTCGCACGATGGCCTGGGTGCCGCTGGTCATGTCGATTTCGTTGACGGTGTGGCCCTTGTCCTTGAGCGCCTGGATCAGCGTCGGGCTGAACTGGCCCTGTTCCAGTTCTGTCGGGCCGTTGCGGCTGCCGAAGTTGGGCAGGCTGATGGCGCTTTGTGGGTCGAGGTTCCAGTCGAGCAGGCCGACGGTGGTTTTGGCCACGTATTCGATGATCTGCGAGCCGCCGGGAGAGCCGACGGTGGCGACGAATTCGCCACTGTTGCGGTCGAAGATCAGGGTCGGCGCCATCGACGAGCGCGGGCGTTTGCCGGGTTCCACGCGGTTGGCGACTTTCTGGCCGTTCTCTTCGGGGATGAACGAGAAATCGGTCATCTGATTGTTGAGCAAGAAGCCCTGAACCATCAAGTGCGAGCCGAATGCCGCTTCGATGGTGGTGGTCATCGACACGGCGCCACCGAAGTCATCCACGGCCACCACTTGTGAGGTGGAAATGCGCAGCGGCGAGCGATCCGGCGCATAGGCAACCTGTACGCCCGGCGGTGTGCCGGGTCTGGCGCTGCCCATGCTGCGTTCGCCAATCAGGCTGGCGCGGCTGGCCAGATAGCCCGGATCGACCAGGCCTTTGACCGGTACCGGCACGAAGTCGGTATCGGCTACGTATTGCGCGCGGTCGGCGTAGGCCAGACGTTCGGCTTCGGCGATCAGGTGCACGGCTTGCGGTGCAGGTTCGATGCCGGCGGGCTTATCGGTCTTCACAGGCTTGAGCGGCGTCAGGGACAGTCGCGGATCGCGGGTTTCCAGCGCCTGCAAGGTGCCGAGAATCTGCGCCACCGCAATCCCGCCCGATGATGGCGGCGGCATCCCGCAAACCTGCCAGCGTTTGTAGTCGGTGCACAGGGGCGCGCGCTCCTTGGCCTGATAGTGCTGAAGGTCGGTCAGCGACAGGCTGCCGGGGTTGGCGTGGCCCTGAACCCTGGCCACGATCTCTTCGGCGATCGGGCCTTTGTACAGTGCGTCCGCACCTTCGTTGGCGATGCGTTTGAGAACGGCGGCCAGCGCCGGGTTTTGCAGTCGCGTGCCGACGGCTTTGACGCTGCCATCGCTGTTCAGAAAGTACTTGGCCATGTCCGGCGAGCGGCGAATCACCGGGTCGGATTCCAGCAGCGAATGAAGGCGTGGGGAGATCGCAAAACCCTGCTCCGCCAGTTTGATCGCGGGCTCGAACAACGTTGCCCACGGCAAGCGGCCCTGTTGTTTGTGCGCCAGTTCCAGCGCTCGCATCACGCCCGGTGTGCCAACAGAGCGTCCGCCGATCTGCGCTTGCGGGAAGGGCATCGGTTTGCCGTCGGCTTGTAAAAACAGCTTCTCGGTCGCGCCGGCCGGTGCCGTTTCACGACCGTCATAGGTGCGCACCTGTTTGCCATCCCACAGCACGATCATCGCGCCACCACCGATCCCCGAGGATTGCGGCTCGACCAGGGTCAACACGGCTTGCATTGCGATGGCGGCATCGATGGCGGAACCACCCTGACGCAACATCTCGCGACCGGCTTCGGCAGCCAGTGGATTGGCAGCGGCGGCCATGTGTTTCTCGGCGTGGCTGGCTTGCAGGCCGGTGCGGTAGCCGGAGGCGGCTTCCGGCGCCAGCGGCAGGGTCGAGGAGGGCGGTGCGTTGCAGGCCGTAAGGGCAATGGCGCTGACGATCAGCGTCAGGGCGGGCAGACGAAAGCGGTTCAGGGAAAGGGCTGGAAGCACGCGGGGCTCTCCGTCCGTGGGATAAAAGTCTGACGGACTGTATCGGCCGACCGTGCAGGACGCAAACCATCGGTGTGTTTGTCCTTCATGCCTTGGCGAATTTTCTGTAGGGTCAGAGCCAATAGTGAAGCCAGAACAATCAACAAGAGGCCGCCATGCATAACGCATTTCCGACACAGCCCAGCTATCGCGAACAGCGCGAGCGCTTTCTTGCTGCCGCGAAGGTGGCGGGTGCCACGCTCTCTTCGTACGCGCATCCGCTCAATGGGCCGTTTGGCGAGTCTTTGAGTACCGATGTCGCGGTGCTGGGGGATCCAGCGGCCAAACGGCGTCTGGTGGCGCTCAGCGGCACCCACGGGGTTGAAGGTTATTACGGTTCGGAATGCCAGATCGACTGGCTGAAGCATTTCACGCCGGAGTCGCTGCCGAAGGATGTCGCGGTGGTGATGGTTCACCTGATCAACCCGTGGGGCACGGCGTGGCTGCGGCGGGTCAATGAAGACAACGTAGACCTCAACCGCAATCACCTGGATTTCAACCGACCGCTTCCGGACAACCGCGCTTACGCAGCGCTGCATGAAATCTACGCCTGCACCGATTTGAACGGCCCCGAGCGGCAAAAGGCTGATGCCTTGCTCGATGCGCAAATTGCCGAGCACGGCTGGCCGGCAGTGATGTCGATTGTCGAGGGCGGCCAGCACAGTCATTCCGACGGGTTGTTCTTTGGCGGACTCGCGCCGAGTTGGTCGAATCGCACGCTGCATTCAATCATCGAGAATCATCTGGCCGGCGCTGAAATCGTGATGTGTTTCGACCTGCACACCGGCGCCGGTGAGTACGGGCATCCGATGCTGTTGACGATTACCCGGGCGCCTTATCCGGCGCTGGCAAAGGCGCAATCGATTTACGGCCCGTGGCTCTACACGCTGCACACCGGCGCCGAAACCTTGAGTGAAACCGGCGTTGCCGCGACCGCTACCGGCTACACCTCGCAGGCATTGCTCAATGCGCTGCCGAATGTGCAACTGATGCCGTTCGTGATCGAGTGCGGGACTTATCCGGGGCCGGACGTGCATCGTTACCTGCGCGACGATCACTGGCTGCATCTGCATGGCGATCCGCTGGATGCGATGGGGCGCGAGATCAAACTGAATCTGCTGGAGCAGTTCTATCCGGCGGATCCGGACTGGCGGGCGATTGTCGGTTTGCGGACGCGGCAGATTTGGGCGAAGGGGCTCAGGGCGTTAGGGGGCGAGGCATAAACAAACGGCTTGCCTTTCTGTAAGCCGTTTTAGCTGTTTGGAGTATGGATTCCAGATGTTCACTGCTTGAAACCAGGTAGGCCGTTGGCAGCACGCCACTCTTTCACCGTTTCTGTGATGCCTTCGGCTGTTACTCTTTTGCTCAAGTCCTCCGGCCAATAAATCAAGTCAGATCCTGCCGGGTGCTCACTGAGACGTTCAAACTCGAAAAGTAACGGATCAAGTATTTCATCGGGACTTGTATTGGCCGCCAGCACGGATTTCAGAAACTCAATGAACTCGGATTCTGTGTAGTCAGAAATGGTTTTTTTCATGGCTATCCACTTCGGTGGTTTTCAACGTGATTTTTTGGAGTGTTCACTCGTAAGTTGTCTATGTCGTATACCGCTCCGTTATTGGCAATATGCTCGACATGATGCAGTTCATAAGATGTTCTGTCTCCCGCCCAGTCTTGCCTGCGGGCCTTTGGCGACAAACCGTCGCGCATTCGCTCGATGTTCCCCTGTATGAATTGTTCCGCCAGATCAGGATCATTGGCCACTTCCTCCCAAAACGCCTCCCTGAATTTGTCGAAACTTGAAAACTCCCGCCCTCTGAGCCTGTTTGCTATTCGCGTGGGAATTGGCACACCAATCCCCGTTCGTGCTCCCGCCAGCCATATCCCGGAAACATCCTCCCCAACCCCCGTCACCGTCCCAGGCGTTAATCTCGCCGGTTTCGAAAACACCACATACAACGACTTCAGCCCGGTCTCCGCCGGAAACACAAGAATACAATCCTCGGCGGTGATGTCTTCGCCGGGCAGGATTTCAATCTGGCTGTCGGTGTTCGCGGCGATCGGGTGGACGAGGATCGTACTCAGTGGTTCGCCGTGCTCCGGATACACCAGCGGTGGCATCGATCCCAGCGGCCCGCGTTGCGGCGTCCACAAAATCGTGATGCCGTTGAGCTTCGCCTCCATGGCGGTCTTGTCGTTGTTCCACTCGACTTTTACGGTACGCACGGAGTCGTCGCCCGAGGCTCCGGTGTGGATGCCGTAGACCTGCATGACCCCTTCGGCATCTCGCCGAAACTGAAAGCGCACGCGAGTGGTGGCGCGGCTCATGCTGCGTAGCTGTTCATCAGTGTGAAGCGTGCCGTCGCCCATTCGGGTCGGGAGCATCCCGAGGATAAACACGCTGGCCGGGCCTCCCGCACCGCGGATTGC
Source organism: Pseudomonas sputi (assembly GCF_021603585.1). Lineage (GTDB taxonomy): Bacteria > Pseudomonadota > Gammaproteobacteria > Pseudomonadales > Pseudomonadaceae > Aquipseudomonas > Aquipseudomonas sputi. The sequence continues at coordinate 57,455 of NZ_BQHI01000025.1, read as the reverse complement.
CCAATTAAGGCGCTGCTGCAGGATTCCACCACCGGCCATGCGCCCCAACGCCAGATCGGCGCCGATGGCCTTCGCTACGGCGTGACTGGCAGCGGGAATGCGCAGAGCGCCTGCCACCATGACTTTGCCGAAGTGAGAGGCGGGCTCAGGTGTAGTGCCCGCATCCGTCCGGCACCAGTTGCCCGGCGTGCAGGACTTGGCAAAAACCAGATCGTCGCGAGGCTTTGGCGATGGCCATTCGTCTGTCCGGATATAAACGGGTTCTGGCGGCGGGGGCGGAATCCATCCGGTCCATGTCGCGTTTTCGCTCGGGCGTTTTCGACGCCACTCATCGTCGAAAAGGAATTTGTTCAGGTCCATGACCACTCCCTGTCTGTCCTGGAATCGAGACAGGGGAGCGTGTCGGTCTATCGGGATGGCGATCAAATCGACTGGCGCAGATGCAGGTGCCTGGACGAACGAAAAATCCTCTTCGTACGCCTTTCGCACCGGGTTCCTACAGAATCAGACCGATCCAGCGGGGAGGCACTTTTCTCGAGGCATAAAAAAACGGCTTACCTTTCGGTAAGCCGTTTTTAGTACTTGGTGGCTACACAGGGACTTGAACCCCGGACCCCAGCATTATGAATGCTATGCTCTAACCAACTGAGCTATGTAGCCAAGTGGCGCGCATTATTCCCCTGAAATGGAAAAGCGTCAAGCGTAAATTCAAAATATTTCTTCTTATTTTCAACCGCTTATCCTCCCGCACCGAAAATCGGGGCGGGAGGGGCTTTCAACGCAGCTGAAATCTTCCGGTGTTGGCACTCAAGGCATGGCTACCCTGACTCAAGGTGTCCGCCGCAAGGTTCACCGCCCGCGCACCTTCAAGCAGGCGGACCGCCGCCTGATCCACCTGCTGGATATTGCCGCTGACCTCATCGGCGGTGCTCGCCTGTTCTTCGACCGCCGTGGCGATCTGGGCGAGGGTGTCGGTGACGCTCTGCACGGCGCTGGCGATTTCCCCCAGGCGTTCGCCAAGTCCGGTGACCGCCTCGGCATCCGATTGCGCCTGGCCGCACGCTGCTTCCATCAGGCTCACGGCTTCGTTGACCGTATTGCGCAGACTGTCGACCGTACCGGCGATCTGCGCGGTAGACGACTGCGTACGCTGCGACAGGCTGCGTACCTCGTCGGCCACTACGGCAAAACCCCGCCCTTGTTCACCGGCGCGAGCGGCCTCGATGGCGGCGTTGAGCGCCAGCAGGTTGGTCTGTTCGGCGACGCCACGAATGGTATCGACCACCAATTGAATCTGCTGCCCTTGCTCGCTGACCCGGCCGAGCGCTGCTGCGGTTTCGTTCAGACGCTGATTGAGCTGTTGAATACTTGCTGTAGTGCGCTGGCTGTCACGGCTGCTGTCGGCAGCGATGCGCCGGGTGTGCTGGGCACTGCCCGACGCCTGTTCGCAACTCTGCGCCACGCCTTGAGAAGTCGCTGCCAGTTGTGTGGCCGCTGCGGCGATCTGGCTGATCTGCAATTGCTGCGCCTCGACTTCGCTGAGGGCGCCGCTGGAGTGTTCGTTGAGGCTGCGCACGGCGTTGCTCAGTTGCGAAGTCTCGTGATCGACACCCAGCAGGCTGGTGCGCAATTGCACCACCGCCACGTTGAGTGCGGTGCTGATCGAGGCCAGTTCATCGCGACCCACGACTGGCACTTGCAGGCTCAGATTACCGTCGCGCAAAGCCTCAGCCAGCAGTGTGATGCCGCTGGCGCTACGACGGATCGAGGCTTGCAGGCAAACGAACAAGTACAGCGCCGCCAGCAACAGCAAACCGAAGACCGTCGCCACAACGATGAACTGACGAATCGCCGATCCATGGTAGTCATCCAGCCGCTGATCCAGCGATACCAGCGATTGCTGGCGCAGCGTGGCGAGGTTGCCGAGCAGGGCATCGAGGCTGCGCTCGAACGCTTCAGGCTTGAGATTGATGCTGCCGCCGAATACGCCGTCATCCAGCACTTTCAAACCCGCATCCAGTTGTTTGAGGCTGTCGTGATACTGCCCGGCCCAGTTTTGCAGGGCTGGCGGCTGACGCGCTTCGAGCAGGCCTGCGGTTTTCACCAACTGCTCGCGGGCATCACCGATGCGGCTGCGCAAGTCACGCAGTTGCAAACGGCTTTGCAGAGTGAACTGGCCGGAAACCACGGACGCCTGGCCGACAGCTGCCAGTCGGCCGACGCGTTCGATCAGGTCCGGTGCGTGCTGGGTGGAAATCTGCGTCAGCAGATAGGTTTCCAGCCACGGCGCAAGAATCAGGCGATTATCCATCGCGATTTGTTCGCGCAGCGCTTGCAGGGCGCTGAGTGCGTTGGTGAAGCGATCATAACCGTCTGGCCACCAGCCAACACCGGAAAGGCTTTTCGAGTCCAGACCATTGAGCGCGGCTTGCAGGGCCTGATAGCGGGTCAGTGTTTCGCCTTCCGCGCCTTCGGCTCGCAAGGCATTGCCCAGATCCAGCGTGGCCTGAGCAACGGCAGGCTGCACAGCATCGAATGCGGCCATCGCGGCGAGGGTCGCGGGCGTCGGCTGGCGGTTGGTTTCCGTGGCGCGCCAGCGGGCGGCGCGGTCGCGTTGGGCGGCGAGCAGGTTGTCGAGTGCATCGAGGGCGAGCAACTGCCGCACGCCGGCACGTTCGCCAGCGATCAGGTTGAGTTTTTCGCGATAGTCCTGGCCGATCATCAACAGGCTGCCGGCCAATGGAAGGATAAACAGTAGAAACAACAACTGGAATTTACGCGCGAAGCCAAACCGCCCCAGCAATCCGATCCCCGGTGATAAAAAAAACTGCATGCCCCATGACTCCTCTGGACACCACGCACCATCGGCGTGCATCGCGGTCGTTGCGACCGGGATTGGTGCCCTGCTTAAAGGCCTCGAAAGTTCACCCTTACCCGCTCTGTAGGCCGGCTCTGTAGCGAAACTTCCCATTCTCGATGCCCTTTGTAAGGGCGCCGCGTTCAAGCGGATAAGCAAGGCAAGATTCAGACCATGGCGTTGCGCTATCACTTGCGACGCGACGATTGAATAGTTCGTTAGCTGGCTAAGGGGATGGCGCTGGCGCACCGAAAAATGGCACATTGACGCACCTGCCCGCGTGCACCCATCTGCAGTCCGGAAACTCCCATGGCTATCAGCAACGTTCAGACCGCCGCTGCCTCGGCGTCCGCTCCTCCCCAGAGCAGTCCACTGGTGATGCGCATCATCGGCGCGGTGGCGCTGGCGCATTTGATCAACGACCTGATCCAGTCGGTGCTGCCGTCGATCTATCCGATGCTCAAGGCCAACTATGGCTTGAGCTTTACTCAGGTCGGCCTGATTACCCTGACCTTTCAATTGACCGCTTCGCTGTTGCAGCCGTGGGTCGGTTATCACACCGACCGGCACCCGAAGCCGTGGCTGCTGCCGGCAGGTTCCGTGTGCACGCTGATCGGCATCGTGATGATGTCGATGGTCGGCAGTTTTCCGTTGATTCTGCTGGCGGCGGCGCTGATCGGCATTGGTTCATCAACCTTTCACCCCGAGGCTTCTCGTATCGCCCGCCTGGCTTCTGGTGGGCGTTTCGGTCTGGCCCAGTCGACGTTCCAGGTCGGTGGTAATGCCGGTTCGGCCTTCGGCCCGTTACTCGCGGCGGCGATCATCATTCCTTTCGGTCAGGGCAACGTGGCGTGGTTCGGGCTGTTCGCAGTGTTTGCGTTGTTCGTGCTTTATCGCATCAGCCGCTGGTACGCCCATCACCTGAACCTGTTCAAGCTCAAGGCTGGCCAGGCCGCCACTCATGGACTGTCGAAGGGCAGGGTGACCAGCGCGTTGGTGGTGCTCGGGCTGCTGGTGTTCTCCAAGTATTTCTACATGGCCAGCCTGACCAGTTACTTCACCTTCTACCTGATCGAGAAGTTCGACCTGTCGGTGGCAAGTTCCCAACTGCACCTGTTCCTGTTCCTCGGCGCGGTCGCGGCGGGCACGTTCTTCGGCGGGCCGATTGGTGACAAGATCGGGCGCAAGGCGGTGATCTGGTTCTCGATCCTCGGCGTGGCGCCGTTCACGCTGCTGATGCCACATGTCGATCTGTTCTGGACCAGCGTCCTGAGCGTGGTGATCGGTTTCATCCTCGCTTCGGCGTTCTCGGCGATCGTGGTGTATGCGCAGGAACTGGTGCCGGGCAACGTGGGGATGATTGCCGGGGTGTTCTTCGGTCTGATGTTCGGATTTGGCGGGATTGGTGCGGCGTTGCTCGGGCATCTCGCGGACATTCACGGCATCGAATACGTGTACTTCCTGTGCTCGTTCCTGCCGCTGTTCGGGGTGCTGGCGATCTTCCTGCCGAAAACCAGAAAGGCCTGACGGACTGAATTTCAGGCATAAAAAAGCCGCGTATCGAACGCGGCTTTTTCTTGGGTGCGGCTTTTACACGTTGAAGCGGAAGTGCATCACGTCGCCGTCCTTGACGATGTAGTCCTTGCCTTCCAGACGCCATTTACCGGCTTCTTTGGTCCCGGCTTCGCCCTTGTACTGGATGAAGTCGTTGTAGGCGATTACTTCGGCGCGGATGAAGCCTTTTTCGAAGTCGGTGTGGATTACGCCGGCGGCTTGCGGTGCGGTGGCACCGACGCGGACGGTCCAGGCGCGGACTTCTTCGACACCGGCGGTGAAGTAGGTCTGCAGGTGCAGCATCTCGTAGCCGGCGCGGATTACGCGGTTCAGGCCAGGCTCTTCCAGGCCCAGGGCCTCGAGGAACATGTCTTTCTCTTCGCCGTCATCCAGCTCGGCGATTTCCGCTTCGATCTTGTTGCAGACCGGAACGACCATGGCGCCTTCTTCTTCGGCGATGGCCTTGACCACGTCCAGGTGCGGGTTGTTCTCGAAACCGTCTTCAGCGACGTTGGCGATGTACATGACCGGCTTGGTGGTCAGCAGGTGGAAGCCCTTGATGATCGCCTTTTCGTCGGCGCTCATGTTCTTCATCAGGCTGCGTGCAGGCTTGCCTTCGGTGAAGTGCGGGATCAACTGCTCCAGCAGGGCCTTCTGGGCCACTGCGTCCTTGTCACCGCCCTTGGCGTTGCGCGAAACCTTCTGCAGTTGCTTCTCGCAGCTGTCGAGGTCGGCGAAGATCAGTTCCAGGTCGATGATTTCGATGTCGCGCTTCGGGTCGACGCTGTTGGAAACGTGGATCACGTTATCGTCTTCGAAGCAGCGCACGACGTGAGCGATCGCGTCGGTTTCGCGGATGTTGGCCAGGAACTTGTTGCCCAGGCCTTCACCTTTCGAGGCGCCGGCCACCAGGCCTGCGATGTCGACGAATTCCATGGTGGTCGGCAGGATGCGCTTCGGATTGACGATGGCCGCCAGGGCATCCAGACGCGGATCCGGCATCGGCACGATGCCGCTGTTCGGCTCGATGGTGCAGAAGGGGAAGTTCTCGGCCGCGATCCCGGATTTGGTCAGGGCGTTGAACAGGGTGGACTTGCCGACGTTAGGCAGGCCGACGATGCCGCAATTGAATCCCATGGTGTTTCCCCTCGGATTAGAGTCAGGCCTTCTGGCTGTGCAGGTTTTTCATCGCGCGGTTCCATTCACCGGCGAGGATATCCGGCAGCACGCCGAGGGCAAAGTCGATGCTGGCATCGAGTTTTTCCTGTTCGGCGCGTGGCGCACGACCCAGGACGAAATTTGAAACCATACTGGCGACGCCCGGGTGGCCGATGCCAAGCCGCAGGCGGTGAAACGTATTCTGATTGCCCAATTGCGCAATGATGTCGCGCAACCCGTTGTGACCGCCATGGCCGCCGCCGACTTTGAGTTTGGCGACGCCCGGAGGCAGATCGAGTTCGTCATGTGCCACCAGGATCTCTTCAGGCTTGATGCGGAAGAAACCGGCGAGTGCCGCCACGGCCTGGCCGCTGCGGTTCATGTAGGTGGTGGGAATCAGCAGACGAACATCCTGACCCTGATGCGAAAAACGCCCGGTCAGGCCGAAATACTTGCGATCGGCCACGAGATTCACGTTCTGTGCGTGGGCGATGCGCTCAACAAAAAGGGCCCCTGCGTTATGCCGGGTCTGTTCGTATTCAGCGCCTGGATTTCCCAGGCCAACGATCAGTTTGATGGCAGTCACGATAGGGGCCCTTCCTTTGAGTGGTGGATAACATCGCCGCGATCAGGGAAGGCGGCGAAAGTGGACGAAAAATGCTCATTTACCATGGATGTAAACTCCGCGTTCCCGCCCGCTTTCTCGCTACGTTCCAGTCCGCGATGTTACCTGCTCACTCAGGCATGACAGAGTGAATTACTCTGCTGCGCCTTCTTCGGTAGCTTCTGGAGCAACACGTGGAGCGTGGACGTTGGCAACAGCCTTGTCATCGCCGTGTGCCAGAGCAACGAACTCAACGCCTTTAGGAGCCTTGAGGTCCGACAGGTGAACGATGGTGCCGATTTCAGCGTTAGCCAGGTCGACTTCGATGAACTCAGGCAGATCTTTCGGCAGGCAGGAAACTTCGATCTCGGCAACAACGTGCGAGATTTCGCCGCCTTTCTTCACTGGAGCCGCTTCGTTGATGAAGTGCACAGGAACGATAGCGGTCAGTTTCTGGCCAGCTACAACGCGTACGAAGTCAGCGTGCATCACGTGGCCTTTGGCCGGGTGACGTTGCAGAGCCTTGATGATTACGTTTTGCTTGGTGCCACCAACGTTCAGTTCGATAACGTGGCTGTAGGCCGCTTCGTTTTCGAGCAGTTTGGCAACTTCTTTGGCCAGCATGCTGATGGATTCAGGGGCTTTTTCGCCACCGTAAACAACAGCTGGAACCAGGGCAGCGAGACGACGCAGGCGGCGGCTCGCACCTTTCCCCAGGTCGGAACGCAGTTCAGCATTCAAAGTAAAATCGTTCATTTTGTATCTCCAAAATAGCCATGACCGAGTGGCGTTTGCGACCAGCGCCGAACACGGTATGGGCAAAAAAGCCCCGCCCCGGCAGAGATGCCGGGGCGGGGCGCTTTTCGTCAACGAGACATTTCGCGAAGGGCAGGGCCCTTAACGGAACATCGCGCTGATCGATTCTTCATTGCTGATGCGGCGAACCGCTTCGGCAACAACCGGTGCGATATCCAGTTGACGGATACGTGCACAGGCTTGTGCTGCAGCGGACAGCGGGATGGTGTTGGTGACCACCAGCTCGTCCAGCACGGAATTTTCGATATTCTCGATGGCCCGACCCGACAGCACAGGGTGTGTGCAGTAGGCAAAGACCTTGGCTGCGCCATGCTCTTTCAGGGCCTTGGCCGCGTGGCACAGGGTGCCGGCGGTATCGACCATGTCATCGACCAGGATGCAGGTACGCCCTTCGACATCACCGATGATATGCATCACTTCAGAGTGATTGGCTTTCTCACGGCGTTTGTCGATGATCCCGAGATCCACGCCCAGGGATTTGGCAACGGCACGTGCACGCACGACGCCACCAATGTCCGGGGACACGATCATCAGGTTCTCGAAGCGCTGATCTTCGATGTCATCCACCAGAACCGGGGAGCCGTAGATATTATCTACCGGAATATCGAAGAAGCCCTGAATCTGGTCAGCATGCAGATCAACCGTGAGAACACGGTCGATGCCGACTACGGTGAGCATGTCAGCAACGACTTTCGCGCTGATAGCCACACGTGCGGAACGCGGACGGCGATCCTGACGGGCATAACCAAAATAAGGAATAACAGCAGTGATACGAGTAGCCGAGGAGCGGCGGAAGGCATCAGCCATCACTACCAGTTCCATCAGGTTATCGTTGGTCGGAGCGCAAGTCGGCTGAATAATGAAGACGTCTTTACCACGAACGTTTTCATTGATCTCGGCTGTAATTTCGCCGTCGGAAAATTTACCGACAGAGATGTCACCGAGAGGGATATGCAGCTGACGTACAACACGCCGAGCCAGATCGGGGTTAGCGTTCCCCGTAAAGACCATCATCTTGGACACGCGCAGTACCTGAAGGCTGAGGGTATACCTGGATGAGTATAGGAAAATGGCAGGGGCGGCTGGATTCGAACCAACGCATGGCAGGATCAAAACCTGCTGCCTTACCGCTTGGCGACGCCCCTGTATCTGTTGCTTGCAAGTGCCGGGCACTTGATTCCTTTAGAGCAGACTTTGTAGCTTGCGATGCAACATCGAAACGTTGCTTCCTTTTGCTACAAACCCTGTAAGGGTCTCTGTCAGAAGGGCCGAGACTTTATCAGCTTCAGCTTTGCTTGGGAAGCCCCCAAACACACAACTTCCAGTTCCGGTGAGTTTTGCTTCGGTAAAATTACCTAACAAATTCAATGCGTTACGTACTTCCGGGTAACGCTTCGAGACCACCGGCAAGCAGTCATTTCGACTGTTTCGCTCGGGAACGGGGCGCACTTTAATGGGCGGCGTGTTACGTGTCAACAAAGGATCTGAAAAAATTTCTGCCGTACTAACAGAGACTTGCGGAACGAGTACGACATACCACGGTTCGGCGGGCTCGACCGGGGTCAGTTTTTCGCCGACACCTTCGGCGAAAGCCGCATGGCCACGCACGAACACCGGCACGTCGGCGCCCAGCGTCAGGCCCAGTGCCGCCAGGCGATCTTGATCCCAACCCAGTTGCCACAAATGATTGAGACCAAGCAGCGTGGTGGCCGCGTTCGAACTGCCGCCACCGATGCCGCCGCCCATCGGCAGGATCTTGTCGATCCAGATATCAATGCCGAGCGAGCAGCCGGATTGCTCCTGCAGTTTTTTCGCTGCGCGCACGATCAGGTTGCTGTCGTGGGGCACGCCGTCGAATTCGGTGTGCAGGCGAATAATGCCGTCGTCACGCACGGCGAAGGTGATTTCGTCGCCGTAGTCGAGGAACTGAAAAAGCGTCTGCAACTCGTGATAACCGTCTTCACGGCGACCGAGAATGTGCAGCATCAGGTTGAGTTTGGCCGGCGAGGGCAGCGTCAGGCGTGCAGCGGTCATGCGTTATTGCCCCAGTTTGCGCGGTTGCCAGGTCTTGATGACCAGCGTCACGTCCAGATCGGTGCCGTGCAGCTTGATCCGCTCGGGCAGCCAGTAACCGTTCTGTTCGGCATAACCGAGGTATTCGACCTGCCATCCATCCTGATCCAGATTGGCCAGGCGACTGTTGCCGTCCAGGGTCAAGCGGCTTTTGCTGTCCGGGGCCGGAAGACCGCGAACCCACCAGGCCAGATGCGAGACCGGCAGTTTCCAGCCCAGTTGCTCTTCGATCAGTGCTTCCGGAGTTGGTGCTTCATAGCGACCCTGATTCGCCACTTCCAGTGACACCGCGCCCGGGCGGCCGGTCAGCCGCGCCGCGCCGCGACCCAGCGGGCCGGACAAGCGGATGTCGTAGTAGCCCTGACGTTGCAGCCAGAACAGCGTGCCGCTGCCCGAGTCTTTCGGCGCGCGGATGCCGATCTTGCCGTCGATCTGCCAGCCGTCGAGGCCGGTCAGTTGCTGTTTGTTCGCGGCCCATTGGGCAGGGCTGCCATGGCCCTCGACGGATTCACGGGCGCCGAAGCCCGCGCAACCGGCGAGCAGGGCGATGAAGCTGAAAACGATGACGTGGCGCAAAAACATGAGTTAAAGAGTCTCGGATCCGGTCAGGCGCTTGATGGTGCTGCGCAGGATGGTGCTGTCGGGTTGGTCCTTGAGGAACTTGCCCCAGATTTGCTTGGCTTCACGCTGCTTGCCTTTGGCCCACAGTACTTCGCCCAGATGCGCGGCGACTTCGTGATCGGGGAAGCGATCGAGGGCCTGGCGCAAGTATTTCTCGGCGTCTTCCAGATTGCCCATGCGAAAGTTCACCCAGCCGAGGCTGTCGAGAACCGCCGGGTCTTCCGGGTTGATCTGGTGCGCCTGCTCGATCAGCGCCTTGGCTTCGGCGTAGCGGGTCGTGCGGTCGGAGAGGGTGTAGCCGAGGGCGTTGAGGGCCATGGCGTTGTCCGGATCGCGCTTGATGATCAGGCGCAGGTCTTTTTCCATCTGCGCCAGGTCATTGCGTTTTTCCGCCTGCATCGCGCGGGTGTAAAGCAGATTCAGATCGTCCGGGTACTGCTGCAACGCTTGTTGCAGGACTTTCCAGGCCTTGTCGCCCTGATTGTTGGCGGACAGGGTTTCGGCTTCGATCAGGTACAGCTGGATCGCGTAATCCGGCTGCTCATCGCGCTCGGCGGCCAGTTTGCTCTGGGCTTCGGCGGTCTTGCCGTTGTTCATCAGAATATCGGCCTGACGCAGTTGCGCCGGCAGATAATCGTTGCCCGGGCCGACCTGGGCGTACTCGATGAGCGCGCCTTGCGGATCGTTGCGCTCTTCGGCGATGCGCCCCAGGTTCAGATGCGCCGAATCGACATGGCTTTCCCGGGCGATGAGGTCTTCCAGATAACCCTTGGCCTCGTCCCAGGCCTTGGCTTCCAGGCAGACCAGTGCCAGGGAGTAACGAAGCTCGTCGTCTTCCGGGTATTGCTGAACCAGGGTGGAGAACTCGACCTTGGCGTCGTCCATCCGGTTCTGCTCTACCAGCATCCGCGCGTAGGTCAGGCGCAGGCGTTTGTCGTCCGGATACTTCTTGATGCTCTTTTGCAGCAACGGCAAGGCTTCGTCGCCACGACTCAGCCCTTGCAGCAGGCGTGCACGCAGCAGAATCGGGGCGATCTCGCCGTCTTCCGGCGGATTGTCTTCGAGCAGGGTCAGCGCGCCTTTGGTGTCGCCATCCTGCTGCATCAGCAGGGCCTTGCCGAAAATCAGCTGATTGTTGTTCGGGTGACGCTGCAACAGGCGGTCGAAACTTTTCATCAGGCCGTTGCGGGTTTCCTGATCGGTATCGGCGGCCGACAGTGCGAGGAAGTCGAAATGGGTGTCGCCCTTGCCCTGCAGGACTTTCTCCATATAGACCATCGAGTCGTCATAACGCCCGGCGCGGGCCAGTTGCACGGCGGCGGCGCGTTGCGCTTCGAGGTCGTCCGGGGCGTTTTTCGCCCAGATCAGCGCGGTATCGAGAGCCGGCTGGTCGGCGCCCAGGTACTCGGCGATGCGGAACGCACGCTCGGAGACGCCCGGATCCTGGGTGTTGATGGCCTGGGTCACGTAGTTGTCCAGGGCAATGTCGAAACGATTGCGCTGGCCGGCGAGCTCGGCGCTCAGCAGGCTGAACACCGTTTCCTGGCTGAACGAGCTGTAAACCTTGGGCTTTTCAGGGGCCGGCGTGGTGTCTTCGACCGGTGAGGCACCGTCCTGCGAAACGGGGGCCAAGGCCTGGCAGCCGCTGAGGAAGACAAAAGCGAGGAGCAACGCGGAAGATCTGTTCATATAGGAAGAGGACGACTAACCTGCGGTCGGATCATCATGACACAAGCCTTCGGCCAAACATAACCGAGTCTCGATTGTGGTCATTATAGGGGCCGACAATTGGGACAATAGTCAGCGGTAGTTGTTCTGAATCTGACGAAGTAGGACAATTGCCGGCTTCACGTCACCATCAGCGACCTTGAATGGCCTTCCTTGCACTCGGTATCAACCACAAGACTGCTTCAGTAGACGTCCGCGAGCGCGTGGCCTTTACCCCTGAGCAGCTGGTGGAGGCCTTGCAGCAGCTCTGCCGACTCACCGACAGCCGCGAAGCTGCGATCCTCTCCACCTGCAATCGCAGTGAGCTGTATATAGAACAGGATCAGCTGTCGGCCGATATCGTGCTGCGCTGGCTGGCCGACTATCACCATTTGAGCCTCGATGAGCTGCGCGCGAGCGCTTATGTGCATGAAGACGATGCGGCCGTTCGTCACATGATGCGCGTCGCCTCCGGGCTCGACTCGCTGGTGCTGGGCGAACCGCAGATTCTCGGCCAGATGAAATCGGCCTACGCCGTGGCCCGCGAGGCCGGCACTATCGGGCCGCTGCTCGGGCGACTGTTCCAGGCGACCTTCAACGCCGCCAAGCAAGTGCGCACCGACACCGCCATCGGTGAAAACCCGGTGTCCGTGGCGTTTGCCGCCGTCAGCCTGGCCAAACAGATTTTCAGCGACCTGCAACGCAGCCAGGCCCTGCTGATCGGCGCCGGCGAGACCATCACCCTGGTCGCCCGCCATCTGCATGAACTGGGGGTCAAACGCATCGTGGTCGCCAACCGGACCCTGGAACGCGCCAGCCTGCTGGCCGAGCAGTTCGGTGCCCATGCAGTGTTGCTATCGGACATCCCGGCCGAACTGGTGCGCAGCGATATCGTGATCAGCTCTACCGCCAGTCAGTTGCCGATCCTCGGTAAAGGTGCGGTGGAAAGCGCGCTGAAGTTGCGCAAGCACAAGCCGATCTTCATGGTCGACATCGCCGTTCCCCGTGACATCGAGCCGGAAGTCGGCGAACTCGACGACGTTTACCTCTATAGCGTCGACGATCTGCACGAAGTGGTCGCCGAAAACCTCAAGAGCCGTCAGGGTGCAGCCCAGGCTGCCGAAGAGATGGTTTCGGTCGGCGCCGACGATTTCATGGTGCGCCTGCGCGAGCTGGCGGCGGTCGATGTGCTCAAGGCCTATCGTCAACAGAGCGAACGCCTGCGTGACGAAGAGCTGCAAAAGGCTCTGCGCCTGCTGGCCAACGGCGGCAACGCCGAAGACATCCTCGGGCAACTGGCCCGTGGCCTGACCAACAAACTCCTGCACGCCCCGAGCGTGCAGTTGAAAAAGCTTTCTGCCGAAGGCCGCCTTGATGCGCTGGCCATGGCTCAGGAACTCTTTGCCCTCGAGGGCTCACCGGATAGCTTTTCGGATAAAAAACCGCAATGAAAGCGTCACTGCTCAATAAGCTGGACATCCTCCAGGACCGTTTCGAGGAACTGACCGCGCTGCTCGGCGACGCCGAAGTCATTTCCGACCAGACCAAATTCCGCGCTTATTCCAAGGAATACGCCGAACTTGAGCCGGTGGTACAAGGCTATAAAAAGCTGCTCGGCGTACAAAGCGATCTTGAAGGCGCACAGGCGCTGCTCAAGGACAGCGACCCGGACATGCGTGAAATGGCTGTGGAAGAAGTCCGCGAAGCCAAGGAATTGCTGATCACGCTGGAATCCGACCTGCAACGCATGTTGCTGCCCAAGGATCCCAACGACGGGCGCAACGTGTTTCTCGAAATCCGCGCCGGCACCGGTGGTGACGAGGCGGCGATCTTCTCGGGTGACCTGTTCCGCATGTACTCGCGTTACGCCGAACGCCGTGGCTGGCGCGTGGAGATCCTCTCGGAAAACGAAGGCGAACACGGTGGCTATAAAGAAGTCATCGCCCGCATCGAAGGCGACAACGTTTACGGCAAGCTGAAATTCGAATCCGGCGCGCACCGCGTACAGCGTGTACCCGCCACCGAATCCCAGGGCCGTATCCACACCTCGGCCTGCACCGTGGCGGTATTGCCCGAGCCGGACGAGCGTGAAGCCATCGAGATCAACCCGGCGGATTTGCGCGTCGACACATACCGCTCCTCCGGGGCCGGTGGTCAGCACGTCAACACCACCGATTCGGCGATCCGCATCACCCACATACCGACCGGCACCGTTGTCGAGTGCCAGGAAGAACGTTCCCAGCACAAGAATCGCGCCCGGGCGATGGCCTGGCTGTCGGCCAAGCTCAACGATCAGCAGACTGCCGCCGCGGCCAACGCCATCGCCAGCGAACGTAAATTGCTGGTGGGTTCCGGTGACCGCTCCGAGCGCATCCGCACCTACAACTTTGCCCAGGGCCGGGTCACCGATCATCGCGTCAACCTGACCCTGTATTCCCTCGACGAAATTCTCGCCGGTGGCGTCGAAGCGGTGATCGAGCCGTTGCTGGCCGAATACCAGGCCGACCAACTCGCAGCGATAGGTGAGTAAATGACCATCATCGCCAGCCTGTTGCGCGCCGCCGAACTGCCGGACTCGCCGACGGCGCGTCTGGACGCCGAATTGCTTCTGGCCGCCGCGCTGGGCAAGTCGCGCAGTTTTCTCCACACCTGGCCCGAGCGCATCGTGCCCAGCGAAGCTGCGCTGGTCTTTGCCGAGTACCTGCAACGCCGCCGCAGTGGCGAACCGGTCGCCTACATTCTGGGCCAGCAGGGTTTCTGGAAGCTGGATCTGGAAGTCGCGCCGCACACGCTGATCCCGCGTCCGGACACCGAGCTGCTGGTGGAAGCCGCGCTGGAGTTGTTGCCGGCGACCCCGGCCAAGGTCCTCGATCTGGGCACCGGCAGCGGGGCAATTGCCCTGGCCCTGGCCAGCGAGCGCCCGGCGTGGAAGGTCACCGCCGTGGATCGCGTTCTGGAGGCCGTGGCCCTGGCCGAGCGCAATCGTCAGCGCCTGCACCTGAACAACGCCACGGTATTGAGCAGCCACTGGTTCAGCGCCCTCGAAGGCAAGCGTTTCGAGCTGATCATCAGCAACCCGCCGTACATCCGCGCCGCCGACCCGCATCTGGTGGAAGGCGATGTGCGTTTCGAGCCGGAAAGCGCCTTGGTGGCCGGCATCGACGGGCTCGACGATCTGCGGCTGATCATCACCCAGGCGCCGGCCCATCTGGAGGCCGGTGGCTGGCTGATGCTCGAACACGGCTATGATCAAGCCGAAGCCGTGCGCGATCTGCTGCTGACGCAAGGTTTCGACGAAGTCCACAGCCGCACCGATCTGGGCGGTCATCAACGGATCAGCCTGGGGCGCCTGCCGTGCTGAATGATCAGGAATTGTTGCGCTACAGTCGGCAGATCCTGCTGCAACACATCGACATCGATGGCCAGTTGAAGCTCAAGGACAGCCGGGTATTGATCGTCGGCCTCGGCGGCCTCGGTGCGCCGGTGGCCTTGTACCTGGCGGCGGCGGGTGTCGGTGAATTGCACCTGGCGGATTTCGACACGGTCGACCTGACCAACCTGCAACGCCAGATCATCCACGACACCGACAGCGTCGGCATGACCAAGGTCGACTCGGCGCTCAAGCGCCTGAGCGCGATCAATCCTGAAATCCGCCTGGTGCCCCATCGTCAGGCGCTGGATGAGGATTCCCTCGCCGCCGCCGTGGCCGCGGTGGATCTGGTGCTCGACTGTTCGGACAATTTCTCCACCCGCGAAGCGGTCAACGCCGCATGCGTGGCGGCGCGCAAGCCATTGGTCAGCGGCGCGGCGATCCGTCTTGAAGGACAGCTCTCAGTGTTCGACCCGCGTCGCACCGAGAGCCCGTGCTACCACTGCCTGTACGGTCACGGCAGCGAAGCCGAACTGACTTGCAGCGAAGCCGGCGTGGTCGGGCCGCTGGTCGGTCTGGTCGGCAGCCTGCAAGCGCTGGAAGCCTTGAAGCTGCTGGCGGAATTTGGTGAGCCGCTGGTGGGCCGTCTGCTGTTGATCGATGCGCTGGGCTCGCGCTTTCGTGAACTGCGGGTCAAGCGCGATCCGGGGTGCAGCGTCTGTGGTTCGCAGCATGCGTGAAGCGCCGATTGCCGTATTCGATTCCGGCGTCGGTGGCGTGTCGGTGCTGGCGGAAATCCAGCACCTGCTGCCGAACGAATCGCTGCTGTACTTGGGCGATTGCGGCCACATCCCTTATGGCGAGAAAACCCCGGAATTCATCCGCCAGCGTTGCAGCGTGATGGCCGGGTTTTTCCGCGAGCAGGGCGCCAAGGCGCTGGTGATCGCGTGCAATACCGCGACCGTGGCCGGCGTTGCCGATCTGCGCCGGGACTTTCCCGAGTGGCCGATTGTTGGGATGGAGCCGGCGGTCAAACCGGCCGCCGCCGCCACCCGCAGCGGTGTGGTGGGCGTGCTCGCCACCACCGGCACCTTGCAGAGCGCCAAATTCGCCGCATTGCTCGACCGCTTCGCCACGGATGTGCGGGTCATCACTCAGCCGTGTCCCGGACTGGTCGAGCGCATTGAAAGCGGCGATCTGCACAGCCCCGAGTTACGTGCCTTGCTCAAGCACTACGTTGACCCGCTACTGGCCAACGGTTGCGACACGATCATCCTGGGCTGTACCCACTACCCGTTTCTCAAGCCGATGCTCAAGTCGATGATCCCCGAGAGCATCAGCCTGATCGATACGGGCGCGGCGGTAGCGCGGCAATTGCAGCGGCTGCTGGCCGAGCGTGATCTGCTCGCCGCAGGTCCGAACCGCCCGGTCAGATTCTGGACCAGCGCCGATCCTGCGTCTCTGCGCAAGACCCTGGTCCTGCTGGGCCAAGTCGTTGGCGACGTTGAAAGATTCACTTTGTAAAAAAAATGTGAAATATCTAAAAAGTCAGCTGAACTTCTGACCAAGCGCAGATTTCTATAGCGCAGAGTGACCTAAAAAACCAAACGATCGTTCCGGAAAAGGAAGTTTCAAAGTGAAGCGACTATTCTGCTTGGCCGCGATTGCGGCTGCACTGATGGGGCAAAGTTTTACCGCACAAGCTGCTGGCGTCGAGTTTGCAGTGGGTGCTACCAGCGATTCGACCATGACTTATCGCCTGGGCATGAATTTCGATTGGGACAAGAGCTGGCTGCAAAGTGACGTGGGTCGTCTGACCGGTTACTGGAGCGGTGCCTACACTTATTGGGAAGGCGACAAGACGTCGAGCAACAACAGCCTGTCGTTCTCGCCGGTATTTGTTTACGAGTTTGCCGGCCAGTCGGTCAAACCGTATGTCGAGGCGGGGATCGGCGTGGCGCTGTTCTCCAACACCGAATACGAAGACAACAAGCTCGGCGGCTCTTTCCAGTTCGAAGACCGTATCGGTTTCGGCTTGCGCTTCAATGGCGGGCATGAAGTCGGGATCCGTGCGACGCACTATTCCAACGCCGGTCTGAGCAGCGACAACGACGGGGTTGAAAGCTACGCGCTGCATTACACGATGCCGCTGTAAGAACGCGGAAAGTCAGTTCGAGCAAAAAAGAGCGCCAGGCGCTCTTTTTTTGTGCTCAGCGATACGCCGTGGCAATTCCCTGGCGTTCGTCGATGCATTCCGGGGCGCCCATTTCGAACTCGCGGCAGATCAGCGGACGCTTCTCGTAAATCGTGCACATCATCGTGTCGCGATCCAGCGCCGCGCACCAGCCGTCGTCCAGACGCAGCATCACTTCACCCCCCCAATCGTCGGTATCGATAAAACGCTCGGGCACGCCGGTGTCGGTGATCAGCATCACTTCAAGCTGACAGCAGCAGGCCGCACAGGTCGAGCAGGTGACCACGGGTTCGGCGATTTGCCGATGGGGAATGGTTTTCATGGCGCCAGTGTACGGCAGTGACCGAGGACCGTGTGAAAGGCCTGACAGGCGTTTAGCGTTCCAGCCGCCGGGACAACTGGTGCAACAGCGGAAACAGCAACGCCCACAGCAGCGCGATGCCGGTCAGGGTCGCAAACTCACCATAGGGAAACTGCACGCCGGCCAGACGTCCGCCAGCGCCATAGGACAGCGCGCCACCCGCTGCGCCGAGCAGACTGGCCAGCCACCAGGGCCTGGCGCTCCATTGCAGACAATGACGCAATGTCGTGGCAAACAGCGCCCACAACAGCATCAGCCACAGCGGAATCAGCGGCGACAGATCCTTGAATTCGAAAACCCCCAGGCCGCGCAGCGCACTGTCCACCGCCGTGCCGATGATCACCACGCTGAGGATCAACCGGCCTTCCTGCGCCCAACTGCTGATCCAGTGCAGATGAATCACCAGCATCGCCAGTGCCAGCAGCAACCACAGGCTGTCGCCACCGAGCACGCAGGCCAGCCAGCCGATCTGGAACAGCACCGCGTTGGCCAATCGCTCAAGCATCGAATCGGCCGAGCAAGGGCGCGGTCATCGCCGCCGGTTTGGCCAGCACCAGTTGTGCGGTGCCGATGGTGCGTTCGAGAAATCCGCCCTCGCAGTAACACAGGTAGAACTCCCACAACCTGAGGAAGTAATCGTCATAGCCCAGTTCCGTCAGGCGGCCGTGAGCATGGCGAAAGTTCTCGTGCCACAGACGCAGGGTGCGGGCGTAGTGCAGGCCGAAATCTTCCATATGCAGCAGGTTCATGTCGGTGTCGCGGCTGACGATCTCAAGCATTTTCTGCACGCAGGGCAGGGCGCCGCCGGGGAAAATGTAGCGCTGGATGAAGTCCACCCCGCGACGTGCCTGTTCGTAGCGCTGTTCGCGGATGGTGATCGCTTGCAGCAGCATCAGGCCGTTGCTCTTGAGCAGGTGCGCGCACTGTTTGAAGTAGGTCGGCAGGAAGCGGTGGCCGACCGCTTCGATCATCTCGATCGACACCAGTTTGTCGTACTGGCCGGTGAGATCGCGGTAGTCCTTGAGCAGTAGCGTCACCTGATCCTGCAAACCGAGGCGTTCGATACGGGCGGCAGTGAAGGCGAACTGCTCCTTCGACAACGTGGTGGTGGTGACTCTGCAACCGTAATGCTGCGCCGCGTAGAGCGCCATGCTGCCCCAGCCGGTGCCGATTTCCAGCAGGTGGTCTTCGGGCTTGAGCGCGAGTTTCTGGCAGATCCGCTCCAGTTTGTTCAGTTGCGCCTGCTCCAGGCTGTCGTCGGGGCTGAGAAACTGCGCGGCGGAATACATCATGGTCGGATCGAGAAACTGCTCGAACAGGTCATTGCCGAGGTCGTAATGAGCGGCGATGTTTTTCTGCGAGCCTTTGCGCGTATTGCGGTTGAGCCAGTGCAGTCCGCGCACCAGTGGGCGACCGAGCCGGGCCAGGCCACCTTCCATGGCGTCGAGCACTTCAAGGTTGCTGACAAAGACCCGCACTACGGCCGTCAGATCCGGCGAGCGCCAGTAGCCATGAATAAAAGACTCACCGGCACCGATCGAACCATTGCCGGCGACCAGCCCCCAGACGGCCGGGTCCAGCACCTGAATTTCCCCCACCAGCGTGCTGCCTGGCGTACCGAAGACGTGGCGTTCGCCGTCCTCGATGACGATCAATTGACCCTGCTTGAGCTGCTCGAGCTGGCGCAGCACTCCCCGGCGCAGCAGCGAACCGCTCAGGCCATGGGGGCTGAACAGGCTGGCTTTGGCCGAGACGCTAGTGGATTTCATGGTGGCGTTCCTCGGTCGGTACGGTGGCGGTTCGAAAAAGGTCGTCGGTGCGCTGGTGGTCATACACCGGAGTGCGCTTGAGCAACAGGCGCAGCGCCTGCCAATAGATCGCCAGCGCGGTCTTGGCAGTCATCCAGGGAAAGCGCCACAGGTGTCGGTGCAAGTGGCTTCGATCAAGGGGTTCGCGTCGCAGGTCGAGGGTGGCGTCGAACAGTTTCTGCTCGCCCTGCCAGTCGGCCATGTGTACGCCCAGGTGCTGCGCGGCGGGGCTGAAGCTCATGCGGTATTCCAGATCCGGCGGCAGGAACGGCGACACATGAAAGGCCTTGGCCACGGCAAAGTGCTGGTGAAAGTCCTGCAAATGGGTCGGCGCTCGGGCCGGCAGCACGTAGTGATAACGCTCGCGCCACGGCGTGTTGCTGACTTCGCAGAGAATCGCCGCCAGTTGGCCGTCGGCCTCGTGGCAATAGAAAAAACTTACCGGGTTGAACGACAGGCCCCAACTGCGCGGCTGGGTCAGCAGGCAGATCGAGCCTTGCGGTGCGCGGCCCAGGGCTTCGCCCACCCGTTGCCGCACCGCATCGCTCAGGCGTACACCCCGGCCGGTGAAGGTTTTCAGGTAGTCGGTTTCGCGAAATGAAAACGGCGCAAAGCGGCTGGTACCCGCCAGTCGGGACAGGCCCAGCACCGCTTCCTGTTCAGCCAGATCCAGATACAGCATGCCGATCCGGTAACGGAATTGATGACGGCGCGGTGCGAATCGCCGATGGGCAATCCAGCCACTGTAGAGCGCGCTGTTCACAGGCTTTCTCCGAAGGCTGCGGCCACGCGCAGGGCGCTGACTACGCCGTCCTCATGAAAACCGTTGGCCCAATAGGCGCCGCAATAATGCGTGTGTTGCGCGCCGTCGATTTCAGCCCAGCGCTGCTGCGCCGCCACGGCCGCGAGGCTGAATTGCGGGTGGGCATAGGTGAAGCGCGCCAGGACTTTGGATGGTGTGATGCCTGCGCTCTGGTTGAGGCTGACGCAGAACGTGGTGTCGCTCTGAATGCCTTGCAAAATGTTCATGTCGTAGGTCACGGCTGCCTGGGTAAGGCCCGTTCCGCCGAGGCGATAATTCCAGCTGGCCCAGGCCCGTTTGCGTGTGGGCAGCAGGCGGGTATCGGTGTGCAGCACCACTTCGTTGTCGGCGTAGGGCAGGGCGCCGAGGATTTCCCGTTCTTTATCGTCAGGATCTCCCAGCAGTCGCAACGCTTGATCGCTGTGACAGGCCAGCACCACTTTGTCGAAACGCTCGATGCCGGCCGGGCTGTGGATGACCACGCCGTGCTCGTCGCGATCGATCCGGCCCACCGGGCAGTTCAGGCGGATGCGTTCCTTGAACGACTCGACCAGCGGCGTGATGTAGGCACTGGAACCGCCCTCGATCACCTGCCACTGCGGCCGATTGCTGACCGACAGCAATCCGTGATTCTCAAAAAAGCGCACGAAGAACTGCAACGGAAAATTGAGCATCTCGGCCATCGGCATCGACCAGATCGCCGCGCCCATCGGCACGATGTAATGCAGGATGAAACGCTCGCCGTACCCGCCGGCCTTGAGGTAATCGTCAAGGGTGGTGTCGGTGCCGATCCGCTGCTCGGCAAGGTCGCGCCGGGCTTCTTTATTGAACCGCAGGATGTCGCGCAACATGCCCCAGAATCCAGGTGACAGCAGATTGCTGCGCTGGGCGAACAGGCTGTTAAGGTTGTTGCCGTTGTATTCCAGGCCGGTGTCCGGATCGTTGACCGAAAAACTCATCTCGGTGGGCTTGAAGGCCACACCCAACTGACCGAGCAAGCGAATGAAGTTCGGGTACGTCCAGTCGTTGAACACGATGAACCCGGTGTCCACCGCGTACTCGCGCCCGTCCACGGTCACCGGCACGGTGTGCGTATGGCCGCCGACCCGGGCGTCGGCTTCGAACACGGTGATTTCGTGTCGGCGAGCGAGCAGATACGCGCAGCTCAGACCGGCGATGCCGCTGCCGACGATGGCGATTTTCATGTTGCATCCCTGAGCGGCGGGTTGCTGCGCACCATGCGTTTGCCAATGGCCAGTTGTACCCGCGCAGGCATTTTCGACAGGGGCCACAGGACCGCCATGAACAGTGCCGGGAAAGCGATCTCCAGCGGCCGGTCCTCAAGTTTGGCGAAAATATGCCGCGCGGCTTTATCCACAGGCCAGCTGAGCGGCATCGGGAAATCATTCTTGGCGGTCAGCGGTGTGTCGACGAAACCGGGGCTGATGACGGTAACGTCAATGCCTTCGTCGGCCAGATCGATGCGCAGCGATTCGAACAGATAACGCAGCCCGGCCTTGGATGCGCCGTAGGCTTCGGCGCGGGGCAGCGGAACATAGGTGACGGAGCTGGCCATCCCCACCAGAAACGGTGCCGTACCTTTGCGCAGCAAGGGCAGGGCGGCTTCGATGCAGTAGCTGCTGGCGAGCAGGTTGGTGCGCACCACGTGCTCGATGATCGAGGCGTCGAACTGCCGGGCATCGACGTACTCGCAGGTGCCGGCGTTGAGGATCACCGTGTCCAGCGCCCCCCATTCCATTGCGATCTTCTCGCCGATTTCCCGGACGGTCTGGCTGTTGGTCAAGTCTCCCGGCACGACCAGTACCTGGCCCGGATAGCGTTGTGACAACACTTTGAGCGGCGCGACCTGGCGGGAACTGACCGCCAGCTGTGCACCGCTTTTGAGAATTTCTTCTGCGAGTGCCGCGCCGATACCACTGCTGGCACCGGTCAACCAGTAACGACGTGGAGCTGTACGACTCATCCCAATCTCCTTTTCAGCCAGGCGATCACCCGGCCCAATACGGGTAAATGTTCATAGAGCAGTGCCCCGGCATCGAAGTAATCCCGGTGGCGGTAAACCTTGTCGCGCCAGAGCAGGTGCGAGCAGCCGACGACGCGGATCAGTTGTCCGCCGGCCAGTCGCGGGTGGCGGTAGCTCATGACCCAACGCAAATAGCCTTCGCCTTCGCCGATCTGGTCGAAACCGTGGAAATCGAAGCGCAGTTCGTTGACGTTGGCGTACAACTCGCTGAAGTAACTGCGTAGTTGCGCCAGCCCCTGGACTTCGTGCAACGGATCGGTGAAATGAATGTCTGCGCTGTACAGTTCGTCGAGGTTACGCAAGTTGTCTTTATCCAACTGTGCGAACCGCTGGGCGAAACTGCGCAGAAATTCACTCATCGCTCTCTCCTTGAGACGACCGCGACGGCAGATTCTTGAACGCTGCCAGCGCTCGCTCCCGTGACGCGCTCAAATTGACGATCGGCGACGGATAGTCCGCCACGCCGAACAGCCCGCCGGCATTGGCCGGGTTGTGCACGTCTTTCTTGTTCAGCCCGGTCAGTTGCGGCAGCCAGTGCTTGATGAACAGGCCTTCGCTGTCGAATTTTTCCGACTGGCTGAGCGGGTTGAAGATCCGGAAGTACGGCGCCGAATCGGTGCCGGTCGAGGAACTCCACTGCCAGCCGCCGTTGTTGGCGGCCAGGTCGCCGTCGATCAGGTGGCGCATGAAAAAACGCTCGCCTTCGCGCCAGTCGATCAACAGGTTCTTGGTCAGAAACATCGCCACCACCATGCGCAGGCGGTTGTGCATCCAGCCGGTTTCCAGCAGTTGGCGCATGGCCGCATCGATGATCGGCAACCCGGTGCGGGCCTCCTGCCAGGCGGCCAGATCGTCCGGGGCATCGCGCCAGGCCAGGGCTTCGGTTTCCGGACGGAATGCGCGATGGCGTGAAACCCGTGGATAACCGACGAGGATATGTTTGTAGAACTCGCGCCACAGTAGTTCGTTGATCCAGGTGACGGCCCCGACCTTGCCGCTTTCGAATTCGCCCTGATTACTTTGCAGGGCGGCGTGCAGGCATTGGCGCGGCGAGATCACACCGGCGGCCAGGTAGGCCGAGAGCTGACTGGTGCCGGGTTTGGCCGGGAAGTCGCGTTCGCTCTTGTAGTAGTCGATCTGTGCATCGGCGAACGTGTCGAGACGGCGTCGGGCTTCGGTTTCACCGGCGGGCCACAGTGCGCGCAGGGATTCGCCGGGTGTCGGGAAACCTTCGATGGCTGCTGGAACAGGGTCGCTGGTGATGTTCAGTGCCGACTGTTTGCCCGGGGCCTTTTTCAGCGAAGGCATCGAGCGGTGCAGGCGTTCGTAGCAGACTTTGCGGAACTGGCTGAACACCTGAAAGTAAGTGCCGGTCCGGGTCAGCACGCTGCCGGGCTTGAACAGCAATTGGTCGAGGTAGCTGTGGAAGGTGATGCCGTCGGCTTGCAGGGCCTCGGCGACTGCCGCATCGCGACGGCTTTCGTTGATGCCGTATTCCTCGTTGACGTGCACGGCCTCGATCTTCAGTTGCCGACACAGTTCGAGCAGTACCGCAGGTGCCTGATCCCAGTGAGGCGCGGTGCGGAGCAGGAGCGGGATATTCAGTTCGCCGAGGCTTTTGCTCAGCTCACGCAGATTGCGCAGCCAGAAATCGATCTTGCACGGTGCGTCGTCGTGTTGCTGCCATTGCTCTGGGCTCAACAGGTACACGGCCACGGTCGGGCCACGCTCGGCGGCGGCCGCCAGGGCGGTGTTGTCATGTTGGCGCAGGTCGCTGCGCAGCCAGATCAATTGCATGTCGGTCTCTGTCTGAATCATTAAATCAACCCACGCTCAACGAGTATCCGATGCGCCGAAAGGGGGTCTTCGGCCAGGAGCAGATCAGCGCGTTCGGTAGTGTTTGCGGACAACTCGGCGTGGTGGATGCACACCGTTGGTCCGGCAATCAGTTTCGGGCAGCTGACGCCATTTAACAGTTTCGGCAGCTGCGCAAGGTTCAGGGCTTTGCTGGAATACAGCAGTACGCCACGGGCTTGCAGGGTATCGGTTGCCAATGCCAGCTCGCCGGCCGGCAGCGGCCAGTCGAACACCTGCACCGGGCAATCGGCGCTGCTGATCAGCCAGGCGCAGAGCCAAACGTGCGGCTCCAGTGGCAGGTCCGACTGGTTGATCAGCAGCAGCGGCGCGGTGCGTAACTGACGATTGTTATGGTAGATGCGCGCTCCGAATTTGCTGCGCAACCAGGCATAAAAGAACACACGTTCCATCTGCGCGCCGAACTGGCCCTGCCAGCGCTGTTCGAGATCGCTCAGCAGCGGCAGCAGTAATTGCTCGCACAGCGTGCGTGGCGGATACAGCGCCATCGCCTGGTTGATGCTGTCGTCGAGGCCGCGCTCGTTCAGGTCAGTGACCGCGAGCAGGGCGGCCTGGCGCAGGGGATGCCATTCGTTCTCCACCGGTTCGTTCAAGGCCTGCGCCGTGTCGAGCAGCGGTTTGACCTGGCTGACCGCAACGCCACGGTTGAGCCAGGTAAGGATGTTCTGGATACGTTGCACATGCTCGGCGTTGTACAGGCGATGGCCCTTGGGCGTGCGCTGCGGAACGATCAGCCCATAGCGCCGTTCCCAGGCGCGCAGGGTGACGGCGTTCACGCCGGTCTGACGGGCGACTTCGCGGATTGGCAGCCAGCCTTCGTCGAGGGCTTTCTTGAAGTCGGCGCCGAGGTCTTCCCGGGCGCTGGTATCGGGTGAGTCGTTCATCAAATGGCGTTTCGCAGGCTGAGGTTTTCCGGATGCGGTTGCAGGTACACCTGCTGCGCAATGTAGGGATCCGGGTGGAGGCGAAAGTGATGCTTGAGCAGCGTCAGCGGCACCACCAGCGGCACGATGCCGTGTCGGTACTGGCCGATGATGTGCTGCACTTCCTGTTTGTCTTCGGGGCTGATCGCCTGTTTCAGGTAACCACTGATGTGTTGCAGGACATTGCTGTGGGTGCGGCGAGTGGCGCATTTTTTCAGCGCCGCCATCAATTCGCTGAAATAGCGCGGGCCCAGCTCGGCCGGGTCGGTCCGGCCCATGTTGCCCAGCCGATTGCCCAGCGCCTTGTATTGCACCGGGTTGTGGGCCATCAGCAGGTATTTGTAGCGCGAGTGGAAGTCGGTGAGCGCGCGGCGGCTCAGGCCTTGCTTGAGCACTTGCTGCCATTCGCGGTAGGCGAGTACGCGAGTGATGAAGTTCTCCCGCAGCACGGGGTCATTAAGGCGCCCGGCTTCTTCCACCGGCAGATCCGGATGCCGTGCACAGAACGCCTCGGCGTAAATGCCGCGCCCGCCACCATTCACCGGTGCGCCGTTGGCATGGTAGACCTTGACTCGCTCAAGTCCGCAGGACGGCGATTGCTGCATGAAGATGTAGCCGCAGATGCCATCGAGCTCTGCAGCCATTTTTTCTCCATAGGCCGCCAGCGGTTGGGTGACATTGATCGATGAATTGACGGTGCCGACCGCCTCGGGCCTGGTCGGGTCACCCACCAGACGGATCGGTTCGCGGGGAATCCCCAGACCGATCGCGACTTCAGGACAGACGGGAACGAATTCAAAATGCTCGGCCAGGGTGCGGCTGCACAGCCGCGATTCCTTGTGTCCGCCGTTGTAGCGTACTTCGGCGCCCATCAGGCAGGCGCTGATGGCGATTTTCGGCAGGGACGTCGATGAGTCGGACATGCAACAACCTCGAATCTGAACCTGTACAGACAAATAGATCTGTACAACATGCTCTCAGCATAGATTCATGGGTGTACAAGTCAAACTGTTTGTATAAGTTTTTTTGAGGTTTTTAACGCCAGCCCATTTTCCAGCGTGAATCATCCTCCAGGGCGCGCCAGTCGCATTGCTCGGTACGCCGGGTCAGCACCGCCTGCAATTCGATTTCCAGCACTGTGCCGTCCTCGTCGCGGAAGAGTTCGGTCACCAGAAAATGCTTTTCACGGTTTTGCGGGTGGGCTGCTGTCCATTTCGACAGCAGCAATTTGCGCGGATTGATGCGATTCACTGCAGGTGTTCGTGCAAGCGTCTTGCCGCCTCCTGGCCACTGAGCCACGCCCCTTCGACCCGACCCGACAGGCACCAGTCGCCACAGGCATACAGGCCCAGATCGGCGTCGGCCAGGGTGCCCCATTCGTGGCTGCTGGCGGGGCGGGCATACAGCCAGCGGTGGGCGAGGCTGAAGGTCGGTGCCGGCATGGCGCTGTGCAGCAACTCGGCGAAGGCGCCGTGCAATTGTTCGATCACCGCTTCCTTGGGCAGGTCGATGTGCTGCCGGCTCCAGGCACTGGTGGCGTGCAGAACCCAGGTGTCGCAGGTGGTGTCGCGACCCGGTTTGCTGCGGTTGCGGGCCAGCCAGTCAAGGGCGCTGTCCTGAACGAAGCAGCCTTCGATCGGCGTATCCAGTGGCGTGTCGAAGGCGAGGGCGACGGCCCAGGTCGGGTCCATTTTCACGCCGGCGGCGGCGCCGGCGAGTTTCGGCGCGGAGGCCAGCAGGGCAGTGGCCTGAGGCGCCGGCGTGGCGACCACCACGTGGCTGAACGGCCCGTGGGTGAAACCCTCGGCGTCCTGCAGGTGCCAATGTTCTTCACCGCGATAGACCTCGGTGATCCGGCAGGCGAAATGCACTTCCAGGCCATCGAGCAGACCGCGGGTGATGGCGCTCATGCGCGGCGTGCCGACCCAGCGGGTCTGTTCGTCCGGCGACAGGTTCAGTTGCCCGCCATGATAGGTGTAGAGCTGCGGTGCCCATTCGGCGACCCAGCCTTTGCTTTGCCAGCGCTGGACTTCGGTCACGAAGCGCCGGTCACGGGCGGTGAAGTATTGCGCACCCATGTCCAGCGAGCCGGCATCGCTGCGCTTGCTCGACATGCGCCCGCCGCTGCCGCGACTTTTATCGAACAACTGAACGGTATGCCCGGCATCCGTGAGTGCCTGGGCGGCGGAGAGTCCGGCGATGCCGGTGCCAATGATTGCGATAGGTACAGTCATAGGGGCCTCGTTTACCTTTCTGCACAGACTACGCCGTGGATGAAACCTGTACAATTATGTTTTTTGGTATAACTTCCAGCGTTCTGGTTCTGACAGCTTGGCCTATGGTTAAACAATAGAGCCTGCCCGATAGAAAAGATCCCTGTTTATAAAAATAGACTAGTGATCGGGGTAAAACGCCACGCGAGGAAGAAGTCATGCACATATTGCTGACCGGCGGTACTGGGTTGATCGGACGTCAGCTTTGCCGGTACTGGTCCGGACAAGGGCATCGCCTGACGGTCTGGAGCCGCCGTCTGGAGAAAGTTGCGCAAATCTGTGGCGCCCAGGTGCGTGGCGTCGCGCGTCTGGAGGACCTTGGCGACGAACCGGTCGACGTGATCGTCAACCTGGCCGGTGCGCCGATTGCCGACCGGCCGTGGACCCATCGGCGCAAGGCGCTGTTGTGGAGCAGCCGGATCACACTGACCGAATCGCTGCTGGCATGGCTGGAAAAGCGCGGGCAGAAACCGTCGCTGCTGATCTCGGGCTCGGCCGTGGGTTGGTACGGTGACGGCGGCGAACGTGAGTTGACCGAGGACTCGCCGCCGGTGATTGACGATTTCGCCAGCCAGTTGTGCATCGCCTGGGAGGAAACCGCGCAACGCGCCGAAGCGATGGACATTCGCGTGGTGCTGGTGCGCACCGGCCTGGTGCTGTCGGCCGAGGGCGGCTTTTTGTCGCGCCTGCTGCTGCCGTTCAAGCTCGGGCTGGGCGGGCCTTTGGGCAACGGTCGGCAGTGGATGCCGTGGATTCATATCGATGACCAAATCGCCCTGATTGATTTTCTTCTGCACCGCAATCAGGCGAGCGGTCCTTATAATGCGTGCGCGCCGAAACCGGTGCGCAATCGCGAATTCGCCAGGACGCTGGGCAGCGTGTTGCACCGCCCGGCGTTCATGCCGATGCCGGCCCTCGCCTTGAAGGTCGGGCTCGGCGAGATGTCATTGCTGTTGCTGGGAGGCCAACGGGCCACGCCCAAACGCTTGCTGGAAGCGGGATTCACTTTCCGGTTCACGGATTTACGCGCGGCCCTGGACGATCTGTCCAGCCGCCTCTGAAATAGGACGTTGCATGACCGATCACGCCTTGCTTCTGGTCAACCTGGGCTCGCCGGCCTCCACTTCGGTGGCCGACGTGCGCCGCTATCTCAATCAATTCCTGATGGACCCGTACGTGATCGACCTGCCGTGGCCGCTGCGGCGTCTGCTGGTGTCGCTGATCCTGATCAAGCGCCCGGAGCAGTCGGCCCATGCCTACGCCTCGATCTGGTGGGACGAAGGGTCGCCGCTGGTGGTGCTCAGTCGTCGCCTGCAACAGCAGATGAAGGCGCAGTGGACCCACGGCCCGGTGGAACTGGCCATGCGTTACGGTGAGCCGTCGATTGAGACAAGTCTGATGAAGCTGGTAGCGGCGGGGCACAAACGCATTACCCTCGCGCCGCTTTATCCACAGTTCGCCGACAGTACCACCACCACGGTGATTGAAGAAGCCAAGCGGGTGGTACGCGAAAAGAAACTCAATGTGCAACTGTCGGTGTTGCAGCCGTTCTACGATCAGCCGGAGTACCTCGACGCTCTGGTGGCGAGCGCCAAGCCGCACTTGCAGCAGGATTACGATCACCTGTTGCTGAGCTTCCATGGTTTGCCCGAGCGGCACCTGACCAAGCTCGACCCGACCGGCAATCATTGCTTCAAGAATGAAGATTGCTGCAGGAACGCTTCGGCTGCCGTCCTGGCCACCTGTTATCGCGCCCAATGCCTGCGCACCGCGGCGTTGTTCGCTGAGCGCATGGGGCTGGCGGACGGCAAGTGGTCGGTGTCGTTTCAATCGCGTCTGGGCCGGGCGAAATGGATCGAGCCCTACACTGAAGCGCGGCTGGACGAGCTGGCCAACAGCGGCGTGAAGAAGATTCTGGTGATGTGCCCGGCGTTTGTTGCCGATTGCATCGAGACGCTGGAAGAGATCGGCGATCGCGGCAAGGAACAGTTCCGCGAGGCGGGGGGCGAAGAGCTGGTGCTGGTGCCGTGCCTGAATGACGACCCGCAATGGGCGAAGGCGTTGGCAACGCTTTGTGAACGGGCGCCGTTGGCCCTCTGAAAGCGTCGCCAGCAGGCTGGCTTTGATCGTTCCCACGCAGAGCGTGGGAACGATCAGTGTGGGTTGATCCGCGTGGGAACGATCTTGAAGCTAAGGCTTAGATCAGCGGCTCATCCGCCTTCTTCTGCTTCCAGCCGTCATTGCCCGGCAGCAGCAGGTTCAGCGCAATCGCCACCACCGCGCACAGCGCGATGCCTTTGAGACCGAAGTCGTCGGGACCGGTGCCGGTGCCGACCAGCACACCGCCGATACCGAACACCAGGGTTACCGAGACGATCACCAGATTGCGCGCCTCGCCCAGATCGATCTTGTGACGGATCAGGGTGTTCATCCCCACCGCCGCGATCGAACCGAACAGCAGGCACAGAATCCCGCCCATCACCGGCACCGGAATGCTTTGCAGCAGGGCGCCGAACTTGCCGATGAACGCCAGGCTGATGGCGAAGATCGCCGCCCAGGTCATGATTTTCGGGTTGTAGTTCTTGGTCAGCATCACCGCGCCTGTCACTTCCGCGTAGGTGGTGTTGGGCGGACCGCCGAACAGACCGGCTGCGGTGGTGGCGATGCCGTCACCGAGCAGGGTGCGATGCAGGCCCGGCTTCTTCAGGTAGTCGCGACCGGTCACGCTGCCGACCGCAATCACGCCGCCGATGTGTTCGATGGCCGGGGCCAGCGCTACCGGAACGATGAACAGGATCGCCTGCCAGTTGAACTCCGGTGCGGTGAAGGCCGGCAGGGCAAACCACGGTGCCGCGGCAATCTTTGCGGTGTCGACCACGCCGAAGTAGAAGGACAGGGCAAAGCCCACCAGCACGCCGGAAATGATCGGCACCAGACGGAAAATGCCCTTGCCGAACACCGCCACGATCAACGTGGTCAGCAGCGCCGGCATCGAGATCATCATCGCGGTCTGGTAATGGATCAGCTCCGAACCGTCGCCGGCCTTGCCCATCGCCATGTTCGCGGCAATCGGCGCCATGGCCAGGCCGATGGAGATAATCACAGGGCCGATCACCACCGGCGGCAGCAGACGGTCAATGAACCCGGTGCCTTTGATCTTCACGGCAAGGCCGAGGAAGGTGTAGACGAAACCGGCCGCCATCACGCCGCCCATGGTCGCGGCGAGGCCGAACTGGCCCTTGGCGAGAATGATCGGGGTAATGAAGGCGAAGCTCGACGCCAGGAACACCGGTACCTGACGCCCGGTGACGATCTGGAACAGTATCGTGCCCAGACCTGCGGTAAACAGTGCCACGTTCGGGTCCAGGCCCGTGATC
The DNA here is from genome assembly GCF_021603585.1 of Pseudomonas sputi. Classification (GTDB taxonomy): domain Bacteria; phylum Pseudomonadota; class Gammaproteobacteria; order Pseudomonadales; family Pseudomonadaceae; genus Aquipseudomonas; species Aquipseudomonas sputi. The sequence goes on along the minus strand of NZ_BQHI01000025.1, from coordinate 27,038 downwards.
AGTGGCATCAGCACCAGGGCGCCGAAAGCCACGAACAGCATCTGTGCGCCGGACAGTACGGTGCGCCAGAGCGGATCGTTGAACTCTTGTTGCATGCTTAAGCGTCCTTCTGCTTGGTGCCGAAGATCTTGTCACCGGCATCGCCAAGCCCAGGAATGATGTAACCGTGCTCGTTGAGTTTCTGATCGATGGACGCGGTGTAAATGATCACGTCCGGGTGGGCCTGCTCGACAGCGGCAATGCCTTCCGGTGCGGCAACCAGCACCATCGCGCGGATGTCCTTGCAACCGGCCTTCTTCAGCAGGTCGATGGTCGCGACCATGGAGCTGCCGGTGGCGAGCATCGGGTCGATGATCATCGCCAGGCGCTCGTCGATTTCCGGAACCAGTTTTTCCAGATAGGTGTGGGCCTGCAAGGTTTCTTCGTTGCGGGCAACGCCCACGGCGCTGACTTTTGCGCCCGGGATCAGGCTGAGCACGCCTTCGAGCATGCCGATGCCGGCGCGCAGGATCGGCACGACGGTAATCTTCTTGCCGGCGATTTTCTCGACCGACACAGTGCCGCACCAACCTTCGATATCGTAGGTTTCCAGCGGCAGGTCTTTGGTCGCTTCATAGGTCAACAGGGCACCGACTTCCTGAGCGAGCTCACGGAAATTCTTGGTGCTGATGTCTGCACGGCGCATAAGGCCAAGTTTGTGACGGATCAGCGGATGGCGGATCTCTTGGATGGACATGGGGAAAGGCTCCGGCGGCGGGCAAAAAAACCGGCCTAGATTAATCTATCCGAGGGTGATGTCCTATAGGACATACAGTACGTTAGTCCACAAATGCTTGATTCGGCCCCGGTTGATGCGTACCTTTGCCCGCTTTTCCGAAATCCGTCCCCCTGGAGAGCGCCATGTCCGCTGATCTCGAGCATATCCGTCAAATCATGCGAGAGGCTGACTGCCTGTACACCGAAGCTGAAGTCGAGGCTGCCATTGCCCGCGTCGGTGCACAAATCAACGAACAACTGGCCGACAGCAACCCGGTGGTGTTCTGCGTGATGAACGGTGGCCTGATCTTCTCCGGCAAACTGCTGACTCATTTGCAGTTCCCGCTGGAAGCGTCCTACCTGCACGCCACCCGCTATCGCAACGAAACCAGTGGTGGCGACCTGTTCTGGAAAGCCAAGCCGGAAGTCTCGTTCATCGACCGCGACGTGCTGATCATCGACGACATCCTCGACGAAGGTCACACCCTCGGCGCGATCATCGACTTCTGCCGTCACGCTGGCGCGCGCAAAGTGCACACTGCCGTGCTGATCGACAAGGAGCACGACCGCAAGGCTCGTCCTGATCTGAAAGCCGACTTCGTCGGTCTGCCGTGCATCGACCGTTACATCTTCGGTTACGGCATGGACTACAAAGGCTACTGGCGCAACGCCAACGGGATCTTCGCCGTCAAAGGCATGTAAGCCCCCCCTGAAAGATCGCAGCCCCAGGCTGCGATCTTTTGCTTTAAAGGCTGCTAAAGTGCTCGGCCCCGTCCCCCGGAGCCTGTCATGAGCCTCTTGATCCGCAGCTGCGCCGCTCTGTTGCTGACCCTCAGCCTGCCCCTGTCCGCCGCTCCGATGCACAGTCAATTCCTGCCGCCGGACGATCTGACCCTGCGCGATGCCGAACCCGAGCAGCAGCAACTGTTGCAGGTCACCGATTATTCAGTGGTGGTGGGGGCCCAGCGTCAGTCCAATCAGCAGCCGATTCCGGTCACCTCTTCGTTGATGATCCGCCTCAAAGGCAAACCCCTGAACAAGGGGGCGTCGATCAATCAGGTGCTGGTCAACTTCGATGGCGAAAGCAAAAGCCTGAAAAAACCGGCGTATGACGCCAAGAGCAAAACCCTGACGCTCTATTACCCGCTGGCCCAGTACCGGGTGGTGATCGATCTGTTGCGCAATGGCACCGTGTATTGCCAGTTCCTGACCTACGCCAACGGTCATATCTGGGCCGATTTGCACACCGGCAGCACGCGCTCGCGTTGAGCCTTGTGCCTGCGCAGGGGTAAACTGCCCGCCCCGTGAAATGTCTGCGAGCTGGAGTCGGCAATGCGTAAAGATAAGAAGCAAGTGATTGGTGACGAGATCGGCGATGAGCAGATCAAGCTGTTTCTCGATTTTGAGCCGGTCGACGCCACTTCGCCGTCGCTGCACAAACTGGTCAAGGCTTACCGTGGCCTGCGCATCGACGATTTCGAGCGTTTCCTGACGTTCTTCGTTGCAGCCGGTTATGACGTGGATGGCAAGGACGAGCACGGCAAGACCTTCGTCGATCAGATCCGCGATCAGCGCAACGCCCAGGAATACATCGAGCTGATCGAGAAAGCCCGCGGTTTTCTAAAGGCATAAAAAACGCCCCGCACTGACTGAGTGCGGGGCGTTTTTCATGGGGCCGAATCAGGCGTAGCTTTCGGTCTCGTTGCTGGCTTCAACCAGTTCCAGCGCGACGTTGTTCTGCGTGTTGATCTTGCGATACAGCGCAGCGTCGGTTTCCAGGACCTTTTCACGGGCCGGGAAAATTTCCGCCAGTTTGGCAGCCCACTCACCCTTGGCCTTGGCCGGGAAGCACTTCTCGATCAGTTCCAGCATGATCGAAACGGTCACCGAAGCACCTGGTGAAGCGCCGAGCAGGGCGGCGAGGGAGCCGTCCTTCGCGGCCACCAGTTCGGTACCGAACTGCAGGATGCCGCCTTTTTTCGGGTCTTTCTTGATGATCTGCACCCGTTGGCCGGCCACTTCCAGGCGCCAGTCTTCGGCTTTCGCCTCGGGGTAGAAACGGCGCAGGGATTCCAGACGCTGTTCCATCGACTGCATCACTTCGCTGACCAGGTACTTGGTCAGGTCCATGTTGTTTTTTGCCACGGCCAGCATCGGCCCGATGTTGCCGGCGCGAACCGACAGCGGCAGGTCCATGAAGGAGCCGTGCTTGAGGAACTTGGTGGTGAAACCGGCGTATGGCCCGAACAGCAGGGATTTCTTGCCGTCGACCACGCGGGTGTCCAGGTGCGGCACGGACATCGGTGGCGAACCCACGGCCGCCTGGCTGTAAACCTTGGCCTGGTGATGCTTGACCACATCCGGGTTGTCGCAACGCAGCCACTGGCCGCTGATCGGGAAGCCGCCGAAGCCTTTGCTTTCTTCGATGCCCGAGGCTTGCAGCAGCGGCAGGGCCGCGCCACCGGCGCCGAGGAACACGAACTTGGCGTCGACTTCACGGCTGCTGCCGCTGTTGACGTCCTTGATGCTGACGGTCCAGCCATTGCCGTTACGCTTGAGGCCGGTCACGCGCTTGCAGTACTTGACCTGGGCATCGGGTGCGCTGGTCAGGTGCTTGAGCAACTGATTGGTCAGGGCGCCGAAGTTGACGTCGGTGCCGTTGATCACGCGGGTGGCGGCGAGCACCTGGTCTTTTGGACGACCCGGCATCATCAGTGGCATCCACTCGGCCATCTTCGCCTTGTCTTCGGTGTATTCCATGTCGGCGAAGGCGTGGTGCTTGTGCAGCACGTTGAAGCGTTCCTTGAGGAACGACACGCCTTTCTCGCCCTCGACGTAACTCAGGTGCGGCACCGGACTGATGAAGGATTTGCACGAGCCGAACGTGCCTTTTTTGGTCAGGTACGACCAGAACTGCTTCGACACCTCGAACTGGGTGTTGATGTGCACGGCTTTCTTGATGTCGACGGTGCCGTCGGCAGCCTGCGGCGTGTAGTTCAGCTCGCACAGGCCGGCGTGGCCGGTACCGGCGTTGTTCCAGGGGTTGGAACTCTCGGCGGCACCGGAATCCATCAGCTCGACGACTTCCAGCTTGATCGCCGGGTCGAGTTCCTTGAGCAGTACTGCGAGGGTGGCACTCATGATGCCGGCCCCAACCAGAACTACGTCGACTGCTTCGTTATGCGCCATTTAACGCGTCTCCAAAATCTGCAGCACCAAATTGTCGGCATGGCTGCCAGGCGTCCAGGGCAGGTCAGTTGAGCCCCGGTATCCTTGGTCAGGTGTGCCATGTCCGAATCTTCGCAATTTTTCGCAACTTCGACGGATGCGTGCGGCCTGGCTTCAAGAGTCCCATGAACTCATTTCGGCACGGGGCTGGCAATTCGACTTATGGTCGAGACATCCGTTCGTGCAACCAAATCCGTAGCGGACAGGCTTCAGGCTCCGGTAGTCGAGGCGTTCCCGTTCCTGTGTCGTTGGGCTGTTTCAGACGCTAATGGTGCATGTTCAGACGCAAAACTATTCATTTGCTCGCCACACTCTTGTGAAGTTGTGAAAACCCGTTTTTTTCACGCTCTTTTGAAGACGTGAACCTCAAAAAGGGCTGTCCGGGGCTGGCACCGTGCCCGGAGGGGCAAACTACTCAGTGGCCGAGCGTCATGACAGCTCTGCAGATTCGCGAAAAGCGGGATTTGCCAGGGAAACAGCAAGCACGCCAGCTTCACTCGATCTGTGTGGGCGGCTCTCTGTGGGCGATTTGGATGCCAATGCAAGCGCATTGACGCTGTTGCGGGGCCCGATCAGGAGACGTCCTTATAATCGGGGGGAGATTGTATCGAAGAAATGCGCGGAGTTGGTCGAGTTTAATGACTTTTATTAGGCATCCGGTCAGATGCTCAACATTGCCTGAGCGCGTGCGCGTGGGCGCTGCTGTTCGACCCGGGCGCTGGCGGGCAGTGGCTGGTGCAGCCAGTTGAGACGGATTTCCTCGATTTCCACCCAGCCGTCACCCATCGGTTGCAGGCTGCATTGCTTGAAGGCCTGGCAATGGCCGTTGCGGTCGAGCAGGGCAAAGCTGCGGTGCAGCGGGCGGGGGGCGAACAACGAGATCAGATAGCGCATGACAGTGCTCCTTTTGGGAATCTGTGAGGAAGATTGTCAAAGGGGCGTGACGCGCACGTGTATGGGGGGTGAAGAATGTGTGACAGGAACCGCTGGCGGCGGGCTTTGTCAGAGATTTCAGTGCTGGTGACCCACAGTGGCCCACCGCTATACTGCCGGCCTGTCTGTGCCTGATTCTGGAGAGAAGAGCATGTTGCAACGCCTGTTGTTCGGTTTGATCACTGTGACCAGTTTGACCCTGGTTGGCTGCGCCCACAGCCCGCAACAACTGAGCCCGGAACCGAAGCTGACCACTCAGCTGGCACCGGTCGGCCATGGCCAGCCTGTCGTGGTTCGCGTGGTTGACGGTCGTCCGTCACCAACCCTCGGCACCCGTGGCGGCCTGTACCCGGAAACCAGCGCCATCACCGTGCAGCGCGAGCAGATCCTGCCGAAGTTGCAGGCCCAGGCCGAAGCGGCCGTACGTCTGCTGGGCTTCACCCCGTCCAGCGGTGCGATGAATGCTCCACAACTGACCGTGACCCTGACTGAGCTGAAATACCAGTCGCCGAAAGAAGGCATGTACGTGACCGAGGCCACCATCGGCGCGACCTTCCGCTCCGACGTGCAGAGCGGCAACCGTCGCTACAGCGGCCGTTACGGCGCCTCGCTGGACCAGCGTTTCGGCATGGCGCCGAACCAGGAAACCAACACCAAACTGGTCAGCGATGTGCTGAGCGATGCGTTGACCCGTCTGTTCAAGGATCCGTCCATAGGCCAGATCCTCGCCGAATAAGCCATGCACCAGATGTGAAAAAGCCCGGAGCCAGTGATGGCCCCGGGCTTTTTTCGTTCAGGCGGCCTGGGAATAGAAGTCGAGGACGCTGACGCCGGTCAGCAGGTCGGTCTCGGGCAAGTCCGCGTGCTGGTGCCCGCCGAGGGCGCAATACACCAGCCAGTGACGGTCCTGAACATTGAAGGCCAGGCTGCCGACGAGGGTTTGCTGCTCGTCGGACGGGGAGATGAGGTACAGGCGATCCTGGTTTTCAGCGTGAAGCATGTCGCGTTCCGTGTCGGTTTCGAGGCGCGCAGGGTGACTGAAACAAATGACGATGCCGTGACACAGGACAGCCATCGGTCGATTGATGGGTTATTTGTCGTAAAGACTGGGGTTGGCGGGGAGGGTTCCGGTAGAATCCGCGCCGCGGTCGTCGATCTGGCGCTCGCCATACCGGTCTAGATTGAGGTCTGTGATGTCGCTGCACTTGATGACGCTGTTTACCGCCCATCCCGCCAAACTGATCAACCTGCTGGCCCTGCTGTTGGCCTTCCCCGGCAGTTGGCTGCTGCACGCGACCCGTCGCCGTGAACAACGGGCGATGGCCAGTATCGCGGCCCAGCGCCAAAGTCAGCCGAATCAGGAACCGGTGCTCGATTGGGCGACCCTGCGCATGAACCGCTTCTTCTACCGCTTCGGTTTTGCCTGCCTGGGGCTGGCGTTGCTGGTGTCCTGGATCAGTACCCGCTTCTGAACGAAGAACGGCGCCCGAAGGCGCCGTTCTTGTATCCGGCCAAAACCGCTTACAGCGGCAAGCCAGCCTTGACCCGGTACTGATTGCGCACTGGCGTCGCATATTGCAGCACCAGATACGGACGATGCTCTTGCGGGCAAGCGTCCAGACGGCTCTGCCACTCTTCCTGGGCCTTGGCCAGTTCCTCGGCACCGAACACGTCGGCAGCCTTCGGCACGTTCAACTGCGGATCGGCATCGGCCCACTGCGCATACGCCAGGTAATGCACCGGGAACAACCGGTAGCCGCCGAGAATCTGCTTGTCCATCTCGACCGCCAATTGCTTGGTGTCCTCGAACAGCTCGGTGATCGGCGCAGCGAAGTTCACGTGCACCCGGCCCTTGTAGCCGGTGATGCCCTTGGCGATGCTCACGTCATCCTCGCCCGGCGCCTTGCTGTAGGTGCCGGTGGTGGCGCGGATGTACAGCTCACGGGCCTTGGCCTGGTCGCACGGGTCGTATTCGTAGCTGATCGACACCGGAGTCAGGTTCAGCGACTGGATGACCTCGCCGAACGGCTCGTCCTTGCGGCTCATGTGGAACATCTTGAGGATCGCCGACTCGGTACGATCGTCGCCGTCCTTGGCCCGACCTTCGGCCTGGGCGATCCAGATCGAGGCGCAATCATTGCGGATCGAGTGGTTGATGTAGGCCGACAGCAATTGATACGCCGCCATTTTCTCGCGGCGCCCGGTGATCGAACGGTGCACGATGAAGCTCTTGTTCAAGCGCATCAGGTCGCTGACGAACGGCTTTTGCAGCAGGTTGTCGCCAATCGCGATACGCGGCGTCGGCAGGCCGGCGTGGTACACGGCGTAATTGACGAAGGCCGGGTCCATCACGATGTCGCGGTGGTTGGCGATGAACAGGTAGGCGCTGCCGGACTTGAATTGTTCGACACCGGTGTAGGTCACGCCATCGGTGGCGCGCTCGATGGTGTGGTCGACGTAGAACTCGACCTTGTCCTGCAAAGTGGCCACGGAGGTCACGTCGGCAAACTCACGACGCAGCCGATGGGCTATAAGGGGTTTGAGCATCCAGCCGAAGGCACCGGCAAAACGCGGGAAGCGGAAGTGGGTGAGGATATCTAGAAACGCCTTGTCGCCGAGCAGTCGCGCCAGTACCGCAGGTACTTCGCTGTCGTCGTAAGGTCGGATGGCATCGAATTCGCCCATCATGCTCTCTTGTTGGAAACGGCTAGGGTAAGTAAAGGTTTTGATCGAAAACCAACGGGGCACGGTCTGAAAAAGTAGCCAGACAAAAATAGCCCTGCAAATAGACCGGCGATTATACGCACAAGTCACCCGGGAGACCGCGATGCTGGAAAGCGCAGTATATGAATGTCCGTATTGTGGTGAAGAGGTCGAGACGACCGTGGATCTCTCCGCTGGCGACCAGACCTATATTGAAGACTGTCAGGTCTGTTGTCGGCCGATCACCTTTGTGTTGCAGGTCCATGGAGAGGACTGGTTTCTGGAAGTCTTCAGCGAAAACGAGTGAGGCGCGGCCATGCAGCGAATCTACGAGCCGGAAAACCTGATGGAGGGCGAGATGCTCAAGGGCATGCTCGCCAGCGAGGGCATCGAGGCGCATCTGGTCGGGCGCGATTTGCTGGGCGGTACGGGGGAGTTGCCGATTTTCGGCCTGTTGGGCCTGTCGGTCGATAACGACCAGGCCGAATACGCCCGCGAGCTGATCCGTGCGTACAATGCCGCGCTGCCGCTGCCCGGCGATGAACCGGATGGCTATCCCGGGACGCTGGTCTGTTAGGCTGGCGTTCGTTTTATTTGTGAGTCGTGCTGCCCCATGTGTGGACGTTATGCCCTGTTTCGCTGGAACCGCGATTTTGCGAGCCTGCCAGGTTTTCCTGCCGATCAGCAGGCGCAGTGGAACATTTCCCCCAACGATTCGGTGTTGATGCTGCGCGCCGAACCCGACGGCCAGCGCACGCTGGCCCGTGCGCGTTGGGGGCTGACGCCGCCGTGGCTGACCGACCTGTCACGTACCCCGGCCCACGCCCGGGCCGAAACCGTCGCCGAGCAGCCGATGTTCCGTGAAGCCCTGCGTCTGCGTCGCTGTCTGCTGCCGGCCAACGGCTTCTACGAATGGCGCGGCACCACGCGCAAGCGCCCGTACTGGCTGACGCCGGGGGAGGGTTCTTCGTTGTTTTTTGCGGCGATCTGGGAAGCGTATCCGGTGCAGGAGCAAGTCTGGCTGAGTACGGCGGTAATAACACAACCGGCCGCCAGTCAGCGCCGGCCGTTGATTCTCGATGAGGCGGGGCAGGCGGCGTGGCTTGATCCTGAAACGCCGTTGCACGTCCTGCAGGGTTTGCTCGCCAGCGAGCCTGCCGCCTTGCGCGAGCGGGTGCTGGCGAACCTGGTCAATGATCCGAAACTCAATGGGCCGGAGTGTTTGACCCCGGCCTGACCCTGCAGTGATCGTTCCCGCGCCGAGCGTGGGAACGATCACTGTCGGCTAGACCTTGAACTGATTGATCAACCGCCGCTGCTGCTCCGCCAGCTTGGTCAGATCGGCACTGGCCGAACTCGATTCATCCGCACCGCCGGCCACCTCATTCGCCACCTGACCGATGTTGATCACGTTGCGGTTGATGTCGTCGGCCACCGCGCTCTGTTCTTCGGCGGCGCTGGCGATCTGTGTGTTCATGTCATTGATCACCGAAACCGCCTGAGTAATCGTTTCCAGTGCTTCGGCGGCCTTCGCCGCGTGCTGCACACTTTCGTCGGTGCGGTTCTGGCTGTCCTCCATGACCCGCACCACATCGCGAGTGCCCTGTTGCAGTTGCTGGATCATGCTCTGGATTTCTTCGGTGGCCTTCTGGGTTTTCTGCGCCAGGTTGCGCACTTCGTCGGCCACCACGGCAAACCCGCGACCCTGCTCACCGGCACGCGCCGCTTCAATCGCCGCGTTGAGGGCCAGCAGGTTGGTCTGCTCGGCGATCCCGCGAATGGCGATGAGGATCGCGTTGATGTTTTCGCTGTCCTTGGCCAGTGTCTGCACCACGTCCACGGCCTTGCCGATTTCCACGGCCAGCACGCCAATCGAGTTGGAGGTGTCGCGCACGATCTGCATGCCCTGACTGGCCGCCTGATCGGCGTGGCTGGCGGCTTGTGCCGCCTGGGTCGCATTGCGCGCCACGTCTTGTGCGGTGGCGGTCATTTCCTGCACCGCGGTGGCCACCTGATCGATCTCGGCCATCTGTTTCTGAATGCCGATATTGGTACGGATCGCGATGTCCGCCGTGTGCTCCGAGGAATCGCTGACGCTCTGCACCGACGACACCACCTGCGTGATCATCCCCTGCAGCTTGGCGAGGAAAGTATTGAAGCCTTTGGCGATTGAACCGAGTTCGTCCTTGCGGTCACTGCTCAAGCGACGGGTCAGGTCACCTTCGCCCTGGGCGATGTCATCGAGCATGGTCACCATTTGTTTGAGCGGACGGGCGATGCCGTGGCCCACCAGCCAGATCACCAGCAAGCCGAGACCGGCAATGATCAGACCGACCATGGCCATGCCGAAGGTGTCGGACTTGCGCTGGGCGTCGAGGTCGCCTTGCAGCTTTTGCAGATCCGCCATCACCGCGTCGAGCGGCAGTTGCAGCATCAGGGTCCAGCGCGCCTCGGTCTGGCCGATACCGAACGGCAAGTACAGCTCGATCCGGCCTTGCTCTTTATTGACGGTGTAAGTCACTTCGCCGCGCTTGAGACTGGCCATGTTGGCAATCTGCTGGGCGTCGAGGATATCGCTGACCTTCTCGCCGAATTTGCTCGGATCCTTGGTGTAGGCAACGATCCGGCCATTGCTGCCGATCAGGGCCATTTGCCCGGCGCCGCTGTAGAGTTTCTGGTTCGCAGCCAGGAGCATTTCCTGGATGAAGTTCACCGACAGGTCGGCGCCGACGATGCCCTGGAAGGCGCCGTTGAGCATGATCGGTTCAATGAAGGAGGCGAGCATGACGATCTTGTCGCCGACCTTGTACGGGGCCGGATCGATCACGCAGGATTTCTTGGTTTCTTTCGAGCACAGATAGTACTCGCTGGCGCGCACGCCGGTGGACAGGACTTTCTGGTCGTCGACGTCCACCAGTTTGTCCAGGCCCAGGGTGCCGTCGTCATTGCGAAACCACCACGGCAGGAAGCGGCCGTTGCCAGGGTCGATGCCGACAACCTGGGTGCCGACGTAGGCCGCGTCATTATGATCCAGCGCATTTTTTTCCCAGCCGATGTAGGTGCCGAGAATCTTCGGGTTCTTCTCGACGTTTTCCTTGATCAGGCTGATCAGTTGCTCACGGCTTACGGTCAGGCGTGGCTGGCCGTCGGTGCCCGGTGTGCCGAGCAGGGCGTTGACGCGTACCAGTCCGCCGGCAATCAACAGCGGCGCTTCCAGCTCGCGCTGGATCTGGCTGACTTGGGTCTGCGCCAGCGAGGTCAGGCGTTGTTCGATGACTTGTTCGAACTGGGCCTGGGTCCGTTGCTGGACCATCTCCTGGGTGCGGGCACCGGAGAACAGCGCATACAGCACCAGCGCGGCAACTACGCTGAGCACGATGGCGCCGGCCAGGGCGGCCACGGAAAACTGGATCGACTTGAACTTCATGGGAGCTCCGCACGCGAGAGGACGTCTGCGCTGTTGTATCGGCAGCCACTATTGCGCCATGAGGCGAAGTGAATCTGAATGTCGCAAATGGATCAGTGGGCGCCGCAGTGGCAGTGCGCTCGGAGGTGGATATGAATTTTTTCCTACAGGTCAGAAGCGTGTCTTCTGAAAACAGGTGCAACACGTCCGTTGTATCTGGCGTCGATACCATTACCCGCCTAGGATACGCGGCAGGTTTTCAGGGAGCTTTTGAATGAACAAGACATTGGTTGTAAGTGCACTGAGCGCAGCGTTGTTGCTGGCCGGTTGTCAGTCGGTCAACACCACCAGTGGCGGTGCCGTGGGCGTGGAACGCAAGCAGTACATGTTCAGCATGCTGTCCTCGCAAGAGGTCGACCAGATGTATGCCCAGTCCTATCAGAAGACCGTGGGCGAGGCGTCCAGCAAAGGCGTGCTGGACAAGACCAGCAACGATGCCAAGCGTGTTCAGGCGATTGCCAACCGCTTGATTGCCCAGGCACCGAACTTTCGTCCGGACGCTGCGCAGTGGAAATGGGAAGTGAACCTGATCAAGAGCGACGAGCTCAATGCCAACTGCGGTCCTGGCGGCAAGATCATTTTCTATACCGGGCTGATCGACAGTCTGAAACTCACCGACGATGAAATCGCTGCGGTCATGGGCCATGAGATTGCTCACGCCCTGCGTGAGCATGGTCGTGAGGCCATGTCCAAGGCCTATGGCATTGAAATGGCCAAGCAGGGTGCCGGTGCGTTGCTCGGTCTGGGCCAGGACAGTCTGGCGCTGGCCGACACCGTGGCCAACTACGGCATGACCTTGCCCAACAGCCGCGCCAACGAGAACGAAGCCGACCTGATCGGTCTGGAGCTGGCTGCGCGCGCCGGGTACAACCCGAATGCCGCCATCACCCTGTGGAACAAGATGAGCAAGGCCTCTGAAGGTGCGCCACCGGAGTTCATGAGCACTCACCCATCTTCCAGCAGTCGCACGGCTGCCTTGCAGGCGGCGATTCCGAAGGTCATGCCGCTTTACGAGAAAGCGCCCAAGTCCTGAAACAATGATCGCTCCCCCGCTGAGTGGGGGAGCGATCTGCCGGATCAAACCCAGCCGCTGCTCTGCATCGCCTTGTACACCGCGACGATCGCCAGGATCAGGAACGCCGAGGCGGCCAGTCGACGGATCAGGGTCAGCGGCAGTTTCTCCGCCGCAAAATTACCCGCCAGTACCACCGGCACGTTGGCGATCAGCATGCCCGCCGTCGTACCGATGATCACCAGCCACAGCTCCGGATATTGCGCTGCCAGCATCACCGTAGCGATCTGGGTCTTGTCACCGATTTCCGCCAGGAAGAACGCGATCAGGGTGGTCAGGAATGGCCCGAACTTGCGGGCGGTGCTGGCTTCGTCGTCATCCATCTTGTCCGGCACCAGCGTCCACAGGGCGGTGGCGGCAAAACTCGCGGCGAGGATCCAGTGCAGGACCGAATCAGAGAAGAAACTGCCGAACCAGGCGCCGACCGCACCGGCTGCCGCGTGGTTGGCCAGAGTCGCAGCGACGATACCGGCGATGATCGGCCAGGGTTTGCGAAAGCGAGCGGCGAGAATCAGCGCGAGCAGTTGCGTCTTGTCGCCGATTTCGGCCAAGGCAACGATTGCGGTGGGAACGAGTAACGAGTCCAGCATCAGGATTTCCTAAGGGGCGGGTCGACACGGCTATGACACGTACAGCCTTCCCGCCCCGGGTAAGGTGTGCGTGTCATAGGTCTTGTCAAACCCTGCGATCCGTCTGCTGCGGACGCTTGGGTCGCATACGCCATGATCTGAGGATCAAGTATGTTGACGTATGCCGGACGAGCATGGCGCTCGTGGGAGACTACTCCCCTAGGACGGAGCGGATTCTGCCTAGGCAAATCCGATTGAGCAAGCCTCTTTTTTAAAAGAAGTTTCAGCCGCGCTTGGCCCGGTAAATCCGGAATCCGTTGCCTTCGGCCTTGATCGCACAGACCCCGAGATGCTCTTCGATCAACGGTTGATACTTCAGGAAGCTGTTGGCAACCAAGCGAAGTTCACCGCCGTTTTTCAGATGTTTGGCCGCTTTTCGCAGCAAGTTCTCGGTAGCGAAATAATCGGTGTGCACGCCGACATGGAACGGCGGGTTGCTCAGGATCGCGTTCAATCCCATCGGCGCGGCATCGATTCCATCACCGGTCAGCACCTCGGCTTCCAGACCATTGGCCGCCAGGGTCAACCGGCTGCTGGCGGCCGCGAACGCATCAACGTCGAGCAACGTGACCTGATTGTGCGGGTAACGGCGCTTGACCGCCGCGCCGAGCACGCCGGCGCCGCAACCGAAATCCAGCAAATGACCGCTCGGCAGTTTGTCCAGGTGTTCCAGCAGCAGGGCGCTGCCGCGATCCAGTCGGCCGTGGCTGAACACGCCCGGCAGGTTGATGACTTTCAACGGGCCTTCGGCCAGCGGCAGTTCGTAGGTCTGTGCCAGGCTTTCCAGCGGTTTGGCTTCGGGAGCGTTGGCCACGGTCACTTGCCACAGCTGGCAATGCCGCGCGCTGTCGAGCTTGCGCGGCTTGCCGAACGGGTTGAGCTGTTTGGAGGCGCCTTCGATACCGCTGCGTTTTTCCCCGACCAGATACACCTCACGCCCGGCCAGGCGCGAAGCCACGGCATTGAGGAGGTAATCGGTCAGGTCCTTGGCTTTTGGCAGAAACACCACGGCGTTGGTGAATTCGCGTTCCGGAACGTTCACGCCAAAATGGCTGCGGCCTTCGAAGCGCGCATCCAGCGCAGCCTGATCGCCGGCGTGCCAGCACCAGCCAAACGCCTCGGGCAGGCGCCCCAAAAGATCATCGGCAGGCAAACCGGCCAGCAACACCGAACCCTGGAATAACTCGGCCTGACGAAGCAGTACTTCACTGCGCGGATCCATAACTGCTCCTGTGAAAAAAGTCCCGCAGTTTATCAACTGACGACCCGCAGCGCCTTACCGCTGTAGAACGCCTGGGTGTTTTCCACCAGTTGGCCGACGATGCGCTGCCGCGCTTCGCGGCTGCCCCAGGCATTGTGCGGGGTGACGATCAGGCGCGGGATGTCGGCGGCCAGCAGCGGATTGCCTTGGGTCGGCGGCTCGACGCTCAGCACGTCGGTGGCGGCACCGCCCAGATGACCGCTGCGCAGGGCATCGGCCAGGGCCTGTTCGTCGATCAGCCCGCCACGGGCGGTGTTGACCACGAAGGCGCCGGGTTTCATTGAGGCGAGTTCGCGGGCGCCGATGAAATGCCGGGTATGTTCGTTGAGCGGGCAGTGCAGGGTGAGGGCGTCGATCTGCGGCAGCAACTCTTCCAGCGGCAGGCGATCCGCACGGGCAGGGCGCCCCGGAATCTGCCCCAGCAGTACGCGCATGCCGAAGGCTTCGGCCAGACGCGCGACTGCACCGCCCAATTCGCCGTGACCGAGCAGGCCAAGGGTTTTGCCTTCCAGTTCGACGATCGGGTAATCCAGCAGGCAGAACTGTTTCGCCTGCTGCCAGCGGCCTTCAGCGACAGCTTTCTGGTAGTCGGCCAGACGCGTGGCGAGGTTGAGCAGCAGCATGATCGTGTGCTGCGCCACCGACGGCGTGCCGTAACCCTGGCAGTTGCATACGGTGATGCCGTGGGCGCGTGCGGCGGCCAGATCGACGTTGTTGGTGCCGGTGGCGGTAATCAGGATCAGCTTCAGCTGTGGGTTGGCGGCCATGGCGGCGGCGTCGATCAGGACTTTGTTGCTGATCGCCACGGTCGCACCCTGCAGGCGTTCGACCACCTGCGCAGGCAGCGTCTGGACGAACAGTTGCAGATCACTGAAGCAATCACGCAAAGGGCTCAGATCGAGATCACCAAGATCCAGCGAAGGGTGATCGAGGAATACGGCGCGGTGGACGTTCGTCATCAACTGTACCTGTCGTGCTTTGAAGGGAAGGCGTAATCTGCCGAGCCTACCAGATGAAACAACTCGTTACGCTTGGCCGAAAGGAGCCCCCATGTACTGGACCGAATTCTTGACCGTTGCCCTGATCCATCTGTTGGCCGTTGCCAGCCCCGGTCCTGATTTCGCCGTGGTGGTGCGTGAAAGTGTGACCCATGGTCGACGCGCCGGGACCTGGACGGCGCTGGGTGTGGGCACGGCGATTTTCCTGCACGTCGGCTATTCGCTGCTGGGGATCGGGCTGATCGTTTCCCAATCGATCGTGTTGTTCAACGCCCTGAAGTGGGCGGCGGCCGCGTATCTGCTGTATATCGGCTTCAAGGCCCTGCGCGCGCAACCGGCGAAAACCGTCACCGATGACCTGCACAAGGAAGCCGGCGAGCGCACCGCCCGTGGCGCGTTCACCTCGGGTTTCGTGACCAATGGTCTGAACCCGAAAGCCACGCTGTTCTTCCTGTCGCTGTTCACCGTGGTGATCAACCCGCATACCCCGCTGACAGTCCAGGCCGGTTACGGCATTTATCTCGCCGTCGCGACCGCCACCTGGTTCTGCCTGGTAGCCATGTTGTTCAGCCAGCAGCGCGTGCGCGCCGGTTTCGCCCGCATGGGCCACTGGTTCGACCGCACCATGGGCGCTGTACTGATCGCGATTGGCGTGAAACTCGCGTTCACCGAGATGCATTGATCGAGCTGAGCTGATTCAGGGCGTTGAGGTACTCCCGGGGATTGTCCCCGAGCAAACGGCGAAACATCGCGCTGAACGCCCGCGCGCTGCCGTAACCCAGATCCCGCGCCACGCTCTGCACGCTGTCCCCGGCGAGCAGGCGGGGCAGGGCTTCCATCAGGCGCAATTGCTGGCGCCAGGCATTGAAATTCATTTTCAGTTGTTGCTGAAACAGCCGCGCCAATGTGCGTGAGCTGGCGCCCACCTGCTGCGCCCAGTCTTCCAGGGTGTTGGGATGATCCGGCGCACGCAACAGCGCCAGGCAAATCCCTTGCAGGCGTCGGTCACTGGGCATCGGGATGTGCAGCGGCAGGTTTTCGAGGCTGGCGAGTTCTTCCAGCATCAGTTGCTGTATCAGCGGATTGTCGGCATGCGGCGGGCCCTGCACCGCGCGCAGGATCAGCTCGCGCAGCAATGGTGTCACCGCCAGCACGCAGCAGTTGCGCAGGCTGGCGGGCGACAGTTCGGGGGCGATGAACAATGAACGCATCTGTACATCGCCGGACATGAAAATCTCGTGGGCGACCTCAGGCGGAATCCAGACCGCACGACTCGGCGGAAGCACCCAGGCGCCTTGCGCCGTCACCACCCGCATCACGCCGCTCACGGCATAGAGCAATTGCGCCTCGCGGTGCAGGTGCAGCGGCTGGTGCGCACCGTCCAGATAGTCGCGGGGATAGGCGCTTACCGGGCCGTGTTCAAAATGGCTGATCAACATGTCTGATTCGATGACTTGGTTGGCAGGAATGCTCTTTTCGGCCAACTTAGCATGAGCGCTCACTACAACGTAAAGCGTGCCGTCATGAACCAGTCCAGAAACGTCATTCGCTACATCAACGCCGCGCATGTGATCGATCACATGTTCATGCTGATTTTTCCTGCTGCCGTGCTCGGCATGACCCAGACCTTCGCCCTCGACTATGCCGCGCTGATCGGCCTGTCGCTGGGCGGCTTCATCGCGTTCGGCGCGTGTTCGCTACCCGCCGGCTGGCTGCGCGATCACTGGAGCCGGCGGCAGATGATGCTGGTGTTTTTCTTCGGTATCGGTGCGTCGGCGATTTTCACCGGCCTCAGTAACAGCCCGACGATGTTGGTCATCGGCCTGACCCTAATCGGCATTTTTGCTGCGATCTACCACCCGGTCGGCACGGCGATGCTGGTGGCCTATGCGCAGAATCGCGGGCGCGAGATCGGTATCAACGGCATGTGGGGCAACCTCGGCGTGGCGTTCTCGGCGCTGATTACCGGGCTGTTGGTGGCGCAGTTCGGTTGGCGTTCGGCTTTCCTGTTACCGGGTGCAGTGGCGATCGTGCTGGGGATCGGTTTTGCCTTGCAGGTGCGCGAGGAGCCGATTCCCAAGCGTCCGCACACCGCGCTCAAGGGTGCCGGAGGCCAGCGCATTTCAATGGTCATGGTGTTCGGCGTGCTGGCGCTGGCCACGGCCACCGGCGGGGTGGTGTTCAACGCCACCACCATGACTTATCCAAAACTGTTTCAGGACCGCTTGCATGACCTGTTCGCCTCGCCGCAAACCCTCGGGGTGGTGGTCAGCCTGGCCTATGCCTTCGGCGCGATTGCCCAACTGAGCATCGGCCGGGTGTTGCATCGCGTCAGCCTGAAATGGCCGTTTATTGCGCTGACGCTGTGCCAGGCGCCGTTGCTGTTCGCATGGCTGGGCGGTGATCGCCGTCGGTGCCGCGTTCATGTTCGTGGTGTTCGGTCAGGTGACGGTGAACGATTCGATGGTCGCCAACTTTGTTGCGCCGCAATGGCAGTCGCGGGTGTTTGCCTTGCGTTACTGTTTATCGTTCGGTGCCAGCGCAACGGCGATTCCGCTGATTTCTTATGTCGAACCGCGCCACGGTTTTGTGGGGCTTTACCTGATTCTGGCGGGTTTTGGCGCTTTGACTTTCCTCGCTGCAGTGGTTTTCCCACGCACGCCTTCTGAAGCAGCTGTAGGGCAAACGGCCTGAGTGGTGTCGGATTCCGGCAAATGCTGGCTCAAAGCTAGCATTTGTACGGCTCTGCAAATCATTCCTTTGGCTGATTTGGCTGACGTCTAACGGTTCTAGAGTACGAAACTCCAACGCCAACACCGTGCAGTCAGAAAAGGGATTCTTATGTTGCAGACTCGCGTTATTCCACCCGCCGAAGGGGCGTACCAGTATCCACTGCTGATTAAACGGCTGCTGATGTCCGGTGCCCGTTACGAGAAAACCCGCGAGATCATCTACCGTGACCAGCTGCGTTACAGCTACCCGACCCTGATCGAGCGTGTCGCGCGGCTGGCCAACGTGCTGACGGCGGCCGGGGTCAAGGCCGGTGACACCGTGGCGGTGATGGACTGGGACAGCCATCGCTACCTGGAGTGCATGTTTGCGATTCCGATGATCGGCGCGGTGATCCACACCATCAACGTGCGCCTGTCGCCGGAACAGATTCTCTACACCATGAACCACGCCGAGGACCGCTTTGTGCTGGTCAACAGCGAGTTCGTCGGGTTGTACCAGGCCATCGCGCCGCACCTGACCACGGTGGAGAAAACCCTGCTGCTGACCGATCTGCCGGAAAAAACCGCCGATCTGCCGAATCTGGTCGGTGAGTACGAGCAACTGTTGGCGGCCGCGAGTCCGCAGTACGACTTTCAGGATTTCGACGAAAACTCGGTCGCCACCACGTTCTACACCACGGGCACCACCGGCAATCCGAAAGGCGTGTACTTCACCCATCGGCAACTGGTGCTGCACACCATGGGCGTGTCGACCATCATGGGCGCCATCGACAGCGTGCGGCTGCTGGGCACCAACGACGTGTACATGCCGATCACCCCGATGTTCCACGTGCATGCGTGGGGCCTGCCGTATGTGGCGACCATGCTCGGGCTCAAGCAGGTTTATCCGGGGCGTTACGACCCGGAGTTTCTGGTCGAGCTGTGGCGCAAGGAAAAGGTCACGTTCTCCCACTGTGTGCCGACCATCCTGCAGATGGTGCTCAACGCCAAGGGCGCCCAAGGCACCGATTTCGGCGGCTGGAAGATCGTCATCGGTGGCAGTGCGCTGAACCGCTCCCTGTATGAGGCGGCCAAGGCCCGGGGCATTCAGCTCACGGCAGCCTATGGCATGTCGGAAACCGGGCCATTGGTTTCGTGCGCGCATCTGAATGATGAGTTGATGGCGGGCACCGAAGACGAGCGCACCACCTACCGGATCAAGGCCGGCGTGCCAGGGCCACTGGTCGAAGCGGCGATCGTCGACACCGAGGGTAATTTCCTCCCGGCCGACGGCGAGACCCAGGGCGAACTGGTGCTGCGCGCACCGTGGCTGACCGAGGGCTACTTCAACGAACCGCAGAAGGGCGCCGAGCTGTGGGCGGGCGGCTGGCTGCACACCGGCGACGTCGCCACGCTCGACAGCATGGGCGTGATCGACATCCGTGACCGGATCAAGGACGTGATCAAGACCGGCGGCGAGTGGATCTCCTCGCTGGACCTTGAAGACCTGATCAGTCGCCACGTCGCGGTACGTGAAGTAGCAGTGGTGGGCATTGCCGATCCGCAGTGGGGCGAGCGTCCATTTGCCTTGCTGGTGGTCCGTGAAGGGCACACCATCGGGGCGCGCGAGCTCAAGGAACACCTCAAGCCATTCGTTGAATTGGGGCACTTGAGCAAGTGGGCGATCCCGAGCCAGATCGCGCTTGTTACTGAAATTCCCAAGACCAGTGTCGGCAAGCTCGACAAGAAGCGCATCCGCCTCGACATCACTGAATGGCAGGCCAACAACAGCACCTTCCTCTCGACGCTCTGAGCGTCCGCTGGCGCGCCGAAAACGGCGCGCCAGACCCACCAAGCAAGCGCTTGGCTTGTGAAATCCGAATTTTCAGCCATCCTTGCCATGCCGACATGTGTCGGACTGGCGAAAGGACTGTTCCAGAGTGGCCGGCAGCTGCAAATCACACTTTAGAGGGATCAAGCAGTACCACCTGCTGGCTATAGTCCGCTCAAGGATTTTTAAGAACGGGGCACACGCACGAACGGGGCGATGCAACATTGAAGCGATTTCGGGAAGCCTCTGGCGCCCGGTCCTTCAGGCGTTTTTAAAAGTACTCACTGCCATAACAATAATGCACATGGAGTAGCGTCGATGACCTCAGTAAACCAGTTCTGGCGCCGGGCAAAGCTGCCTCTGGCCGTCAGTCTTGCTTCTTCGCTCGCCGGGCCAGCATTCGGCGTCAGTTTCAACGTCGGTGAAATCGAAGGCCAGTTCGACTCCTCCCTGTCGATCGGTGCCAGCTGGTCCACCCAGAGCCCGAACAAGAACCTCATCGGCGTCAACAACGGCGGTCACGGTCTGTCCCAGACGTCCGACGACGGCCATGCCAACTTCAAGAGCGGCGAAACCTTCTCGAAGATCTTCAAGGGCATCCATGACCTCGAACTGAAATACGGCGACACCGGCGTGTTCGTCCGTGGCAAGTACTGGTACGACTTCGAACTGAAGGACGAGAGCCGCCAGTTCAAGGACATCAGCGACAGCAACCGCAAGGAAGGCGCCAAGTCCGCCGGCGGTCAGATCCTCGACGCCTTCGTCTATCACAACTACGCGATCGCCGATCAGCCGGGCTCCGTGCGCCTGGGCAAGCAGGTGGTGAGCTGGGGTGAAAGTACCTTCATCGGCAGCGGCATCAACTCGATCAACCCGATCGATGTGTCCGCGTTCCGTCGTCCGGGCGCCGAGATCAAGGAAGGCCTGATTCCGGTCAACATGTTCTATGTGTCCCAGAGCCTGACCGACAACCTGTCGGCCGAAGCCTTCTACCAGCTCGAGTGGGACCAGACCGTCGTCGACAACTGCGGCACCTTCTTCTCTCAGCCGGACATCATTGCCGATGGTTGCACCGACAACCTGCGCGTGCTGAACAAGCGTTCGCAGATCCCGGCCATTGCCCTGGGGCCATTGGCGGCCAACGGCGTCAATGTCAATGAAGAAGGCGTGCTGGTGCCTCGCGGCGGCGATCGCGATGCGCGCGACAGCGGCCAGTGGGGCGCTTCCCTCAAGTACATGTTCGAACCGCTGGACACCGAATTCGGTGCCTACTTCATGAACTACCACAGCCGTGCGCCGATCTTCAGTGCCACCGGCGCGCCGCAATCTGTCTACAACACCGTCGCCGGATTGCCAGGTCCGTTTCAGGCGCTCGGGCCTCTGTTGGTCGCGGGCAACTCGAAGTACTTCGTCGAATACCCTGAAGACATCCGCCTCTACGGTCTGAGCTTCTCCACCACCCTGCCTACCGGTACGGCGTGGAGTGGTGAAATCAGCTATCGCCCGAATGCGCCGGTACAACTGAACTCCACCGACATCCTGTTCGCCGGTGTGCGTCCATTGGGCGGCCCGTATGCCAACGCCTCGCTGCTCAACGGTGTACCTGGCCAGGACCTGCATGGCTACGAGCGCAAGGAAATCACTCAACTGCAAACTACGTTCACGCACTTCTTCGATCAGGTCATGGGCGCCAGCCGTCTGACCCTGGTGGGTGAAGTGGGCATGACTTACGTGGGGGGGCTGGAGAGCCGGTCCGACAAGCGTTATGGCCGTGATCCGGTCTACGGGCCGGGTGAATTGCCAGCTACCGGTACCACCAACACCTGCGTCAACATCCTCAACAACGGCACCATCAACGGCGCCGGACCAGGTTCGCCGCAGAACAACCGCAGCCGCAATTGCGACAACGACGGTTTCACCACATCCATGTCCTGGGGCTACCGTGGCCGTGCAATCTGGGAATACAACGATGTCTTCGCCGGTGTGAACCTCAAGCCGAACGTAGCGTGGTCCCACGACGTCAGCGGTTACTCGCCAGGCCCTGGCGGCAACTTCGAGGAAGGTCGCAAGGCGGTGAGCCTGGGCGTCGATGCCGAGTACCAGAACACCTACACCGCGAGCCTGGCCTACACCAACTTCTTCGACGGCAAGTACACCACCGTGGATGACCGCGACTTCGTGGCGCTCAGCTTCGGCGTGAACTTCTAAGCACTGCATTTCAGGACGAACGAATTTATGAAAATAACAAAGAGTCTGTTCCACGCCGGTGTTCTGGGCCTGTCGCTGCTGGCGACCGGTGTCATGGCGGCGGTGCCTGCCGCCGAAGCGGACAAACTGGGCAAGAGCCTGACCCCGATGGGGGCCGAGATGGCCGGTAACGCCGATGGCTCGATTCCGGCCTGGAAACCGATGCCGAAGAACGCCGGCACCGTCGACAGCAAGGGCTTCCTGTCCGACCCGTATGCCAGCGAAAAACCACTGTTCACCATCACGGCGCAGAACGTCGATCAGTACAAGGCCAAGCTCGCACCGGGCCAGTACGCGATGTTCAAGCGTTACCCTGAGACCTTCAAGATGCCGGTCTATCCGTCCCATCGCGGTGCCACCGTGCCGGATGAGGTATTCGCCGCCATCAAGAAGAACGCCACCACCACGACGCTGGTGTCGGGCGGTAACGGTCTTGAAAACTTCGACACCGCCGTGCCGTTCCCGATTCCGAAAACCGGCGTGGAAGTGATCTGGAACCACATCACCCGCTATCGTGGCGGCAGCGTGACCCGTCTGGTGACCCAGGCCACGCCGCAACCGAACGGCTCCTACAATCTGGTGTACTTCCAGGACCAGTTCGTGTTCCGCGACAAGATGAAGGACTACGATCCGGCTAACCCGGGCAACATCCTGTTCTACTTCAAGCAGAAAGTGACCGCGCCAGCACGTCTGGCCGGTGGCGTGTTGCTGGTGCACGAAACCCTCGACCAGGTGAAGGAACCGCGTTCAGCGTGGGTCTATAACGCCGGTCAGCGTCGTGTACGTCGCGCTCCGCAAGTGTCCTATGACGGCCCGGGTACCGCGGCGGACGGCCTGCGTACCTCCGACAACCTGGACATGTTTAACGGCGCACCGGACCGTTACGACTGGAAACTGGTCGGCAAGCAAGAGATGTACATTGCCTCCGACAGCTACAAGCTCGACGATCCGAAACTCAAGTACGCCGACATCATCAAGGCCGGGCACATCAACCAGGATCTGGCGCGTTATGAACTGCGTCGCGTCTGGCACGTGACCGCGACCTTGAAGGAAGGTCAGCGTCACATCTACGCCAAGCGTGACTTCTTCATCGACGAAGACACCTGGCAAGCGGCCGTGATCGACCACTACGACGGTCGTGGTCAACTGTGGCGCGTCGCCGAGGCGCACGCCGAGAACTACTACGACAAGCAAGTGCCGTGGTATGCCCTTGAAACCCTCTACGATCTGCAGTCCGGCCGCTATCTGGCACTGGGTATGAAGAACGAAGAGAAGCGGGCGTATGACTTCGGCTTCACCGCCGCCTCCAGCGACTTCACCCCAGCCGCCCTGCGCCAGGATGGTGTTCGCTAAGCTGTTGCAAACCGAGGCCGCATCCTCGTGAAAACGCCCCGACTGGTTCGGGGCGTTTTTTTGCCTGTCGCTTTTTCAGTAGCCTTTTTGTAGCCATTTGTAGCAACGACCTTCATAACCGCTCCGTTTAAGGCTAGTCTGCGGACATCTGCTACGCCGCCAACAGCCATTCAAACAAGAGCCGGCCATGACTGATCTGTCCCCACTTCCGGGTCCTGCAAGCGTTGCCGTCGCGGCACTGGACGGGCGTTTTTTCCGTCCGCCGTTACCCGATGGCTACGTACTACGACCCCGTTTGTGCGAGCGCCTGAGTGCGGGGCTCGGAGGACGCCTGTTGCTGGTCAGCGCTCCGGCCGGCTTTGGCAAGAGCTCGCTGGCAGTGGAGTTCTGCCAAAGCCTCCCGGGCCATTGGCAAAGCCTGTGGCTGGGGCTTAGCGCTCGCGACAGTGACCCGGGACGCTTTCTCGAGCGCTTGCTCGAGGGCCTGCAGGACTACTTTCCAGAACTTGGCAGCCGCGCACTCGGTTTGTTGAAAATGCGTCAGCGTCACCAACCGTTTGCCTTCGAAGAATGGCTCGACGGGTTGCTCGATGAGTTGGCACTGCATCTGCTACCGACCTCGCCGCTGCTGCTGGTACTCGATGATTACCACCTCGCCCAAGGGCCGGTACTCGACCGTTGCCTGCAATTTTTCCTCAACCATTTGCCCGATGGCCTGCTGGTCATGGTTACCAGCCGTCAGCGGCCGGACTGGCACCTGGCTCGTCTGCGCCTGTCACGCCAACTGCTGGAACTGCACGAACAGGATCTGCGCCTGACCCACGACGAAGCTCTGGAACTGCTCGATCGTCACAGCAGTTCCCTGCGCGGCGAGGCGCTGGAAAACCTGATCCAGCGCAGTGAAGGCTGGGTGGCCGGGCTACGTTTCTGGTTGTTGGCGATTGCTGAAGCCGGCACCGAATCAGCCTTGCCTCAAGCGTTGAGCGGCGGAGAAGGGTTGATCCGCGAATATCTGTTGGAAGAAGTCATCGATTGCCTGCCCGCCGAGGTTCAGGCCTTTCTTTATGACACCGCACCGCAGGAGCGCTTTTGCAGCGAGCTGTGCGACGCGGTGCGCGAAGCCCATGACAGCGCCGAAATCCTGCGTTTTCTGCTGGCGCATCAGGTGTTCCTCGTGCCGCTGGACGAGCACGGGCACTGGTATCGTTATCACCATCTGTTTTCCGATCTGTTGCGCAGTCGGCCGATCACCCGAGCGATAGTCCCGGCCGCCACGCTGCACCTGCGCGCCTGTCGCTGGTTCAATGCGCAGGGCTTGCTCGATGAGGCGGTGGAGCAGGCCTTGCGCGCCGGGCATCTCGATGTCGCGGCAAACCTGGTACAGAACCTGTCCGAGGAACAACTACTGGCCGAGCAGAACGTCGGCATGCTGCTGCGCTGGAAAATGGACTTACCCGACAGCCTGCTGATCAGCACCCCGCGACTGATCGTGTTGTACAGCTGGGCGCTTGGACTGGCTTGTCAGCTCGACGCGGCCGAAGAGCTGGCCAGTCACCTGAGCCGGTTTCTGCCAGCACCTTCGGCCACCGCACAAAAATCGATGTTGGCCCAATGGCTGGCGCTCAAGGGCATCATCGCCCGCGGGCGGGGGCATCGCGAGCAGACCATCGAGTATTGCAGCGAGGCACTGGAAAGCCTGCCGGCCAAGCGTTACGGCCAGCGCCTGATGTGTCTGTCGACCTTGTCCAATCTGGCGATTGCCGACGGTGATCTGTGGCGTGCTCGTGGTCTGAATCGTGAGTCGCTAGAGCTGGCACAGCGGGTTGGTAATCCGTTGTTCGAGGCGTTGGCGCATTACGATCGTGCCCGCGTCCTGCAGGCGCGCGGCGAAATCCTGCGTGCGCTCGATGAGGTGCGCCAAGGACTGGAGCGCTTGCGCGGATTGTCCGCACAGCGTTTGTACGCCGTGCGTGCGCGACTGACGCTGTATGAGGGTTTTCTGCTTGCCATGCGGTTGCAGCCTCAGGCGGCAAGGATACGATTGCAGGCAGGCCTGACTGAAGCGCGGGCCTGTCGCGACATCAGCGTGCTGATCGGTCACTGCGTGATCGCACGGCTTGACGGCAACAGCGGAGATTTTGCCAAGGCCTTTGCGGAACTGGCCGAAGCCGAACGTTTGATGCACATCTGGGACGTTCCGCCGATCTATTACCTGGCGATGATCACCCTGGTCAAATGTGAACTGTGGCTGGCCCAGGGGCGTATCGATCTGGCCGAAGCCTGGCTGGCGCGACTGGGCCAGACTTACACCGGTGAACGTGCTGCGGCTCCGCCGGAGTTTCATCCGCAGTTGCCGTTGCACGTCGAACTGCAACAGGCGTTGCTGGACGTCATTCAGGGGCAGCCGTTGCTCGCCGAAGGGCGGCTGAACGTGCTGCTGGAGAACGGCCAGCAAACCGGGCGGCAACTGCTCAGCGTGATGGCACTGACGCAGAAAGTGGGGTTGCTGTTGGCGGGTGGGCGCGAACCCGAAGCCCGTAAGGCGTTGAGTCAGGCGTTGGAAGCGGCGGCTGGCGGCGTCCTGCAACCCTTCGATGTGCTGGTCAAGAAGCATGCGAACTGGTTGCGCGGGCAACTGTCACTGACTGCACCGACAGTCGTCGGTCAGCAGTTGCTCGAGCAATTCCCTCAGGCCCAGGCTCGCCCCACTGCGGAATCCGCCGCTACCGAACAGCTCAGCAGCCGCGAACTGGCGGTGCTGCGTCTGATCGCTCAGGGTTGCTCGAATCAGGAAATCAGCGATCAACTGTTCATCTCGCTGCACACCGTGAAAACCCATGCCAGTCATATCAACAGCAAACTGGGGGTGGAGCGGCGCACCCAGGCCGTGGCGCGAGCCAAGGAACTCGGGGTTTTGAACTAGACATTCTGCGTTATTGACGCAAACAGAAACGCCCCGAATCATCGGGGCGTTTCTGTTTGGCTCCCGACCTGTGAAAACAGGTCGGGTGTCGGGTTGTATCAGGCCACCAGATCGTTGGCACTGAAGCTGTTCACACCCACCAGCTGGATTTCGAAGTCCGCACCGGTGTTACCGCTCACGTTGCCTGAGAGCACGTGATCGATGAATCGCAGTTGGCCCGCGCCAGTGAAGTCGCCCGCACCGATGAAGGTGAAGCCGTTGAAACCGGCGGTCAGCAGATTGGCATCAAACTTGGTCAAGTCGATCTTGTCGCCTTGTGCGCTGTTGAAGTCGGTGATGACGTCGCGCAGATTGCCCACTCCACTCTCGTTCCAGTCATTGAACGTGAACACGTCTGCACCGCTGCCACCGGTTAAGGTGTCAGTGCCCAGCCCGCCGATGAGTGTGTCGTTGCCGGCCCCCCCATTGAGCAGGTTGTTGCCGGTATTGCCGGTCAATACGTTGTTCAGACCATTGCCAGTGCCGTTGAGGTTGGCCGTGCCGGTGAGTACCAGATTTTCCAGGTTGTCGCCCAGGGTCCAGTTCACTGAAGAACGCACGGTGTCGATTTCGCTGGCCAGGGTGCTGGTTTCGATGATGGTGTCACCGGCGTTGTCGACGATGTAGGTGTCATTGCCCAGACCGCCGATCAGGGTGTCGGCACCGAGGCCACCGTCGAGGATGTTGTTGCCATCGTTGCCTGTGATGCGGTTGCCCGAACTGTTGCCGGTGCCGTTGAGATTGTCGGTACCGCTCAGGAGCAGGTTCTCGACGTTGGCGGTGAGGGTGTAGTCGATGGAGGCGAAGACCCGGTCGTAGGCGGTCGGCGAGGCATCGGTCTCGATCACCACGTCGCCGACGTTGTCGACGTAGTAGGTATCGACACCG
>NZ_BQHI01000024.1 GCF_021603585.1 Pseudomonas sputi | reverse complement strand
ATTTGCTGGCGGCTAACCAAGCGTTGATGACGGTCTATTTGATGAAGGCTGAACTCAAAACGCTCTGGGCGCCAAGTACCGCCTGGGGCTGGAGATCAGCCTGGAAGCAATGGCTGCGCCACGCTCACGAAAGCGCGATACCGGCTCTGATCCTGTTCGCCAAACGGCTAAAGGGTTACTGGCGGGGCATCGTCAGTCGGGTTCGCTGGCCGATGCACACGGGTCAGTTGGAAGGCATAAACAATCGAATAAAGGTCATCAAACGGATGGCGTACGGTTACCGGGATAGCGAATTCTTTTTCATGAAGATCAAGAGCGTGTTTCCCGGCAATCCGTGATGAACCATAAAAAAGCCCCCGCATCTCACAATGCAGGGGCTTTTTCATTCAACGGCTACTCAAGCCAGCTCAAGCTCCGCCGTCGCTGCAGCAGGCACGACCGCCTGACCGCTCAGCGCCACGTCGTTCAGCTCACGGTTGGCCACCGCGTACATGGCGTAGTCGGTGCCGCTGGCGGCACGGATTTCCACCAGCATGGCGCGCCAGCGTTCGATCATGGCGTCGTTCTGCTTCATCCACAGCGCCAGACGGGTTTCCACGTCCGAATCACCGCCGCCCGCTTGCAGAACGGCGATGGTGATCGCGCGTTGCTGCCAGTCGACGTCGTCGCGGAACGCTTCACGGGCCAGGGCCTGCCAGTTGTTTTCAACCGGCAAGGCGCTGATCTGCGAAATGTACCAGGTGATGTCCAGCGCGCTGCCCACGGCGAAGTACGCCTTGGCCACTTCGGCTGGATCCTGACCGGTCACGTCGGCCGCTTCGATGATCGGCAGCAGCGTGTAGAGGTGGGTAGTCC
The DNA here is from genome assembly GCF_021603585.1 of Pseudomonas sputi. GTDB lineage: Bacteria > Pseudomonadota > Gammaproteobacteria > Pseudomonadales > Pseudomonadaceae > Aquipseudomonas > Aquipseudomonas sputi. The sequence continues at coordinate 84,580 of NZ_BQHI01000024.1, read as the reverse complement.
CCGCCACCATACGCGCCAGCAGTTCCGGCACACCGGCGGCGACGTACGCCTGGTAACGCTCTTGCCAGTTTTCGCGGATTTCGCCGCTCAGCAGTTCGTCCAGCTTCAGACCCAGCTCTTTCAGGTGCGGACCGAAATGCGCGACGTCACGGGCAGCGTTCTGCTCGTTGCGGCGGGCACGCAGGAACCAGCGCGTAGCGCGACGGCCCAGACGCATCAGTTCGTCCATCAGCTCCAGTTGCACGTCAGCGGAGACCTGGTAGTCCAGTGCTTCGATCTGACGGAACCAGTGCGGGAGGTGGAAGATGTCGCGCACGATCACGTAAGCGCCCGCCACGTTCGCCGGGGTCATGCCGGTGGACTCTTTGAGCCTTTGAACGAAGGTGATGCCCATGTGGTTGACCAGATCGTTGGCGATCTGGGTGCTGACGATCTCGCGCTTGAGGCGGTGACGACGCATGGCTTCGGAGAACTTGCTGACCAGAGTCGGCGGGAACGCCGTTTCCATGTCGCGGGTCAGGTAGTCGTCGTCCGGCACCAGGGAGCCCAGCAACTGCTCCTTGAGGTCGATCTTGCTGTACGAGATCAGCACCGACAGTTCCGGACGGGTCAGGCCATGGCCTTCGGCAACACGTTCGGCCAGTTGCTCTTCGGTCGGCAGGAACTCGATGGCACGATCCAGCTTGCCACGGCCTTCCAGATCGCCCATCAGACGCTTGTACTCGGCGATGCGCGCATAAGCGCGGCGTGCCGCCAGGGACAGGGCCTGAGTCTGCTTGTAGTTGTTGCCCAGCACCAGACCACCGACTTCGTCGGTCATGCTCGCCAGCAACTGGTTGCGTTGCTTGTCGGTCATGTCGCCGGCCTGAACCACTTCGTTCAGCAGGATCTTGATGTTCACTTCGTGGTCGGAGCAGTCCACGCCACCGGCGTTGTCGATGAAGTCGGTGTTGGAACCGCCGCCATTGAGACCGAATTCCACACGACCCAGTTGAGTCATGCCGAGGTTACCGCCCTCGCCCACCACCTTGCAGCGCAGTTCGTTGCCGTTCACGCGCAGTGCATCGTTGGCCTTGTCGCCGACATCGGCGTGGCTTTCGGTGCTGGCCTTGACGTAAGTACCGATACCGCCGTTCCACAGCAGATCCACCGGCGCCTTGAGCAAGGCGTTCAGCAGTTCGGTCGGGGTCAGCTTGTCGGCCTGGATGTCGAAGCGCTCTTTCATCTGTGGCGAGATGGCGATGCTCTTCGCGCTGCGCGAGAAGATGCCGCCGCCTTCGGACATGATGCTGGTGTCGTAGTCGGACCAGGCCGAACGCGGCAGGTCGAACATGCGCTGACGCTCGGCGAAGCTGGTGGCCGGGTTCGGGTTCGGGTCGATGAAGATGTGCATGTGGTTGAACGCGGCAACCAGTTGCAACTTGTCGGACATCAACAGGCCGTTACCGAATACGTCACCGGCCATGTCGCCCACGCCGACCACAGTGATGCTGTCTTCCTGGACATTGATGCCGCGCTCGCGGAAGTGGCGCTGTACGCCAACCCACGCGCCCTTGGCGGTGATGCCCATTTTCTTGTGGTCGTAACCGGCCGAACCACCGGACGCGAACGCATCACCCAGCCAGAAGCCGTAGTCGATGGCGATGCCGTTGGCGATGTCGGAGAAGGTCGCAGTGCCCTTGTCCGCCGCGACCACCAGGTACGGGTCATCGTCGTCATGACGCACGACGTTGGCCGGCGGTACCAGTTTGCCGTCCTTCAGGTTGTCGGTGATGTCCAGCAGGCCCGAGATGAAGATGCGGTAGCAGGCGATGCCCTCGGCCGCGATTTCGTCACGGCTGCCGCCCAGTGGCAGGCGACGCGGCAGGAAACCGCCCTTCGCACCCACCGGCACGATGACCGAGTTCTTCACTTGCTGGGCTTTTACCAGGCCGAGGACTTCGGTACGGAAGTCTTCTTCACGGTCGGACCAGCGCAGGCCACCACGAGCGACGTTGCCGAAGCGCAGGTGTACGCCTTCGACGCGTGGCGAGTAAACGAAGATTTCGAACTTCGGCACTGGCTTGGGCAGCTCAGGGATCAAGTGCGGATTGAACTTGAAGCTGAAGTACGACTTGTTCTGGCCGTTGGCGTCGGTCTGGTAGAAGTTGGTACGCAGAGTTGCCTTGATCAGGTCCAGGTAACGACGCAGGATGCGGTCTTCGTTGAGGACTTGAACGTCGTCCAGCGCGGTCAGGATCGCCTGTTCCAGCCGCTGTTGCTTGTCGTCCAGATCATCGCTGCCCAGCTTGCGGGCCAGGTAGAAACGGGTCTTGAACAACCGGGTCAGTTCACGAGCGATGTCGGTGTGGTTGTTCAGGGTGCTGGCGATGTAGCCGAGGTCGAAGCCCAGGCGGATCTGCTTCAGGTAGCGGGCGTAGGCACGCAGCAGCGCGACGTCGCGCCATGGCAGGCCGGCGGTCAGCACCAGACGGTTGAACGCATCGTTCTCGGCATCGCCACGGACGATGTGGACGAACGCGTCCTGCAGGGTGTCGTTGAGTTGCTGGATGTCCAGGTCCAGGCCTTCGGCGGCGGTGAACGCGAAGTCATGGATCCAGAACTCGCGGCCGTTGGTGTGACGCAGACGGTACGGGAACTCACCCAGCACGCGCAGGCCGAGGTTTTCCAGGATCGGCAGCACGTCGGACAGGGCCAGCGGGGTATCGGCGTGATACAGCTTGCAGTGCAGCTCGCGCTGGCCAGAGACCTGACCCAGCGGCTGATAGAAGCTCATGGCCAGCGGCTTCTTCTCGCTCAGGTTGAGCAGGTGCTGCATGTCGACCACGGCCGAATGCGCGGCGAAACGCTCGCGGTAGCCGGCCGGGAAGCCTTTCGGGAAATCAGCCAGCACGTTGGTGCCGTTGGCTTCGCCGAAGGTCTCGACGGTCAGTGCGGCGTAGTCGTCCTGCCAGCTGCGGCAGGCCTGGATCACTTCGTTTTCCAGTTGCAGCGGGTCGATGTCGATGCGATTTTTCGGGTCGACGCGCAGGATCAGTTGCACGCGGGCCAGCACGGACTCGGAGAAGAAGGTCCAGAATTCGCAGTCGGAGGCTTTCAGGCGCTCCATCAGCACTTGCTGGATCTTCTGGCGAACTTCGGTGGAGTAGATGTCGCGTGGCACGTAGGCCAGGCAGTAGCAGAAACGACCGTACGGGTCTTTGCGCAGGAACACGCGGATCTTGTTGCGTTCCTGGATCTGCACGATCGACATCACGGTGTTGAACAGTTCGTCGACCGGGGTCTGGAACAGATCGTCACGCGGCAGCACTTCCAGCACCTGTGCCAGTTCCTTGCCCAGGTGAGCCTTGGCCTGGAAGCCGGAGCGACGCTCGATTTCCTCGACCTTGCGGCGGATGAACGGGATGACCCGCACGCTTTCGCCATACACCGACGAGGTGTACAGGCCCATGAAGCGGTGTTCCTTGATCACTTTGCCGTCGGCGTCGAGTTCGCGGATCGACACGTAGTCCGGGTAGGCCGGACGGTGCACGCGGCTCGGGTGCGCGGCTTTGGCGAACGACAACAGGGTCGGTTCGCGCAGATAGGCAACGGCGTAGTCTTCGATGCGCAGCTCGTCATAGGTCATGCCGGTGCGCAGCAATTTGGTCAGGCCAAGGAAAGAATCCTGGTCGTACTTGATGTGGCCGCCATCGGGCTCATCGGTCACCGTGAATTCTTCGTAGCCGAGGAAGGTGAAGTGGTTGCCCACCAGCCATTCCAGGAAGCTCTTGATTTCGTTCTTCTCGTCGGCATCGACGGCGAATGCGCTGTGGTCGAGCCTGGTGAGGATTTCCTGCACCTTGGCCTTCATCGGCTCGAAATCGGCGACCGCGACGCGGACTTCATCCAGAACCTGTTCCAGTTCCTTGCTCAGCACATTCAATTCGGCCGCATTGGCGCAGCGGTCGATTTCCAGGTACATCAGCGACTCGTGCAGCACGCCTTCGTCGGTGGTGCCTTTTGGCAGGATTTCCAGCAGCTCGCCCTTGCTGCCACGACGCACGCTGAGCACGGTGGTCTGCAGGGTGTGGATGCTGTAGCCGCGACGGTTCAGCTCGGTACGCACCGAGTCCACCAGGAACGGCAGGTCATGGTGCAGCACTTCGACCGCGGTGTGGGTCGACTGCCAGCCGTGACGTTCGTAATCGGGGTTGTAGACGCGCACTTGCGGTTGCGCGTGATCGAAGCGCTCAAGCAGGCGCCACGCAGAAAGAGTACAGCCAGCGAGGTCGGAGAGGCGACGTTGGGTCAGCTCGTCCAGGGAAATGATGCCGAAGAATTGTTCAGCGAACAGCGCCACTTGTGGCAGTGCCTGTTCACTGATGTGCTGCGCCAGTGCCGCTTGCAGTTGGTGCTGGAAGTCGGCTTTGCTGGCTGCGGTGAAGAACGCCATCTGTGGTACTCCGCTTGGGCTTGTTATTGATGGAAAGCGTCGCGTACAAAACCCCTTTCGGGGCGTTCCGTCGTCCTGTTCCTGATTCTCGGGCAGAGGAAACAGGGTGACAGGTGGGTGAAGCTGGACGAGACACTCAGGTCACATTCACCTTCCATGAATGGGCATCTGCAAAAACGACTGCCGGGCGCCGCTCGCGGGGCCATGGCAATGCCTTTACGGGTGCTCATCCGTTGCGCAGCTTAATGGGTGCGACAATGTGTCTGCTTGCGGTGCTGCGACATATTCGGTCATTGGCACGTAAACAAAGGCCGGGGCATGGCACAACACTAGCAGTGGATCAGCGATCTGGCCGGTTTGCAGCCCGATATTTACGCCATCCGTACCGGATGTGACTGCCTGAGCAGGGAACGTTCACACGCGCTCGGCTCAGTACTTTTCCATGCTGACTGAACCTGATCAACAACCGGACTACCTGTAAGTAAAACAACAAGTTACAAGTCCTTCTTTTTTCTTACAAACTGTAAAGAAACCACTCACAGAAAACTCGGAACGAATTCTTACAACCTGGTTTGTTTGAATGATCCGGCGGTGATATCAATGCAAGAACATTTTTCGCCCGAAGGATCGGGCTTAAAAAAGCACAAGGAACTTGCACATGTCACAACTGGAACTTCCCGGAATAATCACCTACGGCGACGGCTCGTGGGAAATCATCAATCTTAACCCAAACAAAATCCGCGGCGACATTCGTAAAAATTACCCTTTGGGTAACCCAATGCATGGTTTCACACTCGCCATTCAAAATAATTACGAAGCCCGCAAACAAAGCCTTGAACCCAACTTGCAATCAGAACTAAACCTTATCGAAAGCCAACAGCCGCCCCTGAATAACTTCACGCCGGAGCAATGGCTGTCTCGCGCCACCGACATCGTTAACGAACTACTCTTCCGGAAAAACACCGAACTTCAACATCAGTTGATAAATGTTAAAAATGCAAAACAACATGCGAAGTTACAAGCCACCTACAACGCCATGATCCTTAACGACCAGATCGCAAGCCTTCAATCCCGGCAAACAAGGTTATACGCCGAAAGAGCCCGCCGGCAGGCCGAAGCGCTGGCCTTGCAACAGGCTGCCGAAGCGGCACGCCGGGCAGAAGAGGCACGCAGGCAAGCGCAGGAGCAAGCGCGCTTGGCCGCCCTTGCCGAGGCACAACGAATTGCCAAGGAAAAAGCGAGGCTCGCGGCCGCCGAGGAGGCTCGGCAGATCGATGAGTACAAACGTGCCGTGGCGTTCGTTGCCGACGCGAACAAGTACATTCTGGAGAAATACGGCGCGAACCTGCATCAGGTCGTGATGGATCTTCAAAAGGACATTTCCGGCAAGAAAGTCCGAAGCTACACCGAAGCCATGCAGACCTTCGAGCAAGTGCGGACCAACCCGAATGCAAGGCTCAGCCCGCAGGATACCCGTGCAGTGGTGGACGCACTGAATGCACTCGATAAAGCGACCTATATGGACAACGTCAACCGACTGGCCAAGGGGTTTGGCGTGACCGGCAAAGTCGTGCAGGCACACTCGGTGATCGAGAAGACGGTCATTGGGTTCCGGGACGGTAATTGGAAACCCTTGATGCTGGAGCTGGAAAGTATTGCTGCCGGAGCAGGAGCAGGTGCGCTGCTGGCCCTTGCTTTACCACCGCTACTTTCCCTGTCTTGGGTTCCTCCCGCGGCGGTGGTAGTTGTTACCGGAATCGCAGTGGCTGCCGCAGCGATCTTTCTGGACGCCAAAGCCGTGGAAACAATAAACCGCTCCGTGCTTAACGCAACTACGAAAAACGATATCTAACCAGTTACCAAATGCAAACCGGCTCAACAGCAAATAAGCCGGCTTGCACGCTCACGACGGACACAACAATGCAAAAAAAAGAAAAGTCTGAATTATCCAACGCTTTCGTTTTAACGGTCGCCGCCCCAATCCTGCTCATCAACCTGGTAGTCCCGATTATGGGTGAGCAACAACACGCCCTCCTCGAAAGTTTACTCAGCGGCTACTTAATCGAAAACATCGGCTTCTGGTCTTCGCGATTCCCGCTAAGCTCAAAAATAACCACAAATTATATTGCTATATTCGGACCAGTATTTGGAGCTGTACTTTTCCTGAAAAGTTACAAAAACGCCTTCAAATCAATCGAAAGATTTGACCAAACACCGTTATACAAATATCTGTTCATGACCTTGACAACGATATTGACCTGTTCCCTTTTCGTATACGAAGCCTATTTCAATTCCACAGACCTAATAACTCAGGGCCCCAAGCTCAGAATCATGGGACTCAACTTTCTTTTTTATTCGATGTTCTCCTTTGCAGTTATTTTTTTAATATTGCTTCTACCTGCGCTCGTGATTCACCTCCTGATTTATGCCCCTTATCGATTGATCAAGCTTTTAAAGCGTAAACAGCACCCATAAACAGGTTGACCTCCAGTACGCGAACATCAGAGCAGCGGAAATGGACACAAACTGGCAAAATCACCTTTTTTTGCGTGGCACCCGTCGTGCCCGCCAAGCCAGGAATTCACCCATGCAAATGACCACCGCCCTTTTGATCGTCAACCCGTGCGACGACGAAGAAGACAACATGGCCATGCTCTGCTGCCACAGCGACAAGGGCGACATGTTCCTGATGAGCCGCTACCCGGACGAGGACGAGCTGGAGATCACGCTGGATGGCGAACCGTCGACCCTTGATGGCGTCAAGGTCACCCTGAGCAAGACCCTGCTGAAGATCGAAATCGCCGCGGCGGATGCCGATGCGTTGAACGGGGACGATGTGCTGGAAATCACCTTCAATCCGGACATGGTGGATCTGGCTGAAGTCGAGGAAACCCTGAAGAACATTCTTGATGGTACTGGCACCTTTATCAGCCAGATTTGATGGCGTCTGGGCCGGCCCTTTCGCGAGTGAAAGGGCCCGAGAGCACATCACACCTCCCCCACCCTACAAAATTCCAACAATCGCCCCGGTCATTTCCCGCACTTTGCGCAAAATGCCGTTAGTCGCCACCCCCTGCGATGGATTAAAGTAACGCCCCCAGCCCCGGCGTTATCCGAACGCCTGTGGCCACCCTTTCCAGGAACAGTCATCGATGGAACATCGTGAAGCGCTGCTGGCGCTGCGAACCTTTCTTTCAACGCAGATTCTCGGCCAGGAAAAACTCATCGAGCGCTTGCTCATCGCCCTGCTCGCCGACGGCCACATGCTGGTCGAGGGGGCTCCGGGTCTGGCCAAGACCAAAGCGATCAAAGAGCTCGCCGAGGGCATCGAAGCCCAGTTCCATCGCATTCAGTTCACCCCCGACCTGCTGCCCGCCGACATCACCGGCACCGAGATCTATCGCCCGGAAACCGGCAGCTTCGTGTTCCAGCAAGGGCCGATCTTCCACAACCTGGTGCTGGCGGACGAAATCAACCGTGCCCCGGCCAAGGTGCAATCGGCGCTGCTCGAAGCCATGGCCGAGCGTCAGGTCAGTGTCGGGCGCAGCACGTACGAGCTGTCGCCGCTGTTTCTGGTGATGGCCACGCAGAATCCGATTGAGCAGGAAGGCACCTACCCGCTGCCCGAAGCGCAGCTCGACCGTTTCCTGATGCACGTGAAAATGGGTTTCCCGGACGCGGCCGTCGAACGCCGGATCCTGCAGCAGGCACGGGGCGAAGCCCTCAACGGCGAGACCAAGCCTGAACGCCGGGTCAGCCAGCAGGCGATTTTCGCCGCGCGCAAGGAAATCCTCGGTCTGTACATGGCGGACGCGGTGGAGGAATACCTGGTGCAACTGGTCATGGCCACGCGCAACCCGGCCAAGTTCGACCCGGAAATGGCCGAGTGGATCGCCTATGGCGCCAGCCCGCGCGGTTCCATCGCCCTCGACCGCTGCGCCCGCGCCCACGCCTGGCTGGCCGGTCGCGACTTCGTCAGCCCGGAAGACATCCAGGCGGTGCTGTTCGACGTGTTGCGTCACCGCATCATTCTGTCGTTCGAGGCCGAAGCCGCTGGCATCGACCAGGATCGGGTGGTGCAACGGATTCTCGACGTCGTAGCCGTCGCTTGACCCCGATGAACGCCTCTCTGCCGTCCGAATCGGGCATCCGCATCAGCCTCGCCGAGCTGATCGAGATGCGTCACCGCGTGCGCGAAGTGCAGCTGTTTTCCACGCCGAGCCAGCGCAGCCCGCTGATCGGCCTGCATCACTCGAAATTCCGTGGTCGCGGCGTCGACTTCGATCAGGTGCGGGTCTATCAGGCCGGCGACGACGTGCGCACCATCGACTGGCGCGTCACGGCGAGGACGCAGGAACCGCACACCAAACTGTTCCATGAAGAACGCGAACGACCGATTTTCATCATGGTCGAGCAAAGCACGCGACTGTTTTTCGGCTCCGGGCTGATGTTCAAATCGGTGCTGGCGGCGCAGGCAGCGGCGCTGATCGGCTGGGCCGCGCTGGGCCACAACGACCGGGTTGGCGGGCTGGTATTCGGCGACAACGAGCATTACGAAATCAAACCGCGCCGCAGCAAGCAGAGCCTGTTGCAATTGCTTAACCGGCTGGTGAAGGTCAACCAGTCGCTGCACAGCGAACGGGAGCCGGATCGCGATGCGTTTGGCGTGGCGTTGCGCCGGGCCCGCGAGGTGCTGCGACCGGGCAGTCTGGTGATAGTGATCTGCGACGAGCGCGCACTGTCCGACAGCGCCGAGCAGCAATTGAGCCTGCTGTCGCGCCATTGCGATCTGCTGATGCTGCCGCTGTCCGATCCGCTGGATCACGCCCTGCCCGCCGCCGGGTTGCTGAGATTTGCCGAGCGCGGCGCGCAGCTGGAACTCGACACGCTGAATTTCGACCTGCGCCAGACCTACCGCGCCCAGGCCGAAGCGCGCATCGCCCGCTGGGAATTGCTCGCGCAGAAGCTGCGCGTGCTGCTGATGCCGCTGAGCACCCAGAGCGAAATGGTCGAGCAGATGCGCGAATTCCTGAACCCGCAACGTCCGGGGAAAGGTCGATGAACGGCCTCGAACAACTGCAACCGCTGATCTCCCCGCCACCGATTGCCTTCTGGCCGCCGGCGCCGGGCTGGTGGTTGCTGCTTTTACTGTTGCCGGTGATCGGCTTCGTGGTTTGGCGCTTGCGGCGTTTCATTCCGATCAAGAAAAAACCGATCGTGCGCGCCGAACTGCCGCTCGACCCGGTGCGCATCGCCGCACTCGCCGAACTGGCGCAGATGCCCAAACCCTACGATGGCGCCCCCGCCGGGGCCTGGCTGCAGCAGCTCAACGGCCTGCTCAAGCGCCTGTGCCGCAACCACTACCCCTACAGCCAGAGCCATACCCTCAACGGCCGCAAATGGCTGGCGTTTCTCGACAACCGTTGCCCCGCCGCCGGCCTGACCCGCTGGATGGTGCTCGTCGAGGGTGCCTACAAACCCGAGTGCAAACTCGACGACAAAGCCATCGCCGGCCTGACCCAGGCAGTCGACACCTGGATCCGCAAACATGTTTGAGTTCGCCTGGCCGTGGATTTTTCTGCTGTTGCCGCTGCCGTGGCTGATGCGCCTTGTGCTGCCGGTGGCCGACAGCGGCGAGCCGGCGTTGAAAGTGAGTTTCCTGGGTGATCTGGAAGGCCTCGCCCGCCGTCGCGCCCGGGCCAATCTGCCGGCGTGGCGCCAGCAGGCCCCGTTTCTGTTGTTGTGGCTGATGTTGCTGACCGCTGCCGCCCGCCCGCAATGGCTCGGCGAACCGCTGCCGATTGCCGCCAGCGGCCGTGATCTGCTGGTGGCGGTGGACGTGTCCGGCTCGATGGATTTCCCGGACATGCAATGGAACGACGAAGACGTCAGTCGCCTGTCGCTGGTCCAGCATTTGCTCGGTGATTTTCTCGAAAGCCGCGATGGCGACCGCGTTGGCCTGATCTTGTTTGGCAGCCAGGCCTACCTGCAAGCGCCGCTGACGTTTGACCGGCGCACCGTTCGCGTTTGGCTCGATGAGGCGAGGATCGGCATCGCCGGCAAGAACACCGCCATCGGTGACGCCATCGGCCTGGCCCTCAAGCGCCTGCGCATGCGTCCGGCCCAGAGCCGGGTGCTGATTCTGGTCACCGACGGCGCGAACAATGGCGGCGAAATCGACCCGCTGACCGCCGCCAAACTGGCCGCCAGCGAAGGCGTGAAAATCTACCCGATCGGCATCGGCGCCGATCCGGAAGAAAGCGGCGCCACCGCGTTGCTCGGCGGCAATCCGACCCTTGATCTCGACGAACCGGCGCTCAAGGCCATCGCCGAGATCACCGGCGGGCGCTACTTCCGCGCCCGCGACGGTAAGCAGCTGCAAGCGATCAAGGACACCCTCGACCAGCTTGAACCGGTGACTCAGCAACCGACCCAGGCCCGTCCGGCGCAGGCGTTGTATCAGTGGCCGCTGGCATTCGCCCTGCTGCTGAGCATTTTACTGGTCGCCCGTGTGTTGTGGCCGGACAACCCGCTGCAACGGCTGTTCACCAAGGAGCTGTACCTGCAAAGCCCCCTGCCTGACTGGCGCGAACGGCTCAAACGCCTGCGTTTGCGGAGGCGCCGATGATCGCCCTGTGGCCGCACTGGTTCCGTCCCTGGTGGCTGTTGCTGCTGCCATTGCTCGGCTGGCTGATCTGGCAGCTCTGGCACCGGCAGAAGCGCGCGGGTCGCTGGCAGATGATTCTGCCGCCGGCCTTCCACGCCACGTTGCTCAGTGGCGGCAGCGGTCGCGACAGCAAGTTGCCGTGGGTCGCCCTGAGCGTGGCCTGGCTGCTGACGATTCTGGCGTTGCTCGGGCCGAGCTGGGAGCGGGTCGAACAGACCAGCCAGAAGCCCGCCGACCCGTTGGTGGTGGTGTTGGAACTGACCCCGGAAATGCTCGCCACCGATTCGCCACCAACGCGACTGGAACAGGCCCGGCGCAAGCTGTTCGACCTGCTGAAAGTGCGCAGCGACGCCCAGACCGCCATCGTCGTTTACGCCGGCAGCGCCCATACGCTGGTGCCGCTGTCGGATGACCTGGCGACCAGTCGTAACTTGCTCGACGCGCTCAAGCCTTCGCTGATGCCGGAAAGCGGCCATCGCGCCGATCTGGCGGTAAGCAAGGCGTTGGCGTTGCTCAAGCAGGGCGCGTTGGGTCAGGGGCGGATTCTGCTGATTGGCTCTTCGCTGTCCGAAGAAGAACGCCAGGGCATTCGCCATGCACTCAGTGGCCAATCGGCGCAGTTGTTGATGCTCGGCATCGGCACCGCCGAGGGTGCGCCGATTGCTCAGGAAGACGGCAGTTTCCTCAAGGATGCCCAGGGCGCGATCCGGGTGCCACAACTCGACAGCCCGGGCCTCGGCGCCTTCCTCAACGCGGTCGGCGGCGAGTACCGCAGCGCACGGCTGGATGAATCCGATCTGGGCGACCTCGGCCTGCTCGACGGCCCGCGCAGCCTGCGCAACGATGGTCAGACCGTACGTCTCGACACCTGGGCCGATCAGGGTTACTGGCTGCTATTGCCGCTGTTGTTGCTCGCCGCGTGCGCCGGGCGGCGTGGCTGGCTGTTCTGCCTGCCGTTGCTGCTGGCATTGCCGCAACCGAGCTATGCCTTCGACTTCGAAGACCTGTGGCTGCGTCCCGATCAACAAGGCCTGCACCTGCTCAAGCAGAAGCGCCCGGCCGAGGCCGCGAAGCATTTCGAAGATCCGCAATGGCAAGGGGTGGCGTTGTACGAGGCCGGCGACTACAGTGGCGCCGCTCAGCGTTTCGCCGAGGGCAATGACGCCCACGCCCACTACAATCGTGGCAACGCCCTGGCCAGAAGCGGCGAGCTGGAAGCAGCGCTGGACGCCTACGAACAGGCCCTGGAGCGCCAGCCGGATCTGCGTCCGGCACTGACCAACAAGGCGCTGGTGGAAACCCTGCTGAAACAGAAAAACGCCCCGCCGCCGGCCGAACCGCAAGACCAACCGGCGCAGCAGAACGTGCCGGGTGATGAGCCTCCGCCACCGACCGCGCCGCCGCCAGCGGTCAAAAGCGAAACCCATAGCGAGCCACAGACCGGCGAATCCGCCAGCGAGCCGCCGCCGACCACCCCGCCGCTGCCGGGTGCCAACGAGCTGCCGGACAGCGAACCGGGCGAAGAGCAGAACACACCGCCGCTGCTGCGCCCCAATGAGGACAACCTCGAAGGCGAGCAACAGCAGGCGCTGGAACAATGGCTGGGCAAGATCCCGGATGATCCGGGCGAACTGCTGCGACGCAAATTCTGGTACGAACAGCAACAACATCAGGATCAGGAAAACATTCGATGACCCGTTTCACCGCTCTCTTGCTGCCCCTGCTGATCTGCACGGCCACCGCCCAGGCGGCCGAGCTGACGGCCAGTGTGGATCGCAGTCGCCTGAACTCCGGCGAGACGGTCGAACTCACCCTCGAATCCAACGATGTCACGCAGTTCGGCAAACCGGACCTGAGCCCGCTCGAGCCACTGTTCGAAGTACGCGGCACACGTCAGGTCAACCAGTTGAACACGCTCAACGGTGACAACCGCGCCACCACGCGCTGGATCATCACGTTGCTGCCCAAGCAGAACGGCAGCGTTGAAATCCCGCCGCTGAAACTGGGCGACGTCGAGAGCCAGCCGATCACCGTGCAAGTGATCGAGAGCGACAACCGCGAAGAGAACAATGCCCGCGAACCGGTGTTCATCGAAGCCAGCCTCGACCAGACCAGCGTCTACGTGCAGGCCCAGGCCATCCTGACGTTGCGCATCTACCATTCGGTGTCGCTGTACGACGACAGCAGCCTGACGCCATTGCAGATCGCCGACGCGCGCATCGAGCAACTGGGCGACATGCGCACCTACGAAAAAGACATCAACGGTGTGCGCCATGGCGTGATCGAGATGCGCTATGCGATCTATCCGCAGCACAGCGGTTTGCTGAGCATCGCCCCGCAGACCTTCAGCGCCACCCTGGTCGATACCCAACCCGCGCAGGACGCCACGGCGCAGGGGCCGAAGCCGGGCAAACTGATGCACATCAGCTCCGCCGCGACTTCGCTGACGGTCAAACCCAAACCGATGACCTACCCCAGCGATGCGCCGTGGCTGCCGGCCCGCAGCCTGAGCCTGAGCGAAAGCTGGAACCCGGAGCCGGATCACACTCAGGTCGGCGACTCCCTGACCCGCAGCCTGACCCTCAAGGTCGAAGGCCTGGCCAGTTCGCAACTGCCGGCCCTGCCCGCCACCGAAGCCAACGGCCTGCGCCGCTATCCGGATCAACCGGTGCTGAACAACCAGAGCAGCGACCGCGGCCTGATCGGCAGCCGTGAAGAACGCGAAGCGCTGGTGCCGAGCCGCAGCGGCTCGATCGAATTGCCAACGGTGGACGTGGTCTGGTGGAACACCTTCGAAGATCACCTGGAACACACCAGCCTGCCGGCGCGCACCCTGCAAGTGGCGAACAACCCGAGCCTGCAAGTCGACACCCCGGCAGGCAACGCCCAACCGCTCAGCGCCGCCGACAGCGAAGCCTTGTGGTGGTGGAAACTCAGCACCTTCATTTTCGCCTGCACCACCCTGCTCGGCTTCGGCCTCTGGTGGCGTGCCCGCTGGCAACCGGCAATCCTGCGCGCCGCGCAAACCGGCCCGAGCCCGCGCACCCTGCTCGACGACATCAAACGCGCCAGCCAGGCCAACGACCCCCACGCCACCCGCCAGGCCCTCGACGCCTGGGCCCGTCAGCAGCCGGAAACCCTGGCGGACATGGCGGCGCGGTTTGTGCCGCTGTCGGATGCTCTCGACGGGCTGAACGGCGCGCTGTACAGCGAGACCGGGCAGCATTGGCAGGGTGAGGATCTGTGGCGGGCGATTCGAACGATTCCGACGGCGGAGCGGGTGCAGGATCCGGTTGGGGATAGTGGGTTGCCGCCGCTTTATCCGAAGTAGGATCGTCCCCGGCTTTGCTCAGTCGACGCCGGTAAAGTCCACATATACAGCCTCGACGATGGCGTCCTCCTCACCGATATCAGGTGCGTAGAACCGCAGACCCAAACGATCCACATTGAAGCCTGAATTAGTGAAAACCAGAATCTCACCCTGCTCTGTCAGAAACTGCTGAACGACGAGTACCTCTTCGCCTGCCAACCGCTGACCGCACCAGGTAAATTGAGCCCATTTCAAAAACTCAACGCCGACGACCATCAACGCTTTATCGAAGTAGACGTGCAGTCCCAAATCATCATATGCGTCGGTCGGGACAGTGGAATCAGTACTTTTCAAAAACGCGTCAAAGGGGCTTTTGAGCGCCGACCTCGAATCGTCACGGGTGATACCTGCGCGGATGAGCCCAAGGTCTCCTGGGCCGAGCAAGTGAAAATCAATAGTCATTCATTAAAGCCTCTTGATCCGGGCAAGAAATCCCATGTCACCCGAGTTAACAGTAAGCACTGCTTGCTCATACCCCTCAAGGTCATCGCCCAACCAGGGCTCATCAGGTCGGAGCACATGAACCTTGACCGTTGCACCGAATTCGTCGGTTGAAACGCTCCCCTGAAGAACACCCGGCAGACCGAATTTATTCCATTGATCAAGTACCAGGGACAACCAGGAAATAGCGGTGGCTAATAAATCATCGCTGACATAATCATCAATATGAACCGAGTTCACGAAACACTCATAACCGGTTCTATCAGGGAAGCTATCGAGGCTCATATGACTTTGAGGATTCAGAGCTGCGATAAAAATACAACCATCACGCTCGACAAAATCAGAACGTGCAATACGCTCTAGCTCACCCTCCATAACAACGTGTGGCAGGTCAGCCAGCAGCGATTCCATTGCCTTGTTAGCTTTCACAGCAATCCTCAAATACAAAGGGGACAGATTTATTTAATCCTTTTATCGTAAACATAGTCGTCAGGTATTTCTTGCCACTCGGCTTCTCTGACCAGTGCATCGAAATCGTCAAATATTCCTCTAAAAAAATTTGACAGATCCAAAAAACCCGTACGTGCCCTTCCCGCCGCCACACACAACTCAACGTCATCTTTATTTTTCAATGCTTGCGCGACTCTCGAAACATCGGACACAGCGTTACCCATTAACTCCGACAGTTCGTCATTCCAATTCAGCCTATAGTCGGTCGCCCAACTCTCAGCCTCGAAAGTGCCCCACTTTTCGGCAATCAAGTCAATCAACGTCTTTCGGAACACTTCTCCATCCTTCATCGCACCCCCCTGCGGTCATTTATCGATTTTTTCGCTTTTCGATCCTGAGCAACCCGCTTCCACTTTTATCTGGCTCATTGTCTGTTAGGACCTACTTCATAAACTCGCCAGGAACCGCCCTTCCCGTTTCGATATCAATCTCATACATACCACCATCCCATCTATAACCTTTAAGCCCCCTCTCATTGAGGATGATATTTGTGAAGGGACCTGCATGGGCGTCAAAGTCAGAAAAGACTTGCCAAACCCTACGACCGGCTTCATCTATTAAATAGATATTTCTCGAGCACTCAGCCTCATCGAAAAGTGATTCCTGCCCAAGTCGATCAATCAGCACAACACTCAAGGATTCTGCGACCTTAATTACTTTTGAAGTCTTCATCAGGCGCGATAAAGCTCTACATACACAGCCTCGACGATGGCGTCATCTTCTTCGAAGTCAGGCACGTAAAACTTCAAACCCATATCAACAACATCAAAGCCCGAGTTATTGAACACCAGCGTTTCTCCTCGTCTTTTCAGAAATTTCTGAACCACCAGGGCATCTTCACCGACCAGTTTCTGATCTCCCCAGACAAGCTCACTCCACTTCAAAAACTCAGCACCAACGACAATAAAACTTTCATCAAAGTACATGTGAACGCCTAAACCGTCATAAGCATCCGTCGGTACTGCCGAATCTTCAGTCTTGAAAAATTCCTCGAACTTTCCACCAAGGGTCGCGCGTGACTGGTCTCGCGTCATACCAGCGCGAATCAATCCCAGATCACCGCGACCCAACAAGCTAAAAACCATAGTCATCTCAAGCAACCTGTCAGGGCTGAAGCAGCCTTTAACAGCTCGGCGTCAGCATTCAAGCGATTCACTTCTGCCACAGCAATAACAGCCTTGCGGGATGCTTCGACATTCTCGTGCCAATACACAGTTCTCAAACCCGCCAGCGCAACCAGCAGTTCTCCGTCATATCTATCGCCTTCCAGAACGTCTTCGGTCAGTAAAGCGATGCCAATGGGCAGCAGTTCCCGCACATGCAAATCCTGCCTCAATGCACGACAGACATCTCCCACACTCAAGCAATCCAAGGGTGTATCGCGCACGGACAAATACCATTCATCCAACGACGAGAGCTTTCCCGGGGTCCCGTAAACATCCGGTCCTTGCTCCAGATCCCGAAACCTCATGCCTCGGCTCCCGGACTCAACGATTCAACCTGGTAGAAAGTAATATCCGGGCCATAGTTCTGCTCCGAGTTCGACACCTCTACACAAAACACCTTCTCTGGAAATTTTTCTTTCATCACCATGCGCCACGCAAAACCCATCACATTGCACAATTGAAGAAACACGTCATCCGAAACACCAGCAGCAACTTGGCCAAAAACGTCATAGATCCTCACAACATTCAATAACTTTTCAGTCTTTGAAATATCACCAGAGGCAAGGCCAGAGCACCTATCAAACACTTCAGTCGAGAAATTCCGCGCTAAAAATACGCCACCCTCTTTCACCACAAAATCCGGGAAGAGCATTTTTGAAAACAACAGAATATGTTCGGGCTGGCATTGATCGAAGATGTACGAATAAACGTCCAGGCCTTCCTGATTCGACCACTGTTTTTTCCAGGAAAAATACGCTGGATTGTCAGTAACGGAAGGTATCGAATTAACCCGTTTCATTGCGCTTGCTCCAGACTCAATGTCTCTGTGAGCTATCGTGGCGTGCAGGTTGAAGCACGACGAGTCGCCAGACCCCAAAAACGATATCAATATAGTGGCGCGATGGTAGGTAACCGGTGCCGAGTCGTCAATTAATGGGCTCACCGAGATCGCGGCCGCCGCCCCCGGACAAGCCTACCCGGCGCAATAATCTGTAAACTCTCCCCTCTTTCGCCGCCCGCTCATCCCGGCGGCCATCACCTCTTTATATTGCGGAGTCAGCCTTGCGTCTGTTTCACACCTCCGACTGGCACCTTGGGCAGAACCTGCACGGCCAGGAACGCGATTTCGAGCACGCCTGTTTTCTCGAGTGGCTGCTGCGCCAATTGAAGCTGGCGCAGCCGGACGTGCTGCTGATCGCCGGCGACATCTTCGACACGGTCAACCCGCCGGTCAAAGCCCAGGAACGCCTCTACGATTTCATCGTCAGCGCCCACGAACAGCAGCCGTCGCTGACCATCGTGATGATCGCCGGCAACCACGACTCCGGTTCGCGGATCGAACTGCCCGCGCCGTTGATGCGGCGTTTGCGCACCCATGCGCTGGGTCGGGTGTTGTGGCTGGATGACGGGCAGCTGGATGCGGAACGTCTGCTGTTGCCGCTGCCGAATGCGTCCGGCGAGATCGCCGCGTGGTGCCTGGCGCTGCCGTTCCTGCGGCCTGCCGAAGTGACCGGCGCGCATCTGGGCGACAACTATCTGCGCGGGATTGGCCAAGTGCATGAATGGTTGATCGAAGCGGCCAATGCCAAGCGTCAACCGGGTCAGGCGCTGGTCGCCATCAGCCATGCGCACATGGCCGGCGGCTCGGTGTCGGAAGACTCCGAGCGCAGCCTGATCATCGGCAACGCCGAAGCGCTGCCCGCCAGTCTGTTCGGGCCGAGCATCAGTTATGTCGCGCTCGGCCATTTGCACAAGCCGCAGAAGGTCAACGGCGAAGAACGGATTCGCTACAGCGGCTCGCCGATTCCGTTGTCGTTTTCAGAAATCAGTTATCAGCACCAGGTGCTCGACGTCGTTCTGGACGGCGAAACCCTGGTCAGCGTCGAGCCTATGCTGATCCCCCGCTCCGTAAACTTGCAGCGCCTCGGCCCTGCGCCGCTGGCCGAAATTCTGCTGCAACTGGCGGACCTGCCGAACATCGACCTGCTGGCCGAAACCCAGCGCCAACCGTGGCTGGAAGTGCGGGTGCGCCTCGACGAGCCGCAACCGGATCTGCGCCATCAGGTCGAAAGCGCCCTGCAAGGCAAGGCTGTGCGACTGGTGCGAATTGCCGCGGAATATGCCGGCAATCGGGGCGCTGACGGCGCCGAGGACGGCAGCGCGCTGATCGAGCTGGACCAGCTCACGCCGCAGGAGTTGTTCAGTCGCGCCTGGCTCGACAATTACGGCAACGAGGTCGACGAGCAAACCCTCAAGGACTTCGCCGAACTGCTGCAAGACGTACAAATGGAGGGCGAGCAGCCATGAAGATTATCGCCATTCGTTTGAAGAACCTCGCCTCGCTGGCCGGCCCGTTCGAAATCGACTTCACCGCCGAACCGCTGGCCAGCGCTGGCCTGTTCGCGATCACCGGCCCGACCGGCGCCGGCAAAAGTACTTTGCTCGATGCGCTGTGCCTGGCGTTGTTTGGCTCTGTGCCGCGTTTGAACAACACTAGCCGTGACGCCAAGGTGCCGGACGCCGACGGCGAAATCGCGACCGGCGACCCGCGCACCCTGCTGCGTCGCGGTACGGGCGAAGGCTTTGCCGAGGTTGATTTTGTCGGCGTCGATGGCCGCCGCTATCGTGCGCGCTGGGAAGCCAACCGCGCCCGGGAAAAGGCCGGCGGCAAGTTGCAGGCCAGCCGTCAGAGCCTGCGCGACATCGATCAGGATCAACTGCTCGCCAGCCAGAAAGGCGAGTACAAGACTCAGCTCGAAGCCGCACTGGGCCTGAACTTCGAACAGTTCACCCGCGCCGTGCTGCTGGCCCAGAGCGAGTTCAGCGCCTTCCTCAAGGCCGATGACAACGACCGCAGCGAACTGCTGGAAAAGCTCACCGACACCGCGCTCTACACCCGCCTCGGCCGCCGTGCGTTCGACAAGACCAAAGAGGCCCGCGAAGCCCACAAGCAGTTGCAGGATCAGGCCACCGGCGTGACCCCGCTGGCCCCCGAGGCCCGCGCGGAGCTGGACGAGCGCTTCAACGCCGCCCAGCAACAACTCAAGTTGCAGCAGGCGCAGCTCAAGCAGATCGAGCAGCAGCACGACTGGCTCAAGGAACTGCTGCGGCTGCAAGACTCGCAACACGCCGCCGCCGAACAACTGCGCAGTGCCGAGCACGAACGCGAGTCGCTGGCCGGTGAGCGTCTGAAGCTCACCCGCCTGGAACAGCTCGCTCCGCAACGGCACCAATTCGCCCGCAAAACCGAACTGGATGCACTGCTGACGCCGCTGGCGGAACAGATCAACGCGCACACCCGGCAACAAGGCGAATTGGCTGAGCGCCAGACACGACTGGAACAGGATCTCGCCGCCGCGCAGATCGCCCTGACCCAGGCGCAAACGCAGCAAAGCGACAGCGCACCGCTGTTGCGCCAGGCCTTCGATGAGCAAAGTACCCTCGCCCGCCTCGCCAAGGAGGTCGCGTCCGGCACCGAAGCGAAGCTAACCGCTGAGCAGGCCTGCGCCCAGGGCCAGAGCACAATTCAGACTTTGCTCGATCAGCAAAAACAAGTCGCCGAACGCTTGCAGCGCATTGCCGCCGATCTTGAGCAAAGCGTTCACTTGGCACCGTTGAGCGAAGCCTGGAATGCCTACCGTGACCGCTTGCAGCAACTGATGCTGATCGGCAATCGGTTGAACAAGGGTCAAAGCGAACTGGCTTCTCTCGAAGAGAACGCCACCCGCGCCACCGAAGCGCTCGCCACACAGAAGCAGCAGCTGGAAGTGTTGTTCAAAGAGGCTGGCGCCGAACCGGACGCCGTCGCCGAACAGATCGGCATCCTCGGCACTCTGTTGCAGGACAACCGCAAGCAACTGCGCGCCGTCGAAGACCTGACGCGCCTGTGGGCCAGTCAGCAGGAGCTGGACAAACGCAGTGCCGAGCTGCAACAGCGCCAGCTCGATGCGCAACAGGAGCGCGAGCGCCTGACCCAGGACGGGGTGAAAACCAAGTCCAAGCTGACCGTTGCCGAGCAAACCCTCAACGTCACCCGTGAATTGCTCGAGCGTCAGCGTCTGGCGCGCAGTGCCAGTGTCGAAGAGCTGCGTGCGCAATTGCAGGACGACCAGCCGTGTCCGGTCTGTGGCAGCAACGAGCATCCGTATCACCAGCCGGAAGCCCTGCTGCAAAGCCTCGGCCGCCACGATGAAAGCGAGCAGGCCAGCGCGCAGCACGCGGTCGATCAACTGAAAGAAAAGCTCACCGAGCTGCGCGCCAGCGTCGGTGGCGTGATTGCCCAACAGAAAGAGTTGCTGCAACAGCAGGAACAACTGGCCGCTCAGCAACAATCGCTGACGCCGAGCATCGAGGCGCATCCGCTCGCGGCATCGTTACTGAATCAGGACAGTGACAAGCGCGCCGCGTGGCTCACCCGCCAGAACGATCAACTCAATCAAAGCATCACTCAGGACGAACAGCGCCAGACCGCCCTGCTCACGCTGCAACAGGACGCGGCGCGTCTGACCCAGCAATTGCGTCAGGCCGAGACGGCGCACCAGCAAGCGGCGCAGCACCTGAGTAATCAGCAACGCGAACTGAGCGCCGACCGCCAGCGCCTGGACGAAGAGCTGGCAGCCTTCGCCACGCTGTTGCCGAGCGACACACTCGATGCCTTGCGCGCTGAACCGGCTGCGACCTTCATGCAGCTTGACCGGCAGATCGCCGAACGTCTGGCGCAAGTCGATCAGCAGAAGGAGGAACTGGCCGAGCAGCAACAACGCCAGCAGACGCTTGAGAAGGAACAGGATCGCCAACAGGGTCGTGTGCAGCAGCTGCAAAACGCTGAACAGCAACTCAACACGCTGACCGAACAGCAACTCGCCAGCCAGCAGAAGCTTGCGCAATTGTTGGGCGATCACAGCGGCGCCGAGCATTGGCAGCAGCAACTGGAGCAGGCGGTGGAACAGGCGCGCAACGCCGAATCCACGACGACTCAGGCGCTACAGGAGGCGCGTACGCAGCGGGTGCAAATCACCGCCGAACTGAAAGCGCAGCAAGAGCGTCTGCAAGCGCTGGAAACCGAAGACCGTGATCTGGCCGGCAAGATTGCCGACTGGCGCGCTCGCCATCCGGAGCTGGATGACGGCGGCCTGGAAGACCTGCTGCGGGTTGATGACGCGCAAGTCGACGGACTGCGCCAGCGCTTGCAGCACAACGAAAAAGCCGTTGAACAGGCCAAGGTGTTGTTGCAGGAACGCGATCAGCGCCTGCGCGATCACCAGGCCCAACACAACGGCAATCTGGATGCCGAACAACTCGCCAGCGCCCTCGCTGAGCTGCAAAACCAGTGCACGGCCAGCGAACAGCAATGTGCCGAACTGCGCGCCGAGCAGGCCGAAGACCAGCGCCGCCAGAACGCCAATCAGGCGCTGGCGCAGCAGATCGCCGATGCCTATGCCGAGTATCAGCGCTGGGCGCGGCTCAATGCGCTGATCGGCTCGGCCACCGGCGACACCTTCCGCAAGATCGCCCAGGCCTACAACCTCGACCTGCTGGTGCATCACGCCAACGTGCAGCTGCGGCAACTGGTCAAGCGCTACCGCCTCAAACGCGGCGGCAGCATGCTCGGCCTGTTGGTGATGGACACCGAAATGGGCGATGAACTGCGCTCGGTGCATTCGCTGTCCGGCGGCGAAACCTTCCTGGTGTCGCTGGCCCTCGCCCTGGGCCTGGCCTCGATGGCGTCGAGCACGTTGAAGATCGAATCGCTGTTCATCGACGAAGGCTTCGGCAGCCTCGATCCGGAATCCCTGCAACTGGCCATGGACGCCCTCGACGGCTTGCAGGCGCAGGGGCGCAAGGTGGCGGTCATTTCCCACGTACAGGAAATGCACGAACGGATTCCGGTGCAGATTCAGGTACAACGTCAGGGCAACGGTTTGAGCACGCTGGAGGTGAAATGAACACGCTGTATTCCTTCCGCCGCTGCCCGTACGCGATGCGGGCACGGATGGCCCTGCGTTATTCGGGCGTGCCGGTGGACATCGTCGAAGTCAGCCTCAAGGCCAAACCGGCGGAGATGTTGGCGATTTCGCCCAAGGGCACGGTGCCGGTGCTGGATGCAGGTGGTCAGGTGATCGACGAAAGCCTGGAGATCATGCGTTGGGCGCTGGCGCAGCATGATCCGGATGACTGGTTGCTGGGGGGCGATTCAAGGATTGCCGAATTGATCGAAGCCAACGATCAAGTGTTCAAGATTCACTTGAATCGCTACAAGTATGCCGAGCGTTATCCGGAACAGCCGATGGAGGTTTATCGGGCGGAAGGTGCTCTGTTCTCGCAGAAACTGGATGAGTTGCTGGAGGGTCGCGATTACTTGCTGGCCGGGCATCCGAGCCTGGCCGATATCGCGTTGTTGCCGTTCGTTCGCCAGTTCGCCCATGTTGATCGTGACTGGTTTGCGCAGACGCCTTACGTGCGGTTGCAGGCCTGGTTGCAGCGGTTTCTGGAATCGGAACTGTTCACCGGCATCATGAAAAAGTAGGCGCGTTACGCCAGCACTTCACACATGCCGATGGCCGAGCAATCCACCTCGAACGGACCGAGAAAACCGCTGGGGGTTTTCATCGGTGGATTGCCGGCCAGCAACCCCAGCACATTGGCCCGTTCGATGTTGTGCGCGATGTTATGGTTGGCCTCTATGGCCCGGGCGAGTCCGCCGACCGAACCCTGGCCGTATCCCAACAGGGAAGCGCCGTTGGTCATGAACGCCAGTCCGGCAATGACCCAGAGTCTGTAACCTTTCATGCTCCGCCGACTCCCGCGAGTTCAGTTGAGTCCACCGCCGCGTTTTGCGAGCGGAGTTCGAACTGGATGCCGGGATGGGCGACGTCGATCGGTGCTTCGAAGCTGTGTTGCGACTGCGACGCCAGACTGACAAACAGCACCATGACCAGGTACAGACCGATGGCCAGGTAGGCGCCGCGTTTGGCGGAAGTGATGATTGAACTGGCCATGATGTGTGCTCCGTGGACAATGTTTCGAGGTCCACAGAATCGATCAAAAAAGCCGGGGTAACCACTCAGGGTTTGGCATAGTAACCATCAGCTTCGTTGATTATTTAGCCGGTCTATCTCGCTGTTTGAAAATAGCTATCGCTGATCGCTGCGCAGGCAAAAAACTGCCCAAGGCTGCGATCTTTTGATTTTGCTTTTTGGGAAACAAGATCAAAGGATCGCAGCCTTGGGCAGTTCCAGGGCGTAACGGAAATTTCAGTGTTGAGCTTTGTGATCCAGCGCGGCATAGAAGTTGGCGCTTTGTTGCAGGTATTTCTGGGTGTAGCTCTGGGTGTGGGATTTTTTGTCGCTGATTTCAACGTTGGCGCTGGCTGGCAGAGCCACGGTGGCGGAGATGGCGGAAGCGGCGATGATCGAGAAAAGATTGAAGTTCATGGTGGTAACCCTCGTGTTCAGTTGGCTTGCTTGCCCGGTTGGGCCGTGAAGCAAACTTAACGCTCGAGGGTCGATCGCTTGAAATGCTTTGCAACATTACCTGTTATCAGCAGGATTAATACAAAGCTTCAGGCCCCGCAGACCGGGGCCTGCGGCTTATTGACGCACGAGAAACTTGAGGTCACTCGGCGCATCCATCGGCAGTTTTTGCACGGTTTTGCCCAGCAGACCGGTCTTGCCGTCGCGCTCGACCACGACAATCTGGTTGCTCTTCTGGTTGGCGATCAGCAGGAATTTGCCGCTTGGATCGAGGCTGAACTCACGGGGGTGATCGCCTTCCACCGAACGTCGCTGCAGCTCTTTGAGCTGGCCGCTGGCCGGGTCGATGGCGAACACCAGCAGCTGATTGGCGGTACCACGGTTGCTGACGTAGAGGAATTTGCCGTCGGCGGACGCGTGCAACGCAGCAGCGGCCTTGTCCGAAGTCGGCTGGCCGGCGGCCAGGTCGACCAGTTGCGTCTGGGTCAGCACGCCGTCGTGGTAATCGAACACCGCAACCTGGGCGCTCATTTCCATGGTCAACCAGGCATGTTTGCCATCCGCACTGAACAGCAGATGACGCGGGCCGCTGCCGGCTGGCAGTGGCACCGACGCGGTTTTCGCCGGAGTCAGCGGCAGGTCCGGATTGGCTTTCGGGTCGAATTGATAGATGAAGACCCTGTCCGCACCCAGGTCATTGGAGAACACGTAACGACCGTCCGGCGAGGATACCGTCGAGTGCACGTGGTTCGAGGCCTGACGCTCGGGATTGACCCGGCTCGCCGGGTGCGCGCTCATCTGCACCACCGGTTTGAGTTTGCCGTCGCTGTCTACCGGCAATACCGCGAGAGTGCCGCCCGGATCTTCAACCACCGAGTAATTGCTGACGAACAGATGGCTGGCGTCGCCGCTGAGGCTCGAATGGGTCGGTTCGTTGCCCAGGCTCTGCACCTGATTGATCAGGGTCAGGGCGTGAGTCTTCGGATCGATGGAATAACTGCTGACGCGGCCGACCGGGTCTTTCTGGCCCGGGCCGTTTTCGTTGACCACGAACACCCGGTGCTGATCCTTCGACAGGGTCAGCCACGACGGGTTTTCGCTTTTGATCACTTGCAGCGGTTTGGCGTCGATCTGGCCGGTGGCGCTGTCGAAGTTCATCCGGTAGAGGCCTTCGCTGGTGCCGGCGGTGTAGGAACCCACCAAAAACTGGAAGCTCTCGGCCGAGGCACTGGAAAGGCCCATCGCGCCGACGCTGCCGGCCATCAGCAATGGCCAGAATTTACGCATGTTCATTCGGTTTCATCCTCGTCGTCGGCGCTGCTCAGTACATCACCGAGGCAGACCAGACGGTGTTCGCCGACGGTTTGGGTGTCGCTGGCAAAACCGACGATCAGCCAGCTCTGCAGGTCTTCGTCAAACGTCGCCGCCGCCACCTGAGCCGGGGTGAACTCCCAATGCTTGGCGGCCCGGCCATCGATGCATTCGATGTGCAGGTTATCGTCTTCGTCGAGGGCGAATTCGAAAGCGTGCAGGCCGTCGATTTCGACCATACCGCAGTGTTCGAGGGCGTTGAGAAGGGTGTCGGTTACGGCAGTCATGGCAATCATGTCTTTCAGGGGGAAAGGGCCAATGATAGCTCAAAGCCCCGCTCTTGATCGTTCCCACGCTCTGCGTGGGAACGATCATGGGGTGTGAGTTAAAGGGCGTCGCGCGATGGCTTGCCATCCACCAAACGCTGAATGCGCAGCGGGTTGGCGTTTTTCAGCGGTTCCGGCAACAGGCTGTCGGGATAGTTCTGGAAGCACACCGGGCGCAGGAATCGATCGATCGCCAGCGTACCGACCGAAGTGCCACGGGCATCGGACGTCGCCGGATATGGCCCGCCGTGAACCATCGAATCACAGACTTCGACACCGGTTGGATAACCGTTGAGCAGGATCCGCCCGACCTTCTGCTCAAGCAACGGCGTCAGCTCCGGGAAGCGTTCGAAATCCGCCTGCTCGCCGATGATCGTCGCCGTCAGTTGCCCATGCAGGCCCTGCAACGCCGCGCTCAACTGCGCCTCGTCCGCCACTTCAACGATCACCGTGGTCGGGCCGAACACTTCTTCCTGCAGCACTTCATCGCCATTGATCAGCAGACTGACATCGGCCTTGAACAACTGCGGCTGCGCCTGATTGCCCTGCTGCGGATTACCCGCCAGATGCTCGATGCCGGCGTGCGCCAGGAGTTTTTCCAGACCCTTGCCGTAGCTACCGAGGGTTCCGGTATTGAGCATGGTTTGCGCCGGTTGATCGCCGATCAGCGCTGCGACTTGCTCAACGAACGCGGTGAATTGCGGCGAGCGAATGCCGATCACCAGGCCCGGGTTGGTACAGAACTGACCGCAGCCCTGCACCACCGACGCGGTCAGATCGCGGGCGACGGTTTCCGAGCGCACGGCCAGGGCCTGGGGCAACACGATCACCGGGTTGATGCTCGACATCTCGGCAAACACCGGAATTGGCTGAGGCCGGGCGGCGGCCATGTCACACAGCGCCCGTCCGCCGCGCAGCGAGCCGGTGAAACCCACCGCCAGAATCGCAGGATGCTTGACCAGCCACTCGCCGACACCACCACCGTAGATCATGTTGAACACGCCGGCGGGCATGGCCGTTTTTTCCGCTGCACGAATCAGCGCATCGGCGACAAGTTCGGCGGTAGCCATGTGGCCGCTGTGCGCCTTGAACACCACCGGGCAACCGGCGGCCAGCGCCGACGCGGTATCGCCGCCGGCGGTGGAGAATGCCAGTGGAAAATTGCTCGCGCCGAACACCGCCACCGGCCCCAGGCCGATGCGGTACTGGCGCAGATCCGGACGGGGCAGCGGCTGACGATCCGGCAACGGCAGGTCGATGCGCGCACCGTAGAAATCACCGCGCCGCAGGACTTTGGCGAACAAGCGCATCTGGCCGCTGGTGCGCCCCCTTTCACCTTGAATGCGCCCGGCCGGCAGTGCGGTTTCGCGGCAGACCACCGCGACGAAATCATCGCCCAACGCATCCAGTTCATCGGCAATCGCATCGAGAAACTGCGCGCGGCGCTCGGCGCTGAGGCTGCGATACGCCGGATACGCGGCCGCGGCGGCTTTGGCGGCAGCATCCACTTCCGCTTCCGTGGCCTGAATGAAATCGTGGGGCAGTACTTCGCCCGTGGTGGCGTCGACGCTTTGCAGCTTGACGTTGCCCGCCGCGCTGCGACGACCGCCGATGTAGTTGTGACCGAGAATCTGAGTCATGGGATCTCCTTAAAGGGTGCCGATGCTGTCCGGTTCGAATGCTGCTGCAACCGGTGCGATGCCGTTGACCAGCGGTGCGCCGAATTCGGCCTGGCTGATTTCGAACACGTCGCCCGGTTGAGTGCGGATGCCATCGGCGAACGACAGGGTCGCGGTGCCGAAAAAGTGAATGTGCACATCGCCAGGACGCAGGAACTGGCGGTACTTGAAGTGGTGGTATTCGAGGTTCGCCAGGCTGTGGCACATGTTGGCTTCGCCGCTGAGGAACTCGTTCTGCCACAGCACTTCGCCGTCGCGCAGGATGCGACTGGTGCCCGCCAGGTGTTGAGGCAAATCACCCGTGCGAAGTTCCGGGCCGTAGCTGCAGTTGCGCAGTTTCGAATGGGCCAGGTACAGGTAATTCTTGCGCTCCATGACGTGATCGGAAAACTCGTTGCCCACCGCAAAACCGAGGCGATACGGCTTGCCGTCGTGGCCGATGATGTAGAGGCCGGCCATCTCCGGCTCCTCCCCGGCGTCTTCGGCAAACGGCGGCAACGGGAACGGCTGGCCAGGACGCACGACAATGCTGCCGTCACCCTTGTAGAACCACTCCGGCTGCACGCCGGCCTGCCCCGCCGCCGGTTTGCCGCCCTCCACGCCCCACTTGAAGATGCGCATGGTGTCGGTCATCGCCGCTTCATCGCCGGCCTGCTGGTGCATCTTGTCCCGGGCCGACGCGCTGCCCAGGTGCGTGAGGCCGGTGCCGCTGACCAATACGTGCGCCGGGTCCGGGTGATCCAGTGGCGGCAGGATGCGCAGGTCTTTTAGTAACTGCGCGTAATCGTGGCTGATGCCCAGCCCCAGGGTTTGCACTTGCTGCGCGAGGGTGCTGCCCGCCTCGATTGCGGCCAGGGCGAGATCGCGAACCGTGCGCGCATCCTGCACTTCACGCACCAGACCGTCCTCGACCACCCCGACACGGCGCTCGCCGCTACTCAATTCGAATTGAACCAGATGCATGTTGTTCTCCTGTTAAAACAAATCAGGTGCGCGTCGCACCGCGTGCGCTCGCTGCAAATTGGTCAACCGGGAGCACATGCTTGCGCTCCAGCACGCGATAGACGACGCCCGTCAGAATCAGCCCGAACACCATCACCCCGGACAGGAAGTACAGGCCCGAAGCGAGGTTGCCGGTGTACTCCTTCAGCGCGCCGATCACGAACGGACCGATGTAGCCACCGAGGTTGCCCACCGAGTTGATCAAGGCGATCCCGGCCGCCGCACTGGCGCCGGCAAAGAACCGCCCCGGCAGCGTCCAGAACACCGCCGTGCAGGAAAACAGCGCGAACGCCACCAGACACAGCGCCGCCAGTTGCGCCACCGGCAACGACAGCCAGGCGCTGAGGAACAGGCCGATGGCACCCAGCACATACAGCACCGCCAGATGGCCGTAACGATCATTCAAACGGTCGGAGCTGCGCGGAATAATCAGCAGGCCGATGATCCCGAAGATGTAGGGCACCGATGACACAAAACCGGTCACCAGATCACTGCCGCCGAACTGTTTGATCAGGGTCGGCAGCCACAGGCCCAGGCCATAGATGCTCAGGGTCACCGGCAGGTAGAACAGCGCCAGCAGCAACACCCGTTTGTCCTTGAGGGCATGCAGCGGATTGCCGTGACGGGTCTGGCCGTATTCCTGCAGATCTTTTTTCAATTCACCGGTCAGCCAGTCCTTTTCGGCCTGGTCCATCCATTTCACTTGCTGCGGGCCGTCCGGCAGCCAGCGCAATACCGGCCAGGTCAGCAGGATCGCCGGGGTGCCGATGACGATGAACAGCCACTGCCAGCCGTGCAGACCGAGGATCCCGTCCATGCCCAGCAGACCGCCGGACACGGGGCCGGTGATCATCATCGCAATGGGTTGGGAGAGGATGAACAGCCCGAGGATCTTGCCGCGATGGCGCACCGGGAACCATTGGGTGATGTAGTACAGAACGCCGGGAAAGAACCCCGCCTCCGCCGCGCCGAGTAGAAAGCGCATCACGTAGAAACTGTGCGGGCCTTGGACGAAGGCCATGCCGATGGTGATCGCGCCCCAGGTGATCATGATCCGCGCGAACCAGCGCCGTGCGCCGAAGCGTTCGAGCATCAGGTTGCTGGGGATTTCAAACAGAAAGTAGCCGATGAAAAACAGCCCGGCGCCGAGGCCGTAGGCGGCATCGCCGATGCCGATGTCGGCGCCCATGTGCAGTTTGGCGAAGCCGACAGCGGAGCGATCCACGTAGGCGATCAAGTACAGCAGGATCAGGAAGGGAATCAGTTTCAGCGTGATGCGCCGGACAAGCCGCAGTTCCTGGCTCATGAGATCGGTCTCCGATTGTTGTTTTTATGGAACCTTGGGGGACGCCTCTCGCGGAAAACCGCCAGGGCCTTCCCTCCGTCGAAATCGACTATATAGTAATACTAATTATGCAACAACACTTCCAAACCGTCGATTTTACGCTTATGTTTAACCGAAGCTCGCAAACAATAGTCTTACAATAAGAGAATCGATCATGTCTGATAAGAAACCCACACTGCGCTCCGCCCAATGGTTTGGCACGGCCGACAAGAACGGCTTCATGTACCGCAGCTGGATGAAGAATCAGGGCATCGCCGACCATCAGTTCCACGGCAAGCCGATCATCGGCATCTGCAACACCTGGTCGGAACTGACCCCGTGCAACGCGCACTTCCGGCAAATTGCCGAGCACGTCAAACGCGGGGTGATCGAGGCCGGTGGCTTCCCGGTGGAGTTCCCGGTGTTCTCCAACGGTGAATCGAACCTGCGCCCGACCGCCATGCTCACCCGCAACCTGGCGAGCATGGACGTCGAGGAAGCGATTCGCGGCAACCCGATCGACGGCGTGGTACTGCTGACCGGTTGCGACAAGACCACCCCGGCCCTGCTGATGGGCGCGGCCAGTTGCGACGTGCCAGCGATCGTCGTCACCGGCGGGCCGATGCTCAACGGCAAGCACAAGGGCAAGGACATCGGTTCCGGCACCGTGGTCTGGCAACTCAGCGAACAGGTCAAGGCCGGCACCATCACGATTGACGATTTCCTCGCGGCCGAGGGCGGCATGTCTCGCTCGGCCGGTACCTGCAACACCATGGGCACCGCGTCGACCATGGCCTGCATGGCCGAAGCACTGGGCACGTCCCTGCCGCACAACGCGGCGATTCCGGCGGTGGATGCACGGCGTTATGTCTTGGCGCACATGTCCGGCATGCGGGCGGTCGAGATGGTGCGTGAGGATCTGAAACTGTCGAAGATCCTGACCAAGGAAGCCTTCGAAAACGCGATCCGGGTCAACGCAGCGATTGGTGGGTCGACCAACGCGGTGATCCACCTCAAAGCCATCGCCGGGCGCATCGGCGTCGAGCTGGATCTG
Organism: Pseudomonas sputi; assembly: GCF_021603585.1. Classification (GTDB taxonomy): domain Bacteria; phylum Pseudomonadota; class Gammaproteobacteria; order Pseudomonadales; family Pseudomonadaceae; genus Aquipseudomonas; species Aquipseudomonas sputi. The sequence continues at coordinate 53,823 of NZ_BQHI01000024.1, read as the reverse complement.
GACGACTGGACCCGTATCGGTCGCGGCATGCCGACCATCGTCGACCTGCAACCGTCCGGCCGTTTCCTGATGGAAGAGTTCTACTACGCGGGCGGCTTGCCGGCCGTGTTGCGTCGCCTCGGCGAGGCCAATCTGATTCCGAATCCGAATGCGCTGACCGTCAACGGTAAATCCATCGGCGAGAACACCAAGGACGCACCGATCTACGGTGAAGACGAAGTGATCCGTACCCTCGACAATCCGATCCGCGCCGACGGCGGCATCTGTGTATTGCGCGGCAACCTGGCCCCCCTGGGTGCAGTGCTCAAGCCGTCAGCCGCCACGCCGGAACTGATGCAGCACCGGGGCCGCGCGGTGGTGTTCGAGAACTTCGACATGTACAAGGCGCGGATCAACGACCCGGAACTGGACGTCGATGCGAACTCGATTCTGGTGATGAAGAACTGCGGGCCGAAGGGTTATCCGGGCATGGCAGAAGTCGGCAACATGGGGCTGCCGGCCAAGCTGCTGGCGCAAGGCGTGACTGACATGGTGCGCATTTCCGATGCGCGGATGAGTGGCACCGCGTACGGCACCGTTGTCTTGCACGTCGCCCCGGAAGCAGCGGCCGGCGGGCCTTTGGCGGCGGTGAAGGAAGGTGACTGGATCGAACTGGACTGCGCCAGCGGGCGTTTGCATCTGGATATTCCGGACGCTGAACTGGCAGCGCGGATGGCGGATCTGCAACCGCCACAGCAGTTGTTGGTGGGTGGGTACCGTCAGTTGTACATCGACCATGTGCTGCAGGCGGATCAGGGTTGCGACTTTGATTTCCTTGTGGGTTGCCGAGGGGCTGAAGTCCCGCGCCACTCCCACTGACACCGCCGTCCCTGCGGGAGCGGGCTTGCTCGCTCCCATATTTGGCGTGTGTATCTGCCTCAAGATTGTGTCGTGCCTGCTATGATGCGCGGCATCTCCATCGCTCAGGATCGCGCCACTACCCATGGATTACCGCAAACCTTCCGACCGTAAAAGCATGCACTCGCGCATCGTCCAGGAGCTGGGCATGCAGATTGTTTCCGGACGCTTTCTGCCCTGCGACAAACTGCCCGCCGAAGCCTTGCTCTGCGAGGAGTACGCGGTCAGCCGGCCGGTGTTGCGCGAAGCCACGCGGGTGCTGGTCGCCAAGGGGCTGGTGTATTCGAAACCGCGCGTCGGCACCGTGGTCAAGCCGCGCCGCGAATGGCACATGCTCGACCCGGACGTACTGCACTGGCTGATGCAAAGCAGCCCGCAGAACGAGTTCTTCAACGTCCTGACCAGCGTGCGCAGCATCATCGAACCGGCCGCCGCCGCCCTCGCCGCCCAGCACGCGACCGACGCCGACATCGCGTCGATTGCCGAGGCTTACCAGCGCATGGAAGCCGCACCGACCCCGGAAGCCTTGCTGCAACCGGATCTGGACTTTCACAGCCGGATTGCCGACGCGACCCACAACGATTTGCTGGCCAACCTGTGCAACATGCTTGCGGTGGCGATTGCCGAGGCGCTGAAGCACTCCAACCAGCGGCCGAACCTGCATGAGCTGGCGTTGCCTCGGCACAAGGCGATTTTGACGGCCATCGAGAATCGGGATGCGTTGGGGGCGCGGCATGCGACGTTGGTGCAGCTGGATGATGCGCGCAGTGCGCTTAGCGTCGTGCTAGGCACCGAACTTTCTTAAGCCTTCAGACCGCTTGCCCTCACCGCAGGCATGAAAAAGCCGCAACCCTAAGGTTGCGGCTTTTTCATTTCAGCCAAATGGATCAGTGAGCAAACAGAGAATTGCCCTTCTGCCCCGCCAGTTTCTCCGGCTTGATCAGGAACTTGGCCAGTGCCGGCAGCAGCCACAGCGCACCGAACATGTTCCACAGCAGCATGAAGGTCAGCATCAGGCCCATGTCGGCCTGGAACTTGATCGCCGAGAAAATCCAGGTGCACACACCAATGGCCAGGCACAGACCGGTGAACAGCACCGCCTTACCGGTGGATTTCAGGGTCTGGTAATAGGCTTCCTGCAACGGCAGGCCGGCACGCAGGAAACTTTCCAGACGGCTGTAGATGTAGATGCCGTAGTCCACGCCGATGCCCACGCCTAGCGCCACCACCGGCAGCGTCGCAACCTTCACGCCGATGCCCATGAACGCCATCAGCGCGTTGCCCAGCACCGAGGTCAGCACCAGCGGCAGCACGATGCACAGGGTCGCCGCCCACGAGCGGAAGGTGATCATGCACATGACCGCGACGCAGATGTACACCAGGATCAGGATGGTCAGCTCGGACTTCTTGATCACCTCGTTGGTGGCCGCCTCGATCCCGGCGTTACCGGCGGCAAGGATGAATTCCAGGCCTTCCTTGTTGTTTGCCTTGGCGAAGTCCTGCACCGCATGCACCGCGCGATCCAGGGTTTCGGCCTTGTGGTCGTTGAGGAACACCAGCACCGGCGCCAGCGAGCAGCTGTTGTTGTACAGGCCGTCGGCCCGGGCGATGGAGTTGTTCAGCACGTCCGGGTTGCGCGACAGGGTTTCCCATTTCAGGTTGCCCTCGTTCATGCCCTTGATCATCTGCTTGGACACGGTTACCAGCGAGATCGCCGACTGCACGCCCTCGGTGTTCTGCATCTTCCACATCAACTCGTCGATCGGCGCCATGGCTTCATAGCGCGAGCAGCCTTCGGACTTGGTCTTGACCATCACCACCAGCACGTCGGAGCTGGTCGAGTAGTTGCTGATGATGAAGTTGTTGTCCTTGTTGTAGCGCGAATCCGGACGCAATTCCGGCGCGCCCTGGTCGAGGTCGCCGATCTTCAGGTTCTGGCTGTACCAGAGGCCGCCACCGAAGGCGAGCAGCGCCAGGGCGACGGAAATCGGGGCCACTTTCGGGTTGGCGAAGTTCGACAGCAGGCGCCAGAACGGATGTTCGCGGTGCGCGTCCTTCTTGCTTTTGGCGATGGCGCGCTTGCTGATGCCGACATAGGAAATCGCCACCGGCAGCAGGATCAGGTTGGTGAACACGATCACCGCCACGCCGATGGAAGCGCCGATGGCCAGCTCGCGGATCACGCCGATGTCGATGATCAACAGCGTGATGAAGCCGACGGCGTCCGCCAGAATCGCGATCATCCCCGGCAGGAACAACTGACGGAATGTCCGCCGTGCCGCCGTCAACGCGTTGTCCGCCTCACCGGATTGGAGGGCGATACCGTTGATTTTCTGCACGCCGTGGGAAATCCCGATGGCGAAGATCAGGAACGGCACCAGCATCGAATAAGGGTCGAGGCCGAATCCGAAGAAGTGCATCAGCCCGAGCTGCCAGATCACCGCCACCAGCGTGGTGCTCAACACCGCCACGGTGCTGCGCAGGCAGTTGGTGAACCACAGCAGCAGGATCAGGGTGATGACGAAGGCGATGCCGAAGAACATCACCACCATCACCAGGCCATCGATCAGGTCGCCGACCTTCTTGGCGAAGCCGACGATGTGGATCTTGACGTTGGGGTTCTGCGCTTCGAACTTGTTGCGGATCTTGTCTTCAAGCTCATGGGAAAACTTGCGGTAGTCCAGCGCCAGCAGCTTGCCCTGATCCTGCGGGTCCGGGTAGGACTCCAGCAGCGGGATGTCGACGATGCTCGACTTGAAGTCGTTGGCCACCAGACGCCCGACCTGACCGGACTTGAGCACGTTGTTGCGCAGCAGATCGAGGCTGTCCTGGGAGCCGTTGTAGCTCTGCGGGATCACTTCGCCGCCGGCAAAACCCTCCTCGGTCACTTCGGTCCAGCGCACGCTCGGGCTCCACAGCGACTTGAGGCCGGAACGGTCGACGCCGGAGATGTAGAACACCTCGTCGTTGATCTGACGCAGGGTCTCCATGTACTCCTTGGAGAAGATATCGCCGTCCTTCGCCTCCACCGAAATACGCACGGTGTTGCCCAGGTTCGCCAGATCGTTGCGGTGCTCCATCATCTTTTCAATGAACGGATGCTTGAGCGGGATCATCTTTTCGAAACTGGTGGACGGACGGATCAGCGTGGCCTGCCAGAACAGGAAAATGCTGACCAGCAGGCAGATCACGATCACTGCCGGGCGGTTGTTGAAGATCAGACGCTCGAGAAACGTCGCCTTGTCCTGATGATGAGTGCTCAAGGAAGTCATAGCCCCGCCTTCTTATTATTGATTCGGCTCATTTGCTCAGCTCGGCGCCGTTCGGCGCAGTGACCCGAACGCCACCCTGCCCGCTCAGGATCAGATTGCCGTTGCCGGCGGCGGTGACCGACGACAGCGAGATGCGATCCGGACGGTTGAACACGCTGAAGGTTTCGCCGTTGTCGCTACTGCTGACCACCGAGCCGCCGTTACCGACGATGACGATGGAGCCGTCCGCGAGCAGTGTGGCACCGGACAGGCCGAACTCCAGCGAACCGCGCGCGGCTTTCAGTTCGACCTGCTCCCAGGTGCTGCCGAAATCGGTGGAGCGGTAAAGGTTGCCGCGCAGACCGTAGGCCAGCAGGGTCTGCGGCTGCGCCGTGCCGATCACGCCAAACAGCGACCCTTCGTACGGGCCTTCGAGCTTTTCCCAGGTCTGGCCCCAGTCGGCGGAGCGGAACATGCTGCCCGACTCACCGACGATGAACAGGCCGGCGTCTTTTACCGCGCCAATGGCGTTGAGGTGGAACTGGTCTTCGTTGTCGAGGCGATCACTGACGTCTTCCCAGTGCTTGCCGCCGTCGGTGGTTTCCAGCAGCGCGCCGTAGGCACCCACGGCCAGACCGCTGTTGACGTCCTTGAACCAGACGTCGAGCAGCGGTGATTCGCGCTTGAGGTCTTCGAACTGCTTGGTCCAGGTCAGGCCGCCGTCTTCGCTGGCGAGTATCTGTGCATCGTGGCCGACGGCCCAGCCGTGCTTGTCATCGACGAAATACACGGCGGTCAGCAACTGGCGGCTCGGCACCTTGGCCTGAGTCCAGGTCTTGCCCTGGTCCTCGGAATAGAGAATGTGCCCGCGATCCCCGACCGCCACCAGCCGGGTTCCGGCGTGAACGACATCGAGCATCAGGCTTTTCGAGGCCTTGGCCGATTCGATGGCATAGACCACGTCGGCAGGCGCTTCGGCGGCGAGAACCGGCGCCGACAATGTGGCAAAGCCCAGCAGAGAGAGTGCTGTGGCCAGCAACGCGGTGTTGCGTAACGCCGGCGGGCGGCAACGACTCATAGACCTTCCCCTGTTTATTATTGTTGGTCATGGACCTTAAGGGCGCCGCAAGGGTGCTCACGGTGACTGCCTGGTCACAAGCATAGTCCTGAAACCCGCCGTCCAGAGCCCCTTCGGAAGCTGGCTCATCCTATCGGGCATTCGAAACGTCTGACAATCGGCGCAACGTTATCTTTTGTTAACCGAAAGGGACTACAGCGGCGGCTGAATGCGCAGGCATTCGTCCGACTGATGGCAGGGAAACATGCGAGGGGGACTTGCACGATCGGTATTATGGTATACCATCAGACGCACAGACACTCTTTATCCCCTACGGAGCAGCTCATGAGTTTCGAAATTCGCAAGATCGTCAGCTATGTCGAAGAGACCTTCATTGAAGGCGGCAAGGCGTCCGACACCCCGGTGACCATGGTCGGCCTGGCCGTCGTGATGAAAAACCCGTGGGTCGGCAACGGCTTTGTCGAAGACCTCAAGCCGCAGATCCGCGCCAATTGCTCGGACCTCGGGGCAATGATGGTCGAGCGTCTGGTGGGCATCATCGGCGGCGCCGAGAAGATCGAGGCTTACGGCAAAGCCGCGGTGGTCGGCGCCGATGGCGAAATCGAGCACGCGTCGGCGGTGATCCACACCCTGCGCTTCGGCAATCACTACCGCGAAGCGGTCAAGGCCAAGAGTTACCTGAGCTTCACCAACAAGCGCGGTGGTCCAGGCACTTCTATTCAGATCCCGATGATGCACAAGGACGACGAAGGCTTGCGCTCGCACTACATCACCCTGGAAATGCAGATCGAAGACGCCCCGCGTGCCGACGAAATCGTCGTGGTGCTCGGTTGCGCCGACGGTGGTCGCCTGCACCCGCGCATTGGCAACCGCTACATCGATCTGGAAGAACTGGCCGCCGAAAAAGCCCAGTAATCACAATAAAAAAAGGCATTGCAGGAGCGCTCCATGATTCGGCTCACCGCTGAACTCACCCCGGCCGGCACCAGTTATCTGGCGACAGGCGTTGGCCAACCCGTGGTGTTGATCCACGGCGTGGGCCTGAACAAAGAAATGTGGGGTGGCCAGATCGTTGGCCTGGCCACGCAATACCGGGTGATCGCCTACGACATGCTCGGCCATGGCGCCAGCCCGCGACCGGCCAGCGGCACCGCCCTGCTCGGCTATGCCGATCAGTTGCTGGAGCTGCTCGACCACCTGCAATTGCCCCAGGCATCGGTGATCGGCTTTTCCATGGGCGGTCTGGTGGCGCGGGCGTTTGCCCTGCATTACCCGGAACGCCTGAAAAGCCTGGTGGTGCTCAACAGCGTGTTCAACCGCAGCGCAGAGCAACGCGCCGGGGTCATCGCGCGCACCGCGCAGGCCGCCGAACACGGGCCGGACGCGAATGCCGAAGCGGCGCTTTCGCGCTGGTTCAGCCGTGAATATCAGGCGGCCAACCCGGCGCAGATCGCCGCGATCCGCCAGACCCTGGCCGGCAATGATCCGCAGGGATACCTGACCACCTACGAACTGTTCGCCACCCAGGACATGTACCGCGCCGACGACCTGGGCAGCATCCAGGCGCCGACGCTGATCGCCACCGGCGAGCTGGACCCCGGATCGACCCCGGAAATGGCCGAGCAACTGGCCGCGCGCATTCCCGGCGCGAAGGTTGCCGTGCTGCCCGAGCAACGGCATATGATGCCGGTAGAGTCGCCACGGCTGGTGAACCAGACGCTGCTGGAGTTTCTCGACACCGCACACGCCCGACAAAACCATATAAAGGGGATCGTTGCATGACGCTCGCACGCTTCCAGATGTGCATCGGCGGAGAATGGGTCGACGCCCTCTCCGGCAAGACTTTCGAAAGCCTCAACCCGGCACTGGCCGAGCCATGGGCCGAGCTGCCCGACGCTGACGAGGCCGACGTCGAACGCGCCGTACAGGCCGCGCAGACTGCTTTCGACAGCCCGGCCTGGCGTGGATTGACCGCCACCGCACGCGGCAAATTGCTGCGCCGCCTCGGTGACCTGATCGCCGAAAACAAGGAACAACTGGCGCAACTGGAAAGCCGCGACAACGGCAAACTGATCCGTGAAACCCGCGGTCAGGTCGGTTATCTGCCGGAGTTTTTCCACTACACCGCCGGCCTTGCCGACAAGCTCGAAGGCGGCACCCTGCCGCTGGATAAACCGGATCTGTTTGCCTACACCGTGCATGAAGCCATGGGCGTGGTCGCCGCGATCATTCCCTGGAACAGCCCGCTTTACCTGACCGCGATCAAACTGGCGCCGGCATTGGCGGCGGGCAACACCATCGTGATCAAACCCTCCGAACACGCCTCGGCGACCATCCTCGAACTGGCGCGCCTGGCCCTCGAAGCCGGGATTCCGTCGGGCGTGGTCAACGTCGTCACCGGTTATGGCCCAAGCACTGGCGCCGCCCTCACCCGCCATCCGCTGATCCGCAAGATCGCCTTCACCGGCGGCGCGGCGACGGCCCGGCATGTGGTGCGCAGCAGCGCCGAGAACTTCGCCAAGCTGTCGCTGGAACTGGGCGGCAAGTCACCGAACATCATCTTTGCCGACGCTGATCTCGACAGCGCGATCAACGGCGCGATTGCCGGGATCTATGCGGCGTCCGGGCAGAGTTGCGTATCCGGTTCGCGACTGCTGGTGCAGGACGAAATCTACGACGAATTCGTCAGCCGACTGGTGGAACGCGCCCGACGCATCCGCATCGGCAACCCCCAGGACGACAGCAGCGAAATGGGCCCGATGGCCACCGCGCAGCAATTGGCAGTGGTTGAAGGTCTGGTGGCCGATGCCATCGCTGAAGGGGCGCGTCTGCGTCTGGGCGGCAAGCGCCCGAATGGCGTGGGTGACGGCTGGTTCTACGAACCGACGCTGTTCGAATGCGACCGCAATTCGATGAAGATCATGCAGGAAGAAGTCTTCGGCCCGGTGGCCTCGGTGATCCGCTTCAAGGACGAAGCCGAAGCGCTGGCGATTGCCAACGACTCGCAGTTCGGCCTCGCCGCCGGCATCTGGACCCGCGACTTGGGCCGCGCCCATCGTCTGGCCCGGGACGTGCGCTCGGGCATCATCTGGGTCAACACCTACCGCGCGGTGTCGGCGATGGCACCGATCGGCGGCTTCAAGAACAGTGGCTATGGACGCGAAAGCGGCATCGATTCGGTGCTGGCCTACACCGAACTGAAAACGGTGTGGATCAACCTCTCCCAGGCGCCGATGCCTGATCCGTTTGTGATGCGTTAGGAGGCCTGCGAGATGATCGAACCCGGCATTTACAAAGACGTCATGAGTTCGTTTCCGTCCGGGGTCACGGTGGTCACCACCCTCGACCCGGATGGCGGCATCGTCGGCATCACCGCCAGCGCCTTCAGTGCGCTGTCGATTGACCCGGCGCTGGTGCTGTTCTGCCCCAACTACGCCTCCGACACCTACCCGGTGCTGCGCGACAGCAAGCGTTTCGCGATCCATTTGCTGTCCGCCGACCAGACCGCCGAGGCCTACGCGTTCGCCGGCAAAGGCAAGGACAAGGCCAACGGCATCGAGTGGCACTTGAGCGAGCTCGGTAACCCGATCCTCGCCAAGGCCACGGCGATCATCGAGTGCGAACTGTGGCGCGAGTACGACGGCGGCGACCACGCGATCATCGTCGGCGCGGTGAAGAACCTGATCCTGCCGGCGCAACCGGTCACGCCGATGATCTATCACAAGGGCAAGCTTGGCGCGTTGCCGACACTGGGTTGAGCGGAGGACACATGAGCAACGAAAAATACGAGCAAGGCCTGAAGATCCGCACCCAGGTACTGGGCGAAGCCTATGTGCAGCGCTCGATCGAGAACGCCGACGACTTCACCCGCCCGTTGCAGGAAATGGTCACCGAATACTGCTGGGGCCACGTCTGGGGACGTGAAGGCCTGTCGCTCAAGGAGCGCAGCATGATCAACCTGGCGATGATCTCGGCGCTCAACCGCCCGCACGAACTGAAACTGCATGTGCGCGGCGCCTTGCGTAACGGCCTGAGTCGTGAGCAAATACGCGAAATTCTGCTTCAGGTCGGTATTTATTGCGGCGTCCCGGCAGCCGTGGACAGTTTCCGGCTCGCCCGTGAAGCCTTCGCCGAAGCCGACGCCGAGGCCTCCAGTTAACCCCTCGGCTGTTTTGATGCCCGTCTGGCATGGACAGCCACCTTAAAGAGCGGACCCCATGAAACGCCTGCCACTCGACGACAGCTTCAAGGTCAATCGCAACCCGGTCACCCTGCGCGAAATCGTGCTGGATAAACTGCGAAGCGCCATCATGAACTTCCAGTTGCTGCCCGGCGATCGCCTGGTGGAGCGCGATCTGTGCGATCGCCTGGGTGTGAGCCGTACGTCGGTGCGTGAAGCCTTGCGTCACCTGGAATCCGAAGGCCTGGTGGAGTTCGCCGACGCCAAGGGTCCGCGTGTAGCGATCATCACCCTCGCCGATGCCGTCGACATCTATGAACTGCGCTGTGTGCTCGAAGGCCTGATCGTCCAGCTGTTCACCCTGCGCGCCAAGGCCAAGGACATCAAGGCCCTGGAAAAAGCCCTCGACGAGAACCGCAAGGCGCTCAAGGACGGCGAGTTGCAACAGGTGATCGACTCGGTGCAGGGTTTCTACGACGTATTGCTGGAAGGTTCGGGCAACCATGTCGCCGCCACGCAGCTGCGTCAGTTGCAGGCACGCATCAGCTACCTGCGCGCGACCTCGGTGTCCCAGGAAAACCGTCGCGGCGCGAGCAACCAGGAAATGGAAAAAATGGTCGAGGCGATCAAGAGCGGTGATCCGCTCGCGGCGCATCAGGCGTGCGTCGATCACGTTCGCGCTGCGGCTGCCGTGGCCCTCGACTACCTCAAGCGCAAGCAGGAAGAGACCGGCGCCACTCCACCGATCACCCTGCCCATCGCGCTGAAAGAACCGCGCATAGGTCACTGACATGTTCAGCCCGAGCTTTTGCCCGAAATGCGGTGGCACTGACCTCGGTCAGCAGGTGCCGCCGGGCGATACGCACGAGCGCCTGATGTGCCGCGGCTGCGGCTACATCCACTACGTAAACCCGAAAATCATCGCCGGCTGCATCATCGAGCAGGACGGCAAGTACCTCCTGTGCCAACGGGCGATCCCTCCTCGCCCCGGCACCTGGACCCTGCCAGCGGGTTTCATGGAAAGCGGCGAGACCACCGAACAGGCTGCCCTGCGCGAAGTCTGGGAAGAAAGCGGCGTACGCGCGGAAATCGTCTCGCCGTACTCGATCTTCAGCGTGCCAAAGATCAGCGAGGTCTACATCATCTTCCGCGCCCTCGCGCTGGAAATCACCGGCCAGTACGGCCCGGAAACCCTCGCCTGCAAATTCTTCGCCCCCGAAGATATCCCGTGGGAGCAGATCTACTACCCGGCGATCCGGCAGATCCTCGAACGCTACATCGAGGAACGCCAGGCCGGGGTCTATGGCATGTACATGGGCAATGACGACAGCGGCAAGATTCATTTCATGCGTTGATCAGCCGTCACTTGCAGGAAATACAGAGCCCGGCCCAATTCCTCGGTAAATAGGTGCTCAATCCGGCATCGCACGAATGATATCCGCCAAATCATCTTTGGTGATTTCATTGGCTTTGAGAGCAGCGCAGATGTCTTTCTTGGAGAGCGGGAAACGCTTGAAAATGTCCTTCAAGGTATCGGCATCAATATTGGCGAGCCAAAGAGGATCAATAAAAGAACCGCCATATTCAGGCTTCATTGGGACTTCTTCGTGGGCAATGGCACCTTTGTGATTCAGATACACAACATATCGATCGTGCCCTTCAGGAAAGCTTTTATCGTGATATAGCGTCGTTCCCATCGGCAGGACATAGTAATTGTCATCGCCACCTTGCCCTTCGATCAGCAGGGGTTCTGTGGTTTTAACCCTCTCCAGATCGCGTCCCTTCGTACTGTTCCAAAAAATCAGAAAAGCCAGAAAGATCGCATTTACAAATAAAGCCGCCACTATCCAGAGGCTTACTCGCCAACCTGCAAACATTCCTTTTTTCATCGTGCGCATCAAACTCCCTAAAGCACATCGTGTAAAACCGCAGGCAGAAAAGTCCGTCCGGCGGACGATTTCCTGCTCCAGAAAAATATCAAAAGATCGCGGCCACGTTCGATTCTGTAGTTCCCGCGGGTTTACAGGCAAGCCGTTACGGAGCCATCCCTTCAACGATGACGATCTCCGCCCTCGCCCACTCCTCGCGAAAACTTTTCGCCTCCTGATACGCCGCCGAGCGGTAGCACGCCACCGCCTGCTCATAACTGTCGAATTCAATCACCACGCTGCGCTGCGGCGTCGCCCTGCCTTCCATCGCTTCGCTGCGCCCGCCTCTGGCCAAAAACCTCGCGCCGAACTCGACGAACGCTTTCGGCGCGCGCTGGGTGTATTGGCTGTAGTGATCGGGATCGGTGATGTCCACGTGAGCAATCCAGTACGCCTTCATAGTGACCTCTTGGTTGATTTTGTATTATGGTATACCACGAAATTCATCCACATCGAGAGTCCAGCATGGCCTTCAACAGCATCGAAGAAATCATCGAAGATTATCGCCTCGGCAAAATGGTGTTGCTGGTCGATGACGAAGACCGGGAAAACGAAGGCGACCTGCTGCTGGCGGCCGATCGTTGCACACCCGAGGCGATCAGTTTCATGGCTCGTGAGGCCCGGGGGCTGATCTGCCTGACGTTGACTGACGATCATTGCCAGCGTCTCGGGCTGGAGCAGATGGTGCCGAGCAATGGCAGCGTGTTCAGCACCGCGTTCACGGTTTCCATCGAAGCGGCGGTCGGCGTGACTACCGGCATTTCCGCAGCCGATCGCGCTTGCACCGTTGCCGCCGCCGTGGCGCCGAACGCTCGCGCAGAAGACCTGGTGCAGCCCGGCCACATCTTCCCGCTGCGCGCCAAGGAAGGTGGCGTGCTGACCCGCGCCGGTCACACCGAGGCCGGTTGTGATCTGGCGCGGCTGGCCGGGTTCACGCCCGCCTCGGTGATCGTCGAGGTGATGAACGACGACGGCACCATGGCCCGCCGTCCGGATCTGGAAGTCTTCGCGCGCAAGCACGGAATCAAGATCGGCACCATCGCCGACCTGATCCACTATCGCCTGAGTACCGAACACACCATCGAGCGCATCGGCGAACGGGAGCTGCCGACGGTGCATGGCACGTTTCGTCTGATCACTTTTGAAGACCGCATCGAGGGCGGCGTGCACATGGCGATGGTCATGGGCGAAATGCGCCGCGAAGAGCCGACGCTGGTGCGCGTGCATGTGATCGATCCGCTGCGCGATTTGGTGGGTGCCGAATACAGCGGGCCGACGAACTGGACGCTATGGGCGGCGCTGCAACGGGTCGCGGCCGAAGGGCATGGCGTTGTGGTGGTGCTGGCCAATCATGAGTCTTCCCAGGCGTTGCTGGAGCGCATTCCGCAACTGACACAGCCGCCCCGGCAGTTCAGTCGCTCGCAATCGCGGATCTATTCGGAGGTCGGCACCGGGGCGCAGATTCTGCAGAACCTGGGCGTCGGCAAGCTGCGTCACCTGGGGCCGCCGCTGAAATATGCCGGTTTGACCGGCTACGATCTGGAAGTGGTCGAGAGCATTCCGTTCACCGAATAACCCCGTTTGCCAGATAGCCGGTACGGCAAAGTGCTTGCACAAAGTTTGGAATACCATAATATGATATTCCATAGACCGGACGACTTGAAAAACCGTCCAGCTACTGCTCCCGACAGGCGGGCAACAACGCAAGCCCGCTCAAAAACACAACAATGAGGGCGTAAAAATGGTGTTGAACAAAGCTGCAACCGCGATTTTTTTCGCGGGACTGCTGAGCGTGACCGGTCAGGCCGCGATGGCCGCCGAGAGTGTGAACTTTGTCAGCTGGGGCGGTAGCACCCAGGATGCGCAGAAACAGGCCTGGGCCGATCCGTTCAGCAAGGCCAGCGGCATCACCGTCGTGCAGGACGGCCCGACCGACTACGGCAAACTCAAGGCCATGGTCGAAAGCGGCAACGTGCAATGGGACGTGGTGGATGTCGAAGCCGACTTCGCCCTGCGCGCCGCTGCCGAAGGCCTGCTCGAACCCCTCGATTTCAAACAGATCCAGCGCGACAAGATCGACCCGCGTTTCGTCAGCGACTACGGTGTCGGTTCGTTCTTCTTCTCCTTCGTCCTCGGCTACAACGAGGGCAAGCTCGGCGCCAACAAGCCGCAGGACTGGAGCGCGCTGTTCGACACCAAGACCTTCCCCGGCAAACGCGCTCTCTATAAATGGCCGAGCCCCGGCGTGCTTGAACTGGCCCTGCTCGCCGACGGCGTCGCAGCCGACAAGCTCTACCCGCTGGATCTGGATCGCGCCTTCAAGAAACTCGACACCATCAAAAAAGACATCGTCTGGTGGGGCGGCGGCGCGCAGTCGCAGCAACTGCTGGCCTCCGGTGAAGCGAGCATGGGCCAGTTCTGGAACGGCCGGATTCACGCCCTGCAGGAAGACGGCGCGCCGGTCGGCGTGAGCTGGAAACAGAACCTGGTCATGGCCGACATTCTGGTGGTGCCAAAGGGCGCGAAAAACAAGGACGCGGCGATGAAGTTCCTGGCCAGCGCCAGCAGCGCGAAGGGCCAGGCCGACTTCTCCAACCTGACCGCCTACGCCCCGGTCAATGTCGACAGCGTGGCGCGTCTGGACTCGACGCTGGCCCCGAACCTGCCGACTGCCTACGCTAAGGATCAGATCACTCTTGATTTCGCGTACTGGGCCAAGAACGGCCCGGCCATCGCGACACGGTGGAACGAATGGCTGGTCAAATGAAAATGGCGGCCACCGCGTCCCGTCCCTCCACGGCCACCGGGAGCGCCGCGAGCGCTGCCGGCCTGGCTGAAGGAAAAAAGGCGAGTGCCATGGCGCAAGCCCCGTCCCTCAAGCAACGCTGGCGCGGCGCCGGCAACCTCGCGCCGGCGCTGCTGTTCCTCGGCCTGTTCTTTCTCGCCCCGCTGATTGGTTTGTTGCTGCGCGGCGTGCTGGAGCCGGTGCCGGGCCTCGGCAACTATGAACAACTGTTCGCCAACTCGGCCTACGCCCGGGTGCTGTTCAACACCTTTTCGGTGGCGGGACTGGTGACGGTGTTCAGTCTGCTGCTGGGCTTTCCGCTGGCCTGGGCGATCACTCTGGTGCCGCGCGGCTGGGGCCGCTGGATCCTCAACATCGTGCTGCTGTCGATGTGGACCAGCCTGCTCGCCCGCACCTATTCGTGGCTGGTGCTGTTGCAGGCTTCGGGTGTCATCAACAAGGCCTTGATGGCCATGGGCATCATCGATCAACCGCTGGAAATGGTGCACAACCTGACCGGCGTGGTGATCGGCATGAGCTACATCATGATCCCGTTCATCGTGCTGCCGTTGCAGGCGACCATGCAGGCCATCGACCCGATGATCCTGCAGGCCGGTTCGATCTGTGGCGCAAGTCCCTGGACCAACTTCTTCCGGGTGTTCCTGCCGCTGTGCCGGCCGGGGCTGGCGTCCGGCGGGCTGATGGTGTTCGTGATGTCGCTCGGTTACTACGTCACCCCGGCGCTGCTGGGCGGAGCGCAGAACATGATGCTGCCGGAATTCATCATTCAGCAGGTGCAGTCGTTCCTCAACTGGGGCCTGGCCAGCGCCGGCGCCGCGTTGCTGATCGTCATCACGCTGGTGCTGTTCTACGTCTACCTGAAGCTGCAGCCGGAATCCCCGGTTGGCGCCAGTCACGCGAGGTAAGCCCAGATGCTCCTGACGCCCAATGCCATGAGTCGCCGGATGCGCTTCGGCCTGTATTTCACCACCGGGTTGATCGGCCTGTTCCTGCTGTTGCCGATCGTGTTCATCGTCCTGTTGTCGTTCGGTTCGTCCCAGTGGCTGGTGTTCCCGCCACCGGGCTGGACGCTGAAATGGTACGTGCAGTTTTTCTCCAATGCCGACTGGATGAGCGCAGCGCTGGCCAGCCTCAAGGTCGCGGTGCTGACCACGATCTGCGCCGTCGCCCTCGGATTGCCGACGGCCTTTGCGCTGGTGCGCGGACGCTTCCCCGGCCGGGAAATGCTCTACGGCCTGTTCACCCTGCCGATGATCGTGCCGCTGGTGATCATCGCCGTGGCGGTGTATGCGCTGTTCCTCAAGCTCGGCTACACCGGGACGATGTTCGCCTTCGTCGTCAGCCATGTGATCGTCGCGCTGCCGTTCACCATCATCTCGATCATCAACTCGCTGAAGCTGTTCGATCAGTCGATTGAAGACGCGGCGGTGATCTGCGGAGCGTCACGCTTGCAGGCGGTGTTCAAGGTGACCTTCCCGGCGATTCGTCCGGGGATGGTGGCCGGCGCCCTCTTCGCTTTCCTGGTTTCGTGGGACGAAGTGGTCCTCAGCGTGATGATGGCCAGCCCGACCCTGCAAACCCTTCCCGTGAAAATGTGGACCACCCTGCGCCAGGACCTGACGCCCGTGATTGCCGTCGCCTCGACGCTGCTGATCGGCCTGTCGGTATTGGTCATGGTGATCGCCGCCGCCCTGCGCCGGCGCAACGAAATCCGCGCCTGAGCGCCCAGGAGTACGACATGAGTGCCGTGATCAAAGACGCATCCCAGCAGAACGACAAACCCCTGGTCAGCCTGCGCAACCTGAACAAGCACTACGGCGATTTCGCCGCCGTGGACAACATCTCGCTGGACATCAAGGACGGCGAATTCCTGACCTTTCTCGGCTCCAGCGGCTCGGGCAAAAGCACCACGCTGTCGATGCTCGCCGGCTTCGAAACCCCGAGCAGCGGCGAGATCCTGGTCAACGGCCAGTCGCTGGTGAACGTGCCGCCGCACAAGCGCGACATCGGCATGGTGTTCCAGCGTTATTCGCTGTTCCCGCATCTGTCGGTGCGTGACAACATCGCGTTCCCGCTGGCGATCCGCAAACTCGCTGCGGCCGAACGGGACAAACGGGTCGATGCGATGCTGAAACTGGTGCAACTCGAACAGTTCGCCCATCGCCGCCCTTCACAACTGTCCGGCGGCCAACAGCAACGGGTCGCCATTGCGCGGGCGCTGGTTTACGAGCCACGCATTCTGCTGATGGATGAACCCCTCGGCGCACTGGACAAGAAACTGCGTGAAGACTTGCAGGACGAACTGCGCCAGCTGCACCGTCGCCTCGGCATCACCATCGTCTACGTGACCCACGACCAGGAAGAAGCCATGCGCCTGTCCCAGCGCATCGCGATTTTCAGCCACGGCCAGATTGTCGGGCTCGGCAGCGGTTATGACCTGTACCAGAATCCGCCGAATGCGTTTGTCGCGTCGTTCCTCGGCAACTCGAATTTCCTCAAGCTCAAGGCACAAGGCAACGCGGCGGCGAGTTTTGAGGGGCAGTCGCTGTCGATCCGCCTGACTGCCGGATTGCAGACCGGGCAGGACGTGCTGCTGATGGTGCGCCCGGAAAAGGCGTTGGCACTGAGCGTGCAGCAAGCGATCGGTGAACCGTTGGCGGCGGGCTGGAACGAGGTGTCGGCGAAGGTGGTCGAGGTGCTGTTTCTGGGTGAGAGCCAGACGTGCAGTGTGGTGACGTCGGGCGGGACTTCGATGACGGTGAAGGCGTTGTCGGCGGCGGGTATGCCGTTGAAGGCCGGGGATCCGGTTCGGGTGCGCTGGGCGACGGCGGATGCCTGCGTCTACACCGAATGGGCCGAGAGTGATTTGAACAAAGCTGCCGGCGCTCACTGAAAAAACGCGTCATTTGTTAAATCCTGCCCCCGCCCTCTCTCTCCGGGAGAGGGCGGGAGTGAGGGCCAGCAGGCGACTCGGACTACCTGATCGGCGCAAACCCATCCATTTCGTCGGGCCAGGCCGTCAACACTTCAAACCCGTCTTCTGTCACCGCCACCATGTGCTCCCACTGCGCCGACAACGACTGATCCTTGGTCACCACCGTCCAGCCATCCGCCAGGCTCTTCACATGCCGCTTGCCGGCATTGAGCATCGGTTCGATGGTGAAGATCATCCCCGCCTTCAGCTTCAGCCCCTGCTGCGGATAACCGTAATGCAGCACCTGCGGCTCATCGTGATAAACCTTGCCGATCCCGTGACCGCAGTACTCGCGCACCACGCTGAATCCCTCCTTCTCCGCCAGGCTCTGAATCGCATGGCCGATGTCGCCCAACGTGGCACCCGGCCGCACGACGCGGATACCGGCACACATGGCGTCATAAGTGGTCTTGATCAGGTGTCGCGCCTCGGGCGTCGGTTCGCCGACCACGTACATGCGGCTGGTGTCGCCGAACCAGCCGTCCTTGATTACCGCGATATCGAGGTTGACGATGTCGCCGTCCTTCAGCACGCGCTTCGACGGAATGCCATGGCAGACCACTTCGTTGACCGACGCGCAAACGGTCTTCGGGAAGCCGTGATAGCCAACGTTGGCTGGAATCGCCTTCTGCACGTTGACGATGTAGTGGTTGCACAACTGGTCGAGCTGATCGGTGGTGACCCCGGCCTTGACGTGCGGCACCAGCATCGCCAGCACCTCGGCGGCCAGTCTTCCGGCCTCGCGGGATTGGGCGATTTCGGCCTGGGTGTTGATCTTGATCGGGTTTCTCATGCCTTGTCCGCCTCTTTGACCGAGGCGTTCTGCGCGGCATCCGCCAGTGCGCAGACGTGTTGCAGATCCAGACCGCCCGACTGCTCGGCGCGAATCAGCAACCGGCAAATGGCGTGGTGATCAAGGTCGGGATACAGCTCGGCGAGCATGCCGATGCGCATCCAGTGTTCGGCCTGCGCGTTGATCGAGCGGCTGAGTGCGTTGCTGGAGATGCGCAGATTCTCGTGCATGTCCTCTGAAATCTTTACGATGCCCATGGCAATATCCGATACGAAGTGTATATGGATCGTATATTAATCGTGCATCGTCCGGGATTGCAAACGCTGCATACCGGGTAAATCGCGGCGAAAAAAATCTGCCCGGCACCTGAGATTGGTATGACGTGACTTTGCGGCGGTGTGTATTTCACATTCTGACGAGCAATCAATCAGCATTTTTCGCTGCAAGATTTTTACTACCGGATCAAGCGCTTCGTGACGCTGAAGACGCCCTTTCAATACTCGATGACGCCTGCGTATAAACCCCTGCAAATCACTGCCTGCCCCTCGCTGATTTCGTTCTATCGTTAGATCGAAATGGCAGTGTTTCCGGCCGTTTAAAGGTTGCGACAGCACAGGTCTGAGCCTATGTTGCACGCGTGCTTTTTCCCCGCGAATGGAACGCGATCAACACCACAAAGAGGTGAAGAGATGTCAAAGGATTCACGCCCTGCCGTACTTGGGCTGATCGGCAATACACCGCTGGTACAAGTCACCCGCTTCGATACCGGCCCCTGCACACTGTTTCTCAAACTCGAATCACAGAACCCCGGCGGCTCGATCAAGGACCGTATCGGTCTGGCCATGATCGACGCTGCTGAACGCGACGGTCGCCTGCAACCCGGTGGCACGATTGTCGAGGCCACCGCCGGCAATACCGGTCTGGGCCTGGCCCTGGTCGGCCGCGCCAAGGGCTACCGGGTGGTGCTGGTGGTGCCGGACAAAATGTCCACCGAAAAAGTCCTGCACCTCAAGGCCATGGGCGCCGAAGTGCACATCACCCGCTCCGATGTCGGCAAGGGTCATCCCGAGTATTACCAGGATGTCGCTGCGCGTCTGGCCAAGGACATTCCCGGCGCCTTCTTCGCCGACCAGTTCAACAACCCCGCCAACCCGCTGGCCCACGAATGCAGCACCGGGCCGGAAATCTGGGCCCAGACCGAGCATGACCTGGACGCGATCGTAGTGGGTGTCGGTTCAGCCGGCACGTTGACCGGCCTGACCCGCTTCTTCAAGCGCGTGCAACCGGATCTGGAAATGGTCCTGGCCGATCCGGTCGGTTCGGTGATGGCTGAATACAGCCGCAGCCAGCATCTCGGCACCGCAGGTTCGTGGGCGGTGGAAGGCATCGGCGAGGACTTCATTCCGTCGATCACCGACCTGTCGAGCGTGCGCAGTGCCTACTCGATCAGCGACGAAGAAAGCTTCGATCATGCGCGCCAATTGCTGAAAGCCGAGGGCATTCTCGGCGGTTCGTCCACCGGCACCCTGCTCGCCGCCGCACTGCGTTACTGCCGCGAACAGACCGAGCCGAAACGTGTGGTCAGCTTCGTCTGCGACACCGGCACCCGTTACCTGTCGAAGGTTTACAACGATCAGTGGATGACCGATCAGGGCCTGTTGCAGCGCAAGCGCTACGGCGACCTGCGCGACCTGATTGCCCGACGCTTCGAAGACGGCAAAGTCGTCAGCGTTGGTCCGGACGATACGCTGATGACCGCGTTCCAGCGCATGCGCCTGGCCGACGTTTCACAACTGCCGGTGCTGGTGGATGGCAAACAACTGGTCGGCGTGATCGACGAATCGGACATTCTGGTGCGCGTGCATGAAGATGCCTCGCTCTTCAGCAAAGCGGTCTCCAGCGCGATGACCGACAAGTTGCAAACCCTCGCCCCCGGCGCCACGCTGGCTGAACTGGAAGCCGTGCTCAGCAGCGGCCTGGTGGCCATCATCGCCGACGCATCAGGCTTCCACGGCCTGATCACCCGCGTCGACATGCTCAATCAATTACGGAGATCCCTGGCATGAGCCAGCACGACAAAAACGCCCGTCAACAGGGTTTCGCCACCCGCGTGATCCACGCCGGGCAAACGCCGGACCCGACCACCGGCGCGCTGATGCCGCCGATCTACGCCAACTCCACCTACCTGCAAGACAGCCCCGGCGTGCACAAGGGGTTCGACTACGGTCGTTCGCACAACCCGACGCGTTTTGCCCTGGAGCGCTGCGTGGCGGATCTGGAGGGCGGCACCCAGGCGTTCGCCTTCGCGTCCGGGCTGGCGACGATTTCCACCGTGCTCGAACTGCTCGACGCCGGCTCGCACATCGTCTCCGGCAATGACCTGTACGGCGGCACGTTCCGCCTGTTCGACAAGGTGCGCCAGCGCAGTGCCGGGCATCGGTTCAGCTACGTCGATCTGGCCGATCTGTCGGCCTTCGAAGCGTCGCTGCAGGACGACACGCGCATGGTCATGGTCGAGACCCCGACCAACCCGCTGCTGAGCCTGTCCGACCTCGCCGCCATTGCGCGCATCTGCAAGGCGCGCGGGATCATCTGCGTGGCCGACAACACCTTTGCCAGCCCATGGATTCAGCGTCCGCTGGAACTGGGCTTCGACATCGTGCTGCACTCGACCACCAAGTACCTGAACGGTCACTCCGACGTGATCGGCGGGATCGCGGTAGTGGGCGACAATCCTGCGCTGGCCGAGCGCCTGGGCTTCCTGCAGAACGCCGTCGGCGCCATTTCCGGCCCGTTCGACGCGTTCCTCACCCTGCGCGGCGTGAAGACACTGGCGCTGCGTATGGAGCGTCATTGCAGCAACGCGCTGGAACTGGCGCGCTGGCTGGAGCAACAGCCGCAGGTCAAACACGTCTATTACCCGGGTCTGGAATCGCACCCGCAGCACGCACTGGCCAAGCGGCAGATGCGTGGTTTCGGCGGGATGATTTCCCTGGATCTGAACAGTGATCTGGCGGGCGCCCGGCGCTTCCTGGAGAACGTGCAGATCTTCGCTTTGGCCGAAAGCCTTGGCGGTGTGGAAAGTCTGATCGAGCACCCGGCGATCATGACTCACGCAACCATCCCGGCGGAAACCCGCGCCAAACTTGGCATCGGTGACAGCCTGGTGCGTCTGTCGGTGGGCGTCGAGGACATCGAGGACCTGCGTGCGGATCTGGCGCAGGCGTTGGCCAGTATCTAAAGCCGGAAAACGTCAAAGCCCGCGCGAGGCGGGCTTTGGTATTTGAGTAGGCGGCCAGTGCTGGTCTCTGGCTTACGAGGTTTCTCAGGACTCCCACAGTACAGGCAATGTGCTCTGCTGCTTCACACGGCATAAGGGCTGGAACCCAGCGCGGGGTTCTTTCTAACCGTGTACCCTTCGGAACGCGCCCAACGCTTCCTCGCTATCCGCTTGCGCATCAGTCTGCGTCTTCGCCTACATTCTTGAGCCTAGCAAACACGCGGCATTGCGCTACGCGGTTTTTAGACTGATTGTTTTCTAGCGCAGGCCTGCAAGGAAGCTAACCGACTATCGCCTTCACGCCCCTTCGGCCTGCCTCCCGCCAAGGGCGAACTATACTTCTCAGCTCGCTTTGCGGATTCCTGTAAACCGTCGACACCCGTGCACCTTCCGGTGCCCCCGTGCCACTCACCAATCTGGTTGACCCCGGGCCGACGAGCCTTCCGTCAATGATCGAATGACGGGTAGAGCTCGGTTGCTGTGTGGCTGATGGGGCGTGGAGAACATCATGAAGTACACGCTTTGGCCGGGCCTTGTCCTGGCAGTTGCGGCAACAGTGGCAATGCCCAGTGTCTGGGCTGCGCAGGCACAGGCATTGGCGTCGGATGGGGCGGATCATGTCGGCGCCGGAGCAGTTGCTTCTGACGGCGCGGATCACGTCGGCGCTGGAGCAGTCGCCTCTGACGGCGCGGATCATGTCGGTGCTGGGGCTGTTGCTTCTGATGGCGCGGATCACGTCGGTGCTGGCGCCGTCGCCTCTGACGGTGCCGATCATGTTGGCGCCGGAGCCGTCGCCTCTGATGGCGCGGATCATGTCGGTGCTGGCGCCGTCGCCTCTGATGGCGCGGATCACGTCGGTGCTGGAGCCGTCGCCTCTGACGGTGCCGATCATGTTGGCGCCGGAGCCGTCGCCTCTGATGGCGCGGATCATGTCGGTGCTGGAGCAGTTGCTTCTGATGGGGCGGATCATGTCGGTGCTGGCGCCGTTGCCTCTGACGGTTCCGATCACGTCGGCGCTGGCGCCCTCGCCGCCGATGGCGCAGACAAGGTCGGCGCCAGCCGGCTCGCCTATTCCCGCGCAGGCGTCGGTTCGGATCAGGTGGCTTCCGCCCTCATGAGCGGCAGCTATTCCGACCAGTTCAACAGCCCGCAATAACCGCTATCGGCGCAACCAGCCCACCGCTGGTTGCGCCGCACTAGCACATTTGTGCTAATCGACCACCCCGTTCCCTGGCGTTATATTCCCTCGCAACCCCCGACGCTCCCCAACATTGCCGCTGTGCAGTGCGCGGGATCGTTGTGCCTGGAAAAACAACAACACCAAGGAAGAAACACCATGAAACTGCAGCTCAGCCTCGCCAGAATCTCGATTCTCGGTGCCCTGCTCCTCGGCGCTAGCGGTTGCCAGACCGCCAAACCCACCGAAGACAGCATGCGCGAACGTGCCCAGACCGTCATCGGCCAACCGGTCACCAGGATCGGCAACATCCGCAACGACAGCACGCTGACCTATTACACCGCCTACACCGCCGCTGGCGAATACAACTGCGAGCTGCCCAGCGGCGCGATCATCGCAGTGGCCAGCATGGGCATCATGACGCCTCCGCTGTCCTGCCTGCCCAAAGGCGCGTCGCCGATTCCGTACCAGTAATCCGGCGCAGAAAACCGTTCCAACGCCTCTTCTCATCCGGTAAAGGATTGCGTTCAATCATGAAAACACTCATCGCCACCCTCAGCCTCGCGGCCGTCGTTCTCACCGGCTGCGCCACCCCCAAGCAATGGGAAGCCACCGGCGGCAGCAAGACCGACGGCGTTGTCCAGATCTCCTATGAACTGGGCCAGTTCGAAAGCGGGCAAACCTCCGCCGCTCAAGGGTTGGCCGCGGCTGAAGGACGTTGCAAGGTCTGGGGCTACAAGAGCGCCGAAGTGTCGGGCTCGGAGAAAAACATCTGCCGCACCATGGGCCAGTACAACTGCCTGCAAACCACCATCACGCAAGACTATCTGTGTAAGCGCTGACCCCTTCGGTCTGCCGGTCGCGCAGCGCACGCAAGGTCGCGCGCAGCTCGGCCGGGCGGACCGGCTTGGACAGAATGGCGATCTGGCGATCGTGCAGGGCCGCCTGAATTTTTTCGATGTCGTGCCCGGTGATGATCATGGCCGGCACCGCATAACCGCGCTGACGGCGAACCTCATCGATGCATTCGATGCCGGTACTGTGGGAACCGAGGTCATAGTCGGCAACGATGATGTCGCAGTCCGTGACCAGACCCTGCCCGCTCAGTTCGGCCTGCACGACGCAGCCCCAACGCTCGAGCAACGCCGAGGTCGCCAACAGAACGTTGCGATCATCCTCTACCAGACACACCTTCAACCCCGTCAGTAGACCGACCAGACGAGCCTCCTCACGATTGACCGGCACCTGCGGCGGCGCCAGCGGCAGCCCATGCAAGGTCACCGCCGTGCCACGCCCAAGCCGTGAGCGGATCGTGACGTCAACACCGATCAACTGCCCCAGGCGCCGGACAATCGACAGCCCCAGCCCCACGCCTTCAACGTCTTTGTCGCGCAACTGGCGAACCCGATAAAACTCCTCGAACACCTTGGGCAAATGCTCTTCGGCGATGCCGCTGCCCCGGTCATAGATCGCGATGGCCAAACCCGCGCCGCGCTTGCGCACACCAATCAGCACCGGCCGGTGGGCGCCGTATTTGAAGCAGTTGGAAAGCACGTTCTGGACCATGGTTGCCAGCAACGCCGGATCGGTGCGTACCCAATGTTCACAAGGCCGCAGACGCAACTCCACACCTGCCCAGCGTGCGGCTTCGGCATTCTGGCGGATCAGATCCGCCAGCCACTCGCCCAGTTCAAGCGTCTGCAACCGGGGCAGAATCCGCCCGTTATCAAGGGTGTAGAGATCGAGAATCGAGCGAAACAGCTGCGACACGTTGAGCAGCGAACGGTCGATGCTGTCCACCAGCCGCCGCTCTTCCTCGCCCAGCCGTGACTCGCGCAGGCATGCGGTAAACAGGCCGATGGAGTGGATCGGCTGGCGCAGGTCATGACTGGCCTGGGCCAGGAAACGTGATTTCTCCAGATTGGCGGCGACCGCTTCTTCAGATGCCTTGCGCGTGCGTTCCAGCAGCAGGTGCGCATACACCGGAATCACCGTGCTGGTGATCATCAGCATCAACACCATGAACGGTTGCGCCTGCCAGTACGGCGTCAACCGATAAACCGCCAGCAGTGCCAGCAACGCCAACACCGTGGCGATCGCCAGGTAGCGCGAGCCGTAGCGCATGCCATTACCGAGATTGACCCAGACCATGACGGCATAGATGGGCAACGCCGCTTCACCGCCGACCACCAGCCCGAAACTGGTGCCGGTGTAATCGTGGAGCATGCCGAAAATCCGCCGCGCCGGATAATGCCCCGGCCAGCGCACGATGGCCTGGCGCAGACCGACGGAGGCCAGTAGAAACAGAGCAATGTAGGTAACCACCGGCAGATAAGTATCGAAGCGCTGGCCCGGCAGGAAACCGAGCACGGCCATGTAAACCAGCGCAATGCTGGCGATGATGATGCGCAGATTGGCCTGATCGAGCTCGGTGTTCTTTTCGAACTTCATGGGGGAACGTCCTTGTGCAGCAGTCGTCATAACGCACGAATCAACAGGCAATGCCTTCGCCCGGTGCTAAGGTGCATGCCGTGAGCAATACTGACCCAGGGAGGGTTACGCCATGGCATGCCGAATCATCATAGCCGACGATCACCCGCTGTTTCGCGAAGCGCTGCTGCGCACCGTCCAGCGTTTGCTGCCCGACGCCCTGATCGAAGAAGCCGGCGACCTCGACACCGTGCTCGCCCTGCTGCCGTCCGGCGACGAGCCTGACACCTTGATCCTCGACCTGCGCTTTCCAGGCCTGACCTGTGTCAGCCAGCTCGCAGAACTGCGCCGGCGTTTGCCGCGAACCACGCTGATCGTGGTGTCGATGGTCGATGACGAAGCGCTGATCGGCGAAGTCATGGCCGCCGGCATCGATGGTTTTATCGGCAAGAACATCGCCCCCGACGAGATCGGTCAGGCGATCCGGGCGATTCGTGAAGGTGAGGTACTGGTGAAATTCGCCCCGTCCGGCCTGCTGCCGCTGGACACCGGCACCGCCCTCACCCCGCGTCAGCAAGAGGTGCTGCGGCTGATCGCCCAGGGCAAGACCAACAAGGAAATCGCCCGTGAACTGGATATTTCGCCGTTCACGGTGCGGATTCATGTGTCGTCGTTGTTGCGGGTGCTCAACGTGCCGTCGCGCGCTGCGGCGGCAGTCAAGTATTCCGGTGCGGGGTAACGCTGGAAGCCGAGATCAAGGATCAACCTGCGCCATCAGTTCAGGCACCGATTCCTGGCGTTTCGCATAGCGTTGCGCCAGCACCGCACAAACCATCAATTGAATCTGATGAAACAGCATCAGCGGCAGAATCAGCACGCCGATGGTGCTGCCGGCGAACAACACCTGCGCCATCGGCACACCGGTGGCCAGGCTTTTCTTCGAGCCGCAGAACAGGATGGTGATGCGATCCTCCAGACTGAAACCGAACGCCTTGCCCAGCAGCGTGGACGCCAACAGCACCAGTGCCAGCAGAATGCAGCAGACCACCACCAGCCCCAGCAGGTCGCTCACCGGAATCTGGTGCCAGATGCCCTCATTCACGGCTTCGCTGAACGCGCCGTAAACCACCAGCAGAATCGAGCCCTGATCGACGAATCTCAGCCAGTTCTTGTTGCGACCGACCCAGGCGCCGATCCAGCGACGGGCAATCTGACCTGCGATGAACGGCAGCAGCAATTGCACGCTGATTTTCACGATTGCGTCGAGGGTCGAACCGCCGTCACCGTGAACGTTCAGCAGCAGCGTCACCAGCAGCGGTGTCAGGAAAATCCCGAACAGACTGGACGCCGCCGCGCTGCAGATCGCCGCCGGAATATTGCCCCGCGCCAGCGACGTGAAGGCAATTGCCGATTGCACCGTGGCCGGCAGCGCACACAGGTAAAGCATGCCCATGTACAGCTGATCGCCGATCAATGGCGACAGCAGCGGCTTGAGCGCCAGTCCCAGTAGCGGGAACAGGACAAAGGTCAGGCCGAACACCAGCAAATGCAGGCGCCAGTGGCCGGCGCCGGCGATGATCGATTCCCGCGACAGCTTGGCGCCGTGCAGGAAAAACAGCAGCGCGATGGCGATGTTGGTCAGCCAGCCGAAACCGGTCGCGACCTGGCCGCTGGCGGGCAGGAAGCTGGCCAGCAGCACCACGCCGATCAGGGTCAGGGTGAAGTTGTCGGGCAAAAATCGTGGGCGCGTCATGGTTTGCTCATCCGGGGGTTGCCAGTACGTGGCAGCGACTCTAACGTGACTGGAAATTACCGACTAACGCCGAAGAACCCACAGATGCCGCCAAAAGGACATGACAAAAGCGTCAGACGCAGCATTCCCGGGCTTCCAAGCCTGCCGCGCCCGCTCTACGGGCGCACCGAATCGCTGCCCAATCGCGCGCTGACCCGCCGTCACAGTCATCCGTGGGTGCAGTTGTCCTACGCGATCCAGGGTGTGCTCGAAGTGCAGACCGCCGTCGGTCGCTTCGTTGCGCCGCCCGAGCGGGCGGTGTGGATTCCGGCGGGCGTGCCGCATCGGGTATTCAGTTCGCCGCACACCGAAATGCGCAGCCTGTATATCGATTGCAGCGTCGCCAACTGGGCGCCGGAGCGTTGTCATGTGCTCGGCGTCAGTGATCTTTTGCGTGAGCTGATTCGGGCCTTCAGTCAGATTCCTGTCGAATATGATCAGAGCGGCCCGCACGGGCGTCTGGCTCAGGTGATCCTCGATCAACTGGCCGATGCACAGCCCATCGATCTGATGCTGCCACTGCCGCAGGACAGTCGCTTGCGCCAGATCTACCAGAGTCTGGAGCAACATCCGGAACAGCAGACCACCCTGGCGCACTGGAGCGAAAAATTCGGCGTAACCGAGAAAACGCTGACTCGGCTGTTCCTGCGCGACACCGGTTTGACCTTCCGCACCTGGCGTCAGCGCCTGCGTCTGCTGGGTGCGCTGACGCCGCTGGAACGCGGCGAACGCGTCACCGACGTGGCTTTGGCCTGTGGTTATGACTCGACGTCGGCCTTTATCGCGGCGTTTCGCCAACAGTTCGGCGAGACGCCTGGAGAGTTTTTCCGATGAAATTAACCGATATTTATCGACTTTGTGCATGCCAATGGGCCCATTTCAGGGTAGAGTTTCGTCCATCAAGAATCTTTGACATCTTTCGACGATAACAATGACCAACCACCCTTTAGCGAACCTGTCGGCGGTAACAGCATGATCGAAGTCACTGAAGTTTCCATTGCCCAATTGCGCGCGGCGCTCGAATCCGGCCAGACCACGGCGGTTGAACTGGTGCAGGCCTATCTGGCGCGCATCGACGCCTTTGACGGGCCGGACACCGCCACTGCCCTGAATGCAGTGATCGTGCGCAACCCCGACGCGCTGAAAGAAGCGCAGGCCTCCGATGCCCGCCGTGCCAAAGGCGAAACTCTTGGCCCGCTGGACGGCATCCCCTACACCGCCAAGGACAGCTATCTGGTCAAAGGCCTGACCGCCGCGTCCGGCAGCCCGGCGTTCGCCGATCTGGTGGCCCAGCGCGATGCGTTTACCATCGAGCGCCTGCGTGCGGGCGGCGCTATCTGCCTGGGCAAGACCAACATGCCGCCGATGGCCAATGGCGGAATGCAGCGCGGCGTCTATGGCCGTGCCGAAAGCCCGTATAACGCTGATTATCTGACTGCACCGTTTGCTTCCGGCTCATCGAACGGTGCCGGCACCGCCACCGCTGCCAGCTTCTCGGCCTTCGGTCTGGCGGAAGAAACTTGGTCGAGCGGTCGCGGCCCGGCGTCGAACAACGGCCTGTGCGCCTACACGCCGTCGCGCGGCGTGATCTCGGTACGCGGCAACTGGCCGCTGACGCCGACCATGGACGTGGTGGTGCCCTACGCCCGCACCATGGCCGACCTGCTGGAAGTGCTCGACGTGGTGGTCGCCGAAGACACCGATCCCCGTGGCGACCTGTGGCGCCTGCAACCCTGGGTGCCGATCCCGAGCGTCGCCTCGGTGCGCCCGGCTTCCTATCTCGATCTGGCGGTGAAAAGTGATGCCCTGGCCGGCAAACGCCTGGGCGTGCCGCGCATGTACATCAACGCCGACCCTGAGGCCGGCACCAGCGACGAGCCGGGCATCGGCGGCCCGACCGGGCAACGTATCAACACCCGCGCCTCGGTGATCGATCTGTGGAAACAGGCACGCCAGGCCCTGGAAGCGGCCGGTGCCGAAGTGATCGAAGTGGATTTTCCGCTGGTCTCCAACTGCGAAGGTGACCGTCCGGGCGCACCGACCGTGTTCAATCGCGGCATCGTCTCCAAAGAATTCATGCACCACGAACTGTGGGACCTGTCGGCCTGGGCGTTCGATGATTTCCTGCGCGCCAACGGTGATCCGAAACTCAACCGTCTGGCAGACGTCGACGGGCCGAAAATCTTCCCGCACGACCCGGGCACCCTGCCCAACCGTGAAGGCGACCTCGCTGCCGGCATGGACGAATACGTGCGCATGGCCCAGCGCGGCATCACGCCGTGGGATCAGATCCCGACCCTGCCGGACGGCCTTCGCGGCCTGGAGAAAACCCGCAAGCTCGACCTCGAAGACTGGATGGATCGCCTCGGCCTGGATGCCGTGCTGTTCCCGACCAATGCCGACGTGGGCCCGGCCGACGCCGACGTCAACCCGGCCTCGGCGGACATCGCCTGGAGCAACGGCATCTGGGTCGCCAATGGCAACCTCGCGATCCGCCACCTCGGCGTGCCGACCGTCACCGTGCCGATGGGTGTGATGGCGGATATCGGCATGCCGGTCGGGCTGACGTTTGCCGGGCGTGCTTATGACGACTCGGCGCTGTTGCGGCTGGCGGCGGCGTTTGAAGCGACCGGATCAAAGCGTCGAGTCCCGCCTCGTACGCCGGCATTACACATTGAACAGTAAAATATCTATTGGTCGCTGACGCCTCTGAGCTTGAATAATGCCGCAAGGTACTTAACCCAAGAACACTCACCAACGAAAAACACACATCTCTACAAAAAGCGCAACTGTCAAATCTGACAGTTGCGCCATATAAAACAAAACACTAACGTCGAGCTTTAACGGGTAAGCATTTTGCACGCCCATTATATTAAATTCCAACTCGACGAATGGTTGAAAACCTCATGGACAACACCCAATTAATAGCCACTCCTGAACTCGACAAAATCCTCGGAAAGACATCTTCCGGGCAAGAATTCACGTCAAAGGTTTTATACTTCAAGGCAGGTTTTACACCTGCTCACCCAGACATAGGAGAGACATTCGACGCTACCCGATTCCTCTATAAATCCCTGGTTCCCGGCAAAATCAGCGTATTGGGATGGATTGTGTTACCTGATGGAAACAAGAACCAGATCGGGGTCGTTTTTCCCGAAGATACTGCGAATGGCACCCACCCTGTCTCCAATGATACTGATAAAATATATATTGTAGTTTCTGGAGACTTCACAGCCCATATTTCACGTGAAGGCTCCATCACAATCCTCCGCGACCTCGTAAACAAAACCATTGCGGCGGAATTTGAATTCTACATCGTTATCAATGATGTAAAATTCACCATTACAGACGGAAAACTTTACTTGCCAGAAACTCCATAATCGAAAAATCGCTCGAGAGATGCTTTATCAATATTTATAAAGCATCTCGGAAGCTGCTTTACTCATTCATTAAATATGCAGCGGGCTTTTAGTTAAATTTGATTCAGGAATTATCGAGAGAGTGACCTCACGCTGATTTACATCAATACCTTCTTTCGCTCCCACTCCGCCAATCCCTCCAGCAAATCCGCCGAACGCACAAAGAACAAACGCCCCGTCACCGCCGTACTGAAATCCAGCAGCCGGTCATAGTGGCCGAGATGTGTAAACGGCGCGCCACCCTTCTACGCCGAACTCGCGAAAGTCATGCAAGGACGCCGGTCGCGGACTGCTGAACAGTCGATCCCGCGCGCCGGAAGAAAACCCGCAAACATCCAACACTTCGTTATTCACGAACAATACCCACGAAATAAACGATTTTTCTTTGTCGGAAGGCTCCTACTAGCATGGCCCCGTCTACCCGAAAAACATAACGACAGGGAGAACGGCATGCACCCCATCAACATCGGCGAACCCTGGATGTGGGTCGCCTTCATCGTTTTTGTCTTCGCCATGCTGGCGATCGATCTGTTCGTACTCGGTGGGCGCAAGGCGCATCGAGTCTCGGTGCGCGAGGCATCCGGCTGGGTGATTGCCTGGTGCACGCTGGCGATGGCTTTCGCCGGATTGCTCTGGTGGTATCTGAACGGCGAATTCGGGCCGGAAATCGCCAAGGTCAAGACCCTGGAATTCCTCACCGGCTACCTGATCGAACAGTCGCTGTCGATCGACAACATGTTCATTTTCGTGATGATCTTCAGCTATTTCGCCGTGCCGCCGGAACTGCAGCGCCGGGTGCTGCTGTACGGCGTACTGGGAGCGATTGTGATGCGCGCGGCGATGATCTTCGCCGGCGTATGGCTGGTGTCGCAGTTCACCTGGCTGCTGTACGTGTTCGGTGTATTCCTGATCATTACCGGGATCAAGATGTTGATGTTCGCCGATCAGCAGCCAGATCTCGAAAGAAATCCGATTGTGCGCTGGGCCCGTGGACATTTACGCATCACCCATAGCTTCCATGGCGAGCGCTTTTTTGTGCGGCAGAACGGTGTGCGCTGGGCCACGCCGATGTTTCTGGTGCTGGTGCTGATCGAGGCCAGTGACTTGATGTTCGCGGTCGACAGCATCCCGGCGATCTTCGCGGTGACTACCGACCCGTTCATCATCTTTACCTCGAACATCTTCGCGATCATGGGCCTGCGGGCGCTGTACTTTTTGCTGGCAGACATGGCCGACCGCTTTCATTTGCTCAAGTACGGTCTGGCGCTGGTGCTAGTGTTCATCGGCGGCAAAATGACGGTGATGCCGTGGTTTCACACGCCGGTGGAGTGGTCGCTGGCGATTGTCGGGGGGCTGATTCTGGCGTCGGTGTTGTTGAGTCTGATCCTGACGAAAGACAA
This sequence comes from Pseudomonas sputi, assembly GCF_021603585.1. Classification (GTDB taxonomy): domain Bacteria; phylum Pseudomonadota; class Gammaproteobacteria; order Pseudomonadales; family Pseudomonadaceae; genus Aquipseudomonas; species Aquipseudomonas sputi. Next base: position 22,418 of record NZ_BQHI01000024.1, on the reverse strand, counting down.
ATCGCCTGAAGAGAACCAGGCGAAATAACGGCCGAGGGAGCAAACGCGGTTCGCTCCCTCGCCTTGAACTTATTTATCCGACTTGATGCTGGTCCACACCCGCGTCCGCACCCGCTCCAGCTTCTGCGGCAACGGTTGCACCACGTAAAGTTTCTTCAGTGCTTCGCTGGTCGGCGTCAGGTTCGGGTTGCCGGTGATTTCCTTGTTGATCAGCGGCAGCGAATCCTTGTTGGCATTCGGGTAGCCGAGGAAGTCGCTGATCGACGCGATGACTGTCGGATCGAGCAAGGTGTTGAGGAACTCGTGGGCCTCCTCAACGTTCTTCGCGCTCTTCGGAATCGCGAAAGTATCGAACCAGATCGGCGCACCTTCCTTCGGCAAGCGCCAGTCGACCACCACGCCGTTGCCTGCCTCTTTGGCGCGGTTGCCGAACTGGTAGAAGCTGCCGGAATAACCGATGGCCACGCAGATGTCGCCGTTGGCGATGTCGGTCATGTACTTGGCCGAGTTGAAGTAGGTGACGTAAGGGCGAACCTTGAGCATCAGGTCCTTGGCTTTCTCATAGTCGGCCGGGTTTTGGCTGTTCGGGTCCAGGCCCAGGTAATGCAGGGCCAGAGGCAGGATTTCCGACGGCGAATCGAGCATCGCCACGCCGCAGGATTTCAGCTTTTCCATGTTCTCCGGTTTGAACACCAGGTCCCAACTGTCCACCGGCGCGTTCTCGCCGAGGGCAGCCTTGACCTTGGCCGGGTTGAAGCCGATCAGCACCGTGCCGACCATATAAGGCACGCCGTACTGGTTGCCCGGGTCGTTGGCGTCGAGCAACTTGAGCAGCGCCGGGTCCTGGTGACTCCAGTTAGGCAGCTTGGACTTGTCGAGTTTCTGGAACACGCCGGCCTTGATCTGAGTATCGAGAAACTGGTTCGACGGCACCACCAGGTCATAGCCGGAGTTGCCGGTCAGCAGTTTGGCTTCGAGGGATTCGTTGGTGTCGAAGGTGTCCCAGGTCACTTTGATGTTGCTTTTGGCGGCGAAATCCTTGGGCACCGACGGCAGGATGTAATCCGCCCAGTTGTACACCCGCAGTTCGCGCTGTTCGGCCTGTACGGCGCTGGCCAGCAGCGTCAGCCCGAAAACAGTGGCGCCCAGAATGCGTTTCATCGTGACCATGTTGTGTTTCCCCGAATGCAGCGTGAGTCGATGGTTTTTATGTTCTGTACACGGCAGCGGCTTGCAAATCAGCCAAGGGCAAGGAAGGTGCAGCGTCTTGTTGTGGCTTCGATTCTTGCTGACAGCGTAGCCGCAGCACAGTAGCCGGTTGGCCAAAAGGGGATCGAAACGGCCAATTTGCGTGACCGCCGGGATGCGGAAACAACAATGCCCGACGATGTGCCGGGCATTGTTTGGACAGCCAGCGAACGGTCAGTCGGTAAAACCCAACCGCGTCGCCCTGCTCTGCTGCGCCTGCCCACGGGTCGCCAGGCAGTAATACAGCGGGCATGTCACGATCAGGCCGACCAGCCACGACAGATCCGCACCTTCCACCAGATTGGCGTACGGCCCGACATACAACGATGTGTTGGCGAACGGCAGCTGCACGATGATGCCGATGAAGTAGGCAATGATCGCGTGCAGGTTGAAGCGCCCATAAATGCCGCCGTCGGCACGGAAGATCGAGGCGATGTCATAGCTGCCGCGCTTGATCAGGTAGAAGTCGATCAGGTTGATCGACGCCCATGGCACCAGTACCAGCAGCAACGCCAGAATCAGCCCGATGAACTCGGAAATGAAATCCGCCGACGCCCCCAGCGCCACCACGCAGCAGCCCGCCAGCACCACGCTCGACAAGATCACCCGCACCTTGATGCTCGGCGTCCACTGGCTGGCGAAGGTCTGGATCGAGGTGATGATCGACAGCACCGCGCCATACAGATTCAGGGCGTTGTGGCTGATGATATTGAGCAGGAACAGCACCATCAGAATCGGCCCGAGCCAACCGGTGGACTGCTTGACCGCCGCCATCGCCTCGGTGCCTTCCGGCGTCGCCAGCACCGCCACCGCGCCGAAGGTGAACGACAGAATCGTGCCCAGCGTGGCGCCCAGATATGTCGCGATAAATGGCTTGCCGATACCGATGTCGGCCGGCAGGTAACGAGAGTAGTCAGACACGTACGGCGAAAAGCTGATCTGCCAGATGATCCCCAGCGACACCGTCGCCAGCCATCCCGAAAGATTGAAGCTGCCCCGGGTAAAGAAGTCCGCCGGCAACTCATGGGCAAAGATGTAGATGAACCCGGCCAGCAGCGCGCTGCCCATTACCCAGGTGCCGATGCGGTTCAGCGTGTGGATGAAGTTGTAGCCAATCACGCCAATGGCCGTGGCGCTGAGGGCGCCGATCAGGATGCTCAACGGCGCCGGCACCGAAGGCGCAATGCCGACGATGGATTTGCCGGCCAGCACGATGTTGGAAATGAAGAAACCGATGTAGATGATCGCCGCGAAGAACACGATCAACAGCGCGCCGTAACGCCCGAACTGTCCACGACTCTGCACCATTTGCGGAATGCCCATGCGCGGGCCTTGCGCCGACGCCAGGGCGATCACCACCCCGCCGATCATGTGCCCCAGCGCAATCGCCAGCAACCCCCATAACAGGTCGAGATGAAACACCTGAACCACCATGGCGCCGGTGACGATGGGCAGTGGCGCAATGTTGGTGCTGAACCAAAGCGTGAACAGGTCGCGGGCCTTCCCGTGGCGTTCCGCGAGTGGGACGTAGTCGACCGTGTGATTCTCGATCAACGGATCTTGCCGGGACATCTGGGACATAAAAATGAACTCGATTGGGTCTGTTCTTATCGTTGTATGAAGCCAAACCGGGGGCGCTTCGTGGCCGCTCCTCAGATGGAGACCATATTATGGTATTCCATCTTTTTCACAAGACTGATCCGCTGTTTGCGACGGTGTCTGATCCGGCATCCTCCCTGATAGTCAGCGTTCACGGCTAGAGCAAAGCCCCGTAAATGCTGAGTTTCCGACGGATGAACCACGTTTATCGTTTCACCAAAAAAGCGCTTGCAATCGATGTATTACGGTATACCATCAGACCCATAAACACATAAAAACACGCTTCACCGCACTCGAGGATTGACCAATGATCGATGCTGCCGTCTACAAACAAGTCATGGGCTCGTTCCCGTCCGGCGTCACTGTCATCACCACGCTGGATGACGACGGCCAGATCGTCGGCCTGACCGCCAGCGCCTTCAGCTCGCTGTCGATGGACCCGGCCCTGGTGCTGTTCTGCCCCAACTACAGTTCCGATTCCTACCCTGTCCTGATCAAGAACAAACGCTTTGCCATTCACGTGTTGTCCGGCGGTCAGCAGAGCGAAGCCTATGCCTTCGCCCGCAAAGGCAAGGACAAGGCGCAGGGCATCGAGTGGACGCTAAGCGAACTGGGCAACCCGATCCTGGCCAACGCGACAGCTATCATCGAATGTGAGCTGTGGCGCGAATACGAAGGTGGCGACCACGCGATCATGGTCGGCGCGGTGAAAAACCTCATCGTCCCTCAGCAGGACGCCGGCCCGCTGGTGTATTGCCACGGCAAGATGGGCGCCCTGCCCGCCTTCGCCTGATCCGCACCATTGCACTTAAACAGGCCGGCAAGCGACCGGCCGACCACAAGAGATTCGAGGTAGCGTCATGAAATTTTCCCTGTTCGTACACATGGAACGCTGGGACGAAAGCGTCAGCCACCGTCAACTGTTCGAAGACCTGACCGAACTGACGTTGATGGCCGAGGCCGGTGGTTTCAGCACCGTGTGGATCGGCGAACACCACGCGATGGAATACACCATCTCGCCGAGCCCGATGCCGCTGCTGGCCTACCTCGCGGCCAAGACCACCACGATTCACCTGGGCGCCGGCACCATCATCGCGCCGTTCTGGCATCCGCTGCGGGTCGCCGGTGAGTGCGCGTTGCTCGATGTGATCAGCAACGGCCGGATGGAAGTGGGCCTGGCACGTGGCGCCTATCAGGTGGAATTCGATCGCATGGCCGGCGGCATGCCCGCCTCATCCGGCGGCCAGGCGTTGCGGGAAATGGTCCCGGTGGTCCGCGCCCTGTGGCAAGGCGACTACGCCCACAACGGCGAGATCTGGAAATTCCCCACCTCCACCAGCGTGCCGAAACCGATCCAGAAGCCCAATCCGCCAATGTGGATCGCCGCCCGCGACCCGGACTCGCACAACTTCGCCGTGGCCAACGGCTGCAACGTGATGGTCACGCCGTTGATGAAGGGCGACGAAGAAGTCCTCGACCTGAAGAACAAGTTCCAGACCGCGCTGGACAACAACCCCGACGTGCCGCGCCCGCAACTCATGGTGCTGCGTCATACCCACGTGCACTCGGCGGATGACCCGGAAGGCTGGAAGGTAGGCGCGAAAGCCATCTCACGTTTCTATCGCACGTTCGATGCGTGGTTCGGCAACAAAGAAGTGCCGGTGAACGGCTTCCTCGCCCCGAGCCCGGAAGAGAAGTTTGCCGGGCGGCCGGAGTTTGAGCTGGAGAGCCTGCACAAGACCGCGATGATCGGCACGCCGGAAGAGATCATTCCGCGGATCAAGTATTACCAAGAACTGGGCGTGGATGAGTTCAGTTTCTGGTGTGACAACAGCTTGCCGCATGCGGAGAAGAAGAAGTCGCTAGAGCTGTTTATCAAGCATGTGGTGCCGGCGTTTCGTTAAATACGCCAAGCGACCCTGAATGCAGAGCGCCCTGAACAGAACGTCGGGGCGCTTTTTTTGGTCTGACGCAGGTGTCAGTACGCAGTCGAAGTTGTCGCGATATCTTCCGGCGCCAACTGGCGACCATCGGCCGATAGCAGCTCCAGCTTCCTGATCGGCTTTCGCTTCTGCGCATCGACCATCACCGACCCCGGCTCGCCCGGCTCGAACATGAATTCACCACCCCACTGCGACAACGCAACGATCACGGTTTGCAACGCCCGGCCCTTTTCCGTCAGCACGTACTCCTTGTAGGCGCTGCCGTCGGACGCCGGCACCAGGCGCAGGATGCCCCGCTCCACCAGCCCTTTGAGCCGGGTGCTCAGCATGTTCTTGGCGATGTCCAGGCTCTTCTCGAAATCGCTGAAGCGACTGATGCCTTCCAGCGCGTCGCGAATGATCAGCAACGACCACCAGTCACCGATCAGGTCGAGTGTCCGGGCGATCGGGCAGGCATTGCCCGCAAGGCTTTTGCGCTTCATTTCGGGTGTCTCCGGCAAAACGGCAGGTTCGATTCGGTTGCATCTTACAACCCGTATCGCAAAACCGATAACGCCATGCGCCACGAACTTAGCACCTGCGTACAAGTGGCCAACGCGCTTTGTCGCGATAGTGAACGCTGCCTTCACGGCATTCACGCAGGTCCACACCCAAGGAGTTTTCATGAGCACGTTCAAGACCCAAGACGGCACCGAGATCTATTTCAAGGACTGGGGCAGCGGCAAGCCCGTGTTGTTCAGCCACGGCTGGCCGCTGGACGCCGACATGTGGGAATACCAGATGGAATACCTGAGCAGCCGCGGCTACCGCACCATCGCCTTCGACCGTCGTGGTTTCGGGCGCTCCGAGCAGCCGTGGACCGGCTACGACTACGACACCTTCGCCGATGACATCGCGCAATTGATCGAGCATCTGGACCTGCGTGACGTGACCCTGGTCGGTTTCTCCATGGGCGGTGGCGATGTCAGCCGTTATATTGCGCGCCACGGCAGCGAGCGCGTTGCCGGGCTGGTGCTGCTGGGCGCGGTGACGCCGCTGTTCGGCAAGAAACCGGACTTCGCTGAAGGCGTGGACACCTCGGTGTTCGACGGGATCAAGGCCGGCCTGCTGAAGGATCGCGCGCAGTTCATCGCTGACTTCAACGCCCCGTTCTATGGCACCAATCAGGGCCAGAAGGTCTCTGACGGCGTGCTGACCCAAACCCTGAACATCGCCCTGCTCGCTTCACTCAAAGGCACCGTGGATTGCGTCACCGCCTTCTCGGAAACCGACTTCCGCCCGGACATGGCGAAAATCGATGTGCCGACGCTGGTGATTCACGGCGACGGCGACCAGATCGTGCCGTTCGAAACCACCGGCAAACGCGCCGCCGCGCAGATCAAGGGCGCCGAATTGAAGGTGTATGCCGGTGCCCCCCACGGCTTCGCCGTGACCCATGCGCAGCAATTGAACGAAGACCTGCTGGCGTTCCTCAATCGTTGAGTTGGATGTAAATCAAGCGCCAATTGAAAAGGGCCATCGACACACCTGTCGACGGCCCTTTTTTTCGTTGTCCCGGATTCCGGTGCCAAGGCGAAGCCCCTTGTTTACGGGGCTTTCAGACCTCTGCATCACGTTTTTATCTTCACATGCCAGCTTAATAATATTTTACCGATCCCCCCCCCCTCCCTAGTCTGATCCCAAGCACAGAGAACAGGTCGACAGCGACCTGAATTCAACGGCCTCGTGAGAAGGGATCAGAGATGACCACTGAAATAATAAAAACAGACACGCTTGTTGTCGGCGCCGGTCAAGCGGGGGTGGCCATGAGCGAACACCTGAGCAAACTCGGTGTGCCGCACCTGGTGCTGGAGCGCAGCCGCATTGCCGAACGCTGGCGCACCGGGCGCTGGGATTCGCTGGTGGCCAACGGTCCGGCGTGGCATGACCGGTTTCCGGGGATGGAATTCGATGATGTCGATCCGGACGGTTTCGCCCACAAGGAGCGCGTCGCCGACTACTTCGAAGCCTATGCGAAAAAATTCAACGCGCCGATCCGCACCGGTGTCGATGTGAAAAGCGTGGTGCGCAATGTCGGGCGTCCGGGCTTCACCGTCGAGACCTCCGAGGGCGTGATCGAAGCGGCCCGCGTCGTCGCCGCCACCGGGCCGTTCCAGCGTCCGGTGATCCCGGCGATTGCGCCGAAGGATGAGCGTCTGTTGCAGATTCACTCGGCCGACTATCGCAACCCGCAGCAACTGCCGGCCGGCGCAGTGCTGGTGGTCGGTGCCGGTTCGTCGGGCGTGCAGATCGCCGACGAATTGCAGCGCTCGGGCAAGCAGGTTTACCTCTCGGTCGGCGCCCACGACCGCCCTCCTCGCGCTTACCGCAACCGTGATTTCTGCTGGTGGCTCGGCGTGCTCGGCGAGTGGGACCAGGCCGCGATGAAACCCGGCCGCGAGCACGTGACCATCGCCGTCAGCGGCGCCCACGGTGGCCGCACTATCGACTTCCGTGGTCTGGCCCATCGCGGCATGACCCTGGTTGGCGTCACCGAATCGTTCAGTGACGGCGTGGTGACCTTCAAACAGGATCTGCGCGACAACCTCAAACGTGGCGACGAGAACTACCTCGCGCTGCTGGATGCCGCCGACGCCTACATCGAACGCAACGGCCTCGACCTGCCGTTGGAACCGGAAGCCCGCGCGACGTATCCGGACCCTGAATGCGTGAAGAACCCGCTGGCCAATCTCGATCTGGCCGCCGCCGGCGTCACTTCGATCATCTGGGCCACCGGGTTTGCCGTGGACTATTCCTGGCTGAACGTCGCGGCATTCGACGACAACGGCAAGCCGCAGCACCAGCGCGGTGTGTCCAGCGAAGCGGGTGTGTATTTCCTCGGTCTGCCGTGGCAGTCGCGACGCGGGTCCTCGTTCATCTGGGGCGTGTGGCACGACGCCAGGTACGTGGCCGATCACATCGCCACCCAGCGCAAATACCTGGCCTATCGCGATGCCGAACAACGCGAAGCCGCGCTGCACAACCACGCTGTCGACACCGTCGACGCTTGATTTCCCTCTTCAATACCGGCGCCCATCGCGCCGGGCCCGATTTCGTCAGGAGCCGCACATGAGTCAGCCAACCCACACCCGCATCCGCATGTTCAACACCAAGGACACTTACCCGAACCAGACTCTGGACAACGATCTGTGCCAGGCCGTGCGCGCCGGCAACACCGTGTATGTCCGTGGCCAGGTCGGCACCAGTTTCGACGGTGAACTGGTCGGCCTCGGCGACCCGCGCGCCCAGACGGAACAGGCGATGCGCAACGTCAAGCAACTGCTCGAAGAGGCCGGCAGTGACCTGAGCCACATCGTCAAGACCACCACTTACCTGATCGACCCGCGCTACCGCGAGCCGGTGTATCAGGAAGTCGGCAAATGGCTGAAGGGCGTGTTCCCGATCTCCACCGGGCTGGTGGTGTCGGCCCTGGGTCAGCCACAGTGGCTGATGGAGATTGATGTGGTTGCGGTGATTCCCGAGTAATTCGACCTTAGCGAAAGGAGGCCACACATGACATTTTCCATCGCCGCCCGCTGCCCCGAAACCGGTCAGTTCGGCATCGCCATCAGCTCCTCCAGCATCGCCGTCGGCGCTCGCTGCCCGTGGCTGTTGCCCGGTGTCGGCGCGGTGTCGAGCCAGAACATCACCCTGCCATCGCTCGGCCCGGAAGTGCTCGTTCTGATGGAACAAGGCCTGGCGCCCGAGGCTGCACTGGACAAGGTGCTGACCCGCAATGGCTACAGTCAGTACCGGCAGATCACGGCGATCAACCACCTCGGCCAGACCGCGCATTTCAGCGGCGCGCAAACCCTGGGCGTGCACAACGCCATGTCCGGCGAACAATGCGTGGCGGCCGGCAATATGCTCGCCGGGCGCTCGGTGATCGAAGCCATGGTCAGCGCGTTCGAAGATGGCGAAGGCCAATTGGCCGATCGCCTGATCAAGGCCTTGCACGCCGCCCAGGCCCTGGGCGGTGAAGCAGGTCCGGTGCATTCGGCCGCCGTGGTCGTGGTCGGTGAACTGACCTGGCCCATCGTCAATCTGCGGGTGGACTGGGCCGATGCAGACCCGATCGGCCAACTGCAAAAACTCTGGGACGCCTATCGCCCGCAGCTTCAGAACTACATCGACCGCGCCCTCGATCCGGCCAAGGCGCCGGGTTACGGGGTGGCCGGAGACGACCGATGAGCGACAGCGTCGCGTTGCTCAAGACGCTGGTGGGGTTCGACACCACCAGCCGCGAGTCCAACCTGCAATTGATCGACTTTGTGCGTAGCTACCTCGAAAGTTTCGATGTGCCGTGCGAGCTGATCTACAACGATGAGCGCAGCAAGGCCAACCTGTTCGCCACGATCGGCCCGGCCGATCAACCGGGCATCGTGCTGTCGGGGCACACCGATGTGGTGCCGGTCGATGGCCAGCGGTGGACGCTGCCGCCGTTCGCACTCAGCGAGCGCGACGGCAAGCTTTACGGTCGCGGCACGGCGGACATGAAAGGCTACATCGCCTGCGTGCTCGCGCTGGTGCCGTCATTGATCGAAGCACCTTTGCGCCTGCCGGTGCACATCGCCCTGTCCTACGACGAAGAGGTCGGCTGCCTCGGCGTGCGCTCGTTGCTCAAGGTGCTGGAGCAACGTCCGGTCAAACCGCTGCTGTGCATCATCGGCGAGCCGACCGAGCTCAAACCGGTGCTCGGGCACAAGGGCAAACTGGCCATGCGCTGCGATGTCCAGGGGCACGCCTGTCATTCGGCTTACGCGCCACTTGGGGTCAACGCCATCGAATGCGCCGCCGAGCTGATCGGCGAATTGGGGCGCATCGCTCGACAGCTCAAGGATGAACACCTCGACCCGCGTTTCGACCCGCCGTATTCCACGGTGCAAACCGGCGTAATCAGCGGCGGCAAGGCGTTGAACATCGTCCCCGCCGATTGCCGTTTCGACTTCGAAATCCGCGCCCTGCCCTCGCAGGATCCGGCGGTCGTTGCGCAGCAACTCAAAGCCTACGCCGAGCAGCAAATGCTGCCGCGCATGCGGGCCGTCAGCGAGCAGAGCGCTATCCGTTTCAGCGAATTGTCGGCCTATCCGGGGCTGGCCACCGATGCCCGAAGCCAGGCTGCGCAATTGATCGCCACATTCTGTGGCTCGGACGATTTCGGCACCGTGGCGTTTGGCACCGAGGGCGGATTGTTCGATGCGGTGGGGATTCCCACGGTGGTGTGCGGGCCCGGCAGCATGGACCAGGGTCACAAGCCGGACGAGTTCGTCAGCGCCGATCAGCTCACGGCCTGCGATGCGATGCTGCAACGGATGCTGGCGTCGATTCGCCTCTGAAAAAAACCGGTCTGGTTGCTGGATTCAAGTCCGCAGCCGAGCCGCAACAACACCGACAGACAACTGCACCGATGGATGTCAGCTGCATTGTCGCTGGTAGCACTGAAACACCCGAAACAGAGCACTTTCACCCGACCGGAGAGCCTCGTTTTTTTTTCGCCTGGCGCAACAAACTACTCATTTATCTCTCCCCTTTCCTTGCCCATGATCAGCCCAACAAGAGGTGCTGGTGCTGCCGGTCGTACTGGTGCCGTGGACCGCGATCAACCTGATCGACTTCTACGCCATCCACAAAGGTCAGTGCGACATCGGCTGGAGCTTCCAGGTCGATGCATGAACACGCCGCTGTACGTCGGGCCGGTGTTGGTCTACATCAACGGCGCGGACCTGCGCAAAACTGGCGGGCAGTCTGTAAGCCATCCGTTCTGCGTTGACACATGAAGCCCCTCGAATCCGGGGGGGCGTTCTGTTTTGGATGGAGCCGTCTATTTCGCCTTGAACGCCTCGCGCCGCGCCTGTCGTTCGGCGGCGTACGCCTCTTGCGGCTGGCTGATCAGATCCTCACGTCGCAACACTTCACCGCAGTGATCGCACAGCGGCCCGAGGCCGGCGCTGTGGTTGCAGTGCTTGTGGGTCATGTTCACCGCCAGCCCTTCCTCCGGCGATTTGCACCAGGTTTCGCCCCAGGCGCGTAACGCAATCACCACCGGGTAAAACGCCTCGCCCTTCGCGGTGAGGTGATACTCGTAGCGTTTCGGCCGCTCGTTGTACAAGCGGCGCTCGACCAGCCCGTCCGCTTCCAGGCTTTTCAGACGGGCGGCGACCATCTGCGGCGTACCGCCGGTCTGGGCCAGGATCTCGTCGTAGCGATGGCTGCCCATGAACAATTCGCGCAAAACCAGCACCGACCAGCGGTCGCCGACGATCGCCTCGGCCCGGGAAATCGGGCACAGCGTATCGGGAAGACTATCGTTTACAGCCATCAGGGCTTGCCTCTTTCACAGTTACTATGATTATCATATCAACACGATGCGGGAACAAGCCCTGAGCATCGATCACTCTCATTGCCGGAGTCCATCGTCATGTCGAAACCTCTCTATCCGCTCGACAGAACCGCCTACTTGCTGGTCGATCCGTACAACGATTTTCTCTCGGACGGCGGCAAAATCTTTCCGCTGCTCAAACCGATGGCCGAGCAGAATGGCCTGCTCGACAACCTGCGCAAACTCGATCGCGCCGTACGGGCCCTGCCGATTCCGGTCGTCATCGTACCCCATCACCGCTGGGTCAAAGGCGACTACGAGAACTGGGATCACCCAACCCCGACCCAACAAAAGATCATGCACATGCACCACTTCGCGCGCGGCGAATGGGGCGGTGAATGGCACCCGGATTTCGCACCGAAGGACGGTGACATTGTGGTTCAGGAACACTGGGGCTCCAGCGGTTTCGCCAACACAGATCTGGATTTTCGCCTGAAACAGCAAGGCATCACCCACGTGATCATCGTCGGCCTGCTGGCCAACACCTGCATCGAAGCCACCGCCCGTTACGCATCGGAACTCGGCTACCACGTCACCCTGGTGCGCGATGCGACCGCTGCGTTCAAAGAGGAAATGATGCACGCCGCCCACGAACTCAACGGCCCGACGTTCGCCCATGTCATCACCACCACCGATGAGCTGATCGCCAGCCTCCAGGCGCGTGGTGACGCAAAATGAATCTGACCGGACATCTGCTGATCGGGGCCGCCGACGTCCCCGCCACCGAGGGCACGATGAAGGCGCTGAATCCGGCGACCCACATGCTGATCGAGCCAGAATTCGCCTTAGGTGGCGCAGCCCAGGTCGATCAAGCGGCAACCCTGGCCGACGCAGCATTCGACAGCTACAGCCATACGTCACTGACCGAACGTGCAGCGTTTCTGCAAACCATCGCCGACAACCTCGATGCCGTGCGCGCCGAACTGGCCGCCCGCGCCGCCCTGGAAACCGGTCTGCCTCAGGCGCAACTGGAAGGCGAAGCCGCCAAAGCTGCGACCCAGTTCCGCCAGTTCGCCGAAGTGGTGCGCAAGGGGCGCTTCCTGCAGCTGGCAATCGACCCGGCACAACCTGATCGCCAGCCACGGCCACGGATGGATCATCGCCTGCAGAAAATCGCCATCGGCCCGGTGGCGATCTTCGGTGCGAGCAATTTTCCGATCTCCTATTCGGTGGCTGGCGGTGATACGGCGTCGGCGCTCGCGGCCGGTGCGACGGTGATTCTCAAGGCCCATAACGCGCATCCCGGCGCCTCGGAAATCCAGGCGCGCGCCATCCGTAAAGCGGTGCAGTCGCATGGCTTGCATGAAGGGGTTTTCTCCATGGTGCGCGGTGGCGGCAATGCCATCGGTGAGGCGCTGGTCGATCATCCTTTGATTAAAGCGGTGACCTTCACCGGTTCTGAGGTGGGCGGCATGGCGCTTTATCGCCGCGCTCAATTACGGCCTGATCCGATCCCCGTGTTTACCGAAATGACCAGCGTCAACCCGACCTTCATTTTGCCCGCCGCGCTGGCCGCGCGTGGCAGTGAGATCGGCGATGGCTTTGTCGAGCGAATGCTGGTGAATGTCGGCCAAGCCTGTTTGTGTCCATCGATCCTGATCGCGGTCGAGAGCGAAGGTCTGCAAGCGCTGCGCAGCGCCATGATCAAGCGAGTCAGCGAAGCGCCGGCGCGTACGATGCTGACACCGGGAATACACGGTTCATACGTCAAAGGGCTGGTGGCAATGGAAAGCGTGGGGGCGAATCCGGTGGCGGTTGGCGCGCCAACGGATGGCCAGTTTGCAGGGCGCTCGGCGTTGCTGGAAGTCAGTGGCCAGCACTTTCTCAACGAACCCGCGCTGGCCCATGAAGTGTTCGGCCCTGCTGCATTGCTGGTGACGGTCAATGATGAAGAAGAATTGCTGGCCGTTGCACGTTCGTTCAAGGGCCAACTGAGCGCAGCCATTCACCTTGAAGACCGCGATCTGGATCTGGCTCGACGCCTGCTGCCGATTCTCGAACGCCGCACCGGACGCATCGTGGTGAACGCCTTCGCCCATCCGCAGGAAGTGACCTTCGCCACCGTGCACGGCGGCCCATTCCCGGCGACGTCGGACAGCCGCTTCACCTCGGTTGGCATGACTTCGATCGAGCGCTTTTTGCGGCCGGTGGCGTATCAGGGCTTTCCCGATGCCTTGCTGCCGGAAGTGTTGCGCGACGCCCATCCACTCGACCTGCCCCGCAGCGTCGACGGCCAATGAAAAATGCCCGGTTCGGCAAATCACCGAACCGGGCAAGCCTTTCAAGCAAGGGAGCAGGTCTTCATCGAGAAGACCCGGACCCAAAGCATCAATTCTCTTCTGCACGCACCACACCGCGCTCCTCCAGCAAACGCACAAACATACTCAGACTGCGCGACACCGTGCCCCGTCGCCACACCAGCCACGTCGTCAAATAGCGAAAATCCGCCGCCAGCGGCCAGACACTCACCGTTGCGCAGCCGGGCATGCTCTGCAGCATGCTGCGCGGCATGAGGGCCAGGCCGGCGCCCGCGCTGACGCAGGCGAGCATGCCGTGATAGGACTCCATTTCAAAAATCTTGCCGGGCACCGCAGCGTCGGTGCTGAACCATTTTTCGAAGTGATGGCGATAGGAGCAGTTCGAGCGAAACGCGTAGATGTTTTCGCCATTCACGTCCGCAGCACGCTGGATCGGCCCGTGATGGAGCGGCGAGATGATGACCATTTCTTCTTCGAACGCCGGTATGCCTTCCAGTGCCGGGTGCAAGACCGGGCCGTCGACGAACGCAGCCGCCAGGCGCCCGGACAGCACTCCGTCGATCATCGTCCCGGACGGACCGGTCGACAGGTCCAGATCGACCTTCGGGTGTTGCTGGTTGTAGGTCGCCAGCAATCCGGGAATGCGCACCGCCGCGGTGCTTTCCAGAGACCCCAGCGGGAACGCGCCTTGCGGTTCCTCGCCGGCCACCGTAGCGCGGGCTTCCTGCACCAGATCGAGAATGCGCCGCGCGTACTCGAGAAAACTCCAGCCGGCCGGTGACAGGCGCAGGCGGCTTTTCTCGCGGATGAACAGATCGACACCCAGATCTTCCTCCAACTGCTTGATGCGGGTCGTCAGGTTCGACGGCACGCGATGGATCTGCGCCGCCGCAGCGCTGATGCTGCCGTGCTCGGCAACGGCCTTGAAAATTTCCAGTTGCACCAGATCCACAGTCATTCTCCAATCGTGAAAGAAACACTCTTTATTATTCAGTTTCCAGAAATCAAACGCCACCCTACTCTGAGCGCATCCACTGACCTCGCAGGACGATGCCATGAGCCCGATTTCCAGCCAGACCCACGCCATTTCGATCAACCCCGCCACCGGCGAGCAGATCGGTCACTACGCCTTCGAATCCGCCGAAGTTCTCGACGCTGCACTGACCCGCGCCGCGTTCGGCTTCAACAAGTGGAAGCGCAAGCCGCTGCAGGATCGCTCCCGTGCCCTGACCGCGCTGGCCGGTGCTTTGCGTGACAGCAGCGAAGCCATGGCGACCATGATCACCCTGGAAATGGGCAAGCCGATCACCCAGGCCCGTGGCGAGATCGAGAAATGCGCCAAGCTCTGCGAGTGGTACGCCGAACACGGCCCGGCCATGCTCAACGCAGAAGCGACGCTGGTCGAAGGCGGCAAGGCGCGCATCGAATACCGTCCGCTCGGCCCGATCCTCGCCGTGATGCCGTGGAACTTCCCGATCTGGCAAGTGCTGCGGGGCGCCGTCCCGGCGCTGATCGCCGGCAACACATACGTGCTCAAGCATGCGCCGAATGTGATGGGCAGCGCCTACCTGCTGCGCGACGCCTTCACCCGCGCCGGTTTTGCCGATGGCGTGTTTGAGGTGATCAACGTCACCCCGGAAGGCGTCTCGACCGCCATCGCCGACTCACGCATTGCCGCCGTAACCCTGACCGGCAGCGTCCGCGCCGGCATGGCCATTGGTGCACAGGCCGGTGCCGCGCTGAAGAAATGCGTGCTGGAGCTGGGCGGCTCCGATCCGTTCATCGTGCTCAATGACGCCGATATCGACGAAGCCGTACAAGCCGCCGTGATCGGTCGTTACCAGAACTCAGGGCAAGTCTGCGCCGCCGCCAAGCGCCTGATCATCGAAGAAGGCGTGGTTGAAGAGTTCACCCGCAAATTCGTCGAAGCCACCCGCCAGTTGAAGATGGGCGATCCGTTGTCCGCCGACAACTACATCGGCCCGATGGCCCGTTTCGACCTGCGCGACGAACTCGATCAACAAGTGCGCGACACCCTCGAAGAAGGCGCCACCCTGCTGCTCGGCGGCGGCAAGGCTCAAGGGCCGGGCAACTACTACGAGCCAACCGTATTGGCCGACGTCACCGACCGCATGACCTCGTTCAAGCAGGAACTGTTCGGCCCGGTGGCCTCGATCATCACCGCCCGCGACTGCGCCCACGCCGTAGCGCTGGCCAATGACAGCGAGTTCGGTCTGACCGCTACGATCTACACCGCCAACATCGCCCTGGCCCAGCAACTGACCAGCGAACTGGAAACCGGTGGCGTGTTCATCAACGGTTACTCCGCCAGCGACCCGCGCGTGACCTTCGGCGGGGTGAAGAAAAGCGGTTTCGGCCGCGAGTTGTCGCACTTCGGCGTGCGCGAATTCTGCAATGCGCAGACGGTGTGGCTGGATCGCCGCTGATCCCATAGCCAAAAACCATGTGGGAGCGAGCCTACTCGCGATGACACCTTCACAATCAACATTGCTGTTGAATGTCAGGCCGCCATCGCGAGCAAGCTCGCCCCCACAGGTTGTGTGTCAGTCCTGAAAATCCGTGCCCGCGATGGCAAAACGGGCTGAGCCGCTTTACAGATATTTCAACCAGGTAATGTCGCGGCGCCGGGCCTTCAATTCCGAGAACCAGCGCACGGTCGGGAACAGCGCGACCGCCAGCACCATTGCCGCCAGCCACACCGCCGTCACCGATGAAAAACCGAAATGCGTGCCCTGATTGAGCCCGAACAGCGCCACGCCAATCAGGTACAGCACCTTCAGCGCATACAGGTGCAGCAAATAGAAAAACATCGGCGCCGACCCGAATACGGTCAGCCAGCGAATCCAGCGTCGATCCTGCGCGCGCTCGAACACCAGCAACAGCAGCAGTCCAACACTCACCGTCAACGTGATGAACAACAGCGACGGCGGGTATTTGGTGATGTTGAAAAAGCTCATCAGGGTTTGCACACCGCTGTCACCGAAGGCCCAGGTTTTCTCGCCGTAACCGTTGACCATCCGCAGTGCTACAAAGCCAAGCAGGCCGGCGACGCCACCGACCCACAAGCGGCGCTGGCGCACGCCTGCATCGGCTGCGCGAGCGAACCACGGCCCCAACGCGTAACCCAGACCGATCACGCCGATCCACGGCAGCAACGGGTAGGAGGTACGCAGACGCAAGCTCTCGCCCGCCTCGATCCAGCCGCGGTCATGCAAGATCGCCCACGGTATGTGCAGCGCCGACTCGGCTGCGAAGTGCAGTCCGTCGAGCAGGTTGTGCCCGGCGATGATCGCCAGGCTCAGCGTCAACAGCAGCCCGCGTGGCAGCCAGACCAGCAGCGACAGCGCGATCATGCTCAAGCCGATCGCCCAGATCACTTGCAGGTAGATCACGGTCGGTGGCAGCTGGAATGTCCAGGCGAAATTCACCAGGGTGAATTCAAGCGCCACCAGAAACAAACCGCGCTTGAACAGGAAGGCACTGACGTCAGCCTTGCCGTCATACTTCTCGCCGAACAGCCACGCCGACAAGCCGGTCAGCAGCACGAACACCGGCGCGCACAAGTGCGCAAGGGTGCGGCTGAAGAACAGCGCCGGCTCCGTGCTGGCGATGTCCATCGGGTCAGTGACCTGACGATGCAACAGGAAGGTTTCGCGCACGTGGTCCAGCAACATGAACAAAATGACCAGGCCACGCAGCGCATCAATAGACAGCAACCGGCCAGTCGCCGAGGGGGCAGAACGGGGAACCGCAATCGTCATGGAAGTATCGCAATCGAAAGGTTGATCGATGCAGCCGCCCGAAAGCGGCCGTAAAATTTGCGTTACTTTATAACACGAAAAACCGATCCAATCGCTAGCGCTTCTCAAACAGCGATCACGCGGTACGCAGGATTTCCAGCACGACCTGCAACGGATGGCGCAATTGTCGATCGGCCTGGCGCTTGACCTGACTGCGACAGGAGTACCCGGTCGCCAGCGCCTCGCCCTTCTCCACCGGCGCCTCGATCTGCTTCGCCCAGGATTGCTCAAAGATCACCGCCGACGTTTCGCGATTGCGCGCTTCGTGTCCGTAAGTGCCGGACATGCCGCAGCAACCGGTGGCCTGGGTCGCCAGCTTCAGGCCGACACGTTCGAACACCTGCTCCCATTGCCGGGTGGCGGCCGGGGCGTTGGTTTTTTCGGTGCAGTGCGCCAGCAGGCGGAAGGGTTCGGCGCGGCGTTGATCGTTCTGCTCCGGCATGACCTTGAGCAGCCACTCCTGCACCAGCGCCACCTCCGGGCATTTTTCCATCCCCGGGACTTTCAGATATTCCTGGCGATAGACCAGGGTCATGGCCGGGTCGAGCCCCACCAACGGCACACCGATCTCGGCCAGCGCGCGCAATTGCCCGGCATTGCGCAACGCCGCACGATTGAACGCCGAGAGGAAACCCTGCACATGCAGCGGCTTGCCGTTGGCGCTGAACGGCGCCAGGTAGACCTGATAGCCGAGACGCGAAATCAGTTCGATCAGATCCGCCAGCAGCGGCGCCTCGAAGTATCGGGTGAAGGCATCCTGCACCAGCACCACACTGCGCTCACGCTGGGCGGCAGTCAGCGCCGACAACACCTCGACCGACGCCGGTTGAACCTGCCAGCGACGCATGGCCGCATGGAAGTCGAAACGGCTGAGCAACGGCACATCGACCATGCCGCCAAGACGCTCGAGCAAGTGCCGGCTGAACGAGGCACCCATCAAACCGTTATAGAGAAACGGAATCCGCGCCATGTACGGAATCGTGTACTCCAGCGAAGCAATCAGATAATCCCGTGCCGGCCGCAGATAACGGGTGTGATACAGCTCGAGAAACCGCGAGCGGAAGTCCGGCACGTTGACCTTTACCGGGCACTGCCCCGCGCAGGACTTGCACGCCAGGCAGCCGGCCATGGCGTCGTACACCTCGCGGGAGAAGTCTTGTTCCTGCGCACGACTGTTGCGCCAGCGCTGCAGCAGCGTGCTGAAAAACGGCGGACGGCGGCTGGCATCGGCCAACACATCGACCCCCGCCTCGCCCTGCAACCGCAGCCATTCGCGAATCAGCGAAGCGCGGCCCTTGGGCGATTGCGCACGCTGGCGGGTGGCTTTCCACGATGGGCACATGGCGTCGTCGGGATCGAAGTTGTAGCAGGCGCCGTTGCCGTTGCAGTGCATCGCTGCGCCGTAGTCCTGCCAGACTTTCTCGTCGATCTGCCGATCGAGTTCGCCGCGCAGGGTCACTTCATCGATCTTCAGCAAGGCCGCGCCGGGAATATCCGGCGTGGCGATCTTGCCGGGGTTGAACTGGTTGAACGGATCGAACGCCGCCTTCAAGGCTTGCAACGCCGGGTACAAATCACCGAAGAAGGCCGGTGCGTATTCCGAGCGCAGCCCCTTGCCATGTTCGCCCCACAGCAGGCCGCCGTAACGCTGGGTCAGCGCGGCGACGCCGTCCGAAACGGGACGCACCAGTGCGGCTTGTTGCGGATCCTTCATGTCGAGAATCGGCCGCACGTGCAGCACGCCCGCATCGACGTGGCCGAACATGCCGTACTGCAATTGGTGGCTGTCGAGCAGGTCGCGCAACTCGGCGATGTACTCGGCCAGGTGTTGGGGCGGCACGGCGGTGTCTTCGACGAACGGCTGCGGCCGTGCTTCACCGGCGACGTTGCCGAGCAGGCCCACCGCGCGTTTGCGCATGCCGTAGACACGATTCACCGCCGCATGCCCGACGGCCAGCGTATGCCCCAGGCGCTCGACCGTGGCGTCGTTGCCCAAGTGCTGGACGAAGGCCTCGACCCGGCGTTGCAGCTCCTCGGGATCGTCGCCGCAGAACTCCACCAGGTTGATCCCCAGCGTCGGTCGCTCGGCGCTTTCCGGAAAGTACTCGGCGACGCCATGCCAGACGATGTCCTGCATCGCCAGCAACAGCACTTTGGAGTCGACGGTTTCAATCGACAGCGGCTTGAGCGCCATCAACGCCCGGGCATCGCGCAAGGCATCCATGAAGCCGGCGTAGCGAATGTTGACCAGCATCGTGTGCTTGGGGATCGGCAATACGTTGAGTTTGGCCTCGACCACAAACCCCAGCGAACCCTCGGCGCCGCACAGCACGCTGTTGAGGTTGAAACGGTTGTCGGCCTCGCGCAGGTGCGCCAGGTCGTAGCCGGTCAGGCAGCGGTTGAGGTCGGGGAAGGTTTCCCGGATCAGCTCGCCCTGCTCATCGATGATCTGCCGCGCGCAGCGATACACCTCGCCGGCCCGCCCCTCACGGGCGCATTCCGCTGCCAGCTCGCTTTCTTCCAAGGGACGGCCGTGCAAGCGCTCGCCACCGCGCAGGACCATGTGCAGTTCCAGCACATGGTCGCGGGTCTTGCCGTAGGTGCAACTGCCCTGGCCGCTGGCGTCGGTGTTGATCATGCCGCCGACGGTGGCGCGGTTCGAGGTCGACAGTTCCGGGGCGAAAAACAACCCGGCGGATTTCAGCGCAGCGTTCAGTTGATCCTTCACCACACCAGCCTGCACGCGCACCCAACGCTGTTCAACGTTGATTTCGAGGATGCGGTTCATGTGCCGTGACAGGTCGACGACGATACCGTCAGTCAACGACTGGCCGTTGGTGCCGGTGCCACCACCGCGAGGGGTGATCACCACTTTCTGGTACGCCGGTTCGGCGATCAGGCGTGCCAGCAGCGCCACGTCGTCGGCATCACGCGGGAATACCGCCGCTCGCGGCAAGCGCTGATAGATCGAGTTGTCGGTGGCCAGCACCACGCGACTGGCGTAGTCGGCACTGATTTCACCGCGAAAACCGCCCGTTTCAAGGGCTTTGAGAAACTGCTGGTAATCGGTGTTCAACGCGGTGGAAGGCGACAGCTGGGCAATCATCGGAAGTGCAATCTCGGTCAAAAACGGGCCGTGTGGCGGTGAACAGTTGTGCGCAAGGAATGATTGCGTCACGCTCCCGCCCTCTCATAGGCCTTATGTTCATTGCAGAGCGATGTCGGGACAACCGTAAAATCGACCCGCAATCCATGACTAAAACGAATGAATCCGCGAACCCTTACCCCCTCGATGTCGTTGCTGCTGGCGTTTGAAGCCGCCGCGCGCCATGAAAGCTACACCCGCGCCGCCCACGAACTGTCGCTGACCCAGAGTGCGGTCAGCCGTCAGGTGCAGATCCTGGAAAAGATGCTCGGCATGCGCCTGTTCAGCCGCGAAGGCCGACGGGTGATCCTTACCGACGTCGGGCGCATGTATCAGCGCGAACTGTCCGAAGCCCTCGGCCAGATCCGCAGCGCGACGTTGCAGGCCATGGCGTTTGGCTCGGGGATTCACAGCTTGCGCCTGGCGACCCTGCCGACCTTCGGCTCGAAATGGTTGTTGCCGCGCCTGAAGGATTTCTACACCGCGCACCCAGGCATGACGGTGCACCTGCATTCACGCATCGAGACCATCGACTTCGACACCAGCGAAATCGACGCGGCGATTTGCGTCGGTGGCGGGGACTGGCCGGGGCTGACCGCCCACCGTTTGCACACCGAAGAACTGGTGGTGATCGCCAGCACGCAGCTGTCCGATGCCGAACGCCGTGCGGCCGACCAGGACATCGCCGGGCAACTGCTGCTCAACGTCAGCAGCAACGCTCAGGCCTGGTCTGAATGGTTCAGCCATCACGCCCTGCCCCATCGCAGCATGCGCATCGGCCCGAGTTTCGAGATGACCTCGCACTTGATCCAGGCCGTGCGCGCCAATATCGGCATCGGGCTGGTGCCAAGGATTCTGGTCGAAGATGAATTGCACAACGGCGAGCTGTTGCAACTCGGCGAACCGATCAGCAGCCGACGCAGCTATTACCTGGTGTACCCGGCGCGCAACGAATCCTTGCCATCGCTGAAGGCGTTTCGTGACTGGTTGATGCGCACGCTCTGAAACAGCAGAGGGCGCCGTCTGGTTGATGCCCAGGTGCGAACTGGAATGCATCGATACGCCGAGACCGAAGGTGTCGCACATTTTCGCCAGGGTCTGGGTGTCGCACAGACCGCCCCAGCAATGGTGATCGGCGAGGACAATCTGCACGCTGTTCAGCGCCTCGCCCCAGTTGTCCGGTTTGTACGGAGAATCGACGTGCTGCGCGCCCGGCGCATCGATCCGGGCATCGTCAGCACGCCGTTGCTGGAGCCGGTCAACGCGGGCATGGGCCTGGCTTTGGTGCCGCGTTGCGCGACCAGCGTGGTGTCCAGGAATGTGGTGTTTCGCGAGATCGATCTGGGCGAGGGTTTGCAGAGCGAGCTGCATCTGATCTGGCGGGAGAACAACGACAACCCGGCGTTTGCGATGTTGCCGGAGAGCATTCGCCGGGCGGTGAAGGATGGATGGGGTTAGTAGCGGGCTTGCGGTGACGGGGGGTACTTCAGCGGTGGGGGTGCCTTTGGGCCCGTGATCAATGGTTTCTCCAACAGCTTCCCGTCGGGCCCTACGAAAAGTCGCTCCAGATGTTCTGGCATTGGTTGCGGTGCTCTGGCGGTCATGATGAACCCTCTGATGCCGGGCTGAATTCAACCCATTTAACCTTCGCGGAATCTATCAGCAAAAATTCGGCGCCAATAGGATCCAATCTGACCTCTTCGTTGAGCCAGCGTGGAAACCTCATCAAAAACTGCCCGGTGTTCGACTCCGGTGGCCACTCGACTGGCCAGCCTAGAACGCGCCTTTCATCCTCCAGATGAAGGGTGATGAATCGGTCATATTGAGCGAAAGCGCAGAACCACTCACTGGGATAGGAAGATTGTTTCGTTACGTTTCTACTGCGCAACCACCTATGCAATTTGCCATTGTTTGCCAGACAACAAGCCATCAACCCCAGCAGCAACGAAGCAGAAAAGGCCCAACAGGCTTCAGCCTTCGCATCCC